>NZ_CP041159.1:1273600-2547201 GCF_006740765.1 Leisingera aquaemixtae
CAGCAGGATGTCGCATTCCGCGACCTGCGGCTGGCGATTGTCGACGAGCAGCACCGCTTTGGCGTGCGCCAGCGGATGGAGCTGGCGGAAAAGGGCAAGGGCGCCGATGTGCTGGTGATGACCGCGACGCCGATCCCGCGCTCGCTGGCGCTGGCGCAATACGGCGACATGGATGTTTCAGTGCTGGATGAGAAACCGCCCGGGCGCAAACCGGTCAAGACGGCCGTTATCAGCACCGAACGGATGCAAGAGGTGGTCGATCACCTGCGCAAAGCGATTGCGGAGGGGCGGCAGTGTTACTGGGTCTGCCCGCTGGTCGATGAGTCGGAGCTGAGCGATCTGACCGCCGCGGAGGAACGCTTTAAGCATCTGCGCGCAGTGCTGGGCGAGGGCGTCGCCGGTCTGGTTCACGGCCAGATGCCGCCCGCCGAGAAAGATGCCGCGATGGCGGCCTTCCAGGAGGGCAAGACCAAGGTTCTGGTTGCCACCACGGTGATCGAGGTGGGGGTGAACGTGCCCAATGCCTCGATCATGGTGATTGAGCGGGCAGAGATCTTTGGCCTCGCCCAGTTGCACCAGCTGCGCGGCCGGGTCGGGCGCGGCAGCGCCGAGTCGACCTGCCTCCTGATGTATCAGCCGCCGCTGACCGAAGGCGGGCGCAAGCGGCTGGAGGTTCTGCGCGAAACCGAGGACGGCTTCAGGATCTCGGAGACCGATCTGCAGATGCGCGGGGCCGGCGACATGATCGGCACCGCGCAATCCGGCCTGCCGCGGTTCCGGATTGCCGACCTGGAGCGGCAGGCCGGGCTGATGGAAGTGGCGCAAAGCGACGCGCGGGCGCTGCTGGCAGCCGACCCGAAACTGGAAAGCCCCCGCGGCAAGGCGGCGCGGGTGCTGTTGTGGCTGATGAAGCAGGATCAGGCGATCCGTTTGATTTCAGTGGGTTAAGCCGCGCCCCTGCGCGTGTTCTCCGTGGATGTTCCATTCTGTTCGCAAATGTTCTCAAAAAGTTCTTTACAGGTGCCGGTAAAAATGAGAACAAAGGGGCAACAAAACTGCCAAAGAGCGGAAAGACAGACTGGAGGAGGCCCGAGCCATGATTGCACAGATCAAAACCACGATTCACAACGCCCATTCCACCTTGCTGCAGGACGCCATCGGCGCGGCCTCGCTGATGGTGATGCTGGTGGCAGCGCTGCATCTGCCGGGCCTGCTCTGACCTGCTCCTCCCATTCCTGAATGCCTCTGCCGTGCCGGGCCGGCCCTTTCCTGTCCCGGACTGCTTAAGGGATCAACCGCCTGTTCCGATCCCCGAATGGATTGCCTCAAGATCCACCCTGGCCCGCCCGGGTCCCGCACAGCAGAGCATAACTGCCGCCGCCATCCTGCCCGGATGCGCGGCGGTTTTTTGTTTGGAGGGCGGATGCAATAGCAAATTCACCCCTGCATAGCTGCAAGGGCGGCCGTGGCGTTCGCTGTCTTTGACAATCAGTGGCGCAGGACGCCGCCGTCAGGCGCATTGCTCCTTGGCGGCGGTCTGCATCGCTTCCAGGGTGGCGTCCAGCGCCAGCATGATCGAGGCGTGGCGGTTCTTGAACTCGCGCGCGGGCTGCAGCACTTCCAGCCCGTCAAAGGGGGGCTGCGGCACCGGGCCGTCCTGGGTCAGCATCGCCTTCAGCTGGTCGCGGGCGGTCTCCACTTCGGCCAGCGAGCGGCCGATCACATTGGCGCCGGCCACAGCCGCCGCGGCCTGTCCCAGCGCGCAAGCCTTCACGTCCTGGCCGAAATCCGTGATCCGCCCGTCCTCGACGCGGATGTCGACGGTGACGGTGGAGCCGCAGAGCGGGGAGCGCTTCTTGACCGTGGCATCCGGCGAGTCCAGCCGTCCAAGATGCGGAATATCCGCCGCCAGCGCCAGAATGCGCGTAGAATACAGCTTGATCAGATCGGATTCGCCAGACATCGCTTTCCCGGGCTTTCCCTGCTTGGTGGTTCCCCATACATAAGGAGCCGAACAGCAGATGCAAAAGGTTTTTGCCCATGTCTATTGCCGCGTCCTTTGATCCCGCCAGCCTGGTTTACAACGATGCGGGCCTGATCCCCTGCATTACACAGGACGAGGCCTCGGGCGAGGTGCTGATGATGGCCTGGATGAACGCGGACGCGGTGGCGCGCACGCTGGAAACCCGCCGGGTCACCTATTGGTCGCGCTCGCGCCAGGCGTTCTGGATTAAGGGGGAGACGTCGGGCCACGTGCAGGAACTGGTGGATCTGCGCGTCGATTGCGACCGGGATTGCCTGCTGGCCCTGGTGCGCCAGACCGGCGCAGCCTGCCACACCAACCGCCGGACCTGTTTTTACACCGCGCTGCGGGAAGGCGGCGAGGTTGAGCTGATGGCACCGATGGACTGATCTCCTTCAGGAAACGGCCCTGACGGGCCGTGCCTCCGGCGGGGATATTTTCAGCCAGAAGAAGCGGGCAGGCCCACTAAGCCGCGGATGTCCTGCGGGGTGGCGCCCTCGGCGCGGTATTTTGCAATCGCGCGGGCGTCGTCGCGTTTGGCGAGGCGCTTACCCTGTGCGTCTCGGATCAGGCGGTGGTGGTGATAGACGGGGGTGGGCAGACCCAGCAGGCTTTGCAGCAGCACGTGAATCTGGGTGGCCTCGAACAAGTCGGCACCGCGCACAGCATGGGTGATGCCCTGGTCCGCGTCATCCGCCACCACCGACAGGTGGTAGGAGCTGCCCATGTTGCGGCGCACCAGAATGATGTCGCCAACCGTTGAGATCAGTTGCTCAGGGTCCAGCTGGTGGGTGCCTTCAAATGCCGGCCCGGTCTCGTTGAAGCTGCGCAGCTCGGCGGTCTGGACGGCCTTTTCCATGTTCAGCCGGATCACGTCGCGCTCCTTAGCCTCGCCGGGCAGGCGGCTGCGGCAGGTGCCGGGGTAGATGCGCCCGTCGGGGCCGAACTGCGGCACGCCTTCCTGCGGCGCGCCCGCCGCGGCCTCGATATCGGCGCGGTTGCAGCGGCAAGGGTAGGTGAGCCCCAGGGCGGTCAGCCGGTCCAGCGCGGCGCGGTAGCGGGGCAGCCGCTCGGACTGGCGCATCACCGGCTGCGGCCAAGTAAGGCCCAGCCAATGCAGGTCGTCATAAATCTGCGCCTCCCAGGCGGTGCGGGAGCGGGACTGGTCGATATCTTCGATGCGCAGCAAAAACCGGCCGCCCGCAGCCACGGCCATGTCATGCGCCAGCAGCGCGGAATAGGCGTGGCCCAGGTGCAGCGGTCCGGTTGGCGAAGGCGCAAAACGGGTGGTGAATGTCACGCTTTCTCAATCACATAGACAGTCGACTTCAGGTTTATTCCCGGCAGGTGGTCGCCGTATTCCTTGAATAGCAGCCGTGCCGCCGAACAGTCCAGCCAGTCATTCAGCTTGCCGGTATAGGCGCGGTCCTCCAGCGCATGGTCGTTGAAGGAGAAGGCAAACAGCCCGCCGCGGTCCAGCCCCCGCATGATCACGTCAAAGGTGGCAGGCGGTGCCGCGCCCTTGCTCAGCAGGCCGCAGCCGGCAATGGCGCGGTAGCTGCCCGGTTTCACCGGCGTCTTGTCCGCAGTATCCAGCTGCGCCAGCTGCCGGTAGGCGCCTTTGGCGCGGGCCTGGGCCAGCATTTCCGGCGATGGCTCCAGCCCGTCGACCACGTTGTATCCGGCCGCGCGCAGCGCCAGGCCGCAGAGGCCGGTGCCGCAGCCGAAGTCGAGGACCGGCGCGTCCGGGTCCGGCAGGTATTTCCACAGCGCCGCGGCAATCCGCCCTGGCGTTGCATAACCGTTTTCCGCGATTTCCGCATCATAGGAAGCGGCCCACCTGTCATAGTGGTCGCGGGTCGCCTCCGGGCTCTCAAGCCCGTAGGACTTATCGAGAAATTTGTCGTTCATGCATCAAGTCTAGACCCGCGCTTTGCGCAGCGTCTAGGAAAAGTTGCTGAGCCACGCCTGCCAGGCTGCCTTGGCGCGGTCGGTGTAGGCCTTGTAGCGGTCTTTCCGGCCGCGGCGGCCGCCTTTGAGGCCGTCGACCGGGCGGAACAGGCCGAAGTTCACGTTCATCGGCTGAAACGTCTTGGCCTCGGCGCCGCCGGTGATGTGGTGGATCAGCGCCCCCATGGCGCTGTCCTGCGGCACCTCCGGCAGCTCCTGGCCGAGGATTTCCGCCGCCGCCATCCGTCCTGCCAAGAGGCCCATGGCGGCGCTTTCGACATAGCCCTCGACCCCGGTGATCTGGCCGGCAAAACGGATGTTGGGTTTCCGCTTCAGCCGCATCTGCGCGTCCAGAAGGGTGGGGGAGTTGATGAAAGTGTTGCGGTGGATGCCGCCAAGCCGGGCAAAGCTGGCGTTCTCTAGCCCCGGGATCATCCGGAACACCTCGGTCTGGGCGCCGTATTTCATCTTGGTCTGGAAGCCGACGATGTTGAACAGCGTTCCCAGCGCGTTGTCGCGACGCAGCTGCACCACGGCGTGGGCCTTGACGTCCGGCTGATGCGGGTTGGTCAGCCCCACCGGCTTCATCGGCCCGTGGCGCAGGGTCTCGCGGCCGCGTTCCGCCATCACCTCGATCGGCAGGCAGCCGTCGAAATAGCCCGCGGTCTCACCTTCGTGGAACTCGGTTTTGTCAGCTGACAATAATGCGTCGATAAAGGCCTCGTACTGGTCCTTGTCCATCGGGCAGTTGAGGTAGGCGGTGCGTTCTTCCTCGGTTTCGCCCTTGTCATAGCGCGACTGCATCCAGGCCTGCGACATGTCGATGCTTTCCGCATAGACAATCGGCGCGATGGCATCGAAGAAGGCCAGCGCCTCTGCTCCGGTTTCGGCTTGGATGGCCTTGCCCAGTTCCGGCGAGGTCAGCGGGCCGGTGGCAAAGATCCAGTGGCCGTCTGCCGGCAGTTCGGTGATTTCTTCATAAGAAACAGTGACATTCGGATGCGCCTTCAGCCTGGCGGTCACGGTTTCGGCAAAGGGGTCGCGGTCCACCGCCAGGGCGCCGCCAGCGGGCAGGCGGTGCTGATCGGCGGTGGTCATGATCAGGCCGTTTGCCTGGCGCATTTCCCAGTGCAGCAGCCCCACCGCGTTCTGTTCGTCATCGTCGGAGCGGAAGGAATTGGAACACACCATTTCGCCCAGGTTGCCGGTCTGGTGGGCGAAGGTTTCCACCTTGGGGCGCATTTCGTGGATCACCACCTGAACGCCCATGTTTGCCGCCTGCCAGGCCGCTTCCGAGCCGGCCATGCCGCCGCCCACGATGTGCAATGTCTGTGCCGAATGATCTGTCATGCCCGCCACATAGGGCAGGGGACGGGCCTGTGCAACCGGCTTGGGCGCGGGGGCTGCGGCAGAACCGCCGCTGACCGCGCACATGCGCCGTTCGGACGCCAGTTTGTCCTGGTGTCAGTTCGACCTGGTATCAGATTGTCCGGGTGGCGGGGAAATTTGGGGCCGCCGCCGCGGGAATGATCGACCGGTGAGAGAGAACCGGCTGGAGGGACCCTTCCGCAGCAGCAGCCCAAATTGTGCAGGCCTGTGACTGTGCGCCGGCCTTGCCCAATCTTTGCCATCTTTCCGCCCGAATTGAAAGGCAGTTGGCTGGCGTCTTAAGGAAACAATAGGTTTCGATTGGTAAACAAAGCCTAAAGTTCTCCGAAAATTTTCAGAAAACCTTATTCCTGCCAGTCCGGCGCGCGTTTTTCGATGAAGGCGGCCATGCCTTCGATGGTGTCGCGGTACATCAGGTTCTCGACAATCACCCCGCTGGTATAGGCATAGGCCTGATCCAGCGGCATCTGCAGCTGCTCATAAAACGCCTGCTTGCCGATCTTGACCGCGGCCCCCAGTTTTGCGGCGATGGTTTCGGCCAGCTTGGCGGTTTCCGCCTCCAGCTCCTCCAGCGGCACGGCGCGGTTGGCCAGCCCCAGATCCACCGCGCGGGCGGCGTCGATGAACTCCCCCGTGGTCAGCAGCTCAAACGCCTGCTTGCGCGGGATGTTGCGCGACAGCGCCACCATCGGGGTGGAGCAGAACAGGCCGATGTTCACCCCGTTGACGCCGAACCTGGTGCCTTCCGCCGCCACCGCAAGATCGCAGGAGGCGACCAGCTGGCAGCCCGCCGCCGTGGCGATGCCATGGACCTGGGCAATCACCGGCTGGGGCAGCGATTGCAGCCCCATCATCACGCTGGTGCAGCGGGCGAACAGATCCTGGAAGTAAGCCTTGCCGCCATCCTCGGAGCTGCGCCCGGCCGTCATTTGCTTGATATCATGACCCGCGCAGAACCCTTTGCCGGCGCCGGACAGGATCACCACTTTGATGCTGCTGTCCTCGCGCAGGGCATCTATCTGGTCCTGCAGCGCCGCCAGCATCTCGTCCGACAGCGCGTTCAGCTTTTCCGGTGTGTTCAGGGTCAGCCGGGCGATATTCCCCGTGTCGCAACGTTCCAGAATTGCCATCTTGCTCTCCTCCCAAGGGTTGCGCCAACTCTAGTCAGCGCGAAGGGAAAGGAAAAGCATGGCACTGGCATTTGATGTCGCAGGTCTGACGGACTACCTGCATGAGATCTTTCCGCAGGTGAAGGACGACTTTGCCATTGATGCATTGGATGAGCACGGCCTGCGGATGCGCCTGCTGACCGCGGAGCGTCACCTGCGGCCGGGCGGCACCGTGTCGGGGCCGTCGATGTTTGCGCTGGCCGACTGCGCGATCTATGCGCTGATCCTGTCGCGGCTGGGGCGCGAGGCGCTGGCCGTCACCACCAATTGCTCATTGGATTTCATGCGCAAACCCGTGGCGGGCGCGGATGTGATTGCCGAGGCGCGGCTGTTGAAGCTGGGCCGGGTCCTGGCGGTGGCGGATGTGCTGATGTATTCCGAAGGCATGGAGGAGCCGGTCGCCCGCGCCTCCATGACCTATTCGATCCCGCCCAAGCGTTAAAGCGCGGTGGCAAGCGGCTGGCCGACCTTGACCAGCGTCTCCCGGCCCTTGGCGCTGTTGGCCGCGAGGTCTTCGGCAAAGCGGATCCTGCCCGGTTCGAACACCACCACCACGGTGGAGCCGCCGAACTTGAAGTAGCCCTTTTCGTCCATCTTCTGCACCGCGCCTGTCGTGCGGGTGTTGACGATGGCGCCGACGCCAAAGGCGCCGACCTCGACAAAGCAGTAGCTGCCGAAGTTTTTGGTCTCGACCAGGGTCCAGCTGCGCTTGTTCTCGCCAAACACATCCGGCCCGGCCCCCAGCGCAATCGGGTTGACCGAATGCAGCGCGCCGGGAATGTCCTGCGCCGCTGTGATGCGCCCCGCCGCCGGGAAGTGGTAGCGGTGATAATCCGCCGGGCACAGCCGCACAATCGCCAGCGCGCCGCCGGTGAAACGCTCGGCAATGCCCGGCAGCATGGTGCGGACCGACATCGGATGGCCCTTGACCGGGACAAAGACATCCTCCGCCAGTTCCGGAAACACCAGCACGCGCCCGTCCGCGGGGGAGACGATGTCCGCCGGATCATCGCTGAAGGGACGGGCTTCGGGTTTCAGGTGGCGCACGAAGAAGTCGTTGAAACAGCCGTAGCTGTCCGCAGGCGCCGTGGCCTCCGACATGTCGATCGACAGATCCTCGACAACCTTGGCAATCTTCCCCCTGGAAAACCGCGAGTCGAACCAGGCACCCATCAGCCGGCTGATGAGCGCGGAGCGGAACAGCAGTTTCTCCACCGGCCTGGCGCTGGCGGTCTGATAGGCCCAGCGGATCCATTTCTCGCCCAGCACAACCTCTTCGAAGGTCTCGCCGGTTTCGCGGTCAACAACAAGGATGGGGTCGCGCTGCATTTGGCCTGCCACTTGTGAGTAAGATCCTGCCGCGCCTAGCAAAGACTGGCAGTCAGGCCAAGGGGGATTGGCGCGCAACGTTAGGGCCGGCTACGTTAGGGGCGGGGCCGTCCAGCCCGGAGGGCAGGCTAGGCGCGAGCGCGGGGCGCTTGGGCAGGACAGGTGCTTCAGCCATGAAAAAGGGGGCCGAAGCCCCCTTGTGCCGCCCGCTTAGGGGAAAAGTTTCTTCACGTAGTTCGGCAAGGCGAACGCGGCCTTGTGAACCTCCGGGTTGTAATACCCGGTGTCGATCCCGGCGGCGGCAAAACGCGCCTCCAGCTCTTCAAGGCTCACGTTGCGCGCCTTGTCCGAGCGGCTGCCCCAGCCAAAGGCCATCGGCCCGCCGGCATAGGTCGGCACGGTCGCCAGATAGCACGAGGCGTCGGCAAACAGCGCCTGAAACGCCCGCAGGGTGCCGGTCAGCTCCTCGCCCTGCATGAACGGCACGCCGTTCTGGGTAACGATGATTCCGTCCTCCGTCAGCGAGCGCGCCGCGTGTCCATAGAACGTGTCGGTGAACAGAACTTCACCGGGGCCGATCGGGTCGGTCGAATCGACGATGATCACGTCGAACTTCTCGGTGTTCTCTTTCATGAAGAGCGCACCGTCGTTGATCACCAGATTGAGGCGCGGGTCGTCAAAAGCGCCATCGCTCAGCATCGGCAGATACTCTTTCGAGAAATCCACCACGCCGCCGTCGATCTCCACCATGGTGACATGCTCGACCGAGGTGTGGCGCAGCGCCTCGCGGGCCATGCCGCCGTCGCCGCCGCCGATGATCAGCACGCGCTTTGCATTGCCATGCGCCAGGATCGGCACATGGGTCAGCATTTCGTGGTAGATGAAGTTGTCGCCTTCGGTGGTCTGCACCACGTCGTCCAGCGTCAGGATGCGGCCGAACTGGCCGTTCTGGAACACTTTCAGGCGCTGGTGCTCGGTGTTGCTGTCATAGAGCATCTCGTCCACGCGCAAACGCTGGGCGTAATGCGCGTGCAGGCTCTCGGTGACCCACTCCTTCTTCGCGGCATCGCTCATGCCGCGACCTCCTTGGCGATCAGCTCCTCCCCGCGCAGCAGTTCGCGCACTTCCACCATGTCGGTGTTGAACGCCTCTTTCAGCACGCCGACGGCTTTCCACGGCTCGGCGTCGCCGCACATGAACACGTCAAACGCGCCATAGCCGATTTCCGGCCAGGTGTGGACAGAGATGTGGCTTTCCGCCAGCACCGCAACGCCCGAGACGCCCTGAGGCGAGAACTTGTGGGTGTGGATGTGCAGCAGGGTGGCGCCGCAGACCTCGACACATTTGCGGAAGGCGTTCTGGATGCGCTCTTCGCAGTCCAGGCCGGTGCCCTTCATCACTTCGATGATCAGATGCGTGCCGGCGAACACCTTGCCATCCTTGCGGATGAAATGGTCTTCGCGGTCGGACTCAACAACAGCATCAAGATTCGCGGCAGTTACACCGCGGGCGGTATCTTCCTCATGGGCGCCTGTCTCCAGACCGATCCCCAGTTGGAAGAGGTTGGCGTCTTTCATGGCGCTCCCCTTCGTTCCAGCAGATGACAATCCAGACGGCCCTTAGCGCCCCCCCGGATAAGGGTCCGGGGTTGGGATCGGTGCCGAAAGTGAGGGGGCATGTAGGACCCATGAAAGATTCGTTCAACCTTAAATTTCCGCATAGCTGGTAACGCATGGGCGGGCGGCTCTGCCGGGCGTGGGCGGGCGGACAAAAAAAGGCCGGGGCGAACCCCGGCCGTCAGGTTGTTCTTTTGCCCAGGGGATCATGGGCGCCAGAACGGAAGAGTGGCTTGATAATGAGCGTCGGCACGGGACACGCCGATGTCCTCCAGCTGCGCGTCGCTCAGGTGTTTCAGCTGGCACCGGGTTCGGTGGCGCAGGCTCCATTTGGTGACCAGCACGGCAAACAGGACAGCCCACTGCGCCAGCACCGGCAGGGCCGGGCGGCTGTTCAGAAAGGACATATTCGATTGTGCCATTTGCGTGTGCTGTGCCATGGGAGGCTTCCTTCGTATTGTGTTGATACAATCCTGTTGATTTGTCGTGATGTTCTGATACAAAGGGGTAAGAGTATTGTCCAAGGATGGATTGTAATGGGTACAATTTGGCCGCAGAGCCTGGCAGGGGCCAAGGGGCCGAAGTACAAAATGGTGGCCGACACAATCCGGTCAGCCGTCGAAACCGGTGGCTTGAAAACCGGTACAAAGTTACCTCCGGTGCGCGATCTCGCGTACCAGTTGAGCATTACGCCCGGCACCGTGGCCCGCGCCTACAGCATTCTGACCGATGAGGGCGTGCTGGAGGCCGAGGTGGGGCGCGGCACCTTTGTAGCCGAAAAGAAGAAACCGGTGCCGGATGACGTATGGTCGCGGCAGCTGCATCTGGCCGAGGCGCGCGATCCCGGCCATGTCAGCCTGTTCAGCCCGCGGATTGCCGACATGGGGCAGGTGGCCGCGGTGCGCGAGGCGCTGCACAAGGTGGCGGAGGGCGACGCCCGGAAATTCCTGAATTACCCGACCCGCGACGCCTATCTGCCGGTGCGCCAGGCCGCCGCCGCCTGGGTGGGGCAATCGCCGGTCGGCACCGTGACCGAAAATGACATCGTACTGACGCACGGCGGCCAGAACGGGCTGATGGTGGTGCTGCAAGCCATCCTGGAGGGGCCGCAGCCGGTGATCATGGTGGAGGATCTGACCTATGCGGGCTTCCGCCGCGCCTCAGAGCTGCTGCGGGCCCAGGTGGTCGAGGTGGCGATGGACGAACACGGTATCCGCCCGGATTCGATGGAGCTGGCGATCCGCAAGACCGGCGCCACCGTCCTGTGCACCAGCCCCGAGGTGCACAATCCCACCGGGCTTTACACGCCTTTGGAGCGGCGCAAGGAAATCGTCCGGATCGCCCGCCGCCATGGCGTGCAGATCGTCGAAGACGACTGCTACCGCCTGGGCGAGGCGCGGGCGCCGGGCTACCGGGCGCTGGCGCCGGAACTGGCCTGGCATGTGTCCTCGATCTCCAAGATCCTGACGCCCGCCTTGCGCGTCGGCTTTGCGCTGGCGCCGGAGGGGCGGGCCGCCGATCTGCGGCGGGTGGCGGAATACGGTTATTTCGGGCTGGCGCAGCCGCTGGCCGATCTGGTCCGCATCCTGCTGACCGATCCACGGCTGCCCGGACTGGTGGACAAGGTGCGCGCCGAGATGGCCCGCTATGTGCGGGTGGCAGTCAATGCACTGGGCGGCTTTGACCTGACCTGGAACCCGGATGTGCCATTCCTGTGGCTGCGGCTGCCCTCGGGCTGGCGGGCGGCGGCCTTTACCCGCGCGGCAGAGGCCAACGGGGTGCAGGTCCGGTCGGCGGATGAATTTGCCCTGCGCGACGGCCGCGCCCCGCACGCGGTGCGCATCGCCGTCAATGCCCACGTGCCGCTGAAGCGCTTCGAGGAGGCGATGCTGCGCCTGCGTGCCCTGCTGGACAACCCGCCGGAGCAGATCAGCGTCTGAATTTATGGGGTAATATAATACCTAATTTGTAACGCATTGTTTGGCAACGATTTATTCTTGATTACCCCTGTTGACGCAGCATTGCGATCCCCGTAAACCCCCTCCATCGCATTCAGGCGGGACCGTTTTGGATTCTGCCTTCACGACAAACAGGATTGACCTGCCATGAAAACCTTCTCTGCTACTCCGGCAGATATCGAGAAGAAGTGGATCCTGATCGACGCCGAGGGCGTTGTTCTGGGCCGTCTTGCCTCGATCGTTGCCATGCGCCTGCGTGGCAAGCACAAAGCCTCGTTCACCCCGCATATGGATATGGGCGACAACGTCATCATCATCAACGCCGACAAGGTGCAGATGACCGGCAAAAAGCGTGACGAAAAATTCTACTGGCACACCGGCCACCCGGGCGGCATCAAGTCGCGCACCAAACAGGAAATCCTGGAAGGTGCACACCCGGAGCGCGTCGTGTTCCAGGCCGTCAAGCGCATGCTGCCGGGCAACCGCCTGGCGCGCCAGCAGATGACCAACCTGCGTATCTATGCCGGTGCCGAGCACCCGCACGAAGCCCAGGCCCCCGAAGTTCTGGATGTCAAATCCATGAACAAGAAAAACACCCGGAGCTGATATCGATGGCTGATCAGATCAACACTCTCGAAGAGCTCGCAGCTGCAACCGGTGTGGAAGCAGTGGCTGAGGAAACCATCGCGCGTGAGCCGGTTCGTGACGAACTGGGCCGTGCCTATGCCACCGGCAAGCGTAAAGACGCTGTTGCCCGCGTCTGGATCAAGCCGGGCTCCGGCAAGGTCGAGGTGAACGGCAAGGAAATCAACAAGTACTTCGCCCGTCCGGTGCTGCAGATGATCCTGCGCCAGCCGTTCCAGGTTGCCGGCGTCGAAGGCGAGTTTGACGTTTACGCCACCGTCAAGGGCGGCGGCCTGTCCGGTCAGGCCGGTGCGGTCAAGCACGGCATTTCCAAAGCGCTGCAGCTTTACGATCCCGCCCTGCGCGGCGCGCTGAAAGCAGCAGGCTTCCTGACCCGCGACAGCCGCGTTGTGGAACGGAAGAAATACGGCAAGGCCAAAGCCCGCCGTTCGTTCCAGTTCTCGAAGCGTTAATTCGGAACATATCCAATTCGAAAGGGTCCGCCGCTGGCGGGCCCTTTTTTTGTGCCTGTTTTTTTGAACCTCCCCGCTTTTGCCGAAATCTTTCAGGGTTCTTTTAGGAAGATTTTCTAATTTGTTTCCTGAACCGAGCGACCAGCAAGCGAAGGCAGGACAGATAATGGTAACACCGGAGAACCCCAAGACTGCTCCGATCGGCAACGGGCAGCTGGACATCGGCCGCTTCACTCATGGCTACGAGGATCTGGACATCCAGGAGCAGGGCGGCGGGGCCAATGTGTCCATTGGCGCGTTCTGCAGCATCGGCAGAGGGATGCGGATCCTGCTGGATGCCTCGCCCATGCTGGACCGGATCACCGCCTTCCCCTTTGGCGAGGTTTTCTGCGAAGAACTGGGCGGCGCCGGGGTGCACGTTCCGCGGCAGAACGGCGGCGATGTTGTCATCGGCAACGACGTCTGGATCGGTGCCAATGCCACCGTGCTCGCCGGTGTGACCATCGGCAATGGTGCCGTCATCGGACCGAATGCCACTGTCGCCAGCGATGTCGGTGCCTATGAGGTCTGGGCGGGCAACCCGGCCCAGCGGGTGCGCAAGCGGTTTGACGACGCGGTCTGCGAAAAACTGCAGGAGCTGCGCTGGTGGGATCTGCCGCTGCCGCTGATCCGGGAAATGGCACCGCTGCTGTCGGCGCAGCCGACGGTTGAACTGCTCGAAGGCCTGCAGGGCATCGTCGCCGATCTGGTGACCTTCACCGACCAAGGCGCGGACGAAAACGCGGCCTGAGGCCGGGCAGGGCTTTGCCCGCGGCAAACCGGCTTGATGTGCGGCCCGGGACCGGCCAGGTCCCAGGGCCGTTAACTTTTTGGCAGAACTGGCGTAACATGGGCTGACTGCTTCCTGTTGGGAGGACAGCTGCCATGCCGCAAACCATCTATGAGAAATACGGCGGGTTCAGCGCCATCAGCCGAGTCGTGATGACATTTTACGAGATGGCGCTCGAGTCCGATCAGATCGGCGACTACTTCGCCGACGTCGACATGGCGCGGCTGATTGACCATCAGACCAAGTTCATCTCCTCGCTCCTGGGCGGGCCGGCCGCCTTCAGCGACGAGCGGCTGGAGGCGGTGCACAGGGCGCTTGGCATCACCCATGAGGATTTCGACGAAATGGCGGCCCTGCTCAAGGAGGCACTGGAGCAGCACGGCCTGTCCGAACCGGATGTGCGCACCACGCTGACCGCGATCGAGGCCAAACGCAACATCATCGTCACCAGGAACGCGGCATGAGCATTGCCGCCATCAACGAGCAGCTGCTGCGCGCGATTGGCGTCGGGGTGGCGGTGGTGCGGGCCTCTGACCTTGGGTTTGTCTTTCACAATCAGCCCTTTGCGGAATGGTTCGGCACGCCGGGCGAGGGCGCGGCGCTGACCGATGCCATCGACGGGCTGGACCGCGCGGATCTGGGGCCGCTGTGCGAGGAGGGGCTGCGCTATTCAGCGGAGCTGAAGATCAAGCGCAAGCGGCGCACGCTGGTCTTTGCCATCAACATCTCGCAGGCCAGCCATCTGGACGAGGCGCTCCTGGTGGTGGAATGCCAGAACATCACCCGCATCCGCGAACTGGAAAGCATGATCGACAGCTATTCCGCCATGGTGGAGCGCAACACCCGCGAGCTGGAGCGCGAGAAGGAGCGGGTGGAGCGGCTGTTGCTGAACCTGATGCCGCGGCAGGTATATGAGGAGTTCAAAACCTTTGGCGTCGTCACCCCGCAGCTCTATCCCAAGGTCTCGGTGGTGATGCTGGATTTTGTGAATTTCACCGATTTCGCCTCCCGCACCGATCCGACGGTCACGCTGGGCGAGTTGAACGACATCTTCACCGCCTTCGACCGCATCGTCGAGCAATTCGGCTGCGAGCGGATCAAGACCATTGGCGACGCGTATCTGGCGGTGGCCGGGATGCCGGAACCGATGCCCGAACACGCCACCGCCGTGGCCCATTGCGCCACCCGCTTCCTGCGTTATCTGGAGCGGCGCAATCAAAGCCACCAGCACAAATGGCAGGCGCGGATCGGGCTCGGCACCGGCTCCGCCGTCGGCTCGGTGGTGGGGATCCAGAAATACGTCTACGACGTGTTCGGCCCCGCGGTGAACCTGGCGTCCCGCCTGCAAGTCTTTGCCAATCCGATGAAAATCGTCGCCCCCGAAGAGATGAAGGCCGCACTGTCGGAGGAGTTCCGCGTCACCGACATCGGCCCCGAAGACATCAAGGGCATCGGCGAGGTCCATCTGATCAATGTCGGTGACGAGCTGAGCGCGCCGCAGCCCGCCAGCCGGTACTAACTGTCCGTTCTAGCTGTCCGGCTCTATCAGACCCAGCCCGCGTAAATAGATGCCAATGCCGCTTTCCAGCAGATCCTCGGGCGGAAACGGAGAGGTGGCGCCGGGAGAGTTGCGGGCATAAAGCTCCACCACCCCGTGGCTCATCGCCAGAACATGCGCCGAGAACATCGAGGCCGGCGGGCGTTTGTGTTCGGGGATGTGCTGGCTCAGGTCCGCCGCGGCGCGTTCCAGGATCTGCCGCGCGCGGGCGGCGGCATCGGCCAGCTCCGGCGTGCGGTTCACTGACACACCGCTTTCGAACATGGCGATGTAATGGCCCGGATGCTTGCGCGCAAAGGCCAGATAAGCCCGGCCCGTCGCCTCGAACGCGGCCAGCGCCGAGGGCTGGTACTTGTCATAGGCGTGCTGCATCAGGTCGGCAAACATGATGTAGCCCTGGCGCGCGGCCTCGGCGATCAGGTCTTCGCGCCCTTCGAAATGGCGATAAACCGCGGCCGGGGTGACACCCGCCGTTTTGGCGGCCTCCGACAGGGTGAAGCCGGTCGGGCCCTTGGCCTCGATCAGCTGCAGGGCGGCTTCGACCAGCGCCTGGCGCAGGTTGCCGTGATGATAACCGCGTTTAGGCATCCCAGATGTCCGGGCCTCCGCAAATTTCCGTGTCCAGGGCGCCGATGGCCTTGGCGTCCTTGTTGTCATAGTCAATGCCGCACAGCACGGCCCGGATCGCCGCCAGCCGCGCCCGCCGCTTGCCGTCGGAGCGCACGATGGTCCAGGGGGCCTCGGGGCAATGGCTGCGCGCGAGCGTCTCGGAGATCGCGTCCGTGTAGGCGTCCCATTTCTCCAGCCCCTTGACGTCGATCGGGCTCAGCTTCCACTGCTTCAGAGGGTCGGATTCCCGCTTCAGGAACCGGCGCAGCTGTTCCGCCCGGCCGACGTTGAGCCAGAACTTGAACAGCTTGACGCCGTCCTCCACCAGCGCCTGCTCAAACCCCTTCACCTGGTGAAAGAACCGCTCGCGCTGGTCATCGGTGCAAAAACCGAACACCTTTTCCACCACGCCGCGGTTGTACCAGCTGCGGTCGAAGAACACGATCTCGCCGCCCGACGGCAAATGCTGGATGTAGCGCTGAAAGTACCACTGGCTCTGCTCTTCTTCGCTGGGTTTGGACAGCGCCACAACCCGGGCGCCGCGCGGGTTCAGGTTTTCGCGGAAGCGTTTGATGGTGCCGCCCTTGCCGGCAGCATCGCGGCCCTCCAGCACAATGGCGATGCGCGCGCCGCTGGCCTTGACCCAGGCCTGCAGCTTGACCAGTTCGATCTGCAGCGCCTCCAGCTCCGTCTCGTAGGTCTTGCGCGCCATCCGCTCCCGGTGCGGATAGCTGGGGGTGATGATTTCGTCCTTGTCCGCGGTCTGGATCGCCTTGCGGATCTCCTCCGGCGCGCCGGTCTGGTAGTAGCGGCTGATGGCCCCGTCAAATGGCAGCGTCATATGCAAAACCCTTCTGTCCCCAACACCTTATATGGGGATGCAGTATGGAATGTGAATCGCCTTAACGCAAATCTGCCCGGGCGGCAGCGCGCAGCACCGCGGCGGCAACTTCATCGGTTGCCACGTGGTGCGGCATGTGGCCGATCCCCTCCAGCAGCGTCAGGGCGGCACTCGGGACGTCCCGCACCAGCTGGCGCGCGTGGATATTGGGGCTGACGGTGTCATCCGCAGTGCCGTGGACGATTTCGACAGGCACCCCGATCCGGCTGTAAAGCGGTGCCAGCGCCTTCACCTCGGACAGCAGGTTGGCGCGCTGCCGGGCATTGGCCCGCAGCGAATTGCGCCGCAGCGTCAGGCCGATGCCGAAATGCTCGGCATAGCCTTCCGGCACCGGCTGCGGCGCAAACACCGCGTCCAGCGTGCCCATGACGGTGGCGCGGGACACAAACGCGGTCAGGGCCGGGATCGCGAGGGCGCTGCCGATCCGCGACGACGTCACCTTGTAAAACGTGTCCAGCGGCGTGTCCCACGGGTGCGACACGCCTGCAACGGACACCAGCGCCGCCAGCGCCTCCGGGTGGTCGACCGCCCAGGCCAGCGCCACCGCACCGCCATAGCTTTGCCCCAGCACCACAGGCTGCTGCGCGCCCAGCTGCGACGCGGCCTGGCGCAGCAGGTCCGCCTGCTGCCGGATCGTTGCGCCGCTGCTGTTCAGGCGGTCGGAATAGCCCAGGCCCGGGCGGTCGAACACCAGGATGCGGAAATCCCTTGCCAGCGCCGGCGCCAGCCGGAAGGTCATGTCCCGGGTATTGCCGCTGGAGCCGTGGATCAGCACCAGGTCCGGCGCGCTGCCCTTGGGCTGGCCCATCTCCACCACATGCACCCGGTGGCGCCCGACCACCAGCACCTGACCCTGCGGCGGGTGGCTGGCCTCGGCGGCGGCCTCGCGCCGTCCGGCCTGCCAGGCCGTCAGCGCGGCGCCGGTTGCAACAGCGAGGCTCAGATAAACCAGCATCCTACCGGCCGATCTGATCCAGCTCATATGGCGTGGTCTGGTAGATCTCATTGATCCAGTTGCCATACAGAAGATGCGCGTGGCTGCGCCAGCGGTTCTGCGGCTGCTGGCTGGGATCATCGTTCGGATAGTAGTTGTCCGGCACGTTGATCGGGGTGCCATTGGCCACGTCGCGGTCGTATTCCTGCTTCAGCGTATCACTGTCGTATTCGAAATGGTTGAAGATATAGAGCGCCCGGTGCGCCTTGTCCTCAACCAGGCAGGGGCCGACCTGATCGCTGCCCAAGAGGGTGCGCAGCCCCGGGGCCGCGTCGATCTCTGCCTGTTTCATTTCGGTCCAGCGGCTGACCGGGATCACGAAATCATCCGAAAACCCGCGCAGGTACGGCGAGGCCGGCGCCAGGTTCCGGTGCCGGAAGCAGCCGAACGCCTTGTGGTCCAGCATGTGCTTTCTGACGCCATGGAAATGGTTGATCATCGCCATGCCGCCCCAGCAGACGCCAAAGGTCGAATGCACGTTGGTCTGAGTCCACTCGAACACCTCCTGCATCTCGTCCCAATAGGTGACTTCCGGGAACTCCAGATGCTCGATCGGGGCGCCGGTGATGATCAGCCCGTCAAACTTCTCGTGCTTCACGTCCTGGAAGGAGTGATAGAACTCCTCCATATGCTCAGCCGCGGTGTTCTTGGTCTGATGCTCGGTCATCCGGATCAGGCTCAGCTCGATCTGCAGCGGCGTGGCGCCGATCAGCCGGGCAAACTGGTTCTCGGTCTGGATCTTCTTGGGCATCAGGTTCAACAGCCCGATGCGAAGCGCCCGGATATCCTGGCGCGCCGCCTGATCCGGCGACATGACCATCACGCCTTCGTTCGTCAGAACGTCATAGGCGGGGAGGTCTGCTGGGATCTTGATGGGCATGTCACTGTCCTGATTTGCGGAAGGGTGTACGATATAGCGGAAGCTGAGAAATAGGCGGCTTAGCTGCGGGCCTCAAGGGCGGAGGCGATCAAATCCACGAAACCGGCCTCATCCTTGACGGCTGAGATCTGGTCGGCGGTGACAGTGATGCCCCAATTGTCCGCCATCGCCTGATAGCGCGGCTGGCGGTGCGCCAGCGCCTGGGCATAGGTCCAGCGGATAAAGGCATCGGGGTCCACATCGCCCTCAGCTATGCCATTTTCCTTGAGATACTCTTGCCAGACACGGTCCAGGAACTGCGGCTGATAGGACATCGGCTTGGGGGCGCGGTCGAACCGGCGCACCAGCTCCTCGGTATGCGCCTCGTCGCCCTTGATCCAGACCATCAGCGTGTGCTTGCTGAGCTCGGACATGATCTGGTCCTGGGGATCGTCCACATCCACCCATTCGCAGATCGACCCGCCGGTATCGCAGATGAAGTTCGGATAGCCATAAAGCTGCTGCGCGCGGTCTTCGAAATATTCGGTGTCCAGCAGCGCGCGGATCTCCGCGACCCGGAACTGCTCCTGCCGCCGCTTGTATTCCGCGATCGGCAGCCCGCCCTTGGCCACATCGCCCGGCTTGCCCAGATAAGCCGCGACCGGTGTCAGGTTTTCAAAGGTGATGTTGGAGCCGATGAAGATCGAATCCGACAGCAGCAGCTCCCGCAGGAACGGCACTTTCATCGCCTCGGCCTTGGCGTTGTCGGCGATGTATTCGCCCATGTAGCGGGTGCCGATGCGGTAATCGACGGAGTAATGGAACCAGCTGCCGGCCCCGCGCAGTACATTGCTGACATAGGTTTTGCCAAGCCCGGACATGCCAAAGAACAGCACCCGTTTGTTCGGCGCCGCGCGCCAGTCCTGTGCGGAAGAGTAGAGCATTGATTATGTGGTCCCTGAAGGTTTCAGGCCTTGCTAATCCTCTGCGCGGGCTGGGTCAATTCCGTGCGCGCTTGCGCCGCAACCGGGGCTTGCCGTTCAGGATCAGCAGCCCCGCCGCCAGCAGGGCAAAACCGGCATAGGCCTGCGGTTTCAGCGCTTCGCCCAGCACCGCGGCGCCCAGCACGATGGCGACCGGCGGGATGATCAGCGTGACCAGCATCAGGTTGCCGCTGCCCGCCAGCCCCAGCACCCGGTAATAGAGCAGATAGGCCCCGGCAGTGGCGATCAGCGAGAAATAGGCGATGGACATCCATGTGTCCGTTTCCAGCGCCAGCACCGGAGGCCCGTCAATCAGCAGCGCAGCCGGTGCCAGGCACAGGGTTGACCCCGTGAGCATCCCCGCCGCCGCCACCTGCGGCGGCAGGCCCGACAGGTGCAGCCGCGCCCAGGCGCTGGCAAAGGCATAGGATACCGTGCCCGCCAGCACCGCCAGCTGCGCCGTGCTGCGGATGTCAAAGGCGGCAAATTGCTCCAGCCCGATGGCCGTGGCCACGCCCAGGAAGCCAAGGGCGACCCCCAGCGCCTTGCGCGCCGTCAGCCGCTCATCGGCAAAGGCCAGGGCCGCCACGATCACCCCGAACACGGCCGTCGCCGCATTCAGGATCGAGGTGAGGCCGGTTTCGATATGCAGCTGCCCCCAGGCCATCAGCCCGAAGGGAATCACGTTATTGAGCAGCCCCATCACCAGGAACGCCGCCCAGACCCGCGGCGCCCTTGGCACCGGCAGCCGCATCAGCAGTACGGCGGCCCACAGGACCAGCGCCGCCCAGCCGCAGCGGTGCAGCACCAGGGTCACAACGGGGATTTCATCCAGGGCGATGCGGATCGACAGAAACGATCCGCCCCAGACCGCGCCGAGCAGGATCAGCTCGGCCCAGGCGCGGGGGGATATGGTCTTTTGCGGGCTCATGCACCTCAGCTAGCGTGCGGGCGGACGCCAAGCGACCCGTTTCTTGCGGCAAAAGAAAACCCCGCCCTGAAAGGGCGGGGTGTAAGCTGTCTCTGTTCAGGCGGAAGCCTGCCAGCGGATCAGAAGTTGTAGCCGACCTTCAGGCCAAAGCTGACAGCATCGTTGTCTTGGAAGTTGGTGACCGGGTTGCCGCCGGGAGAAGCGACCGCGTCGCCCAGCTGGGTATAGCGGATGCCGGCAGAAATGGTCATGTTGTCCTGCTTATAGCGCACGCCAAGCCGGATCGCCTCATACCCGTGGGTCGGCGCCAGCGGCGACACCAGATCGTCGCCGTCCACATCCGCATAGATAAACGCCAGCGACCCGGACCAGTTCTCGTTGAAGCTGCGGCCGATCCCCAGCGTGTAGGTAAAGGAATCGTCCAGGTCGATCAGGTCACGGCCCAATCGCGCGGGAACAAGGTCTGTCACGCTGTGTTCAGCCCAGCGGATGCCGCCGAACAGCAGCGTGTCTGCTGCGATGCCGGTCTGGAAGTCCAGGTTTACTGACTGCGGTGTTTTGGTCGTTGTGGAAGTGTTAGCGTTCAGGACAGGGGCCCCGGCAAAAGTCTCGTTCAGGTCGAAATCATGCTCGATTTCAGAGCTGTAGGTGAGCGCTGCGCGCAGAGCGATCTCCGGGATCTCATAGGCTACGCCGGCCACCCAGCCAAAAGCGCCGTCCTTATTGACATTCACGTTGTAAGTGCCGCCGGGAATGGCGCTATAGGCGAGACCGGCCAGATTGATTTCGCCATCAATCTCCTGATAGCGGATACCGCCATGAACGCTGAAACGCTCATTGAATTTGTAGCGCAAGAGGGCGGTGATCGCATTGGAGTCCGCCTGCGCGGTGGTCCCGCCAAGCAGCAAAGAGCCGGTGGTCGGGTAGTTCACGTCCACACCCCAGGGCTGATCGAAGATCAGGGCGAAGGACAGCTGTTCGTTGAGGTCCCGCTTATAGCCCGCACCGAACATGTTGAACCGTTCGCCGACATCGCCGGTGGCGGATTGAAACGGGTTAAGCGGGGTGCCATCGCTACGAGTGGCGCGGTCATTGCCCGACAGGTCCACGGATGTGGTCGCGAAGGAGAATTCGGCGTAGTTGCCTTCTTCAAAGATAATCCCAATCGGCTGGCCGGTGCGGTCAAGGCCGCTGGCCATGGCAGGCCCGGACACCAGCGCCAGAGCGGCGGTTGTTGCAAGATAGCGTTTCATTGTTCCTCCCTTGGTAGCGGCCTGAGCGGACCGCTTTACGCGAAGGTAATAGGGCAGAAATCCGCAGATCAACCGTAACCAAGCGGCAACTAGCGTGAAACCTTCAGTTGCGGGCGGACCTGACGGGATTTCCGGCAACAATGTTGAGGTAATTCGCGATGCAGATGATGGCAGCGCCGCTCAGCACCCAGGCATCCAGCGCCTCGCCGTAGATCACCATGCCCAGGATCGCGATTGCGGGCAGGCGGGCGAAATCGATCGGCACCACGACGCTGGCGGGGGCCAGCGACAGGGCGGTGGTCAGGCAGAAATGCGCGGTGAGCCCGGCAATGCCGATCAGCACCAGCCAGGGCAGGGTGGAGGAATCCGGCAGCGCCATGTCGCCGTCCCATCCGGCTGCCAGCAGACCCATCACAAGTTGCATCGCCGTCAGCCACAACAGGATCGAGGCGGTCGTCTCGTGCCGGGTCAGCCGTTTGGTCAGGATCGCGGTGAGGGCAAAGAAGATCGCGCAGCCGGCCGCCGCGGCGAGGCCCAGGTTCACGGTGTCCGGACTGGGGCGGGCAACGATCAGGATGCCGGCAAAGCCCAGGCCAACGGCCAGCATCCGCCGCCGGGTCAGGGTCTCGCCCAGCAAGAGCGGCGACAGGATGATGACCCAAAGGGGCGAGGTGAACTCCAGCGCGAAAACCTGCGCCAGCGGCACCAGCGTCACCGCCAGGAACCACAGGTTCTGGCCGGTGAAATGGACCGTGTTGCGCAGGAGATGCACGCCCAGCCGGTCCCGCCGCACCTGATGCCAGCGTCCGGTGGCCGTCAGCACCGCGGCCACGATCAGCAGCCCGACCATGCTGCGGTAGGTCATGATCTCGAAGGTGTCCAGCGTCAGCCCGGCCTCGCGGCCCGCGATGGCCATGGCGGAAAAGGAGACGATGGCGCCAATCATCCACAGGGCGGCGGTGAGCGAGTCCGGGTTTTGCATGGCAGTCCTCCCGGCGCCGAGGAAGTCGCCATCCGGCGCCGGCGTCAAGGGGAATTGCGCCCGGGTGTCCCGGCAGCTTAGAGGATTTCCCGCAGCAGCACCGCCTGGGGATGACGCTCTATCGTTTCCTTTGCCTTGATGCCCAGCCGGGCCAGCCGCGCCTCGTCCTGCAGAACCGCGGCAATGCTTTCAGCAAGGTTTTCGTAAGGGCTGCACAGCAGCCCTTCGCGGTAGCAGTCATCAATCCGGGTCGTGGGGTTCACCTCGGCAGCAACGGGCACGCCGTTTGTCATCAGATAGAAGGTACGCACGATCTCGAAAATCTGCGTGTCATAGTAGTGAAGATTCAGCACGATCCGCGAACGGGCGATCCAGGCATCCCGGGCCGCTCCGTAAATGCCGGACAGCACCTTCACCCGCAGGCCGCGGGAGATGAGATCTTCAAGCACGTGCTTGCGCCGCTGGTTTATGCAGCCATAGAACAAAACATCGACATCGTGCTCATCCTGCTGGGGAATCCGGCACAGCTCCTTCTGAAAGCCCAGCTGGAGTTTCTCCACGCGCTTCACGCCGAAGTCTTTGAGGTAGCCGACATTTGCATCGCTGTAGTCCCACAGCGTGAAATCGTGAGAAAACCACTGCAGAATATTCTGGTTCCAGCTGCCGGGTGTTGCCCCCAGCTGCTCGGTGTTGAGGATAGTGGTGCCGGGCGGCATCTGCGCGGCCATCGCGGGGTTCAGAAGGTGTACGCCAATCACGATATTGCGGGCGGAAGGGTCGATACCATTTTTCCGCAATGCCGCCTCGTGGCCGAGGTCGCGCAATGCGTAGAGCAGCACGTCGGCAATCTCGTAGAATGCGCCCGAATGGACGTAATTCTGAGGCTCGACCAGGCAAATACTGTATTTCTGTGTCATGGCGCAGCCGACCAACCGTTAGCTGGCAACTGCTTCGGGCAGCTGCTGTGCGGCAGACGGCCGCTGATACTGGAAATTGTCGAAATCCATGCCATAGAGTTTCTCTGCAATGGCCAGGCCCTCGTCGCTCAGCGCCAGATCGCCGCGGTCGAACCCTTCAGGCAGACGCAGGTGATTGCTGTGTGTCATCGGGTGGCTGGCAGGGTTGCCGAACAGCGCCGCATCGATGAAGGCCTTGGCCTTTTCCGCGCCGTTCTCCTCAAGCTTGAAAACCTGATAGTTGGCACCGGGATAAAAGAAACCCGATTGCGGGAAGAAATGGCCGTCCATCCAGCCCTTGGTCAGGACATTCTCCAGCAGGGTGGTCTTGACGAACTGGTCCAGGGTCTCGTCGCTGCCGATCCGGCGCTCGACCAGCCGCTGGAATTTATAAGCGCTTTCAAGACGGGCGATGGGGTGGCGCACAATGGTGAAAAACGCAGTGAAGAAATCCTTGGGAAACAGCCGCGAAAGGGATTCCCCGTCAATGTGCTGAGGCGAAGAGATGTTCCAGTGCCTCTGCTGAGGCGGGCTGATCACATACTGTTCGTCGAGGAACGCCAGGCTGACGCCGTTCAGGCCCTGGACATACCGTTCGATGGATGTGCCGCCGCACTTTGGAATATGGGCGAAGTGCAGCAGCACGTCTTTGTATTTGATCACGGGCATTTTGCGCCTCCATTTGCCTTAAAGCAGATGACCGCCGGCTTCGGACCGGCGGCCAGGTGTTCCGCTCAGGATGGCGCAAATTGTTTAAACGTTCTTTAAAACAGGAGCGGTTTCACGCCTGCTTCACAAGCCATGCAAGCCCGTATCATTCCCACTCGATGGTGCCCGGAGGCTTCGAGGTGATGTCGTAGGTGCAGCGGTTGATGCCCTTCACCTCGTTGATGATCCGGGTGGCGGTTTCGCCCAGGAACTCGTGGGTGAACGGGTAGTAATCCGCGGTCATGCCGTCCACCGAGGTCACCGCGCGCAGGGCGCAGGCATAGTCGTAGGTGCGGCCGTCGCCCATCACGCCGACGGTGCGCACCGGCAGGATCGCCACAAACGCCTGCCAGATCTCATCATAAAGTCCGTGCTTGCGGATCTGGTCGATATAGACGGCATCCGCCTCGCGCAGGATGTCCAGCTTCTCGCGGGTGATCTCGCCCGGGCAGCGGATCGCCAGGCCCGGCCCCGGGAAGGGGTGGCGGCCGATGAAGCTCGCGGGCAGGCCCAGCTCATGGCCCAGGGCGCGCACCTCGTCCTTGAACAGCTCGCGCAGCGGTTCCACCAGCTTGAGGCCCATCTTCTCCGGCAGGCCGCCCACGTTGTGGTGCGACTTGATGGTGACAGACGGCCCGCCCGAGAAGGAGACCGATTCAATCACATCCGGGTAGAGCGTGCCCTGCGCCAGAAACTCGGCGCCGTCGATGGTGTCGGCGTGTTTCTGGAACACGTCGATGAACAGCTTGCCGATGATCTTGCGCTTGGTTTCCGGGTCCGACTGGCCTTCCAGCTCGCCCAGGAACAGCTCGCTTTCGTCGGCGTGGATCAGCTGGATGTTGTAGTTGTCGCGGAACATCTTCACGACTTCTTGCGCCTCGTTCTTGCGCAGAAGGCCATGGTCGACAAAGACGCAGGTCAGCTGGTCGCCGATCGCCTCGTGGATCAGCACCGCCGCCACCGAGGAATCGACGCCGCCGGACAGGCCGCAGATCACCTTCTTGTCGCCGACCTGCTCGCGGATCAGGCGGATCGCTTCGTCCTTGTAGGCGCCCATGGTCCAGTCGCCGGTGAAGCCCGCGATTTTGACGAAGTTCTCATACAGCGTCTTGCCGTTCGGGGTGTGGTGCACCTCGGGGTGGAACTGCACCGCAAAGAAGTTGCGCTCCAGATCGGCGGTGATCGCAAAGGGCGCGTTGGGCGAGGTGCCATAGACCTCAAAGCCCGGCGCGATTTTGGAGACATGGTCGCCGTGGCTCATCCAGACCTGCTCGCGCTCCTCCAGGAACCAGCCGTTCAGCAGCGGGATGCGCTCCTGGCTCGGGGTCACGTAGGCGCGGCCGAATTCGGCGGTGCCGTGGCCGCTGACCACCTGGCCGCCGAGCTGGTGCATCATCACCTGCTGGCCATAGCAGATGCCCAGGATCGGCACGCCATAGTCGAAGATTTCCTGCGGCACACGCGGCGATCCCTCGCGGGTCACGCTGTCCGGTCCGCCCGAGAAGATCACCGCCTTGGGCGCCAGCTCGCGCACAAAGTCCATGGTGACATTCTGATAGGGGTGGATTTCGCAATAGACGTTCAGCTCGCGCAGGCGGCGCGCAATCAGCTGCGTGACCTGGCTGCCAAAGTCGATGATGAGAAGGCGGTCATGGGATGTCTCTGTCATGCACGCGCCATAGGGCAGGAACGCATTTTCCGCAAGGGGGTTTGGTGCTTGGCCTGCGTTCGGCCCGGTTTTTCAAGGCGGTGCGCCCTGTAACCCGCGCAAGCTCTGCCAAACTCCGCTGCCGCGGTGGAAAATGCCCCGCCAATGTCGCTTTTCAACTTGAATGGCCGCAATCCTGCGGCGCGGGGCGGCGCGGTGGCTATAATACCCTTCGCAATGAAATGCCTGTGGTGAGGATAAACCATGACAGAAGCAGCCCCGCGCCGTCGTGCCCGCGGTTCCGGCGGCGGCGCCGCCCGCCGCGCCGAACGCACCAGTGTCAAGATCGAGACCGTAAAGTACATCGAGCGCAATATCCCGAACTTCGAAGTCCTGAACGACGAAGCGCTGGAGATCATCGAGTACAACGCGGAAACCATCCTGGAAGAGGTCGGCGTCAACTTCGTTGACAACCCGGCGGCGCTGGAGCGCTGGCGCGCGGCGGGCGCGGATGTGCAGGGCGAGCGTGTGCGCATTCCCCGCGGCCTGGCCCGCAAGCTGTGCGAAACCGCGCCTGCGGAATTCACCCAGCATGCCCGCAACCCCGAGAAATCGGTGGTCATCGGCGGCCGCAACATGGTGCTGGCGCCGGTCTACGGCCCGCCGTTCGTGCGCGACGCCAATGGCGGCCGCCGCTATGCGACCATGGACGACTTCAACAAGTTCGTGAAGTTGGCCTATATGTCCAAGTGGCTGCACCACTCCGGCGGCACCGTGTGCGAGCCCACCGACATCCCGGTGAACAAGCGCCACCTGGACATGCTGATGGCGCATATGACCCTCAGCGACAAGCCGTTCATGGGCTCTGTCACCGAACCCAGCCGCGCCCAGGACTCCGTCGACATGGCCGGCATCCTGTTCGGCAAGGACTTCGTGCAGAACAACACAGTGATGACCTCGCTGACCAACATCAACTCGCCGATGACCTTCGACGACGTGATGATGGGCTCGCTGGAAGTCTACGCGCAGAACATGCAGGCCTGCATCATCTCGCCGTTCATCGTCGGCGGCGCCATGGCGCCGGTGTCGGTTGCGGGCACCCTGACCCAGGTGCTGGCCGAGGTTCTGGCCGGCATCGCCTACAGCCAGCTGTGCCGGTCCGGTGCGCCTGCGATCTTCGGCGCCTTCGTGTCCTCGATCGACATGAACTCCGGCGCGCCGACCTTCGGCACCCCCGAGGCGTCGCTGGTCACCTACGGCGCAGGCCAGCTGGCCCGCCGCCTGGGCGTGCCGTTCCGCTCGGCCGGCTCCTTCTGCGGCTCCAAGCTGCCGGATGCGCAGGCGGCTTATGAAACCGCCAACTCGCTCAACATGGGCCTGCTGTCCGGCGTTAACTTCATGCTGCACTCCTGCGGCTGGCTCGAAGGCGGCCTTGTTGCGGATTTCGAGAAGTTCGTGATGGACGCCGACCAGCTGGGCACCCTGCACGGCCTCGCCAAAGGCATCTCGGTGGACGAGAACGGCCAGGCGATGGAAGCCATCCGCGAAGTCGGCCCCGGCGGCCACTACCTCGGCTGCGCCCACACCCAGGCCAACTTCAAGTCGGCGTTCTGGAAGTCCGACCTGCTGGATTACAAGCCGTTCGAGCAGTGGGAAGAGGAAGGCAGCCGCGACACCTATGCGCTGGCCACCAGCCGGGTCGAAAAGCTGCTGGCCACTTACGAGCAGCCGGCCATGGATCCCGCCATCAAGCAGGCGCTGGAAGAATACGTCGCCGAGAAAAAGGCCTCGATGCCCGACGCGTTCATGTAAACGCCTGAAAAAATCAGGGGCAGGGGGGCGTACCCTCTGCCGCACTGGAACGGCGGTCCGCAGGGGCCGCCGTTTTTGCATCCCCCGGACGTCCCGCCGCGCGCAGGCAGGCCGCTTCACCCGCCAGCGCGATCAGCACATCCACATGGCGGATCAGGGAATAGCCCGCTTCGCCCGCCGTGCGCGCGGCATTCAGGGCGCTTTCCATATCCAGAAGCCGCATTACCGCGGCGGCGGGTTTCGGCAGTGTCCCATAGCCCAGGATCCGCCGCAGATCGCGCTGGCGGCAATAATTTGCGGCGCCCAGACGGGCCGCCCTGGACAGAATCCGCGGACGGCGAAGCAGCGAGACCCGGGTGACTACATCCTGCATTGTCCTCTCCTTTTTCATTCTCTGTACCGGACCTGCTATAACACAACCTATCGTGGTGTTGCGGAGAGGGCGCTACCGGCGAACGGTCCGTTTTGTGATGATTATTCATTTTCTGGAAACAATAGCGCCTGATCTGAATTTCTTTTCAAAACCAGTCGGGTGACCGTGGAGGAGCCTTCGGGCGCGGTGAGCGCGGCCGGCGGGCGGGCCCGACTGACGACCGGGGGTCTGAAAATGCAAAACCTACCGCACGCACCCTTGCCTGGCTGGGTGCCGCTTGAGACATGCCGTTATCTTCAGCACACGGAGGCGGGCCGCCCGATCCGGCAGCTGGCCCGCAAAGCCGGGTGCCACCCGTCCACCATCCTGCGCCAGGTGCGGCGGGTGGAAACCCTGCGGGACGACCCGCTGATAGACGAGGTGCTGACCTATCTTGCCGGCCGCTATCAGGCCGACGGCGCCGCCAAGGCAGGCGCGGCTGCGGACAAGCCCGCGGCGCGCGGCCTCACTGCCGGGTTCGAGCGCGAGGCCGCCAGCGTGCTGACCCTGCTCAGCCGCGGCGGCGCGGTTCTGGCTGCCGCCGAAGGGATGGAAATGGCGGTGGTCGTGCGGGAAGGCCAGGACAGCGACGGCCAGAAGGTGGCCGTGTCCCGCCCGCTGGCCGGGGCGCTGGCGCTGACCGGGTGGATCACCTGCTCCCGGCGGGGGCGGATCAGCCGTTATGCGATAACGCCTGCCGGCCGCACCGCCCTGAAACGGATCATCGCCGACCAGGAAAACCGGGCCAGGGCGCGGCTGGAGGGCGGCTTTGCCGAGGCGCAGGCGCCGTTTCTGGCCCCGGACGGCAGCGGCCTGCCGGGCTCTGTCCGCAAACCGCGCTATGGCACCTCGGAAACCCCGCTGGAGATGCTGGCGCGGCTGTCGGACAAGGACGGCAAGCCGTTCCTGTCCTCCGCCATGGTCCGCGCGGGCAAGCGGCTGCGCGAGGATTTCGAGCTGGCCCAGATCAGCAGCCATCTGATGCAGGAGACGCTTTATTTCACGCCGGGCAGCCGCGCCCTGCGCAGCAACAGCCACGAGGCGGGCGCCGCCGCGCAGCAGCGGATGACGGAGGCGCTGCAGAAACTGGGGGCGGGGCTCGGCGACATCGCCCTGCGCTGCTGCTGCCATCTGGAAGGCCTGGAAACCGCCGAGCGCAGCCTGGGCTGGCCGGCCCGCTCCGGCAAGGTGGTGCTGCGCATCGCGCTGCAGCATCTGGCGGATTACTACGGCGAAAGCAGCGCCTGCGAGGCAGAGCTGATCGGTTAGGGCCGCGCTGGCAGGCCGGGCAGGTCAACCGCGGCGTCAGCGGCAGGGGGGGCGCTGCCGCAGCGCGTCAGCGTCCTACAGGTAAACGACGCCGAACCGTTCCTCAATCAGCTCAGGATCCCGCGCGCCGGACATGTTCTGCCGCGAGGTTTCAGCCATGAATTCCTCGGCCCAGTCGCCGGGGAAGATATAGCTGATGAGCTTCGCTTGCGACTGGCCGGTATTCCTCATGAAATGCGGCACGCCGCGCGGGCAGTGGACGCTGCCGCCTGGGCCGAGCGTATGGGTCTCGCCGCCGATCCTGGCTTCAAGCTGCCCCTCGATGACGTGAAACGTCTGGTCTTCCCATTTGTGGAAATGCTCCGGGATGACCGCACCCGGCGCAACCACGCCGTTGGTGATCACGTATTCCGACCCCGTGGCTTCTTTGCCGACCACGATCCCGGTGAATTCATCCTCGGCCATCATGTAGTTGCGGCTATTATCCCAGCTGGCAACAACAGTTTCCTTGACGGTTCCGGTTTGCTTGCGCGTCATCTTCTACTCCTCTGCGGCGACGGGGGCCTGTGTCCTGCACTTGGCTGCCGGACAGTGAACGCGATGCGGCCGCAGGTCAAAAATTTTCCAATGCCGGCAGCACCAAAAACAAAAGGCCCGGCGCATCCGCCGGGCCTGGTGTTCAGCTTGAAGAGACGGCTCAGGCCGCGACTTCTGCCTTGGCTTCTTTCAGGTGCTTCAGCACGGTCTCCGGGGAGGAGACGCCATAGGGATCTTCGCCGTGGTTGTCGGACAGGCCCGGCTCTTCGAACCATGCCTCGACCACGCCATCGTTGATGATGGCGGCATAACGCCAGGAGCGGTTGCCGAAGCCCAGGTTGTCCTTGGCGACCAGCATGCCCATCTTGCGGGTGAATTCGCCGGAGCCGTCCGGGATCACTTCCACGTTCTGCAGTTCCTGAGCGCGCGCCCAGGCGTTCATCACAAAGCTGTCGTTCACCGACATGCAGTAGATCGCGTCGATGCCTTCGGCCTGGAAGTCGGCAAAGCCTTTTTCAAAGCCCGGCAGCTGGTAGGTGGAGCAGGTCGGGGTGAAGGCGCCCGGCAGCGAGAACAGCACAACGCGCTTGCCTGCGAAATAGTCGGCAGTGGTCTTGTCTTCCCAGCGGAACGGGTTCGGGCCCTCGATCGACTCGTCACGGACACGGGTGCGGAAGGTCACGTCGGGCAGCTTAACGCCAGCTTTCATCTCTGAATCTCCTGAAGGTTCATGCTCGTTCGGCGCGCAGACTTAAAACGATTCTAAGCCGGTATCAACACGTCCATGACTCCAGGATGCAGCTTATGTTTCTGCACCGCGGCATGCGGCGCAGATGCGCCTTTCAAGGCGCTGATCGCGGCAGTTTCCCGCCGCCGCAATGCCTTATCCGCAGGCGGGCGCGGCGCTAGGCCGCAGCTTTCTTGATCGTCACCGTGGTGCCGCGCAGCTTGCGCTCGGCGGCGGCGGTGAGGTCATTGAACTTCTTCAGCGTCGCCAGCAGCTTCTTCTTGTCCTTTGAATCCTCAATGGCGCGCGGGAACTTCTTCTGCACGGTCTGGTACTGATCGTTGATCTTCTTCAGATCCTTGAACTTCGCCGCTGCCGCCTTGAGGTCCGGCACCGCCGCCTTCAGGTCCTGGCCCGCCTTTTCGATGGCTGCCCCGCAATGGGCGTTGATCGCCTTGACCAGCAGGCCGACCTGGTTGGCGTATTTCTTCAGGTTGCGGTCCACCAAGAGTTGCGGCAGCTCGGTCGCGTCCAGCTTTTTGTCGTGGCTGTCCGGTTTTTCCTTCAGGATCTTGGCCACGTTCTTCTGGAAGTTCGCGGCATAAAGCTTCTGCATCGCGTTCAGCTTGCCTTCGTATTCCGAGGCCTTTTTCACCCCGGCCATCTCCTTGTCCAGCGCGTCCTGCAGCGCCTCGATGTCCTTCTTGGAGTCCGAGGTCTTGGACCGCTTTTTCAGATCCTTGCCGATGTCCGCCGCCAGCTTGCTCATCTTGGCCAGATGCGCCTTGGCCTCGCCGCAGAAAGCGGTCATCGCGCTGACCTCTTCCTGATGAATGTCCACCGCCTTGTTCCAGGTGGTCATGCCGTCCTTGAAGTGCTTGTTCTTCTGGAAATCCGCCAGTTTGCCGGAGGTCACCCCGTCGGCGCGCGCCTTGGCCAGGCTTTCGCGGAAATAATCCTCGCCCTCCCAGGCGTTGCCCAGCGAGATCCCGATGCGTTTCTTGATCTTGTCGCCCTCGGCCGCGGTGAATTTCTGTGTGCCCGCCGCCAGCTTCTTGTGCTCCGCCTTGAACTTTTCCAGCTCCTTGGCCATCACGCCCTCCCATACTGATTACCTGTGCCGTCTACCCGGGCAATTGCCCTGCACAGCTAGACTATGTGCGGCGATGCGGCGCTTTGGCAAAGGAAAACGGCGCCGGTATCCGGGGGCTCAGCCATGATCAGGCGGCAAGGCAGGGTTGACGATATCCCCGTGCCAAGCCAAGTCAGCTATGATACACCCGCAAGAAAGCCAGAGGCCGGAAGGGAAACCCACGTGAGAGACCTTAAAATCCCGGAGCAGCGCCACCCCGAGAAGGCGCATCGTCCCGACAACGCTCAGCCCAAGAAGCCAAGCTGGATCCGGGTCAAGGCGCCGGGCGGCAAAGGCTATGCCGAAACGCACAAGATCATGCGCGACAACCAGCTGACCACGGTCTGCGAGGAAGCGGGCTGCCCCAACGTCGGCGAATGCTGGAGCCAGGGCCACGCCACCATGATGATCATGGGCGAGATCTGCACCCGCGGCTGCACTTTCTGCAACATCGCCACCGGCCGCCCCGACGCGCTGGATGCGTTTGAACCGGGCCGGGTGGCCCATGCGGTGCAGAAGCTGGGCCTGAACCACGTGGTGATCACCTCGGTGGACCGCGACGATCTGGAGGATGGCGGCGCCGAGCATTTTGCCCAGACCATCCGCGCCGTGCGCCACCGCAGCCCCAGCACCACCATAGAAATCCTGACCCCCGATTTCATCAAATGCGATGACAAGGCGCTGGAGATTGTGGTGGAGGCCAAGCCTGACGTCTTCAACCACAACCTGGAAACCGTGCCGGGCCTTTATCCCGAGGTCCGCCCGGGCGCGCGCTATTTCCATTCCCTGCGCCTGCTGCAGCGGGTGAAGGAGCTGGATCCCTCGATCTTCACCAAATCCGGCATCATGGTCGGCCTGGGCGAGGACGCGCAGGCGGTGAAACAGGTGATGGATGACATGCGCGCCGCCAACATCGATTTCCTGACCATCGGACAGTACTTGCAGCCGACGCCCAAGCACCACGCAGTCGACCGGTTCGTGACGCCGGAGGAATTCAAGACCTACGAGAAAGCCGCCTATGGCAAGGGCTTCCTGATGGTCTCGGCCACCCCGCTGACCCGGTCCTCCTACCACGCCGGCGACGATTTTGCCCGCCTGCGCGAGGCGCGCAACAAGAAGCTGGGTCTGGCATGACACCTGAGCGTCTGGCGCGGCTGACCCGGCGGCGCCACGCTCTGCACCAAATCCCCGAAGTGTCCGGCGCCGAGGAAAAGACCGCCGCCATGGTGGCGGGCTATCTGCGCCAGCAAAACCCCGATCAGCTGCTGACCGGCCTGGGCGGCCACGGCGTTGCCGCGGTTTATGAGGGCAGGGAGGATGGCCCCAGGGTCGTCATCCGCTGTGAACTCGACGGGCTGCCGATTGAGGAGCTTTCGGACCAGCCCTACCGCTCCACCCACCCTGGCCGCGGCCATCTTTGCGGCCATGACGGCCATATGGCAATGGTGGCGGCGCTGGCCGAAGACCTCTCCGCCCGCCGTCCCGCCAAAGGCCGGGTGGTGCTGCTGTTCCAGCCCGCCGAGGAGACCGGCAAGGGCGCTGCGGCGGTGATCGCCGATCCCGCCTTCCCTCAGATCGCGCCGGATTATGCGTTCTCATTGCACAATCTGCCGGGTCTGGCGGTGGGGCAGGTTGCCATATGTTCCGGCCCCGCCAACTGCGCCTCCCGCGGAATGCGGATCAAGCTGACTGGCAAGACCTCTCACGCTGCCGCGCCGCAGGACGGGGTGTCGCCCGCCGGGGCCATCGCCCGACTGCTTCCGGGGCTTGCGGCTTTGGGCAGCGGCGGCGGTCTGGGGCCGGAGTTTGCCCTTGTCACGCCGACCCACGCCCGGCTGGGCGAAGCCACGTTCGGCATCGCGCCGGGGGAGGCGGAGGTCTGGGCGACCCTGCGCACCGTGACTGACACCTGCATGGGCCAGCTGATCACTGCGGCCACAAAGCTGGCAGAGCAGGTCTGCGCGGCGGAAGGACTGGAATTGGCGGTCGAATTCGACGACGTGTTCGACGCCTGCAGCAACCACCCGGAGGCGGTTGAGGTGCTGCGCACAGCGGCTGCGGCGGCCGGCTGTCCGGTGCAGATGCAGGAGCTGCCCCAGCGCTGGTCCGAGGATTTCGGGCAGTTCGCCAGGGGCGCCAAAACGGCGATGTTCTGGCTGGGCTCAGGGGAGGCGCAGCCGCAGTTGCACAATCCCGATTACGATTTCCCGGACGCAGCAATCCCGGCCGGGGCCGGGATTTTTTTGCACGCGATCCGGGATTTGCTTGGCTGACCCTTGCTGACCTTTACTGGGTCAGCGCATTGACGACGGCCACCGCGCCGACAATCGCCAGCGTGTCCTTGACGACCTCAAAGATCTTGTTGTCCTGGCGCACGTAGCGGTGCCCGTCGCGCGGCGGCTCCAGCCCCCAGCGGCCGTAGTCGTCCACGTAGACCCAGTCATCCCCGCGGATGCGGCCTTCATAGCGGTCATGATCATGGTCGTGGCTGTGCTTGGAGTGGCTGTGCTTGGAGTGGTGGCGTTTCTTCACCTGGCCCGGTGCGTAATGGGCGGCGCTGTTATTGTGGCCCGGCGCCCATTTCGGCGGCCCGGCGTGGGCGGCTGCGGGGGCAAGGGCGAGGCTGGTGGCCGCGGCTGCGGCCGTCATCAGAAACTTGTGCATTGGCGGATCTCCCGTGATCTCTGCGTTTGCAGACCAGATGGGCAAAGCGGGCGGAAAAGGCAAATCGGCTGCGCCGGAATGTGCCGCCGTCAGAGCAAAACCGGCGGAGCGGCGCCGGTTTCTGGCGCCGTGCAGGTTCCTGATTTCTGTGGCATTTCTGCAAGGAAGCTGCGGCAGGCCGCATGAGCGGTGCACGGGCGGTGCACGGGCGGTGCACAGGGGGTGCACGCATGTCACCCCCGGTCATCGGCTGTTTCAGCTCTCGCCGGTGAAGCGCACCTTGCCGATATGCGGCAGGTTCCGGTTCCGCTGCGCATAGTCGATGCCATAGCCGACGACAAACTCGTCCGGGATCTCGAAACCCACCCAGTCAGAGCGGAAATCCACCTCGCGCCGCGACGGCTTGTCCAGGAGCGCAATCGACTTCAGACGCGCCGGATTGCGGCTTTGAAGCAGGTGGGTGACGTGGTTCAGCGTGTGGCCAGTGTCGACGATATCTTCGACAACCAGCACGTCGCGCCCTTCAATCGCACCGCGCAAGTCCTTGAGAATCCGCACTTCCCGGCTGCTTTCCATCGCATCGCCATAAGAGGACGCTTCCAGGAAATCGACCTCGATCGGCAGGTCCAGTTCCCGCACCAGATCGGCGATGAACACGAAACTGCCGCGCAAAAGACCAACGACGACCAGCTTGTCGGTATCGCCGAACTCCTTCTGAATCTCTTCGCAAAGTTCCTCGATCCGCGCGGCAATTGCCTTGGCCGAGATCATCACATCAATGACATATGGACGCTGTGACATGGCTGCCCCCTTGAATTTCCCGCGCGTACATAGGACATGACGCGTCACAATTGTAGCAGAAAATCAGCGGACAGATGCCCACACACTCGGAAACCCGCCAGATGCCCTATTCGGCGCAGCAGATGTACGATCTCGTGGCTGATGTCGCGCAATACCCCCAGTTCCTGCCCTGGTGCTCCGCCGCCCGCATCCGCAGCCGCGCGCCGCTGGGCGAGGCGGAGGTGATGGAGGCGGATCTGGTGATCTCCTTCAAGGTCTTCCGCGAACGCTTTGGCAGCCGGGTGACTTTATATCCCGGCGAGAAAAAGATCGACACGGAGTATCTGGACGGCCCGTTCCGCTACATGAAATCGAACTGGTCCTTTGCCCCGCGCGAGGACGGCACCTGCGACGTGTCCTTCTTTGTCGATTTCGAATTCAAGAACGCGGTTCTGCAAGGCATCATCGGGGTGGTCTTCAACGAGGCGATGCAGCGCATCGTGCGCGCCTTCGAGCGCCGCGCGGCGGAGCTGTACCGCTAGGGGCCCGCGGGACAAAAACCTGTTGACCTCATGCGGGCTTCAAGCGGTATCCCCGGGTGAAACCATCAAACCCCACGGAAGGAACACCGCTGAAATGGAGCAGGAATTCTGGCAAGCGCGCTGGCGGGAGAACCGGACAGGCTTTCATGAGGCAGCCCCCAATTCCTTGCTGACGAGGCATTTCCCGGCGCTTGGCCTGACGGCGGGACAGTCCGTCTTTGTGCCGCTCTGCGGCAAGGCGCTGGATCTGGACTGGCTTTGCGCGCAGGGGCTGCGCGTGACCGGTGTGGAGTTCAATGAAGGCGCGGTGGGGGAGGTGTTTGCCCGTCAGGGGCTGACGCCGGAAATCACCCGCGCGCAGGGTCTTATCCGCTATCAGGCTGGGGATCTGACGCTTTATGCCGGGGATTTCTTCGCCGTGGCTGCGGCGCATCTTGGTGCGGTCGATGCGGTCTATGACCGGGCCGCGCTGGTGGCGGTGAAGCCCGAGGAGCGCGCGGAGTATGCCGCGCATCTGAACCGGATCACCGGTACGGCGAAACAGCTGCTGATCGCATTCAGCTATGACCAGTCGCTGATGGATGGGCCGCCGTTTTCGGTGCCGGGCCAGGCGGTCGAGGCGCTTTACCGGGACACCCACACGGTCACGCTGGCGGAGGAGCGTGCAGCGGACGGCCGGATCGGCAAACTCTGCAATGCGCAGGAGCAGGCCTGGCTGCTGACGCCCTTGACCTGAAACCGGCTTTCCCGGAAACGGAAAACGGGTCCCCGAAGGGACCCGCCCGGTGCGAAAAATTGCACCTTCTGCCGTGAGTGGCGGCATCCGCCATGGCCGGGGTCAGCTGTTCATGTCGTATGCGCGCTCACCGTGTACGGACAGATCGAGGCCGTTGGTCTCGCTTTCAAGATCCACGCGCAGGGATGTGATCGCGGCGGAGACTTTTACCAGCACGATGGTCACGACCACGGTGAAGATCCCGACGATCACCAGCGCGCCCAGTTGCGCAGCCCAGGCACCGGCGCCGAAGACGGCGATCATGATGGTGCCGAAGATGCCGCCGACGCCGTGCACGGCAAAGACGTCCAGCGTGTCGTCGATCTGCATCCTGTTGCGGATCAGGTTGACCATCTCCTGGCACAGCACCCCCGCAACCGCCCCGATGATCAGCGCCTCCACCGGGCCGACAAAGCCGGAGGCCGGGGTGATCGAGGCAAGGCCTGCAATGGTGCCGGTGACCAGGCCGACCAGGGAGGCCTTGCCGTATTTGATCTTTTCCCACAGCGCCCAGGAAAGCGAGGCCGTGGCGGCAGAGAGATGGGTCACGGTCAGCGCCATCGCCGCACCGCCGTCGGCGGCCAGCTGCGAGCCGCCGTTGAAGCCGAACCAGCCGACCCACAGCATTGCGGCGCCGATCATCACATAGCCGGGGTTGTGCGGCGGGATGGTGCGGTTTTTGCGCGGGCCCAGGAAGAAGGCGATAATCAGCGCCGCGAGGCCTGCGGTTTCATGCACCACGATGCCGCCGGCAAAGTCCCTGACCCCGGTCTCGCCGAAGATGCCGCCATCGGCCAGGAAGCCGCCGCCCCAGATCCAATGCACCACGGGCGCATAGCAGAGCAGCATCCAGAGGCCGGAGAACACCAGCACGAAGCCAAAGCCCACACGCTCCACATAGGCGCCGACGATCAGCGCGGGCGTGATGATGGCAAATGTCATCTGGAAGGCAAAAAACAGAACCTCGGGCAGGGTGCCCGACAGGCTATCGGCGGTGACGCCGTTCAGGAACATCTTTTCCAGCCCGCCCCAGAGGCCGCTAGTGCCGCTTCCGAAGGCAATGGTGTAGCCGAAGGCCAGCCACAGAACGCTCATCAAACAGGCAATGGCATAGCAGTGCATGAAGACGCTGAGCACATTGCGGGCACGCACAAGGCCGCCGTAAAACAGGGCCAGCCCTGGCAGTGTCATGAAGAGGACCAGGGCCGTGGCCACAATGATCCATGCGGTATCCGCTCCGTTCATCCGATTGTTCCTTCCCCTCAAAAACCGGTGGGATCAGGAGAAAGCGGAAAGCCCGCGCAGAAAAAAGCGGCAGGGGTGCGCAGAGCGCTCAAAAACGGGGCTTTTTTGCAAGTGCTGAAAAATTGAGCGCCGCAGCGGGTCAGCTGCCCGTTTCGCGTTCGATTTGGGAAATGGCCTGCGCCAGCAGCTCCAACGCGCGGTCGCGGGCCGCGGTGCGGACCTTGCCCCGCCCAATGGCGCCGAATTCCACCGTTTCGGTGACGGTTTTTTGGCGGTCGCGCGCGAGGCCGAAGCAGACGCGGCCCTCCGGTTTGTACTCGGAGCCGCCGGGGCCAGCGATGCCGGTGACGGAGACGGCAATCGTTACGCCTGCGTTCCGCACCGCACCTTCGGCCATCTCTGCAGCGACCTCTTCGCTCACCGCGCCCACCGCATCCAGCGTCTCTGCCCTGACGCCCAGCATCTGCATCTTGGCGGCGTTGGAGTAGGTGACAAACCCCCGGTCGACCACGGCGGAGGAGCCGGGGATGTCTGTCAGCGCCACGGCAATCATGCCGCCGGTGCAGCTTTCGGCGGTGGCGATGGTGATGCCTGCGGCCGTTGCGCGGCGGATGAGGTCGGCGGTGTCCATGCTTACAGTCCTAGAACACCGTGGGACAGGAAGGCCAGCGCAACAACGCCGATGGCGGCCATGATGCCGGCAATCACGTCATCCATCATCACGCCTGTCGCGCCTTTTTGGCGGTCGGCCCAGCCGACCGGGCCGGGCTTCCAGACGTCAAACAGGCGGAACAGCACAAAGGCGGCAATCCAGCCCGGCCACAGGGCGGTGATCTCGATGTCATGCGCCCAGGCCGGGTAGGACACGGCCCAGAGCGCGGTGAACTGGCCTGCGACCTCGTCCAGTACAAATTCCGACGGGTCCATGTTCTCGCGGTTGCGGGTCATCGCCTCTGCCGCCCAGACGCCCACGATCATGCAGATCACGGTTGCCAGCGCCAGCAGCAGAAACCCGCCCAGCTGGTGCAGCGCATAGGCCATGGGAAGCGCCGCAAGCGAGCCCCAGGTGCCGGGCGCAGGGCGCAGGTAGCCGATGCCGCCCACGGTGCCGATCAGGAAGGCCAGATGCGATCTCTTCATGGTTTCACCAAAGCTGCAGTGGCGATGGCGGCGATGCCCTCGCTGCGTCCGGTAAAGCCGAGGCGTTCGGAGGTGGTGGCCTTGATCGACACGCGGTCCGCGCCGATGCCCAGGATCTCAGCCATCACTGCGCGCATCTGGGCGGCGTGCGGGCCGACCTTGGGGTATTCGCAGACCAGGGTGCAGTCGACGTTGGAGAGGGTGAAGCCCATCTCGCGCGCCAGATTGGCGGCATGGCGCAGGAAGATCTCGCTGGCGGCGCCTTTCCACTGCGGGTCCGAGGGCGGGAAGTGCTGGCCGATGTCACCCTGCGCCAGCGCGCCATAGATCGCGTCGGTGACGGCGTGCATGCCGACGTCGGCGTCGGAATGGCCTTGCAGGGTCTTGTCATGCGGGATTTCGACGCCGCAGAGGATCACACTGCTGCCGGGGCCGAAGCGGTGCACGTCGTAACCATTGCCAAGCCTGATATCCATGTCTGCTCCCAGAATGCGCTCCGCCCGGGCGAAATCCTCGGGGCGGGTGATTTTGATATTGTCGGGCTCGCCCGGAATGATGCGGACGTCAAGGCCTGCGGCGCGGGCGACCTCCACGTCATCCGCCGCGCCGCCCGGGTGGGCCAGGTGTGCGGCAAGGATCTCCTGATAGCGGAAGCCCTGCGGCGTTTGGGCGGCGAACAGGCCGCCGCGCTCCTGGGTGCCGGTCACGCTGCCGCCGGCGCCGGTCCAAAGTGCGTCGGTCACGGCCAGCGCCGGGGCCGCTGCAGGCCCATCGTCCAACGCGCCGATGATACTGCGGATCAGAGCGGAGCTGACACAGGGACGGGCGGCGTCGTGGATCAGCACCTTGTCCACCCCTTGTGCGTCCAAAGCCTTCAGCCCGTTCAGGACCGAGGCCGCGCGCTCGGCTCCGCCTTCGGCGAGGATCAGGCCGGGCTTGCCGGAGAAGGCCTCCCAAGCCTGTTGGTCGTCTGCCGAGAGAACCAGTACGGTAAAGTCCACGCCCGCCTTTTCAAAGGCGTCCAGCGTCCAGTCGATCACCCGGCGGCCCTTCAGCGGGCGCCATTGCTTGGGGGTGCCGCCGCCTGCGCGGGTGCCGCGTCCGGCGGCGACGATCAGGGCGGCTGTGGTCATGAAGGCCTCGTTGCAAATCCGGCCTTTGTTTATGAGGTGGCGCGGAGATAGGCAATCACCTGGCGGAAAGTGCCTAATAATTAGGCAAATGAGGGCTGGCAGTGCCTTGCACAGGGCGGTTTCATTGCTGCATAGCAGGGACTTCGGATAAAAAAGCTTCAGTTGCACAAGGATTAGGCAGTTGTCCTTCACGCTTGGAACCACCTCCATGTCTCCGCCGATTGCATTGGCGCCGATGGCCGGAATCACCGACCGTCCGTTCCGGGATCTGGTCCGCTCCTTCGGGGTGGGGCTGATGGTGAGCGAGATGGTGGCAAGCCAGGAGATGGTGCAGGCCAAGCCCGGCGTGCGGGAACGCGCGGAGCTGAGCGCCGATGCGGAGAACACCGCAGTGCAGCTGGCGGGGCGCGAGGAATACTGGATCGCCGAGGCTGCCAAGCAGGTCGCGGGGCAGGGCGCGCGGATCATCGACATCAACATGGGCTGCCCGGCCAAGAAGGTGACCAACGGCTATTCCGGCTCGGCCCTGCTGAAAACGCCCGACCACGCGCTGCGGCTGATCGAGGCTGTGGTCGGCGCGGTGGATGTGCCGGTCACGCTGAAGACGCGGCTGGGCTGGGACGATCACTGCCTGAACGCCCCGGATGTGGCGCGCCGCGCGGCAGAGGCCGGGGTGCAGATGGTGACGATCCACGGCCGCACCCGCTGCCAGTTCTACAAGGGGTCGGCGGATTGGGCGGCGATCCGGGCCGTCAAGGACGCGGTGAACGTGCCGGTGCTGGCCAATGGCGATATCGTGGACACGGCCTCTGCCAGGCAGGCGCTGGAGCTGTCGGGCGCCGATGGTGTGATGATCGGGCGCGGTGCCGAAGGCAAACCCTGGCTGCTGGCGGAGGTGGCGCATCATCTGTGGGGCACCCCGGCGCCGGACGTCCCCGAGGGAGAGGCGCTGATTGCAATGGTTTCAGAGCATTACAAGGCAATGCTCGCGTTTTACGGGCCGGAACTGGGCGTGCGTGTCGCGCGCAAGCATCTGGGCTGGTACATGGATGAGGCCGGGACCGGCCCGGCCATGCGCCGGGCGGTGCTGACAGAGAAAGTCCCGGCAGACGTTCTGGCCCTGCTGCCGGAGGCGCTGAGCGCGCGGGATGCGGAGGCTGCCGCATGATGGACAGCGCCGCCCTCTGGGCCTCCTTGCCGGTGCCTGCGTTCCTGATCGACGCTTGGGACAAGATCGCGGATGTGAACGCGGCGGGAGAGGGGTTTCTGAACACCTCCCGCAAGGCGCTGCTGGGCCAGCCGGTCTGGGACACACTGGCGATTGACGCGCCGATCGAGGATGCCTTTGCCCGTGCCCGGGTGCAGGGCACGCCGCTGTTCGTGAATGACATTGACGTGGGGTCCGGCAGCAGGGCGCCTTTGCAATGCGGGGTGCAGATCGCCTCGCTGCAGGGCCAGGAGGGGGTGATGCTGCTGATGGTCACCCCGCGCGAGCTGGCCGGGCGGATGACCCAGACCCATTCCGCCAAATCCGCCGCTGCCTCGGCCATCGGCATGGCAGAGATGCTGGCGCATGAGATCAAGAACCCGCTGGCGGGGATCACCGGGGCGGCGCAGCTCCTCAGCATGGGGCTGGGACCGGAGGATCTGGAGCTGACCGACCTGATCGTCAGCGAAAGCCGCCGTATCGTGAAGCTTCTGGAGCAGGTGGAGCAGTTCGGCAACCTGACAGAACCGGAGTTCAAGCCGGTGAACCTGCATGACGTGCTGGACCGGGCGCGCCGCTCGGCGCTGCTGGGCTTCGGGGCGCATATGACCATCACCGAAGGCTATGACCCGTCGCTGCCGATGGCCTGGGGCGATGCAGACCAGCTTTTGCAGGTGGTGCTGAACCTGCTGAAGAACGCCTCGGAAGCGGCTGATCCCAAGGGCGGACATATCCGCATCCGCACCTTTTACGAACATTCCTTCCGGCTGCGCCGCAGCGACGGAACCGGCAAGCTGCTGCCCTTGCAGATCGAGATCATCGACGACGGGCCGGGGCTGCCGGACAATATCAAGGATGACATTTTCGACCCGTTCGTGTCGGGCCGGGAGAATGGCACCGGGCTCGGCCTTGCTTTGGTGAGCAAGATCGTCTCGGAGCATAATGGCTGGATCTCGGTAAGCTCGGTTCCCGGGCGCACGGTGTTCCGGCTGTCGCTGTCGCGCGTGCCGCGTGACGCAAAACCGCAGGAGAGCTGATTCATGGACGGCACCGTTCTGGTCGCTGACGACGACCGCACCATCCGCACCGTTCTGACCCAGGCGCTGACCCGTGCAGGCTGCAAGGTGCATGCGACCTCCTCGCTGACCACGCTGATGCGCTGGGTGGGCGAGGGCAAGGGCGACGTTGTGATTTCGGATGTGATGATGCCGGACGGGAACGGGCTGGAGATGCTGCCCAAAATCCAGGCAGACCGGCCCGGGCTGCCGGTGATCGTGATCTCGGCGCAGAACACCATCATGACGGCGATCAAGGCGGAAGAGGCGGAGGCCTATGACTACCTCCCCAAACCCTTTGACCTGCCGGAGCTGATGAAGCGCACCGCCAAGGCGCTGTCGGCCAAGCGGGTGGCGCCGGCGGCCGCCAAGGGTGAGGTGCGGGAACGGCCGGAGGAGCTGCCGCTGATCGGCCGCAGCGAGGTGATGCAGATGCTGTACCGGCTGATTGCACGGGTGATGAACACCGATCTTCCGCTGCTGATCACGGGGGAAAGCGGGACGGGCAAGTCCCTGATCGCGCAGGCTATTCACGATTTCTCAGATCGCCGGACCCTACCGTTTGTGCATGCCGACGCCGCCAGCCTGATTGAGCTGGAAGGCCCGGCGCGGCTGCTGGCGCAGGCCAAGGGCGGCACGCTGGTGATTGATGAGCTGGCCGACCTGCCGGAAGAGGCGCAGGCGCGGCTGGTGCGGATGATGGACAGCCCCGGCGACCATGCGCCGCGCTTCATCGCCTCCAGCCAGAAAGACCTGGCGGCGGCAATGGAGGCAGGCGCGTTGCGCCAGGACCTGTATTACCGGATCTGCGGCACCGCGCTGCATGTGCCGGCCCTGCGCGAGCGGGTCGAGGATATTCCGCTGCTGTCGGAGCATTTCCTGATCCGGTCCGAGAACGAGGGTGCGCCGCACCGGGTGCTGAGCGAGGGCGCGCGCGAGGTGCTGCGCCATTTCGGCTGGCCGGGCAATGTGCGGCAGCTGGAAAACGCGGTGCGCCGCCTGGCGCTGACCGCCCGCGGTGAGGAGATCACCCAGGCCGATGCCGCCGCCGTGCTGGGGCCGCAGTCCGGGCCGGAACCCGCGGTGGCTGGCCTGTCCAGCGAGAAACTGTCCGAAGCCGTCGGCCGCCACCTGCAGCGCTACTTCGACCTTCACGGCGACATGCTGCCGCCGCCGGGCCTGTACATGCGGCTGCTGCGCGAGGTGGAGACACCGTTGATCGAGATTGCGCTGACAGCGACGGGCGGCAATCAGGCAAAATGCGCCGAGCTGCTGGGCATCAACCGCAATACCTTGCGTAAGAAGATCACCGATCTTGATATTGAGGTGACACGCCGCCGCAAACTGATGTAATATCGCCACAGAAATGTGGCTTTGCCGTGAATTTCCTAGGCAGGGCCACGAGATATGGCGGTGACTCGCAAAGAGTCGCACATCAGGATGAGGGCAGTGGGTGGCGTATAAGTCACATCTGAGGGCAGCATACGGGCCGCTTGCGGCCATTGACCGGTGGCGGAAGACCCGCCGCGCCCGCAATATCGGCACCATTGGCCTGGTTCTGCTGGGGCCGGTGCTTGCGTTGGCGACATTCCTGATCATCGGCCCGCTGGGGCAGGGGGCGTCCTCGCGGTCGCTGCGGCTGATTCTGCTGGCGGATCTGGTCTATATCCTGACCATCGCGGCGCTGGTGATGGCGCAGATCGTGCGCCTGTTTGCGGCGCGGCGCTCGAAATCGGCCGGCTCCCGCCTGCATTTGCGGCTGATCGGGGCCTTTGGCTTTCTGGCGCTGATCCCCACCGTCATTGTCGCGGTTTTTGCGGTGCTGACGGTGAATGTCGGGCTTGAGGGCTGGTTTTCGCAGCGGGTGCGCCAGGTGATTGGCAGTTCGCTGGCCGCCGCAGAAGCGTATCAGGCACAGCAGAAGGGCGACTTGAGCGAAGATGCCCGGGCCCTTGCGCGCTATCTGGACGGCAGCCGCACCCGCAGTTTCTTCATCAACGACGCTGAGCTGCGGCAGGTGCTGGCACAAGGCCAGCTGCAGATCCAGCGCGGCCTGCGCGAGGCCTATATCCTCGACAGCGGCGGGCAGATCCGGGCGCGCGGCGAACGCTCTTATGAGTTTGATTTCGAACGCCCCGACAGCCGCCAGCTGGAGGCGGCCCGCGAAGACGGCATGCTGCTGATCGAGGATTGGGACAACAGCGAGTTTCGCGCCCTGGTGCAGCTGAACGCCTTTGTCGACAGGTTTCTGTATATCAGCCGCGATGTGGACGGAGAGCTGCTGAACCTGCTGGATGACACCCAGGAAACCGCCCATCTTTATCAGCAGCTGGAAAGCGAGCGCGGCCGGGTGCTGTTTGAGTTTGCGCTGCTTTATATCGGGTTCGCGGTGATCCTGATCCTGGCGGCGATGTGGCTGGGCATGTGGTTTGCCGAGCGGCTGTCGCGCCCGGTCGGGCGGCTGACGGTGGCGGCGCAGCGGGTCGGCGCCGGCGATCTGGACGTGCAGGTTCCGGTTGATGACGGCGGCGACGAGATTTCCCAGCTGGGCCAGTATTTCAACCAGATGACCCGCGAGCTGAAGGGGCAGCGCAGCCGCCTGCTGGACAACACACGGCAGATCGAACGCCGCCGCCGCCTGTTTGACTCGGTGCTGTCGTCGGTGACGTCCGGGGTTGTGGGGCTGGACGCCGACGGGCGGGTGACCTTCGTGAACCGCTCTGCCGAACGCCTTCTGGACTGGCAGGAGGACCAGCAGTCGCTGGCGCTGGCTGTGTCCGTGCCGGAGTTCGGACCGCTGTTTTCGGAACTCATCGACACCGGCGCCGAGGTGGTCCAGGAGGAAATCAAGGTGACCCGCCAGGGGCGGCTGGAGAACCTGCTGGTCCGGATGTCGCCGCGCCGGTCCGAAGAGGGCGGCCTGGAAGGCTATGTGGTGGCCTTCGACGATGTGACCGATCTGGTCAGCGCGCAGCGGATGGCGGCCTGGGGCGATGTGGCCCGCCGCATCGCGCATGAGATCAAGAACCCTCTGACCCCGATCCAGCTGAGCGCGGAGCGCATCAAGCGCAAGTTCGCGCCGAAGCTGGGCGAGGAAAACAGCGATCAGCTGCAATCCATGACCGACGTGATCGTGCGCCAGACCAACGATTTGCGCCGGATCGTCGATGAGTTCTCGAAATTCGCCCGCATGCCGGAACCGGAGCGGCGCGAGGAGGATCTGGTGAAACTGGTGCGGGACGCGGTGATCCTGCAGCAGCAGGGACAGCCGGATGTCCGGATCACGGCGAAGCTGCCGAAGGAGCAGATGCCCTCGGATCTGGATGCAACGATGATTGGCCAGGCGCTGACCAATCTGATCAAGAATGCAGGCGAAGCCATCGAAAGCCTGCAGAACAAGGGCGCTCCGGACGGTCTGGTGCCTCAGATCCGGGTGGCAGCGGAGAAGACGGGCAACTTCTACGAGATCCGCATCGCCGACAACGGCATCGGTCTGCCCGAAGACCGGGCGCGGCTGTTTGAGCCTTATGTGACCACGCGCGATGCGGGCACCGGGCTGGGGCTGCCGATCGTCAAGAAAATCATCGAAGAGCACGGGGGCACGCTGACGCTGGAAGATGCCCCGGTGTTCGAGGGACACGCGCATAACGGCGCAATGGCGGTGATCCGCCTGCCCGCCGCAGCCAAAAAAGCGGCGGCGCCTAACAAGAGCACAGTGAAAGCAGGTCTGACATGAGTGACATTCTGATTGTAGATGATGAGCGGGATATCCGTGAGCTGGTCTCGGACATTCTCGAGGACGAAGGCTATGCCACCCGCAAGGCCGGCAGTTCGGATGAGTGCATGGCCCGGCTGGAAGAGGCCAAGCCCGCGCTGATGATCCTGGATATTTGGCTGAAGGACAGCCAGATGGATGGCATCGACATCCTGAAGACGGTCAAACGGGACACGCCGGACATCCCGGTGGTGATCATTTCCGGCCACGGCAATATCGAAATCGCGGTCGCCGCGATCAAACAGGGCGCCTATGACTTCATCGAGAAGCCCTTTAACATCGACCAGCTGATGGTGGTGATCCGCCGCGCGATGGAAACCTCGCGCCTGCGCCGCGAAAACTCCGACCTCAAGCGCAAGGAGACCGGTCCGGCGGATATGATCGGCACCTCCGCCGCGTTCCGCACCCTGCTGGGCCAGCTGGACAAGGTGACCAAATCCAACGGCCGGGTGATGCTGACCGGTCCGGCCGGCAGCGGCAAGGAAATCGCGGCGCGCTACATCCACGCCAATTCCAACCGGGCGTCGGCGCCTTTCATCACCGTGAACTGCGCCAGTATCGAACCGGACCGGATGGAAGACGTGCTGTTCGGCCGCGAGTCCTCTGAGCGCGGGGTCGAGCCGGGCCTCTTGGAGCAGGCGCATGGCGGCGTGGTGTTCTTTGACGAGGTGGCGGACATGCCGCTAGGCACCCAGTCCAAGATCCTGCGGGTGCTGGTGGATCAGCAGTTCCAGCGGGTGGGCGGCTCGGACAAGATCCGCGTCGATCTGCGGGTGGTGTCCTCCACCAACAAGAATCTGGATGCGGAGATCGAGGCCGGCACCTTCCGGCAGGAGCTGTACCACCGCCTGAACGTGGTGCCGGTTGCGGTGCCGTCGCTGGCGGACCGGCGCGAGGATATTCCGCTGCTGGCCAATTATTTCATCTCCCAGTTCAACGAGGCTCAGGGCCTGCCGCTGCGGGAGCTGACCGAGGAAGCTGTGGCGCTGATGCAGACGATGCCGTGGCCGGGCAACGTGCGCCAGCTTAAGAACCTGGTGGAACGGGTGCTGATCCTGGGCGACGGCAGTGGCCCGATCGAGGCCAAGGACCTGCCGCGCGAAGAGGAAAAGACCGAAGAGGAAGGCCGTGTGGTGCTGTCCGGCGCGCTGGCGACCCTGCCGCTGCGCGAAGCGCGGGAGGCGTTCGAGCGGGAATACCTGCTGACCCAGATAAACCGCTTTGGCGGCAATATCAGCCGCACCGCGTCTTTTGTCGGCATGGAGCGCTCGGCGCTGCACCGCAAGCTGAAGTCGCTGGGGGTGGTCACCTCCAACAAGGCAGGCGCCCGGGTGGCGCATGTGGAAACCGAGGAAGAACAGGCCTGACCCGGCGGCAGCCGGTGCGCCCGGACATGCCGGGCGCAGGCGGAATCAGAACAGGTCCTGGCGGATCGGGTTCAGTGCAAAATGGATCTGCGCGGCCAGCTGCAGCCGGCTGACCGGATCCTCGGGAACGATGGCGGGCAGGCCCGCCTCCCGCGCGCGGTTTTCAAGCTGCTTGCGCGACGCCGGGCCGAACTGCCCGTCGACCGCAATGCCGGAACCCAGCTGGCGCAGGATATACTGGGTGCCCGCAGCGACGTCCCGTTCCGGCATGCCGGACAGCAGTTCGCGCGCGGCGGCGCGGGCGTCCGGGTCGTTCAGCGCCATCGCCTTGCCCGCCCGCGCGGCAGCAGCATGGGCCGGAACCCGGTCAGAGAGCCGGTTCAGGGCAACCCAGGCGCCATTGGCACCGCCCCAGGCATCGCCGCGGGACAATCCCATGTCATACCATTCCAGCGCCTCCGCCGCGTCCCGTCCGGGCAGGTCGCCGCCCATGATCATGCGGCCGATCTCTGCCGGGGCGTGCGGATGGCCCAGCTGGGCCGCTTCGGCAAACAGCGCCCGGGCCTTTTCCTTGTCGGCCGGCTTGCCCGCGCCGCCATCGCGGTAGACATAGCCGAGATTGGCGGTGCCATAGATGTCGCCGCGCCCCGCCGAGGCCTCCAGATAGGACAGCCCGCGTTCCGGCTGCGCCAGCTCATCGCCACTCCACAGGAAGAACACGCCCAGCTCATTCATCGAATAGGTATGGCCCAGCTCCACCGCGCGGCTGAGCAGATCGAAGCCGCGCTGCTTTTGCTCGGGCGTGCTGCTTGTGCGCAAAAGCCGCTTGCCGCGGGCGTGCATCGAGAAGGGGTCGCCCGCCTCGATCCCCTTGTCCCACAACGCAAAAGCCTTGTCCGGGTCATAGGCGATCGGCACGGTTTCGCGGTCCACATTCGGGGTGACATGCAGATAGGCGACCGCGTTGTAGGCGCGCACATGGCCCAGTTCCGCGGCTTTTTCAAAGGCGTCGTAGGCTTCGATCAAGCGGCCCTGACCCTGCAGCGCGCGGCCCAGCTGGTAATGCAGCCGGCCAAGCTCCGGCGCGGCCTGCACCGCTTCGCGGCAGGCGGCCTCCGCCGCTTTCAGATCAATCTCATTGGGATAGCGGTAAAGGCCAACCCCTTGCAGGTCCAGCAAATCCCCGGCCTCCAGATCGCACTGGCGGGCCACCATTTCCAGGTTCACGGTCACGTCGCGCACCGTGTCCGCCTGCGCAAGGCGCAGAACCATCCGGTCCTTGCGCACCTGGCCGCCATCCTGCCGTGCCGGCAGTTCCGCCAGTTTAGGCGCATAGCTGAGGCTAAGCGCGCTGCCGTCCCCCGACTGCAGCGAAGTGACGCCGGAGGACGGGGATTCCAGAAGTGTCACCGTGGTGCCCGCGCCCACATAAGGGCGGATTTCCGGCGCCAGCTCCAGCGAGCGGCCAAGCGGGATTTTCACCGACAGCTGATCCGGCAGCTGGTTCAGGCTGGCCGGCGCGGCGCCGGGTTCTGCCTTGGCGACGTTCAGCGACCGGTCCGGCGGGCGCAGGTAGATCTTTCGCATCAGTGTCGAGCTTTCCCAGGGCACCTGGGTGTTGCCGGTTGTGCTGTAGACATCGCCGCGGATTGCAGCCAGCACGGTCATCGCGTCCTCCTCCGGGCGGTCGGGGAAGTGGCGCACGACAGAGGCCGTGTAGGGGCTGTTGCCGCCGGGCTCGCCATCCAGCGCGGTGGCGCCGGGGGAGGTGGAAAAGGCCACCAGCGTGTTCAGCGGCGGGCGGAACACGTCAAACCCTTCGCGCGCCTCATAGAGCTGGGCGCCGACCTCGGCGCTGAGTTTGGCGTCGGGCACCGGGTTGTCGCGGCAGGAATCCAGCATCAGGATCTGGCTGCCCGCCTTGCCGCCAAGAATGGCCGACACCCGGTCCAGCGTGACCGACTGGAAGGGCAGGTCGTGAATGCCCGACAGCTCCGCATCGCTGGTCAGCAAGTAGTTGCGCCGCCCCAGCTGGATGCCGTGGCCGGCGTAGTAAAAGAACACCTGGCTGCCGTCGCGGATGTTGAGCGCGGCCTGGCGCAGCAGGGCCTCGAACCCGCGCTTGTCGAGGTCATAGCCTTCAAACACGGTATAGCCGAAGGATCTGAGCATCTCCGCCACCGCCCGGGCATCGTTGCGGGTATTGGTCAGGTCGGTGACGTGGTCATAGTCCTGAATGCCGATCACGATGGCGGTTTCGGGAGCTGACGCCCGCTCGCTGGTTTCGTAGGCGGCCTGTGCCGGCACGGCGGTCAGCAGCGCCGCGCAAGCCAAAGCCGCGGCTGCGGGGCGGAGAGGTTTGTACGGCAGGGCTGTCATGACAGTGTCCCCGGGTTAACCCCAGCCCCCGCCGCCGCCTCCACCGCCAGCACCTCCGCCTTTCGGCGGCCCGATAGTGTCTTCTTCCGGGGTGGCCGGAGCGGGGGCGGGCGCTTGTGCCGGAGCCGGGGCCGGAGCGGGTGCAGTTGCCGGCGCGCGGTAGGTTGCGGGCGCGCTGTACGTCGCGGGCGCCGGAGCCGGAGCGGTTACGGCGGTTGGGGGCGGAGCAATGGGCGTTGTGGGCTCGCAGGCTGCTGTGACAGCGGCGACGGGCAGCGCGGCAAACAGGAAATGTATCCGCATCGGGTACCTTTCTCTCGGAAAATACTGGTCAACAAACAATCCGGTAAACAGCTTACTTGATATGGCGGTGCAAATCAAAGTTAAGCCGCAGATGCCCCGCCCCGGAACCCGGCCAAAACGGCCAGCGCTGCAGGATCAGCCGCCGGGGCGGATGATGATGCTGCCATCCCGGTTGCGCTGCGCGCAGGCGGCTTCGGTCAGCGGTGCCAGCCGCGCGCCGGGCGGCACCACCGGGGCGGTCCGCCGGGTGCAGCGTTTCAGGGCGATCTGTTGGTAGCCTTTGGCGGCCATGCAGGATCTTTCCAGCCGCTTGCGCAGCGGCTTGTTCACATCCACCGTGTAGATGCTGCCCTCCACCCAGTAGCCGGGGTGGTAATAGCAGTCGCCGCCATGGCAGACCTTGCGGCCGGGGTAGAAGACTGGCGGGTGCTGGCGGATTTCATTCGCGACCGGCGCGTCTTCCAGGGACTGGGCTTGGCAGCCGAGTTCATCCGAGTGCAGGCGGGACACCTCAGCACCCTGCCTGTAATAGACCGGGAGCGGGCCGCAGGCGGCGGCGCCCAGCAGCAGGACGAGGCCCGCCAGGATGGACAGATTGCTGCGCATGGGGAAATAATGGCTGCAATCAGAGGAAGTTACAATTAATTTGACCGTGAAAGCGGCTTCTGTCATTCACGTCGGGCAAAACTCCGCCGGAAATTCCGCCAAGGGATACGCATATGAAAGTCATTATCTGCGGTGCGGGCCAGGTCGGCTGGCAGATCGCCCGGCACCTGTCCGGCGAGCACAATGACGTCACCGTTGTCGACAACAATGCAGAACTGGTGCGCCGCGCCACCGACACGCTGGATGTGCAGGGCATTCACGGCTTCGCCTCATACCCGGATGTGCTGGAGCGGGCCGGGGCGCGGGATGCGGATATGATCATCGCCGCCACCCATTCGGACGAGGTCAACATGGTGACCTGCCAGGTGGCGCATTCCGTGTTCAAGGTTCAGCGCAAGATCGCCCGGCTGCGGGCCAAAAGCTATCTGACGGCAATCTATTCCGATCTCTACCAGCGCGAGCATCTGCCGATTGACGTGGTGATCAGCCCGGAGCGGGAGGTCGCCGCGGCAGCGATGCTGCGGCTGTCGGCGCCGGCGGCGTTTGATACCGAGACCTTCATGGGCGGGATGGCGCAGCTTCTGGGCATCCAGATCGATGCCGACTGCCCGGTGGTGAACACGCCGCTGCGGCAGCTGACCGATCTGTTCTCGACGCTGCGGGCGATTGTGGTCGGGGTGCGCCGCGACGGCACCCTGTTCGCGCCGGAGCCGGGCGATCAGCTGTTCGTGGGCGACAGCTGCTATGTGTTCTGCCACGTGGACGACGTGCCCCGCACCATCGAGGTGTTCGGCAAGCACGAGAAGCGCCAGGACCGGGTGGTTGTGGTCGGCGGCGGCAACGTCGGGCTGGAAGTGGCCAAGGCGCTGGAGAGCAGCACCTCCCGGATCCGGGCCAAGGTGATCGAGCGGGACCGCAAATGCGCGGAACGCGCCGCGGAGGAGCTGGAGCGCACCATCGTGCTGCACGGCGACGGCCTGGACCGGGCGCTGCTGATCGAGGCGGGCATCGACAAGGCCGATGCGCTGCTGGCGGTCACCGATGACGACAAGACCAACATGCTGGCCGCCGTGCGCGCCAAGGCCGAGGGCTGCCCGCTGGCGATTGCGCTGGTCAACGATCCCACCCTGGTGCCGCTGCTGCCGCACCTGGGCATCGACGCCTATATCAACCCGCGCTCCACCACCGTCAGCTCGATCCTGCGCCACATCCGCTATGGCCGGGTGCGGCAGGTCTATTCGCTGGGCGACGCCGAGGCGGAGATGATCGAGGCCGAAGTGCTGTCGACCTCGCCGATTTCCGGCCAGCTGATCCGGGACACCGACTTTCCCGAAGGCGTTCTGGTTGGCGGGGTGCAGAAGAACGGCGAGATGGTGCGCCCCTCCGGCGAGATGCGGATCGAGGAGGGCGACGTGATCGCGCTCTTTGCAATGGCGGATGACGTTCCGGAGGTCGAGCGCCTGCTGCAGGTGTCGATCGACTACTTCTAAGATGCGCCGCCCGGTCCAAGCCCCCATCGGCGTGCTGCGCCTGCCGCTGTTCCTGCTGATCTGGGGCACCGCCTCGCTGGCGATGTGGCTGCCCGCGGTGCATGCGCTGGTGCTGGATGACCACCAGACATCGCGCAGTTTTTTCTATGCCGGGCTTGCCGGGGTTATCCTGGTGGTGCTGATTGCCCTGTCGATGGGCAACCGGGTGCCGCGCTACAGCATGCCCGGCCAGCTTCTGTCGCTGCTGGCAACCTTTGCGGTGCTGCCGCTGTTTCTGGCGGTGCCGGTGCAGGATGCGCTGGTGGACACCCGCTTTTTGAATGCCTACTTCGACATGGTCAGCGCGATCACCACCACCGGCGCCGATATCTGGGCGGACCCGGGGCGGCTGCCGCCCAGCGTGCATTTGTGGCGGGCCATTGTCGGCTGGCTGGGCGGGCTGCTGATGTGGATCGCCGCCTCTGCTGTGCTGGCACCGATGTCGCTTGGCGGCTTCGAAGTCACCGCCAAGGGCGGGCCGGGCAGCGGCGCTGCCGTGCCCATCCACATGGAGCGGGCCGATCCGCGCCGCCAGTTGGTGCTGGTCACCAGCACGCTGGCGCCGGTTTATGCGGGGCTGACACTGGTGCTGTGGATGCTGCTGATTATCACCGGCGAGGAGGCGCTGGCGGGGCTGAGCCACGCCATGTCGGTGATGGCCACCTCGGGGATTTCCGCAACCGGCGGGGTCGAGAACGCCGCCAGTGGCATTGCCGGCGAAATGGTGATGTTCCTGTTCATGTTCTTTGCCCTGTCGCGGCTGACCTTTTCCAGCGACACGGTGACGGCGGGCCAGGGGCGTCTGGACAAGGATCCGGAGTTCCGCACCGGGCTGCTGATCGTCTTTGGGGTGCCGCTGCTGTTGTTCCTGCGCCATTGGGTGGCCGCCTATGAGGTGGACGCCGGCGAGGATCTGCTGCAAGCGCTGCACGCGCTGTGGGGGACGCTGTTCACGGTGATGTCCTTTCTGTCGACCACCGGGTTCGAAAGCGTCCACTGGGAGGCGGCGCGCTCCTGGTCGGGGCTGGAAACCCCCGGCATGATCCTTCTGGGGCTGGCGGTGTTCGGCGGCGGCGTTGCCACCACCGCCGGCGGGGTCAAGCTGTTGCGCGTCTATGCGCTCTACCTCAACGGGCTGCGCGAGATGGAGCGGCTGGTGCATCCCAGCTCTGTCAGCGGCGAAGGCGACCGCACCAAGCGGCTGCAGAAGAACGGCGCCTTTGTGGCCTGGGTGTTCTTCATGCTGTTTGCCCTGTCGCTGGCGCTGATCAGCACAGCGCTCGCCGCGGTCGGCAATGATTTCGAGCAGTCGATCGTGCTGGCCATTGCTACGCTTGCGACCACCGGCCCGCTGACCGAAAGCGCCGCGAGCGAGCCGATTGTGCTCAGCCTGCTGACGACTCCGGCCAAGCTGATCCTGTGCATTGCCATGGTGCTGGGGCGGCTGGAGACGCTGGCCTTCATCGCGCTGCTGTCGCCAAACCTGTGGCGCAGCTGACAGCTGCTGGCCGGGTCGGCGTGTTTTTCGGTGGAAACTTGTATTTTCTCCGTTCATAGTGGTCTTTAACGTGCGTGCTGGTCCGCAGTGCGTGGCAAGAACAAAGGCGAGATAATAAAAAATGGCTTCGGACAGACAGAATCTTCAGGATGCCTTCCTGAATCACGTTCGCAAAACCAAGGTTCCGGTTACAATCTTTCTGATCAACGGGGTTAAACTGCAGGGTGTGATCACCTGGTTCGACAATTTCTGTGTGCTGCTGCGCCGCGACGGACAGTCGCAGCTGGTCTACAAACACGCGATTTCGACCATCATGCCGGCCCAGCCGATCAGTCTCTATGAGGGTGAAGACTCCAATTGATGGAGCATGAAAGGAAGCAGACCCGCGCCTGGGTGCTGCATCCGGAAATCAAATCCGACAGCGGGCGCCGCGATCCGGCCCCCGCGCTTGCGGAGGCCGTTGCGCTGGCAGCGGCCTTGCCCGATCTTGACGTGATCGGCTCAGGCGTGGTGCGCCTGCCCAAGGCGCATGCTGGAATGCTGTTCGGCTCTGGCAAGATCGAAGAGCTGGCAAGCATCCTGAAGGCGAATGAGATCGAACTGGTCCTGATTGACGGGCCGGTTTCCCCCGTGCAGCAGCGCAACCTGGAGAAGGCCTGGAAGGTCAAGATCCTCGACCGGACCGGGCTGATCCTGGAGATCTTCTCGGACCGTGCGGCGACCCGCGAAGGGGTGCTGCAGGTTGAGATGGCGGCGCTCAGCTATCAGCGGACGCGGCTGGTGCGGGCCTGGACCCACCTGGAACGCCAGCGCGGCGGCCTGGGCTTTGTCGGCGGACCCGGCGAAACCCAGATCGAAGCGGACCGGCGCGCTATCGACGACCAGCTGGTGCGGCTGCGCCGGCAGCTGGACAAGGTGGTTAAAACCCGGACCCTGCACCGCGCCTCGCGCGCCAAGGTGCCGTATCCGATTGTTGCGCTGGTGGGGTACACCAACGCCGGCAAGTCGACGCTGTTCAACCGCCTGACGGGGGCAGAGGTGATGGCCAAGGACATGCTCTTTGCCACCCTGGACCCGACGATGCGGCGGGTGGAGCTGCCGGACGGGCCGGAGATCATCCTGTCTGACACCGTGGGCTTCATCTCGAACCTGCCGACGGAACTGGTTGCCGCCTTCCGCGCCACGCTGGAAGAGGTGCTGGCCGCCGATGTGATCCTGCATGTGCGCGACATCAGCCACCACGACAGCAAGCAGCAGGCGGAAGACGTCGAGGGCATCCTGGCCTCACTGGGGGTGGACGAGAACCGCGTCCGGATCGAGGTCTGGAACAAGCTGGATCAGCTGCCTGAGGAAGAGGCCGAAGCCCGCCGCCAGCGGGCAGAACGCGAGGACGGCATCCATGCGATTTCGGCCCTGACCGGTGAGGGGCTGGACGGCCTGCTGGCCGACATTGCCGAAAAGCTGCAGGGCGTCCGCCACGAGGAAGTCCTGACCCTGACCTTTGCCCAGGGCAAGCAGCGCGCCTGGCTGTTCAAGGAAGATCTGGTGCAGCAGGAGAAGCAGACCGAGACCGGGTTTGACGTCACCGTGCTGTGGACCGACCGGCAGAGGGCCAAGTTCGACAGGCTTTGAAACGGACCTTGAAGCAAAAAAGGAAACGGGCGCCGCAGCGCCCGTTTTTTATTGCCCCGTTCTGGTCACCGGGGTGTGATCCGGGTGATGCCGACCGCAGCCGCGCGGGCCAGGTCTTCGTCCAGCGACATCGGGATGTACTCGCCGCGGCGCCACAGCTGGGCCATGTCGTCGTAATAGCGCGACAGCGGGTGGCCGGACTGGCCGGTGGACACGATGAAGACTGAGCTGTCGGGATCTGCGAAATCATAGACCCCGCGGTAGCCGGCTGCGTGGATGTTCTGGAACGGATCGGGATCCTTGCCGGAGCTTTTGCCGCGCTGCAGGGTGTTGTCGCTGCCGCTGGTGGACTGGCGGATGTTCACGAAATAGCGCAGCAGCGGCACGTTGCCCAAAACCGCATGGTCCTGCGTGGCCTGATGGGCGTCACCCCAGCGCAGCGATTCCAGCGCGCTGCCATAGCGCTCCTCGATCCAGATCAGCGCATCGTCCAGCGCCAGCCGGGCCATATCGGTGCAGGTCTCAGTCCGCGCGCTCTGGCGCACGTTGCACCAGGCGGACGCGCCCTCCACATCGCGGAAGACGCGCTCGATGAACAGCGGCTCCACATGGCGGAAGGATTTGGCCACCGGTCCCAGCTCATCCGTGATCAGCCGGGCCTGCAGCGCCCGCACCCAGGCGGCATAGATCAGCGGCTCCGGCAGATGCTCGTTCATCTCGCCGTTCCATTCGGACAGCAGGGTCAGGGCAATCTGACGCTGCCGCTCCCGGGTGCCCGCAGGGGCGGCCTCCCCGGTGAACCACAGGTCGGCGCCGATCAGCGGCAACAGCGTGCGTGCGGTGTAGGAGACCGTGTCCAGCTGCGCCTCGATAAAGCTGTCGCGGGTATGCACCTCGCGGTTCTGCATCAGCTTCTGCCAGCGGTGGATGCGCTGCGTGTCGCCCCAGTCAAAGGAGACGTGGGCCGGGAAGGTGCGGTCCAGGATCTTGTTGTTGGTGTTGCCCAGAATGCCGCCGGCGGGGCGCAGGAATTCAGGGTTATCCGCATAGGGCGCACGGCCCTGCCAGCGGTTCTCCGGGTGCCACCCCTGGCTGGGCATCCGGCCCTTGCTTTGGTGCTTGGGGTCGCGTGCCGGGAAGGCGCCGACGGTCTTCAGCGCGATGGTCTCGGCGTCTGCCAGCGTCAGGTTCTGGGAGGGCGCGATGAAATCCTCGCCCGCGGCGATGGCCTCTTGCACCGAGGTGCTGCGCATCAGGTTGATGGCCGCGCTCATCGAAGTGTCTTTGGGGCTGAGCACGGTCCAGCTGAGCGACACCACATGTCCGGGCGGAGTGATCTCTGCCAGGTTGAACATGGAGCCGGGCAGAACCGGGCCGTTGTCTGTCCAGCGCAGGGTCAGGGTGACCGGCGCCTCGTCCTTGATCTTGATGATCGACGGGCGGGTGATGAAGTCCTTGTAGCCGTCAACACTCAGGTATTCCTGCGGGTTTTCCGGGTTCAGTTTCTCGATGAACAGGTCCTGATCGTCGAGGTAGGAGGAGGTGACGCCCCAGCCCAGGCCGTCCGATCGCCCGGTGATGACGGCCGGGATGCCGGGGATGGTGCCGCCGATTACGCCGCCGGTGCCCAGTTCCAGCCGCGCCAGGTACCAGACGCCGGGGGCGCTGAGGCCCAGATGCGGGTCATTGGCCAAAAGCGTGCCGCCCGCAGCCGACCGGCTCGGCGCGGCGGCCCAGGCGTTGGAGGCGCCGGCCAGGCCGCGCGGCGCAACCGGGAACAGCAGGCTGTCTTCCTCAGTGCTGTCGGCGGAGGCGAACTGGCGGGAACCGGGCACAAGCTCGGCGTATTCGGGCAGCGCGGTGATACCGGTTCCCGGCGCATCCGGCAGAATATCCTTGATCCGGGTTTCGTCATTCAGCGCCAGCGAGGTGCGGGCGCGCAGGACCTCTTCGCGCATGTGGCCAGAGAGCTGCAGCGCCATCAGCTTCATGATCGCGATGCTGTCGGCGGGCTGCCAGGGCGGTAGCGGCATGCCGAACAGGAACATCTCCGGCGCGCCGCGGCCAAGCGCGTCCTCATTGATCTCCAGCAGCCGGGCGTTGACGCCTGCGGCATAAGACTTGAGCGCTGCCATCGCTTCGGGCGATTGCACCTCCACCGATTGCTGCGCCAGCCGGTACAGGTCCAGCCGCCGCAGATAGGTGTCGGTCTCCACCGTGCGGGTGCCGAAGATCTCCGACAGGCGGCCCTGGGCGGTGCGCCGCATCACCGCCATCTGCCACAGCCGGTCCTGGGCATGGGCATAGCCGAGGCCGAAATAGACATCCTCGTCGCTGGCGCCATAGCTGCCGAAGATATGCGGCACATTGGCATTGTCGCGGACAATCTCAACCGGTGAGGACAGGCCGGGCAGGGCGAGTTCCTTGTCATACTCGGGCAGCGACTGCGCGGCGAGGTAGTAGATCAGCAGGGCGGCGAGAACGCTCAGCAGAATCAGCCCCGCAGCAATGCGCAGAAGCCAGCGGAAAAGATGTCCCATCAGCGGTTGTTTCCCATTGGGTTTTTGTCATTTACACCGGCCGGCAGATTGCGCCCTGCGGCGGCGGTGGTAGGGTTGGCGACAACATATGCGAAGACAGATCAAGGGAAAAGCAGATGGCAAAAATCGCGTTTCTGGGCCTCGGCGTCATGGGCTATCCGATGGCCGGGCACCTGCAGGCCGCGGGCCATGAGGTCACCGTCTACAACCGCACGGAAGCCAAGGCCAAGGCCTGGGCCAAGGAGCACGGCGGCCATTTTGCCGCCACCCCGCGCGCCGCGGCCTCCGGGGCGGAGTTTGTGATGGCCTGCGTGGGCAACGACGATGACCTGCGCTCGGTGTGCTTGGGGGCGGATGGCGCCTTTGCCGGCATGTCCAAGGGGGCGGTGTTTGTCGACCACACCACGGTGTCGGCCAAAGTGACGCGCGAGCTTTACGCAGCAGCGCAGCAGCACGGCGCCGCCTTTGTGGATGCGCCGATTTCCGGCGGCCAGGCCGGCGCGGAGAACGGCGCGCTGTCGGTCATGTGCGGCGGTGATGAGGATGCCTATATGCGCGCTGAGCCGGCGATTGATGCCTATGCCCGCATCTGCCGCCGCATCGGCGAGAGCGGTGCCGGGCAGATGACCAAGATGTGCAACCAGATCGCCATTGCCGGTCTGGTGCAGGGGCTGAGCGAGGCGCTGCATTTCGCCGAAAAGGCGGATCTGGACGGGCGCGCGGTGGTCGAGGTGATCAGCCAGGGCGCGGCGGGCAGCTGGCAGATGGCGAACCGCTATGAAACCATGCTGGACGATCATTTCGAACACGGGTTCGCGGTGGACTGGATGCGCAAGGATCTGGGCATCTGCCTGGATGCCGCGAATGAAACCGGCGCCAGCCTGCCGGTGACGGCGCTGGTCGATCAGTTCTACAAGGATGTGCAGAAGATGGGCGGCGGGCGCTGGGACACCTCGTCGCTGTTCAAGCGGCTGCGCCAGCTGGGCTGAGCAGAAAGAAAAATGGCCTTTCCGGCTGGAAAGGCCATGCCTCCGGCGGGGATATTTCAGGCCAGAAGAAAGCGCGGGTCCTTGCTGGCCTGGACCGCGTCCTCAGGGGATGATGCGGGTGTATTTGGTGCCTTCCAGGGTGGCGCCCACCCGCAGGCCGGCCTGGCCGAAGACGGCGGCGAGCACCGGCGAGGTCAGCGTATTGGTGTCGGCGGTCAGCGAATTGCCCTCGTCGCGGATCACGTATTCCACATCGGCCCCTGCGGCCCAGCCGGAGGAGCGGCGGAAGCCGGCCAGCGCGTCCTCGGTCATGAAGAACAGCACATGGGCATACTGCTGGGCGCCGATCTGCAGGCCTGCGTTGCCCTTGACGGTGGAATAGTAGTCCACGGTCACGCCGTTGATCCGCAGCGCGCCGCGGCCATAGGCGCCGCCAAAGACAAAGCCGGCCTCAGTGACCAGCGGCATCACCAGCATCCCGGTCGACTTTTCGGCCAGGGTGCGGGTGTTGGGGAACTGGCTGTACATCTGGTTCAGCGTCGCGTCGACGCGGGCGTCGATGGTTGCGGCGTTGCTGTTGCCGACGCCGTTGCCGCAGGCGGCGGTGACGCCGGCACCGGCCAGGGCGGCCAGGGCAAAGCCGCGGCGGGTCATGCGGGAAGAGGAAAAACTGCTCATTTCTCAGGTGCCTGTTATGATTTTCTGCAAGGCCGGTTTGGCCCGGCTCTGCGCTTGTGTATACGCGGAAAACCGCTGCCTGTCATCAATAGCAAAGCGGTTATTGGCGGCTTCCCGCTGAATTGATCCGGCGCCGGTGTCAGCCGTTCAGCAGCTTGGCCGCGGCCGGGGCGAAATAGGTCAGGATGCCGTTGCACCCGGACCGCTTGAACGCCATCAGGCTTTCCATCATCACTTTCTCGCCGTCAATCCAGCCGTTCTGCGCCGCGGCCTGGATCATCGCGTATTCGCCGGAGACCTGATAGGCATAAGTCGGCACGCCAAAGGCGGATTTCACACGGTGGCAGATGTCCAGATAGGCGATGCCGGGTTTGACCATCACCATGTCGGCGCCTTCCATCAGGTCGCGCTCGATCAGCCGCAGCGCCTCGTCGCTGTTGGCCGGGTCCATCTGATAGGTCTTCTTGTCGCCCTTCAGCGCACCGGACGCCCCGACCGCATCGCGGAACGGCCCGTAATAGGCAGAGGCGTATTTCGCCGCATAGGAGAGGATCGCGACGTTGTGGTGGCCGGCCTGCTCCAATCCCGCGCGCATCGCACCGATGCGTCCGTCCATCATGTCGGACGGGCCGATGATGTCCGCCCCGGCATCGGCCTGGGCCAGGGTCATCTTGACCAGCGCCTCCACCGTTGCGTCATTGACGATCTCGCCGTCCACCACATAGCCGTCATGGCCGTTGATATTGTAGGGATCCAGCGCCACGTCGGTCATCACCGCAATCTCCGGCGCCGCGTCCTTGATGGCGCGGATCGCGCGGTTGGTCAGGTTGTCCGGGTTCCAGGCCTCGGCGCAGTCCTCGGTCTTGAGCGAAGCGTCGGTATAGGGAAACAGGCAGATGGCCGGGATTCCCAGCGCCTGCGCCTCGGCTGCGGCTGCGGCGATCCTGTCGACCGAGCGGCGCATCACGCCGGGCATCGAGGCGACCGGTTCCTCAACGCCGTCGCCGTCGCGGACAAACACCGGCCAGATGAAGTCGGACGGGGTCAGGGTGTTTTCCTGCACCAGATTGCGGATCGCCTGGCTGGCGCGGGTGCGGCGCAGGCGGGCGGCGGGAAAGGGCGCGACGGTGGGCTTCATGGCGGTCTCTCGTTTTGGCTGGCCCATGGGTGGCATGGAAGCGGCCCCGGGAACAAGGGGCACATTCGCCGCGCCGGAAAACTTGTGCAACCTGCGGGGCTTGCCTGTGCGCGCTTCCCGGTTGATATAGGTCCGGTTGACGATATTCCGGCCCGGAGATCTGCGGGCGCAAGATGGGGGCTGGCGTGGATCTGCTTCACATTATCTATGAGATGATTGAGCTGCGGTCATTCTCCAACCTGTGGTACTGGATTTCGCTGGCGGTGCTGTGGTCCTCAGCCAGCCATTGGATCCTGGGGGTGCCCTATGACATGGTCTACAGGGCGCAGCGCAAGGGCGGCCAGGCGGAACAGGACCTGGAGGATATCGCCCGGGTCAACGTGAACCGGCTGATGTATATCTCCGAAGTGTCGGGGCCTTGGCTGGTGGCGCTGTCCTGTTTCCTGCTGTCCGGTCTGGCGATGCTGGGCTTTGTCTATCTGCTGGAAATCGCCCAGGCGGTGTTTCTGCTCGCCTTCCCGATGGCGGTGGTCGGGGTGATCAGCTATTTCACCGCCCGCCGCATCGCGCAGGAAAAGGCAACGGGTGAGGCGCTGCGCAGGCGCCTGGCCTTTTGCCGCCTGTATATCCAGTTCATCGGCGTCATATCCATTGTGGTCACCGCGTTCTGGGGCATGTATCAGAACCTGACGATCGGAGCATTGTGACAGGCGGCGCGGCAGGCGGCCGGGCAGGTGCCGGGCCGGCGCGCCTGGCGGATTTCTGGAGAGGATAACGCATGGCACAGCGTGCAATCACCATGGGCGGCGCGCCCGAAGGGTTCGACGCCCGGCTGATCCTGAAAGAGGTTCAATCCTCCGGCGCGCCGGTCCTGCATGTGGCGCGCGACGACAAGCGGATGGAGGCGATGCGGGCCGCGCTGGCCTTCTTTGCGCCGGAGATGCCGGTTTTCGTGTTCCCGGGCTGGGACTGCCTGCCCTATGACCGGGTGTCGCCCAACGCAGACATCTCCGCTGCGCGGATGGCCACCCTGGCGGCGCTGGTGCACCAGATGCCCAAGCAGTTCGTGCTGCTGACCACGCTCAACGCCGCCAGCCAGCGGGTGCCTGCGCGCGATGTGCTGCGCGAGGCGGCCTTCACCGCCCGGGTTGACCAGCGGATTGATGAGGACGCGCTGCGCAGCTTCCTGGTCCGCATGGGGTTCACCCAAAGCCCGACGGTGATGGAGCCGGGTGATTATGCCATCCGCGGCGGCATCATCGATATCTTCCCGCCGGGCGAAAGCGGTCCGGTGCGGCTGGACCTGTTCGGCGACGTGCTGGACGGTGCGCGGCGGTTCGATCCGGTGTCGCAGCGCACGACGGAAAAGCTGGAGGTGGTGGAGCTGGCGCCGGTCTCCGAGGTGATTCTGGATGAGGCGGCGATCACCCGGTTCCGGCAGAATTACCGGATTGAATTCGGCGCAGCCGGGACCGACGACCCCCTCTATGAAGCGGTGAGCGCGGGGCGCAAGCATCAGGGGATCGAGCACTGGCTGCCGTTTTTTCATGAGAAGCTGGAGACCCTGTTCGACTACCTGCCGCGGGCCTCGGTGACGCTCGATGACCAGGTGACGCCGGCGCGTCTGGCGCGCTGGGACAGCATCGAGGACCAGTATCAAACCCGCAAGCACGCGATGGCGCAGAAGGGGCGGATCGACACGGTTTACAAACCCGCGCCTCCGGGGCTGCTGTACCTGGACGATGCCGCTTGGGAGGCGGCGGTGGCGGACATGCGCGTGGTGCAGTTCCATCCGCTGCCGCAGGCGTCCGGGCCTGGCACGGTGGATGCGGGCGGGCGCATCGGCCGCAACTTCGCGCCCGAGCGGCAGCAGGAAAACATCAGCCTGTTCGGGGCCTTGGCCGCGCATATTAAAGCGCGGATGCAGGAGGGGCCGGTTTTGGTCGCCTCCTACTCCGAAGGTGCGCGGGAGCGTCTGACCGGGCTGATCGAGGATGAGGGCCTGGCGGAAGCCATTCCGGTGATGGACGGAACCCGCATCGGCAAGTCCGGCCTGCATCTGGCGGTCTGGGCGCTGGAACACGGGTTCGAGGCGCCGGGCCTAACGGTGATCTCCGAACAGGACGTGCTGGGCGACCGGCTGATCCGGGCACCGAAGAAACGCCGCAAGGCGGAGAACTTCCTAACCGAAACCCAATCGCTCACCCCCGGCGATCTGGTGGTGCATGTGGACCACGGCATCGGCCGCTACAAAGGTCTGGAAGTGGTGACGGCCGCGGGTGCGGCGCATGAATGCATCCTGCTGGAATACGCCGAACAGGCCAAGCTGTACCTGCCGGTCGAAAACATCGAGTTGCTGTCCAAATACGGCCATGAGGAAGGCCTGCTGGACCGGCTTGGCGGCGGCGCCTGGCAGGCGAAGAAAGCCAAGCTCAAGGAACGCATCCGCGAGATGGCGGACAAGCTGATCCGCATCGCGGCGGAGCGCGCCCTGCGCAAGGCGCCGGTGATGGACCCGCCGCCCCACGCCTGGGAGGAGTTCTCCGCCCGCTTCCCCTATCAGGAGACCGACGACCAGCTGCGCGCCATCGAGGATGTGATGGAGGATCTGCACTCCGGCCAGCCGATGGACCGGCTGATCTGCGGCGACGTCGGATTTGGCAAGACCGAGGTGGCAATGCGCGCGGCCTTTGTCGCGGCAATGTCCGGGCTGCAGGTGGCCGTGGTCGCGCCGACCACGCTGCTGGCCCGCCAGCACGCTGCCTCCTTCAAGGGCCGGTTCCGCGGATTTCCGTTGGAAGTCAGGCAGCTATCGCGCTTTGTTGCCGCGAAAGAGGCCAGCAAAACCCGCGAGGGGCTGGGCAAGGGGACGGTCGATATCGTGGTCGGCACCCATGCCGTACTGGCCAAGAACATCAAGTTCCAGAACCTCGGCCTGCTGATCATCGACGAGGAGCAGCACTTTGGCGTCGCCCATAAGGAGCGGCTGAAACAGCTGCGCAGCGACATCCATGTGCTGACCCTGACGGCCACGCCGATCCCGCGCACGCTGCAGCTCAGCCTGACGGGCGTGCGGGATCTGTCGATCATCGGCACGCCGCCCGTCGACCGCCTGGCCATCCGCACCTATGTCAGCGAATTCGACAGCGTCACCATCCGCGAGGCGCTCCTGCGCGAGCATTACCGCGGCGGCCAAAGCTTCTATGTGGTGCCGCGGATCACTGACCTGCCGGAGGTCGAGGAGTTCCTGAAAGCGCAGCTGCCGGAGCTGACTTACGTCGTGGCGCACGGCCAGATGGCGGCGGGGGAACTCGACGACCGGATGAACGCCTTCTACGACGGCAAATACGATGTGCTGCTGGCCACCACGATTGTGGAAAGCGGTTTGGATATTCCAACTGCCAACACGATGGTCGTGCACCGCGCCGACATGTTCGGCCTGTCGCAGCTCTATCAGATCCGGGGCCGTGTCGGGCGCTCCAAAACCCGCGCCTATGCCTATCTCACCACCAAGCCGCGCCAGCGCCTGACTCCGGCCGCTGAAAAGCGCCTGAGGGTGCTGGGTTCGCTCGATACGCTGGGCGCGGGCTTTACCTTGGCCTCGCAAGACCTTGATATCCGGGGCGCCGGCAACCTCTTGGGGGAGGAGCAGTCGGGTCAGATGCGGGATGTCGGCTACGAGCTCTACCAGTCGATGCTGGAAGAGGCGATTGCCAAGATCAAGGCGGGTGAGATGGAAGGGCTGTCGGATGCCGACGACCAATGGGCGCCGCAGATCAACCTGGGCGTTCCGGTGCTGATCCCCGAGGACTATGTGCCGGATCTGGACGTGCGCCTGGGCCTTTACCGCCGTTTGTCGTCGCTCTCGACCAAGGTGGAGCTGGAAGGCTTCGCGGCGGAGCTGATCGACCGTTTCGGCAAGCTGCCCAAGGAAGTGAACACGCTGATGCTGGTGGTGCGGATCAAGGCGATGTGCAAACGCGCAGGGATCGCCAAGATGGACGGCGGCCCGAAGGGCGCAACGATCCAGTTCCACAACGACAAATTCGCGTCGCCGCAGGGGCTGGTGGACTTCATCCAAGGCCAAAACGGGCTGGCCAAGGTGAAGGACAACAAGATTGTCGTGCGCCGGGACTGGAAGAAGGACGCCGACAAGATCAAGGGCGCCTTTGCCATTGCCCGCGATCTGGCAGAAAAAGTCGTGGCCGAGAAGAAGAAGGCAAAGGCCGGGTAACGGGTGCCAGGGAAATTCAAATTTCCTTGGCAAATTTCGTTCTCAAGAAATTTTCTCAGCCGCAGCAGTTGTCTGGCGCCATGGCAGCCTGAGCACAGAAGCAGGAGGCGCCCACGGCCCGGTCAGCGCGTGCCAGCGCCAGATCCAGTTTCTGCTTTATGTGTTTTATCTCAATATCTTCTCCGCGGGCCTTCAGGCAGTCGTGCAGGCCCTTGAGGCTCCAGATATTGTCCGGATGCACCGAGGCGCGCGGCAGGCTGCCGTCCAGCCCGAGGTCGGCGCGGTAGACCGCTTCGGCCTCTGCCACCTGTCCCTGCTCAAACAGCAGCGCCCCCAGTGCGTGGCGGGTGGGCTGCATCCAGCCCCAGGGTTCATCGTAAGGCAGGTTGTCATCGAGCTCCGCTGAGCGGCGCAGATGGACAAAGGCCGTGCCGTAATTGCCCTTGCGGTACTCGATCTCGCCGCGCAGCATTTCCGCTGCGATGTCAAGCAGATCCACGACGCGGTTGTTGTGGAGAAGCCGGGTGTCCGGCACCCGGGCCTTGGCCGCTAGGAACTGCTGTTCCTCCGCTTCAGCCTCCGCCACGCGGCCCGTTGCGGCAAAGGCGATGGCGCGGGCGTAATGCGTATTGGCCGTGAGGGTCCGGTACAGTTCCTGGTCCGCAGGCGGCTCCAGCGCCATCGCCTCCTCCCAGCGCCCGAAGCGGACAAGAATATGCGGGTGCATCGCCATGTAGCTCTCGAAGTAATCCGCCATCGGCGGGCTTTCGATCCGCAGCATGTCTTCCGGCGTGGTGTCCAGAATGCCCTGATTGGCCGCAAGTGCAGGTTCGATCTGGCCCAGGAACATCGCGCCGAAAATGACGAAGTGGCAGTTGTGCTGGCGGTAGCCGGTATAGATGTTGAAGGCGCCTTCGCGATGGTAGTATTTGAGGTCTGCCTCAATCGCCTTGAGGTTCCAATGCACCACGCTGTGGTAGTCGCCGCACAGCACGTCGATATGGGTCGGCATATGCACCAGATGGCCCGCATCCGGCACCAGCGTGCGCAGCACGTCGGCAGCCTTCAGCGCCTTTTCCGGCGCCGGCGACATCTCCATCAGATGCACATAAAGATGCAGCAGGCCGGGGTGCTGCATGGCGCCGGGGGCGTTGTCCATCGCCCATTCCAGAACCTCCTGCGCTTCCAGCGTGGCGGCGCCGTCGGCGGGCTTGCCGGCTTTCAGGTCCCACATCTGCCAGGGCGTCAGGTTCAACAGGCTCTCGGCATAGACCGTGCGCAGGTCCAGGTGATCGGGGCAGGCGGCAAAGGCCGCGCGCATCGCATCGGCAAAGGCGTAATCCCAGGCGTGCATGTCCTCCACCGCCTCGCGCTGGGGATAGCGGGCCTGCAGGGCGCGGATCAGCTGCTGTTCCGCCTCAGAGCAGCCCTCGATGCAGGCCTGCGCCGATCGGGCCGCGTCATAGGCCTCCGCCAGCGCCTTGGCGCGGCCCTTATCGTCGCGCAAGGCCCAGGGCAGGTTGTAGTTCGGGCCGGCCGCATAGGCCACGCCCCAATGGGCCATGGCACAATCCGGGTCATGTTCCAACGCGCGCTGGAAACAGGCGATGGCTTCTTCGTGATTGTAGCCATAGGTCCAGATCAGGCCGCGGTCGAACCAGCGCTGCGCCTCGGGCGAGCTGGTGGTCACCGGGCAGGAATAGCAGCCGAGGTCATAATCGTAGCCCATGAAATAACCTCCCCAAATGATTGGAGAGGTTAGGGTTTGGCTTGCGCGCCGGCAAGGCCGTTATTCGGCGGGCAGCCGCGCCTCGGCCTTGGCCATCTGCAGCATCAGCACAAACGCAAGCGCCGCCATGGTCAAGAGGCCCGCGCCCAGCGGCAGCAGGGAGCCGTCGAACAGCAGCCCGACCGGGGCCGCAATGGCCGCGGCCAGAACGGTGGAGATCGCCCCGATCACCGAGGCCGCCATGCCGGCGATATGGCCCATCGGCTCCATTGCGATGGCATTCAGGTTGCCCAGCGTGGTGCCGGCCAGGAAAAACACGCTGGTCTGCCAGGCGATGAACAGGCCGAACAGCAGCCCGCCCGGCAGCGGGGTGGAGCTAAGGAACAGCATGGCGGCAGAGGCAACCATCTGCGCCGCCAGCGACCAGGTCACGATGCGCCGCATCCCGACCCGGACCACGATGGCAGCGTTCAGCAGGCTCGCTGTCCCCGCCATCAGCGCCACAAAGCCAAACCAGAACGGGAAGCTTTCGGCGCGGTCAAAGATCACGTCATAAACCGGCTGCACCATGGTCAGCATGGTGAACAGCATACCCAGGCACAGGGTCTGCACCATGATCGACAGGCGCACGGTGGGATGGCCCAGCATCTCCGTCACCGCGCCCAGCAGCAGAGGCAGGCGGAACGGGCGGCGGTTTTCGCGCGGCAGGGTTTCCGGCAGGCGCAGCCCCATCCACATCACCACGATGACGGCAAAGATGGCGAAGGCCAGAAAGATGCCGCGCCACCCGGAAAACGCGATGATGCCCGCGCCCAGCATCGGCGCGAAGGCGGGCACCAGGGTAAAGATCATCATCGCAATCGACATCAGCCGCGCCATTTCCCGGCCTGCGTACAGGTCGCGCACGATGGCGATGCCGACGATGCGCGGCCCGGCGGCCCCCAGTCCCATCACCACACGCGACGCCAGCAGCAGCTCCAGCGAGTGCGACCGCCAGGCAACGGCGGCGGCAAGGATGTAGAGCACGGCACCGCCGGCAATCACGCGCTTGCGGCCAAAGGCATCGGACAGCGGCCCGGTGAAGAAGGTGCCGATCCCCATGCCCAGCACAAAAGACGTCAGGACCAGCTGCGCTTGGTTCGCGTCGTCCGGGCTCAGCGCCGCGCCGATCTCGGGCAGGGCGGGCAGCATCGCGTCGATTGAAAAGGCAATGGTGGCAAACATCATCGCGATCAGCGCGATGAACTCAGCCTTGGCCATGCCATGGGCGGGGGACTGTGACATCTGAAACCTCTAACAGCTCTTCAGAGGGTTCCGGCGTAATAGGGCCAGTCTGGGAGCCGTCCGGTTCCGCTACCATAAACCAGCCAGCCGTGCCAGCGCCCGGTTGCACAGGATCCTGTGCATAGTTGCGATGCTAAGGACTTTTGCGGCCGCCTATTCGCCGTCTTCTGCCTTCAGCTGCTGCAGGATGTCTTCAATGACCTGCTTCCACAGCTCCGGCGGCTGGGCGCCGGGCACTGCGTGCTGGCTGGCGACAATGAAGGTCGGGACAGAGGTCACGCCCATCTTGCGGGAATGCGCGTCGCGGTCGCGGATCACCTGCACATCGCTGTCGCCCTCCAGCAGGCGGGAGACCACATCCGCGTCCATGCCGGCGTCTTGTGCGATTTCCGCCAGAACGGCGTGGCCGCCAATGTCCCTGGCATCCACGAAATAGGCCTTGAACAAGGCATCCACGACCTGGCTCTGCTTGCCCTCAATCCCGGCCCAATGGATCAGCCGGTGCGCGTCCAGCGTGTTGGGGGTGCGCTTCATGCCCTCGAAATTGATGGTCAGCCCGGCCTTCTCCGCGTGCTCCACCACCGGCGCGTAGGCTTTGATCGCGGCCTCTTTGCCGCCGAACTTGCGTTCCAGGTAGTCGCGCCGGTCCATGCCCTCGCGCGGCATGTCGGGGTTCAGCTGGAACGGGTGCCACTCGATCACGAACGGATGGTCCGGCACTTCGGCCAGCGCCTTGTCCAGATGGGTCTTGCCGATATAGCACCAGGGGCAGATCGGGTCTGACAGGATGTCGAGCTTGACGGCGGGCATTTGGGTCATCCTTTGAACAGGGCGGGCAGGGCGCGGCGCAGCAGTTTGCCGTTGGCGCCGGTGGGCAGCGCGTCCAGGTGGACATAGGCGCGGGGCTGCTTGTAGCGGGCCAGGCGGCGGGATGCAAAGGCCTGCAAGTCTTCCGTCTTCAACTCTTCGGGACCGGTATAGAAGGCGGCGATGACATAGGTGTCTTCCTTCACCTCCACCGCGGCGGCGCCGGCCTGGGTGATGCCCGGATGGGCCGCCAGCGCGGTTTCGACCTCGATCGGGGAAACCCGGTAGCCGCCCGCATTCATCATGTCGTCGCCGCGCCCCAGATAGCGGATCTGCCCGTCTGGCGACATCGCGCCCTGGTCGCCGGTCAGGAACCATTCGCCCTGGTAGCGGGCCGCGGTTTCCTCCGGCGCGTTCAGATAGCCGAGCATCAGCCCGGGGTCGGAACGGTGGATGGCGATGGTGCCTTCCTCGCCCATCGGCACCGGCCCGTCAGCGCCGGTGATTGCCACCCTGCGGCCTGGCTGCGGCCGGCCCAGGGCGCCGTCCTGCGCCGGGTGCGAGGGGGACGCGGAAATGAAGGTTGAGCATTCCGACATGCCAAACGCCTCGTACAGCCCGCGGCCGGTGGCGGCGGCCCAGCTTTCGTAAAGGTGGCGTGAGAGCTTTTCACCTGCGCAAAGCCCGTGCCGCAGGTCCGGCAGGTCCAGCGGGCCGCCGCGCAGCATCTTGCGGTAGACCCCGGGGGCCGCGGCGAAAAGGGTCGCGCGGTGCCGCCGCAGCAGCTCCGGCAGGTCTTCGGGCGGGGTTCCGGGGGCCGGGATCAGCGCCGTCGCGCCGGCGGCCCAAGGGTCCATCAGCCCGGTGCCCAGGGTGTAGGTCCAGTTGAAGGCACCGGCGTGCAGCAGCCGGTCCTGTTCGGTCAGCCCGTACCAGCCGTCCACCATCATTTGCCGTGCCCAAACCGCCCTGTGGGCATGCGCCACGGCGCGCGGATTTCCGCTGGTGCCGGAGGTGTAGACCACGTAAGCCAGCCTGTCCGGCTCTGCGAAGGCATAATCGCAGGGGGCGAGCCGGTGCATCTCCAGCAATCGCGCGGTGCTGATCTGCACCGGGTGACTCGCACAGGCCACTGCCGGATCCCGCAGAACCGCCGCAGGCTTCAGATCCGCGATGATCCGGGCGGTTTCGACCTCCGTCAGCTGGGCCGAGGCAGGCACCGGCACCAGCCCGGCGGCAATGGCGCCGAGATAGGCCACCGGAAACTCAACCGTGTTCCCGAGCCGCATCAGGACAATGTCGCCAGGGGCCAGGCCAGCCGCCAGCAGCCCGGTTCCGGTACCGCGCACCGCCGCTTCCAGCCGGGCAAAGCTCCAGTCATCGCTTCCATCACCGGTCAGAACCGACAGCGCGGTCTTCTCCGCCAGGCGCCCGGCATGGCGCAGCACATGGGCAGCCAGGTTGAAGGGAGACGGGCAGGGCGCGAACGGCCCCTGATCAAAAACAGACAGCATGGCAAATGGCTAGCCTGCGCTGTCCTGCGTTGCAAGGCGCGCAGGTGCGGCTTATAGAGTGCGTATGACTGGCCGTGACCCGAAATCCCTGATCACCATCGCCCGTGCCAACGGCGGCGAAGACGACGCAGAGCCGCTGGATCTGGGCGCCCGGGTGCGGGAGCTGCGCAAGGCGCGGGACTGGACGCTGGAACATGCGGCCAATCAGGCCGGGCTGGCGCGGTCCACCCTGTCCAAAATCGAAAACGGCCAGATGTCACCGACTTACGAGGCGCTGAAGAAGCTGGCCGTGGGCCTGCAGATCTCGGTGCCGCAGCTGTTCACCCCGCCGCAGCGCGATCAGGTGAACGGGCGGATGACGGTGACCAAATCCGGCGACGGATCGGCCCATGCCACCGCCACCTACGAGCATGAGCTGCTGGCCGACGGGCTGACCCGCAAGCAGATGCTGCCCTACCGGGCCCGGGTGCGGGCGCGGTCGATGGAGGAATTCGACGGCTGGGTGCGCCATGACGGCGAGGAATTCCTGTATGTGCTGACCGGCGTGGTCAAGCTGTACACGGAATTCTATGAGCCGATTGAGATGCGCCGCGGCGACAGCGCCTATTACGACGCGGCCATGGGGCACAACGTCATCTCCGTCAGCCCCGAAGATGCCATGATCCTCTGGGTAACATCGCTGGCCTGACGGCCGGGCGCTAGTGCTTGCGCCCGTCCAGCTCTCTCAGCAGGCTTTCGATGTAGAGGAAATCATCCACCTCCTCCCTGGCTTCATTCAAGGTGAGGTGATGGGTTCGGGCCAAGTAGGCAACGAATTTGTCCCGGTCATCCAGTATGGATGGCGCATTGCTGGCTTTCAGGTGCGGAAAGCGCTGTTTGATGCGGGGCATCCTGTCAATCCAGCTGGCAGCTGCTGCTTGTACAGGCATCGGGGGGCACTCCCTGACAAACGGTTTATGATTTTTTGGACCCCCATCGTATCACTTTTCCGGCAAGTTTGTAACGGCCCGCCGGGGCCGCCGGATCACCCCTGCCGGGCTCGGCGGGTTTCTGCCGTCGCGGAGGGCGCGGCAAACAGACGGGTCAGCACAATGTGGCCAATGCCGACCGCAATCAGCTGCATCGCGATGAACATCGGAATGTGGCCCGGATAGATGCCTGCGAAGGTGTCGGTGAAGCCGCGGGCGATGGTCACCGCCGGATTGGCAAAGCTGGTGGAGGACGTGAACCAATAGGCGCCGGTGATGTAAAGGCCAACCAGCGGTGGAACGGCGTCGGGACGCGACCGCAGCCCGCCGAAGATCACGAACAGCAGGCCAAAGGTGGCCAGGATCTCGGAAAACCACTGACCGCTTCCGGTGCGGTGCATGGTGGCGGAGCTTTGCAGAATTGCAAGATCGAACATCGCATGGCAGGCCCAGACGCCCAGGATGCCGCCGGCTGTCTGCGCCAGCATATAGGGGGCCGCCGCGCGCCAGGGATGCTCGCGGCGCAGGGCAAAGGCAAGGGTCACCGCCGGATTGAAATGGGCGCCGGAAACCGGACCCAGGGTGGTGATGATCACATAGAGCATACAGCCGGTGGCCACGGCATTGGCCAGCAGCGCCAGGGCCACGTTACCGTCCGCAAGGGTCTCCGCCATAATGCCGGACCCCACCACACCAACCAGCAGCATCGCGGTGCCCAGGCCCTCGGCCAGAAGTTTCTGCGCGGTCATGCGATCTCTCCAATCCGGTTGAGCTGCTGCGCCAGGTCCGCTGGCGCCATGGTTTCGAACGGCATCTCCAGCAGCGCCTTGGCGCGCTTTTCCAGCGTGGCATAGGCGGCGCGGAAGGCGGCGTCCCAGTCCGGCTGCTGGGACGCTGCGGGGTCTTCGACACCCCAGTGGGCGCGCACCGGCGCGCCGGGCCAGATCGGGCAGGTTTCGCCGGCAGCAGAGGCGCAGACGGTAATCACCACATCCATCTCCGGCGCGTCCTCGGCGGCGAACTCATCCCAGCTTTTGGAGCGGGCGCCGGCGGTGCCGTGGCCCAGTTCCGTGAGCAGCACCAGCGATTGGGGATGCACCTTGCCGGTCGGGTTGGAGCCTGCGGAATACGCGCGCACGCGGCCTGCGCCCAGCGTGTTGAAAATCGACTCCAGCAGGATGGAGCGTGCGGAGTTGCCCGTGCAGAGGACAAGAATGTTCATGGATGAGGACCGTGCTTGAAGGTTAGTAGGAAGATGTCGCGCGGCCGATATCGTCAACCCGGTGCTGAAGCGACAGGCGGTCGAGCGTATCAAATGGCAGCGCCACAAAGGCTTTGATGCGGTTGCGCAGGAGACCAAAGGCCTGCTGGAAGGCAAGGTGGCGTTCGGCGTCGGTGCCGGTGGCCTTAACCGGGTCGGCCAGGCCCCAATGGGCGCTCATCGGCTGGCCGGGCCAGGCCGGGCATTCCTCGTTGGCGGCATGGTCGCAGACGGTGAAGACGAAATCCATCTGCGGCGCCTCCGGGCCGGCAAACTCCTGCAGATCCTTGGCGCGCAGGCCGGCGGTGTCATACCCCTTGGCTTGCAGCAGCGCGGCCGCTTCCGGCCGCGGGCCTGGCGACGGGCGGGTGCCTGCGGAAAACGCCCGGAACTTGCCTTCGCCGGCTTGGTTCAGAATGGCCTCTGCCAGCAGCGACCTGGCGGAATTGCCGGTGCAGATGAACAGCACGTTGAAAGGTCGTCCGGCGGTTGGCACCGGCATCGCCTCATTGCTGGCAGGCGAGCAGATACCGGGCCGGTTCTGGCAGCAGCCGGACAGCAGATCGTCGAACATCCCGCGCAGCCCCGGCAGGTCGGCGGTGTACATCAGCGAGGTGCCGGTCCGGTGCTGGCTGATCAGCCCGGCCTGTTTCAGCACCGACAGATAGGCAGATGCGGTATTGGCCTTGAATGCCAGCGCCGCGGCAATCTCTCCCGCGGGCACGGCATCCGGATAGCGGCGCATCAGCAGGCGGAACAGGGACAGCCGGTTGGGATGCGCAAGGGCGCCGAGCTTATCTGTGATCTCTATTTCCATAATTCGTGAATTACGGAAATAGAAGCCGTCTGTCAACGCCGCTGTCAGTCCTGAGCCTGCGGCGCCCGATGCTCAGTCGGCCTCGTACCACCAGACATCCGGCATGAAACCGGTGCGGTCGCCATAGACCGGCAGCTTGTCCGGAAAGCGCATCTCCTTGATATGGGCGATCCGCCCGACATCGAAGGACCAGAACGGAATGACATAGCGCCCCGCGGTCAGGACCCGGTCCAGCGCCCGCACAGCGGCGGTGAAATCCTCCGGCGCCTTGGCGGTCAGCATCGCGTCGATCATCGCTTCGGCAGCGGGGCTGTCCATCCCCATCAGGTTGCGGCTGCCGGGCTGGGTAATACCGTCGCGGCCCCAGTAATAACGCTGCTCGTTGCCGGGGCTCAGCGACAGCTCCATGCGGTAGCGGGTGAGGTCGAAGTCATAGCCAGTCCCGCGTTCGACATACTGCGCGTTGTCGACAGTTTCGGCGGACAGGGTGATGCCCAGGCGTTCCAGCGCGCGGGCGTAGATCTCTGTCACGGTTTTCATCTCGCCGTCGCCCTGGCGGATCAGCACGGTCAGGTTCAGCGCCTCTCCATCGCCGTTGCGCAGCACGCCATCGGTCACGGTCCAGCCTGCGTCTTCCAGCAATTTCATGGCCTTGCGCAGATTGCCGCGGTTGCGCTTGCTGCCGTCGCCCTGCGGCAGTGTGTAGCCTTCCAGGGTGCCGGGCAGCAGGCTGCCGGCAAAGGGATCCAGCAGTGCCTGGACTTTGCCGCTGGCCGCCCCCGGCTGCATCCCCAGCGCAGAGCCGGAGAAATAGGAGGTGATCCGCGGCTGCACGCCGCCGGTCACGGTGCCGTTGATGTATTCGAAGTTGAACGCCAGCAGCAGCGCCTCGCGCACGCGCCAGTCATCCAGCGGCGCGCGGCGGGTGTTCATCACCAGCCCGGTCATGCCGGAGGGGCGCTGATGCGGGATCTCGCTTTTCACCACATCGCCGCGGGTAACCGCCGGGAAGCTGTAGACACTGTCCCATTTGTCGGCATTGAACTCGCGCACCGCGCTCAGCTCGCCCGCCTTGAAGGCCTCGAACAGCACGGTTTCATCACCGAAGAAGTCGATGCGCATCTCGTCGAAATTCTGGGTGCCGCGCTGCAGGGGCAGGTCCTTGCCCCAGTAATCGGGATTGCGGCGCAGGGTGACAAAGCGGCCCGGCTCATAGGCGCTGACCACATAAGCCCCGGTGCCGATGGGCGCGCCCTCCACCGTATCGCTGCCAAACTCCTTGCCCTCCCACTGCGCCTTTTTCAGGATCGGGCGCATGCCGGCGATCAGGGCCAGCTCGCGGTCCTCGGTGTTGAAGGTCAGGCGCAGGCTGCGCGGGCCGGTCTGTTCGATGCGGTCCACCTTGGTCCAGAAGCCGCGGTAGCGGGGGTGCCCCTGGGTGCCAAGTGTCTCATAGGACCAGATCACATCCTCGATGGTGACCGGACTGCCATCGGAGAATCGCGCCTCCTCCCGCAGGGTGAATTCCACCCAGGAGCGGTCCTCAGGGGTCTCGACCGATTCGGCCAAAAGGCCGTAGAGGGTGAAGGGCTCGTCCCAGGAGCGGCCCATCAGGCTCTCGTAACTCCAGAACCTCAGCTGCCACGGAGAGGTGCCTTTCAGGGCGAACGGGTTCAGCGAGTCAAAGCCGCCGGTGTTGCCGAAGACCACCTTGCCGCCCTTGGGGGCATCGGGGTTGGCATAGGGCAAGGACACAAAATCCGGTGGCAGGGCGGGGTCCCCGTACATAGCTATGCCATGCGCCGATTCTGCCTGAGCGGAATTCGCGGCAAATGCCAAGGTGATTCCGGCCAGTGCCGCGCGAAGATTCAGGAAATTTTCTTTTCGCAGTTTCACAACAATCCCGCTCTGCCCTTATTTTCTTGCTTCCGCACGCTACGTGCGCTTTTTCGTCTTTTCAAACTTTTAGCTTGGACGAAAGCCGGAAATTGCTTATAAAGAGATCACTGCTCGATAGGTTTCTTGCCTGTATGAAACCTGCCTCAATAACTAACGCCCGCCTTGTGCGGGCGTTTTTTTCTTGCGGTATTTCCCGTCCGTTATGGCCGTAAATGCCCCTGCGTTGCGCCGGGGGGCTGCGTAGTCTTACGCGTTTCCTTTGCATCTGCAGCATGGCACAGTGGCGGCAGTTTGATTGAGCCAAAGCGGAGAAGCTGATGTCCTTGCAAGGGAAGACTGCCGTCATCACCGGATCGAATTCAGGTATTGGCCTGGGGGTTGCACGCGAACTGGCGCGGGCAGGGGCCAACGTGGTGCTGAACTCCTTCACCGACCGGGAGGAGGATCACGCGCTGGCCGGCGCGCTGGCCCGAGAATTCAGCGTCCAGGCCCGCTACATCCAGGCCGATATGTCCAACGGCGCCGACTGCCGGGCGCTGATCGAAAAGGCCGGCGCCTGCGATATCCTGATCAACAACGCGGGCATCCAGCATGTGTCGCCGATTGACGAGTTCCCGCAGGACAAGTGGGACGCGATCATCGCGATCAACATGACCTCCAACTTCCACACCATGGCCGCGGCCTTGCCGAAGATGCGGGCGGCGGGCTGGGGGCGGATCGTCAATATCGCCTCGGCGCACGGGCTGACGGCCTCTCCCTATAAATCGGCCTATGTGGCGGCCAAGCATGGCGTGGTCGGCATGACCAAGACCGTGGCGCTGGAAACTGCGGAGGAGCCGATCACCTGCAATGCGATCTGCCCGGGCTATGTGCTGACGCCGCTGGTGGAGGCGCAGATCCCCGACACCATGGAGAAGTACAACATGGGCCGGGAAGAGGTGATCAAGAAGGTCATGCTGGAGCGCCAGCCCAGCCGCGAGTTCGCCACCGTGGAGCAGATGGGCGGCACGGCCGTGTTCCTGTGCTCGGACGCGGCCGCGCAGATCACCGGCACCGCGATCAGCGTCGACGGCGGCTGGACCGCACTGTAACGGCCAAGCTTTAGGGCGGGAGGGGGCCAGCCCCCTCTTGCCCTTTGAAGGGGGCAATTCACCCCCGGGATATTTCCGGCCAGAAGAAAAGGCGGACCGGCTCATGACTGTGAAAATCAATCTGGCCCTGCAAGGCGGAGGTGCGCATGGGGCGTTCACATGGGGGGTGCTGGACCGTCTGCTGGAGGACGAGGGGATCGAGGTGGCCGGGATCACCGGAACCTCTGCCGGTGCGCTCAACGGGGCGGCGTTTAAGGCCGGCATGGTGCAGGGCGGGCGCCAGGGCGCCAAGGCGGCGCTGGATGGCCTGTGGCAGCGCATGGGGGCGGTGGGAGACATGCGGTTTACCCATTGGCTGACCCGGTTTGACGCGGTGGCCTGGGCGAGCGCTTGGGAGGCCGTCCTGCCGTTCACTCCGATGGAGGCGGTGAGCCAGGTGGTCTCCCCCTACCATTATGGCCCGTTTTACGAGAACCCGCTGCGGGAGGTGGTCGAGGCATTCCGGTTCGAGGACGTTTGCGCAGGCGCGGGTCCGGAGCTATTCGTTTGCGCGACCTGCGTGCGCAGCGGCAAGATCCGCATTTTCGAAGGGCAGGAGATCAGCACCGATGCAATCCTCGCCTCCGCCTGCTTGCCGGATCTGTTCCAGGCGGTGGAGATCGAAGACCCGGAAACCGGCCGCATGGAGGCCTATTGGGACGGCGGCTATACCGGCAATCCGGCCCTGTTTCCGCTCTTCAGCGGCGACCTGCCGGGGGATGTGGTGATTGTGAACATCAACCCGCTGGAGCGCGAGGACATCCCGAAGACGCCGCAGCAGATCCGCAACCGGGTGAATGAGATCAGCTTCAACTCCTCGCTGCTGCGGGAGCTGCGGGCGATCAATTTCGTGCAGCGGCTGCTGGCCGACGGCACCATTCAGCGCGGCCGGATGAAACAGGTGCGGGTTCACATGATCGCGGATGACGCCTTGATGACGCAACTGTCGGTCACCACCAAGGTGATTCCGGTGCCGCAGATCCTGGCGCGGCTGAAACAGGCGGGACGGGACGCGGCAGAGGGTTTCCTGACGCGCGACCGGGAAAACCTCGGGGTGCGGTCCTCTGCCGATCTGCCGGCGATGTTCGGTTAGGCGTCTTCTTTTTCGGGCGCCTTGGCCTTCTTGCCGTTTTCCAGCGGTTTCGTTGGGTCCTTGGGGTTGGGGTACACAAGGCCTGCCGAAATCACCAGCTTGGCCGAATCCTCCACCGACATGTCCAGTTCGATCACGTCTTCCTCGGGCACGAACAGCAGGAAGCCCGAGGTCGGGTTCGGAGTGGTCGGAAGGAAAACGCTGACCAGCCCGCCGCTGGTTTCGGCCCGCTTGGCAATCTCGCCCTTGGCGGAGGTGGAGATAAAGCCGATCGCCCAGATACCCTTGCGCGGGTATTGCACCAGACAGGCCTTCTCGAAACTGCGCTCGGACTGGGCAAAGACGGTCTCGGAGATCTGCTTGATCCCGGAATAGACCGTGCGCACCACCGGCATCCGGTCCACCAGGCTTTCGGCGAAATTGATCAGGGAGCGGCCAATCAGGCCTTTGGCGATCCAGCCCACGATGATGGTGAACAACAGAAAGATGATCAGCCCGACACCGCGCAGGTTGATGCCGATATACTGTTCGGGGCGGAAGGTGTGCGGCACCAGTGGCAGCACCACGCTGTCGATCCAGCCCATCACCGACCACAGGAGCCAGATCGTCAGCCCCACCGGCGCGATGACGACGATCCCGGTAAAGAAGGAAGCGCGCAGGCTGGCAAACAGCCCGCGGCGGCGGTGAGGTTCATCGTCGAAAGGCGTTGTCATAGGTCTGCTTTTGCTCAAATTCCGAATGGAACCTATGCACTGTTCGGGGGCGGAGCAATGGGGGCCGCCCCCGAATTCATGTCATCGCGTCAGTTTGTTGAGTTCCTGTGCGATCTTTGCCGCCAGCCGGGCATTGTTGCGCACCAATGCGATATTCGCGGTGAGCGAGCGGCCGTCCGTCAGCTCAAAGATGCGGCTCAGCAGGAAGGGGGTCACATCCTTGCCCGCAATGCCCTGGGCGTCTGCCTCGGACTGGGCCTGGGCGATCACAGGCGCCAGGTCCTCGGCGGCGATCTGGGCGTCTGCCGGGATCGGGTTGGCCACCAGCTGGCCGCCCGGCAGGCCCATCGCCTGACGGGTGGCGTGGGCGCGGGCGATCTGCGCCGCGTCATCCATGCGCAGCGGCGCCTTGAGGTCCGATTGCGCCGACCAGAAGGCCGGGAAGCTGTCCTGCCCGTAGGCGATGACCGGCACGCCCTGGGTTTCCAGCACTTCCAGCGTCTTGGGCACGTCGAGGATCGCCTTGGCGCCAGCGGCCACAACCGTCACCGGGGTCTGCGCAAGCTCCAGCAGGTCGGCGGAGATGTCAAAGGTGGTCTCCGCGCCCTTGTGGACGCCGCCGATGCCGCCGGTGGCAAAGACGGAGATGCCAGCCAGCCGCGCCGCGATCATGGTGGCCGCAACCGTGGTCGCCCCGGTGCCGCCGGTGGCGATGCAGGCGGGCATGTCCGCACGGGAGATCTTGGCAACGCCCTTGGCCTGTCCCAGTGCTTGCAGCTGATCGGGTTCCAGACCCACGTGCAGCACGCCCTCAATCACCGCCATGGTGGCAGGCACGGCACCGGCCTTGCGGATGTCCTGCTCCACCTGTGCGGCAACCTCGACGTTCTGCGGGTAGGGCATGCCGTGGGTGATGATGGTGCTTTCCAGCGCAACAATGGCGCGGCCTTCGGCCTTGGCGGCCTGGACCTCGGACGAATACTGAATGTCGATCACAGCGGGGGTTCTCCTGAAACGTAGGTTGCCGCAGCCTTGAGGGCTGAGGCCAATGCGGATTTGCGGTCTTCGCCCCGTGCCTCGGCAACGATATGGGCGGCCATGAAGGTATCACCTGCGCCGGTCACCCGGGCGACCGTGACGCGGGGCGGGTGCAGGGTGATGGTACCCTTGGCGTCCGCCACGGTGGCAGAGGCACCGCCATCGGTGACCAGCACCCGGGCGGCGCCGCGGTCGAGCATCGCCTGGGCTGCGGTTTCGCTGTCGGTGAACTCCGCCTGGCACAGGATGCCGGCCTCTTCCAGGTTCACATAAAGCGTGCCGCGGGTGCGGGTCAGGAACGGGCGCAGCCGCTCCGCCTTGCCCGGTGACGCAGGCGCCACGCGCAGGTCGGCCTTGGCGAAGGCGGGGCTGGCGACGATATCATCCAGCAGCGACAGCGTCAGGTTGCCGTCCAGCGCCACCTGGCCCGCGTAAGGCGCGTCCTCAGAGCCCAGAGAGCCGTCCGACAGCGGCCGCAGAATCTTGTCGCCGGCCGCCTCCAGCGAGTGCGCGTCGGCAATCGCGGCGATCAGCCCGTTGGCGCCCTCCACCGCCATATAGCGGTCGGTGGGCAGATCCTCGGAACGGTAGATGTGATCGGTGATCAGCCCGAAATGGCCGCAGGCGTGGATCAGCTCGTCCCCTTCGGGGTCGCGGCCCACCGCGGTCAGCAGTGCGGGCTGGACGCCGAACCGGGACAGCGTCATGGCGATGTTCATGGCAACCCCGCCGGGCAGGCGGGTAATGCGGCCGGGCATATCCGAGCCGCGCTGCATTTCCGTGGTGCAGCGGCCGATAATGTCCCAAAGGACCGAGCCGATGCACAGAATGGCGGGGGGCTGTGAGGCAGAGGCTTGTGTCATATTGACCTATTGCCGCCTTTGCCGCACCTCTGCAAGCGGCTTCACTCAGCAGGCACCGCAAAGGTCAGGGCCGCCCAAAGGCTTTCCCATACGTAATCTTTGCCCTCGGGCGCCGGGCGCAGGACAACCGCGTCCAGCAGGTATTGATGGCCCGGCATCACGGGGACAGCGGTTTCGCCCTCGGCATCTGTCAGCCGCGTGGTGATGGTGACACTGCCATCGGGGGCCTTGGCAAAAACCTCGACCTGGGCCTTGGGCCGCGGCTCTCCCTTATAGAGCACCCGGACAGGCAGCCCCCGGGACAGATCATCGGTATAGGGATTGGCCAGGGCAACGATCTCTGTCTCCAGCCCGGTGGCGGTATCTGATCCGCTGCCGTTCCCGATCGCGACCAAAGACTTGGCGTACCGGGTGTATTGCTCGCCAAAGCCCGCCTCCGGCAGCCCGCGCGCCTGATGCTGCGTGCGGATATCGCCGAATCCCTTGTGGTCGATGAAGGCCTGGAACGCCTCCCACGTGTCATAGGTCAGCGTTTGCGGCCGGGTTTGATGGATCAGCACCGCCAGCCCGTCTTGCACCATTTCGGCGGCAAAGGCGGGCATGTCGCCCATTCGTCCCTGATACGGCGCAGCTGCTGCGCCCTGCATCACCTCGAACCGGGCGATCCGGTGGTCCAGATAGGGCTGCTCAGCACCTTTGAACCCCTGGCCGTTGCGCAGCCTTGCCACCACGGTATTTCCCGAAACTTCTTGATATTTTTCCGGCTCAATCCAAAACTCGTGGGATAAACCCGGCCCGGCCGCCAAGGTCAGCCCGGAACAGAGAATTGAGCAGAACAGGCGGTATTGCATGAAAGTGTCCTTGGCTGTCAGGCGCGGCTATTTTTGGCCGCGGACCTTATTTGCGCTGTTGTTCTGCTGGGGTGCAATAGCCGCCGCAAGCGCCCGCGCGCATGAGGTTACCCCGGCGATTGCCGATTTCACTGTGGCGGACGGCCGGATCACCCTGGAATTGCGCCTGAATGCGGAGGCGTTTGTGGCGGGTATCAACCTGGACGGGCTGGCGGACACGAACCAGACCGCGCAGGCCGCCGACTACGACGAGCTGCGCGCGCTCGGCCCGGCGGAGCTGGAACCGATGGTGCGCCTCTTTGCCGAGGACTGGCTGGAAGCCTTCTCCGTTCAGGCGCCGGACCCGGTTTCGCTCAGCCTGTCCCGGATCACCATCCCGGAGACCGGCGACGCCAGCCTGCCGCGCGCCTCCGTTCTGGAGTTCAGCGGCGAGGTGCCGCCCGGGGCCCGCAGCCTGCGCATTGCCTGGCCCGCGGGCTCCGGCGGGGTTGTGCTGCGGCAGAACGGGGTTGCGGAGCCCTATACCGGCTACCTGCAGGGGGGAGAGACCTCCCCGCCCATCCCGCTTGGCGGCGGTGCGGCCAAGACGCCGGTCGAGGCTTTCATGGAATACATCCCCGTCGGCTTTACTCACATCCTGCCCAAGGGGCTGGATCATATCCTGTTTGTGCTGGGCCTGTTCTTCCTCAGCCCGCGGGTGAAACCGCTGCTGCTGCAAGTGAGCGTGTTCACCGTCGCCCATACTATCACCCTGGCGCTGGGCGCGCTGGGCATGGTTTCCGTCAGCGCCGCCATCGTCGAGCCGCTGATTGCCCTGTCGATTGTCTTTGTCGCGGTCGAGAACATCTTTGCCCGCAAGCTGCACAGCTGGCGCACATTCGTGATCTTCGGCTTCGGCCTGTTGCACGGGTTGGGCTTTGCTTCCGTGCTGGGGGCCTTCGGGCTGCCGCAAAACCAGTTCCTGCCCGCGCTCATCGGCTTCAACGTTGGGGTGGAGCTGGGCCAGCTGGCCGTGATCGCTGCCGCCTATCTGGGCGTGCGCCTGTGGTTCGGGCGGCACCCCAAATACCGCGGCCGGGTGGCAATCCCGGCCTCGGTCACCATCGCCATGATCGGCAGCTACTGGTTTGTGGAACGGGTGTTCCTGTAACCACCCGCCAAAGGCTCAGCCCGGATAGCTGAGCCGGCAGCGGGGCTGGTCAGCCCATTGCCCGCATCAGGGTCTTGAGCGCCGCAAGCGGATCTTCCGCGTGCCAGATCTCATCCCCGATGCCGAAGAAGTCGGTATTGGGGGCGATCGAGCGCACCAGATCCTCGGTAAGACCGCCTTCGGCCACCACCGGAACCTCAATCATTTTCGACCACCACTCGAACAGATCGGCCTCCGCCCGCGCGCCGTCGCCCAGGCCGGATGTGCCGACAGGGCCAAAGCTCACGTAATCCGCGCCCGCTTCGCCGGCCACCATGCCGTCATGCTGCGAGGCGCCGCAGAAGCAGCCGACAATCGCATCCGGCCCCAGCGCCTTGCGCGCGGCGCGCACCGATTTCGACGCGTCGGTCAGATGCACGCCGTCCAGGCCCAGCCGTTCGGCCAGGATCTGATGGTCCGAGATCACCAGCGCCACATCGCGTTCCATGGTCACTTCGCGCAGCGCGTCGCCCGCGCGGCTCAGCGTGTCCTGATCGCGGCTGGCCAGATCCAGGCGCACGCAGGCCACGTCCACCTCATCCAGCACCCGCGCCAGAAGAGCGGGGAATTTGCCCAGCTCGAAACTAGGCGGGGAGATCAGGTAGATCTGCGGCTGCTCCGGTGCGTCAGCAGGGCTTCCCATCGTGGTGCTCCATTGTTCAGGCGATTGCAGGGTGTTTAGCCGATTTGCCGCCGGACGCAAGGATTTGCGGCGGTGACGGCCCGCATATTGCGCGCCAAAACCGCGCTGGACCTTGCCCCGCCGCCGCGCGGGCAGTACAGCAGTGCCGATTTTGCCGGAGAACACGATGCCCATCGATACGCCTCAGCCCGCCTTTGTCCTTGTCCGCCCGCAGATGGGCGAGAATATCGGTGCCGCCGCGCGGGCGATGTGGAACTTCGGCCTCGACCGGATGCGGATCGTGGCGCCGCGCGACGGCTGGCCGAACCCCAAGGCGGTGGCGATGTCCTCGGGCGCGGGCCGCCTGCTGGACGAAGCGCAGCTCTGTGCCGACGTGCCGGAGGCGCTGGGCGACTGCACCTATGTGTTTGCCACCACCGCCCGGCAGCGCGGGCTGACCAAACCGGTCTACAGCCCCGAACGCGCCATGCAGATCGCGGCAGAGAAGATCGCCGCAGGCGAGAAGGTCGCGGTGATGTTCGGCCCTGAGCGCGCGGGCCTGGAAAACGAGGATATCGCCAAGGCCAATGCCATCATCTCGGTGCCGGTCAATCCGCTGTATGCCTCGCTGAACCTGGGCCAATGCGTGCTGCTCACGGGCTATGAATGGATGCGCCAGTCCGGCGATGTGGTGCATGAAACCACCGATCTGGGCCGCAAGGGCGACTGGGCCACCGGGGTCGAGGTCGAGAAGCTGGTGGAGCATTACGAGGAGCGGCTGGACGAAGCGGGCTTCTTCTATCCGCCGGAGAAGGCCGAGGGCATGAAGACCAACCTGCGCAACCTGTGGTCCCGGATGCGGATGACCCGCTCCGACGTGCAGATGCTGCACGGGATCATGCGGCAGATGGTCCGCTGGAAAGAGCGGGGCGGCGAGTAAGCCGCTCTGGACCAATTCCGAAACCGCCCCTAGCTTGGCAGCACAGACAAAGAGGCAAGCATGAGCAAGCGCAGCATTTTCGAAGAGGTCGAGGGCGAGAAGACGAACGCGCCCGCGGTGCAGCCGGGGCTGATCGACCGCGGCCGCGGCGGCGCCCGCAAGGCAATCCGCGCCTGGCTGATGGTTCTGTTTGGCCTGGTGGTTGCGATGATCGTGGTGGGCGGTCTGACGCGGCTCACAGACTCCGGCCTGTCGATCACCGAATGGCGCCCTGTGACCGGGGCGATCCCGCCGATGTCCGAGGCGGAATGGCAGTCCGAGTTCGACAAATACAAGCAGATCGACCAGTGGCGCATCGAGAACCAGTGGATGCAACTGTCTGATTTCAAAGAGATCTACTGGTGGGAATGGGGCCACCGTCAGCTGGGCCGGGTGATCGGCCTGATCTGGGCGCTCGGCTTCCTCGGCTTCCTGATGGCGCGCAAGATCCCCGCGGGCTGGACCGGCCGGCTGCTGCTGCCCGGCGTCCTCGGCGGTGTGCAGGGCGCCATCGGCTGGTGGATGGTGGCCTCTGGCGTCACCCAGGGCGAGGGGATGACTGCTGTTGCCTCCTACCGGCTGGCTGTGCATCTGGGGCTGGCGTTTGTGATCCTTGGCTTTATCGCTTGGTACGTGCTGATGCTGGGCCGCGAGGAGCGTGAGCTGATGCAGGCGCGCCGTGCCAAGGAGGCCAAGCTGTTCAGCCTGTCCACGGGATTGATGCACTTTGCCTTCCTGCAGATCCTGCTGGGCGCGCTGGTCGCGGGCATTGACGCGGGCCGCTCCTACACCGACTGGCCGCTGATGGGCGGGCAGGTGATCCCGCCGAACCCCTTCATGATCGAGCCCCTGTGGAAGAACTTCTTTGAGAACCCCGGGCTGGTGCAATTCATTCACCGGGTGGCAGGCTATCTGCTGTTTGCCTTTGCCGTGGTGGCCTGGCTGCGCGGGCGCAGCTCTGCCCACGCGCGCACCCGCTTTGCCTTCAACGCCGTTTTTGCTGCGCTGTCGGTGCAGGTGCTTCTGGGGATCATCACCGTGGTCTATGCCGCGCCGCTGCACGCAGCCATCACCCATCAGCTGGTGGCGGTTGGCGTCTGGGTGCTGATCCTGCGCGCCCGCTTCCTGTCGGCCTATCCCATTGCAACCTCGATCAAGGATCACTGACGCATGAGCGCATTTGACGAACTGATGGCCTTCCAGCGCGAAACCCAGGCGCTGGGGCAGATTGCGGGCCGTCTGGGCTGGGATCAGGAAACCGTGATGCCGCGCGGGGCCGCGCCGCAGCGGGGCGAGGAAATGGCCGCGATCGAGGCGGTGCTGCACGCCCGCCGCAGCGACCCGCGGGTGGCGGAGTGGCTGGAGCAGGCCGAAGCGCCCGATGAAGCCGGTGCCGCGCAGCTGCGCGAGATCCGCCGCAGCTATGAGCGCACCGTCAAGGTGCCTGCCGCTCTGGCCAAGAAGATCGCCCAGGTCACATCGGAGGCGCAGGGCAAATGGGCCGCCGCAAGGGCAGATGAGGATGTCGCAGCCTTCCTGCCGGTGCTGGAGGAAGTGGTGTCCCTGAAGCGCGAGGAAGGCCAGGCGCTGGCTGCGGGCGGGGATGTCTATGACGCCATGGTCGAGGATTACGAGCACGGAATGACCGGGGCAGGGATTGCGGAGATCTTTGACGCCATGCGCCCCGGGCTGGTGGAGCTGCGCGCCAAGGTGCTGGAGAAACCCGCGCCGAAGGGGCTGGAGGGAACCTTTGACGACGCCGCGCAGATGAAGCTGACCCGCAAGATTGCCAAGGTGTTCGGCTATGACATGGCGCATGGCCGGGTCGACAAGGCGGTGCATCCGTTCAGCTCCGGCTCCGGCCTGGACGTGCGGATCACCACGCGGACCAGCGCAACCGATCCGTTCAACTGCTTCTATTCCACCATTCATGAGGTCGGCCACGGCGCCTATGAGCAGAACATCAGCCGCGATTACCTGCTGACGCCGCTGGGCAGCGGCGTGTCGATGGGGGTGCATGAAAGCCAAAGCCGGATCTATGAAAACCAGATCGGCCGCAGCCGCGCCTTTACCGGCTGGCTGTTTGAGGAGATGACAGCCGCCTTTGGCGATTTCGGCATTGCTGATGCGGATGCCTTTTATGCCGCCGTCAACGCGGTGCATAAGGGCTATATCCGGACGGAAGCGGATGAGCTGCAATATAACCTCCATATCATGCTGAGGTTCGGCCTGGAACGCGCGCTGATGAGCGGCGATCTGGCGGTGAAGGATCTGGAAGCGGCCTGGAACGACCGGTTCGAGGCGGATTTCGGGTATGCGGTGGACAAACCCTCCAACGGCTGCCTGCAGGATGTGCATTGGTCGGTCGGGCTGTTCGGCTATTTCCCGACCTACAGCCTGGGCAATGTCTATGCCGGCTGCCTGTACCAGGCGCTGCGCCGGGACGTGCCGGGGCTGGATGCTCAGCTGGCCCAGGGCGACACCACAGGCGCCACCGGCTGGCTGAAGGAGAACCTGCAGCAGCACGGGGGCTTGCGCAGCCCGCGCGGCACCATCGTCCATGCCGCGGGAATGGAACCCGGGCATGAGCCGCTGCTGGGCTATCTGGAAGAGAAGTTCAGCCTGCTCTACGGCCTGTGAGTCCGGCCAGGCCGCCGGGTAACGCCTTTCCCGGGCAGCAGAAATCAGCTGCCCCGGAATTGCCTCATTTCAAGTATACTCTCTAAGACTCCTGGGGGCGGGACCACGAGGGTAGAGCCATGCATACAGCCGTAGCCTATTTGATCTTTGCCAGCTTCGTGCTGGCGCCATCCCTGATCTGAGCCACCAGTCTCAGATCAGCGCCATGCGCTCCGCCCGCTCGGGATCCGGGAAGGGACGGTAAAGGCCGATCTCCGCGGTGGCGATCAGGGCGGTCACGTGTGAGTACAGCTTTTCCACTTCCTCGTCGTGTTCGCCCAGAACCCGGAAGGCCTGATCCAGCTGAGTCATATCCTTGAATTCGATTTCCAGCAGGAAGTCGCGGCAGTTGTCGCTGGCCAAGTTCAGCTTGCGCCGCAGCAGACGCCAGCCGAGCACCACACCGCGTGCCTGCAGATAGTTCATCCATTGCTCAACCGCGCTGGCAAAGCTCAGCGCCTTGGCCTCGTGGTGCAGGTCGATGGAGCAGTGATACAAGTTCATGGGGCATCCCCTTGCTGAGAAAACGAACCTTGACCGCAAGAATGCCCGAAACCCCTTAGGGGGCCGTTAACAAAGCGAACGCCGCCCTGGCAACAGGACGGCGTTCAAATCTTTCAGCTGCGCGGGGCTTATTCCTCGCCGCTGTCCTCCTCTTCGCCGTTTTCGGCGATCCAGGCGACAGAGACCACTTCCTCGCCCTTGCCGGTGTTGAACACCCGCACGCCGCCGGCAGAGCGCGAGCGGAACGAGATGCCATCGACCGGCACCCGGATCGACTGGCCCTTGGAGGTGGCCAGCATGATCTGGTCGTCCAGCTCCACCGGGAAGGAGGCGACAATCTCGCCGCCGCGCATCGCCTTGTCCATCGCGGTCACGCCCATGCCGCCGCGGCCGCGCACCGGGTAGTCGTGCGAAGAGGACAGCTTGCCCGAACCGCCCGCGGTGATGGTCAGGATCAGGTTCTCGGCTGCCGACATCTCTGCATAGAGCTCGGTGGAGAAGTTCGGATCCTCGGGCGCATCCTCGTCCGTGGTTTCCGCATCGTCGGTCAGGCCCGCCATCGCCCGGCGCATTTTGAGGTAGGCGGTGCGCTGCTCCGGCGTGTATTTGGAGTGGCGGATGACCGACATCGACACAACGCTGTCCTCGCCGGTCAGCCTGATGCCGCGGACACCGGTGGATTCGCGCGAGTTGAACACCCGCACGTCGGTGGAGCGGAAGCGGATGGCGCGGCCCGAATTGGTGAACAGCATCACATCGTCATCTTCCGAGCAGATGCGCACATTCACCAGTTTGACGGAGCCGTCCTCCGGCAGTTTCATCGCGATCTTGCCGTTGCGGCGGACGTTGGTGAAGTCCGACAGCCGGTTGCGGCGCACGTCGCCGCCGCTGGTGGCAAACACCACCTGCAGGTTTTCCCATTCCTCGTCCGGCACATCGACCGGCATGATGGCGGCGATGGAGACGCCGGTCGGGATCGGCAGGATGTTGACGATGGCCTTGCCCTTGCCGGTGCGGCCGGACTGCGGCAGGCGCCAGGTCTTCAGCTTGTAGACCATGCCGTCGGTGGTGAAGAACAGAAGCTGGGTGTGGGTGTTGGCCACAAACAGCGTGGTCACCACGTCCTCTTCCTTGGTCTGCATGCCGCTGAGGCCCTTGCCGCCGCGCTTCTGGGCGCGGAAATCGGCCAGCGGGGTGCGCTTGATCCAGCCGCCGGAGGTCACGGTCACCACCATGTCCTCGCGCTCGATCAGGTCCTCGTCCTCCATGTCGCCGGACCAGTCGACGATCTCGGTGCGGCGCGGCACGGCGAAGTTGTCGCGCACTTCGCGCAGCTCGTCGCTGATGATGCCCATGATGCGCTCGCGCGAGGACAGGATTTCCAGATAGTCCTTGATCTTGCCGGCCAGTTCTTCCAGCTCGTCCGTGACTTCTTTCACGCCGATCTGGGTCAGGCGCTGCAGGCGCAGTTCCAGAATCGCGCGGGCCTGGGCTTCGGACAGGTTATAGGTGCCGTCGTCGTTTGCCGTGTGCGTCGGATCGTCGATCAGCGCGATGTATTCGAGGATCGGCTGTGCCGGCCAGCGGCGGGTCATCAGCTTTTCACGCGCTTCAGCGGCGTCCGCGGACTGGCGGATGGTGGTGACGATCTCGTCGATATTGGTCACCGCCACGGCCAGGCCGCACAGGATATGGCTGCGCTCGCGGGCCTTGCGCAGCAGATGCGCCGTGCGCCGGGCCACCACATCTTCGCGGAAGTCGATGAAGGAGGTCAGGAACCGGCGCAGCGTCAGCTGTTCCGGCCGGCCGCCGTTCAGCGCCAGCATGTTGCAGCCGAAATAGGTCTGCATCGGGGTGAAACGGTAGAGCTGGTTCAGCACCACCTCGGGGGTTGCGTCGCGTTTCAGCTCGACCACCACCCGCACGCCGTTGCGGTCGGATTCATCCTGCACGTGGGCGACGCCCTCGATCTTCTTCTCGCGGACCTGCTCGGCGATCTTCTCGATCATCGCGGCCTTGTTCACCTGATAGGGAATCTCGTCCACGACAATGGCATAGCGGTCCTTGCGGATCTCCTCCACGCGGGTCTTGGCGCGGATGATGACGCTGCCGCGGCCTTCAAGATAGGCCTTGCGCGCGCCGGCACGGCCCAGCATCAGCGCGCCGGTCGGGAAGTCGGGGCCGGGGATGTATTCGATCAGCTGCTCGCTGGTCAGGTCCGGATCCTCGATCAGCGCCAGCGTGGCGTCGACCACTTCGCCCAGGTTGTGCGGCGGGATGTTGGTGGCCATGCCGACGGCGATGCCGCCAGCGCCGTTGACCAGCATGTTCGGGAAGCGGGCCGGAAGCACGGTCGGCTCGCGGTCCTTGCCGTCGTAGTTGTCCTGGAAATCGACGGTTTCTTTCTCGATATCCGCAAGCAGTGCCGCGGCGGGCTTGTCCATGCGCACCTCGGTGTAACGCATGGCCGCCGGGTTGTCGCCGTCCATCGAGCCGAAGTTGCCCTGGCCGTCCAGAAGCGGCAGCGACATCGAGAAGTCCTGCGCCATCCGCACCAGCGCGTCATAGATCGCGCTGTCGCCGTGCGGGTGGTATTTACCCATCACGTCGCCGACCGGGCGCGCCGACTTGCGGTAGGCCTTGTCATGGGTGTTGCCGGATTCGTGCATCGCATAGAGAATGCGGCGGTGCACCGGTTTCAGGCCGTCCCGCAGGTCCGGGATGGCGCGGCTGACGATGACCGACATCGCATAGTCGAGATACGAGTTGCGCATCTCGGCTTCGATGGAAACGGTCGGCCCATCATATGCCGGGCGTCCCGGCAGATTTTCTTCCATATTTTCAGGAGTTTCCGGCGTATCGCTCACGTTGGCTGCCCGCTCTTTCTTCTGGGTCTATATCTTGTGTTTGCACCCTATCAGATACCGTATATGCGGCGCAAGCAGGCAGCCGGGAACAGCGGCAACAGGCCGTTCACACATCGGTAACGCACTGTTTTTGAGGAAATTAACCAATACCAGCCTAGCATCATCAGAAGGGGGCCAAGATTGGAGGCTGAAAATGGAGACCAGCGAAACCGAGCTGATGCTGAAAGGATACGGGCTGACCACCGCGGAATTCACCTACCGGATGCCCGATTTCACCCGTGTCCTGAATACATTTGTCTGGCAGGAATACGATCTGGCGCCGGATCATCCGCGGCTGTTCGAGTTCATCGAATTCTGGCAGCGCGAGATTGAGGGTCCACTGCATTCGGTGCGGTTCAATCACCGCAAGATGATCGGCCCTGGTGAATGGCGCAACGTGGTCGGGGAATTCCAGATCCACTAGGCCATCCTGTCCGGACGGCAACACGCAGGCCCGGGAACCGCCGGGCTGTTCCTTGGCTATTGCGGGAGCCAAAGCGCGGCCTTACTCCTATGCGTGTTAAAAAGTCTGGTGCGGCACCGCAGCGCCGGACAGCGCCAAACGGTGGCGGGCAGTCGATAAACAGGCAATACGGCAGGATTTAATGCGCACATATATCTTGGGAAACCAGTTCGAGAACGCACTGGAGGCCACTCTTACCATCCGCGAGAGCCTGTATGGCCGGGACGGCGACGATACCTTTTCAATCTATCATCACGACGAAGGCGCCGGTGTGTATCCCGATCTGTCGGACCGGTTTTTCGGCGGTGCCGGCAATGACACGATCAGTTCGCTCAATTTCGATCTGACGGCGGGCAGCACGCTGCGCGACTACAGCCAGCTCAGCTTTCACGGCGGGGCCGGGTATGACACCGTGTCCTCGCAGATCGACGTGCAGATTACCGGCGGTTTCACCCTGGATCTTTCGCAGATCGAAACGAGCGTTCGGTCGGTCGAACATTGGGATTACGGCATAGATCTGGGCACCAGCACAGGCGACGGCGAATTTGTCATCCGGGCCGGGCGGCAGGACGACACGCTGGATATCCGGCAGTGGGAAGCGGCAGGGGATGCGAGTATCAAGGTTAAGACCCTGGCCGGGAACGATCATGTCAAATATTCCACCGTCGAGGATGTCAGCGATCTGCGTGTGAACACCGGCGGGGGCAATGATTATTTTGAGTTCAACGGGTTCTGGAACATCACCGCTGACCTTCGCGTCTCCACTGGCAGGGGCAAGGATACGGTGGTCATCAACGGAACCACCATCGCTTATCCCGACGGTTTGACGGCGGATATCCGCACCGGTGCCGGCGCCGACACGATCGTTCTGGAAGGGATGCACTCAGAGCGCCTGAATTCGGGTGCGGGCAATGACGATATCTACATCCTGACCGGCAGTTTCAGGAATGCCGCCGACACGATCACGACTGGGGCGGGCAAGGACGAGCTGTTCATCGAGCTGGACGCCTACTCCACCGTTGCGGTGCTGGATGACTTCTCCGCCGAGAACGACGTGTTTGTGTTCGACGCTGACGAGGCCAGCGGAATCATCACCCGCAACACCGATGTAACCTTCGACAGGACGGAGTGGGAGAACGCCAGCGAAGACCGCCTGTATATGAGCAACGCCGAGAACAAGCTGTATTACGGCGACAACGTGCTGGTGGACTTCACCACCGACGTGACACTGAGCGCTGCCAATTTCACCACCGGCGACTGGGAGTACTGAAACCCCCTCAGGCGGAGCAGCTGGCCCCCCCAAGGACGCAGAATTTGGCGCAATGGGGGTGGTTCAGCTGCACCGGGGTTTCGGCTTCGGCCAGGGTGGTGCCCAATTCGAACTCCGGCGCGTAGGGCAGCAGGGTGCAGGCCAGAACGGCGGGTGTCTCTGCGCCCTTGCGCTTGACCACCATCCGCGAGGACGCGCACATTACACTGTCCGGCGACTTGTCGAGGATACCCCAGCAGGCGCTTGTGATTTCAGGGACTTCCACCCGCTCGTCCATCTCCGGAAACAGCACTGTCTGGCCCGGGTCCTGGGCGTCGATGGCGAACCCGTGCTGTTCAAACAGCGCGGCATAGCCCGCACGGGCCTCCGCCTCGCTCTCTCCCCAGACGGTGCGGCCGGCCACCGCCATCCGGAAGCCGTTGTCGCGCAGCCACTCCATGCCTTCGAGTGTCTTGGCAAAGCTGCCTGTGCCGCGTTCCTTGTCATGCAGTTCCGCACTGTGGTGGTCGACGGAGATCCGCAGGGTCAGCTTGTCCCCGAACGCCTCCCGCAGGTCCAGCAGCCCGGCTCTCACTGTCTTGCGCATCATCGGGCGCATGGCGTTGGTCAGGATCAGCACCTCGAAGCCGCGCTCCAGCGCGGCGCGGGCCATCGCGGTCATCTCCGGGTTCATGAAGGGTTCGCCGCCGGTGAAGCCGATTTCCCGGACCGGCCATGCGCGCGCAGCGATCTGATCCAGATAGCTCCGCACCTCGGCCTCGGTCAGATAGACCAGCGCATCGTTGGCCGGGGAGCTGAGGATATAGCAGTTGCTGCATTCGATATTGCACAGCGTGCCGGTGTTGAACCACAGGGTTTCCGGGCGGCTGAGCGGCACAGAGGCGCGGTCCTGACCATCTGCCGTCACGTAAGCGTCTTGAAACTTGCCTAGGTTCGCGACGGGTTTTTGCAGGTCTTTCATGCAGATGTCCTCTGGGGCAGTTCCTTTCGCCGGAAGCTACCTTATACTGGGCAGGAAATGAAAGCAGCCGGGCAGGCACATGACAGGGATGTGAGCGGCGGTGTGCCGCGCTTGCCCCGGCTTAGACAGGAAGAACAATAATGGTTTCGCGTGTCATACCGGTCGATCCGTTTGACCTGGTGATTTTTGGCGGCACCGGCGATCTGGCGCAGCGCAAGATTCTGCCTGCCCTGTTCCGCCGCCATTGCGCCGGGCAGCTGCCGGGCGGCGAGCGGATTATCGGCGCCGCGCGGACCGCCATGAGCAGCGCGGATTACCGCACCGTCGTGGCAGAATCGATCCGCGCGCATGCAGGCCCCAAGGCCTGCGGCGGCGGTGCGCTGGAGGCCTTCCTGGAGCGGATCAGCTATGTCGCGCTGGATGCCTTGGGCGAGGCGGGCTGGCAGCAGCTGTGCAGCGCGCTGGAGGGCACGGAGGAACAGCGGGTCCGGGTGTTCTATTTCTCCGTGGGGCCGGGCCTGTTCGGGCCGCTGGCGGAACGGCTGCACCGCTACGGCCTCGCCACGCCGCAGACCCGGATCGTGGTGGAGAAACCCTTTGGCCATGATCTGGCCTCCGCGCGGGAGCTGAACCGGACGCTGGCCAGCCATTTCGACGAAGGCCAGATCTACCGGATCGACCATTACCTGGGCAAGGAGACGGTGCAGAACCTGATGGCGGTCCGGTTCGGCAATATGCTGTTTGAGCCGTTGTGGAACAGCCAGTATGTCGACCACATCCAGATCACCGTGGCCGAAACCGTCGGTGTGGAGGGGCGCGAGGAGTATTACGAGCGCGCCGGCGCCATGCGCGACATGATGCAGAACCACCTGATGCAGCTTCTGTGCCTGATCGCGATGGAGCCGCCTGCGAAATTCGACCCGGACGCGGTGCGCGACGAAAAGCTCAAGGTGATCCGCGCCCTGGACCCGGTGGAGCCGCATCACATCGTGCGCGGCCAGTATCAGGCGTCGCTGGACCCGGAGGCACCGCATCCGTCCTACCGCGGGCTGGTCGGCAACCCGCGCAGCACCACTGAAAGCTATGTGGCGCTGAAGGCGCATATCAGCAATTGGCGGTGGGCCGGCACGCCGTTCTACCTGCGCACTGGCAAGCGGCTGGTGAACCGGTCCTCGGTCATCAACGTGATGTTCAAGGACGCGCCGCATTCGATCTTCGGGGCCGAGGCGGGCCGCCATGCCAACCACCTGAAGATCCGTTTGCAGCCGAACGAGGGCATCACGCTCAGCGTGACCATCAAAGAGCCGGGGCAGGGCGGGATGCGGCTGGTCGACGTGCCCCTGGACATGAGCTTTGCCGAGGCGCTGGGGCCGGAGGGCGGCGATCCGCCAGATGCCTACGAACGGCTGATTATGGATGTTGTGCGCGGCAACCAGACGTTGTTTATGAGAGGGGACGAGGTGGAGGCCGCCTGGGCCTGGACCGATCCGATAATTGAGGGCTGGAAATCCAGGGGCGATGTGCCTAAACCCTACGTTAGCGGTACCACCGGTCCGGAGGATGCCGATTTGCTTATGCGCCGCGACGGGCGTGAATGGAGGGGGATAAACCCATGAAATTCAACGAATACCCTGACCAGGACATGCTGGCGATCGAAGTCGCGAATGAAATCGCCGGGGATCTGAAAACCCATCTGCTGAATCACGACACGGTGTCTTTCGCGGTTGCCGGCGGCACCACGCCCGGGCTCATCTTTGACGATCTTTGCGCCGCGGACATTGAGTGGGACCGGGTGCATGTGATGGCAACGGACGAACGCTGGGTGCCGCAGGAGCATGGCCGCTCTAACGCGGCGATGATCCGGGCGCGGCTGCTGCAGAACCGGGCCGCTGCGGCGCAGTTCCTGCCGTTCCACGTGCCCGAACGGGAGCCTGAGGAGGTGCTGGCGGAGCTTGAAAGCCGGGTGGTGCCGGAACTGCCGCTGTCGGTATTGCTGCTGGGGATGGGCGAGGACATGCACACCGCCTCGCTGTTTCCCGGGGCAGAGGGGCTGCTGGAGGCGCTGGAGCCGGATGCGCCTGCGCTTACAGTGATGCGCCCAAGCAGCCAGCCCGAAGCGCGGGTCAGCCTGACGGCGCGGGTGCTGGATGGTGCCATTGCCAAGCATCTGGTGATTTTCGGCGAAGCCAAACGGCGGGCGCTTGAACAGGCGATGACGCTGCCGCCGGAAACGGCACCGGTCCAGGCCGTATTGTCCGAGGCGTCCGTGCATTGGGCACCTTGAATTCAGGAAAGTTAACTATGTTCGATGCCTTGAAGACGCTGCATGCCGAAAAATGCGGCGAAAATATTCCTGACCTGTTCGAGAAGAACCCGCAGCGCGCCAGCGCGTTCAGCGTGCGGTTCGAGACGCTGTTGTTCGACTATTCCAAGACCCGGATCACTGAAAAGGTGCGCGAGGGTCTGATTGAACTGTGCGAGGAGCAGGACGTCGCCGGGCGGCGTGCGGCGATGTTCGGCGGCGGCCTGATCAACGAGACCGAACAGCGCGCGGTGCTGCATACCGCTCTGCGCGACCCGGACGGGCCGGACCTGCTGGTTGATGGAGAGGACGTGCGCGCGCCCTTGCGGCACACGCTGGAGCGGATGGAGGATCTGGCGCGCCGGGTGCGCTCCGGCGCGCTGGCCGGGCCTGGCGGTGCCTTTACTGATGTGGTCAACATCGGCATTGGCGGCTCCGATCTGGGGCCGGTGATGGCAACGCTGGCGCTGGCGCCGTATCACGATGGCCCGCGCTGCCATTTCGTGTCAAATGTCGATGGCGCCCACATTCACGACATTCTGCAACGGCTTGATCCCAAAACAACTTTGGTGATTGTCGCCTCCAAGACATTTACCACTGTCGAAACCATGACAAATGCCGCCACGGCGCGGCGCTGGGTGGAGGCAGGCGGCGGCGCGGCGGCGCGCCAGTTTCTGGCGCTGTCGACGTCGGAGGAGGAAACCGCGGCCTTCGGCATCCCGCCGGAGCATGTGTTCGGCTTTGAAGATTGGGTCGGCGGGCGCTACTCAGTCTGGGGCCCGATCGGGCTGAGCCTGATGCTGGCGGTCGGGCCGGAGCATTTCCGGGATTTCCTGGCAGGCGGAAAGTCGATGGACGACCACTTCCGCACGGCCCCCTGGGAGCAGAACATGCCGGCGATGCTGGCGCTGACCGGGATCTGGCACCATCAGGTCTGCGGCTGCCCGACCCGCGCGGTGCTGCCCTATGACCAGCGGCTGCGGCGCCTGCCGGCCTACCTGCAGCAGCTGGAAATGGAATCGAACGGCAAGTCGGTTGCCATGGACGGCACGCCCTTGCCCTACAATTCCGGCCCGGTTGTCTGGGGCGAACCCGGCACCAACGGCCAGCACGCGTTTTACCAGCTGCTGCATCAGGGCACCACGGTTGTGCCTGCCGAGTTTCTGGTTGCCGCCAAGGGCCATGAGCCGGAGCTGGACCAGCACCACCAGCTGCTGGTGGTAAATTGCCTGGCGCAATCCGAGGCGCTGATGCGCGGCCGCAGCCTGGAAGAGGCCTGCGCGCTGATGAAGGCCGCCGGCTATGAAGGCGCAGAGCTGGACCGGCAGGCGCGGCACCGGGTGTTCCCGGGCAACCGGCCCTCCACCACGCTGATCTACCCGCGGCTGACGCCCTATGTGCTGGGCCAGATCATCGCGCTTTATGAGCACCGGGTGTTCGTCGAGGGTGTGATTCTGGGCATCAACTCCTTTGACCAGTGGGGCGTGGAGCTGGGCAAGGAACTGGCCAATTCCCTGCTGCCGCTGCTGCGCGGCGAGGGGTCTGCGGACGGCAAGGACGGGTCAACCCGGGCGCTTCTCAAGTTTGTTCAGGACGCGCAGTAGGGCGCTGAACGGACCCCCGCCCGGAAACCGGGCCAGCGATCTGCCTGAGCGTCCTCAGGCAGATCCGGACCGTGTGCTTCCTTAGGGCATGGTCACGCTGCTGGTGATAGTGTTCACGAATTTTCCGGTCTCGGGATCGGTCAGCGACGTATACGTGCCGCCGCCTTTCGCATCGGCCCATGGGCCGGTGCCGCCGCTCAGAGTCCAGCTTCCGGTCAGCGCGCCGGACTCATCCATGCCTTCGGCGTCCCAGTGCAGCACGACCTTTTCGCCGGCGCTGTCGGTAAAGGCGCAGATGCCGCCGCCCACAACCTGGCCTGAGGCGATCTCAACCGCACCGTAACAGGGGCCTGCCGCGCCGTTCATCGGATGCTCGGCTTCTTCCATTTCCACATTTTCATAGGAGCTGCTGATCTGCATCACCATATGGCCTTCGGCAATCTCACTGACGGAACTGGTCGATATGCCGGTTCCTTCACCCGGCTGATCCCAGGTTGTGCCGGCCAATGCGGCTCCGGCGCTGAATGCGCAAAACAGTGATGCGGTCAAAAAATGTCGTGTCATACTGATACCCTCCCAACCAAGCCGCCTGCACCTTGCAGGCAGGCGGTCCCAGTCTAGCACATTTCGCCCTGCGCCGCGCGGCAGCCATCCCGCAGGCAGGCCCGCACCGGCACGCGGCCCGGCCGGGCGACGGTAACGTTTTGAAATGTATTGGAAAGTTGGAGCGGGTAGCGGGAATCGAACCCGCGCGTTCAGCTTGGGAAGCTGACAGGCTACCATTACATCATACCCGCCTGTGGACAGCAGGATTATGCTGCAGCGCCGAGGAGGTCAAGAGCGCTGCAGCGGAATTATCGCGTCTTTGCGGATCAGCCGCGGCGGCGGCGGCGGCGCCCGCCGGCCCCTTCGCCGTCACCGCCCCCGGTGTTGAAATTCACCTGCGGCAGCGTAACCACGGTTTCCAAAATCGGGAAGGGATCGGCCGAGTTCGGGATCGCCGAGGCGTTCACGAAATGCTCCTGGAAGCGGGGTTCGACGGCGGTTTCGATCTTTTCGATCCGGCGCACGGTTTCCTCGATCTCGCCGCGCGCTTCGGTGTTCAGGAGCGCAATGCGGGCGCCGGTGCCTGCGGCGTTGCCGGCAGAGGTCACCTTGTCCAGCTGGCAATCGGGGATCATGCCCAGCACCATCGCGTGTTTGGCAGAGATATGCGCGCCAAAGGCGCCGGCCAGCACCACGCGGTCCACCTTGTCGACGCCGAACTTGTCCATCAGGAGGCGCGCGCCGGAATAAAGCGCCGCTTTGGCCATCTGAATGGCGCGGATGTCCGGGTTGGTGACGGTGATGGTCGGACCGCCGTCGGCGGAGCCGTCCCACAGCATATAGGCGTTGGTGCGCCCGTCCTGTATGCAGCGGGCGGAGCCGGTCTGCGCAGCGGAGCCGATGAGGCCGGAGGCATCCAGCAAGCCTGCCATGCGCATTTCGGCAATCGCCTCGATGATCCCGGAGCCGCAGATGCCGGTGATGCCGGTGGTGGCAATGGACTCGGAGAATCCGTCCTCGTCCGACCAGACGTCGGAGCCGATCACCCGGAAGCGCGGTTCTTTGGTCTCCGGGTTGATCGCGACCCGCTCAATGGCGCCGGGCGCGGCGCGCTGGCCGCTGGAAATCTGCGCGCCCTCGAACGCGGGGCCGGTGGGGGAGGAGCAGGCCAGAACCTTTTCCTTGTTGCCCAGCAGGATCTCGGCGTTGGTGCCCACATCGACCACCAGCACCAGATCCTCGGATTTGTCAGGGGCTTCCGACAGCGCCACCGCGGCCGCATCGGCGCCCACATGGCCGGCAATGCAAGGCAGCAGGTAGACACGGGCGGCAGGGTGGATGTTCAGCTCCAGCTCGGTTGCGCGCAGTGCCAGCGAATTGGAGGTCGCCAGGGCAAAGGGCGCCTGGCCCAGCTCGAACGGGTCGATGCCAAGGAACAGGTGGTGCATCACCGGATTGCAGACAAAGACCGCGTCCACGATCAGCGCCTTGTCAATGCCCGCTTCAGTCGCGATCTGGGTGAACAGCGCACTCATGCCCTCGCGCACCGCACGGGTCATCTCCTTGTCGCCGCCCTTATTCATCATCGAATAGGACACCCGGCTCATCAGGTCTTCGCCAAAGCGGATCTGCGGGTTCATGATGCCGGAGGAGGCCACGACCTCGCCGGTTTGCAGATCGCAGAGATGGGCGGCGATGGTGGTGGAGCCAAGGTCGACGGCCAGCCCGTAGATCGAGCCCTCGTAGAAGCCGGGCCAGATGTGCATGATCTTGGGCGGGTGGTTTGCGTCGCCCAGATGCACCGCCACGGTCACTTTCCAGCCGCCCTTGCGCAGGGCTGGCTGCAGAACGCTCAGGATATGCAGGTCCGTCTTGACGCCTTTCAAGTTCCACTGGCTGTCCAGCGCCTCGATCAGCCGCTCCATATCGCCGGTGGGCTTGTGCATGTCGGGTTCTTCCACCTCGACATAATAGAGCCGGGTGGAGGGGTTCATGGTGATCTCGCGGGCCTCGGCCCGTTTGCGCACCACCTGGCGGTGGACCTGGCTTTCCGGCGGCACGTCGATCACCACGTCGCCCTGCACGGTGGCCTGGCAGCCCAAGCGGCGGCCGTCGATCAGGCCGCGCTTATCCTTGTAGCGCTGCTCAACCTTGTTCCATTCGCTGAGCGCGCCTTCCTGCACGGTGACGCCGTGTTTGGGGAACTCGCCATAGGAGGGGGTGATCTGGCACTTGGAACAGATGCCGCGGCCGCCGCAGACCGAGTCGAGGTCGACCCCCAGCTGCCGGGCGGCGGTGAGGATCGGCGTGCCCGCGGGGAAACGCCCGCGCTTGCCGGAGGGGGTAAACACAACGAGGGGTTCGTCAGTCATGCCTGTGGCCTTCTCATTCCGCAATTTAGGCGGAGCATATGGGCTTTTGCGGCAAGCGAAAGGCAAGGGGCGGCATTTTCCCGCCTGCCGGCGGCATTTTTGTGAATTGATGACTTTGGGATGCGGATTTGCGGCGTCGTGCCGTCAGGCGGGCTGCTGCCGTTCAACCTCTTCCAGCCACGCCAGAATCTGCGCCCGGCTGCCGTCCAGCCGCGGCGCAGGGGGCCGGGTTGCGGGATCGGGCAGGCCGCTCATCTTGATCGGATTGCCAGCTGACAAATATTCGGGGCGGCCATTCTCGTCCAGCACATCCACAACCATGTTGCGGGCCAGGATCTGCGGATCCTTAAGCACCTGATCGACAGTCTGGATCGGCCCGGTGGGAATGCCAGCCTCGGTCAGCAGCGCGATCCAATGCGCTTTTGTTTCCTCCAGGGTCACCGCCTCGATCAGCCGTTTCAGCAGGCGGGCGTTGTCGCAGCGGGCGGGATTGGAGGCAAAGCGCGCGTCCCCGGCCAGCGGCAGCTGCAGCACATCGCACAGGCGGGCAAACAGCGCGTCATTGCCGGCCGCAATCACAAACAGCCCGTCGGAGGCGTGAAAGGTCTCAAACGGGGTGATCGAGGGGTGGCGCGCGCCAGAGGGCTGCGGCGCTTCGCCGGTCACCGAGGTGATGGCAATGGCGTGCTCCAGCAGCGCCAGCTGGCTGTCGAGCATGGCCACGTCGACGAATTTGCCTTCGCCGGTTTTCTGGACGTCCAGAAGCGCCGCCAGAATGCCATGGCCCAGAAACATGCCGGCCACGATGTCGCCGATCGAGGCGCCGACCCGCACCGGCTCGCGGTTCTTTTCGCCGGTGATCGACATCACCCCGCCGCGGGCCTGGACCACCATGTCATAGGCCGGTTTCAGGGCATCCGGCCCGCTGTGGCCAAAGCCGGATACCGCGCCGTAGATCAGCCGCGGGTACTGCGCGTGCAGCGCGTCCCAGCCGTAGCCCAGCCGCTGCATCACCCCGGGGCGGAAGTTTTCCAGCAGCACATCGGCCTGTGCCAGCAGACGCTCGAATATGGCGCGGTCGTCCGGGGCCTTCAGATCCAGCGCGATGCTTTCCTTGCCGTGGTTGATGGTGGCGAAATAGGCGCTTTCGCCGTCCTTGAACGGCGGGAAGGTGCGGGTATCGTCACCGCCGCCGGGACGCTCCACCTTGATGACCCGGGCGCCCAGATCGGACAGGATCATGGAGCAGTAGGGGCCGGCCAGCACATGGGTGAGGTCCAGGATGGTGATGTTGTCCAACGGTCGGGGCATGGGGGATCCTGTTCGCGGTTCGGTGCAGCACAGTCCTAACGTTCCTGTGAAACAGAACCTTGATGCAAGTCAGGAAAAGCCGGGTTTTCTGCACTGCGGGAATTCTTGCCCTCTGCCTCTTTCCCCCCGGGCGGTTCTGTGCCATAGGGTCACCGCCAAACGGGGTTATGCATGGGGATGACAAATGCAGATTCGTGAGGCTCTCACCTTTGATGATGTTCTTTTGGTGCCGGGCGCGTCCAGCGTGCTGCCCAGCACCGCCGACACCCGCACCCGGGTGACGCGGTCGGTGTCGCTGAACATCCCGCTGCTCAGCTCGGCGATGGACACGGTGACCGAATCCCGCATGGCGATTGCGATGGCGCAGGCCGGCGGCATGGGGGTGATCCACAAGAACCTGAACACCGAAGAGCAGGCCCGCGAAGTGCGCCGGGTGAAGCGCTTTGTCTCCGGCATCGTCTATAACCCCATCACGCTGACCTCAGACCAGACGCTGGCCGACGCCAAGGCCCTGCAGGAGCGCTACCGGGTGACCGGCTTCCCGGTGGTGGACGAGGCCGGCCGCGTTGTCGGCATCGTCACCAACCGCGACATGCGCTTTGCCTCTGATGACAGCACGCCGGTTTCGGTGATGATGACCTCTGACAATCTGGCGATGCTGCAGGAGCCCGCCGATCTGGAAGAGGCCAAGTCGCTGATGAAGGCGCGCCGGATCGAAAAGCTGCTGGTCTCCGACAAAAACCGCAAGCTGACCGGTCTGCTGACCCTCAAGGACACGGAACAGGCGGTTCTGCATCCCACCGCCTGCAAGGATGAACTGGGCCGCCTGCGTGTGGCGGCGGCCAGCTCGGTTGGCGACAGCGGCTTTGAGCGCTCCGAGGCGCTAATCGACGCGGGCGTGGACATCGTCGTGGTGGACACCGCGCACGGTCATTCCGCGGGCGTGATCGACGCGGTGACACGGATCAAGGCGCAATACAGCAATGTGCAGGTGATTGCCGGCAACGTAGCCACCGCGGAAGCGACCCGCGCGCTGATTGACGCGGGCGCGGATGCGGTCAAGGTCGGCATCGGCCCGGGGTCGATCTGCACCACCCGCATGGTGGCAGGTGTCGGCGTGCCGCAGCTGACCGCGATCATGGATTGCGCAGGCGCTGCCGGCGATATTCCGGTGATTGCCGATGGCGGCATCAAGTTCTCCGGCGATTTTGCCAAGGCGATTGCGGCAGGCGCCTCCTGCGCGATGGTCGGCTCGATGATTGCGGGCACCGATGAGTCCCCCGGCGAGGTGATCCTGTATCAGGGCCGCTCGTTCAAATCCTACCGCGGCATGGGCTCGATGGGGGCAATGGCGCGCGGCTCTGCCGACCGCTATTTCCAGAAGGACGCCGCCAGCGACAAGCTGGTGCCGGAAGGGATCGAAGGCCAGGTGCCGTACAAGGGCGGTGCCGGGCCGGTGGTGCATCAGCTGGTGGGCGGCCTGCGCGCGGCGATGGGCTATACCGGCTGTGCCACCGTGGATGAGATGCGCAAGAACTGCAACTTTGTCCGCATCACCGGTGCCGGTCTGAAGGAAAGCCACGTGCATGACGTGCAGATCACCCGCGAAGCGCCGAACTACCGGGCGGGCTAAGCTGATGATGGCCGCATGTGATACCGGGGCAGGGGCATGACCCCCGCCGCCCGCCTGCAGGCGGCCATTGAAATCCTCGACCAGGTGCTGGCGGGGGAGCCTGCGGAAAAGGCGCTGACCTCCTGGGGCCGGCGCAGCCGCTTTGCCGGCTCCAAGGACCGCGCCGCGGTGCGTGACCATGTGTTCACCGCGCTGCGCTGCTTGCGCTCCCATGCCGCCCAGGGCGGCGCGCGCAGCGGGCGCGGGCTGATCCTGGGCGCGCTGCGGGATGCCGGGCAGGACCCGGATGAGGTCTTTACCGGCCAGGGCCACGCCCCCGCGCCGCTGACCGGGGCGGAACGCCAGCTGCCGCCGCCGCCTGAAGGGGCTGAGGCGCTGGATATTCCCGATTGGCTGTGGCCCGCGTTCAGCGCCAGCCTTGGCGCCGAGGCGGAAGCCGCCGCGCAGGCCCTGCGCCGCCGTGCGCCGGTGCATCTGCGGGTGAACACCGCCCGGGGCACCTTGCAGCAGGCGCAGGAGGCCTTGGCCGCGGACGGCATTGCCACCCGGCCGCATCCCGCGGCTGCCGCCGCGCTGGAAGTCAGCGAAGGCGCCCGCAAGCTGCGCAACGCCAAGGCCTATGCGGACGGCCTGGTGGAGCTGCAGGACGCCGCCAGCCAGGCGGTGGTCGAGCAGCTGCCGCTGGCGGACGGCATGTCCGTTCTCGATTACTGTGCCGGCGGCGGCGGCAAGAGCCTTGCTATGGCGGCCCGCGCCCGGATCCGGCTGCACGCCCATGACGCCGATCCCAAGCGGATGAAGGACCTGCCGGAGCGCGCTGCGCGGGCAGGCGCCAGTGTGACGCTTCTCTCCCCCGCGGATGCTGCTCGCACGGGTCCGTTTGACCTGGTGCTGTGCGATGTGCCCTGTTCCGGGTCCGGATCCTGGCGGCGGGCGCCCGAGGGTAAATGGCGGCTGACGCCGGAGGGCTTGCGCGCCTTGCAGGAAACCCAGTTGGAAATCTTGCGCACGGCGGCCGGTCTGACGGCGCCGGGCGGCACGCTGGCCTATGCGACATGCTCCATGCTCCAAGCGGAAAACACCCAGCAAGTTCAAACCTTTATCGGAGAAAATCCTGAGTGGTCCCTGGCGGCGGAGCAAAGCTGGCAGGTGCAGGATGGCACCGATGGGTTCTATGTTGCCGTGTTGACGCGCGCAAAGGCTGGTTGATAGGGTCGCGGCCGGGAAACCCTTTGTTTTTCTTAACGTGGTTTTAACCAAAGCCGCCGCGTTATGGCGTCACCAAGCACTGACCATGGATGGAGCCGTAATGTCCGGTCGCCAAGACACTTCCGTTCCGGAACTGCGCGTTTACGCGCCTGAGCATGCCCGGCTGGCCGCCACGCTGCTGCTGGCCGTGATGCTGATGTCCGGCCCCTGGCTGTTTGCGCTGCCCGACTGGATGAGCCGCGGCTTCGTCATGGTGGGGCTGACACTGGCGGCGGTGGCGGGCCTCATGGTGGTGCAGAGCCGGATGCGGCTGAACGCGCGGGCGATGGCGGCGGAGCTGCTGACCGGCTTTATCGAAAAAGATGCCACTCCCAGCTTTGTCACCGATGACGACGGGGTGATCCATGCCTGCAACGGCGCCGCGGTAAAGCGGTTCCAGGACGGCAGCCGGGACACCCTGCCGGGCACATTGCGGTCGATCCTGGCGAACCCGTCTGCCGTGCTCTACCGGCTGCAGAGCCGCGCCCGTGTCGATGGCGCCGCGCGGGAGGATATCGTGACCCGGCGCGGCCATGTCCGGCTGGCGGTGCATCAGATGACGGGCGGCAGTTTCCTGTGGCGGGTTGAGGATATTCTGGAGCGCGGCGGCAACGGCCGCGGCGCGGAGTCTATACCGGTGCCGATGATCACCGTTGGCCGCACCGGCGCGGTCCTGTTCATGAACGAGGCAGCCCGCAGCCTGATCGGCGAACGGGTGAAATCGACTGACCGCCTGTTCCCGGCGCTGCCGGTTCTGCCGGGGCGGATCAACACGCTCAGCACCAAAAACGGCCCGGTGCAGGTTCTGGTCAGCGAAAACAACCGCAATCAGGGCCGCAGCGAATTGTTCATGATGGAAGTGGACGAAAGCGGGCTGGACGCGGCGCAGGCCGGACTCGAGGCCTTGCCGGTTCCGTTCCTCAAGGTGGCGCCCACCGGCGAGATCCTGACCACCAACCGGATGGCGCTGCGCCTGCTGGGGGTGGAGAGCTGCGCCAATCTGAAACTCGGCCAGCTGATGGAAGGCCTTGGCCGACCGATGTCCGACTGGCTGCGCGATACCGCTGACGGGCTGGCGCCGAACAAATCCGAATTCCTGCGCCTGTCCCGCTCGGACAAGGAGGTCTTTGTCCAGGTCACCCTGACCCGCGTGGTCGAAGAGGGCACCCCGGTGCTGATTGCGGTGCTGAACGACGCGACCGAGCTGAAGACGCTGGAAGCGCAGTTCGTGCAAAGCCAGAAGATGCAGGCGATCGGCCAGCTGGCAGGCGGGGTGGCACATGACTTCAACAACCTGCTGACGGCGATTTCCGGCCATTGCGACCTGCTGCTGCTGCGCCACGATCAGGGCGATCAGGACTATGGCGATCTGATCCAGATCCATGAGAATGCCAACCGCGCGGCCTCGCTGGTCAGCCAGCTTCTGGCGTTCTCGCGCAAGCAGACGCTGCAGCCGGAGATCCTGGATGTGCGCGACACGCTGTCGGATCTGACCCATCTGCTGAACCGCCTGGTCGGCGAGAAGGTCACCCTGACCCTCAGCCACGATCCGGTGATGAAATCCATCCGCGCCGACAAGCGGCAGCTGGAACAGGTGCTGATGAACCTGGTGGTGAACGCGCGCGATGCGATGCCGCAGGGCGGCGAGATCCGGGTGGAGACCGAGGTTCTGTCGCTGGACAAGCCGCTGGAGCGGGACCGCGCCACCATGCCCGCCGGCGATTGGGTGACCGTGAAGGTCTCCGACGAGGGTGTCGGGATTGCGCCGGACAAGCTGCAGAAGGTGTTCGAACCCTTCTACACCACCAAGCGCACGGGCGAGGGCACCGGACTGGGCCTGTCCACGGCCTATGGCATCATCAAGCAGACCGGCGGCTATATCTTCGTCGACTCGGTTCAGGGTCACGGCACCCAGTTCACCCTGTTCTTTCCGGTCTTCAAGCAGCAGGCGGATGCGCTGGCCGTGGAAAAGCCTGCGGTGGCGGAGGACAAGACCGCGGCCAACCAGCATGGCGAGGGCGTGGTGCTGCTGGTCGAGGACGAGGCGCCGGTGCGGGCCTTTGCCTCGCGCGCACTGCGGATGCGCGGCTATACCGTGCTGGAGGCGGAATCGGCCGAGGATGCGCTGCGCACGCTGGAAGATCCCGGCCTGACAGTGGATGTCTTTGTCACCGACGTGGTGATGCCCGGTATGGATGGTCCCAGCTGGGTGCGCGAAGCGCTGAAGGAGCGGCCCGATACCCGTGTGGTCTTTGTCTCCGGCTATGCCGAAGGCGCCTTTGGCGAGGCGCAGCCGGAGGTGCCGAACTCGGTGTTCCTGCCCAAGCCCTTCTCGCTGAACCAGCTGACCGAGACGGTGCACGCCCAGCTGCATTAAGCCCCGGGCGGCAGCTTCAAAGACCCAAGCCGCCGGACCCGGCGGCTTTGCCGTGTCAGCGGACCGGGATCGACTGGTACAGTTCGAACTCCGCCGCCCGTTTGCGCCGCAGGCGGGCCCCGGCCTCCGGGCTGAGCGGCAGATCCGCTGCGGGGCTGACGTTCTTGCGCTCCAGATGCAGTTCCGTGTCCAGGCGCTGTTCGAGAAATGTTTTCAGCGCGTTCCGGTCCTCATAGCGGAACAGATGGCTGACCTTGCAGCCGTTCGGCTGCGCTTCCAGAAACTTCGCCTGGCTGCCGACATTGGCATAGGCGGGCGGGTTGCCCTTGCAGCAGGCGTTCAGAAAGTCTTCGAAACTGATGTCCTTGGTGGAATTGGGCTGACCGTCCAGCGCAGGCCGCTGGCGGTAGCGGTACCAGCTGCCCAGCCAGCTGACCGGCTCCCGCATCACCGCGGCAACCTCCAGCTCGGCCCCGCAGACCTTTTCATACATCGGCCGGATCCAGCGGTTATAGCGGTAAAGCGGCGCGTGCTTCAGCTCCGGCGGGTCGGAGATCACCAGATCGGCCCGGTCGCGCAACGCGGCCTGAAAGGCGGTGGTGCCAGTTTTGGGAACGGACAGAAGCGCCAGCCGTTCCTTGAAAAATATCATCATTCCGTTAACTGCCCGGTAAAATTTATTGCTCTGCCTTAACCATAAATCTTTCTTTAACACCCCGGCCCTGAACTGGGTACATCAGTTTTTCTGTTGCAATGTTCTCTTTTTGATCTCATAAGGAACAAGAGGTGAACAAAGCAGTGATTGCCGCACGCCCCGGTGTGTGACAGATAGAAAGGGACAAGGGACTATGGCGGATCTTTTGACCATGAAAAATAAAATTAGCGGTGACAAGCAAAAGGCGCTCGACAGCGCGCTTGCCCAGATTGAGCGGCAGTTCGGCAAGGGCTCCATCATGAAGCTGGGCGATGGCACGGCCCTGCAGGAGATCGAGGCCAGCTCGACCGGCTCCCTGGGGCTGGACATCGCGCTGGGGATCGGCGGCTTGCCGATGGGCCGGATCATTGAAATCTACGGCCCCGAAAGCTCGGGCAAGACCACGCTGACGCTGCATTGCATTGCAGAGCAGCAGAAGAAGGGCGGCGTTTGTGCCTTTGTCGACGCGGAACATGCGCTGGACCCGCAGTATGCGGCCAAGCTGGGCGTCGACCTGGATGAGCTGCTGATCTCGCAGCCCGACACCGGCGAACAGGCGCTGGAAATCACCGATACGCTGGTGCGCTCCGGCGCGGTCAACATGGTGATCGTCGACTCGGTGGCGGCACTGACCCCGAAGTCGGAGCTTGAGGGCGACATGGGAGACAGCAGCGTCGGCGTGCAGGCCCGCCTGATGAGCCAGGCGATGCGCAAGCTGACCGGCTCCATCAGCCGCTCCAAATGCATGGTGATCTTCATCAACCAGATCCGCATGAAGATCGGCGTGATGTTCGGCAGCCCGGAAACCACCACCGGCGGCAACGCGCTGAAATTCTATTCCTCCGTCCGGCTGGACATCCGCCGCATCGGCGCGATCAAGGACCGGGACGAGGTGGTCGGCAACTCCACCCGCGTCAAGGTGGTGAAGAACAAGGTGGCGCCGCCGTTCAAGCAGGTTGAATTCGACATCATGTATGGCGAGGGCATCTCCAAGATGGGCGAGCTGCTGGACCTGGGCGTGGCGGCCGGTGTCGTCAACAAGTCCGGCGCCTGGTTCTCCTACGGGGATGAGCGCATCGGGCAGGGGCGCGAGAACGCGAAGGTGTTCCTGCGCGAAAACCCCGCCATTGCCTATGACATCGAGGACAAGATCCGCGCCTCGCACGGGCTGGAATTCGAACGCCCGGATCTGGACGGCGCCGACGATATCCTAGAGGCCTAAGCGCCGGATAATCTGATCAAATCTGAGGATCACGGGGGCGCGGCGCAGGCTGCGCCCTTTTTCATCGGTGCCGCCGCTTCCCGCTGTAGACAGTGCCCCGGCAGGCGGGTAAACCTGCCCGGAACGCTTGTTTTTAAGCCCGCAAGAGATCCCGCACATGCCGACGCTCAACGATATCCGCTCTACCTTCCTGACCTACTTTGCCAAACAGGGGCACGAGGTTGTCGACTCCAGCCCGCTGGTGCCGCGCAACGACCCCACGCTGATGTTCACCAACTCCGGCATGGTGCAGTTCAAAAACTGCTTCACCGGGGTGGAAACCCGTGAGTACAAGCGCGCGACGTCGTCGCAGAAATGCGTCCGGGCCGGCGGCAAGCACAACGACCTCGACAACGTGGGCTATACCGCGCGCCACCACACGTTTTTTGAGATGCTCGGCAACTTCTCCTTTGGCGACTACTTCAAGGAGGAGGCGATCCCCTTTGCCTGGGAGCTGATCACCAAGGAATTCGATATTCCGAAGGACCGGCTCTACACCACCGTCTATCACACCGATGACGAAGCCTTTGACATCTGGAAGAAAATGGGCGTGCCGGAGGAGCGGATCATCCGCATCGCGACCTCCGACAACTTCTGGCAGATGGGCGACACCGGCCCCTGCGGCCCCTGCACCGAGATCTTCTATGACCACGGCGACCACATCTGGGGCGGCCCTCCGGGCTCGCCGGAGGAAGACGGCGACCGCTTCATCGAGATCTGGAACCTTGTCTTCATGCAGAACGAGAGGTTCGCGGACGGCACGATGGTCGATCTGGACATGCAGTCCATCGACACCGGCATGGGGCTGGAGCGGATTGCGGCGCTGCTGCAGGGCACCCACGACAACTATGAAACCGATCTGTTCAAGGCCCTGATCGAGGCGTCCGCGAACGTGACGAACACCGACCCGTTCGGGGATCAGAATGTGCATCACCGGGTGATCGCCGATCACCTGCGGTCGTGTTCCTTCCTGATCGCCGAGGGCGTGCTGCCCTCGAACGAAGGCCGCGGCTATGTTCTGCGCCGGATCATGCGCCGCGCGATGCGCCATGCCTCGCTGCTGGGCGCCACCGATCCGGTGATGCACAAGCTGGTGCCGTCGCTGGTGCAGAAGATGGGCGCCGCCTATCCGGAGCTTGGCCAGGGCCAGGCGCTGATCGAAGAGACCTTCGAGCAGGAGGAAACCCGTTTCCTGCGCACACTGGACCGCGGCCTGAAGCTGCTGGATGAAGCCTCAGCCGATCTGAGCAACGGCGACGTCTTGCCGGGCGAGACAGCGTTCAAGCTCTATGACACTTACGGCTTCCCGCTCGACCTGACCCAGGACGCCCTGCGCGCCAAGGAGATCGAGGTCGACACAGATGGCTTTGACGCCGCGATGAAGGCGCAGAAGGAGCAATCCCGCGCTGGCGGCATCGGGCTGGGCGAAGCGGCGGATGTGAAAGTCTACTTCGATATTGTCGACGCGGCCGGCACCACCGACTTCCTGGGCTATGAGACTGAAAAGGCCGAGGGCCAGATCGTCGCCATCGTCAAGGACGGGGCGCAGCTGCAATCCGCTGCCAAGGGCGACACGGTTCAGATCATCCTGAACCAGACGCCGTTTTATGGTGAAAGCGGCGGCCAGGTGGGCGACAGCGGTGTGCTGACCGTTGAGGGAGGCGCGGCCCGCATCACTGACACCAAAAAGGTGGAGGGCCTGTTCCTGCACATTGCCGAAGTGACTGAGGGCAAGGTTGCCGTCGGGCAGGGCGCGGCGATGGAAGTGGACCACGACCGCCGCAGCAAGATCCGGGCCAACCATTCGGCCACTCACCTGCTGCACGAGGCGCTGCGCAACGCGCTGGGGGATCATGTGGCGCAGAAGGGCTCTCTGAATGCGGCGGACCGCCTGCGGTTCGACTTCAGCCACAACAAGGCGATGAACGCGGAGGAACTGGCCAAGGTCGGCGCGGAGGTGAATGATTTCATCCGCCAGAACACGCCGGTCTCCACCCGGATCATGACCCCGGATGATGCGCGCGAGCTGGGCGCTCAGGCGCTGTTCGGCGAGAAATACGGTGACGAGGTCCGCGTTGTCTCCATGGGCCGCGCAGCCACAGGCAAGGGCCATGACGGCGACACCTATTCGATCGAGCTGTGCGGCGGCACCCATGTGAAGCAGACCGGCGACATCGGCACTTTTGTCATCCTAGGCGACAGCGCGTCCTCTGCCGGCGTGCGCCGGATCGAGGCGCTGACCGGTGCGGCGGCGGTGGAGCATCTGGAGCGCGAAGCGGGCCGGATGGCCGAGGTCGCAGCGGCCCTTAAGGCGCAGCCTGCGGAGGTTCTGGACCGTCTCAAGGCGATGATGGATGAGCGCAAGGCGCTGCAGAACGAGATTTCCAACCTCAAGCAGCAGATCGCCATGGGCGGCGGTTCCGGCGGCGGCGCCGAGGCCAAGGACGTGAATGGCAAGAAGTTCCTGGCCCAGGCGCTCAAGGGCGTATCCGGCAAGGACCTGCGCGGCCTGATCGACAAGCATAAGCAGAACATCGGCTCTGGCGTGATCCTGCTGATCGCCGAAGAAGACGGCAAGGTGGCCGTGGCCGCCGGCGTGACCGACGATCTGACCGGTGAAGTCTCTGCCGTGGACGTGCTGAAGGCCGCGGTTCCGGCCGTGGGCGGCAAGGGCGGCGGCGGCCGTCCGGATATGGCCCAGGGCGGCGGCAAGGACTTCTCCGGTGCCGAGGAGGCGATCAAGGCCGCGGAGGCCGTGCTGGCGGGCTGACCATTTGGTCAAAAAACACTTGGTCTTTCCGGCAAACGGCCTAAGCTGCCGGAAAGATCATTAACCTGGGAGGCTCCGATGCCCGCGCTTTGGATTGCACATGTGACCGTCACAGACGCCGATGCCTATGGCAAATATGCCGAACTGGCAGGCCCGGCTATCGCCAAGCATGGCGGCGAGTTCATTGCCCGCGGCGGCCGGTTCGTGCAGCTGGAGGGCAAGGAGCGCCCGCGCAACGTCGTTGCCAAATTTCCCAGCGTTGAAGCGGCGGTCGACTGCTATCACAGTGCCGAATACCAGGAGGCGCTGGATCATGCGCGCGGTGCTTCGGAGCGTGAGCTGATGGTGGTGGAAACCTCCGAGTAATGGTCACCGCCTTTGCGGAGATGCTGAAATGCCATGCGGCCCCGGGCCGGGTGGCATGGATCGGTCTGCGTCCCGGGCGGCGGGGAGACGTTAAGACGCCCGGCAGCGCCGAAGTGTCCCTAGACGGCTTGGCCGGCGATCACGCCAAGGCTGGCAAGCGCGCCGTAACCCTGATCCAGGCGGAACACTTGCCGGTTATCGCGGCCCTTGCCGGCATGGACGTGGTGAAGCCGGAGCAGTTGCGGCGAAACCTTGTGATTTCAGGCATCAACCTTGCAGCGCTTCGCAAAGCGGCGCTGCGGGTTGGCAATGCGGTGCTGCAGGTCACCGGGCCTTGTCCGCCATGTTCGAGGATGGAGGAAGTGCTGGGCCGCGGCGGATACAACGCGATGCGCGGGCATGGCGGCTGGTACGCAGAAGTGCTGGAACCGGGCAGGGTCGTCTTAGGCGATAGCGTTACGCTTCTGACAGACGCAGAATGAAAAACGGCGGCAGATCTCTCTGCCGCCGTTTTCATGTTCGTCAGGCGCTTGCCTTGGCCATCCGCTTGCGTTCATGCGGGTCCAGGTAGCGCTTGCGCAGGCGCACGCTGTTCGGCGTCACCTCGACCAGCTCATCGTCGTTGATGTACGCGATGGCCTCTTCCAGCGACAGCGTCATCGGAGTGGTCAGGCGGACCGCGTCGTCGGTGCCGGAGGCCCGCACGTTGGTCAGTTTCTTGCCTTTCAGCGGGTTCACTTCCAGGTCGTTGTCGCGCGAATGCTCACCGATGATCATGCCGGTGTAGATGTCTGCCTGGGCGCCGATCATCATCTTGCCGCGCTCTTCCAGGTTCCACAGCGCGTACGCCACCGACTGGCCGTTCTCCATCGAGATCAGCACGCCGGCGCGGCGGCCCGGGATGGCACCCTTGTGCGGTGCCCAGCCGTGGAACACGCGGTTCAGCACGCCGGTGCCGCGGGTGTCGGTCAGGAACTCGCCGTGATAGCCGATGAGGCCGCGCGAGGGGACATGGGCGATGATGCGGGTCTTGCCTGCGCCTGCGGGCTTCATCTCGACCAGTTCACCCTTGCGGGCGCCGGTCAGCTTTTCGATCACCGCGCCGGAGTATTCGTCGTCCACGTCAATGGTGGCTTCCTCGATCGGCTCCATGCGGACGCCGTCGACTTCCTTCATGATCACCTGCGGGCGGGAGATCGACAGCTCGAAGCCTTCGCGGCGCATGTTCTCGATCAGAACGCCCATCTGCAGTTCGCCGCGGCCGGAAACCTCGAACGCCTCACCGCCGGGGGTGTCCTGGATCTTGATGGCGACGTTGCTTTCGGCCTCTTTCATCAGGCGGTCGCGGATGACGCGGGACTGCACCTTCTTGCCGTCGCGGCCCGCCAGCGGGCTGTCGTTGATGCCGAAGGTCACGGTGATGGTCGGCGGGTCGATCGGCTGCGCGTCCAGCGGTTCATCCACGGCGAGTGCGCAGATGGTGTCTGCCACGGTGGCCTTGGACATGCCGGCGATGGAGACGATGTCGCCTGCCTGGGCTTCTTCGATGTCCTGCTGGGCCAGGCCGCGGAAGGCCTGAATTCGGGTCACGCGGAACTGTTCGATCTTCTGGCCGATGCGGGAAATCGCCTGCACGGTGGCGCCGACCTTGAGCTTGCCGGACTCAACCCGGCCGGTCAGCAGGCGGCCTACGAAGGGGTCGCTGCCCAGGGTGGTGGCCAGCATCCGGAAATCTTCGTCCTGGCGCTTGATCTGCTTGGGTTCCGGAACGTGGTTCACGATGAGGTTGAACAGCGCGTGCAGGTCCTTGCGCGGGCCGTCCAGCTCTGCATCGGCCCAGCCGGAGCGGCCGGAAGCATACATATGCGGGAAGTCCAGCTGGTCCTCGGTCGCGTCGAGCGAGGCAAACAGGTCAAAGCACTCGTCCAGCGCGCGGTCGGGCTCGGCGTCGGGCTTGTCGACCTTGTTCAGCACCACGATCGGGCGCAGGCCCAGGGCCAGCGCCTTGGAGGTCACGAATTTGGTCTGCGGCATCGGGCCTTCGGCGGCGTCCACCAGCAGCACCACGCCGTCGACCATCGACAGGATGCGCTCCACCTCGCCGCCGAAATCGGCGTGGCCGGGGGTGTCGACGATGTTGATGCGGGTGCCGTTCCACTCGACCGAGGTCGGTTTGGCAAAAATGGTGATGCCGCGCTCGCGCTCCAGATCGTTGCTGTCCATGGCGCGTTCCGCCACAGCTTGATTTTCGCGGAAGGCGCCGGACTGTTTCAGCAGCTCGTCGACCAGGGTGGTTTTGCCGTGGTCAACGTGAGCAATGATTGCGATGTTGCGCATATCCATGACGTTCGCCTTTGTAAGGAAGTTGGGCCGCGCATAGCCCGAACCCCGCGCAAAGGCCAGAGGAAAACAGCTATCCGGCGCCTTCTATAGCGGATCAGTGGCCGGAGGACTTGGAAAACAGGTGGATGACGATGATGCCGGACATGATCAGCAGCATGCCGATCACCGCAGGCAGATCCAGTTTCTGGCCGAAGACGACGAAGGCGATCACCGCAATCAGCAGGATGCCGAGACCGGACCAGATGGCATAGACGACGCCCACCGGCATGAATTTAAGCGTCAGCCCCATCATGTAGAAGGAAAAGGCATAAGCCACCAGAACGATCAGCGACGGCCCCAGCCGGGAGAACTGCTGGCTGGCCTGCAGCGCCGTGGTGCCGATCGTTTCCGCCGCTACGGCGATGATCAGGTAGAAATAATGTACCGGCATTTCCGCCTCCGTTCTGCGCGCTCGCCCCCGCGGCGGCGGGCCTGTTTCTCCGCTACCGCATCCGCCGCGTTCAAGGAAGTCCCGATGCGTCGCCGGCTGCCGCTTTTCCGCCTGCTAAGGCGGTGAACAGGGGACTGTGCGCAGAAACACTGGACTGTGATTTGGGGATTTCTTAGGGGATTGTCCCAATAATTCAGTGGTCGCGAAAACACTGATCCGATTCCCAAATGAGAGCGGGGGACTGCCACATGTGCCGCTGGGCTGCCTATTCGGGGGCCGATGTGTTCCTGGAAGACATCATTTCAATACCCGCGCATTCCCTGATTGCCCAAAGCCAGAAAGCGGCAGAATGCAAGACGGCCACCAATGGCGACGGGTTCGGCATTGCCTGGTACGGCCAGCGCCCGGAGCCGGGCCTGTACCGCGATGTGTATCCGGCCTGGTCGGACTGCAATCTCCGGGCGCTGGTCCGGCAGGTCAAATCGGGGCTGTTCCTGGCGCATGTGCGGGCCTCGACGGGGTCGGCAACCAGCCGCAACAACTGCCATCCTTTCACCGCGGGCCGGTGGAGTTTCATGCACAACGGTCAGGTCGGCGGCTTTGAGAAGTTCCGCCGCCACGCTGATATGTGCATCCCGGATGAGCTTTATGAGCACCGCAAAGGGGCGACCGACAGCGAGGTGCTGTTTCTGCTCGCCTTGCAGCAAGGCCTTGATGCGGATCCGAAGACGGCGCTGGAGCGGGCGGTTGCGCGGATGGAGGCCTTGTCCCGCGCACGGGGCGCCACGCCGCATATGCGCCTATCCGTGGCGATGTCGGATGGCGAGAGGCTGTATGCCGCGCGCTATTCCTCGGACAGCGTTGCGCCCTCGGTCTATTACCGCTGGAGCAGCAGCATGGGCGGCTGGGCGGTGGTGTCGGAACCGCTGGAACAAACCGGGGAAGCCTGGAACGAGCTGAAGCCGGGCGCCTTTCTGACGCTGACCGGCGACGGAGCGGAAATCGAGCCTTTTCAACCGTTTCTGGAGTGAGGTTCAGCGGCCGGGCGGCTGGTGTTACAGGCGCCCGGTCTCGCGGAACCAGGGTTCGATCGTTGCGCGCACATAGTCCCAAACGCCGGGCGTGCCGCGGCTGACCTTTTCGCCGACGCGGGCGTCAAGCTGCGGCAGGGTCACGTTGTAATCGACCCAGCTGCCGCCGCCGTTCAGCAGGTTCAGCAGAACCGGCTGCACCCGGTCGATGGACTTGGCATAGACCGCATCTGCGCTGCCTGCGGCCTCGAACTCTTCCCAGATCGCGCGCATCAGCCCGCCCTGGTCCGCGGGCAGCAATCCGAACAGGCGGTCAGCTGCGGCCTGCTCCTCGGCGGCAAGCGCCGCAAGCGCGGCGGGATCCACAACCCCGTGAATCGGCGCATCGCCTGCGTCGATTTCCACCAGGTCATGCAGCAGCAGCATTTGCAGCACCCTGTCCACATCGGCGGTATCCGCGCCGTGTTCGGCCAGAACCCAGGCGTAAAGCATGATATGCCAGCTGTGCTCTGCCGAGTTTTCGTGCCGCGAGCCGTCACCCAGCCGGGAGGCGCGGGTGATCAGCTTCAGCTTGTCGGCTTCATTCAGGAAGGGCAGGCGGGCCGTCAGGCGGCTGCAGTCATATCCGGTGTCCTCACCCAGCAGCGCCAGCGCATGATGGAAGGCTTCCGGCAGGTCATGCTCCAGCGCGGCGGCGCGGCCGCCGAACAGGTTCTGGCGGACCACATCGACATGCCAGTCCAGGGGCTCTGCGCCGTACAGGGTCTGAAACACCGGCTGACAATGGTCCAGCCGCTTGGCAAACCGCGCATCCGGGCTTTGCGCCGCTTCGAACTCCTGCCACAGCGTGATGAATTCTGCGCCCTGATCCGCGGGCAGCAGGCCGAACAGCCGGTCTGCCGCAGCCAGTTCCGCCTGCGCCACTGCGTCCCAATCCACCGCGCCGGTGATCGGGTGGTCGCCTGCGTCGATCTCGACCAGATCATGCAGCAGCAGCATCCGGATGGTGCGGAAGACGTTCACCTCCGGCTCTGCGAAGGGCGCCAGCACCAGCGCGTACAGCGCCAGATGCCAGCTGTGCTCGGCTGAGTTTTCGCGGCGGCTGCAATCCAGGATCAGGTTCTGGCGCTCAACCCGGCGCAGCTTGTCAGCTTCCAGCAGGAAGGCGAATTGCGCTTGCAGCCGGACGCTCATGTCTCAGCCCTTGTTTCCAGCTGCGCTTGCAGCGCGGCGACTTTCTTATTGAGAAACTCGCGCGCCTTGCGTTCCGCCAGGCGCACGCGCATCTCCGTGAGGAACGCCTCTTCGAGCGACTGGGAGGCGGCGCCCAGCACCTGGCCCACCTCCACATACAGCCTCTCCTCGCCGCTGGCGTCCTGAACTTTGAGCGTATCGACCGCCAGTTTTTGCGCCAGCGTCTCGATTGTGCTCATCAGCGGGTGGTCTCCGTCAGGCGGCGCTTCACATAGTCGGTCACGGTGCCGATCATCGTGTCCATATACGGATCCTGGAAGAAGTGGTCCGCACCCTCGACCTCGGTATGGGTGATGGTGATACCCTTCTGCTCATGCAGCTTGCTGACCAGGTTGGCGGTATCGGCAGGCGGCGCCACGCGGTCGGCGGTGCCATTGATGATCAGGCCCGAAGACGGGCAGGGCGCCAGGAACGAGAAGTCGTACATGTTGGCCGGCGGGGCGACCGAGATGAAGCCGGTGATCTCGGGTCGGCGCATCAGCAGCTGCATACCGATCCACGCGCCGAAGGAGAAGCCCGCAACCCAGCAATGCTTGGAGTTGGTGTTCATCGACTGCAGGTAATCCAGCGCCGAGGCGGCATCGGACAGTTCGCCCACGCCCTGGTCGTATTCGCCCTGGCTGCGGCCGACGCCGCGGAAATTGAACCGCAGAACCGTGAAGCCCATGTTGTAGAACGCATAGTGGAGGTTGTAGACCACCTTGTTGTTCATGGTGCCGCCGAACTGCGGATGCGGGTGCAGCACGATGGCGATCGGGGCGTCTTTTTCTTTTTGCGGGTGATAGCGGCCTTCGAGGCGGCCTTCGGGTCCGGGAAAGATGACCTCGGGCATGGGCGGTTTAAATCCTAATCTCGTTTTCGGGTCTGCCGGCAGAATACTTGACGGGTTCCGTCAGGCATCTTAGAACGGTTCTAATCAAGGGCGCAGGCCTGGGCCGAACACCGTCAGGGTGAGATACGCACAGACGCGGCGAAGGTCAATGTTTTCGCATCCGTGCCCTGATTTCGAGGAGACATAGATGAAGCTTTCCACCAAGGGGCGCTATGCTATGGTCGCATTGGCCGACATCGCGCTGCAAACGCAGGGCGATCTGGTGCCGCTGGGCGATATTTCCAAGCGCCAGGACATTTCCTTGCCCTACCTTGAACAGCTGTTCGTCAAACTGCGCCGTGCCGGTCTGGTTGAATCGGTGCGCGGCCCCGGCGGCGGCTACCGTCTGGCCAAGCCAGCGTCGGAGATCCGGATTGTCGACGTGCTGTCTGCCGTGGATGAAACGGTGGATGCGATGCACAAGGGGGCCGGTGCCTCCGGGGCGCTGTCGGGCAGCCGGGCGCAATCGCTGACCAACCGCCTGTGGGAGGGCCTCAGCGCGCATGTCTATGTGTTCCTGCACCAGACCCGCCTGTCGGATGTGATCAAGAACGATCTGGCGCCGTGCCCGGCGGTGCCCAGCTTGTTTGCGGTTGTCGATGACTGAGGTGGCCCGCGGAAGGCGCATCCTCCTGTGCCAGGGCAGGGCGCTTCCCGCGCTAAAGCGGCCGGAAAGCTTTGCGCATTCGTGCCGAGCCGCGTATGAGGCGGCAATGATCTGTAAAAAGATGCATCCATGAAACGCGTTTACCTCGACCACAATGCCACTGCCCTTCTGCGCCCCGAGGCGAAGGCCGCGATGATTGCGGCGATGGAGGTTTGCGGCAACCCGTCTTCGGTGCATGCCGAGGGCCGGGCCGCCAAGGCGCTGGTCGAGAAGGCGCGGGCGCAGGTGGCCGCCGCGTTTGGCGCGGACGGGGCGGATATCGTGTTTACCTCCGGCTCGACCGAGGGCGCGTCGCTGGCGCTGGCCGGCCGCGGCCTGCATGGCGCGCCGGTGGAGCATGACGCGGTGCGCGCCTGGACTGTCGAGGATCTGAAAGTGGGGTCCGATTGTGCGGTCGAAATCACTGATCCTGCAGCCTCCACCCTGCAGCTGGCGAATTCCGAAACCGGGATCGTGCAGCGCCTGCCGGACGGTCTGGCGGTAACGGATGCGACCCAGGCCTTCGGCAAACTGCCGGTGGCGTTCAACTGGCTGGGCGCCCGGATGGCGCTGATTTCGGCGCATAAACTGGGCGGTCCCAAGGGCATTGGTGCGGTCGTCATGAAGCGCGGCACCGATCTGCCTGCTCAGATCAAGGGCGGCGGCCAGGAGATGGGCCGCCGGTCCGGCACCGAAAATGTCATTGGAATCGCAGGGTTCGGCGCCGCAGCTGAAGCAGCCGCCAAGGATCTCGCCAATGGTGTCTGGGACAGGGTTGCAGAACTTAGAAATATTCTAGAGAAGGCGCTTGTGTCTGGCGCAAGCCATACTATTTTTGTCGGGAAGGATCAGAAGCGGCTGCCGAACACCCTGTGTTTTGCAACGCCGGGCTGGAAGGGGGAGACCCAGGTCATGCAAATGGACCTTGCGGGATTTGCCATCAGCGCCGGCAGCGCTTGTTCCAGCGGCAAGGTGCGCGCCAGTGCGGTGCTGACCGCCATGGGATATGACGAGGCCACAGCCCAGGGCGCGGTGCGCGTGTCGCTGGGGCCGGAGACAACGGAAGAAGACGTGCTGCGCTTTGCCGAGGCGTGGCTGCAGAAAGAAAAGAAACATCGCGCCCGTGCAGCGTGAGTGAGGAGAAGACGATGGCCGCTTTGGACCAGACCCAAGTCAAGGAAGGTGTTGACCAGGAAACCGTGGACGCAGTCCGCGAGGTTGGCGGTGCTTATAAATACGGCTGGGAAACCGACATCGAGATGGAATACGCCCCCAAGGGGCTGACCACGGATATTGTCCGGCTGATTTCGGAAAAGAACGAAGAGCCGGAATGGATGCTGAAGTGGCGTCTGGAAGCCTACGAGCGCTGGCTGCAAAAAGAAGAGCCCACCTGGGCGATGGTCGAATATCCGGAAATCGATTTCCAGGATCAGTACTACTATGCCCGTCCCAAATCGATGGAAGTGAAGCCCAAGTCGCTGGATGAGGTCGACCCCAAGCTGCTGGCCACTTACGAAAAGCTGGGTATCCCGCTGAAAGAGCAGATGATCCTGGCAGGCGTCGAAGGTGCGGGCCAAACCCCTGAAGAAGGCCGTAAGGTCGCCGTGGACGCGGTGTTTGATTCCGTTTCTGTCGGCACAACCTTCCAGAAGGAACTGAAAGAGGCGGGCGTCATCTTCTGCTCGATCTCCGAAGCCATCCGCGAGCATCCCGAACTGGTGAAGAAATACCTCGGCACCGTAGTGCCGGTCTCCGACAACTTCTATGCCACCTTGAACTCCGCCGTGTTCTCTGACGGCTCTTTTGTCTACGTGCCGCCGGGTGTGCGCTGCCCGATGGAACTGTCGACCTACTTCCGTATCAACGCGGAAAACACCGGCCAGTTTGAACGCACCCTGATTATTGCCGATAAAGGCAGCTATGTCAGCTACTTGGAAGGCTGTACCGCACCTGCGCGCGATATCGCACAGCTGCATGCCGCAGTGGTGGAAATCATCATCGAGGAAGACGCCGAGGTGAAATACTCCACCGTCCAGAACTGGTATCCGGGCGACGAGAACGGCAAGGGCGGCATCTACAACTTCGTGACCAAGCGGGCCGACTGCCGCGGCGACCGCGCCAAGGTGATGTGGACCCAGGTGGAAACCGGCTCTGCCGTGACCTGGAAATACCCGTCCTGCATCCTGCGCGGCAACGAAAGCCAGGGCGAATTCTACTCGATCGCCATCGCCAACAACATGCAGCAGGCCGACACCGGCACCAAGATGATCCATCTGGGCAAGAACACCAAGTCGCGCATCGTGTCCAAGGGCATCTCTGCCGGCAAGGCGCAGAACACTTACCGCGGGCTGGTGTCGATGCACCCGAAGGCCAAGAATTCGCGCAACTACACCCAGTGCGACAGCTTGCTGATCGGCGACAAATGCGGCGCCCACACGGTTCCCTATATCGAGGTCAAGAACAACTCCTCCCGCGTGGAGCATGAGGCGACCACGTCCAAGGTTGACGACGATCAGCTGTTCTACTGCCGCCAGCGCGGCATGGACGAGGAGGAGGCGGTGGCCCTGGTGGTCAACGGCTTCTGCAAGGACGTGCTGCAGGCGCTGCCGATGGAGTTCGCCATGGAAGCCCAGCAGCTGGTTGCGATCTCGCTGGAAGGGTCTGTGGGCTGAACCAACCAATGATGATTGACGGACGGACATATTCCTCAAGGGAGCGCCAGAAAATTGCTCGCACGGCGAGGCGCCGTGTGGGTAGTGAAGTTGCTCTTGTTGCAACCTTCGGGGGGTGGTTTTGTTCGTAATGCTTTTCTGGTTTGGACCTTACGTGGTTTTTCCTGTTGCCAGCGCTCTCGGAATGACCATTTCCGCGACTGGTCTCGTTCTCGCGTTCGGAACGAGTATTAGTTGTGCTCTTTTGCACGGCTTGAGGCTGAAGAAAAAAGTGAAGAGCGCAAAAGAGCTAGATGCCGCTTTTCTTTATTCGTATGCGCGCAAAAGAGCGGAAGACCTTGAAAGTAAAGAGTATCCAGAACAACAAGAGGCACGTTCATGATCATCACAACCACACCAAACGTCGAAGGCTACCAGATCGCCGAATACAAGGGCATCGTGGTGGGCGAGGCGATCATGGGCGCCAATGTGGTGCGCGATGTCTTTGCCTCGATCACAGACATCGTCGGCGGCCGCTCCGGCGCCTATGAAAGCAAGCTGCAGGACGCGCGCGAAACCGCGCTGGCAGAGCTGGAAGACCGCGCCCGGGCCAAGGGTGCAAATGCGGTTGTGGGCGTCGACCTCGACTATGAAGTGGTCGGGCAGTCGATGCTGATGGTCTCGGCCAGCGGCACCGCCGTGGTGCTGGGCTAAGGGGCCGGGAGTTGGACGTGGCCAAGGACGAGCAGCTGATCGAGCGCCCGGCGCTTACCCTGCCGCCGGAAGAGGCGGAGTGGGTGTGCAGCCAGTACCAGGAGGCAAATGTCATCCTGGAATACGGCAGCGGAGGATCAACCGTGCTGGCGTCTGAGCTGAGCGGGAAGAAGGTCTTTTCCGTCGAGTCCGACAAGATGTGGTACCGCATGATGAAGCGGTACTTGCGTCAGGCCGGGTCCAAGTCCGAGGTGCATCTGCACCACGCCAATGTCGGAAAAACCGGCAAGTGGGGACGGCCGCTGAACAATGATATGTGGCGGCGGTTTCACCAGTATCCGAATTCGGTCTGGGATCTCGATACTTTCGAGGCGCCGGATCTGGTGCTGATTGACGGCCGCTTCCGGGCGGCCTGCTTTCTGACCGCCATGCTGCGCACGGAACGGCCCGTCACCGTGCTGTTTGACGACTACGCGGGGCGGGCGCTGTACAAGCAGGTCGAAAGATGGGTGAAGCCGGTTGAAATCCGCGGCCGCATGGCCCGGTTCGAGCTGCTCCCCGATGAACTTCCGCGCCGGGATCTGACCCAGATCCTGACGCTTTACACCAAAACCTTCTAGGCGCCGACGGCTGCCGGAACAGTACTATGCGAGAGGCAAAAATGCTCGAAATCAAAAACTTGCACGTCAAGCTTGAAGACGAAGACAAGCAGATCCTGAACGGCGTCGACCTCACCGTCGAAGCGGGCAAGGTGCATGCGATCATGGGGCCGAATGGCTCGGGCAAATCCACCCTGTCCTACGTCCTGTCGGGCCGTGACGGATATGAGGTGACGGAAGGCTCTGCCGAGCTGGAGGGCGAAGACATCCTGGAGATGGAGCCGGAAGAGCGCGCTGCGGCGGGCATGTTCCTGGCCTTCCAGTACCCGGTTGAAATCCCCGGCGTCGGCAACATGACCTTCCTGCGCACCGCGGTAAACGCGCAGCGCAAGGCCCGCGGCGAGGAAGAGCTGTCGGCTTCCGACTTCCTGAAAATCATCCGCGCCAAGGCGAAGACCCTGAAGATCGACGCCGACATGCTGAAGCGTCCGGTCAACGTCGGCTTCTCCGGCGGTGAGAAGAAGCGCAACGAGATCCTGCAGATGGCGATGCTGGAGCCGAAGCTGTGCATCCTGGACGAGACCGACTCCGGCCTCGACGTGGATGCGATGAAGCTGGTGGCCGAAGGTGTGAACGCCCTGCGCGACGAAGGCCGCGGCTTCCTGGTGATCACCCACTACCAGCGCCTGCTGGATCACATCAAACCCGACGTGGTGCACATCCTGGCCAATGGCCGCATCGTCAAGACCGGCGGCCCCGAGCTGGCGCTGGAAGTCGAAAACAACGGTTACGCCGGCATCCTGGCAGAGGAGGCGTAAATGGGCCTGCCCGAAGTCAAGCAAAGCGCAACCGAGGCGCGGCTGTCGGCGCTGAGGCTGCCGGAAAGCGGCTGCCTTAAGGCGGCACGCGAGGCCGCGCTGTCGCGGGTTCAGACCATGGGCCTGCCCAGCCGCCGCGACGAATACTGGAAATACACCAAGCCGGACACGCTGGTGCAGGCAGACGCGCCTAAGGCGGCGGTGTTCAACGCGGACGAAGCGCCGATGTTCAGCGCCTTTGAGCGTCTGAATATTGTCTTTGTCGATGGCGTGTTCGATGCCGAGGCCTCTGACGATCTGTCTCTGGAAGGTGTGACCATCGACCGGATCGAGGATATCTGCTGCAAGGATATCCATTGGGCCAAGGACTTGTACGGTGTTCTTGAAGCACGCGGCCAGACCCCGGTCGAACGTCCGCTGGCAGCGCTGAACACCGCCTTTGCCAGTGATGGCGTGGCGATCCGGGTGACTGGCAAGGTCTCCAAGCCGATCAACTTCACCTATGTGCATTCGGACGAAAACTCCGACGCGATCCTGCACCATGTGATCCGCGTCGAGACCGGCGCCGAGGTGACGATCCTGGAAAACGGCCCGGCGGCGTCGCGCTTCAACAAATGCATGGAGATCGACATTGCCGACGGCGGCAAGCTGCACCTGGTGCGCGCCCAGGGCCGTGACCATGAGCGCCGCGCGGCCACCCACTTGTTTGCCCGCCTGGGCACCGAGTCGGTGTTCAAGTCCTTCACCCTGACCGTGAACGGCGTGCTGACCCGCAACGAGGCGGTGATCGAGCTGACCGGCGACGACGCGGTGGCCCATATCGCGGGCGCCTGCGTCGGCGATGGCGATTTCCACCACGACGACACCGTCTTTATCACCCATGACGCGGTGAACTGCGAAAGCCGCCAGGTGTTCAAGAAGGTGCTGCGCAACGGGGCCACCGGTGTGTTCCAGGGTAAGATCCTGGTGAAGGAAGGCGCGCAAAAGACTGACGGATATCAGATTTCCCAGTCGCTGCTGCTGGACGAAGACAGTCAGTTCCTGGCCAAGCCGGAGCTGGAGATCTATGCCGATGACGTGGCTTGCTCGCATGGCTCGACGTCCGGCGCGATCGACGAGGAGGGCCTGTTCTACCTGCGCTCTCGCGGTGTGCCGCATGGCGAAGCGACCGACCTGATGACGCTGGCCTTCCTGGCCGAAGCGGTTGATGAGATCGAAGATCCGGAAATCGCCGCCGACATCGTCTCCCGCCTCGAAGGCTGGCTGGCCCGGCGCCGCTGATGTCCGTCACCACGGATATCCCCGCAACCTACAAGGGGCCGCGCAAGGTTTTTGCGCGGCTTCTGAGCATGGGCGCCCGCGAAGACAGGCTGCTGGTGTTTTTGCTCGCCGGCTGCGTGCTGACCTTTGTGGCACAGATGCCGAAACTGGCCCGCGAGGCGCATCTGACGGGCCAGGAGCTCAATATGCTGCTGGGCGGCGCGCTGCTCGGCATCGTCTTTATCGCGCCGCTGTTTCTGTATGTTCTGGCTCTGGTCGCGCATTGGATTGCCCGCGCCGCGGGCGGGCAGGGTGACGCCTATCGCGCCCGGCTGGCGCTGTTCTGGGCGTTTCTGGCGTCCAGCCCGCTGATCCTGCTGAACGGCCTGGTGGCCGGCTTCATCGGCGCCGGTGCGGCTCTGAACCTGGTGGGCGCGCTGTGGTGCGTTGTGTTCCTGTGGTTCTGGATATCCGGCATGATCCAAGGGTACTGGACAAGATCATGAACGCGCTCGCCGCCTTTGCCCTGCTGACACTCAAGTCCCCGCGCGACGCCGCGATGCAGATCCTGGCGCGCGACTGGCCGCGCGAGGCGCTGTGGACCGCGTTCCTGCTGTCCGTGGTGCTGAACACCAGCGTCTATACTCTGCAGCAGGTGCTGTTCCCGCTGCCGCCGGAGGTTCTGCTGCCAAGGTTTGCGCCCGGGGCCTATTTCGCGGTCATTCTGGTGCTGCAGCTGAGCTTCATTGCGATGCTGACAACCACGGGCCGCTGGCTGGGCGGGCAGGGTGACCTGCCGGCGCTGCTGGCGCTGGTCACCTGGCTGCAGCTTCTGCAGGCCGCGCTGAACGGTGCCATCGTGGCGGTGTTCCTGGTCCTGCCGGCGCTGGCGGCGCTGCTGAACATCGCCGCCAATATCGTTGTGTTCTTTATCCTCTTGCATTTCGTGAATGCGGCGCACAGGTTCGGCTCCGTTTGGCGCTCGCTCGGGGTGGTCCTGATGGCCAGCCTGATCCTGGTGTTTGCCCTTCTCTTCATCGTGGGTCTGATCGGCCCAGCCAATCTGGGACTGCCCGAAAATGTATGACGTCGAAAAAATCCGTGCCGACTTCCCGATCCTCTCGCGCGAGGTGAACGGCAAGCCGCTGACCTACCTCGACAGCGGCGCCTCGGCCCAGAAGCCGCAGGTTGTGATCGACGCGGTGACCAAGGCGTATGCCGAGGAGTATTCCAACGTTCATCGTGGCTTGCACTTTCTTTCTAATCTCGCAACGGAGAAGTATGAGGCGGTGCGCGGCATCATCTCCCGGTTCCTGAATGCGGGCGACGAACACAGCATCGTGCTGAATTCCGGCACCACCGAGGGCATCAATCTGGTCGCCTACGGCTGGGCGATGCCGCGGCTTCAGGCAGGGGACGAGATCCTGTTGTCGGTGATGGAGCACCACGCCAACATCGTGCCCTGGCATTTCCTGCGCGAGCGTCAGGGGGTGGTGCTGAAGTGGGTGGATACCGAAGCAGACGGCAGCCTGGACCCGCAAAAGGTGATCGACGCGATCACCCCCAAGACCAAGCTGGTAGCGGTGACCCAATGCTCCAACGTTCTGGGCACCGTGGTGGACGTGAAGGCCATCACCCAGGGCGCCCATGCCAAGGGGGTGCCGGTGCTGGTCGACGGCTCGCAGGGGGCGGTTCACATGCCGGTCAACGTACAGGACATCGGCTGCGACTTCTATGCAATCACCGGCCATAAGCTCTATGGCCCCTCCGCATCCGGCGCGATTTACATCAAGCCGGAACGCATGGCAGAGATGCGCCCGTTCATCGGCGGCGGCGACATGATCAAGGAAGTCTCCAAGGAGCAGGTCGTCTACAACGATCCGCCGATGAAGTTCGAGGCCGGCACGCCGGGCATCGTGCAGACCATCGGCCTGGGCGTGGCGCTGGAATATATGATGGACCTCGGCCTGGAAAACATCGCCAGGCACGAGGCGGGTTTGCGCGACTATGCGATGGAGCGGCTGACCGGACTGAATTGGATCAACATTCAGGGGCAAGCGCCTGGAAAGGCTGCGATTTTCAGCTTTACTATGGAAGGTGCCGCACACGCCCACGACATCTCCACCATCCTCGACAAGAAAGGCGTGGCGGTGCGTGCCGGCCATCACTGCGCCGGACCGCTGATGGATCATCTGGGGGTCTCTGCGACCTGCCGCGCGTCGTTCGGCCTGTATAACACCAAGGAAGAAGTCGACACGCTGATCAGCGCGCTGGAACTTGCCCACGACCTGTTTGCTTGATCAATACCTCTGATCAACCGGAAACGGCGCCCGATTGGGCGCCGTTTTGCGTTTTCCCGACGGGTGGCAGCCTTGGAACCCCAGGCACCTCAAGACTTGCTCACTTTGCGGACTCTCCCGCGCCCATGTGCTTGTCGACCATTCGTTGCACCATCGGCGCAAAGTGCCAGTAATCCGGGGTCTCCATATCCGCCCGCTTCCCAGCCTCATCCAGATAGCGCACCGCGATGATCTGCTTGAGGTTCGGGTTCTTTTCGAATTCGGCCGCTTCTTGCGGGGTCATCGGCCCGCCCTGCAGGTTCAGCGAATGGATGGAGGCCTCTGACAGCCGATTGAAATATTCCGGTTTCGTGGCGCAGAGGTACCGCTTGGCGGCCACGTGATAGCGCACGCAGTCGGTGATCACTGACGGGAAGAACTGCTCCAGCACTTCGGCGCCGGCCTCTTCGTGAAAGCGGTCTTCGGTGTCGTCCATGGAGAACGTCCCGAACTCGCTGGTGAAATGGCCGATGTCGTGCAGGAGCGCCCCCACGATGATCTCCTCCGGCTGGCCGTTCTGCTCGGCAATTGCGGCGCCTTGAAGCATGTGTTCCGCCATGGTGACTGGTTCCCCCAGATACTCCTCGCCGCCGCGGCGGTCGAAGATGCCGCCGATGAATTCAACGATAGTGTCGCGGGTCAGCTTGCTGACGTCCGGCTTGCTCATGGCTCAGCCCTCCAATTGTGCGTTCAGCACGTTCAGGGATGACAGCAGCCCGTCCTTGTCGGCGTAGCAGCCCTGCAGCCAGCGCGTCCCCGCCCCGGAATAGCCCAGCCGCGCGTGCAGGACACGGGTGTTGTCGACGATAAAGCTTTCCCCCGGCTCCAGCTTGAACGAAACGCCCATCGACGGATCGTCGATGATTTCACCCAGACGGCGGTAGGCGGCGTAATAGGCTTCCATCTTCTCAAACGGGATGTCCGTGAAGGGTGCCGAAGACCGGTTATTGAACCGTACCGCAATCAACTCGCCGTCGGGTGACAGCTCAATCATCGGACGGCGCGCGCGCAGATGCACGCCGTCAGACCCTTTGTATTCAAACCGCGCAGGGTAGCCTGCCAGCAGCGCAAACCCTTCCGGATTTTCCTCGCGCAGACGCTCGGCGGCGCGGAAACCGTCCACCACGATGCTATCGCCGCCCTCGGCCGAGTTTTCCAGGCAATAGAGGATCTGAAGGGAGGGCACCGGATCACGGTAGGGGTTGTCGGTATGCGCCTGCAGGCCCAGGCCGGTGTAGGCGAGGTTGGTGGGGTTCACCTCGGTGCGCACTTCGAAATACTTGCCGTAATTGGTCTCGCGGACAAAACCAAACATCGCGGCGCAATCAATCAGCGCGCCTTCCTTGACCGGACCGTTCACCAGCTTGGCAAAGCCGAGCCGGGCAATCGCGTCCAGCCAGCCGCGTTTCGCCTTGGAGTCCGACTGCACGCTGTTCCAGTCAAACGTCGGGGCAGGCTGGCTGCTGTTCCAGGTCTCGACGCCCGGCGCCGTGCGGCCAAATTCATCTGCTTGATCAACGTCATAGGCGTTTGACTTCAGCCAGTCCCCGGGGAAGATCACAGTCTTGCCCTCGGGCGCGAACGTCACCGTCAGGCTGCCGTCTTCGACCAGCGCGGTGCTGATCCTGGTGTCATCCGGAATGTCGCCAATGGTGATTAGACGCTGGCCGTTGCCAGGGGCGCGGGTCTCGGGATCCAGCGCGTTGTCGCGCAGCCAGATCGCATGAAAACGGCACAACTGGCCGTCGTCGAATGTCAGGGTCAGAAAGCTGCCGGACGCGTCAGCAGTCACGGAACGGGGCATGGGGGTTCTCCGGTTGGCCTTGTTCTCCCTTGTTCTGGTAGCGCGGTTGAGCCATCAAGAGAACGACGGAAATAAGGGCTTTAGAGTTAGGTTTTCTAATGGCTAAGAAAGTCACCAAACAAGGGCTGCCGCCGCTTGATTGGCTCAAGGTGTTTGAGGCAGCAGGGCGGCATGGCAGTTTCACCGCCGCAGCAGAGGAATTCGGCGCCACGCAGGCCGCAGTCAGCCAGCGGATCCGCAATCTCGAGTCCTGGCTGGGCCGTCAGCTCTTCATCCGGTCGGCGCGCGGGGTGTCGCTGACCGTGGACGGCGAAAGCTACCTGCCGCTGGTGCATGATTCCCTGCGCGCGCTGGAGCAAGGAACCGAGAACCTGTTTGGCCAAACCGTCCGGGAGCTGCGGATTGCGGGCTTGCCGTCGCACCTGGAAATGCTTTTGCTGCCGCGGCTTGCAGTCTTTTCTAAAACCTTTCCGGATTTGCGGCTGGTCACTGAAACCGTGCCCCGGCGGCTGGACTTCGAGGCCGCGGACGGCGCCCTGCAGATCCGCTATGGCCGCGGCGGCTGGGTGGGGCGGCAGGAGGCGCTGCTGGCGAATGAGGTGCTGCAGCCGATGACCGCGCCGGGACTTGCTGAGGATTGGCGGCAGCTTCCGGCGATCGAATTGCGCGGCGAGCGGCCGGGCTGGGCGGAATGGTCGCGTGTGACGGGCGAGGCTGCGCCGGAGGCCGGATCACTGTCCGTTGATTCCATGGCCCATGCCCTGCGGGCGGCGCGCCTGGGCCTGGGGGTTGTACTGGGGTCCAGGGTGCTGGCTGCAAACTTGCTGCAAACCGGTCAGCTGGACTGCGCCCGGGCGCCGGAACTGCCTACGATTGATGGCTACTGGCTGACCTGGCCGCCCAGCCTGGGGAAGTCCAAGCGTCAAAGCGAAATACTGACCGCTTTGACCTTTGTCTTGCAGGGGTGATTGGCCCGCCACCTCTGGTGCGGCACGGTCCCCCTTTCAGACCGGGTATTCTCCGGTTCTGGCGAAATAGGCATCCAGCAAAGGTCTCGCCCCGCGTTTGCTGAGAAACGCGAGGCCGATCTTGCCATCTCTGCGCCAGCGCGCTGTTACGGCAAACTCGCCAATTCCGGTAATCGTGACGGATTGCATCTGGGCCAGTTCAAATGGGTCCTGTCCCTCCAGGAGGCGAACGGCAAATCCCTGGTAGCTGATGTTGCAAAGCTGCGCCTCGACCTGTGTGTCCGTCAGATTGATCACGCAGGGCAGGTCAAGCCGAAGACGCGGTGCCGTTGCAATCGCGGGCTGTGAATAAGAACCGATTGTTGCCATGCCATCCTGCCGTAAAATTACGATCAATTTCTTAGGCAGATAGGCAGCTTCCCTTACGAAAGCGTGAAAGGTCCGTGAAAATCAGGCAGCGGAGTAAGGGAAATGGCGCACCTGAGAGGATTCGAACCTCTGGCCTCTGCCTTCGGAGGGCAGCGCTCTATCCAGCTGAGCTACAGGTGCGTTGTTACGGCGGGGTATACCCGTGCTTTGCTGCCTCTGCAACGGGAAAAACTGCCTGTTTCCAATTTCATGAGGTTGAGGTGCAATGGCGCCGGCAGTGCCGCTCGCAGAAAACTAAAAAGCCTGCCCCGGGACGGGCAGGCTTGCATTCTTGCAATACCAGCTGCGGTCAGCCGCGCCAGGTGCGGACAACGCCGCAATCCATATGCACAAAATTCGAACGCTGATACTTGCCCACACCGCCGGCCCGGCAGGCTTCGGCGGCTTTGGCCATCTGCGACACCGAACGAGATGCCAGCCGCAGGTCGGCGGCTTGGCCGCGCATGTGCAGCGAATTCTTGGCCACTCCGCGCGAGCGGCTGCGCAGCATCGCGTTGGTTTTGGGGCTGCGGTAGCCCGACAGCAGCATGTAGGGCTCGTTCACATCCAGAAGATTGTGCGAGGCGGCCATGATGTCGATGGTGCGAAGGTCGATTTCCTTAACATCATCGGTGCGCCAGTCGCGCATGAAGTGATTGATTTCCTTGACCGCGTCTTTGATGTACTGGCCGTCGATCCAGTAGACCATGTCCACACGCTCGCCGGTGCGGCCGGAGTACATGCGAATGCGCCGGATGTCACCGCCGCCGCGCAGGAAGCCTGCTGCATTTGAGAAAGTTGGGGCTGCTGCTACTGCTGTTGCAGCAAAAATACCCAAAAGAGAACGCCGGGAGATCCCCGTGCCCGTGGTTTCTGCCATTGATACTGCGCCGTCCCGTACGCTGTTAGTCCTGCCTAAATGCCCGATGTTACGGGCTCGTCAACGCTCGTAGTTAACGTGCGGCATGTATGGCACAGTGAGAATCCTGTTCCAACATTTCTTTGCCGCACTGTAACGTATGACCGGTTTTTCGGCGATTTCTTGCGCAAAAGGGGAGGGGCATGGAACTTTTCCCCGCGACTGTTGCAGGCGGGTTTCATAGACGCGGCAACACTGCATCAGGGTTAACTTTTCGCGATTGTGAGTGGACAACGCAGGCTGGCATTTACCAGAATTTCAGATAGGCACTGCCAATATTGGAATAATCGGCACAAGGACCGGAGATTTATGACGCGCGCATCCGCTGGATATGTATTGCCGGGACTTAAGGCGGGGCTGTTCGCTCTGGCCATGAGCGGCTTGGCCGGGAGCATGGCCGGGGCCGCGCAGGCGGATATTCCGGCGGCGTTCCGCCAGGCAGTGGCAGAGTCGGCCTCCGCCGATGACGCGGTTGCCAGATTTTACCGGGAGAATGGCTATCAGGCGATCTGGACCGGCGCGGATGAGGCCTCGCGCCAGCGCCGCAGCGCGCTGCTGGCCGCACTGAACGACACCCGCGCCCACGGGCTGCCGGACCGCTCGGCTGAGGTCAACGACCTCCTGCAGCAGATGCAGCAGGCCCGCACCACCCGCGATTTCGGTTTGGTCGAGGCGGCGCTGAGCAGGGCGCTGGTGGATTATGCCACTGATCTGCAGACCGGCCTTCTGGTGCCGTCGCGGATTGATGATGGCATGGTACGCAAGAAGCATACTGTGGATGGCGCCAGCTTTCTGGCCGGTATCCGCGACGCCCAGCCCTTTGCCTATATGCGCAGCCTGGTTCCCGCATCGCCCCAGTACCGTGGCCTGATGCGCGAAAAGCTGCGTCTGGAGCAGGTTCTGGCAGCCGGCGGCTGGGGTCCTGTGGTGCAGGCCAAGGCGCTGGAACCGGGCGAGCAGGGCCCGGCGGTCATTGCCCTGCGCAACCGGCTGATGGCGATGGGCTATCTGCCGCGCAGCGCCGCGCGCAGCTATGACGCCGCGATGGTGCAGGCCGTGCAGAGCTTTCAGTCGGATCATGGTCTTGAAACGGATGGCGTGGCGGGTGCCGGCACCCTGGCAGAGGTCAACAAACCGGTCAGCGACCGCCTGAAATCGGTGATCATCGCGATGGAGCGGGAGCGCTGGCTGACCCCGGACCGGGGCGAGCGCCATATCCTGGTCAACCAGACCGATTTCACCGCCAAGATCGTCGATAACGGCGACGTGACCTTTGAAACCCGCTCGGTCATCGGCAAGAACACCCACGACCGCCGCAGCCCCGAATTCTCAGACGAGATGGAGCATATGGTGATCAACCCGAGCTGGTACGTGCCGCGCTCGATCATCACCAAGGAATATCTGCCCAAGCTTCGGAACAACCCCAACGCCGTCGGCCACATCCAGATCACCGACCGGCGCGGCCGGGTGGTGAACCGAAACTCGGCCAATTTCGCACAGTACACCGCGCGGAACTTCCCCTATTCCATGCGCCAGCCCCCCAGCCGCAGCAACGCGCTGGGACTGGTCAAGTTCATGTTCCCGAACAAATACAACATCTACCTGCACGACACCCCGCAAAAGAGCCTGTTTGCCCGCGAAGTGCGCGCCTTCTCGCATGGCTGCATCCGCCTGGCGCAGCCGTTTGAATTTGCCTATGCGCTGCTGGCGCGCCAGACTGAGGATCCCAAGGCCTTTTTCCACCGCATCCTGAACAGCGGCCAGGAAACCAAGGTCGAACTGGAACAGAAGGTGCCGGTGCATATCATCTACCGGACCGCGGTGGTGTCCAGCAAAGGCCGTGCCGAATTCCGCCGCGATGTCTATGGCCGCGACGCCAAGATCTGGGCTGCACTGGAACGGGCAGGGGTGGTGCTGCCCAGCGTTCAAGGGTAAATACCGGGCCCATACAGGATTATTCTGAAAGGGCCTGCCATGTTCACAATCCGCCAGATCGCCGAGTCCCTGGGCGCCGAAGCCCAGGGCGACCTGGACCTGCAGATTGCAGGCGCGGCTGAACCGCAGGATGCCGAAGCCGGCCAGATTGCCATGGCGATGGCGCCGAAATACGCCGAAGGCCTGAAGGCAGGCAACGCGCAGGCTGCGGTGCTGTGGGAAGGCGCGGACTGGAAGTCCTTCGGGCTTAAGGCCGCCATCTTTGCCCCGCGCCCGCGGATGACCATGTCCGGCGTGACCGCCATGCTGGACCGCGGCCAGGGGTTTCCCTCCGGCATCCACCCCTCCGCCGTTGTCGATCCCAGCGCCGAACTGGGCGAGGGCGTCTCCGTCGGGCCGCTGGCGGTTGTTGCAGCCGGCGCAAAGATCGGCGCGGGGTCCGTGATCGGCCCGCACTGCTATATCGGGGCGGATGCGGTGATCGGCACGGAGGCCCAGCTGCGCGAGATGGTCTCGATCGGCGCCCGCGCCACCATCGGCGACCGCTTCCGCGCCCAGCCGGGCGCGCGGGTCGGCGGCGACGGGTTCTCCTATGTGACGCCGGAAGTGTCGGGCGCCGAAAACGCCCGCAAGACCCTGGGCGATCAGGGCGAGGCCAAGGCGCAATCCTGGGTCCGCATTCATTCCCTGGGGGCCGTCACCATCGGCGATGATGTAGAGCTCGGCTCCAACTGCACAATCGACAACGGCACCATCCGCGACACCGTGATCGGCCACGGCAGCAAGCTTGATAACCTGGTTCACGTCGGCCACAACACCCGCGTCGGCAACGACTGCCTGCTGTGCGGCCAGACCGGGGTGTCCGGCTCAGTGGACATTGGCAACAACGTTGTGCTGGGGGGCAGACCGGTGTGGTCGACAATATCTTCATCGGCGACGGCGTGATTGCCGGCGGCGGCACCAAGATCCTGTCGAATGTGCCCGCCGGCCGGGTGATCATGGGCTATCCGGGCGTCAAGATGGAGACCCATACTGAGATGTATAAAGCACAGCGCCGCCTGCCGCGTCTGATGCGTGACATCGAATTGTTAAAAAAGGCTGTTTTCAAGTAACGGCCGAATACCTACATCAGCGCCAGGCAGAAAATCGGGGATCCTTACATGAGCACGCAGGACAAGGTCATTGCAATCATTGCCGAACAGGCGGTTCTGGAGCCGTCGGATGTGACCCTCGACAGCACCTTGGAGGATCTTGGCATCGACAGCCTGGGGCTGGTCGAAAGCATCTTTGCCATTGAAGAGGAATTCGACATTTCAATTCCCTTCAATGCCAACGAGCCCGGGAAAAGCGATTTCGACATCTCCACTGTGGCGGCCATCGTCGCGGGCATCGACAAGCTGATCCTGGAAAAGGCCTAAGCCCCCTCATGAAGCGCGTTGTCATTACCGGGGCCGGGACCATCAATGCACTGGGCCATTCCGTGCCCGCCACGCTGGAAGCCATGCGCGAAGGCCGCTGCGGCATCGGCGAGCTGGAATTCCGCGATGTGGAGCGGCTGGCGATCCGCATCGGCGGCCAGGTCCGCGGGTTTGAGGCCGAAGGCCGGTTCAACCGCCAGCAGATGAGCCTGTATGACCGCTTCACGCAGTTCACCCTGACCGCCGCCAAGGAAGCCATCGCGCAGTCCGGGCTGGAGTTTCATGGCGAATTGTCAGCCAAAGCCGGGGTGGTTCTGGGCAACTCCGGCGGCGGCATGCAAACGCTGGATGAGAATTACCGCAGCGTTTACGAGGACGGCAAGAACCGGGTGCATCCCTTTGTGGTGCCCAAGCTGATGAACAATGCCGCGGCCGGCCACGTGTCGATGCAGTTCAACCTCAAAGGCCCCAGCTTCACCGTTTCCACCGCTTGCGCTTCCTCCAACCATGCGATGGCGCAGGCGTTCCAGATGGTGCGCTCGGGCATGAGCCCGGTGATGATCACCGGCGGTTCGGAATCAATGCTGTGCTTTGGCGGCGTGAAGGCCTGGGAGGGGCTGAGGGTGATGTCCAAGGACGCCTGCCGTCCGTTCAGCGCCAACCGCAACGGCATGGTTCAGGGTGAAGGGGCCGGCGTGTTCGTGTTCGAGGAATATGACCACGCCAAAGCGCGCGGCGCAGAAATTCTGTGCGAAGTCATCGGTTTCGCCATGTCTTCGGACGCTGCTGATATTGTCATGCCCAGCAAGCAGGGCGCCGCGCGGGCGATTGCCGGGGCGCTGCAGGATGCCCGCGTCAACGCGTCCGAGGTCGGCTATATCAACGCGCATGGCACCGGCACCGCGGCCAACGACAAAACCGAATGCGCCGCGGTGGCGGATGTGTTCGGCCCCCATGCCGACAGCCTGATGATCTCCTCAACCAAATCCATGCACGGCCACCTGATCGGCGGCACCGGCGCGGTGGAGCTGCTGGCCTGCATCATGGCGCTGCGCGACGGGGTGATTGCCCCGACCATCAGCTATGAGGAGCCGGATCCGGAATGCGCCCTGGATGTGGTCCCGAACGAGGCGCGCGAGGCACGGGTCGATGTGGCGCTGTCCAATGCTTTTGCCTTTGGCGGGCTGAACGCGGTGCTGGCCCTGCGCAGGGTCTGAGGGCCGGCAAACGGAAAACGCCGCGGCCCCCAGGGGCGCGCGGCGTTCCGGTTTCGGGAAGGTGCCAGCGTTACTGCTTGACCACGTCCACCACGTCATATCCTGCGGTGAAGCCGCTCAGCGACAGCTTCATCTCCACCACCTGATCCGGTGCAGGCGCCGGGCGCAGCGACAGCGTGGCTTGCTTGCCTTTCTTGAAGGCGTCGATATCGCCTTGGGTCAGGCCGATCTGCGCCACGCAGCCCAGCTGGTTGCAGAAGGAATAGTTGTAACGCTTGGCCGGTGCGCCGTCGATCGAGATGGTCAGCGCGGCCGGCAGCAGGGTTTCCAGCGGCACGATCACGGTGGCGCCGGCAACCGCCTGGCCGCCTTGCTGGTCAATCCGGAACAGCGACACCTCTGCAATCGGATTGCCTTGCGGACCCGCCAGAACCTGCAGCAGCGAGCAGGGGTCGGTCTCGCTCTCGGTCTTGATGCAGGCCAGATCCCAGTCGCCGTGCTTTTCTTTGGAATAGCGCTGGCCCAGTTGCGGGTCGGTGCTGACCGGTTCGCCAAGATCCAGAATATCGTCCGCGGACGATTCCGCTTTTTCGCCTTGCTCAGCCTGTTGTTCGGACTGTTGGTCAGCCTGTTCTGCGGTTTCCGCCCCGGCGGTCTCCTCTTCCGCCGCTGTTTCCTGCGCTGCCAGCGGTGCGGTCATGGCCAGCAGTGCGGCCAGCGTGATCGGGGTCAGGGACTTCAACATGAATGCCTCATTTTTCTACAGACGCTGCTTTTGCGTGTAACACGCTGCCCGGGCAGTGTCAGGTTAATATCAGGCGATCTGCGGGGAAAACCGCTCAATCTGCCTCAACCATGGAAGTTGCTGATTAAGAACAAAAAAGGGAACCCGCTGGTTCCCTTTTTCGTATTTGCGTCTCCCCGTCGGACTGGCCGACTTAGTTATTGCGTAGGACGTTACGAAAGGGCTGGCCATCGGTCAACATGCAACTTCAAAAAAATGCAGTGCGGCCCTGATTTGGCGAAAATAGCCGGCGATTGCGGCGGGATGCCGGCCGGGGTGCCTGTTTTACAGGCAGCTGCGCTGGAAAAAAGGAGGCCGTGCACAAGGCACGGCCAGTCTGACAGGGAGGAAATGTCCGCCGCGGCAACCGCAAGTGCAGGGGCGGGCAAGATTGACTATCGCACGGAAAAGTTAACGTTGTATTGTTATCCACAGGCAGAACACACAGGCAGGAGCGAGGCATGACAGAACAGGTATTTCTGGGCGGCGGCGGCGAGGATTACGGGACGCCGCAGGGGCTGGCCTTGAAATATGCCAACCGCCACGGGCTGATCGCCGGCGCAACCGGCACCGGAAAGACGGTGACGCTGCAGATCCTGGCCGAAGGGTTTTCCAATGCCGGCGTGCCGGTGATCCTGTCGGATGTGAAGGGGGACCTGTCTGGCCTGGCAAAGGCGGGCTCGGACAGCCACAAGCTGCACAGCGCCTTTACGGCCCGGGCGGAGAAGATCGGTTTTACCGGCTATGGCTACCATGCCTGTCCGGTCACGTTCTGGGACCTTTATGGCGCGCAGGGGCATCCAGTGCGCACCACGGTGGCCGAAATGGGCCCGTTGCTGCTGGCGCGCCTCTTGGAGCTGAGCGAGGCGCAGGAAGGCATCCTGAACATCGCTTTCCGGCTGGCCGACGATGAGGGGCTGCCGCTGCTGGATCTGAAGGACTTGCAGGCGCTGCTGGTCTGGACCGGCGAGAACCGCAGCCAGCTGTCGCTGCGCTATGGCAATGTCTCGACCGCGTCGATCGGCGCAATTCAGCGCCGTCTGCTGGTGCTGGAGAACCAGGGCGGCGCGGGCCTGTTCGGGGAACCTGCCCTGGCGCTGAGCGACCTGATGCGCTGCGATGAGGCCGGCAAGGGCATGGTCAATATCCTGGCTGCGGACAAGCTGATGGCGGCGCCGGGCCTCTATGCGACGTTTCTGCTGTGGCTGCTCAGCGAGCTGTTCGAGGAGCTGCCGGAGGTCGGGGACCCGGACAAGCCGCGGCTGGTGTTCTTCTTTGACGAGGCGCACCTGCTGTTTGACGACGCGCCCAAGGCGCTGATCGACAAGGTGGAGCAGGTGGCCCGCCTGATCCGCTCCAAAGGCGTGGGAGTGTATTTCATCACTCAGAACCCGGCCGACGTGCCGGAGGATATTCTGGGCCAGCTTGGCAACCGCATCCAGCACGCGCTGCGTGCCTTCACCGCCAAGGACCGAAAGAACCTGCGGCTGGCTGCCGGGACCTACCGCGAGAACCCCCGGTTCCCGACCGAGGACGCCATCCGCGAGGTGGGCGTGGGCGAGGCGGTCACCTCGATGCTGCAAAAGAAGGGGGTGCCCGGTGTGGTGGAGCGGACACTGATCCGCCCGCCCAGCACCCAGCTGGGGCCAATCACGGAACAAGAGCGGGCAGCCATTTTGAAAGCGTCCGATATGGCAGGAAAATACGACACCCCGGTGGACCGCCGTTCGGCTTATGAGATCCTGGCGCAGCGGGCGCAAACAGCCGCGCAGGAGGCCGAAACCTCGGAAACCGAGGCCGAAGAGTCGGCGCAGCCGATGGCGCGGGAATTCAACGCCGCCCGCCGCTATTCGGGAACCCGGGTCAGCCGGTCAACCTCGCGCTCTTACCGCGAGAAAGACACCTTTACCTCGGCGATGTCGGAAGCGGTGATCAAGGAGCTGAAAGGGACAACGGGCCGCCGCATCGTCCGCGGAATCCTCGGCAGCCTGTTCAGGGGGCGCTAGGGCGGCGCCTCAGGATAAGCTCCAGCAGCAGCAGCCAGGGCAGGTAAAAGCCCGCATTCATGAACAGATCGAACCCGCCGGTGAACTGCGGGTTCGATGCGGCCCCGCCGGTGGCCAGCGCCCACAGCCCGTATTGAACCCGGTACAGCCAGGACCCCATCGCAAGGACCAGCAGCCGAAGCGCCCACCTGCGGTGGCGGGCGGTCTGGCCTTGCCGCGCCAGGCGGGCGGTTTCCAGGGCCGCGGTCAGCAGCAACAGGCCATAGACCGAAAACCCTATGTCCATCGGCCAGCCGCCAATCGTGCCCTGCCAGGCGGTAAAGGCCAGCCCGCCCGCCGCCGTCACGCAGGCCGCCAGGATAAGAAGGCGGCCCAGCCATCTGTGCAGCGCGGGCAGGCGCCCGCTGAGGCCCAGACCCAGCTGCAGCGGCGCCAGAACTGGCAGGGCGGCCCCGATCAGCATGTGCACAGAGATGGCGGCATTGGACCAAGCAGCGCCCGGAACGAACAGATAGCTGTCTCTCTGCGGGCCGCCGCCCAGCCCCTCGATCCCGAACACGGCGGCGTAATAGCTGAAAGGCGCGGCCAGAAGCGCCAGAAAAACAAGGGCCGCAGCTTTCGCCGCGGCCCCCTTTGCAGTTTTCTTTTGCAGGCTGTGTTGCACAAGAGCGATCCCAAAGCCGTTGCCTATTTCTCCGGGATCAGGCCCCGCGGGCTGAACCTCAGCACCAGAAGCAGGATCAGGCCCATTGTGAACAGCCGCATATGCGAGGCGCTCTCCATCAGATGCCCCTTCAGCGCGCTGCCCTCGGCCATGCCAGAGGTCACCAGCTCCATCAGCAGGATACCCATCGGCTCCACTTTGATCCAGAAGAACCAGATCAGCATGCCGCCCAGCACCGCGCCGAAGTTGTTGCCGGAACCGCCGACGATCACCATCACCCAAATCAGGAAGGTGAAGCGCAACGGGTTGTAGGTGCCCGGAGTCATCTGGCTGTCCAGCGTGGTCATCATCGCGCCGGCAATGCCGCAGATGGCGGAGCCGATCACGAAGATCTGCAGGTGGCGGCGGGTGACGTCCTTGCCCATCGCTTCTGCTGCCGTCTCGTTGTCGCGGATCGCGCGCATCATCCGGCCCCAGGGGCTTTTCAGCGCCATCTGCGCCATCCACAGAAGCGCCAGCAGCACCACCGTGAACATCAGCGCATAGCCCGCCTTCACGTAAACGGTCGAGGCGGTGACAGGGTCCATGCCCCAGCTTGCCGCACGCTCCACAAAGGACGGATCGTTTTGCAGATCCACCTCATAGGGCAGCGGACGGGGCAGGCCGACCACGTTCTTCACGCCGCGCGACAGCCAGTCCTCGTTCTTCAGGACTGCGATGATGATCTCGGCAATGCCCAGCGTGGCAATCGCCAGGTAGTCGGAGCGCAGGCCCAGGGCGGTCTTGCCGATCAGCCAGGCGGCACCGGCTGCCAGCAGGCCGCCAGCGGGCCAGGCCAGCAGCACCGGCAGGCCCAGGCCGCCGATATTGCCCTGCAGCGCGGGGTTGATCGCCTCGACCGAGCCGACCGCCGGATCGAAGATCGCGCGGTAGACGAAGAAGCCCGCGATCAGCACAACGGCCAGCACCAGCGCACGCAGTTTTCCTGCGGGCATGAACTTGGTGATCATCACCGCGGCCACAACCGTCAGCGCGCCCATCACCAGGGCCATCACGATGCTGACGCCGCCCGACGACCAGGCCGCCGGGATCACCGGTGTCGACACCAGCACCACGGCCAGCCCGCCAAGCGCGGTAAAGCCCATGATGCCGACGTTGAACAGCCCGGCAAAGCCCCACTGGATGTTCACCCCGATGGCCATGATGGCCGAGATCAGCCCCATGTTCAGGATCACCAGCGCCGAGTTCCAGGAGCCGGAGAAGAACAGGAAGTCGGTCATGCCTTCCAGCAGGATCATCACGCCGACAAAGACGAAAAGAAGCGTATGTTTCATAGTATCGGTCATACCGCTTTCCCTTTGAAAAGGCCGGTGGGCTTGAACAGGAGGACGACAATCAGGATCGCGAAGGAAACCGCGAACTTGTAGTCGGTGCTGAGGAGCTGAACCAGCCCGTCAGGCGCCAGGCTGTCCGGCAGGCCGTAGGTCAGAACCTTTTTCCAGGCATAGGTGATCGTCACCTCGGAGAAGGCGATGATGAATCCGCCGGCGATGGCCCCGATCGGGTTGCCGAGGCCGCCCACAATGGCTGAGGCAAAGATCGGCAGCAGCAGCTGGAAATAGGTGAACGGCTTGAACGATTTGTCGAGGCCATAGAGAACTCCCGCAATGGTCGCCAGCGCCGCCACGATCATCCAGGTGTACATCACCACGCGCTCCGGGTTGATGCCGGAGAGCAGCGCCAGATCCTCGTTGTCCGAGTAGGCCCGCATCGATTTGCCGGTGCGGGTCTTGTTCAGGAACCAGAACAGCACCGCCACCACGATCACCGCGGTGATCACGGTCAGCGCCTCGGTGGTCTTGATCGCCAGGCCTTCCTGCAGACCGGTGAGCTTCTTGAAGGTCCGCGCCGAGATCACGAAGCGTTCGCCATCGGTAAAGCGCTGATCGCCCGGCCCGATGATGAAGCGCACGATGCCGTTCATCATGAACATCACGCCGAGCGAGACCATGACGAAGATCACGGGCTTCGCCTTTTGCTGGCGGTAGAACCGGTAGACGGTCCGGTCGGTAAGCAGCATCAGCGCAATGGTGCCCAGAATGCCAAACGGCAGCGCCAGCAGCGCGGTCGGCAGCGGCCCTGCGCTCAGCCCCACGGACTGGAACAGCCAGGTGAACAGGATGGTGACCATGGCGCCGAACGCCATGGTGTCGCCATGGGCAAAGTTGGAGAATCGCAGGATCCCGTAAATCAGTGTCACCCCCAGCGCGCCAAGCGCCAGCTGGCTGCCATAGGCCAGCCCGGGGACGATAACAAAGTTGGTAAGCGCCACGAGGGCGTTGAGAAGATCCATCAGGAAGACACCTCTACTGCGCCGCAGGTTCCGACATAAACCATGTAATCCTCATTTCTGAACCGGATGTCCCAGAGGGCTTCGCCTTGCGGGCTTATAGTGATTGTTTCTTTCGAGACGCCTGTCTTGAAGAAGTACTCGACAGCACCGTTATCGAAAGACTTCGCACGGGCCTTATAGTCGCCGCTGCCATCCACGATCACGCGTCCACTGCGTTTTCGGCGAGCAACAGTTACCCGCAAGGACACGTCAGCCCTCTGCATGCCTTCTTTTGTTACTTTTGCAACGTGATCAAAGAGGCAGCTGTGCTGCAGTGGAGCAGCTTGGAGTACGGTGGAATCCGCAAGGATTGCGCCTGCGCTCAAAACACTAAGCAATCCGGCGCGGCGAATTAACAGGGATAAGAACATCTATCACCCCCCCAAGAACGACTTGCGCACTTCGGGATCGGCCAGCAGCTCCTTGCCGGTGCCGGTAAAGGCATTGCGCCCCTGCACCAGGACATAGCCTTTGTCCGCGATCTCAAGCGCTTGCTTGGCGTTCTGCTCCACCATCAGGATCGGCAGCCCGGTGCGGGCGACCTCAATGATGCGGTCGAACAGCTCATCCATCACGATGGGGGACACACCCGCCGTCGGCTCGTCCAGCATCAGAACCTTCGGCTTGGTCATCAGCGCGCGGCCCACCGCCACCTGCTGGCGCTGGCCGCCGGATAGCTCACCGGCCGGCTGGTTGCGCTTGTCGCGCAGGATCGGGAACAGATCATAGACCTGCTCCATCGTGTACCGGAAATCATCGGTGCGGATAAACGCGCCCATCTCCAGGTTCTCCTCCACCGTCATCGAGGTGAAGATGTTGCTGGTCTGGGGCACAAATCCCATGCCCTTGATCACCCGGTCCTGCGGGGTCAGCTGGGTGATGTCCTCGCCGTCCAGCCGGACGGAGCCGGAGCGCACGTTCAGCATCCCGAACACCGCCTTCATCGCGGTCGACTTACCGGCGCCGTTCGGGCCGACGATCACCGCGATCTCGCCCTTGTCGACCGCAATGGTGCAGTCGTGCAGGATGTCCGGACCCCGGCCGTAGCCGCCGGTCATGGTGTCGCCGATCAGGAACGGGCCACCCTCGACCTTGCGGACAGGGCCGCTTTTCAGATGGGCGGGCTGCATCGTGCCCACGCCTTTCAGGTTGGTGATCGAGGCGTCCTTGTTGCCGTGATCGTCCTGGTAGGGGTTGTCGCTCATGCGTCCGCCTCCAGCTTGTCCTTGTTTTTCAGACCGGTGCCCAGATAGGCCTCGATCACATGCTCGTTTGCCTTGATCTCGTCCAGGGTGCCCTCGGCCAGCTTCTTGCCCTCGGCCATGCAGATCACCGGGTCGCACAGGCGGCCGATGAATTCCATGTCGTGTTCGATGACGACGAAGGTGTAGCCGCGCTCCTCGTTCAGGCGCTTGATCGCATCGGCGATGGTATAAAGCAGGGTGCGGTTCACGCCGGCGCCAACCTCGTCCAGGAAGACGATCTTGGCGTCCACCATCATGGTGCGGCCCAGCTCCAGCAGCTTTTTCTGGCCGCCGGACACCTGGCCTGCCTTCAGGTCCGCGATGTGGCTGATGGTCAGGAACTCCAGCACCTCGTCGGCCTTGGCCCGCAGTGCGCGTTCCTCGTCGGCGATCCGCTTGCGGCCGAACCAGGTGTTCCACAGGCTTTCCCCCGACTGCGCGCCGGGCACCATCATCAGGTTTTCCCGGCAGGTCATCGAGGAGAACTCATGCGCGATCTGGAAGGTGCGCAGCAGGCCCTTGTGGAACAGCTCATGCGGGGGCAGGCCGGTGATGTCCTCACCGTCCATTGTGACCCGGCCAGAGGTTGGTTCCAGAACACCCGCGATAACGTTGAAAAGTGTGGTTTTCCCGGCACCGTTCGGGCCGATCAAACCGGTTATGGACCCCTTAGCGATTTCCAGCGAAGCGCCATCCACCGCGTGGAACCCGCCGAAGTGCTTGTGCAAGTCCTCGACGACGATCATGTCATTACATCCCCTGCCGCAGTTTTTGCGGCGTTTTTAATTTGGAACAGCCCGGGCGAAACCCGGGCTGTTCTTTTTTGGTTGCTTTTCCGTTGCTTATCAGCGGAAGCGAAGGGTTTCGTTCTTGCCGTCCTTCACTTCGATCTCGCGGTAGGAGCCTGCGCTCTCACCCGGGCCGATCAGCTCAACACCGGTTGCGCCCTGGTAGTCGATCTCACCGCCAGCGGCGAGGATTTCCAGCGCCTTGCCCAGCTCGCCCGGGTTGATCGGCTCGCCCGGGGCGTTGGCCACGTCCAGGATCTTGCCGACATAATCCGCCGGGTTGGTGGAGTTGGCAGCCTGCATCGCCAGCAGGAACAGCGCTGCTGCGTCATAGGATTCAGACGCATAGGCGGAGGTGCCGTCAAAGCCGCGCTCTTTTGCCATTTCGGCAAAGATTTCCGCGCCTTTGCTGTCGGAACCGGCAATCTGGCCGAAGGAGCCGTCCAGATCCTGGCCGACGTTCTGGGGCAGGGTGTCGCCGATCATGCCGCCGGGCAGGCCAAAGGTTTCAAACGCACCGGAATCCAGCGCGCCCTGGATGATGCCCAGGCCGCCCTGGTCCAGATAGCCCGCAACCACCAGAATGTCGCCGCCAGCCGAGGCCAGCGCGCCGACTTCAGCGGAATAGTCGCCCTTGCCGTCTTCATGCGCGGTCACGATGGTGACTTCGCCGCCAACCTCTTCGAAGGAGGTTTTGATCGCGTCCGCCAGGCCCTTGCCATAATCGTTGTTGGTGTAGGTCAGCGCGATCGAGTTGATGCCGCGCTCCTTCAGGATCTCGGCCATCACCTGGCCTTCGCGCGCGTCCGACGGCGAGGTGCGGAAGAACAGGCCGTTGTCTTCCATGGACGACAGGCCGGGCGAGGTGGCCGACGGCGAGATCATCACCATGCCGTTCGGAATCGCCACGTTCTGCAGGATGGCACCGGTCACACCGGAGCAGTCGCCGCCGATGATGCCGTTCACGCCCTCTGCCACCAGCTTTTCGCCGTTTGCCACTGCCAGGCCGTTGTCGATGCAGCCGGTGTCAGCGCGGACCGGGGTCACGGTGGCGCTGTCCAAAAGCTTGCCCGACTTGGTGACCTCTTCCATGGCCAGCTCGGCGCCGGCACCCATGGCCGGGGCCAGCGATTCAATCGGGCCGGTGAAGCCGAACAGCACGCCCAGTTTCACTTCCTTCGCATGGCCGCCAGCAAATGCGGTGCCAGCCGTCAGCGCAGCGGCCGCAGTGGCCATCAGCAGTTTTTTCATTTGAGAACTCCCATTGTTGGAACAAAAATGTTCACATCGGACCCTAGGCAAGCCGGTTGAAAAAGAAAAGTCTTATTGAACCGGAACAATATTCCTCGGGCCGCCTGTTTCGCGCTGCTCCTCCTCTTGATCCCCGGATGCAGCGCCGGCGTGGATTTACCGCGGAATCAGCAGAAGGAAAAGACCTCAATGTTACAGCTGCTTCGCCCCGTGACGCTTACCCTGGCGCTGATGGCGGTTTGCACGGCCGCGCGTGCAGAAACTCTCTCCAGCAGCCAGGGAACGCTGCGCGTCACCCGGATGGCTGCGGGGTTTGATGTGCCCTGGGCGTTTGCGTTTCTGCCGGACGGCGGCCTTTTGGTGACAGAGCGGGACGGCCAGCTGTTCCATGTGCAGGGCGGGCAAAAGCAGCGCGTCAGCGGCACGCCTGCAGTGGCCGCCGAGGGCCAGGGTGGGCTGCTGGATGTCATGGTGCCGCGCGACTTTGCCAGCAGCCGCGAGGTTTTCCTGACCTACGCCAAGCGCCAGGGGCGCGGGGCCGGCACCGCCCTGGCCGTTGGCAAGCTTAGCCGGGACAATACGCAGCTGAACGGTGTCAGGCTGCTGTTCGAGGCCGCGCCTGGGTCCCGCGGCGGCCGGCATTTCGGCGCCCGCGTGGTGGAGGCGCGCGACGGCACCCTGTTCCTTTCGCTGGGGGAGCGCGGCGACCGCCCCAGCGCCCAGAACCTGCGGCTGCACCAGGGATCGGTGGTGCGGATCAACCGCGACGGCACGGTGCCCGCCAGCAACCCGTTTACCGGCAGGCAAGACGCCCAGCCGGAAATCTGGTCCTACGGGCACCGGAACCCGCAGGGCATGGCGCTGGACCTGCAAGGTAACCTGTGGGTCGCTGAACATGGCGCCAAGGGCGGTGATGAGGTCAACCGTGTCCGCAAAGGCGCCAATTACGGCTGGCCGGTGGTCTCCTACGGGCGCCATTATTCCGGCGCGCGGATCGGCGAGGGCACCGCCAAACCCGGCATGGAGCAGCCGCAGTGGTACTGGGACCCCTCCATCGCGCCCTCCGGCATGATGATATATTCCGGCCGCATGTGGCCTGAGTGGCGCGGCGATGTTTTCGTCGGCTCGCTGAAGTTCGACTACATCGCCCGCCTGTCAGGTGCGCCCCTGAAGGAGGTGGAGCAATTGCAAAGCAGCGAGACAGGCCGCATCCGCGACGTGCAGGAAGCGCCCGATGGCAGCATCTGGTTCGCCTCGGAAACGGAGGGCGCGGTTTTCAGACTGTCCCGTTAGACAGAGCAGTCTGCAGCCGTTCAGGCCTTATACGCCGCCGCCTTGCTGCCGCGCTCGCGGTAGGGGGTGGTGTCGTAATGGGCGCGGTAGCATTTGGAGAAATGCGACGGCGAGGCAAAGCCGCAGGCCAGCGCCACGTTAATCACGCTCATGTCGGTCTGCATCAAGAGGTTGCGCGCCTTCTGCAGCCGCAACTCCATGTAATAGCGCTTGGGCGAGCGGTTCAGGTAGCGGCGGAACAGCCGCTCCAGCTGGCGGGTCGACATGCCCACGTCCTGCGCCAGGATCGACGGGCTTATCGGCTCTTCGATGTTGGCTTCCATCATCTGGATCACCATCGACAGCTTGGGGTGGCGCACGCCGATCCGGGTCGGGATCGACAGCCGCTGGGTGTCCTGGTCGGTGCGGATCGAGGAATAGATCAGCTGGTCCGCCACCGCATTCGCCAGTTCCTCGCCGTGGTCGTTGGCAATCAGCTTAAGCATCAGGTCGATCGACGATGTGCCCCCGGCGGTTGACACCCGGTTGCCGTCGATAACAAACACCGATTTGGTCAGGTCGACCTCGTCGAACTCCTCGGCAAAGCTGTCGGCGTTTTCCCAATGGATGGTGGCCCGTTTGCCGTCCAGCAGCCCGGCTTTGGCCATGGTATAAGAGGCCGTGCACAACCCGCCCACGGTCAGCCCCTTGCGGGCCTCGCGGCGCAGCCAGGCCAGCAGTTTCTTGGTTGTGGCCTCCTGCACGTCAATGCCGGAGCACAGCATCACCACGTCGTCGCGGCGCAGCTCGATCAGATCGTCATCCAGATGAAACGTGGTTCCGGCAGAGCAGGTAACATTCTCGCCGCCTTCGCCCACCAGGGTCCAGGAGTACATGTCCTCGCCATACATCCGGTTTGCGATCCGCAGGCACTCGACAGCCGATGCAAAGGACAGCATCGTGAACTTGTCGAGCAGCACAAAGACAAACCTTCTCGGCTGGCCGGCTTCAAATCCAGAATCAGCAGGCTTGCGTGACGTCTGCATGGCGGGGTCCTTCAAGAAACAAGTCGGGCCGCGGGAGCGGGCTCCGCGGCAGGTCAGAAAACCGTGTTCACAGGATGGACGCCGGGTCAAGTAGGCGCAATTCTAAACTGGCCTCCAAGGTACGGATTTTGTATAGAGCTTCCAATAATTTCTAAAGTCCTCTGATGCGGAGAAAAAGTCATGAGCGAATGGCAAAAATCGGACTGGCGCAGCAAGCCGCGGGTTCAGATGCCGGACTATACTGATCCGGCAGCGCTGAACGCTGTCGAGGCTCAGCTTTCCAAATATCCTCCGCTGGTGTTCGCCGGTGAGGCGCGCCGCCTCAAGCAGCATCTGGGCGCTGCGGGCCGCGGCGAGGCGTTTCTGCTGCAGGGCGGCGACTGCGCCGAAAGCTTCGACCAGTTCAGCGCCGATGCGATCCGCGACACCTTCAAGGTGATGCTGCAGATGGCGATGGTGCTGACCTATGGCGCCAAGGTGCCGGTGGTGAAGGTGGGCCGCATGGCCGGCCAGTTCGCCAAGCCGCGCAGCGCGCCGACCGAAATCATCGATGGGGTCGAGCTGCCCAGCTACCGCGGCGATATCATCAATGAACTCGCCTTCACGCCCGGCGCCCGCATTCCCGATCCCAGCAAGATGCTGCAGGCCTATACCCAGGCCGCCGCAACCCTGAACCTGCTGCGCGCCTTCTCGACCGGCGGTTTTGCCGACATGAGCCGGGTGCATTCCTGGACACTGGGCTTCACCGATGAACAGGAAGTGCAGAAATACAGCGAGATCGCGACCCGCATCCAGGACACCATCGACTTTATGGCGGCTGCCGGGATCAATGCCGACACCACCCATGAATTCTCCACTGTCGAGTTCTACACCAGCCATGAAAGCCTGCTGCTGGAATATGAAGAGGCGCTGACCCGTCTCGATTCCACCTCCGGCAAATGGCTGGCCGGCTCCGGCCACATGATCTGGATCGGCGACCGCACCCGGCAGCCCGACGGCGCCCATGTGGAATTCTGCCGCGGCGTACTGAACCCGATCGGCCTCAAATGCGGCCCGAGCACCACCGCCGAGGACCTGAAGGTGCTGATGGCGCGCCTGAACCCCGAGAATGAAGAAGGCAAGCTGACCCTGATCGCCCGTTTCGGCGCCGGCAAGGCAGGCGAGCATCTGCCGCGGCTGATCAAGGCGGTCAAGGAAGAGGGCGCCAAGGTGACCTGGGTCTGCGACCCGATGCACGGCAATACCATCAAGTCCTCCACCGGTTACAAAACCCGCCCCTTCGACAGCGTGCTGCGCGAAGTGCGCGACTTCTTCGGCGTCCACAAGGCCGAGGGCACCGTGCCCGGCGGCGTGCATTTCGAGATGACCGGCCAGGACGTGACCGAATGCACCGGCGGCGTCCGCGCCGTGACCGAGGAAGACCTGAGCGACCGCTACCACACCGCCTGCGATCCGCGCCTGAATGCCAGCCAGTCGCTGGAACTGGCCTTCCTGGTGGCAGAGGAACTGTCCGCCCTGCGCGCTGCACAGAGCGCCCGTCAGGCCGACTGACACCAGGCAGGCCGCGGGTTCGCGGCCTTCCCGCTAGGCTCCGACACCAAAAAAAGCGCCCCGGGGTTCTCCCTCGGGGCGCAGTCAATTCAAGTGCTATGACCTTGTACTTGAATGAAAACAGCTATGCGGTGCGGCCTGTCAGTCGCGGCTGACCACCAGGCGCAGATGCGGTGCGCCCTTGGGTTTGGCCGGTGCCGCCGCGGGCGCATCCGCCGGTGCCGCGGGTCTGGCCGCGCGGCTGCGCTCCAGCAGCGCCTTGGCCTCATCCAGAATGGACCGCTCCGGCTTGAACCGCGCCTGGGTCTCGGCAAATCCCGGGTTGGGCCGGTTCACATCGCGGCGCTCTTCCTTGGCGGCAGGCGTGGCGGCATCAGGCCGCGGCTTGGCCTTGAATCCGGCGGTGCCGGTTGCCTTGCCGACCGCGCGCATTTCGATCGAGGAGATCGAAAACCGCTGCGAGGTGACCGTTTCGCCGTCATCCGCCACCAGCACACCCAGAACCCGGCTGATGTCACCCAGATCGCTGCGCAGCGGCAGCATCAGCATCCGGGCCTCGCGCGGGCTGCGCAGGCGCGGCGCTTCGATCTGCAGTTCCAGCTCCACGATTGCGGGCGTTTCGAACATATGCTCCATCGCCGAGCTCAGCTGCTTGCGCGCGTCGGTGGTGAAGAAGGCGGTGATCGGCATGCCGCGCACCTCCATGCCGGCCATGCCGTTCACCAGCGACCCGGCCAGGCGGAACCGGGCAATGCCCGGTGCGATCCGTTCCAGGATAAAGGTGTGGCTCAGGATGTTCTCCAGCCCGCGCGGGTCGATCTGGGACCGGCTCGGCACATCATCGCCGCGCCGCAGGGCCGTCCAATAGGCCTCAGCCTGGCGCAGCGGCGACAGCGGCCCGCCTTTGCGGAACCGGTTCATGGAAACAACCTTGTCCTGACTGCTCGTCATCTCAGTGCCGCTGCGGCTGCCAAAAAACATCTCATATCCCCTTCAACCCCGGCGTGCCTTGCGTCCCCATCAGCCAGCGGCTGCGTTAACACTTAGGGCCGGTATGGTTACCCTGAAGTTAAGATGCCACAATCTAATTCAAATTTGGACTACTTCTTTAAGCAATGGTTAACGCGCAGGGCTAGCGGCGTTTATGCGATTGCGCTTGCACCCTATACTTTTGAGACAGTAGAGCTGTCCAACCACCAGCGACGAGAGGGCCTTTCCCATGACCATCCGCAGCATGACCGCCTTTGCCTCGGCGCAGGGCAGCACCGGGCAGCACAGCTGGAGCTGGGAGCTCCGCTCGGTCAATGCCAAGGGGCTGGACATCCGGCTGCGGGTGCCGGATTGGCTGGAAGGCCTTGAAAACCATATCCGTTCGGTTTTGTCCAAGGCGCTGGCGCGGGGCAATGTATCATTGACTCTGCGGATCACCCGGACCGAGGACAGCGCCGCGCAGGTCCAGATCAACACTGCGGTCCTGCAGTCGGTGATCAAGGCCCTGGGCGAGGCGCAGTCGATTGCCGAGCAGAACCGGGTCGGCATCCGCCCGGCCTCCGCCGCGGAGGTGCTGGGCTTCAAGGGCGTGCTGGAACAGGCCGCAATCGACGACGATCCGGCGCCGCTGGTGAAAGCGCTGAGCAAGGAACTGGAAACCCTTGTGGCGGAATTCGTGCAGATGCGCGAGGCCGAGGGCGCTGCGCTTGCCGTAATCCTTAACGGCCAGCTGGAGCAGGTCGCCTCACTGACGGCCCAAGCGGGCGCCCGCGCCGATGAGCGCAAGGTGAAAATGGCCGAGACCTTCAAGGCCAATCTGGCCCGGGTGCTGGACAACGCCGATGGCGCCGATCCGGACCGGGTGGCGCAGGAGCTGGCGCTGATTGCGGTCAAGGCGGATGTCACCGAAGAACTGGACCGCCTCGGCGCCCATGTCGGCGCCGCGCGCGATCTGCTGATCAAAGGCGGCGCGGTAGGCCGCAAGCTCGACTTTTTGATGCAGGAGTTCAACCGGGAGGCCAACACGCTCTGTTCAAAAGCGCAGCACAGCGCCTTGACGGCGGTGGGGCTTGAGCTGAAAACCGTGATCGACCAGATGCGCGAGCAGGTGCAGAACATAGAATAAGAAAAGGAGTGCCCAGATGGCGGACCGCCGCGGCCTTTTGATCATCCTCTCATCGCCTTCGGGCGCAGGCAAATCCACACTGGCCCGCCGCCTGATGGCCTGGGACCCGGGCCTCAAGTTCTCGGTCTCTGCCACCACCCGCGCCCCGCGCCCGGGCGAGGAGCACGGCCGCGAGTACTTTTTCATGTCCGAGGACGAGTTCCGCCAGAATGTGGCCGAAGGCGGCATGCTGGAGCACGCCCATGTCTTCGGCAATTTCTACGGCTCGCCCGCAGGCCCGGTCAGGGACACCATCGAGGCCGGCCAGGACGTGCTGTTCGACGTCGACTGGCAGGGGGAGATCCAGATCCGCAACTCGGACCTCGGCAAGCACGCGCTGTCGATCTTCATCCTGCCGCCCTCGATCCCGGAGCTGCGCCGCCGCCTGGAAACCCGCGCCCAGGACAGCGAAGAGGTGATCGCAAAGCGGATGCAGAAAAGCTGGGATGAGATCAGCCACTGGGGCTATTACGATTACGTGCTGGTCAACGACGACCTGGACCAGACCGAGGCCAAGCTGAAAACCATCGTCGAAGCCGAACGGATGCGCCGGATCCAGCAGCCCAAGCTGCAGGAGCATGTGCGCGCCCTGCAAACCCAATTCGAGGAGCAGTCATGACCCTGTACGCACTTGGAGAAGACAAGCCGCAAATTCATGAGGACACCTGGGTTGCCCCCGATGCCAATCTGATCGGCAAGGTGGTGATGGAGGCGGGGTCTTCGGTCTGGTTCGGCGTCACCATCCGCGCCGACCACGAGGAGATCCGCATCTGCGAAGGCACCAACGTGCAGGAAAACGTGGTGATGCACATTGATGCGGGCTATCCGCTGACCATCGGCAAGAACTGCACCATCGGCCACAAGGCGATGCTGCACGGCTGCACCATCGGCGAAAACACCCTGGTCGGCATGGGCGCCACCATCCTCAATGGCGCAAAGATCGGCAAGAACTGCCTGATCGGCGCCGGCGCGCTGGTCACCGAGAACAAGGAAATCCCCGACAACTCGCTGGTCATGGGCAGCCCCGGCAAGGTGGTGCGGGAGGTTGATGCCGCGCTGGCCGCGAAGCTTACCCAAAGCGCGCTCCACTATCAGGACAACATGCGCCGCTTCCGGGCAGAGATGAAACCGCTGTAATCAGCCGCCGCCTGCCGGATTTTGCGCTGGCTGAACGGGGGTGCCACATGCCGTTTACATCGCGGCGCTAGGCAGGCCGCACTCTCAACGACGGGGATCTGATGACGACGGAGCTGATTGACGGATTTCTTGCGGCCATCCCGCTGCCGGCCGTTCTGGTGGACCAGACAGAGCGGTTCATCGCGGTGAATGCCGATGCCGCAGCGCTGCTGGGGCAGGGCGTGAAGGGGCGCCATTTCGCCACCATCCTGCGCCAGCCCAGCGTGGCCGCCGCCATCGAGGGCTGCCTGCGCGACCGCAGCCCGCGCGTGGCCAAGCATCTTGCCAATGACGGTGCGCAGGATACTACCTTTGCGGTCACCCTGCGCTATGTGCCCGGCATCGGCGCGGTCGCCGGCGGCGCGGTTCTGGCCTGTTTCGACGACGTCACCGAACGCGAGCAGGCAGGCCAGATGCGGCGCGATTTTGTCGCCAATGTCAGCCACGAATTGCGCACGCCGCTGACCGCGCTGATCGGCTTCATCGAAACCCTGCGCGGCCCGGCCCGGGAGGACGCGCAGGCCCGCGACCGTTTCCTGGCGATCATGGAGGGCGAGGCGAGCCGGATGAACCGGCTGGTGGGCGACCTCTTGTCCCTGAACCGGGTGGAAAGCGAAGAACGGGTGCGGCCCAAGCAGACCGTCGATCTGACCGGCCATCTGGCCTCGACTCTCAAGACGCTTCAGCCGGTGGCAGAGGCCCGCGGCGTGCAGATAAATCTGGAGGCTCCGGACGAGGCGGTTTCGGTCACGGGCGATCCGGACCAGTTGCAGCAGGTCTTTACCAATCTGGTTGAAAACGCGGTGAAATACGGCGGCGACCAGGTCCGGGTGGTGCTGAGCCGTACCGACCGCGACCCGGCGGTGCGCGCCGCCGCCGCCCGCGTTCAGGTGATCGACAACGGTCCGGGAATCGACCCTGTCCACCTGCCGCGCCTGACCGAACGCTTTTATCGCGCCGACAGCCACCGCTCGCGCGAGATGGGCGGCACCGGGCTGGGCCTGGCAATTGTAAAACACATCGTCAATCGCCACCGCGGGCGCCTTCGGGTCGATAGCGAATTGGGGCAAGGGTCTGTTTTTACGGTAATCCTCCCTGAATAACCGCCGCCGTAAATCCTCAAAGTGAAAAGCCGCCGCCGGACATCTCCGGCGGCGGTTTGCTGATTCATGACACATTTTTTGCCGCCGGAACCGGGTTTGTCATGAACCTGTTACACTGGTGTCACAAAAGCCTCATCAGCGGCCTCTAGGTGATGCGCCAAGGTCACCGAGGGGTGATCGAACATTGAAAACTCATGGAGACAAAAATGTCCTTTGTGAAACTGACCGCTTCCGCCCTGGCAATTTCCGCCGTTTCTGCCACCGCAGCAGCCGCGCGCGACCAGGTGCAGGTTGCCGGTTCGTCGACCGTTCTGCCCTATGCCTCGATCGTGGCTGAGGCCTTTGGCGAGAACTTCGACTTCCCGACCCCGGTTGTGGAATCCGGCGGCTCCTCCGCGGGCCTGAAGCGGTTCTGCGAAGGTGTCGGCGAAAACACCATCGACGTCGCCAATGCGTCGCGCAAGATCAAGGACAAGGAAATCGCCGCCTGTGCCGAAAACGGCGTGACCGACATCATCGAGGTCCGCATCGGTTATGACGGCATCGTGTTTGCCTCCGACAGCAGCGCCGACGCCTTCGAATTCACCCCGTCCGACTGGTTCCTGGCGCTGTCCGACAAGATCCTGGTCGATGGCGAACTGGCCAATAACCCGAACACCACCTGGGCCGACGTGAACCCGGATTTCCCGGCTGTCGACATCCAGGCCTTTGTTCCGGGCACCAAGCACGGCACTCGCGAAGTGTTCGAAGACAAGGTGATCCTGGCGGGCTGCGAGGAAACCGGTGCCTTTGAAGCCTTCAAGGAAGCCAATGGCGGCGACAAGAAAGCTGCTGAAAAGGCCTGTATCGCCCTGCGCACCGACGGCAAGTCGGTCGACATCGACGGCGACTACACCGAGACCCTGGCCCGGATTGAGTCCAACAAGGACGGCATCGGCGTCTTTGGCCTGGCCTTCTATGAAAACAACACCGACAAGCTGCAGGTTGCGACCATGTCCGGAGTTGTGCCCTCGACCGAGAGCATCGCATCCGGCGAATACCCGGTGTCCCGCCCGCTGTTCTTCTACGTGAAGAAAGCCCACATCGGCGTGATCCCGGGCCTGAAGGAATACGCTGAATTCTTCGTCGCCGACGAAGTTGCAGGCGAAGACGGCCCGCTGGCCGAATACGGCCTGGTCGCGGACCCGGAACTGGCCGAGACTCAGGAAACCGTCGCAAACGAAGCCGTCATGGGCGGCAACTCCTAAGGCTTCGCGCTGATCTAAGATTTGCCGGGGCGGAGCCTTCTGCCCCGGCGCTGTTTTTCCCGGTCCCCGACGCTGTTTCCCTTTCCGTCACCGCCTAACGGAGCCCTCCATGCCCACTTTCTGGCTCGTTGTTCTCCTGCTTGCGCTGTCCGCAGCGGGTTTCTACCTGGGGCGCAGCCGCGCGCTCAGAACCGCCGGGGGCGATGCAAGAGACCTGCATTCGCTGCCGTCCTATTATGGCTACCACGTTGCGCTGGCCGCGTTTGTGCCGGCCATCGCGGTGCTGGCCGTCTGGCTGCTGGCCCAGCCGCTGATTATCGAGAACCGCGTCTCGAGCATGATCCCGGCAGAGGCCGTGCCGGAAAACACCACCATCGGCCTGGTGATGAGCGACGTGCGCCGGGTTGCCGAAGGGCTGGATCTGGCGGTGGAGCAGGGCCTCTTGACCCGCCGTGAGGCGCGGGATGCCGCAGGCGGCGGGCAGGACCTGCGCGCCCTGATGGGCGAGGTTGGCGTTGCCCTCGGCTCTGACGTGCGCCCCGAGGTGCTGAGTGCCGCCCAGTCCTACCGAAACCTGTCCCATACCGGCAAAACTGCAATGACCGTGGTTGTCGCGCTGCTGGCGCTTGGCGGCTTTGTCTGGGCCTACGGCCGCACGCACAAGGACTTCCGCGCCCGCAACGTGGTGGAGCGCGGCGTGCTGGCGCTGCTGATCCTGGCGGCTTCGCTGGCGATCCTGACCACCGTCGGCATCGTCCTGTCGATGCTGTTTGAGACCAAGAACTTCTTCGGCCTGCACTCCTGGACCGACTTCTTCTTTGGCTCCACCTGGGCCCCTAACTTCCGCGGCGGCAGCGACCTGTCGATCCTGCCGCTGTTGTGGGGGACGCTTTACATTTCCTTCATCGCGCTGCTGGTGGCGGTGCCGGTGGGCCTGTTTGCTGCCATCTACCTGTCCGAATACGCCAGCGGCACGGTGCGTTCCTTCGCCAAGCCGCTGCTGGAGATCCTGGCAGGTATCCCGACCATCGTTTACGGCCTGTTTGCGCTGCTGACCGTGGGCCCGGCGCTGGCGAACCTGTTCGCCAAGGGCGGCCTGCTGGGCGTCGAATGGATGGCCGGTGCCACCTCGGTGCTGACGGCTGGGCTGGTGATGGGCGTTATGCTGATCCCCTTCGTCTCCTCGCTGTCGGATGACATCATCAACGCGGTGCCGCAGGCGCTGCGCGATGGCTCGCTGGGGCTGGGCGCCACAAAATCCGAAACCGTGCGCCAGGTGGTGATGCCGGCCGCGCTGCCGGGCATCGTCGGTGCGGTGCTGCTGGCCGCGTCGCGCGCCATTGGCGAAACCATGATCGTGGTGATGGGGGCAGGGGCGATTGCCAAGTTCTCTGCCAACCCGCTGGAATCGATGACCACCATCACCACCCGCATCGTCAGCCAGCTGACCGGCGACACCGACTTTGCCAGCCCCGAAACCCTTGTTGCCTTCGCCCTGGGCCTGACCCTGTTTGTCCTGACCCTCGGCCTGAACGTCCTGGCGCTCTATATCGTGCGCAAATACCGGGAGCAGTATGAATAATGACTGACCTCAGCCAATCCCCCGCAGGCGCCGCGCCCCGCAAACACGGCGGGTCGTTGCTGCAACAGACCCCGCGCACCAGGAAGCGCAACGCAGCCGAAGCACGGTTCCGCGGCTATGGCATCGCCGCCATCACCGCAGGTCTGGTCATGCTGCTGGTCCTGGTGACCACCATTGTCAGCAAGGGCACCGGCGCGTTCCAGCAAACCTTTGTGACGCTCAATGTGGAGCTGCTGGAAAGCAAGCTCGACAAGAAGGGGGAGCGCAACATCGAGGACATCAAGAAGGTCACCACCTTCGGCTATGCCCCGATCATCAAGGGCGCGATGGAGGCCACGGTTGAGGAGCTGGGCATCGACACCAGCCTCAAGGCCAAGGACCTGGCCGGCGTGCTGTCCAAGGACGTGGCCGCGCAGCTGCGCGACTACGTGATCGCCAACCCGGACCAGATCGGCCAGACGGTGGAGTTCCGCTTTCTCGCCTCCAGCCGCGTGGACGGCTACCTGAAGGGGCGAGTCACCCGCGACAGCATCGTCAACGACAAGAACATCTCTGCCGAACAGCTTGATCTTGTTGATGCTTTGGCCACCGCCGGTGTGCTGGAGAAGACCTTCAACCTCGACTTCATCACCGGCGCCGACGCCTCTGACGCCCGCCCCGAAGCCGCAGGCATCGGCGTCTCCATGCTGGGCTCGCTGTTCATGATGTTTGTGGTGCTGGCGCTGGCGCTGCCGATCGGCGTTGCGGCCTCGATCTACCTTGAAGAATTCGCGCCGCAGAACTGGCTCACCGACATGATCGAGGTGAACATCTCCAACCTCGCCGCGGTGCCGTCGATTGTGTTCGGCATCTTGGGCCTTGCGGTCTTCATCAACTACATGCACCTGCCGACCTCGGCGCCGCTGGTGGGCGGTCTGGTGCTGACGCTGATGACCCTGCCGACCATCATCATCTCCACCCGCGCTTCGCTGAAATCGGTGCCGCCGTCGATCCGTGACGCTGCCCTCGGCGTCGGCGCCTCGAAAATGCAGGCGGTGTTCCACCACGTGCTGCCGCTGGCCGCGCCCGGCATCCTGACCGGCACCATCATCGGCCTGGCGCAGGCGCTGGGGGAAACCGCGCCGCTGCTGCTCATCGGCATGGTCGGCTTCATCGCCTCCAACGCGCCGGAAACCATTGCCGACGGCCTGCTCGCGCCGAACTCGGCGATGCCTGCGCAAATCTACGAATGGGCCAAACGCGCCGACCCGGCCTTCTATGAACGCGCCTGGGGCGGCATCATCATCCTTCTTCTCTTCCTGGTGACCATGAACACGCTTGCCGTGATCCTGCGCCGCCGCTTTGAACGCCGCTGGTAAGGGGGCATAGTGCAATGAACGACATGACCTTGATGGATAACACCGTGGACACTCACAACATCAAAATCGCCGCCAAGGACGTGAACGTCTTTTACGGCGACACCCACGCAATCAAAGACGTGAACGTCGAGATCGAGGACAACACCGTCACTGCCTTCATCGGTCCCTCCGGCTGCGGCAAGTCCACCTTCCTGCGCTGCCTGAACCGGATGAACGACACCATCGGCACCTGCAAGGTGACGGGCGATATCCTGCTGGATGGCGAGGATATTTACGACAAGCGCGTCGATCCGGTGCAGCTGCGCGCCAAGGTCGGCATGGTGTTTCAGAAGCCGAACCCGTTCCCCAAGTCGATCTACGACAATGTGGCCTATGGCCCGCGCATCCACGGCTTGGCGAGAAACAAGGCGGAACTTGATGAAATCGTGGAGAAATCCCTGCGCCGCGGAGCAATCTGGGATGAGGTGAAGGACCGTCTGGACGCTCCCGGCACCGGTCTTTCGGGCGGCCAGCAGCAGCGCCTGTGCATTGCCCGCGCCGTCGCGACGGAGCCTGAAGTGCTGCTGATGGACGAACCCTGCTCGGCGCTGGATCCGATTGCGACCGCCCAGGTCGAAGAGCTGATTGACGAGCTGCGCGCCAGCTACTCGGTGGTGATCGTCACCCACTCGATGCAGCAGGCCGCGCGCGTCAGTCAGAAAACCGCCTTCTTCCACCTCGGCAACCTGGTGGAATTCGGCCCCACCGGCCAGATCTTCACCAACCCCGAAGATCCGCGCACCGAAAGCTACATCACCGGCCGGATCGGCTGATCTATAGGAATTTCAACATGGCAGAGCAGCATATAGCATCGGCATTCGACCGCGACCTGGAGGCAATTCAGGCCCGGATCATGAAAATGGGCGGCCTGGTCGAGGACGCCATCCGCGAGGCGGCCCGCGCGCTGGAAACCCGCGACGAGGAACTGGCGCTGACCGTGCGCCAGGGCGACAAGGCCATCGACGGGCTGGAAGAGCTGATCAACGAGGAAACCGCCCGTCTGATCGCCTTGCGCGCGCCCGCGGCCTCTGACCTGCGGCTGGTGCTGTCGGTGATGAAGATCGCCGGTAACCTGGAACGCATTGGCGACTATGCCAAAAACATGGCCAAGCGCACCGCCGTGCTGGCCCAGGGCCCTAACATCAGCGAAGGCGCCGCCGCCCTGCGCCGGATGGCGCGCGAGGTTGAGCGGATGCTCAAGGATGCGCTTGATTCCTACATCCAGCGCGACGTGGAGCTGGCCCGCGACGTGATCGAGCGCGACCGCGATGTGGACCAGATGTACAACGCCCTGTTCCGCGAATTCCTGACCCATATGATGGAAGACCCGCGCAACATTTCGGCCTGTATGCACTTGCATTTCATCGCAAAAAACACCGAACGCATGGGTGACCACGTGACCGCGATTGCGGAGCAGGTGATCTATCTTGTGACCGGCGAGAAACCGGAGGAAGACCGCAAGAAAGCCGACACCACCTCGACAACACCGCAGGAGATCTGACCGATGGCTGCCGATCAGCCCACCGTTCTTGTTGTTGAAGATGAAATGGCCCAGCGGGAAGTGCTGGCCTACAACCTCGAAGCCGATGGCTTTCGCGTGCTGCGCGCCGAACATGGCGAGGAAGCGCTGCTGGTGGTCGAGGAGGACATGCCCGATATCATCATCCTGGACTGGATGATGCCCAACCTCAGCGGCATCGAAGTGTGCCGCCGGCTGAAGACCCGTCCGGAAACCCGCAATATTCCGGTGATCATGCTGTCGGCCCGCTCGGAAGAGGTCGACAAGGTGCGCGGGCTGGAAACCGGCGCCGATGATTACGTGGTGAAACCCTATTCGGTGATTGAGCTGATGGCCCGGGTGCGCACCCAGCTGCGCCGGGTGCGGCCCTCCACGGTCGGTGTGCGGCTGGAATACGACGACATCGTGCTGGACGCGGAAACCCACAAGGTCAGCCGCGCCGACAGTCCGCTGAAGCTGGGGCCGACGGAATTCCGCCTGCTCTCCACCTTCATGGAGAAGCCGGGCCGGGTGTGGAGCCGCGAGCAGCTCTTGGACCGGGTCTGGGGCCGCGACATCTATGTCGACACCCGCACTGTTGACGTTCACATCGGGCGGCTGCGCAAGGCGCTGACTCAGCATGGCGGCAGCGACCCGGTGCGCACGGTGCGCGGCGCGGGCTACGCGCTCGGCTGAAGCGGCATCGGGGGGTGTACAGGCGGTGCACAGGGGGTGCATGCATGTCACCCCCTTGTTTTCCGGCCGCCGGTCAGCGCGGCAGCGGATCTTCCGGCTGCGCCTGTTCCGCCAGCCACTCCCGGAACTTGACCAGCGCAGGCGCGCCGGATTTCCGCTCCGGCCACACCAGGTAATAGGCGCCGGAGGTCTCCGAAGCCTCCGGATGCAGCGCCACCAGACGGCCCGTCGCCAGGTCCTGTTCCACCAGGTAATCCGGCATCAGCGCCACCCCGAGGCCATGCAGCGCGGCCTGGGTGATGGTTGCGAATTGATCATAGATCGTGCCGCTCAGCCCGTCATTCGCGGCAATTCCCAGCCGGGCGAACCAGTCGCGCCAGGCGGTCGTCCGGGTTTGGATGTGCAGCAGCGGCAGCTTCAGTATGTCCTTTGGGTCCGCAACCGTCCGCCCATCCAAAAGCCGCGGCGCGCAGACCGGCAGCAGCTGTTCGTGCTTCAGCAGCAGGGATTGCGTGCCGGGCCACTCGGCATTTCCAAAATGAATAGCCGCATCAAAGGGTTCCGTGGCGAAATTAAAAGGCTCCAGCCGGGTGGACATGTTGATCGTCACATCCGGGTGCAGCCGGGCAAAGTCCGGCAGCCGCGGCATTAGCCAGCGCATTCCGAAGGCGGGCAGAATGGCCAGGTTCAGCGTCCCGGCCAGCGGTGCGGCCTGCAATCGCAGGGTGGATTGCACGATCTGGTTCAAGGCCTGCCGGATCTCCGCCGCGTAATCCTGCGCCTCTGTGGTCAGCATCAGCCGCTTCTGGTCCCGCTGCACCAGCTCCATCCCCAATTGCCGTTCCAAGGTCTGCAACTGGCGGCTGACGGCGCCCTGCGTCAGCGCCAGTTCGTCAGCCGCGGCGGAGGCGCTGCCCAGCCGGTCGAGCGCTTCCAGCGCGCGCAGGGAGGGGATGGAAGGCAGGAATTTTCGAGGTACGGACATATATGAGTGATTGTCATAGTTTCTTGCGAAAGTCTCGCTGTTTTTTCCGTTCACCTGCCGTTAGGGTTTGTCCAAACCGCGAACCATTGAGGTGACAAGATGACCGAAAAACCCGCGCTGCGCGCCAAAGACGCCCCGGATCTGGGCCGTTTCAACTGGGAGGACCCGCTGCGGCTGGAGGACCAGCTGACCGAAGATGAACGGATGATCTCCGCTTCGGCCCGCGCCTACGCTCAGGAGAAGCTTCAGCCGCGCGTGCTAAGTGCTTATGAAAACGAGGAAACAGATCCGGAAATCTTCCGCGAGATGGGCGAGATGGGCCTGCTGGGCACCACGATTCCGGAAGAATACGGCGGCCTTGGCGGCGGCTATGTATCCTATGGCCTGGTCGCGCGCGAGGTGGAGCGCGTCGACAGCGGTTACCGGTCTATGATGTCGGTGCAAAGCTCGCTGGTGATGTATCCCATCTACGCATACGGCAGCGAGGAGCAGCGCCAGAAATACCTGCCAAAACTTGCCTCTGGTGAATGGATCGGCTGCTTTGGCCTGACCGAGCCGGATGCCGGCTCCGACCCTGCCAGCATGAAGACCCGGGCCGAAAAAACCGAAAGCGGCTACCGTCTGACCGGATCCAAGATGTGGATCTCCAACGCGCCGATTGCAGATGTTTTTGTGGTCTGGGCCAAATCCGAAGCTCATGGCGGCAAAATCCGCGGCTTCGTGCTGGACAAGGGCCTGAAGGGCCTGAGTGCGCCGAAGATCCAAAACAAGGCCTCCTTGCGCGCGTCGATCACCGGCGAGATCGTAATGGACGGGGTGGAAGTTGGCGAAGACGCGATTTTGCCGCATGTTCAAGGGCTTAAAGGGCCTTTTGGCTGTTTGAACCGGGCCCGTTACGGCATCAGCTGGGGCGCCATGGGCGCGGCAGAGGCGTGCTGGCACGCGGCGCGCCAGTACGGGCTGGACCGGACCCAATTCGGCCGGCCGCTCGCCAACACCCAGCTGTTCCAGCTGAAGCTCGCCAACATGCAGACCGAAATCACCCTGGGTTTGCAAGCGTCCCTGCGGGTCGGGCGGCTGATGGATGAGGCCAATGCGGCGCCGGAGATGATCTCGATCGTCAAGCGCAACAACTGCGGCAAGGCGCTGGAGATTGCCCGTATGGCCCGCGACATGCACGGCGGCAATGGCATCAGCCTGGAGTTCAACGTGATCCGCCACATGGTGAATCTGGAAACCGTGAACACCTATGAGGGCACCCACGACGTTCACGCCCTGATCCTAGGCCGCGCCCAGACCGGTTTGCAGGCCTTCTTCTGAAGATCAAACGCAGCGCGGGGAACCGTCTCGCGCTGCGTTTTTGCATTCCAGTCTTGCAAACTTGCAATCCCGGTCTGCCCGGTGATTTTCGCAAAGGTTAGTGGCCTGGTTTGACGGGTCAGCTGCCGGGCTATCGGATCCAAAAATCTTACTACAACACCGGTGACTGCCCCATGGATTAAGGCCTTTTGGCCTTGCGGCAGATTTCTTGGTTAAAGTCCTGGGATTGACACTGCAGCAGTTCTGGCCCCGCCGGCTGAATCCGCCCCTTGCCTTGCGTTTTTTCGGGCTAACATTTTCGCGCCTGTCTGGCGCAGGAGTCTTGCGTTCTTCAAGGTGTCCGAAGCAGTTTCGTGCAGTTCGCGTGGTGCGCTTTGCAAAAACGCAATTTCAAATTGCGCAATTGCACTGGAAAACTTGCAAGGCCGAGCCCGCCAGACCTCACGTCTCATTGCAAATATCAGCCTTTTAACAAAAGGTTATCACGGATTGTCAGGCTGTAAAAGCCGATAATGCGAGGCCTGATGAGTTTCTGATGATGCGCCCGGCGAAGCGGGAGGGGGCGGGCGAAATCGCCAGCGAGGTTATCCGGCAAGCTGCGGGTGCGGACCGTTGCGGACAGGCCGGCACAAAAAAACGGGCCGGAATATCCGGCCCGTTTGCAAGCGGTACTGGCGGTTATGCCGGCAGGTGGATGTTGAATTTCGCGCGGATTGCCATGTCGGTGGCGGCGTCGAACCGGGCGGCGGCGCGCTCAGACAGGATCTTCTCCTTTTTGGCAATCGCCTTCTCGATCAGGTCGGGCTTGTCGCGCTCCGCCCATTCCTTGGGCGAGGTCCGGTCGCCCAAGTCCGGATAGACATAGTCCATCTGCATCCGGCTGAGCGTCTGATCGGTGCCCAGATAGTGTCCGGGCCCGCCCAGGCAGGTCGCGCGCATCTGGTCCAGGGCCAAGGTTTCCTCGTTCACTTCGATGCCGCGCACGCAGCGCTGCGCCTGGCCCAGCAGGTCGTTATCCAGGATCAGCGATTCATGACAGAAGCCCAGCAGCGAGGCATGCATGCCCGCGGCCTCATACACCATATTGAGGCCAGACAGGCCTGCCATCACGGCAGAACACATCTGCTCCCATCCTGCCTGCATGTCCGGCAGTTTAGAATCCGAGGCCCCCGCGGCGGCTCCGCCGGGCAGGTCATAGAACTTGTGCATCTGGGCGCAGCCCGCGCTCAGCAGGGCCTGTTCGCCGGAGCCGACGGACATTGCCCCGGTCCGCAGATCCAGGCCAAAGGGCCAAGTGCCAAAAATCGCGGGAGCGCCGGGCGTTACGGCGTTTACGTAAACCAGTCCGGCAAGGCATTCCGCCACCGCCTGCGCGATTGCGCCGGCAATGCTCGAGGGGGCGGTAGCGCCTGCCATGCCGGCCGACAGCAGCAGCACCGGCATGCCGCCCTTGATGCATTCCTCCATCACCTGGCAGGATTCCGTGGCGAATTTCATCGGCGGAACCACGAAGCAGTTGGAGTTCGACACAAAGGGGCGTTCGCGCCACTTGTCTTCGCCGCCGGCAATCATGTGCAGCAGCTCCAGCCCGGGTTTCACGAAATCGGGTTCGGTAAACGAAACGCCCACATGTTTGGTGGTCCCCGCAGTGGTCGCATAGATCGAGTTCAGATCCATCTCGCAGTTGTCGGCAATGTCCCGGCACACCATCGGGCGCTGCACAAAGTGGATGTTGTCGAGCTGGTCGCAGATGCGCGCGGCGTCGTGCAGGTCCTGCACGGTGGAATCGCGGTAGGTCTTGCCATGCACGTCCACCATGCTGACCGCGGCGCCCGCGGTTCCGTAATGGACGCGGCCGCCGGACAGCTGCAGGTCGGACTTGCCGTCCCGGCTGCAAAGGGTGATGGACCGGTTTGCCTTTGCTATCGTGTCCTCGACCAGCGCGCGGGGGAAGCGGATGCGGCCGTCGCCGCCCAGGGTGCAGCCCGCTGCGGTCAGGTAGCTGATGCCGCTTTGCGGGGCGTCGGCGAGGCCGATTTCTTCCAGCGCGGTCAGCGCAGTTTGGTGGATCTGCTCCATGTCCCGCTGGCTGAGCAGTTTGAGGGCGGTGCTTTCCATCCCTGGGCGCACGGGGCGCAGATGATCCGGCAATGCGGCAGCCCGGGCTGCACGGCGCGCGTTGCGCCCGCCGCTGCGGCTGGCGCGGGTGGAGGAGGCTTGGTCGTTCATGAATGGGAGCCTTTCAGGTGGGTGAGCAGGAATTGCGTGACTTCCGGCTCAGCTCGGCCGCCCTCTGGCCGCACGCCCGCGCGCCGCCCCGATGGTGCGGCAGATCAGGCTGACAAGGCAGCGTTCACCCTGCATGCAGTCTCCCCCTGTTTTGCCGCAGAGTGCCAGTCCTGGGCGGGGTTTCTAGCCTGTTAGCGACCAGGGTGAAAAAAGCGACATGAATTTCACCGGGTGCGGAGGCGGCCTCTGCGGATCCTTGAAGCGGCAGCTTTAAGTAAATGTTTCTACTTTTAATGGTGTGCCTTCGATTTTTGACGCTATGCGGGGCAGGCGGATGTTGGCAGGATGCGCTTGGGAACCGAATATTAAGCATTAATGGCGATACTGGAGGTTCCGGGGACGGCGCGCTGAAACGGCGCATTTCGAGAAGGCAAAGCGACATGCCGAAGGTTAGGAAAACCGCACTCTCTCAGGCCTTTGCAGCGGGCCTTACGCTGGCGCTGGCTGTTGGCCAGCCGGGGTCGGCGGAAGAGTGGGCCCGGCCGCTGTTCAGCAACCAAATTCGTGCCGTATCCGGCATAGGAACTGGCACAGGCGCCGCGGAGCCGCAGGCGTTTCAGCTGGCCTTCCTTCATGAATTCGGCAGCTTAATCCTGGGCGGCACGGTTTCGTCCAACCGCTCCGGCATTTTGACACGGGCCGTTCAAGCGGAAGAAACGCACCAGCTGCGCCTGCATGCCGGCTACGACTTCGGACCGGCGACAGGTGTTGTCACCCTTGGCGGGGTGCAGGCCGAAGGCTCCGGGGGCAGGCGGCAGGGAACGCTGTTCGGCTTGGGGATGCGCGTTTCTCTCAACCGGGCGCTGCAGCTGCGAGGCGAAGTGCTGCATCACGAAGCGGGGCCCAGGGACGGCAGCGGCCGCCCGCGCGGCGAGACGCTGTCTGTAAGCGCAGCCTTCCGGTTCTGACGCGCGCCGCCGCTCAGAATGGCCAAAAGCCGGGTAAACCGCGCCAGACCGCCGCTAGGTGCGCGCAGGTTAATTTCAATGGCTTAGTGAAATTCCGTTCGCCGCCGCCGGCGGAAAAGCGCACGCGGCAAGGGAATTTCGGCCAGTCATTGCCAATTCAAGAGAACGTGAGCCGGAGGCACTGGAAGTTCGGGTGCGGAGTCCTTTTGTAAGCTCCAACGGCGCACAACCTGCGCCGGGACTGCAAAAGGAGAAGTCTGAATGACTCGTTTCGTAGCTATGACAGCCATCGCAGCCGTAATGGGCAGTGCAGCGTTTGCCGGCAACATCAGTGAACCGGTGGTGGAACCCGCGCCGGCACCGGCCCCCGTGCCAGTGGCCAATGATGGCGGCGACTGGACCGGTTTCTACCTGGGTGGCCAGATCGGCCAGCTGGATGTGGACGCAACCAACGGAGCCTCGGGTGATGATGCCGCTTATGGTGTCCACGCAGGCTACAACTATGACTTCGGCCGTTTCGTCCTGGGTGGCGAACTGGATTATGATACCACCGACGTCGATCTGGGCGGCGGCGCAACCGTTGACTCGGTCGCACGTGCCAAGGTGAAAGCCGGTTACGACTTCGGCAACGTCCTCGCTTATGTCACCGGCGGTGTGGCTGAGGCTGACAGCTCGCTGGGCAGCGAAACCGGTGAGTTCTACGGCGTCGGCCTGGCCTATCAGGTCACCGACCAGTGGCAGATCGGCGGCGAAGTGCTGGAGCATGAATTCGACGATTTCGGCAACTCCGGCGTTGGCGCGGATGCCACCTCGGTTTCGCTGCGCGCGTCGTTCAAGTTCTAATCTGACGCACACGCTGGCGCGGCGATGCTTTTCCGCCGCGCCGCTGGCCGCCCGGTCTGTACCCAAGGCAGACGGGGCGGCCTTTGCCGTCTGAGGCAAAAGACTTGGCGGGGCCGGCGGCCCGTGCTAAGCAGCTTTCATGAACCAGAAATGCGCCACCATCATTTGCTGCATTACCTGCTGACATATCAGCGGGCTGGTTTCTGTCGTTTTCATTTCCCTGACAACTTGCTAAGCCCGCGCTGCGCGCAAAGGGTGATGCCGGCCATCATGAGCTGGGCATGGGAAAGGAACGGGCATGGGAACCAAGGACACAGTGATCAAGCTGCACAACACAAAGACCCGCAAGAAAGAGGTTTTTGAGCCGATCGACGCCAGCAACGTGCGGATGTATGTCTGCGGCCCCACGGTGTATGACCGGGCGCATCTGGGAAATGCCCGGCCGGTGGTGGTCTTTGATGTGCTTTACCGGTTGCTGCGCGAGGTTTATGGCGCGGATCACGTGACTTACGCCCGAAACTTCACCGACGTTGACGACAAGATCAACGCCCGCGCCGCCGAAAGCGGCCGCCCTATCGGCGCCATTACCGCGGAAACCACCCAATGGTTCCTGGACGACATGGGCGAACTTGGCGCGCTGGAGCCCAGCCACATGCCGCGGGCAACGGAGTACATCCCGCAGATGGTGGCGATGATCGAGGATCTGATCGCCAAGGGTCACGCCTATGCCGCGGAAGGCCATGTGCTGTTCGCCGTCGACAGCTGGAAGGACCGCTACGGAAGTCTGTCAGGCCGGTCCGTCGATGACATGATCGCCGGCGCCCGGGTCGAGGTTGCGCCCTACAAGAAGAACCCGATGGATTTTGTGCTGTGGAAGCCCTCCACCGATGACCTGCCGGGCTGGGACAGCCCCTGGGGCCGCGGCCGGCCGGGCTGGCACATCGAATGCTCGGCGATGTCCTATGAACTGCTGGGCGAGACCTTTGACATTCACGGCGGCGGCAACGACCTGATGTTCCCGCACCATGAGAATGAAATTGCGCAAAGCTGCTGCGCCCATCCGGAGGGTGACTTTGCACGGTTCTGGCTGCACAACGAGATGCTGCAGGTGGAAGGCAAGAAAATGTCCAAATCCCTGGGCAACTTCTTCACCGTGCGGGATCTGCTCGACCAGGGCTACCCGGGCGAGGTGATCCGGCTGGTGTTCCTGCAGACCCACTACCGCAAGCCGATGGACTGGACTGACAGGAAGGCCAAGGAGGCCGAGGCGACGCTGCGCAAGTGGCGGGCGCTGACCGCGGGCATCGAACCCGCGTCCAGCGCTGCTGCCGCGGTCCTGGAGGCGCTGGCGGATGACCTCAATTCCGCGGGCGCCATTGCAGAGCTGCACAAGCTGGCAGCGGCCGGCGATGCGGCGGGCCTGCTGGCCTCGGCACAGATGCTGGGACTGTTGACCGATGAACTGGGCGCCTGGGCGTCCTCACCCTCGATTGACCTGTCGGCCTTTGCGGAGAAGCTGTTTGAGACGCGCCAGAAGGCTATGGAAAGCAAGGACTTTTCTGAGGTTGATAGGTTGAAGGCGGCCTATGTTGAGGCAGGGCTTGAAGTGCGGATGAGCAAGACCGGCGTTGAATTGGTGCCGGGTGCAGGGTTTGACCCCGCCAAGCTGGAGGCGCTTTGATGGCCAGGGAACGGCTCTATCTTTACGACACCACGCTGCGCGACGGGCAGCAGACCCAGGGCGTTCAATTCTCCACCGCGGAAAAGAAGCAAATCGCGCAGGCACTGGACAAGCTGGGTGTCGACTATATCGAAGGCGGCTGGCCGGGCGCGAACCCGACCGACAGCGCGTTTTTCGGCGAAGCGCCGGAAACCCGCGCCACGATAACCGCCTTCGGCATGACCAAGCGGGCCGGGCGGTCGGCGGAGAACGACGATGTGCTGGCAGCGGTGATGAATGCCGGCACCCCTGCGGTCTGTCTGGTCGGCAAAAGCCACGACTACCACGTGACCCACGCGCTGGGGATCACGCTGGAGGAGAACCTCAGCAACATCCGGGCCTCAGTGGCCCATATCGTGGCGCAAGGGCGCGAGGCCCTGTTTGACGCTGAGCATTTCTTCGATGGCTACAAGGATAACCCGGACTATGCGCTGGCGGCGTGCCGGGCCGCGCTGGAGGCCGGGGCGCGCTGGGTGGTGCTGTGCGACACCAATGGCGGTGCGCTGCCGGCCGAGGTGAGCCGCATCGTCACAGAGGTTGTAGGAGCCGGAATTCCGGGTGAGAAACTGGGCATACATACCCATAACGACACGGAAAATGCGGTGGCGTGCTCATTGGCCGCGGTGGACGCCGGGGCGCGGCAGATCCAGGGCACCTTAAACGGCCTGGGCGAACGCTGCGGCAATGCCAACCTGACCGCGCTGATCCCGACGCTGCTGCTGAAGGAGCCCTATGCCAGTAAGTTCGACACCGGCGTGAGCCTGAAGGCGCTTGCTGGCCTCACCCGGATCAGCCGGATGCTGGATGATATCCTGAACCGGGTTCCGGTGCGGCAGGCAGCCTATGTGGGGGCGTCGGCCTTTGCCCACAAGGCGGGGCTGCATGCCAGCGCGATCCTCAAGGATCCGTCGACCTATGAGCATATCGAGCCGGGCAAGGTCGGCAACGCGCGGGTGATCCCGATGTCGAACCAGGCCGGGCAGTCGAACCTGCGTAAGCGGCTGACCGACGCTGGCCTGATCGTTGAAAAGGGCAACCCGGCGCTGGCGCGGATCCTGGAGCGGATCAAGGAGCGCGAGGCGGAAGGCTATTCCTACGATACCGCGCAGGCCTCGTTCGAGCTGCTGGCGCGCGCAGAGCTGAACCAGTTGCCGGACTTCTTTGAGGTAAAGCGCTACAAGGTCACGGTCGAGCGGCGCAAGAACAAGTACAACCGGATGGTCAGCCTGTCCGAAGCGGTTGTGGTGGTCAAGGTTGATGGCGAAAAACGCCTGTCCGTGAGTGAATCGCTGGACGAAACCGGCAGCGACCGCGGCCCGGTGAACGCGCTGGCCAAGGCCTTGATCAAGGACCTGGGGCGCTACTCGGCACAGCTGGAGGACATGCGGCTAGTCGACTTCAAGGTGCGGATCACCCAGGGCGGCACCGAAGCTGTGACCCGCGTCATCATCGACAGCGAGGACAGCCAGGGCCGCCGGTGGTCCACGGTGGGCGTTAGCCCGAACATCATCGACGCCTCGTTCGAGGCGCTGCTGGACGCCATCCGCTGGAAGCTGGCGCATGACTGCACGGCCGGGCAGGCGGATGCAGTTTGACGCCGACCTGACGGCCTGCGCGGAGCTGGTGCAGAAAAGCGATCCGGACCGGTTCTTGGCCGCCATGGCCGCACCGGTCCAGGCGCGGCCGCTGCTGTTTGCGCTTTATGCGTTTAACATCGAGCTGGCCCGGGCGCCCTGGGCCAGCCAGGAAAGCATGATTGCCGAAATGCGGGTGCAATGGTGGCGCGACGTCGGAGCGGAGATCGCGGATGGCAAGCCCGTCCGGCGGCACTACGTTACGACCCCGCTGGCGCGGTGTCTGAAGCCGGACTTGGCGGCCTGTATCGACGGTATGGCAGAGGCGCGGCGCTGGGACATCTACAAGGACCCGTTCGAGGATCAGGCCGCCTTTGACAGCTATATTGACCGCACCAGCGGGTCGCTGATGTGGATGGCGGCGGCGTCTCTGGGGCAGGCGGATGAGGCGGTGGTGCGTGATTTTGCCTATGGCGCCGGTGTCGCCAATTGGCTGCGTGCGATTCCGCAGCTGGAGGCCCAGAAGCGGATCCCGCTGCTGGACGGCACCCTTGAAGGCGTGCAAGCTTTGGCGCGTAAGGGATTGGAAAAGATATGCAAATCCCGCATGGGTGGCGCGAAGGTTTCGAAACAGTCGGGCGCTGCGCTGCTGGCGGGCTGGCAGGCGGAGGGCCTGCTGAAACAGGCGATCCGGCAGCCGGAACGGGTCGCTCAGGGCGCGCTTGGGCAGAGCGAGTTCCGGCGCAGGGCCGGCTTGATGTGGCGCACCGCCCTGGGGCGCTGGTAGAAAAGACCGGATCCAAAGAAAAAGGCGCCTCCCGGGGCGCCTTTTTCGGTTTTCGGGATACGTTGTCAGGCTTCTTTGGGCCGCAGGACCAGCCACATCAATGCGCCGCCTGCCAGCACCAGGAAGGGGGCCATGGCCATGTTTACCGCGTTCCAGCCATCCACCGGGCTGCCGCCCGAGCAGTTCATCAGCCCGCCAGACGCCAGCGAGGCCATAGTGACACCGCCAAAGACCAGCAGGTCGTTAAGCCCCTGCATCCGGCCGCGCTCATAGCTTTCATGGGCGCCGGCCAGCATGGTGGTGGCGCCGATGAAGCCGAAGTTCCAGCCGATACCCAAGAGCACTAGCGCAATGAAGAAATTTTCCAGCTCAACACCTTGCAGCGCGACGGCACCGGCGCCTGCGAGGATCACCAGACCGGCGGAGACGATTTTCTCTACGCCGAAACGGGCAATCAGGTGGCCTGTAAAGAAGGACGGCACATACATCGCCAGCACATGCCAGGTGACCACGTCCGCGGCGTTGCCCTCAGTGAAGCCGCAGCCGACCACGGCCAGCGGTGTCGAGGTCATCACCAAGTTCATCAGCGCATAGGAGACCATCGCGCAGATCACCGCCACCGCGATCACCGGGGTCTTCAGAAGCTCCATCCGGCTGCGGCCCTTGGGGCTGTCCGCAGAGGGCACGGGCGGTTTCGGGATATCGAGGAACAGGAACAGCGCGGCGCCCAGAACGTTGACCGCAATCACTGCCAGATAGGTGCCAAGAAACGGAATGACAAAGGCCTGGCTGGTGGCCTTGACGAGCTGAGGGCCGATGATGGCCGCGGCCAGACCGCCCGCCATCACGTAAGAAATCGCCTTGGGCCGGAAGGCATCGGAGGCGGTATCGGCTGCGGCAAACCGGTAGAACCCGTGCGCGCTCATGTAAACGCCGGTCAGCAGGCTGCCGAGCAGGAAGATCGGGAAAGACCCGAGGTACAGTCCGTAGGCGCCGACCAGCCCGCCAATAGCGCCAAAGGCTGCGCCGGTGAAGAACCCCGCCCGGCGGCCCCAGCGCTGCATGATTGCCGAAATCGGCGTCGCGGCCAGCATCGAGCCGCCGACAATCAGGGAAATCGGCAGTGTCGCAAAGCAGGGGTTCGAGGCCAGCGACTGCCCCGCAAGGCCGCCGATGGTGAAGATCATCGGCATCTGCGAGCCAAGGATCGCCTGCGCCAGCACCAGGATGGCGACGTTTTTCTTGGCGACGGTGTCGCTGGGGGTGGTCATGCTCATGGTCATATGGGATGCGTAACTGTGAATATGTCGATGGGCAAGCCAGCGGAAATGGATTGGCGTTCACGCTTTCTTTCAACGGCCGCCAATCAGGGGGTGACGTGGCGTCAGAAATACAAACCTTCCATCCGGGCGCGGGCCGGATCATCCAGTATGATGCCTGCGTGTCCGAAGGCGCGGACTGGCTGGCGGCGCAGGACAGCCGGTTTGCCCATGCGCTGGAACTGACTGGCGCGCTTCCGCTCAGGCGCAGGCCGGACGGCTTTGCGGAACTGCTGAGCGCGATTGTCAGCCAGCAGGTCAGCGTGGCCTCGGCCAATGCGATCTGGACGCGGATGAAAGAGCCAAAGCTCACCGGGCCGCGCCAGATTCTTTGGGCCGCGGATGACGATTTGCGCGCCGCCGGCCTCAGCCGCCAGAAAATCCGGTATGCCCGGGCACTGGCGGAGGCGCGCATTGATTACAAAGCCTTGCGCAGCGCCCCTGATGCAGAGGTGATTGCCACGCTGGTCCAGGTCCCCGGGATTGGCCAGTGGACGGCAGAGATTTATGCGATGTTTTCGCTGGGCCGGGCGGATGTGTTTGCCCATGGTGATCTGGCCTTGCAGGAGGCAGCCCGGGTGCTGTTTGATCTGCCCGCCCGCCCCAAGGAACGGGAGATGCGGCACCTGGCCGAAGCCTGGTCGCCGTGGCGGTCGGTTGCGGCGCGCATTCTCTGGGCCTATTACCGGTTGGCGAAGGACAGGGAAGGGATCCGATGACTCGTGTATTGACTGCCGGCCGCAAGGAGCCGGTTTCCGGCGAAATCCGCTCGATTGTTGTGTTCCTGCATGGGTATGGCGCCAACGGGGCCGACCTGCTGGGGCTGGCCGATCCTCTGGGGGAGCATCTGCCGGATACGCTGTTTGTGGCCCCCGATGCGCCTGAGGCCTGCGCCGGCGCGCCCTTTGGGTTCCAGTGGTTTCCGATTCCCTGGATCGACGGCTCCTCGGAGGAGGAGAGCATGCGCGGAATGCAGTCCGCGATCGAAGACCTGAACGCCTTTCTGGATGCGCTGATGGTGGACGAGGATGTGCTGCCGGAACAGGTCGTGCTGTTCGGGTTCAGCCAGGGCACCATGATGAGCCTGCATGTGGCACCCCGCCGGGAAGACGCAGTGGCGGGGATCGTCGCATTCTCCGGCCGGCTTCTGGAGCCGGAACTGCTGAAAGATGAAGCCGTCTCGAGGATGCCGGTGCTGCTGGTGCATGGCGATCAGGATGACGTGGTGCCCGTGCAGTCGCTGCCCGAGGCCGCAGAAGCGCTGCAGGAGGCGGGCTTCCAGGACGTCTTTGCCCATATCCAGAAAGGCACCGCCCATGGCATCGCGCCGGACGGGCTGAGCGTGGCACTGGCGTTCATGCGCGACAAGCTCGGGCTTTAACCCATTGACAAGTCTGACCTTCCGGCGCTTCGGGAGGTCAGGTTGCCCACAGGTTCGGTTCGGCGATTTCCAGTGAATTGCCGGCCGGATCGCGGAAATAGATGGACCGGGCGCCGCTTGGCCAGTCGAACTCCGCCTCAATCGCGATGCCTGCCGCCAGGAGCCGCGCGCGCATGAGAAGCAGCCTTTCTCTTGGCTGGGCAAAGCACACATGCCCCGGACCGCGGGCACCATGCGGCGGTACCGGCAGACGCGGGTTTCCCGGTGGTTTTACCGTTTCTTCAGCGTTGAACAGCAGCAGAACTGACGTGCCGCAGCGGTAAAAGACATGCCGGTTGGCAACCCGCTGGATACGCTCCAGCCCCAGGATTTCGCCATAGAACGCTTCGGCTGTGTCGAGGTCGCCGACATAGAGCGAGGCTTCGAGAATGGCGTCGGGGGCGGGGGCGTGCGGCAGCATGGCTGAAAGGCTATCAGCGGCGGCGGGGCCTGTCACCTTTTGGCGGCCTCGCCGCGGATGGCTTGGGTCTGCGGGGCGGCTTTTGCGAAGGCTTCGGCGGGCCGGGAACACGCGGCGCCTCCACGTCCTCCCAAGCGCCCTGCGCCAGCCCGTCCAGGGTCCAGGCACCGATGCTGTAGCGGATCAGGCGCAGCGTCGGATGCCCAACCGCAGCTGTCATCCGGCGCACCTGCCGGTTGCGGCCCTCGCGGAGGGTCAGCGCGATCCAGCTGTCGGGAACCGTCTTGCGCACCCGCACCGGCGGGGTGCGCGCCCACAGGCCCGGCGGCTCCGGGATCAGCCGAACCTTGGCGGGCCTGGTTATTCCGTCTTTCAGTTCAACACCTTCCGCCAGGTTTTTCAGGGCGTCGGGGTCCGGGATACCCTCCACCTGCACCCAATAGGTCTTGTCCATCTTGTGTTTGGGGTCGGTGATCCAGGCCTGCAAACGGCCGTTATCAGTCAGCAGCATGAGCCCCTCGCTGTCGCGGTCCAGGCGGCCGGCCGCATAGACACCCGGGCAGTCGATATACTTGCTCAGCGTCGCCCGCGGGCTGTCTTGGCTGCCGCTGTCGGTGAACTGGGGCAGAACATCATAGGGTTTGTTGAAACGGATCAGACGGGTCATGGCACGGCAATAGGCGGGCGGCGGCCGCAGGGCAAGTGGGCCAGGGCCGGACCCCTGTGGATAAGTGTCACGGTGCTGTCACGGAATCAGCGCAGATTGCTCCCGACATATTGTGGGTCATCAGGGCTTGTCAGGCGCTAACCACGATATATAGTCAAAGTCAGGCTGGGGCGGGTTCCCCGCTCTGGTTCCGCAACACGGAAGATCAGGGCGAGGAAGACGTTCAACAATGGATGGCGATTTCAGAGCAGAGTTTGTCAGATCTCCGGGCGCGCTGAAGCAGCACCCGGCGCTGGTGCTGAACGCGGATTACCGGCCGCTCTCTTATTACCCTTTGTCTTTGTGGACCTGGCAGGACGCGGTCAAGGCCGCCTGGCTGGACCGGGTCGCCATCGTGGCCGAATATGACGAGGTGGTGCACAGTCCGAGTACCGAGATCCGAATACCGTCCGTCGTGGTTCTGAAAGACTATGTAAAACCTCAAAAGCGCGTGGCCTTCACGCGCTTTAATTTGTTTTTGCGGGACGAATTCCGCTGCCAGTACTGCGGCAGCAAGGGCGATCTCACCTTTGACCACGTGGTGCCGCGCGCGTCCGGAGGGGTGACCAGCTGGGAAAATGTGGTCGCGGCGTGCAGCCCCTGCAATCTTAGGAAAGGGTCCAAGTCGCTGCACCGGGCCGGCATGTCGCTGCGCAAGCCGCCGCGGCGGCCAGGGGCGGAGGAGCTGCGCAACACCGGGCGCAAGTTCCCGCCAAACCACCTGCATGAAAGCTGGATGGACTTCCTGTACTGGGATACCGAGCTGGATGCTTAAGCGAAACAGCTCAACGTTCCGGGACAAGGGGTCCGGCCTCGTTGCCTGAGTGTCTGCTTTAGGTGAGGCAGCTGTTCAGATCCCCATGAGCAGTGCCGGCAGATGCCGCTGGCTGCGGCAAACAGGCAAGGAGGCCGGAAGTGCCGGCGGCCTCAGTTCAGCGGGCCGCCTTTGCAGGGTGTGAGGGTGCGGCCTGTCAGGGTTTGGCGCGCTGAAGCATTCCGAACAGATCGCGCGGATCGTCCGGGTCAGCAAGCATGTCGAGATCGATGAAATAATCGGTGCCCTTGATGCGGTCGCGGATATACCGCAGCGCCGAGAAATCCTCGATGGCAAAGCCGACGCTGTCGAACAGCGTGATCTGGCGGTCGCCGGTGCGGCCCGGTTTCTTGCCTGCGATCACTTCCCACAATTCGGTCACGGCGAAGTCTTCCGGCATCTGCTGGATTTCGCCCTCGATCCGGGTTTGCGGCGGGTATTCGACAAAGACGTCGGAGCGGCTGAGGATGCCGGGCGCCAGTTCGGTCTTGCCGGGGCAGTCGCCGCCGATCGCATTGATGTGGACGCCGCTGCCGACCATATTGTCGGTCAGGATGGTCGCATACTGCTTGTCCGCGGTGCAGGTGGTGAGGATCTGCGCGCCTTCGATCGCTTCTTCCGGCGTCTTGCAGGAGACAACCTCTAGGCCCATTCCCTGCAGATTGCGGGCGCATTTTTCGGTTGCCGCCGGGTCCTTGTCATAGAGGCGCACGGACTTCAGGCCGATGATCGCCTTCATCGCCAGCGTCTGGAATTCGGACTGGGCCCCGTTGCCGATCATGGCCATCGTGGCTGATCCTTTGGGCGCCAGATACTTGGCGGCCATTGCTGAGGTGGCGGCGGTGCGCAGCGCGGTCAGAATGGTCATCTCCGTCAGCAGCACCGGATAGCCGGTGTAAACATCCGCCAGCAGCCCAAAGGCCGTGACGGTTTGCAGCCCTTCAGAGGTGTTCTTGGGGTGGCCGTTCACGTATTTGAAGCCATAAGCCTCGCCATCGGAGGTCGGCATCAGTTCGATCACCCCGACGTCGGAATGGCTGGCGACGCGCGGGGTCTTGTCAAACAGCTCCCAGCGCTTGAAGTCTTCTTCCACATACTCTGCCAGATCGCGCATCATCTGCTCGATTCCGACGTGATGAATGAGGCGCATCATGTTGTCGACGCTGACAAAAGGCACCAGTGCCTTGTCCGAAGGCTGTGTCATGCGGTTTTCCTTTCACGGGGGCTGAGGTGGATGCCTGCCAGCATGCAGCGCACCGACCCGCCTGCGGTTTCGATGGTGGGAATGGTCAGCGGCAGCAGCTCTGCGCTCTGCTCGATGACCGAAATCTGATCGGGGCGCAGCGCCGCCAGCGCCGTGGCGGAGAGCGCCAGAAGCCGCTTGCGGCCGGTAAGCTCCAGGGCGTTGCCCGCAAAACTGGCGATCTGGCCGGGCGTGAGGTCAATCACCCGGCGGCCGGTTTCCTCCAGCCGCGCGGCGACCTCAGCGCGGCGCGAAGGGTTAACGATCATATCCAGGCAGATTAGCGCGTATTCGGTGCCGATCCCCATCAGCACATTGGTGTGATACACGTCGCGGCCCGCTTCATCTTTGGCTTCGAACACCATGGGTTCAAAGTTGAAATGGGTGCAGAAGCGTTCCAGAAGTACCGGATCTGCTCGGTTGGATTTCACGGTATAGGCAATGCGGCCGATGTGGTCCAGCACCATGGCGCCGGTGCCTTCCAGCGACAGCCCGTCCTGCTCAAGACCGGAGTAGTCGATAACATCCTGCACCCGGTAGTCCTGCTTCAGCAGCTCAATCACATCCCAGCGCCGTTCCTTGCGCCGGTTTTTCGCAAACATCGGATAGACCGCGACATGGCCGCCGGCATGGGTCGAAAACCAATTGTTGGGAAACACGCTGTCCGGGGTTTCGGTGCCTGTGTCGTCAAACACATGCACCGTAACGCCCGCGCCGCGCAGGGCTTCGACGGCGCCGTCGAATTCCGCCAGCGCTTGCGCCGCCGTCGCCGTGGCCGAGGTGTTTGCCAGAGTTTGAAAGGCGTTATCGCCTTTGGTTTCAGGGTTGGAGCAGAAGTGATGCGGCCGGATCATCACCACCGCGGAGGGGGCTTGCAGGCTGCTCACTGATAGCTCCGGGTCGGGCGGTCGAACACGCGGCGGCCCAGGGCAGAGGCGCAGAGGTCCACCATCAGATGCGCCGTGCGGCCGCGCTCATCCAGGAACGGGTTCAGCTCGACCAGATCCAGCGAGGTCATCAGGCCGGAATCATGCAGAATTTCGCAGACCAGATGGGCCTCGCGCACGGTGGCGCCGCCGGGAACGGTGGTGCCGACAGCCGGGGCGACGGAGGGATCCAGAAAATCCACGTCGAGCGAGACGTGCAGCATGCCATTGGCCTCGGCGACATGATCCAGAAACCGGTTCAGCGGTCCGGCGATGCCGTTTTCATCAATATGGCGCATGTCATGGGTGCGGATGGCGCTGTCTTCCAGCGCAAGCCGTTCCTGGGTGTCCACAGACCGCAGGCCGATCATGCAGACATTTTCCTCCGGCACCGGGTTCAGAACTTCAGGAAAGCCGTCGAAACCCCTGCGCCCAGTGAAATATCCGACCGGGGTGCCGTGCAGGTTGCCGCTGTCCGAGGTTTCCGGCGTGTGGAAGTCGGTATGCGCGTCCAGCCACAGGACAAACAGCGGGCGGCCTGCCTTGGCGGCAAAGTTTGCGGCGCCGGCCACGGATCCGAGCGACAGCGAGTGATCGCCGCCCAGGAACACCGGCAGGCCGCATTCCAGCGCGTCCTCGGCGGCTTGGGCCAGGCGCGAGGTCCAGCCGATGGTTTCGTTGCGGGCATAGACGAGGCCGTCATTGGTGTCGGCGGCATGGGCCTCCGGCGCCAGGTTGCCAAGATCTTCGACCGTGTGCCCAAGGCTTTCCAGGGCAGCGGCGATTCCGGCGGTCCGGTAGGCGTCCGGGCCCATCAGGCAGCCGGCACGGCGCTTGCCGCTGTCGACCGGGGCTCCAATCAGAATGCAATGTTGCGAGGTCACGGTTATGGTCTCTCAAAAAGTCAGCTTTCTTCCAATTAGCTTCCGAAATGTGTTGGAAGCCAGTCTGCATTTTGCCCATAATGGTTGCTGATTGTTCGAATTGAGGTGGGATATGGACAAAACGGATGAGCGTCTGATCTCTGCGTTGCGCCACAATGCGCGGGCGTCGCTGTCAGATCTGGCGCTGGAATTGAACCTGTCGCGGACAACGGTGCGGGCCAGGATCGAGCGGCTGCAGGCCCGCGGCGACATTCTGGGGTTCACGGTGGTGCTGAAGGAGGATGTGCTGCGCGATCCGGTGCGCGGTCTGATGATGATCGGGATCGAGGGCCGCGGCACCAGCCGGATCACCCGGCAGCTGCAGGGGCTGCCGGAAGTGCGGGCGATTCACACGACTAATGGCCGCTGGGATCTGATTGTGGAACTCGGCACTGAAACCTTGGAAACGCTGGATGCAGCGCTGGCCAAGATCCGCACCTTCGAAGGGGTGGTGAGCAGTGAAACCAATCTCCTGCTGGCCACCAAGAAGGACACCTGATCCCAAAAGACCGCCAAAAGTGTCAAAGGGTTAGCGGCCGGATCTCAGCTTGCCAGCAGGTTAACCCTGCTTGCGGGCATGGTTGGCGGCAGCAATCCAGACCAGCGCCAGGCCAAGGGAGGCGATTGCGTTCCAGCTGGCCATGGAAAGGGAAAACAGCTCCCACGGCACCTCGTCACAACGCACCAGCGGTGCGGACATGATCTGCTCCATCAGCTGATCGGGCGACAGTCCGCCGACCGGTCCGGACGTGCAGGTGGAGGGGCCTTCCCACCAGCCGCGCTCAACACCGGTATGATACGCCCCAACCCCGGCAGTGGACAGCGCCGCAAGCGCTCCCAGATACGGCAGCACCGCACCGGGAATGATCAGCGCCAGAACGCCGATCCCGACCGCCGCCGCATGCGGGTAGCGCTGCCAGTAGCACAGTTTGCAAGGGGGCATGTCGGCAATGTACTGAAACCCCAGCGCCCCGAGCAGCAGCGCGGCGGAGCCCAGGGCGGCGATAACGATCAATAAACGGTGCATGATCAGATGAACCTCACCATCAGGAAGCCGCCGAACAGGACAACCATAAAAGCCGAGAAGACCAGCCCCAGGCGGCGTTCAATGAAGTTGCGGACCGGAGCCCCGAACTGCCACAGCAGACCTGCGACAACGAAAAAACGCAATGCGCGCGCAAGGATAGAGGTGGCAATGAAAGTACCGAGCGGCATACCCGTCCAACCCGACATGATGGTGATCACCTTGTAGGGGAACGGCGTGATCCCGGCGCCCAGAACCGCCCAGAAGCCGAAGTCGTTAAAGCGGGCGTTGAACTCCGCCATGGAATCGCCCTTGCCCATCGCCTCCAGCACCGGCTGGCCAATGCTGTCGTAAAAGAAGGCGCCGATGGCATAGCCAAGCATGCCGCCCGTGACAGAGGCCACCAAAGCCACCAGAGCAACCAGCCAGGCGCGCGACGGGCGGGCCAGGATCATCGGGATCATCAGAACGTCCGGGGGAATCGGAAACACCGAGCTTTCGACGAAAGCCACGGCGGCCAGACACCAGAGCGCCTTTGGGTGATCGGCCAAGGCCATTGTCCGGTCATATAGCGGTTTCAGCATGCTGCGCCCTGCGTCCTCAACGGCGTTTGCCAAGGGAGGTGGCACGTGCGCCGGCCTCCGTCAACCTTTGCTGCGGATGATTTTGCAACGGGGTGCGTTTTCGGCGCAGAGGGGCCGATTTGCCTCTGGACCTTGGCGGCAGCCTTGGCTAGGAACAGGGCGTGGCCCAAGTGGCGGAATGGTAGACGCAGGGGATTCAAAATCCCCCGATGGCAACATCGTGAGAGTTCGAGTCTCTCCTTGGGCACCACAGATTTCCGCGACATATCAAACAGATGCGCAGGATTTTAAGCCTGACAGGCTGATGCGGCAAGACCAGCCTGCCGCGGGCGGTTTCCCCCGGCTGCACTTTAAAACCTCCAAAATCAGCGGCTGTCCTTCAGGCCGTAATCCGCAAAGGCCGCGATCACTTCCGCCATCTCATCCTCGCTCAGGATATGCGGTTTTCCCAAGGTGAGACTGGCCGCGTAACCCTTTGCCAGTGTTTCAAGCTCGACCATCCGCCAGAGGGCACGGGGAAGGCTTTCTCCCGTGGTAACCGCGCCATGGTTGGCCATCAGGCAGGCACTGCGGGTCTGCAAAGCGCGGGTGATATTTTCCGACAACTGGCGGCTGCCGAACAGGGCGTAGTCCGCCACCGGAACGTCGCTGCCGCCAAAGGCCGCCACCATATAGTGGCAGGCGGGGATCGCCTGGCGGTTCATCGCCAGCGCGCTGCAATAGACCGGGTGTGCATGGACGACGGCGTTGACGGCGGGTTTGGCCTGCAGGACCGCCAGGTGAAACGGCCACTCCGTAGAGGGTTTCAGCTGGCCCGCCGGAGCGGCGCTTCCGTCGAGCGGCATCTTCACCAGCATCTCTGGCGCCATCTGGTCATACGGCACGCCGGAGGGGGTGATCAGCATGTGATCCCCCGCACGGACGGATATATTGCCGGATGTGCCCTGGTTGATGCCAGCGGCATTCATCTCCAGGCAGGCACCGATCACCGCCTGCCGCAAAGAGGTGCTGTCCTGGTAGGGAGGTTTCACCTGAGACGCCCCGGTCATGCGGATTTGGCGGCGGCCATATCCGGGAACAGGCCGGCCAGGCCGTCTTCGCTGGCGTCGCAGATGCCGCGTTCAGTGATCAGGCCTGTCACCAGCCGGTTGGGTGTCACGTCAAAGGCCGGGTTGCCGCCGGGGGTGCCATCGGGCGTGACCTGAACCACACCGATGCTGCCGCTCTCCGTCTTGCCCTGGACGTGGGTTATCTCGCGCGCGCTGCGTTCCTCGATCGGGATTTCTGCAACGCCGTCGGAGACGGTCCAGTCAATCGTCGGCGAGGGCAGGGCGACATAGAAGGGCACGCCGTTGTCCTTGGCCGCCAACGCCTTGAGGTAGGTGCCGATCTTGTTGCAGACGTCGCCGCGGCGGGTGGTGCGGTCGGTGCCGGTGATCACCAGATCGACCTGGCCGTGCTGCATCAGATGGCCGCCGGCGTTGTCGGTGATATAGCTGTGGCTGATCCCGTGGCTGCCCAGCTCCCACGAGGTTAGTGCGCCCTGATTGCGCGGGCGGGTCTCATCGACCCAGACGTGGATCGGAATGCCGGCGTCATGGGCCTGGTACATCGGGCTGGTGGCGGTGCCCCAGTCGACAGTGGCAATCCAGCCGGCGTTGCAATGGGTCAGCAGACGGACCGGCTCGCCCTCCGGCTTGCCGGCAGCGATTTGTTTGATCAGCTCCAGGCCATGCGCGCCGATGCTGCGGTTGATTTCCACATCCTCATCCGCGATCTCGTGGGCCAGCGCCAGGGCCGCCGCGGCCCGCTCGCCTTCGGCCAGCGGGCGCAGGTGGTTGCGGCAGCGGTCCAGCGCCCAGCGCAGGTTGATGGCGGTGGGGCGGGTTGCGTTCAGAAAGCTCCAGGCCTGATCCATCGCGGCATCCGAGGGGTCCAGCCGCATCGCCAGCGCCATCCCGTATGCGGCGGTGGCGCCAATGAGCGGCGCGCCGCGCACCCGCATTTCGACAATCGCGTCGGCAAACTCCTGCAGAGTGCTGACCTGCTGGACGCGGAAATCATGCGGCAGCCAGCGCTGATCAATGATCTGCAGCGCGTCCTTGTCATGATCCCACCAAAGGGACCGGTAATGCGTACCGTCAACTTTCATCTGGCTGTCTCCCTAGTCCGGCGGCGATGGACGCGGCGCCGGAATCGATCCGGTTTCCGGCTCCGGCCTAGCGCCGCCTGTGGGGTTAGACAACCACCAACACCAGCAGAATTCAATGAACCCGCAGCCGCAGGGTCAGAGCGAATTGGTCGAGAAGGTGTCGCAGGTGCTGATGTCCCCGGTCTCATACCCGCGCGCAAACCAGGCCTGCCGCTGGGCGCTGGTGCCGTGCGAGAAGGTGTGCGGCTGCGGCACCTGGCCCGCGTTGCGCTGCAGCGTGTCATCACCGATCTGTTTGGCAGCATTCATCGCTTCGCTGATGTCGCCGGGCTCCAGCGTGCCCAGCTGATCCCGGGCATAGCGGGCCCAGATGCCGGAGAAGCAATCGGCCTGCAGTTCGGTGCGCACAGAAATTGCGTTGGACTCGACCTCGCTGACCTGGGCGCGGATGCGCTGGGTCTGGCCCAGGATGCCAAGTTCATTCTGAACATGATGGGCAACCTCATGCGCCACCACATAGGCGGCTGCGAAATCGCCGCTGGCGCCCAGCCGCTGGCTGAGCGTGGTGAAAAATGCGGTGTCGAGATAGACCTTCTCATCGAGCGGGCAATAGAACGGGCCGGTTGCGCCAGAGGCTCCGCCGCAGGGTGATTGCGTCACGCCCTTGTAAAGCACCAGAACCGCAGGGTCATAGGCCCGTCCCAGCTGCTGGTTGAAAATCGTGGTCCAGACGTCTTCGGTATCGGCCAGGGCGACGCTGACGAATTCGGCTGCGGCCTGGTCGGCCTCGGTGACCGGCGCAGATTGGCTGCTTTGCGGTGCCGTGCCTTGCAGCAGCGGCGTCAGGTCCACCCCCAGGAAGGCGCCGACAACGATAATCAGTATTGCCCCCGCGCCGCCGATCCCGGCGGTTCTGCCGGTGAAACCCCGGCCCCGCCGGTCTTCAATGTTACTGCTTCCGCGGCGACCTCTCCAACGCATGGTATCCTCCTGGCATCCTGGCCTGCCGGCATCTGCGGGATCAGATAGCGGCGCGGCGGCAGCTATCGATGCATGCCCGCCCGGCGGCCTGTCCGCAGGGCTCCCGTGGTGATAACCCCTGGCCGCTGCCTGCGGTTCCCGCCTTGCGGTGATTAAACCGCGCGCTGGGGGAATAACGGGGCAGTTGCCCGGCCCCGGCAGCAAGAGAAACGCATAAGACGCACAACGGCTCTTGCGGTTAAGGTTAGCAAATTATTGAATGGAGGAAATTTCGTTACCGCAGAAGCGGCTGTCACAGCCGTTGCTGCAATCATTCCTAAACATTTCCAATACTCGAAAGGGCACAGCATGGCACGATTTTGGACTGCAGGCCTGTCTGGTGGAACCAGTCTTGCGATGGTTGCAGCGGCAGGGCTGATGTTTGCAGGGCCTGCACCCGCCCAGCAAGGCGCGGCGCCGAAGGTGTCCGTTGCGCAGGCTGTCGTCAAGCAGATCAAGGACACCGCGACATTCATCGGCCGGGGCGAGGCGATTGACAAGGCCGACATCATGGCCCGTGTCAGCGGCTATCTGGAAGAGGTGCTGGTGGAAGACGGCGCCGAGGTGGAGCGGGGCGATGTGCTGTTCCGCATCGAGCGCAGCGCCTATGAGGCGGTGCTGGAAAGCCGCAGCGCGGAACTGGCGCAGGCGGAGGCCAACCTGGAACTGGCATCGCTGGATCTGGCCCGCAAACAGGAACTGTTCGAACGCGGCTCTGTGCCGGAGGCGGACCGTGACACCGCGCGCGCCAATGAGCTGGTGGCCGAGGCCCAGGTGCGGGCCGCCAAGGCAGCGATCCGGCAGGCGGAACTGGACCTGAGCTACACGGAAGTCAGCGCGCCGTTCTCAGGCCGCCTCGGCCGGGTCCAAGTCAGCATCGGCGATGTCGTGAGCCCCGGCGGCTCGCCCCTGGTCAACATCGTGCGGGAAGCGCCGGTTTATGTCTCCTTCTCGCTGAACGAGAAGCAATTTGTCGAGATCCTGCAGGAGCTTGAAGCCAACGGCCGCGACCGGGCGGATACCGAAACCGCCCCGGAAGTGTTCGTTGTGCTTCCCAATGGCGAAGAGCTAGAGGAAAAAGGCCGGATCGCCTTTGCCGGCAACCGGGTCGACCCCGACACCGGCGCCGTCACCGTGCGGGCGAAATTCGAAAATGATCACCGGCTGATCCTGGACGGCGCTTTCCTGACCGTTGGCTTGCAGTCGCAAGAGGCGGTAGACCGGATCATCATCAGCCAGGCCGCAATCCAGCGCGACCAGCAAGGCCCGTTTGTGCTGGTTGTCGATGGCCAGAACCAGGTGCAGCAGCGCTATATCGCGACCGGGGATGTGCAGGGCACCGGCATTGTTGTGCTGGACGGGCTGACGCAGGGCGAAACCGTGGTGGTTCAGGGCCTGCAAAAGATCCGCCCCGGCGTCGAGGTGGAACCCGTCCCGGCGGCGCAGGCTGGAGAGTAACCGATGTTTTCCTCTCTCTTTATCTCACGCCCCAAATTCGCAATTGTCATTTCCCTTGTGCTGACGGTCATGGGGGTGATCGGTTATTTCGTTCTTCCTGTCGCCCAGTTCCCGGAAATCACCCCGCCAGTGGTGAACGTCACCGCCAGCTACCCGGGCGCCAACGCGGAAACCGTTGAAAAAAGCGTCGCCGCGCCGATTGAGGCGCAGGTGAACGGGGTGGACGGGATGCTTTATATGTCCTCCAACTCCGCCGACAACGGCAGCTATTCGCTGTCGGTGACCTTCGAGGTCGGCACGGATCCGGACATTGCCTCTGTCAACGTGCAGAACCGGGTGGCGCAGGCGGTGGCAGCGCTGCCTGCCGAGGTCACCGCCAATGGCGTGGTGACGCAGAAAAGCTCCTCCAACATGCTGCTGGTGACCGCGCTCACCTCACCCGACCGGACGTATGACAGCGTGTTTCTGTCGAACTATGCCGCCATCAACATCAAAGATGCGCTGGCGCGGGTGGCCGGCGTCGGCAAGGCGGACATCCTGACAAACTTTGAATACGCCATGCGCGTCTGGCTGGACCCCAACAAGATGGCCGGCCTTGGCATTTCACCCGGCGACGTGATCAACGCGGTGCGGGAGCAGAATATCGAGGTCTCGGCGGGGCAGGTGGGTGCACCGCCGGTGCCCGGCGACCAGGTGTTCCAGTACACCATCAAATCCAAGGGCCGCCTGACCGAAGTCAGCGAGTTTGAGGACATCGTGATCCGCACCGGCGATGGCGGCAGCACCGTGCGGCTGAGCGACATCGCGCGGGTGGAGCTGGGTGCCTCCAACTACAGCGCTTCGGGCTTTTACGACGGCGTGCCGGCCACCATTCTGGCCGTCTACCAGGCTCCTGGCGCCAATGCGCTGGCCGTTTCCGAAGCGGTGCTGGCAGAGATGGAGAGGCTGTCGCAGGACTTCCCCGCAGACGTCGCCTATTCCGTGCCCTTCAACACCACCGATTTTGTCGAGCAATCGCTGAACGATGTGATCTCCACCCTGATGATGACCTTTGTGCTGGTGATCTCGGTGGTGTTCATCTTCCTGGGCTCGCTGCGGGCAACCGTTATCCCAGCGGTGGCTATCCCGGTGTCGCTGATCGGGACTTTTGCGTTTCTGCTGGCGCTTGGCATGTCGCTCAACACTATCTCGCTGTTTGCGCTGGTGCTGGCGATCGGCATCGTGGTGGATGACGCCATCGTGGTGGTGGAGAACGTCGAACGGATCATCGCCGAGGAGGGGCTGCCCCCGGCGGAAGCCACCCGCAAGGCGATGGGACAGATCACCGGACCGGTCATCGCGACCACGCTGGTGCTGCTGGCGGTGTTTGTGCCAGTCACCTTCATGCCCGGGATTACCGGCAAGCTGTACTCCCAGTTTGCCGTCACCATTTCGGTTGCGGTGGTGATCTCCTCCATCAACGCATTGACGCTGTCGCCGGCGCTTTGCGCCATCGTGCTGAAAGCCCGCTCTGGCCCGCCCAAAGGGCTGCTGGCGGTGTTTGAAAACATGATCGGCGGAGTGCGCAGCGGCTACCTGAGCGTTGTCACGCGCCTGCTGCGCCTGCCGGTGATCGGGCTGGCGATTATCGCGGCTTTTGCCTTCGGCACCGGAACGGTGTTTACCGCGACATCCAAGGGCTTCCTGCCGTCCGAGGACAACGGGTATCTGTTTGTTGATGTGCAGCTCCCCGATGCGGCTGCTTTGGGGCGGACGGAGACCGTGACCAGCCGGATTGACGAACAGATCCGCCAGATCCCCGGCGTCCAGGGCACTGTCCTGGTCAATGGCTTCAGCCTGCTGAACGGGGCCGGCGCCAACGGCGCGATGATCATCGCCAACCTGGCGCCGTGGAACGAGCGGCAAAGCGAACCGCTGCAGCCAAACGCCATCCTCGGCCAGATCTACGGCATCGCCAACGCCGAGGCGGCAGCCAGTATCGTAGCCTTCAACCCGCCGCCGATCTCCGGCCTGGGCATGTCGGCCGGTGTGGAGATGGCGGTCCAGCAGACCGCAGGCGGCACGCCGCAGGATCTTGCGCAATCCGTCGGGTCGCTGGTCTATTCCGCCAATCAGCGGCCTGAGATCGCCCAGTCCTACACCACCTTCCGGGCCAACGTGCCGCAGGTTTTTGTCGATCTGGACCGCGAGAAAGCCAAGACGCTGAACGTGCCGATTGCCGAGGTCTTCCAGACCATGCAGACGTACCTGGGGTCTTACTATGTAAACGATTTCAACCTGTTCGGGCGCGTCTACAAGGTAATGCTGCAGGCCGAGGGCTCCTATCGCGACAAGATCGAGGATATTGGCGGCCTGTATGTGCGGGCGCAGTCCGGCGAGATGGTGCCGCTGTCGACCCTGATAGATGTGGAGAACGTCTTGGGGCCGGTGCTGCTCAAGCGGCACAACATCTTCCGCTCGGCCACCGTGACGGCAGTGCCCGCGCCCGGGCTGTCAACCGGCGATGCCATCCGGGTGATGCAGGAGGAGGCCGCGACGGCGCTGCCGCCGGGCTATGCCTTTGAATGGACCGGCACCGCGCAGCAGCAGCTCGACTCCGCCGGGCTGGTGACGGTGATCCTGGCGATGGCGGTGCTGTTCGGCTACCTGTTCCTGGTGGCGCAGTACGAAAGCTGGAGCATGCCGGTGGCGATCCTGCTGTCCGTGATCGTCGCCTTGTTCGGGGCCGTGGCCGCAGTGGCCATCGCGGGCAACGACATCAACCTCTACACCCAGATCGGGATGATCATGCTGATCGGCCTGGCGTCGAAAAATGCCATTCTCATTGTCGAATTCGCAATGGAGCGGCGCGCCGCGGGGCTGAGCATCCGCGACGCCGCGCAAGAGGCGGCCAAGCAGCGGTTCCGCGCCGTGATGATGACGGCGCTGTCCTTCCTGCTGGGGGTGGTGCCGCTGATGGCGGCCTCCGGCGCAGGTGCTGCCAGCCAGCGCGCAATCGGCATCGCGGTCTTTGGCGGCATGCTGGCAGCGACGGTGGTCGGGGTGATCGTGGTGCCGGTGCTTTATGCGATGATGCAGGGCGTACGCGAACGCATCAAGGGCACCCCGGCAGCCAGCCCGGCGGAATAACACCAACGCGGCCCCGCGCGCCTGCGGGCGGGGCCGACCGCGCCTTCAAATACTTGATTGCAGAGAAATCAGCGCTGGCGGGCCCGCAGCCCGCGGTCATGGGCCGCCGACAGGATCAGGTCCCATTTTCGCGGCGTGCAGCGGAATTCCGGCTCCACATCGCAGGTCAGCGGCGCACTGGCCTCCTGCGGTATCTTGCGGGCCTCGGCGGAGACGCAGCGCTCCAAAGCCCAGAAATCCGTCAGCGACGGGTTATCGTGAATAACTTGGCTCAGCAGCATTGCCGCAAGCTCCCTGACTTGGTGCCCGCAGCTACGATTCTTGAACAGCGGATCAATTTTTGTGTGACGCGGATTAGCGCCATCTGCCGGATTTGTCACCATGGCAATCCCCGGCCTGCCGCAATTCAGCGCAAAAAGCGGTTGCTGCCAGCGCTCCGGCCAATGACCGCCCAAGCGCTTTTTCCGCAGTGCAAGAATCGCCGGGCCGAAGATTTCCCCTTGCAATTAAATTCTTTGTATGCAGGCAACCGGAAACCACCGCACCGTGACGGGGAAATTTATCTAACTGTTGTCATTACAGAAAAAAAATCGGCTTTAGGGGGTGCGTCAATAGATAGCACTCTTGACTTGGGAGGCCCCCGGTGGAACCCTTGCGGGCGTGCAAAAAATATCCGCACACGCCTTGCTTGGGGGCCAAATTCTCTGGCCGTGCGTGGAGCATAACACCGCTTTCGCAAATTTCCGGGCCGGGCTGCAAATCATAAGACAAGTGGGAGAGACTTGATCATGAAACACACCAAGCTGGCGATCGGTGCTTTGGTGACCGCAGCCTTTATGGCTCCGGCAGCATCTGCGCAGGAATTCATCACCATCGGCACCGGCGGCGTTACCGGCGTGTATTACCCGACCGGGGGCGCCATTTGCCGTCTGGTGAACAAGGGCCGCAAGGAGCACGGCTTCAAGTGCGCCGTCGAATCCACCGGCGGCTCGGTCTACAACATCAACACCATCCGCGAAGGCGAACTGCAGTTCGGCGTCGCCCAGTCGGACTGGCAGTACCACGCCTACAACGGTTCCTCCAAGTTCGAGGAAGCGGGTCCGTTCGAAGGCCTGCGCGCCGTGTTCTCGGTGCATCCGGAACCCTTCACCGTAGTGGCGCGCGCCGATGCCGGCATCTCCACCTTTGACGACCTCAAGGGCAAGCGCGTCAACATCGGCAACCCGGGCTCCGGCCAGCGCGGCACCATGGAAGTGCTGATGGAAGCCAAGGGCTGGGGAATGGAAGATTTCGCCCTGGCGACTGAGCTGAAGGCAGCGGAACAGTCCGCGGCGCTGTGCGACAACCAGATCGACGCAATGATCTACACTGTCGGCCACCCGTCCGGCTCGATCCAGGAAGCCACCACTGCCTGTGACTCGGTTCTGGTCACCGTGGACGGCGAAGCGGTTGAGAAACTGGTTGGCGACAACTCCTTCTACCGCACCGCCACCATTCCGGGCGGCATGTACCGCGGCACCGACGAGGACGTGAACACCTTTGGTGTCGGCGCGACCTTCGTGACTTCGGCAGACGTTTCCGAGGATGCGGTTTATGCAGTCGTCAGCTCGGTGTTCGAAAACTTCGAAGCCTTCCAGAAGCTGCACCCGGCGTTCACCAATTTGAAACCGGAAGAAATGATCGCGGACGGCCTGTCGGCACCGCTGCATCCTGGCGCAGAAAAGTACTACAAAGAAAAAGGCTGGATCGAGTAATCCGCCGGAACAATGGGGCGGGGCGCATCAGCGCCCCGTTTCTGCCCCCGAGCCGGGGGAGTAAATTTGAGGCCGTGCCGCTCCACGCCGGCCCAAGGGGAGATTATCCATGACATCCGATGCTCAGGGAAATCGACCGCTCAGCGAAGAAGAGCTTCAGGAACTGGTCGCGTCCTCCGACGCCGGCGCCCGCAACCCGGTGGGGAGTGTAGGGGTGTTCCTGGCCATCGTCGCAGTCATCTGGTCGGTTTTCCAAGTCGTGCTGGCCTCGCCGCTGGCCAACCTGCTGCTGCCCGGCAGCGTGATCAACAATTCGCGGCAAATCCATCTGGCGTTTGCCATTTTCCTGGCTTTTGCCGCCTATCCTGCCTTGAAATCCAGCCCCCGCGGCTATGTCCCGGTCCAGGACTGGATCTTTGCCATCGCGGGCACCGGCATCGCGCTCTATGGCTATATTTTCTATCAGAAAATCGTCGATTCCGGCGGCCTTGCAGATGACGTGGACAAATGGTTCGCGCTGGCAGGCCTGCTGTTGCTGTTCGAGGCCGCCCGCCGCGCGCTGGGTCCGGCAATGGCGATCATCGCGACGATCTTCCTGCTTTATGTTTTCTTCGGCTCATCGGACTACGTGCCCGAGGTGATCCGCTGGAAAGGCGCAAGCCTGAAAAAGGCGATGAGCCATATGTGGATCACGTCTGAGGGCGTGTTCGGCATCGCCCTGGGGGTGTCGACCAAGTTCGTATTCCTGTTTGTGCTGTTCGGTGCGCTGCTGGATAAGGCGGGCGCCGGCAACTACTTCATCAAGATGGCGTTTGGCGCGCTTGGCCACCTGCGCGGCGGCCCGGCCAAGGCGGCCGTTGTGGGCTCTGCCGCAACCGGTCTGATCTCTGGCTCCTCGATTGCCAACGTTGTCACCACCGGCACCTTCACAATTCCGCTGATGAAGCGGGTGGGCTTCACGTCAGAACAGGCGGGTTCGGTTGAGGTTGCGTCCTCCGTGAACGGGCAGATCATGCCGCCGGTGATGGGGGCTGCGGCCTTCCTGATGGTGGAATACGTGGGCATCTCTTATGTCGAGGTGATCACCCATGCCTTCCTGCCGGCTGCGATTTCCTACATCGCGCTGGTCTACATCGTGCACCTGGAAGCGGTGAAACGGAACATGCCGACGCTGGGCAACCGCGTGGTGTCCATGGGCCGCACAATTGGCGGCATGGCACTGTTCTTCGCCGGCTTCGCAGCGCTTTGCTACGGCGTGCAGTATCCGGTGAAATGGATTGTCGCCGCGATGCCGGGCGCCTCCGGTCTGACGCTGTCAGCTCTGGTGGTGGCCGCCTATGTCGCCCTGCTGTGGCTGGCCTCCGGCGTGGAGGATCTGGTGCCGGACGACCCCAACGCCGAAGAGGTCGAGCTGCCGGTGGTGGGCGAGATCTACAAGGCGGGTCTGCATTACCTGCTGCCGATCATCGTACTGGTCTACTTCCTGATGATCGAACAAAAGTCGCCCGGCCTGTCCGCCTTCTGGGCCACGGCGCTGCTGTTTGTGATCCTGCTGACCCAGAAACCGCTCAAGGCGATTTTCCGCGGACAGAGCGACATGGCCAATGCCTTCATGCAGGGCGTCAGCGACCTGTGGCACGGGCTGATCGACGGTGCCCGCAACATGATCGGCATCGCGCTGGCCACGGCCACCGCGGGGGTGATCGTGGGCACCGTGACCCTGACAGGTGTCGGGCAGGTGATGTCTGAGCTGGTCGAGTTCATCTCGGGCGGCAACCTGATCCTGATGCTGGTGATGGTGGGCATTCTGTCGCTGGTTTTGGGCATGGGCCTGCCGACCACGGCGAACTACATCGTCGTCAGTTCGCTGATGGCCGGTGTCGTGGTCGAGCTGGGCGCCCAGTCCGGCCTGATCGTGCCGCTGATCGCCGTGCACCTGTTTGTGTTCTACTTTGGCATCATGGCCGATGTGACACCGCCGGTGGGTCTTGCCAGCTTTGCTGCGGCTGCTGTCTCGGGGGGCGATGCGATCCGCACCGGATTCACCGCCTTCTTCTACAGCTTGCGGACCGTGGCGCTGCCGTTTGTGTTCATCTTCAACACCGATCTCCTGCTGATTGATGTGAACTGGATACAGGGAATCCTGGTCGCCATATCGGCCACCATCGCGATCCTGGTCTTTACTGCGGGCACCATGGGCTATTTCCTCAGCCGCAACCGCTTCTATGAAGGCATCCTGCTGATCTTTGCCGCCTTCGCGCTGTTCCGGCCGGACTTCTTCATGGACCGCATCATGCCGCCCTTTGCCCAAGTGCCGCCGGCGCAGCTGGTGCAGGCGCTGGACGAGGCTGAGCCGGGGGCGGAGCTGCGGATCACGGTGGAAGGCCCGGATTTCGACACGTCCGGAACCAAGAGCACCACAATGATCCTGACGGCTGACGGCTCCGGCGGCCAGTCGGCAGTGGATGCCTATGGCCTGCTGCTGCTGGAGGAAGACGGCGTGGTGAAGCTGGAAGAGCCGATGTTCGGCACACCGGCGGCGCCCAATCTGGAGAGCTTTGATTTCTACGCCGACGCGCCGGTGCAGATCACTTCCATCCAGGCCCCGGCCAGCCAGCTGCCCAAGGAGCTGATCTTCATCCCGGCGCTGCTGCTGGTGGCGCTGGTGGCGTTTCTGCAGCGCGGACGCGCGCGTGAACAGGAAGGAGTACCGGCATGAGCAGACCCGTTCTTTGCGCCCTGGAACTGAGCGACCGAGCCTTGGACGAAAAAGTCCTGACCGAGGCCGCCCGGCTGGCGGAGCTTGACGGCGCCCAGCTGGACGTCGTCAACGTCCTGCCCAACTTCGGCGAGACCTGGGTGTCCGGCTTTTTCGAGGAACACCACCACGAAAAGGCAGTGGAGGACGCGACCAAGCGGCTCCAGGACCTGTGCAGCAAAGTGCTGGGCGAAGAGCGCAACGCCAAGGTGCGCCACCTGGTCGCCACCGGCACCGCCTATCAGGAGATCCTCAAAGTGGCCGAAACGGCCGGCAGCGGTCTGATCGTGATCGGCGCGCATAAACCGGACTTGAAAGACTACCTGCTCGGGCCGAATGCGGCCCGGGTGATCCGCCACTCGGATTGTTCGGTTTTTGTGATCCGCTGAAACCTTTAGGGGCGCCTTCGGGCGCCCTTATTCGTAGCCGGTCATCTCAAGATAGCCCGTGCCGCTGTGGCTGCCGGTGACAGTGACAGGCCCCTCCCAATACGGAAACGAGGTGCCCATCCAGCTTTGCGGGTTCAGCGCCTCAACCTCGACTGAAACGCCTTTGCCGGGCAGGGCGGCGCGCCAGCGTGTCGGGATGCTGCGGCCCTCCACCATGGTGTAATCCAAGGGATCGGCCTGAAAAGCCCCAGGCTCCAGCGGCTCCGCCGTGCCGTCGGCGGAAATCCAGGTGCCAGAGGTGAAATCTCCGCTTTCCGCCCGCAGGACAAACCCCATCAGCTTGGCGTCGCTTTCAAAGCTGAGCGAGAACCAGTCCCAGCCGCTTTGATCCTCAGCCAGAGGCTGGCTGGACCATTCCCGGTCAAGCCAGCCGTGCCCCGTGACCTCAACCGCGCCGCCGGGCAGCGTGACTGTGCCGCTGACTTGGTAATGCGGCTGGGAGTAGTAATAGCTGGCCTGGCCGCCGGCGGATTTGACGGAATACCCATTCTCTCCATGCAGCACTAATGGTCCGTCCGCGCTGAGCAGCAGATCATAGGAAAAACTTTCACCCGCAGCGGTAAGCGTCAGATTTTCCAGGTTATCTTGGGCCGATGCCATCTGCCAGTTGTCGATCCAGGCCATAAAGGGCTGCGATGTCACGCCCGCCTGGCCGATGCCGCCGCGGGCGATGCTTTCGGCAAACAGATGCTGATCGGATGCGGTCACCGCCGCATGGGCCATCCAGACCTGCGGGCTTTGCCAGCCGTCTCCTTCGCCCGGGGCAAGGGCCGAGCGGAACAGCGTCCATTGGATGCCATAGTCCCGCCCGTCCGCCCCTTCAAGGTTGGCGGTCAAGTACCACCATTCAATGCGGAAATCCGGGTGCGGGCCGTGATCCTGCGGGAAGGACAACCGCTGGCCGCGCTGCGGCATGGCAAAGCCTTCCGCGTCGCTGCCCAGACCCGCGAACCCCTGCGCCAGAGTGGACGAGGCCCATGCGGTGAAAACCAAAGCGAGGACAGGTCTAACGTTCATTGGCAAACACCTTGAGCAATTCGGCCGGATCCAGGCGGCTGAGCCGGCGCGCGGGCAGGGCGGCGGCCACCACGGCGGCCAGCAGCGCCAGCAGGAACAGCCGCAGCCAGTCGCCCGGAAACACATGCATCGGAAGCTTCCAGCCAAAAGCTTCGACATTGATCACTGCCAGCAGCGCCCAGGCCAGAACCAGCCCCAGCGGCAGCGCCAGCACAGCGGTGATGGCGGCCAGCATAAGGCTGCGCAGCACCTCGGTTACGGCCAGCTGCCGGCGGCTAAGTCCCATCGCCCAGACCGGTGCCAGCTGCGGCAGGCGCTGGCTCCACAAGGTCAGCAGGCTGGTCAGCATGGCAAAGGCCGCCACCCCGAGCGTCAGCAGATTCAGCGCCGCGGTTATGACAAACGTCCGGTCGAAAACCGCCAGCGAACGCGCCTTGAGACTGGCCTGGTCAATGATGTTTTCCCTTGGGATTTCAAACCTCTGCCGGATTGATTTGATGAGATCCGGAACGTCCTGCGGCGGCAACCGCAGGCCAAATTGCCGGTTGGGCACATCGGGCGCGCGGGCCAGCAGCTGGTCAAGCGCAACAATCGCCTGGCCGTTGGGGTTGCCGTAGTCGGAATAGATCCCGCCAATGGCCAGAACCCAGCCCGGCTCCAGCTGGACGCTGCCGCCGGGCGACAGATCATAGCGGCGGGAAAGCTGTTCGTTGATCAGCACCGCTTCTCCGGCAGCCACCCGGTCCCAGACCTGCGGCAGGGCGTCCAGCAGCGGCCAGTGCTGGCGGTAGGTCGCATCATCCGCCACGCCATAAATCCGCAGCGGCGCACCCTTAAACCGCACATCACTGCTGCGGATGGGCAGCACCGTAACCCCCTTGCTGCCCAGCCATTGGGCAAGCTCTGCACCTTGGGCGTCGGAGCGGGCGGTGACATAAACCTCCGATGCCAGGCGCTGATCCAGCCAGCCCACGAAGGTGAGCCTGAAGCTGGAAACCATTGTTCCGACGCCGATATTTGTCGCGAGCGCCAGCAGCAGCGCCATCAGGGCAAGCGACATGCCCGGCAGTTGCGCGCGGGTGTCGGCCCACAGCCATTCCGCATAGGGACGCCGGGCCAGCCGCGCCCCCAGCCGCAGGCCCGTGGAAATCAGCAACGGCAGCAGCAAAGCCGCCCCCAGCATCAGGCCGCCAAGGAAGACAAACCCGGCAACAAGTCCTTGGAAAATCGAAATAACAGCGGTTCCAGCCAGGATGCAGGCGATGCCGCCGGCGGCAGACAGAAGATGCGACCGGCCAGCCTGCTGCCCGCGGGCGCGCGTCGCAGGGGCCGCCAGCAGTGGCATCCGCCACAGTGCAAAAAGCGCTTTTGCCCCGGCCAGGAAGGTGCCGCCAAGCGCCATTGCCAGACCGGACAGAACCCAGCCCGGACGCAGCGACAGGCTGCCATCGACCGGTGCCCCGTACAGCCCGGCGAGCGTGGCGCTGACATCCGGCAAAAGCGCCGCCGCAACCAGATAGCCGCCTGCCAGTCCCGCTGCGCCGGCGATCACCGCAACCGCCGCCAGTTCCGCGGCAAACAGGCCGGCCAGAAGCTGCATCGGCACGCCCAGACCGCGCAGGGTGCGGATCAGGCCCCGGCGCTGCTCCAGGCTGAGCGTGATGGCGCCCTGTACGATGAAAAGCCCGACGGCAAAGGACAGCAGGCCAAAAGCTGTCAGGTTAAGGTGGAAACTGTCCGTCAGCCGCGCCGTATCCGCTGCCGCGCTTTTGGCGGCAACGCGGGTCAGCTCCGGGGCAAGCTCTGCCAGCGGTGCGAGGTCCGGGGTCTGGCCGGGCAGGATAAGCAGATAGCTTAGCGTGCCGGGCTGCCTCAGCAGGCGGCTGGCCAGGCTCAGGTCGGCGACCAGCACCCCGCGGGGCAAGGCGCTGGTGCGGGTGACCGGGTGCTGCTGCTGGACAGCAGCAAGCTCCGCTGCGGTGTCCGGATGCGCGAAAAAACGGCCCGGCGGCAGCAGCGCGTCCAGCGGTGACGCGCCGTCTTGTTCCGCGGCGTTTGCCAGATCGGCCACCAGCGGATGACCAAGCAAGTCAATTCCCATGATATCAAAGCTTTGCCGGCCAAACCTGACAGTGCCTTCCAGCACCGGTGCCAGCGTCCAGCCTGCCCGCCGCAGGGCGGCATAGCGGGACAGCGCGATGCTGCCGCTGGCAGGCACCAGCCGGTCCGCCCCGGAGGTGCCCAGCTGCTCTGCGGCGCGGGCATAGCTGGCGCGCGCCTCGCCGTTGATCGCCTGCACCGCCGACCACAGGCCGGTGGCGAGCGCCAGCCCGACAATCAGTGTTGCCAGCTGCAACGGGTGGCGCCGCCAATGGGACAGGATGGCTGCCGCCGCGGCGCGGGTCATGCGGCCTTGCCGTGCTTCAAGTGCAGTTGGCGGTCCAGCATCTGTGCAATCGCGGAGGAATGGGTGACCAGAAACAGCGCGGCACCGCTTTCCCGCACCAGCTCCAGCATCAGCTCCATCACCGCTGCGCTGGCTGTTTCATCCAAGTTGCCGGTCGGCTCATCTGCCAGCAGCAGTTTGGGGCGCAGGGCAAGTGCGCGGCCGATCGCAACCCTCTGCTGCTGACCGCCCGACAGCTGCTCCGGGTAGCGGTCAAGCAGCCCGGACAGGCCAAGTCTGTCCGCCAGCTGCTGCCCCCACACCGCGTCCCAGCGGCCGCCAAGCCGCGCGTGCAGCGCGATGTTTTGCCGGACCGTCAGGGAGGGGATCAAATTAAACTGCTGGAAAACCAGGGAAACCTCTTGCCTGCGCAGCGCCGCGCGCTGGCCGTCGCCCAGCCGGGAAAGCTTGGTGGTCCCGATTTCAATTTCACCGCTGTCGAAATGGTCCAGCGCCCCCGCCAGGTGCAAAAGGGTGCTTTTGCCGGACCCGCTGTCCCCGGTCAGCGCCAGGCTGGTGCCCGCTGCCAGGTCCAGCGAGACGCCGCGCAGAACCGCATCGTCTGCGGTCTGGCCGGGATAAGACTTGGTCACGTTGCGGATTTTCAGAACCATCCTGCGGCACCTCCGGCGTTTGGCCGTCCTTTCCTGCAACTGCACTCAATACCGCTGGCCGGGGGAAGTCCAGTGCGGCACAAAGACAAGGACGGGCTCCCGCGGCTGGCGATCCTTGATGGAAGTGTTTAAGAACGAAAGCCAATTGCACGGCCAGGTGAGGCCAGGCTGCCGACAAACACGCCGACGAACACGAGGGCCGGAATGACACTGTGGAACCAGCTGCTGTGGGGCTCAATCTACCTGAGCTTTTGCCTGATCCTGGAAATTATGGTTCTGGTCTGGTGCGCGTCGGTGCTGAACAAGCTGTCGGCCCGGTTCTCCAAACCCTACCGCCGGTGGCAGATCGGCCTGATGCTGGTGGCCGCGATTTTCATCATTCTCGGCGGCCATACCGCGCAGGTGTGGATCTGGTCCTCGGCCTTTGTTCTGGTTGGCGCGATCGGGGACTGGAACACCTCGGTCTACTTCTCGCTCGCGACCTATACCACGCTGGGTTACGGCGATGTGGTGCTGGGGCCGGCGCTGCGGATTTTCGCGGCGTTCGCCGCCGTGACCGGGCTGTTCGGGTTCGGCATCAGCACCGCCTTCCTGGTCAGCGCCATGGGACGCCTGTTTTCCCTGAACGGCCAGTCATATGACGGCAAGGATTAAAGCACCGGCGCCAGCAGCCGGGCCACCGGGGCCAGCAGCCGGATACTCAGCTTTTGCTGGTCCAGCGGCAGGCTGAGCTCCGTGGCGCGCTGAAAATCCTGCTGCAGCATCTCTGCAATTTCCCCGGCAGAGGCGCGGTCGAAAAACAGCGCCATCGTCTCAAAGTTCAGCCGGAACGAGCGGTTGTCGAGGTTAGCGGTGCCAACCGCGGAGATCGTGTCGTCAATGACGAAACATTTCTGATGCATAAAGCCGCCTTGATAGCGCAGGATGCGGACGCCAGCGTCGCGAAGCTCATCGAAATAGGCAAAGGCGGCCAGCCAGGGCAGCACGTGATCAGCGTATTCCGGCAGCAGGATCCGCACATCAAGCCCGCGCAGCGCCGCGTGCTTCAGAACGGCAAACACATCCTGATCCGGCACAAAATAGGGCGAGGCCAGCCAAACGCGGTCCTGCGCGGCGGAAATGGCGGAGAAATACAACATCGAGCCGTTGCCAGTGGTGTCGCCAGGCCCGGTGGCGGCAATCAGCGCCGGGCGGTCCTGCGGTGAAGCTTCGGCTTCCCAGTTCAGCAGGTCCAGAATAGGTTCCTGGGTGCGCCAGTGCCAGTCCTCGGCAAATGACAGCTGAAGCTGCTGAACCACCGGACCGGTCAGCCGCACATGCGTGTCGCGCCACGGGCCGGCGGCGGGGTCCAGCCCCATATACTCATCCCCGACGTTCAGGCCGCCGGTAAACCCGATGCGGCCATCCACGACGACGGTTTTCCGGTGGTTGCGGAAATTGATCCGCAGCCGGTGCCAGGGACCGCGCTGAACTGCCGGGTCGATGAGGTTGACACCGGCGTCCTCCAGCGCGCTGGTGTAGGCGCGCGGCAGCTTGCGGCTGCCGATGCTGTCGGTCATCAGCCAGATGGTCACGCCGCGGTGTGCCGCAGAGATCAGACGCTTCTGCAGCGCCAGGCCCAGATCGTCCGCATGCAGAATGTAGTACTGCACAAGTATGTATTCCTGTGCATTTTCAATAGCCTCAAAGATGGCGTTGAAGGTTTCCTTGCCGTCAATCAGCAGCGTCATGCCATTACCGCGGCACACGTTCGTGCCGGCAATTGCTTCAAACGGGCTGGTGTTGACCGGCAGTTCCTGCGCGTCCTCGGAATGGGCGCTGGTATAATTGCGGGTGGCAATCACCGCCTGTTCCGCGCGGCGTCGGGCCTTCCAGTAGCCTCTGAACCTGTGATGCCCGAAGATGACATAGGCGGGCAGGGCAATGACCGGGGCGGACAGCAGGAACACAACCCAGCCGATTGCCCCCTGGGGCGTGCGGGCCGTGCGGGCCGCGCTGAGCGCAGCCAGTCCGGCCGCCGTCCAGGTTGCGGCGATCGCGCCCGTGCTGACAATAAACCAGAACATTCCGCAGCCTCGAATTTGCACCTTTGCACTTACCTAATATGCGCATCGTCCGCACACCATAGGCGGTTATGCTACACGCAACGCTAAAACCGCATAAAGGGCCATTGATACTGGATATTTGCGGGCGGCTGTGGAACCTTGCCTGCATGCCGATCCTGCCCCCTCTGAGCCGCTGGCCCGCAGCGCTTCTGACCGCCGCCCGCCGGTTCAACCGGAAGAACGGCTGGGTCATGAGCAGCCACATCGCCATGTCAATGATGCTGGCGCTGTTCCCGTTTGTTCTTTTTACGGTTGCGCTGGCCGGCACCGTAGCCAGCCTGCTGTCGCAAGAGGTGGAAATGGACCTGATGACCGAGCAGGTGTTCAGCGTCTGGCCCGACGCCGTGGCGCGGCCGATTCTGACCGAGCTGAAGTCGGTGCTGCAGACGTCCAACACCCAGCTTGTGACCCTGGGCGGCCTGTTTGCGCTGTATTTTGCCTCCAACGGGGTCGATGCGGTGCGGGTGGCGATGGTGCAGGCCTACCACGATACCGACACCCGGCCGTTCTGGCGCGCCCGCGCGCTGTGCATCGGGCTGGTCATCATGGGCGGGGCGGGCATTCTGGCGGTGGCTTTCTTCGAGGTGTTTCTGCCGCTTTACGTGCGCCACATCACCAAGCTGCTGCCGTTTGCCAGCGTTCCGCAGGGATGGGAGCAGGGGCTGAGCGGCCTTCTGGCGCTGGCGCTGCCCATTGGCGCGGTGCTGGCGTTTCACATCCTGCTGCCGGGACGGATCCACCGGTTCCGGCGGATTTTGCCGGGGGCGGTTCTGACCCTGCTTCTGTGGCTGGCCTGCGCCAGCGGGTTTGCTGTCTACGTCGGCTCGTTCGCCCGGTACTCCGCCACATATGCCGGGCTTGCCGGGGCGATGGCGGCGATGATATTCCTCTATCTGAATTCCGCAATCCTGATCCTGGGCGCAGAATTCAACGGCGCCTTAAGCGACATGGCCGACAGCATGGGCCGGACATGACGGCTGCGGCTTTCGCGCAACTGTTTCCGTATTTGCAACAATAAGGCAGGCTTTGCCACAATTGAGCCCCGGTTGCGGCCTAATCCCTGTCTAAACCTGCATGAAAGCAGCGGAACTAGAAGGGGGAATCATGGCAAAACTGCAAAACAAACTGCGCCACATGCGGCTGTTCGAACTGATGCGCCAGCGCGAGATGGCCAGCCATGTCAGCCGCAAGCTGCGGGTGTCCAGGCTGACCGATGACGACGGTGCGGAGGCAATCCTGCTGCGCACCCTGGCCAGCCGGTCGCTGACAACCCCGCACAACCGGCCGGTCTGAGGCCGCTTAGCCGCGGAACCCCATGGCGACGACGAATTTCTCGGAGCTGTCCGACCGCGAGGAGGGCGGCTTCATGTTCATCACCTTGGTGAACTTCTGCTTCAGCAGCTTCTGAAGCTCTCCCTCGGCGCCGCCCGCCAGAACCTTGGCCACAAAGGTGCCGCCCTCTTCCAGCACGTCAAAGGCGAAATAGGCCGCGGCTTCGCACAGCGAGATAATCCGCAAATGGTCGGTCTGCTTATGGCCTGAACTGGCCGCCGCCATGTCCGACATCACCACATCGGCCTTGCCGCTCAGCCATTCCTTGACCTTGTCGTCGGCGCCTTCATCCATGAAATCAAGCTGATGGAATTCGGCCCCGGCCAGCGGCTCCACCTCCTGCAGGTCCACACCGATGATGCGGCCCACGGCCTTGCCCGGCTTTTCCCCCAGCGCGTTGATGCGCTTGACCGCAACCTGGGCCCAGCCGCCGGGCGCGCAGCCCAGGTCGACAACACGCGCACCATTCACCAGGAACCGGTACTTGTCGTCCAGCTCCATGATCTTGTAAGCGGCACGACCGCGATACCCCTCGGCCTGCGCCCGTCTGACATAGGGGTCATTCAGCTGCCGCTGCAGCCAGCGGGTCGAGCTGAGCTTGCGGCCGCGGGCGGTCTTCACCTTGACCTTCAGATCCCGCTGGCCGCGGCCGGATGTGTTTTTACCAGTGGGGGTCTTTGCCATGAGTGTTTTCTCCGAAAGTAAGGGCTGCAGATAACCTCTTGCACCCGCCGGATCAAGGCGATGCTTTTTCCCCGGATAGCGCAAGCTCAGCCCAGGGAGCGGATATGCCGAACAGCACATATCCTAAAAGGTTTGCAGCCTTGTTCCAAAGGCTGTTGTTCATTGGCACGGCGGGCGGCGGATGAGCTTCGCAGTCGTCCGTTTCCAAAGGGCTTAGATGCCCGCAGTGAATTGCGCTGAGAAACGCAGAGGCCTCCGCTGCATCTTCGGCCGGAACACTGACCGGAACCCCGCCGAATGCCAGGCTGTAATGGGGCAGCAGCGCCATGGTGTTGATCCAGGGGCAAAATACCTTGAACCCCGCTGCCTCCAGTGCAGAAACCGTTACTGAGACGGTGCTTAGCCGGTAAGCTATGGCAATGACCGTATACATGCATGGAACCTTCCGGATGCTTCTGATCTGTCAGTAGGGGCCGTCCTCCAGAACGCCATCCGCGCTCATCTGCGCATAGAGCAGGCCTTCGCGCAGGCCGCGGTCCGCAACCGACAGCCGGTCGGTCGGCCAGCAGCGCAGCAACGCCTGCAGGATCGCGGATCCGGACATGATCAGCGCCTGCCGGTCCTCGCCGATGCGGGGGTCGCGGCGGCGGCCCTGGGGCCCGAGTTCCAGATACCCCCGGATCACCTTGTCAATCTGATCGCTGGTCATCCGCAGCCCGTCCACCTTGGTGCGGTCATACCGCTTAAGCCCCAGGTGCGACGCGGCCACTGTGGTCACGGTGCCGGAGGTGCCGACGATCTGAAACCCTGCGCGCGCCTGCTCATTCTTGTAGGGGGCGAAATCCGCCAGGTTCTCCTCAAAGAACCAGCTCATCAGTGCAAAGCGGGCGGCGTCATCCTCCACATCGTTGAACTGATCGCGCAAAGTGGCGACCCCCAGCGGCACGGAAATCCAATCCACAACCTTGGCAGCGGGGAAGGGGCTTTCGCTCAGCTGGAAGCCGTTGTGCAGCCGCATGATCGCCGACGGGCGGTCGCGCCGCGGGACGGAGGAAATGTCGATCCACACCAGTTCCGTCGAGCCGCCACCGATATCGACCACCAGCAGCTGTTCCGTCTTGGTCGAAACCAGCGGCGCGCAGGAGATGACCGCCAGCCGCGCCTCCTCCTCCGGCTGGATGATTTCCAGCGTCAGCCCGGTCTCGCGCTTGACCTGACGAATGAAGTCGCGGGCGTTCTTGGCCCGGCGGCAAGCCTCGGTCGCGACCAGCCGCATCCGCCGGACCCTGTTGCGCTTGAGCTTTTGCTGACAGATGCGCAGCGCCTGGATGGTGCGCGCCATCGAGGACCGCGACAGCCGTCCGGTCCGCTCCAGCCCGGCGCCCAGTTGCACCGACTTGGAGAAGCTGTCCACCACATGTATGCCGCTGCCCTTGGGCTGGGCAATCAGCATACGGCAGCTGTTTGTTCCCAAATCCAATGCAGCATAAAGCGCATCTGGATCGGGACGGGCCGGTGCAGGGGTTTCAACCGCTTGGGGAAACGCGCCCGCACCTTTCGAGCGCCTGGGCGCCATGATTCACGCCCTCCGATTATCGTGTTAACTGTGACAATAGGTGCGCAGCTGCGGCGGCGCAAGCTCCAGCCGCCAGAAGCGAAGCAATTTCCGCTGCCTAGCGGGTTCCTCATAATCCATATGAATATTTTGGCGGTACACCGCTGTGGCATTCGAAGGTGCACAAAGCTAGGGTCGCAACAGCAAAACGTCGCTCAATCCCATCGTGTTGTCGAAATTCGACCAACTTGCCGAGCGCCGCCGCTCTAGAACGTGGTCTATCCAGGTTAGGAGGAAATCAGGGCATGCCCGACGTTACGATCGTTTACTGGCGCGACATTCCTGCGCAGGTCATCGTTGGCAAGGGCCGCGGCGGCGCCAAGCGCCAGCTCGAAGAGCGGTTCGAGCAGGCCATCGACCGTGCGGCCATGAAGGTGAACGCCAAGGACGCGGACGCCTATCTTGCCGAGTGGCGCAAGGCAGCCCCGTTTTCCGCCGACGGCGAGGCAGCCGATGTTGCCGAAGCCGAGGCCAGACGCCTGGAAGCTGAGTATGATCAGGACCGCCTGAAGGCGCTGATTGCAAATGACGGATGGGCTTGACCCGCAGACCACTCTTGGGAGGCCGTGATGGCTTTGCTGAACTTTAAGAAACGTGACACTGGCGCTGCCCAGACCGTCAACCCGCAGGTCGAAGCCTTCCTGCAGGACTACTCGATCGAAGTCATGCCGCGCACCGCGGAAAAGGTCGAGAACTTCCGCGACCTGCTGCCGGCCGGCACCCGCGTTTATATCGCGCACATCGAAGGCACCCCGATCGAGGATATGGTCGCCACCGCCAAGCGCCTGAACGCCGAAGGCTTCCCGGTGATGCCGCACTTCCCGGCGCGGATCATCAAGGACGAGGCCACCCTGGCCGACTGGATCGCCCGCTACCAGGGCGAGGCGGACGTCAAGCAGGCGCTGATGCTGGCCGGCGGTGTTGCCAAACCGCATGGCGACTTCCACAGCTCCATGCAGTTGCTGGAAACCGGCCTGTTCGACAAGGCGGGCTTCACCAGCCTGCACGTTGCCGGCCACCCGGAAGGCAACAAGGATATCGACCCGGATGGCTCTACCAAAAACGTCTCCGAAGCGCTTCAGTGGAAACAGAAATTCTCTGAGCGCACCGACGCCAAAATGGCACTGGCCACCCAGTTCGCGTTTGAGGCCAAGCCGATCATCGAATGGGCAAACGGCCTGAAGGCTGCGGGCGTCGACCTGCCGATCCACATCGGCATCGCGGGCCCGGCCAAGCTGCAGACCCTGATCAAATTCGCTATTGCTTGCGGTGTTGGCCCGTCGCTGAAGGTGCTGCAGAAACGCGCGATGGACGTCTCCAAGCTGCTGCTGCCCTACGAGCCGAACGATGTCGTTGCCGAACTGGCCGCCTACAAGGCCGAGAACCCGGATTTCAACATCACCAACGTCCATTTCTTCCCGCTGGGCGGCATCAAGACCAATGCCACCTGGGCCATCAACAACGGCGGCGCCTCGGCGAAGCCGGTCAACTCCTAAGGATCAACAATGACCCGTACAGTCGTAGAATCAAAAACCAAAACCGCGATCCTGGGCTTTGATGAGCCGTTCTGCGTGATCGGGGAGCGCATCAACCCGACCGGCCGCAAGAAACTGGCGGCCGAGCTGGAAGCCGGCGATTTCTCCACCGTCGAGAAGGACGCTGTGGCACAGGTTCTGGCCGGGGCAACCGTTCTCGATATCAATGCGGGTGTGGTCTACAACTCCAATCCGAACCCGAACGAGACCGAGCCGCCGCTGATGAGGAAAATCATCGAACTGGTGCAGGGGCTGGTTGATGTTCCGCTGTGCATCGACTCTTCGGTGCCGGGCGCGCTGGAAGCCGGCCTGGAGGTCTGCGAAGGCCGTCCGCTGCTGAACTCCGTCACTGGCGAAGAAGAGCGTCTGGAGCAGATCTTGCCGCTGGTCAAAAAGTATAATGTCCCGGTTGTAGCAATCTCCAACGACGACACCGGCATTTCGGAAGATCCCGATGTGCGCTTTGCCGTCGCCAAGAAGATCGTTGAGCGCGCTGCCGATTTCGGCATCCCGGCGCATGACATCGTGGTCGACCCGCTGGTGATGCCGGTTGGCGCAATGGCGACCGCCGGCCTTCAGGTGTTTGCCCTGGTCCGCCGCCTGCGCGAGGAACTGGGCGTGAACACCACTTGCGGTGCGTCCAACATCTCCTTCGGCCTGCCGAACCGTCATGGCATCAACAACGCCTTCTTGCCGATGGCCATGGGCGCGGGCATGACCTCCGCGATCATGAACCCGGTGGCACTGCCGGTGACCCAAAAGGCCATTGCCGAGAAGAAGGCCATGGTCGAAGCGGCCGGCATCATCCTGCCGGAAGGGATGGACGATGAGGCATTTGTCACCATGTTCGGCCTGGGCTCCACCAAGCCGCGCGCCGGTAAGGAAATGGAAGCCATCCGCGCGGCCAACTTCCTGACCAACAACGACCCGCACGGCGGGGAGTGGATCAAGTTCAACAAGCCGCCGGCTGCCGAAGGCGAAGAAGGGCGCGGCCGTGGCGGCCGCGCCGGCGGACGCCGCCGCCGCGCCTGATCCGCGCAGCTTGAAACACATAAGGCCGGGCAGAAATGTCCGGCCTTTTTCGTTTGATGCCAGTAGGTTGTGGCGCTCTCTTTGGGTGGATGGCTGCAGGCCGTCCGGACAGAGGAAAGCACAGCCAACCAGCCAAACCCGAAGGCGGCTCGTCATTTTGACGCACGCCGTTCGTCTTGTCCGGGAAGCGGTCTGTAAGGGAAAGTGGCGGAGAGACAGGGATTCGAACCCTGGGTGGGCTTGCACCCACAACGGTTTTCGAGACCGCCCCGTTCGACCACTCCGGCACCTCTCCGCGGGGGGTGAGGCGCGGTTTAATGTTGATTCCGGACTGGCGCAAGGGGCGAAATGCGCCTTTGACAAAAAAAGCCGGGTATCCGTTGCCAGCCAAAGGTTTTTGCCTAGATTTGCCCTATGCAGATGATCGCCCAAACCCCCGCTGTGTTTGTCCGTGTCCTCGCCGTGCTGTGTTTCGCCATCGCCGCCGTGCCGCTGGCGGCCCGGGCCGCAGACCGCGAACGGGTGGAGGCGTTTCTGGAAGTGACCGGATTTGATGTGGCGCTCGACAGCATTGCGCTCTCCGCCTCCAGCGCGCCGGAAATGCTGGGCTTTGACACCGGCGCCTTCGGCAGCCAGTGGACCGACTTGTCGCAAGACGTGTTCGACACCCGCGAAATGCGCGGGCTTGCCGTGGAGATTCTGGAGAACACGCTGGATGACGAGGCGCTGGATCACGCCTCAGCCTTTTATGCCAGCGATCTGGGCAAGCGGCTGGTGCGGGCGGAAAACGCCTCTCATCTGATTGAGGATGACGAGGTGAAGCAGCTGGCCGGCAACCGGATCATTTCCGGTCTGGTGAAGGAGGGCAGCGAGCGCGTCGCCATGTACCAGCGGATGGGATCGGCCATTGATGCGGCCGGCACCGGCGTGCGGGCGCTGCAGCAGATCCAGTTCCGCTTTCTGATGGCCGCAGCCGCCGCGGGCGTGATTGAGCTGGAGCTGGACGCCGACGGCCTGCGGGCGCTGATGAAGGAGCAGGAAGGCGACTTGCGCCTCAGCCTGCAGGCCTCCAGCCTGGCGGCCTCTGCCTATACCTATCAGGAATTCACCGACGCTGAGGTCCAGGCCTATGTCGAGGCGCTGGAGGAGGCGCCGATGCAGCGGGTTTACGAGCTGTTGAATGCGGTGCAGTATGAAATCACCGCCAACCGCTTTGAGGAGCTGGCGCACCGCATGGCCGAGCTGACACCGGGGCAGGATATCTGACCCGGCAAACCGTTGATGCCGCCTGTGGAAAAACGGTTGACAGCCCCGGCTTTCCAAACCATAAGCCCGCATCCCGGCCCGGAATCCGTGTGCCGGGATTTACTTGTAATCCGCCCCGCACAGGGGCGCGCTGTTCGAGGCGGCATCAGCCGGAACGCCCGCAAGGGGGCCGTAGGACGCGGTAAGAAAAGGAAAGACGCACATGTTTGCGGTCCTCAAGACTGGCGGCAAGCAGTACAAGGTTCAGGCGGGCGACGTGCTCCGCGTTGAAAAACTTGCTGCAGATGCTGGCGACACCATCCAGTTCGACGAAATTCTGATGCTTGGCGGCGACGCACCCGTTGTGGGCGCTCCGCTGGTGGAAGGCGCTGCCGTGAAGGCAGAAGTGATCGACCAGATCAAAGGCGATAAGCTGATCAACTTTGTGAAGCGCCGCCGGAAGCACTCCTCCAAGCGCACCAAAGGCCACCGTCAGAAACTGACCCTGGTCCGGATCACCGAGATCCTGGCATCGGGTGCAACCAAATCCGCTCCGAAAGCTGCTGCCAAAGCTGCCCCGGCTGCTGACGCTGCTGCCTCGGACGACCTGACCCAGCTGACCGGCGTCGGCCCCGCAGCTGCCAAGAAACTGGCAGAAGCAGGCTTCACCAGCTTTGCCCAGATCGCAGCCTTGTCCGAAGACGACATTGCTGGTATCGAAGCAGTCAAAGTGAAGCCCGAGTGGGTTGAGCAGGCCAAAGAGCTGGCCAAAGGCTAAGGAGAGAGAGAATGGCACATAAAAAAGCTGGCGGTTCCTCCCGTAACGGCCGCGACTCTGCTGGTCGCCGCCTTGGCGTGAAACTCTTCGGTGGCCAGGCGGCCATCGCAGGCAACATCATCGTGCGTCAGCGCGGCACCAAATTCTGGGCCGGCGAAGGCGTGGGCATGGGCAAAGACCACACTCTGTTTGCCACTGCTGACGGTGCTGTAAGCTTCCGCAAAGGCCTGAAAGGCCGCACCTTTGTATCGGTTCTCCCAGTGGCGGAGGCCGCTGAGTAAGCCGACCCGAAGGGTAAAGAAATCTTTAGGGGGATCGGCTATAAGGCCGGTCCCTCTTTCTGTTTTTGAGTATGCGAGTGTATGATGATTTTCCCAGCACAGGCCAAGCCCCCCAGCGCAGCGCCGCGGCTCCCGGGTGTTCACGCCCGGCCAACGGGAAGTTTTGCGCAATTTGAACAGCGCGTGCCTTGCCGCAGGGGCAGGGCGTGCACATCTGATTTTGGCCGCCACAATAATGAGGGCCTTGTGAGCCCGCAAAAATACGGCAGAGGAGGAGCACATCCATGAATCTGGATCAAATCGTGTGCCAGCAGGTCATTGAAACCGAACGTTTCATTCTGCGCCCGGTGCGGAAATCTGATGCCGGGCTGATTGAGCATTACGTCAGCGACGAGCGCGTTGCCCGCATGACCCGGTCGATCCCGCACCCGCTGCCGCCGGGCGCGGCAGAGGCTTTTGTGGCGCGTGCCATGGCGGATGAGCGGGACGAGGACGTCTGGGTGATTGATGGCACCGCCGATGGCGATGCCGAGCTGAAGGGCGTGATCGGCCTGAAACGGATGGACCGCAACCAGTCTGAAGTGTCGTACTGGACCGCACCGCCGTTTTGGAATACCGGGCTTGCCTCTGCGGCGCTCAAGGCGCTGGTCGATGCAAATCCGCAAAACAACGCGGCGATGTTTGCCTGCGTGTTCCAGGACAACCCGGCCTCTGCGCGGGTGCTGCTCCATTGCGGTTTTGACTACCTGGGCGACGCCGAAAGCTTTTCTGTCGCGCGTGACGCCACTGTTCCAACCTGGACCTACAGCCGAAAACTGTGATTGGCGCGGCGCGCGCTTTGCGGTAAGGCAAACGAAACACTCCCGTCAAAGCTCCGCGCCTTGGCGGGACACTTGTACTGCGCGGGCAGGCCGCAAGATCCTGCCGCATTAAGGAGCTGTCATGAAATTCCTCGATCTGGCAAAAGTCTACATCCGTTCGGGCGCCGGCGGGAACGGCTGCGTCAGCTTCCGGCGTGAGAAGTACATCGAATTCGGCGGCCCCGACGGCGGCGACGGCGGCAAGGGCGGCTCTGTCTGGGCCGAGGTCACCGAGGGGCTGAACACCCTGATCGACTTCCGCTATCAGCAGCATTTCTTTGCCAAGAACGGCCAGTCCGGCATGGGCCGCCAGCGCACCGGCAAGGACGGCGACGACATCATCCTGCGGGTTCCGGTGGGGACCGAGATCCTCGACGAGGATCAGGAAACCGTGCTGGCCGACCTGACCGAACCGGGCCAGCGGGTGCTGCTGGCCAAGGGCGGCAACGGCGGCTTTGGCAACCTGCATTTCAAATCTTCCACCAACCAGGCGCCGCGCCGCGCCAACCCGGGGCAGGAGGGCGTAGACCGCACCATCTGGCTGCGGCTCAAGCTGATTGCAGATGCGGGTCTTCTGGGTCTGCCGAACGCGGGCAAATCCACCTTCCTGGCGGCGACCTCGAACGCGCGGCCCAAAATCGCCGACTACCCCTTTACCACCCTGCACCCGAACTTGGGCGTGGTGGGCATCGACAACACCGAATTTGTGGTGGCGGACATCCCCGGCCTGATCGAAGGCGCGCATGAGGGCCGCGGCATTGGCGACCGCTTCCTGGGCCATGTCGAACGCTGTGCGGTGCTGCTGCATTTAGTCGACGGCACGTCGGAAACGGTGGTCGAAGACTACGAAACCATCATCGGCGAACTTGAGGCCTATGGCGGCGAGCTTGCCACCAAACCCCGCATCACCGCGCTGAACAAGGTCGACGCGCTCGACCCCGAAGAGCGGGAGGAGAAACGCGCCGCGCTGGAGGCCGCCGTGGGCGGGCCGGTGATGATGATGTCCGGCGTCAGCCGCGAAGGCCTCAACGAGGTGCTGCGCGCCGTGCGGGCCGAAATCGACGATGACCGCGTGCGGATGAAGCCCGCCGAGGAGGAACAGCCTTGGCAGCCCTGACCTCGGCAAAACGGATCGTCGTCAAGATCGGCTCGGCGCTGCTGGTCGACCGGGGCACCGGCGAGCTGCGGGCCGGCTGGCTGCATTCGCTGGCCAATGACGTCGCCTGGCTGAAATCCCGCGGCACCGATGTGGTGCTGGTTTCCTCCGGCTCCATCGCCCTGGGCAGGGGCGTGCTGGGGCTGCCCCGCGCAGATCTGCCGCTGGAGAAATCCCAGGCCGCCGCCGCCGTTGGCCAGATCCGCCTGGCCCGCGCCTATGAGGAGGCGCTGGCGCCGCACCGGATCACCACTGCGCAGGTTCTGGTGACGCTGGAAGACAGCGAAAACCGCCGCCGCTACCTGAACTCCCGCGCGACGCTGGAAACGCTGCTGAGCATGGGCGCGGTGCCGATCGTCAACGAAAACGACACCATCGCAACCGACGAAATCCGCTATGGCGACAATGACCGCCTGGCCGCGCAGGTGGCGGTGACGGTCGGGGCCGACTGCCTGATCCTGCTGTCCGATGTTGATGGCTTTTACAGCGCCAACCCGGCGCTGGACCCGGATGCCAAACGCTATGACCGGATTGACGAGATAACGCCCGAGATCGAGGCGATGGCGGGCGATGGTGTCTCCGGCCTGTCCAAGGGTGGGATGATCACAAAACTGCTGGCTGCGAAAATGGCGACAGCGGCGGGATGTGAGATGGCGATCACCGAAGGTTCGCCTCTGAACCCTTTGAAAAATCTCGAAGATGGCGCCGCTTGCACCTGGTTCACCGGGCAGGGCGATCCGCAAACTGCGCGCAAACGCTGGATCAGCGCGATGAAGACGCGTGGCGTCCTGACCATCGACGAGGGCGCCGCCCGCGCGCTGATGTCCGGCAACAGCCTGCTGCCCGCAGGCGTCCGTCATGTGGAGGGTGACTTTGGCCGCGGCGATCCGCTGGCCATCCTCGGCCCAGACGGGCGCAAACTGGGGCAGGGGCTGTCGCGCTACACCGCCGACGAGGCCCGCGCCATTCAGGGGCGCCGCTCGCATGATATCGAGGCCACGCTGGGCTATCCCGCCCGCGCTGCGCTGATTCACCGCGATGATATGGCGCTTTGATCAGACAACCTGATAGGGTATTCCAGCCGGCAAGCACGGAAGTGCCAGACAGGGACCGGCAAAGGCGCGAGACACATGAAAGACAACGAGAATATTCCCGCCGTGATGGCGGAGCTTGGCAAACGTGCAAAGCAAGCGGCGCAAATCCTGGCGACAGCCAGCGCTGATCGCAAAGAGGCGGCCCTGACCGCCGCTGCAGACGCGGTCTGGAGCCGCCGGGCGGAGATCATCGCGGCAAATGCCAAGGATCTGGAGTTCGGCCGTGGCAAGGGCCTGACGGACGCGATGATGGACCGGCTGATGCTGGACGAGGCCCGGATCCAGGGCATCGTCGACGGCCTGCGTGCGGTGGCCGGGCAGCGTGATCCGGTTGGCGAGGTGATGGAGGAATGGGAGCAGCCCTCCGGCCTGAAAATCCAGCGCGTGCGCACCCCGCTGGGGGTGATCGGCGTGATCTATGAAAGCCGCCCCAATGTGACCGCCGATGCCGGCGCGCTGTGCCTCAAATCGGGCAATGCGGTCATCCTGCGCGGCGGCTCCGAAAGCTTCCACTCGTCTCAGGCCATCCATGCCTGCCTGGCAGAGGGCCTGAAATCCGCAGGCCTGCCCGAGGACGCCGTGCAGCTGGTGCCGACCCGCGACCGCGCGGCGGTGCAGGAGCTGCTGACCATGACAGACTATGTCGATGTCATCGTGCCCCGCGGCGGCAAGGGCCTGGTCGGGCTTGTCCAGCGCGAGGCCCGGGTGCCGGTTTTTGCCCACCTCGAAGGCATCGTGCACATTTACCTCGACAAAGCCGCCGACCCTCAAAAGGCGCTGGACGTGGTGGTGAACGCCAAGACGCGGCGCACGGGTATCTGCGGCGCCGCCGAATGCCTGCTGATCCACCAGGACATTGCGCCGACGCTGGGCAAGGCGGTTTTGGAAGCGCTGGCCGCTGCCGGCGTGGAAATCCGCGCCGGGGAAGGGCTGCCCGGACCGGACGGCATGACCGCCGCAACGGCGGATGACTGGGGCAAGGAGTATCTGGATTCCATCATCGCTGCCAAGCAGGTAGCGGGCATTGATGACGCCATCCAGCACATCCGCACGCATCACTCCCAGCACACCGACTGCATCATCACCGAGGACGAGGCCGCAGTTCAGAAGTTCTTTGCCGAGCTGGACAGCGCCATCCTGATGCACAATGCCTCGACCCAGTTTGCCGACGGCGGCGAGTTCGGCATGGGGGCAGAGATCGGCATTGCCACCGGCAAGATGCACGCCCGCGGTCCGGTGGGCGCGGCGCAGCTCACCAGTTTCAAATACCTGGTGCGCGGCAACGGCACGACCCGCGCCTGACACCGCTGAAAACGCAAAACGCCGGGCGCAAGACCCGGCGTTTCTTTGTGAAGGTGCCGCCCGGTCAGACCCGGTCAGAACTGCAGCGTGATCTTTTCCAGGTTCTGCTCCAGCCGGACGGTGCGGTTCGCCTCTTTGGCCGCTTCGGGCAGCAGCGCGAATTGGACCAGTGCCGGGGTGATTTCGGCGTTGGATGTGCCGCCGCTGACCCGCGCCCACAGCTCATCATCCACATTCAGCTTGCTGCCTTCGCCCATCACCGTCCATTTGCCGTCGGCGCAGAAGATCTTGACCGTGCCGCCATAAGGCAGCGCCGTTTCAAGGCAGAGCGCCGAAAGCAGGGCCAGCCGGGCCTCGCTGCGGGTGCAGCCCTCCAGCGGCGACCACTGGTACTTGATGCGCCCGCCCTTGCTGATGTCTTCCAGCACCGAGACGATTTCGGCCCGCGCCATCTGCTGGTCGCCGGCCGCGCCAAAGGCGACGCGGAAGAAGCGGATACGCGCATTGGCGTTGGCGACGCTGTCGGAGATCAGCTCCAGCTCCGGGCCCGACATGCTGCCGGCCATGCCCAGCAGTTCCAGACCGTTGTTGATGGCGCCGACCGGGCTGATCAGATCATGGCAGATCCGGGACCCTACCAATGCTGCCAGATTGGCGTTATCTACACCCATAACTTATACTTCCTCCGAACTGGGCCACCCGCAAATGAATGACCTCAACGCTATTTTAGCCCCCGGCATGTTCGTCCGGCACCCGGATCACCCCGAATGGGGGATCGGTCAGGTGCAGTCGAACGCTGGCGGCAAGATCACCGTGAATTTTCCCGATCAAGGAAAGCTCGTGATTGACGGAGCGCGCGTCTCCCTTATTCCCGTCTTTGAGCCATAACGGTTTATGAAGGGTTAACGAACTCCCTCGAATTAGCCTTAATTGCCGCGCACTCTTTGCCCCAAGGGCAAGCTGCGCTCAAGCCTGAAACATGCAAGGAAAGCGAATGCAACACCGCGCCCCGGAGTTTTCCGTCAAAATCGCCGGCACGGAGGCAGAGCTGCGCGCTGCCCAGGCCCTGCGGTATGAGGTGTTCGTGCGGGAACTGGGCGGTGGCGGCGCGATGGTGGATCACGCGGCCGGGCTGGAGCAGGACCGGTTCGACCCGTTCTTTGACCATATGCTGGTCACCGATACCGCCACGGGCACGGTCGCCGGCGTCTACCGGCTGCTGCGGGACGATCAGGCGGCAAAGGCCGGGCAGTTCTACTCCGAAGACGAATATGATCTGAGCGTTCTGAAATCCTCCGGCCGCCGCCTGCTGGAGCTGGGGCGGTCTTGTCTGCACCCCGATTACCGTGGCGGGATGGCGATGTTCCACCTCTGGTCCGGGCTGGCGGATTATGTCGCGGCGCACGGGATCGAGGTTCTGTTCGGGGTCGCGAGCTTTCACGGAACCGATCCGCAGCAGCTGGCCGGCCCGCTGGCCATGCTGCACCACGGCCACCTCGCGCCGCCGGAGCTGCGCGTGCGGTCGAAATCCTTTCAGCCCATGGATTTGGTGGCCGAAGCTGATCTTGACCGCAAACGCGCGATGCTGGAGACGCCTGCGCTGATCAAGGCCTACTTGCGGCTTGGCGGATTTGTCGGCGAAGGCGCCTGTATCGACCATGCGTTCAACACCACCGATGTCTGCCTGATCCTGGACACCGCCCGGATGAATGAGCGCCAGCGCAAGATCTACGCCGGAGGCCGCGCCCGCCCATGAGCATCAGCTGGCACAGCGAGGAAGCCCCGGACCGGGTCCGCATCACCGCCCTGGGCTGGTGCCTGGTGCTGCTGCGCGGGGTGCCGCTGGCGCTGCTGGTGTTCGGCGGCCTGCTGCTGCTGCTGGCCGTGCGGCTGGTGGAGCGGCCGCTGTTCGGGCTCCAGCGGCCGGTGACGCCGTTCATCACCCAGTTTGTCTGCCGCAACGCGTTCCGCCTGATGGGGATCCGTTACATAACCCGCGGCACCCTGATGCGGCAGCGCGGCCCGGTTGTTGCCAATCATTCCTCCTGGCTGGACATCTTCGCGCTGAACGCGCGCAAGCGGATCTATTTCGTCTCCAAGGCAGAGGTCGCCGGATGGCCCGGCATTGGCTGGCTGGCGCGGGCCACCGGCACCGTGTTCATCGAGCGCAACCCCAAGAAAGCCAGAGAGCAGGCGGATCTGTTCGAGCAGCGCCTGCGCGCCGGGCATAAGCTGTTGTTTTTCCCGGAAGGCACGTCAACCGACGGGTTGCGTGTTTTGCGTTTTAAAACAACACTCTTTGCCGCTTTCTTCAATGATCATCTGCGCGATGGCCTGCACGTTCAGCCAGTGTCCGTGGTGTATCATGCACCCAAAGGGGCGCCCGCCCGGTTTTACGGCTGGTGGGGCGATATGGATTTCGGGCCGCATCTGCTCAAGGTGCTGGCCGCCCCGCGCCAGGGCGCGGTAGAGCTGATCTATCACCCGCCGTTGAAAGTGTCGGATTTCCCCGACCGCAAGGCGCTGGCCGCCCGGGCCGAGGATTTGGTGCGCAGCGGCCATCGGAAAGCCTTGCAAAGCTGAAAAATCGCGCCGGCTGCCGATTTCTGCGGCCGGACACTTGTCAGCTGACAATATCTGATCTATAGGCGCGGCTACGAACCCGCAGGCGGGGTTTGGCCTGATCAGGGGAGACATCCCTGACGGACCCCCGGTTGGAGCATCTGCTCTGAACCCCCGCCGAGGATAGAAACCGGAAAGGAAAGAATAGCATGGCTCTTCCTGAGTTCACCATGCGTCAGCTGCTGGAAGCTGGCGTTCACTTCGGCCACCAGACTCAGCGCTGGAACCCGCGCATGTCGCCGTTCATCTACGGCTCGCGCAACGGCATCCACATCATGGACCTGACCCAGACTGTTCCGATGCTGGACCAGGCGCTGCAGGTTGTCCGTGACACCGTCGCCAAAGGCGGCCGCGTGCTGTTCGTCGGCACCAAGCGCCAGGCAGCCGGCCCGGTCGCTGAAGCCGCTGAGAAATCCGCTCAGTACTACATGAACCACCGCTGGCTGGGCGGCACCCTGACCAACTGGAAAACCGTTTCCCAGTCGATCAACCGCCTGAAGGAAATCGACGAGAAGATGTCCGGTGGCGCCGAAGGCCTGACCAAGAAAGAGCGTCTGGGCATGGAACGCGACCAGGAGAAGCTGCAGGCCTCCCTGGGCGGCATCCGCGAAATGGGCGGCGTGCCGGACCTGCTGTTCGTCATCGACGTGAAAAAAGAAGCGCTGGCCATCGCCGAAGCCAAGAAACTGGGCATCCCGGTTGTGGCTGTTGTCGACACCAACTGCTCGCCCGACGGCGTGGACTACATCATCCCGGGCAACGACGACGCATCGCGCGCCATCTCGCTGTACTGCGACCTAGTGGCCCGTGCGGCTCTGGACGGCATGTCGGCTCAGCTGGGCGCTGCAGGCGTTGACCTGGGCGCGCTGGAAGAAGCACCGGCAGAAGAAGCCGTGGCTGAAGAAGCCGCCGCCGAAGCCTGATCCGTCCTGTCACGGAATTGACATGCGGGGCAGGGTATTTCCTGCCCCAAATCCGTTTTTGAACTGAGGGAGCCTAACATGGCAATCACTGCAGCAATGGTGAAAGAACTGCGCGAATCCACCGGCGCAGGCATGATGGATGCGAAGAAAGCACTGGTCGAAAACAACGGCGACATGGAAGCCGCTGTTGACTGGCTGCGCACCAAGGGCCTGGCGAAAGCCGCCAAGAAATCCGGCCGTACCGCTGCTGAAGGCCTGGTGGCCGTGGTCGTCGAAGGCGGCAAAGGCGTTGCGGTTGAAGTGAACTCCGAAACCGACTTCGTTGCCAAGAACAGCGAATTCCAGGAAATGGTCGCAGCCATCGCCAAGGCCGCTCTGAACGCAGACGACGTCGAAGCGCTGAAAGCAGCCGACCTGGGCGGCAAGACCGTCGAGGCGACCCTGACCGACAAGATCGCCACCATCGGCGAGAACATGTCGCTGCGCCGTCTGGAGAAGCTGGAAGGCGAGACCGTCGTGTCTTACATCCACAACGCGGCCACCGCGGGCATGGGCAAGATCGGCGTTCTGGTTGCGATGAACGGCGGCGACGAAGCGATCGGCAAGCAGGTTGCGATGCACATCGCGGCTGTGAACCCCGCCGCGCTGTCCGAAGCTGAGCTGGACGCCTCCATCGTCGAGAAGGAAAAGCAGGTTCAGATCGACATCGCCCGTGAATCCGGCAAGCCGGAACAGGTGATCGAGAAGATGATCGAAGGCCGCATGAAGAAGTTCGTGGCTGAATCGACCCTGCTGAACCAGCAGTTCGTGGTGAACCCGGACCTGACCGTGGAAGCCGCTGCCAAGGAAGCTGGCGCCACCATCACCGGCTTTGTCCGCGTGGAAGTCGGCGAAGGCATCGAAGTCGAGAAAGAAGACTTTGCAGCAGAAGTGGCAAAGGCCGCTCAGGGCTGATCAGCACCGCTGATAGTTTGCGAATTGACCGGCGGGTGGCGTTGTCCACCCGCCGGTTTTTTTGTGCCGGCAGTCCGCCGCGGGCTGCGGCGGGCGCAGGACGCGGCCGGGCAGGCGGGCTGAAGCGGCTTCGAAGGTTGAGGGGAAGGGTGAGGGGCCCCACTGATGGGGATGGATGGAGCCCCTCCGGTATCCGGGATAGACGCGGACCAATACGCGCCTATACCCGACCAGGTAGGAGAGCCTTGAAATCGCAAGGGTCGTTACCCAAAGTTCCTAGGCCAAAGCCACCACTCACGGAACACGTGCAACATGCAGTGAATTACCCTATAACGGTAGTACTGAATTCCATACTTTTTGATGCTGATTGGCGTCGGCCCCTGGCGCGTCAGACACTTTCCCAGCCCGCGCAGCGGACCGGGAGCTTTCGGATAAACAAAAGAATTCAAAACTCTGGCAGCTGCGCTTCGGATCCGCCCCGGGTCCGGTTCAGGCGTCGACGACGTACATCTGATTGTGCAGCGCAGCCTTCAGAACGGCCTGCGCAGTGGTCTCCACCGCCAGGGACTCCCGGGCAAGACGCAGGTGTTTTTCAATCGTAGCGGGAGTGAGCCCCATCAGCAGCGCGATATCCTGCGTGGTCTTGCCGTCGCCGACCCATTGCAGAACCTCCCGCTGCCGCTTGGTCAAGTTGCGCTTGGGCGAGGCATAGGGCAGGGTGAGGATCTTCAGGTGCGCCACATTGTTCATCAGCACGATATCCTCGCCGCGGTCCGCCCACAGCGTGTCGACGTCGTCCTGGCTCATGCCAGGCTTGGCAGCCAGCGAGATCGCGCCCTTGTACCGGTTCGACACGGAATGAAAGCTGATCGTATAGCCGGCCGTCATGTCCAGCTTCTGGTTGAACTCCTGCACTTTTCTGGCCTCTGGCGTCAGCGTGCCGGTGGCGGCCATGTCCGCGGCAATGCGCCAGCTGCCGGCGCCTTCGTTTTCCAGCGCCCAGCGGAGCATGGGCGCCGACAAATACAGCCCCTCTTTCAGAAACCCGTTCAGGTACTCGTTCGGATGATTGGACAGGATAACGAAATCTTCGGGGTCGCCCAGCGAGGTCTCCGTCCTGAAACGGGTGTGCCCGTAAATCAGCCGGTCAAATCCAAAGGCGGCCATTTGCTTCACATGCTCGCACCACAGTTCCTCGGTGCTCTGGACGCCGCACAGGAAGCTCAAATAATCCTTTAACTTCATGACGGTGCAGCCTCATCCAGATGCGCTGCCAAGGCATCCAGCGCCAGCAGGTAGCCTTTTGCGCCAAAGCCGCAGATCTGACCCAGCGCCGCCTTGGCGATATAGGACGTGTGGCGGAACGTCTCGCGCGCGTGAATGTTTGAAAGATGCACCTCAACCGCCGGGATTTCCACGGAAATCAAGGCATCCATCAGCGCGATGGAGGTATGGGTATAGGCCCCGGCATTCAGGATAATCCCCTGATGCACGCCTTTGGCGGCGTGAATGGCGTCGATCAGCGCGCCCTCGTGATTGGACTGCAGGCATTCCACGTCAAAGCCCAGCGTTGCGCCATGCGCTTTGCATTCCTGCTCCACCATCGCCAAGGTGACAGATCCGTAGACCTCCGGCTGCCGGGTGCCGAGCAGGTTCAGATTGGGGCCGTTCAACACCAGAATACTCGTCATCAGATGTAATTCCTTGCTGTCCTTCTTCTTGAAGTTCTAAGACAATTCCCTTGGGAATGCGAATACACAAAAGGATGTGAATATGAAAAAACATCGTAAGCTGTAAATGCCCGGATCCCGGTTTGGATTGCGCGGAAGACTGGCAATTGGGTTTCATTTTTCCGCTTGCCAATGCATACCGGCTTGCAAGGAAACTGGCACAAGACGGGAGAGCAGAGATGCAGGCTGACCGGTTCAGCAGGATTAAATCCTGGCAGCAACGCTATGTGGATGAACGAAAATATCCCGGAAGCACGCTGCTGGTGAAACGCGGCGGCGAGGAGTTGTTCTTTCACGCTGCAGGCCTGCGCAACATCGAAGAGCAGCTGCCGTTCAGCCGCGACACCCTGGTGCGGCTTTATTCGATGACCAAGCCGGTGACGTCGCTGGCGATGATGATCCTGCTGGAACGGGGGCTGTTCCATCTGGACGCGCCGCTCAGCGATTTTCTCCCGGAATTCAGCAACATGCAGGCCCTGGTTCCAGGTGCCACCGCGATCAGCCAGACAGAACCGTGCCCGGTTCCAACGCTGCACCAGCTGCTGACCCACACCAGCGGGCTGAGTTACGCCTTCAACCCCGGCCTTGTGCCGGAGGCGATGGAGACAGCGGAAGTGCTGTTCAAGCCCGGTCAGGGCGACCTTGCCCCGATGGTGACGCGCCTGGCGGAACTGCCGCTGGCCTTCCAGCCGGGCTCCCGGTGGGAGTATTCGGTGGCCACAGATGTGCTGGGCCGTGTCGTCGAAGCGGTGTCCGGCAAACCCCTGGGCCAATTTTTCGCTGAGGAAATTTTCGCGCCGCTCGGGATGGGCGAAACCGGTTTCCGGGTGCCGGCCGGGGCAGGGAACCGCTTCGCCTCGCTGTATACGCCGCTGGCCGGCGATGCCATGGCGCTGAATTCTGCCGAAACTGGCGCAGATCCGCTGCGGCTGACCGACAGCTGGCAGACCTCGCCGTTTCAGCAAGCGGACATGCACTCCGGCGGCGGCGGCCTGGTCGGAACGCTGGACGACTACATGGCCTTCGCTGAGATGCTACGGCACCGCGGGCGCTGCGGGGACGGCTTTATCATCAGCCCGCAAACTGCTGATTTTATGACGCAAAACCATCTCCCGGGTGAAATCGCCTCGATGGGCCCGCAAAGCTTTGCAGAACAGCCGATGGAGGGTATGGGCTTTGGGCTTGGCGGTGCTGTGGTGCTGAATCCGGCCCGCGCGCGCTGCCCGGGTTCGGTTGGCGATTTCAGCTGGGGCGGCATTGCCTCGACGTTCTTCTGGATCGACCGCAAACTGGACCTGTCCGTTGTCTTCCTGACCCAGCTGGCGCCGTCCAGTTCGTACCCGTCGCGCCCCGAGCTCAAAGCCCTTGTGCATGGCGCGCTGACAGCGTGACTTCCACGCACTGCGTTTCCGGGTATGATGACGAGCCTGTAAAAGACCTGACCATAGAAAGCCGCTGCTTATGACCGATACCGCCAAGGTGCTTCTCGATCTGCTGGATCTGGAGACATTGGACACCAACCTTTACCGCGGCTCCGGGTCCGGCGGGGAAACCCCGACGCGCATCTACGGCGGCCAGGTGATCGCACAGGCGCTGGCCGCGGCTTATGCTTCTGTTTCCGGACGGTTATGCCACTCGCTTCATGCGTATTTCATCCGTCCGGGCGATCCTTCCAGGCCTGTCATTTACGAGGTCGATCCGTCCCGCGACGGCCGCAGCTTCACCACGCGCCGGGTTGTCGCGATGCAAAACGGCAAGCAGATCCTGAACCTGGCAGCATCCTTCCATGGCCAGGAAGACGGCTGGCAGCACCAGCATCCGATGCCGCAGGTTTCCGGGCCCGAGGGTTTGGAGCCGCGCCATGAAATCCTTCTGCGCAATGCGTTCCGGGTTGATCCGGCCAAGCGCGGTGAATTCACGCGCCCGCGGCCCTTTGAAATCCGCGAGGTTGCGCCGCGCGATCCGCTGGCGCCCGAAAAAACCAGTGACGTCAATCATATGTGGATCAGGATGGAGGCCGCCAAAGGCGCCGGGCCGGAACTGCAGCATATCCTGATGGCCTATGCATCGGATTTCGGTCTGCTGGGATCCTCGATGCGGCCGCACGGGCTGACGTTCCACAAACCCGGTGCCATGACCGCCAGCCTGGACCATGCCATGTGGTTCCACGCGCCGGTGCATTTCGAGAACTGGCATCTTTACACTATGGACGCGCCATTCACCGGCAATGGCCGCGGTTTCAACCGGGGCGCCATTTATACCGAGGACGGCCAACTGGTCGCCAGCGTTGCGCAGGAAGGGTTGCTCAGGCCGCTAAATTCTTGAATTTTCAATGATTTAGAGGCTCAAGTTAGACCGCACCTCTGCCAGCTGCACATCTTTAATTAACATAATTCTGATTATAAGACTGCTGTACAGCCCAAATCCGCCTTCTGCGTCAGGCAAAGAAAATGGCTTCCTCTGCATCAGAGGAAGCCAGTTATCACCGGTCAGGCTCCTTCATTGACTGCCCGAAAGTATTTTCTTACCTGGGCCATCCCGGTGTTCAGAACGGGCGCACCCGTTCCGGATTTCGTTGAACGCAGGCTTTGTCCTGCTTCCGGTTATTTGTTTGCGGCGCCGTCGGGGGTATGCCGGCGCCGCAGGCAGAGGTCCTCAGCTGCAGCCGGAGGTGCCCCCGCAGGTGTTGCATTTCATGCAGGTGCCGTTGCGCACCAGCGTGTAGTTGCCGCATTCGCCGCAGGCTTCGCCCTCGTAGCCTTGCATTTTTGCCTTGGTGCGCGCGTCCATGCCGCCAGTGGCTTGCGCCGGTGCGTCAGTCGTTTCCGGGACGAGCGCTTGCAGCGCTGCCACCGGATCGGTTCCGGTGCCCAGCAAACCCGCGTCCAGCTGGCCGCCCTGCAGCACCACCAGTTCCTGCGGCAGACGCTTGCGCAGATAGCCGGTTGAGGAGATCTGCTTCAGCACTTCCAGCGACCGCGTTGCAGCGCTTTCGCTCAGCTCCGAAAGGTTCGACACGCCTTCTTCTTCGCCGCGGCCCAGATCGTCAAAGGTCGCGCCTTCGGGTTTCACATGCGCCAGATCGGTGCGGTCCAGATAGCTGACCGCCAGCTCCCGGAACACATAGTCGAGGATCGAGGTCGCGTTCTTGATCGAATCATTGCCCTGGACCATGCCCGCGGGCTCGAACTTGGTGAAGGTGAAGGCGTCGACGAACTCCTCCAGCGGCACGCCGTACTGCAGCCCGACCGACACCGCGATGGCGAAGTTGTTCATCATCGCCCGGAAGCCTGCGCCTTCCTTATGCATGTCGATGAAGATTTCGCCCAGGTTGCCGTCCTCATATTCGCCGGTGCGCAGGTAAACCTTGTGACCGCCGACAACTGCCTTCTGGGTATAGCCCTTGCGCCGCTGCGGCATCTTGGTACGGTGCGATTTCAGCACCTCCTTGATGACCACTTTCTCGACGATCTTTTCGGCCAGCACCGCGGCCTTCTCATGGGACGAGCCGCTCTCCAGCACCTCTGCCGCGTCGTCGTCGTCCTCGACCAGCGCCGCCGCCAGCGGCTGGCTCAGCTTGGAGCCGTCGCGGTAGAGCGCGTTGGCTTTCACCCCCAGGCTCCAGCTCAGCTCATAGGCTTTCTGGCAGTCCTCGATGGTGGCCGAGTTCGGCATGTTGATGGTCTTGGAGATCGCACCGGAGATAAAGCTCTGGGCCGCGGCCATCATGTAGATATGGCTGTCAACACTCAGGAAACGCTTGCCTTTCTTGCCGCACGGGTTGGCGCAGTCAAAGATCGCGTAATGCTCTTCCTTCAGGTGCGGCGCGCCCTCCAGGGTCATGGTGCCGCAAACGTGGTCATTGGCCGCGTCGATGTCCTTCTTGGTGAAGCCCAGGTGGCGCAGCAGGTCGAAGGTCGGATCGCTCAGCTTAGGGCCCGGGATGCCCAGCACGCCGGTGCAGAAATCCTCGCCCAGGGTCCACTGGTTGAACACGAAGCGGATGTCAAAGGCCGACTCCAGCGCCGCGTCCACCTTGGCCAGCTCATTGGGGCCAAACCCGTGACCGGCCAGCGACGTGTGGTTGATCGCAGGCGCATTGCCGATGGAGCCGTGGCCAACCGCGTAGGAGACGATCTCCTCGATCTGGGCAGAGCTGTAGCCCAGCCCCTCCAGCGCCGACGGCACCGAGCGGTTGATGATCTTGAAGTAGCCGCCGCCCGCAAGTTTCTTGAACTTCACCAGGGCAAAGTCCGGCTCAATCCCGGTGGTGTCGCAATCCATCACCAAACCGATGGTGCCGGTGGGTGCAATCACCGTGGTCTGCGCGTTGCGGTAGCCGTGTTTCTCACCCAGCTCCAGCGCCTCGTCCCAGGCGCTGGCGGCCAGATCGGCCAGCAGCGCGTCCGGGCAGCTGGCGATGTCCAGCGGCACCGGCTTCACGGACAGCGCCTCATAGCCGTCCGCGTTGCCCTTTGCAGCGTTGCGGTGGTTGCGGATCACCCGCAGCATGTGATCTGCGTTTTTTGCATAACCCGGGAAGGCGCCCAGCTCCGCTGCCATCTCGGCGGAGGTGGCATAGGCGACACCTGTCATCAGCGCGGTCAGCGCGCCGCAAAGCGCCCTGCCCTCGTCCGAGTCATAGCCGTAGCCCATGTTCATCAGCAGCCCGCCGATGTTGGCATAGCCCAGACCCAGGGTGCGGAAGTCATAGGAGCGCTGCGCGATTTCCTTGGACGGGAACTGCGCCATCATCACCGAGATTTCCAGTGTCAGCGTCCACAGGCGGCAGGAATGCATGAACTCATCCGCCTGGAACAGCCCGTCCTTCAGGAAGCTCAGCAGGTTCAGCGACGCCAGGTTGCAGGCGGTGTCGTCCAGGAACATGTATTCCGAACAAGGGTTTGAGCCGCGAATTTCACCGTCTTCCGGGCAGGTGTGCCACTCGTTCACGGTGTCGTGGAACTGGATGCCCGGATCGGCGCAGGCCCAGGCCGCATGGCCGACCTTCTCCCACAGATCCCGCGCCTTCACCACCTTGGCAACCTTGCCGTCGGTGCGGTTGATCAGTTCCCAGTCGGCGTTCTTTTCAACCGCGTGCAGGAAGGCGTTGGTCACCCGGATCGAGTTGTTGGAGTTCTGCCCGGAAACCGAGCTGTAGGCTTCCGAATCCCAGTCGGTGTCATAGGTCGGGAACTCGATCGCGGTGTGGCCCTGCTTGGCGTAGTCCAGCACCCGCTTGATATAGGTTTCCGGGATCGCCACCTTCTTGGCTTTGCGGATCGCGGATTTCAGCCCGCCGTTCACCGCCGGGTCATAGGCATCGGCTTCAGCGCCGTCCCAGCTGCGGATCGCCTCGAAAAGACCGTTCAGCATCTTCTCGTGCATCTTGGAACCGGCAACGATCGAGGCGACCTTCTGCTCTTCAATCACCTTCCACTGGATGAACTGCTCAATATCCGGGTGATCGGCGTCGACGATCACCATTTTTGCTGCTCGACGGGTTGTGCCGCCTGATTTGATGGCGCCCGCCGCGCGGTCGCCGATTTTGAGGAAACCCATCAGGCCCGAGGATTTGCCGCCGCCGGACAGCGGCTCGCCTTCGGCGCGCAGATGGGAGAAATTGGTGCCGGTGCCGGAGCCGTATTTGAACAGCCGCGCCTCACGCACCCACAGGTCCATGATGCCGCCGTCCTTGACCAGATCATCGGAGACCGACTGGATGAAGCAGGCGTGCGGCTGGGGGTGCTCATAGGCGCTGTCCGACTTGGTCAGCTTGCCGGTCTTGTAGTCGACATAGTGGTGGCCCTGCGCCGGGCCGTCGATGCCATAGGCCCAATGCAGGCCGGTGTTGAACCACTGGGGCGAGTTCGGCGCCGAACGCTGGGTCGCCAGCATGTAGCGCATCTCGTCGTAGTAGGCGCGCGCATCCTCCTCGGAGGAGAAATAGCCGCCCTTCCAGCCCCAGTAGGCCCAGGCGCCCGCCAGCCTGTCGAACACCTGCTTGGAGGAGGTTTCACCGCCCGTTTCCGCGCCCTCTTCGGGGACAGAGCGCCACAGGAATTCCGGCACGCCCTTTTCGCGGACCTTCTTCAGGCGCGAGGGCACGCCGGCCTTGCGGAAATACTTCTGGGCGATGACGTCGCTGGCCACCTGGCTCCAGGACGCGGGGATTTCGATGTTGTCGAGACGGAAAACGATGGTCCCGTCCGGGTTGCGGATTTCCGAAGTGGCCGAGACAAAGGCCAGATCAGCATAGGCATCCTGTCCGGGTTTGGTGAATTTCCGTTCGATCTTCATGCTTTGCCCCTTCTCAAGCACTCGTCGTTCATGTGTCGCGGTGCCCCCGCACCATCCAGCCCCGGCCGCAGACCGCACAAACACTCCTGCGCCCGCCGCATTTGGCGCACCCGAGGCCCTCGCCGGCCATTCTTCCAGGACTGTGTGCTGTGTTTCAGCGTTGTTGCTGCGGTTCCGAAACCCACCAGATTTAGTACCGTCGCAACCGGTGAACACAATTTGGCGTATTCCGACACAAGGGGTCAACGCTAAATTTACGTCTTGGAAAGGATCTTTGCTGTTGACGCTTTCTGCGGTTTGCAGGGTCCGTCAAGGCGTCTCGATTCATCCACAGGCCATCTTTCTTTCCGTGCCATCCGGACATCCTGCAAAGACCCGGATTTTGTAGTGTCAGGCGAGTGACTTGCCGCCTTCCGGGCGAAACGCGGCGGTCTGAAGAGCCGGGCCGTGACAGGGTTTTTTCAACACCGCCCAGGGTGGTAACAGTAAAACCCGTTAACGGTGGCCTTGCCGTACCGTCACGCAGCCCGCGGCAACGTATCCCTGCTGCAATTAACCTTTTGACGCCCCTCCGCAGCAGATCATTAAAGAAGCCTTAACAGGAGGTTAAGGAAGTATTAACACCCCTGATTGCAGCAGCGTGAAATTGCTCCTCAAATACGCGAAACGATTCCCGCAGGGCTGACTGCCCTGCAAAGATTCGCCGCAACATATGGTGTGAAGTGGTCGGGGCGGCGAGATTCGAACTCACGACCCCCTGTACCCAAAACAGGTGCGCTACCAGACTGCGCCACGCCCCGGACCGTGCGCCTTCCTATCTGCGCCGGAGGGATTTGAAAACCCCTAACAGGGCCAAACTGCCCCGCTGCCGGAAAAAATTTCGTGCCGCATCTGGGTGCCCGCGGAAATGCCATAGCGGCGGGCCAGCCCGCCGTTGATCTCCAGCACCGCAAATACCTCATCGCCGCCCGGGATCGGGGTCAGATCGCCAGGCACGGCGTTGCTGTGAACCGAGGTCACCCGGCCCTGCTGATCCAGGAAAATGATGTCGAGCGGGATCAGGGTGTTCTTCATCCAGAACGCGGCCGGCTGCGGCTGGCCGTACACAAACAGCATCCCGGCCCCGCGCGGCAGGTCCTCGCGGAACATCAGGCCCTGCGCCCGTTCGGCTTCGCTGTCGGCAATCTCAACATGAAAGGCTGTCTGCCCCCAGGCGCCGCGCAGGTCGGCCCGGTCCGGCGCGCAGTCCGCGGCCATCAACGGGGCAGCCCAAAACAGGGCAGCGGCACACCAGCTCAAAGGAACCAGGCGCCGCCCCATGGTGTCAGTCCGTGCTGCCGGGCATCAGCGCGGCTTCCCAGGCCAGCACTTCCACCGCCATGCGGCCGCGTTTGCCGTCAATCACCCGCATCGCCAGCGCTTCGCCGGGCTGCAGGTCGGCAAGCCCGGACTGGCGCAGCACCTCAACATGCAGGAACACATCCTCGCCGCGGCCGAACACATTGGCAAAGCCGAAGCCCTTGCCCTTGTCGAACCACTTGACCCGCGCCGGCTCCAGCGGCTCGCTTTGCAGGCTGTCCATGTCCAGCTCGGCAAAATCGCTCAGCACCGGGGTGTCGTCGCGTTCGGGCGGCATGATGGACAGCACTTCAACCGCCTGCACGCCGCGGCCGGTCTGATGCGTCACAATCTCGATCCGGGCTCCGTCCGCAACAGAGCTCTGGCCGAAATTACGCAGCACATTAACGTGGAGAAGAATGTCCGGGCCGCCGTCGTCAGATACGACAAACCCGTACCCTTTGGCCGGGTCGAACCACTTCACCAGCCCCTGAACCTGCTGCAAGCTGCTGAGATCTTCTGCCACTTAATTCACCCACTGCGTTTTATTATTTTTGATGAAGCCCTGATGCGCGATTCTGACGTTGGATTTCAAGCTAAAAAGTCTTGAAATTGTCACGAAACTGCTATTGACCCTAGGTAAGCCTTAACCATTTCCATCAGGGATTAAGCCGGAGAATTTCCCATTCTCCGGCGCTTTCCTGACGGCGCCACCGGAAGCGGTCATGCAGCCGGAATGCGCCATCTGCCCAGAATTCGATTTCCACCGGCGTCAGCCGGTAACCGCCCCAGAACGGCGGCCGCGGCGGGTTCGGACCCTTGGCGGCCGTCACCTTTGCCACCTCCGCCATCAGGGCGCCGCGGCTGTCCAGCGGCTGCGACTGCTTCGAGGCCCAGGCGCCCAGCCGGCTCTTGAGCGAGCGGGACTTGTAGTATTCATCTGCCTGCGGGCCGTCTTCGCGGCTGATCGTGCCGCGCACGCGGATCTGGCGGCGCAGCGATTTCCAGTGCATCACAAAGGCCGCCTTGCCGGCCTGTTCCAGCTCCTGCGCCTTGGCGCTTTCGTAGTTGGTGTAAAACACAAACGCCCCGTCCTCGATGTCCTTCAGCAGAACCATCCGGGTGTTCGGCAGCCCCGAGCTGTCGACCGTGGCCAGCGCAATGGCATTGGGATCATTGGGTTCGGTCTGCTCTGCCTCTGCCAGCCAGGCGCGGGCAATGGCAAACGGATCCTCGCCCGCGAAAATTCCAGATCGGTCAGACATTTCTGCACCTCTTCATGGGGTTTCGCAGCAACCTATGCAGCTTCCTGCCCGGCGGCAAGAGCGTGAACCCTTGAAGCGGCCCGCGCGGCATACTAAACACCGTCTAATTCAAGAGATCACAGGCGGAGAACCTGCATGTCTAGTCAACTGATGGCCGGTAAGCGCGGCCTTATCATGGGCCTGGCCAACGACAAATCCATTGCTTGGGGGATCGCCAAGGCCTGCGCCGATGCCGGCGCCGAGCTTGCCTTTTCCTATCAAGGCGAAGCGCTGAAGAAGCGTGTCGGCCCGCTGGCCGAACAGCTGGGCAGCGGTATCGTGCTGCCGTGCGATGTGTCGGACGAGGCCTCGATCGACGGCCTGTTCGCAGAGCTGGAAGCCAAATGGGGCAAGCTGGACTTCGTCGTTCACGCCATCGGCTTTTCCGACAAGAACGAGCTGCGCGGCCGCTATGTCGACACCAGCCGCAGCAATTTCCAGATGACCATGGACATCTCGGTCTTTTCCTTCACAGCGGTTGCAAAACGCGCCGAAAAGCTGATGGGCGAAGGCGGCTCGCTGCTGACCCTGACCTATTACGGTGCTGAGCAGGTGATGCCTCACTATAATGTGATGGGTGTGGCCAAGGCCGCGCTGGAGGCCTCGGTGAAATACCTGGCCGAGGATCTGGGCAAGGACGGCATACGCGTCAACGCGATCTCTGCCGGCCCGATCAAGACCCTGGCTGCGTCGGGCATCGGCGATTTCCGCTACATCATGAAGTGGAACGAGTACAACTCGCCGCTGCGCCGCAACGTGACCATCGGCGATGTCGGCAACTCGGCGCTGTACCTGCTGTCCGACCTCAGCTCCGGCGTGACCGGCGAGAACCTGCATGTCGATGCCGGCTACCATGTGGTGGGCATGAAGGCGGTGGATGCACCGGACATTTCGAAGTAAAAACACATACCGGGCCCGGACAGCACACCGGGCGCCGGCAAGCTGACGCGATCTCGCGGGGAGCAAGAAATATGACTGACCGTTTGCCGCACGAAAAAGGCTTTCACATCAGCTGGGATCAAATCCACCGCGACAGCCGCGCGCTCGCCTGGCGGCTGGACGGGCAAGGCCCCGACAGCGGCGCCTGGCGTGCCGTGGTCGCGATCACCCGCGGCGGCATGGCGCCGGCCATGATCGTCAGCCGCGAGCTGGACATCCGCACCGTCGACACCATCTCGGTGCGCTCCTACCACCACCAGGCCCAGGGTGAGGCCGAGGTGCTGAAAGCCCCGGATGAGAGCCTGATGGGCGACGGCGAGGGCGTGCTGATCATCGACGATCTGGTCGACAGCGGCAGAACCCTGGAACTGGTGCGCGAGATGTACCCCAAGGCGCATTTCGCCACCGTCTATGCCAAGCCAAAGGGCCGTCCGATGGTGGACACCTTCATCACCGAGGTAAGCCAGGACACCTGGATCTTCTTCCCCTGGGACATGGCCCTGCAATATGTGGAGCCTTACCGCGGCAAGGACTGATCCGGCCCCGGCTTACAAACCTGCAAAGGCGCGCGTTACAGCGCGCCTTTTTCTTTGGCCCTGCCCGTGCCGGCCGTTACCGCTTGAGCTGCCTAGGCGGCCGTGCCAGACATAGGCCGGCGCCCGGTCCCGCGCGCCCGCACCTCAGCCGCAGCCCGGAGCCGCTCATGCCCCTGCCCCGCACCCAAGCCACCTTTGTCTCGCCCATCGTCGAATCGCGCCGCTGGGTGGCCGGGGCCGCATTTCCGCCGGACCGCCCGCTGCTGAACGTGAGCCAGGCCGCCCCGGCCGAAGCCCCGCCGGAAGGGCTGCGGCAGGCGCTGGCCGATGCGGCGCTGAACGACGTCTCGGCCCATCTCTATGGCCCGGTGCTGGGCAATGAGCCGCTGCGCCGGGCGCTGGCGCAGCAGATCTCCACCCATTACCAGGCGCAGGTGCAGACAGAGCAGGTGGCCATCACCTCCGGCTGCAACCAGGCCTTTGCCGCCGCCATCGCCGCCCTCTGCGGCGAAGGGGATGAGGTGATCCTTCCGGTGCCGTGGTACTTCAATCATAAAATGTGGCTGGACATGGCGGGCGTCACCGCCGTGCCGCTGCACGTGGGCTACGGCATGCTGCCCGCCCCGGCAGCGGCCGAAGCGCTGATCACGGACCGCACCCGCGCCATCGTGCTGGTGACACCCAACAACCCCTGCGGCGTCGAATACCCCGATGGCCTGGTGCAGGCTTTCTTCCGCCTCGCCCGCGACCGCGGCCTGGCGCTCATTGTGGATGAGACCTACCGTGATTTCGACAGCCGCGCGGGCGCGCCGCACGGTCTGTTCCAGAGGCCGGACTGGGACCGCACGCTGATCCATCTCTACTCCTTTTCCAAGGCCTACCGGCTGACCGGCCACCGGGTTGGCGCCATCGCAGCCTCTGCCGCGCGAATGTTCGAAATGGAGAAGTTTCTGGACACCGTCACAATCTGCCCCTCGCAGCTCGGCCAGGCCGGCGCGCTTTGGGGAATTGAAAACCTGCAGGGCTGGCTGGCAGGCGAACGCCACGAGATCCTGAACCGCCGCGCCGCGATCGACGACGGCTTCCCGCTGCTGGCCGCCAAAGGCTGGAACCTGCTCGGATGCGGCGCCTACTTCGCTTATGTGAAGCATCCCTTCGACGCCCCGGCGGAGGAGATCGCGAAGCAGCTGGTGGCCGAGGCCTCGATCCTGATGCTGCCGGGCTCAATGTTCATGCCGGCAGGCGACCCCGACGGCGACCGCCAGTTCCGCATCGCCTTTGCCAATGTGGACAGGACGGGCATCGGCACGCTGTTTGACCGCCTTGCGGCCTTTAACCCCTGATCATCCGGCAGTTTGATCCGCAACCGTCTTGCCCCTCTGCGGGCAGCCGCGTATTCAGTCAGCGGCATTTCCCGCTGCCAGGCAAACGCTTGCGCAGCAGAACACTTAAGAGGGCATCATGGCCGCAGGCATGAAAAAGCTATCCAAAACCTTTGTCTGGATCCTGATGGGGATGCTGATCGTCGGCCTTGCCGGATTTGGCGCGGTGAATTTCACCAGCTCCTCCTCCTCCGTTGCCCAGGTCGGCGAAGAGGAAGTCAGCATCGGCAACTATGTGCGGGAACTGCAGCGCGAACAGCGCGCCCTGCAGGCGCAGACCGGCCAGGCGGTGACCATGGCGCAGATGAGCGCCTTTGGCATGGACCGGATGGTTCTGGGGCGGCTGATCTCCCTGGCGGCGCTGGACCACGAATCCAGACAGCTGGGCCTGTCGATCGGCGATGACAACCTGATCGAGGAACTGTCGGCCATTGACGCCTTTAAGAACGTCAGCGGAGACTTCGACCGCGAGGCCTACCGGTTCGCCCTGCGCAATGCCGGCCTGACCGAGAAAGAATTCGAAGACGACCTGCGCCGCGAGGCCGCCCGCACCCTGGTGCAGAATGCGGTGCTGTCCGGCAGCAAAATGCCGGCAACCCTGACCGAGACGCTGACCAGCTTCATCGGCGCCCGCCGCAGCTTCTCTTACGTGCAGCTCAATGCCGCCGATCTTGCCTTGACCGCCGAGGCGCCGTCCGACGCGGACCTGCAAGCCTTCTACGAGGCCAATCAGGACCAGTTCATGCTGCCGGAAACCAAGGTCATCACCTACGCCGCCCTGCGCCCCTCCACGCTGCTGGATGAGATCGAGGTGGACGAGGCCCAGCTTCAGCGCCTGTTCGAGGACCGCGCCGATCAGTACCAGGTGCCCGAACGCCGCCTGGTCGAACGTCTGGTCTTCGCCAGTGAGGACGCCGCCGCCAGCGCCAAGGCGCAGCTGGAAACCGGCGGTGCCACCTTTGAAAGCCTGGTCGAGGCCCGCGGCCTGACGCTGCAGGATGCCGACATGGGCGACGTCACCATGGGTGATCTCGGCGCCGCAGGCACTGAGGTGTTTGCGGCGCAGGTTGGCGATGTGGCAGGCCCCCTGCCCTCCGATCTCGGCCCGGCGCTTTACCGCGTGAACGGCCGTCTGGAGGCGCAGATCACCACCTTCGAGGACGCCAAGCCGGACCTGATCGAGGAGCTCGCCTCCGACCGCGCCCGCCGTCTGGTGGAAACTCAGGCTGAGGATATTGACGACATGCTGGCCGGCGGCGCCACGCTGGAGGAGCTGGCCACCGAAAGCGGCCTGGAGCTGGCCCAGATCAACTGGACCGAAGACACCAGCGACGGCATCGCCGCCTACGAGGGCTTCCGCACGGCCGCCGCTGCCGTCACCGCCGAAGACTTCCCGGAGGCCGGCTTCCTGGAGGACGGCAGCCTGTTTGCCCTGCGCCTTGATGACGTCCTGCCGGAACGCCCGGAACCCTTTGCCGATGCCAAGGACAAGGTCCTCGCAGCCTGGCAGGCGGACCGTCTGGCCAAGGCGCTGAAGGATCAGGGCGAGGCGATTCTGGCCCAGGCTGAACAGGCCGGCAGCTTTGCCGAAGGCGCTGATGTCAAAACCGAAACCGGCCTGACCCGCACCGCCTATATCGACACCGTGCCGGAGGCGCTGGTCTCCCGGGTCTTCACCATGGAGGTCGGCGATTTCCGCCTGGTGCAGGACGCGGAGTCGGCTGTGGTGGTGCGTCTCGACGCCATCCTGCCGCCGGAGCAGAGCGATGATATGACCCTGCTCACCCAGGCGCTGCAGGCACAGCTGGACCAGTCCCTGGCCGAGGAGCTGTTCGAGGCCTATGTGCAGGACGTTCAGGCCCGCGCCGAACCCCGTGTCGACCAGCAGGCGCTGAATGCGGCGCAGGCAAACTTCCAGTAATCAAGGCAAGCACCCATGGCCCTGACCCCCGATTTCGACACTTTCGCCAAGGCTTACGAGGCCGGTGAAAACCAGGTCGTCTACACCCGCCTTGCCGCCGATCTGGACACGCCGGTGTCGCTGATGCTCAAGCTGACCGGCGCCCAGAAGGACGCCTTCATGCTGGAGTCGGTGACCGGCGGCGAGGTGCGCGGGCGCTATTCGATCATCGGCATGAAACCGGACCTGGTCTGGCGCTGCCACGGGGAGCAGTCTGCGCTGAACCGCTCGGCGCGGTTCGATGCGGATGACTTCACAGCCCAGGACGGCAACCCGCTGGACAACCTGCGGGCGCTGATTGCCGAAAGCAAAATTGCCCTGCCCGACGATCTGCCGCAGGCCGCTGCCGGCCTCTTCGGCTACCTTGGCTATGACATGATCCGTCTGGTGGAGCATCTGCCGGACGTCAACCCCGACCCGCTCGGCCTGCCCGACGCGCTGATGCTGCGCCCCTCGGTCATTGCCGTTCTGGACGGGGTCAAGGGCGAGGTCACCGTGGTCTCCCCTGCCTGGGCCAGCGACGGCCAGACCGCCAAGGCAGCCTATGCCCAGGCGGCGGAACGGGTGATGGACGCGGTGCGCGACCTGGAACGCGCCATGCCCGCCGAAAGCCGCGACCTTGGCGACGCCGATGAAGTCGCGCCGCCCCAGTCGAACTTCACCAAGGAGGGCTACATGGCCGCGGTGGAGAAGGCCAAGGACTACATCCGCGCAGGCGACATCTTCCAGGTGGTGCCGGCGCAGCGCTGGACGCAAGCGTTCCGCCAGCCGCCCTTCGCGCTCTACCGCTCGCTGAGGCGCACCAACCCGTCGCCCTTCATGTTCTATTTCAACTTCGGCGGCTTCCAGGTGGTGGGCGCGAGCCCTGAAATCCTGGTCCGCGTCTTCGGGCAGGAGGTCACCATCCGCCCGATCGCCGGCACCCGCCCCCGCGGCGCCACCCCGGAAGAGGACAAGGCGCTGGAGGCCGATCTGCTCGCCGACAAGAAGGAGCTGGCAGAGCACCTGATGCTGCTGGACCTCGGGCGCAACGACACCGGCCGGGTGTCCAAAATCGGCACCGTCCGCCCGACCGAAAAATTCATCATCGAGCGCTACAGCCACGTGATGCACATCGTCTCCAACGTCGTGGGCGAGCTGGCAGAGGACAAGGACGCGCTGGACGCCTTCTTTGCCGGGATGCCCGCAGGCACCGTCTCCGGCGCGCCCAAGGTGCGCGCGATGGAAATCATCGACGAGCTGGAGCCGGAAAAGCGCGGCATCTACGGCGGCGGGGTCGGCTATTTCTCGGCAGGCGGCGACATGGACATGTGCATCGCGCTGCGCACCGCCATCGTCAAGGACCAGACCCTTTACATCCAGGCCGGCGGCGGCGTGGTCTATGACAGCGACCCGGAAGCGGAATATATGGAGACGGTCCACAAATCCAACGCGATCCGCCGCGCCGCGGCAGATGCGGCCCGCTTCACCGGCAACGGCAACCGCTAACGCGTTAGAGGCCCCGCCGCCGCTTCATCTTTCCCGAAGTACTCCCGCCGGAGGCAACGGCGCCCGCTCAGGGCGCCGTTTCACTTGGGCGGCAGCTGCGCTTCCAGACTGGCAGAGACAGGCGCCAGCGCCACCCGGGCAGCCCGGTCCTCCAGGCCCCAGATCAGCAGCGCCGAGATCGTGTCGGGGCGCAGCCGGCCCAGCATGATCACCGACCCCTCTTGTCCGGCCCGGAACGCGGCCTGATCCAGAAACCGGCGGATCGCTCTGGGGGTCTGGCCCGCTCCGTCGAAATCGCGGAACACCACGCCGGCAGGCACGCCATCGCGCAGCGCCAGCCGCTGCACCGTGTTCAGGCCGCTGTTCTGCGTCACCAGGCCATAGCCGGCCGCGGCCGCCATCGCCGCCACCTGGTCCGCCAGCGGCCGGTTGCCCTGCACGCCGGTCTCCACGCCCTCAAGGATCGCAACCGCTTCTGGCACCCTGCTGCGCCAGACCTCCAGCGCCATCTCGGCATCCTGCGGCGTGGCCGCGCGCGGCAGATCCGCCAGCATCAGCACCTCAAAGCCGGCCGCCCGGCGCGCCGCCATCTTCGCCGCCGCATCCGGATCGCCGGGGTCGATGGCAAAGCTCAGCGGGTAGGGAAACGCCGCCAGCGCCTCTGCTCCGACAGCGCCTGCGTCATCAATCAGCACGATCGACATCAGCGGCCGGTCTTCCGGGTTGTAAAACGGTTCGGAAAACGCCTGGAACGGCGGCTTGTCCAAAGGCTGCGCCGCGGCCAGCGCGATCTCCTGCGCGTCGTCCCGGTCGGTCAGCGGCACCACCGGCGTGCCGATCCGGGGCGCCAGCGCCTCCTGCTGCGGCGCGTCAGCTGCCGGCGCGTCTTCTGCCGGCACGGCGTCATCATCGGCGCTTTCGTCCGGCACGGACGGCGCCGCGCCGATCACCGGCAGCGTGGTCGCCTGCGGCGCCGCGCCGATATCGGGGGCCAGCACCGACGCCGCGGCCTGCGGATCCGGCGCGCGGCCCACCGCGGGCAGCGGCGCTGCATCCTGCGGCTGCGCGGCGGCGGTGATATCGGGCTCCTGCGCGGGCTGTTCCGGTTCCGGCGCCGGATCTGTTGCCGCTATGACGGCGGCCTCGCTGCCGGGCGCCTGCGGCGGCTCCGGCTGGGCGGCTTGCGGCTGGCCTTCGGGGCCGCCAGGATCCAGCCCCGGGGCGGCGGCCGGCGCCGGGCTGCTGCCCTCCAGCGTTGTGGCCGCAAGGCCGACCTCCGGCTTGCCCGCTGGCGCGGTATCCGCCCCGGCCAGCGCGCTCAGATCGTCGCCGCTGCCGGTTGCGGCCGGCCCTGCGGGCTGCGCCTCCACCAGATCGGCATCCCGCCCCTGGCCGTTGCCGGGAATCTCTGCGGTTTCCCTGCCGCCATCCGGCAACTGCGGCGCATCGCCCGGATCATGCACTGCCGGCTCCGGCTGCGCCGCTGCGCGATCCTCTGCGGGCTGCGCCTCAGCAGGCTGCGGCACTGCCGCCATCGTGTCTTCGCCCGGCTGGCCCTCCGGCCCGCTGACCGGCAGCGGCACCGACAAAGACAGCATCGCCAGCCCGCCTGCGGCCAGCAAAGCCCCGACACTCACGCCGCCCAGAAATCCACGCATGCCTGTTTTGCCTCTCAATCCGTATGATCGTGCTGCGCCGTTCCGGCCTGCAGGGATGGAGCCCGTTACCGGCCCTCTCCCGCAATCGCCTATCCTGCCCTTGACGCTGCCCCGTATCCCTGAACATGTATGTTTCGACCACTATACTGCGGCGCGCCCCCGGCCCGCCACCCTTAAAAGAGCCCGCTACGATGCTGCTGCTGATCGACAACTACGATTCCTTTACCTACAACCTCGTGCATTATCTGGGCGAGCTTGGCGCGGAAATGGAAGTGCACCGCAACGACGCCATCAACGTGCAGGAAGCCATGGCGATGAAGCCCGCGGGCATCCTGCTGTCGCCCGGCCCGTGCGATCCGGATCAGGCGGGCATCTGCCTGGCGCTGACCGAAGCCGCGGCTGAGACCGGCACGCCGCTGCTGGGCGTCTGCCTTGGCCATCAGACCATCGGCCAGGCCTTCGGCGGCAAGGTGGTGCGCTGCCACGAGATCGTGCACGGCAAGATGGGCCAGATGCACCACAACAACACGGGCGTTTTCAAGGACTTGCCATCGCCTTTTGAAGCGACGCGCTATCACTCCCTGGTGGTGGAGCGCGACAGCCTGCCGGACTGCCTGGAGATCACCGCAGAACTGGACGACGGCACCATCATGGGCCTGCAGCACAAAGACCTGCCGATTCACGGTGTCCAGTTCCACCCCGAATCCATCGCGTCCGAACACGGCCACGCGCTGCTGAAAAACTTCCTGGACGTGATGAAGGTGCCCGCATGAGTGACCGCCTGAAGCCGCTGATCGGGGCTGCCGCCGAACGCGCCCTGACGCGCGAGGAGGCGGAAACCGCCTTTACCCTGCTGTTTGAGGGCGAGGCCACGCCCAGCCAGATCGGCGGCCTGCTGATGGCGATGCGCACCCGCGGCGAGAGCGTTGACGAATACGCCGCCGCCGCCGCGGTGATGCGCGCCAAATGCAACCCGGTGACGGCGCCCGCCGGCGCGATGGACATCGTCGGCACCGGCGGCGACGGCAAGAACACCCTGAACATCTCCACCGCGACCGCCTTTGTGGTTGCGGGCGCGGGCGTTGTGGTGGCCAAGCACGGGAACCGCAACCTCAGCTCCAAATCCGGCACCGCCGACCTGCAGTCCCAGATGGGCATCAACGTGATGGTCGGCCCGCAAGTGGTTGAAAAAGCGATCAATGAAGCCGGGATCGGTTTCATGATGGCGCCGATGCACCATCCTGCAGTGGCGCATGTGATGCCCACCCGGCAAGAGCTGGGCACCCGCACCATCTTCAACATCCTCGGCCCGCTGACCAACCCGGCCGGCGTGAAGCGCCAGCTGACCGGCGCCTTCCGCCGCGAATTGATCCGCCCGATGGCCGAGACGCTCAAAACTCTGGGGTCCGAGCGCGCCTGGCTGGTGCACGGCTCTGACGGCACCGACGAGCTGACCATCACCGGTATCAGCTGGGTCTCCGCGCTGGAGGAAGACGGCAGCATCCGCGACGTTGAACTCCACCCGGAGGACGCGGGCCTGCCGGTGCATGGCTTCGATATGATCGTCGGCGGCACGCCTGCGGAAAACGCCATGGCCTTCCGGGTGCTGCTGCAGGGCACGCCCTCGGCGTACCGCGACGCGGTGCTGCTGAACGCGGCCGCAGCGCTGGTGGTGGCCGGCAAGGCCGCTGACCTCAAAGACGGCGTGGCCCGTGCCGCCGAGTCGATCGACAGCGGCGCCGCCAAGGCCAAGGTCGAGGCGCTGGCCCGCATCACCTCAGCCGCATGACAGGTCTGCCATCAGGGCTGGGCCGCTGGGCCGGCCTGCCCTTTTTCACGGAGCACTGGCCCGGTATCGAAGCCGCCCTGCAGGCGGACCCGCACGAAGTCCTGCCGCCCACGCCTCAGCGGTTCGCCGCGCTGGAGCTGACCCAGCCGGAGGACACCCGCGTGGTGATCCTTGGCCAGGACCCCTATCCGACGCCCGGCCATGCCCACGGGCTAGCCTTTTCGGCGGACCCCGGCGTGCGCCCGCTGCCCCGGTCCTTATCCAATATTTATAAGGAGCTGGAGGCCGATCTTGGCGTGTCCCGCCCGAATGGCGACCTGCGCGGCTGGGCCCGCCAGGGCGTGCTTTTGCTGAACACCGCGCTGTCGGTCCCTGCCGGCAGCGCCAATGGCCACAAGCACCTAGGCTGGCACCATCTGGTGCATCAGGTGCTGGCGCTGACCTCCGCACGCCCCACCGCTTACATTCTCTGGGGTAATGCGGCGCAGAAGCTTGAAAAACATATTAAAACGGGCGATCACCTGATCTTGAAAACCGCACATCCCTCGCCCCTGTCGGCGCGGCGCGGCTTTTTTGGGTCCCGGCCCTTCTCAAAAGTGAACAATTGGCTCGCCGCCCGCGGTGAAGCCGGCATAGACTGGAACGCAGGAACGGAGGCACCGGTATGACCCAAAACGTGCTGGACAGGATCAAGGCCTACAAGCTGGAGGAAGTTGCCGCGGACAAGGCCGCCAAACCGCTGGAGGCGGTGGAGGCCGAGGCGCGCGAAGCCTCCCCTGTGCGCGGCTTTGCCGACAGCCTGATGAAGGCCAGCCGCCAAGGGTACGGGCTGATCGCAGAGATCAAAAAGGCGAGCCCCTCCAAGGGCTTGATCCGCCCGGATTTCGAACCGGCAGAGCTGGCCAAGGCGTATGAGGTTGGCGGCGCCACCTGCTTGTCGGTGCTGACGGATACCCCCAGCTTTCAGGGCGCCAAGGCGTTCCTCACCAAGGCGCGCGCGGCCTGCGCGCTGCCCGCGCTGCGCAAGGACTTCATGTACGACACCTACCAGGTGGCCGAAGCCCGCGCGCTGGGGGCCGACTGCATCCTGATCATCCTGGCCTCAGTCTCCGACGATCAGGCGCAGGAGCTGGAAGACTGCGCCTTCGGCTGGGGCATGGATGTGCTGTTGGAGGTGCATGACGCCGAAGAGCTGGAGCGCGCCTGCAACCTGAAATCGCCGCTGATGGGCATCAACAACCGCAATCTCAAGACGTTCGAAACGACGCTGGACACCACCCGGCACCTGTCGCGCATGGTGCCGGCCGACCGGACCATTGTCTGCGAAAGCGGCCTGTCCACGCCTGAGGATCTGGCCGAAATGGCCCGCTACGGCGCCCGCACCTTCCTGATCGGCGAAAGCCTGATGCGGCAGGACGACGTCGCCGCGGCCACCCGCGCGCTGCTCGCCAACCCGCTGACACCCGGCATGATGTAAAGGAGGCAGCCCATGAGCCTCACCCATTTCGACACCAAGGGCGACGCCCATATGGTCGATGTCTCGGACAAGGCGGTCACCTCGCGCATCGCCACCGCCGAGGGACACATCACTATGGCGCCGGAAACCTTTGAAATCATTTCAGAAGGCCGCGCCAAGAAGGGGGATGTTCTGGCCGTGGCCCGCCTGGCCGGCATCATGGGCGCCAAGAAGACGCCGGACCTGATCCCGCTCTGCCATCCGCTGCCGGTGACCAAGGTCGCGGTGGAGCTGACGCTGGACCCGGATCTGCCCGGCGTCCGGATCGAGGCCACCGTCAAGACCACCGGCCAGACCGGCGTCGAGATGGAGGCGCTGACCGCCGTCTCCACCGCCGCGCTCACCGTCTATGACATGGCCAAGGCGGCGGACAAGGCGATGCAGATCGGCGGCATTCGTGTTACGCTGAAAGATGGCGGGAAATCAGGCAGGTACGAGGCATAAATGATCCCCGTCAGCCAAGCCCTCGCGCATCTTCTAACGCTGGTCTCGCCGCTGGAGAGCGAAGACGTCCCCCTGGCGGAGGCCGCAGGCCGGGTTCTGGCCCGGGACATGCACGCCCGCCGCGACCAGCCGCCCTTTTCGGCATCTGCAATGGACGGCTATGCCGTCAACGCGGCGGAGGTCGAGAGGCACGCGATGTTCAAAGTGATCGGAGAGGCCGCCGCGGGACATGCTTTTGACGGCCGCGCCGGCGCAGGCCAGGCGGTGCGCATCTTTACCGGCGCCCCGGTGCCCGAAGGCGCAAATTTCGTTGTAATTCAAGAAGATGTGAGCCGCACCGGCGATCTTATCACGATCACGGATGACCCCGGTGAAAACCCCAACATCCGGCCCCGCGGAGGCGATTTCACCGATGGCGAAACCGTCACTGCGCCCCGGCTGCTGAGTGCTGCGGATGTCGCCCTGCTGGCCGCGATGAACATTCCCAGCGTGCCGGTCACCCGCCGCCCCGAGGTTGCGCTGATCTCCACCGGGGATGAGCTGGTGATGCCGGGCGCAGACCCCGGTCCGGACCAGATCATCGCCTCCAACACCTTCGGGCTCAAGGCGATGCTGGAGGGCTTTGGCGCCCGCGCCCGCATCCTGCCCATCGCACAGGACACCGAAGGCGCGCTGCGCACCGCCTTCGGACTGGCAGCGGGCGCCGATCTGGTGGTGACGATTGGCGGCGCATCCGTTGGCGATCACGATCTGGTCGGCAAGGTGGCCCAGGATCTGGGCATGGAGCGCAGTTTCTACAAGGTTGCCATGCGCCCCGGCAAACCGCTGATGGCGGGCCGGATGGGGTCTGCGGCGATGGTGGGCCTGCCCGGCAATCCGGTGTCCGCCATGGTCTGCGGCCACGTCTTCCTGGCGCCGATGGTCCGGGCGATGCTTGGCCTGCCGGACGCGGGCCAGCAGCTGCGGAACGCCCGGCTGGCGGAGCCGCTCGCCGCAAACGGCCCGCGGGAGCACTACATGCGGGCCCGCGCCGCCGACGGGGTCATCCGCGCCTTCCCCGACCAGGACAGCTCGCTGCTGACGGTACTGGCGGAGGCAAACGCCCTGCTGATCCGCCCGCCCGGGGACAGCGCCCGCGTCGCAGGCGAGCCTGTGCAATACATGCCGATCTGAAATCGCGCCGCCTTTGCAAAAATACACTCACGGCTGGCCCGCGCCTTTGGCGTGTCCATTATCTGGCACAACCGTAAGCGGCCATGTTGACACAAAACGTGAACATGCGTAGAACAAAAGAAAACATCTACACGAGGCGCGGAGGGAGCGGCGATGCTCACGAAAAAACAGCTGGATTTGCTGGAATTCATTCACAAACGCCTGCAGCGGGACGGGGTTCCGCCCAGTTTCGATGAAATGAAGGAAGCGCTGGACCTGCGCTCCAAATCCGGCATCCACCGGCTGATCACCGCGCTGGAGGAGCGCGGCTTCATCCGCCGCCTGGCCCACCGCGCCCGCGCCATTGAAATCCTGCGCCTGCCCGACAGCCTGGGCGGCAAAGCCGAACCGCAGGGGTTTGCCCCCACCGTGATCGACGGCGGCCAGACCGGTGCCCGCGCCGCCGCCGCGGCGGCAGATCCGATGCGCCAGGCTGCGGTTGAACTGCCGGTGATGGGCCGCATCGCGGCCGGTGTGCCGATTGAGGCGATCAGCCAGGTCTCGCACCAGGTGGCGGTGCCGGGCGGCATGATTGCCCCCAACGGCCAGCATTATGCGCTGGAGGTCAAAGGCGACTCGATGATCGAGGCCGGCATCAACGACGGCGATATCGTGGTGATCCGCGAAGCAGACACCGCGGACAACGGCGACATCGTGGTGGCGCTGGTGGAAGGCCAGGAAGCCACGCTGAAATATTACCAGCGCCAGGGCGGGATGATCGCGCTGGAGGCTGCGAACCCGGTCTATGAAACCCGGCGATACCCGGAGGATCAGGTCCAGGTCCAGGGCCGCCTGGTCGGGCTGATCCGCACTTACTGAGACGCCGCCGCCGCGCCCAGCAGGCGGCGCAGGCGGCGCACTTCCGGGCCTTCCGGCTGCCATCCGCTCCACAGGCGCATCCCGGTTGCTGCGCGGGCTGTCAGCAGCCGGCCATCGGGCCGCACCGCGATACTGCCGGTCTGCCGCAGGATGTCCGGCGTCAGCACCAAACAGCCGGCCGGCACCGCGGCGGCCACAGTGGACACGACAATATCGCCCTCTTTACAATTGCTTGCCTGCAACAGTTTACGTTTGCCCGGCGCGTGAACCAGCCGGACGCCCGTGCCGTGCCAGACAGGCAGCGCGCCGTCCCGGACCTTCCAGCGGGCCGCGGCCTCGGGCTGGCTGGCTGCGTCGCCATCATTCTCCAGCCAGATCTCAGCCGTGAACCCCTGCCCCTTGGCGCGGGACAAGGCGCGCCCCTCCGCCTCCATCACCCCGATCAGCCCGCCGGAGCTGGCGATGATCACCGGCGGCCGCACCGCCCCGCTCCAGATCCACAGCGCCGCAGCCGCGGGCAGCAGCCCCGCGAGCCGCAGCCGTCCCTGCCAGATCACCGCAAACACCATGCCGGCGGCAAACAGCGGCAGCACGGCGCTGTCCGGCGCAGTCACATGGGACACCGCGCCCTCGAACCCGGACACCGTCCGCGCCACCCCCAGGATCCAGTCCATTCCCCACTGCATCACGGTCAGGCCGATCCCCTCCAGGCCGGCGGGCAGCAGGCACAGCGCCAGCACGGCGGCAGGAATCACCACCGTGCCCATGACCGGAACCGCCAGCAGATTTGCAAAAAGGCCGTAGTGCGGCAGGGTGTTGAAATGCGCCGCTGCAAAGGGTGCCGTGGCAGCGCCCGCCACGGCGGAGGAGATCACCAGCGCCAGCACCGGCCGCAGCCAGCCCGGCCCCAGCGGCACCCCGCCGTCGCGCAGCGCGGCAAACACCGCCACCAGCGCAGCAGTCGCGGCAAAGCTCATCTGGAAGCCGGGGCTCAGCAGGCTTTCGGGCCGCCGCAGCAGCACGATCAGCGCCGCCAGCGCCACCGCCCGCAGGGTGATCGCGCGCCGGTTCAGCAGCACCGCGCCCAGCATCACCGCGACCATGACAAAGGCGCGCTCCGTCGCCACATTGCCGCCTGACAGCAGCAGATAGCCAGACCCCGCGGCCAGGGCGGCCAGCGCCGCCAGTTTCCGCACCGGCCAGCGCAGGGCCAGCGGCGGCACCAGGCAGAACAGCACCCGCACCGCGGCAAAGACAAAGCCGGTGAGCAGCCCCATGTGCAGGCCCGAGATCGCCAGCAGATGCGCCAGGTTACTTTGGCGCAGCGCCGTCAGCGTCTGCTCCCCGACGCCGCTGCGGTCGCCTGCGGTGAGGGCCGCGGCAAACCCGCCGGTCTCGCCGGGGATCCGCTGCTGCAGGTGCTGCGCCATGGCCCGGCGCAACCGCTCCACCGGCACGCTGTCCCCCGGTGCTCCGGCCAGCAGCACCGGCGCTCTGGTATATCCCAGCCCGCCCAGCTGCTTGAACCAGGCATGGCGGCGGAAATCAAAGCCGCCGGGCTCCGCCGGGCCCTGTGGCGGCAGCAAATGCGCGGTTGTCATCACCAGCGCGCCGGGCGGCGGCACCGCGTCCTGCCCTGTCAGGGAAATCCGCACCCGTTCGGGCGTTTTTGCGGCGGGAACACGGTCCAGCCGCACCTGATCCAGGGTCAGCCGCAACGCGTCCGTCGGGGAGCGGTCCACCGAGACCACCCGCCCCTCCACCGGGCCGTAATAGCGAAACTCCAGAACCGGCGCCGCAACCCAATGGGCGCGGGCGCCCGCCAGGCACAGGCCCGCGGCCGCAAAGGCCGGCGCCCAGCACAGGAACGCCAAGGGCCGCCGCTGCACCGCAAGCAAGGCCAGCAGCAGCCCAGCCGCCGCAAGGCCGGCATAGACCGCCCAGCCGGGTTCGCTTTTCAAACTGAAATAGGCCCCGATCCCGGTGCCCAGGAATACTGGGGTCCAGGGGAACAGATGCCCCCGCTGCGCCTGCAGCAGGTCTGCGATGGCTGCGCTCAGCCGCATGCTTGCCCCCCGCCTTCTGGCCCGGTAGACAGGCGGAAACACTAGGCCTCCCATGGTTTCCAAAAGGTAAATCCCGCTCATGACCCAACCGGTTGTCACCCGCTTCGCGCCGTCTCCCACCGGCTTTCTGCACATCGGCGGCGCCCGCACCGCGCTGTTCAACTGGCTGTATGCCCGCGGCCGCGGCGGCAAATTCCTGCTGCGGATTGAGGACACCGACCGCGAACGCTCCACCCCCGAAGCCACTGCCGCCATCCTGCAGGGCATGGCGTGGCTGGGCCTGGACCACGACGGCGATGTGATCAGCCAGTTCGAACGCGCAGACCGCCACGCTGAGGTCGCCAATCAGCTGCTGGCCGACGGCAAGGCCTACAAATGCTTTGCCACCCAGGAGGAAATCGCCGCCTTCCGCGAGCAGGCCAAGACAGCGGGCAAATCCACTCTCTACCGCTCGCCCTGGCGCGACGCCGATGCGGCCAGCCACCCGGACGCGCCTTATGTGATCCGCATCAAGGCGCCGCAGGATGGCGTCACTGTGATCAAGGACCAGGTGCAGGGCGATGTGACCATCCGCAACGATCAGCTCGATGACATGGTCTTGCTGCGCTCCGACGGCACCCCGGTTTACATGCTGGCGGTGGTTGTCGATGACCACGATATGGGCGTCACCCACGTGATCCGCGGCGACGACCACCTGAACAACGCCGCCCGCCAGATGACGATCTATGAGGCGATGGGCTGGGACGTGCCGGTCTGGGCCCATATCCCCCTGATCCACGGCCCCGACGGCAAGAAACTCAGCAAGCGCCACGGCGCCCTGGGCGCCCAGGAATACCAGGCGATGGGCTATCCCGCGGCCGGAATGCGCAACTATCTGGCACGCCTCGGCTGGTCGCACGGCGATGACGAATTTTTTACGGACAGCCAGGCCAAAGAGTGGTTTAATTTCGACGGGATCGGCAAAAGCCCGGCCCGGTTTGACACCAAGAAGCTGGAAAACCTCTGCGGCCAGCATATTGCCGTTAGCGATGATGCTGCACTGCGGCAGGAAATCTGCGAATACCTGGCCGCTGCCGGGAAACCCGCCCTGACTGACGCGCAGTCACAAGGGCTGGAAGCTGCGATGTATTGCCTCAAGGACCGGGCCCGCACTTTCCCGGAACTGCTTGAAAAAGCGCATTTTATCCTTGCATCACGGCCTCTTGAACGGGACGAGAAGGCAGAAAAAGCGCTGGCGTCTGTATCCGATGGTATACTGGAAGAATTGACGCCGCAGCTGCAAAATGCTAGCTGGGTCCGTGACGATCTGGAGGCGCTTCTGAACGTATTTGCAGAAGCACATGATACCAAGTTCGGCAAGCTGGCCGGCCCGTTGCGGGCTGCGCTTGCGGGCCGGGCGGTAACGCCTTCGGTGTTCGATATGATGCTGATTCTGGGCCGCGATGAAACCATCGCCCGGCTCAAAGACGCGACGGGCTGATCCCGGCTTTTACGCCCGGGTAAGCTTGTTTTGATACGACAACCCCTGCGCGACTCAGCGCAGGCGCTGCCCCGCATGAAGACGCCTGACCGGCCGCTTTCGTGCCTGTAACAGGAAGGGACATCCATGACCGAGACACAGAAATCTGCCACGCTCAGCCTGAATGGCGAAACTTACGAGCTGCCCATTTTCTCGCCAACGGCCGGGCCCGATGTCCTCGACATCCGCAAGCTCTACGCGCAGGCAGGTGTGTTCACCTATGACCCGGGCTTCACCTCCACCGCCAGCTGCGACAGCACCATCACCTATATCGATGGCGGCAAGGGTGAACTGCTGCACCGCGGCTACCCGATCGACCAGCTGGCGTCGAAATCGCATTACCTGGAAGTCTGCTACCTGCTGCTCTACGGCGAGCTGCCGACCGCCGCGCAGCTGGAGGATTTCGAGACCCGTGTGACCCGTCACACCATGGTGCATGAGCAGATGCACAACTTCTTCCGCGGCTTCCGCCGCGACGCGCACCCGATGGCGACCCTGGTGGGCGTTGTCGGCGCGATGTCGGCCTTCTACCACGACTCGCTGGACGTGACCGACCCCTGGCAGCGCGAAGTTGCCGCCATCCGGCTGATCGCCAAGCTGCCGACCATCGCCGCGATGGCCTACAAGTACTCGATCGGCCAGCCCTTCGTGTACCCGCGCAACGATCTGGATTACGCGGCCAACTTCCTGCACATGTGCTTCTCGGTTCCGGCCGAGGAATACCATGTGAACCCGATCCTGAGCCGCGCGATGGACCGGATCTTCATTCTGCACGCCGACCACGAGCAGAACGCCTCCACCTCGACCGTGCGCCTGGCGTCCTCTTCCGGCGCCAACCCGTTTGCCTGTATCGCGGCGGGTATCGCCTGCCTCTGGGGCCCGGCCCACGGCGGCGCCAACCAGGCCTGCCTGGAGATGCTCAAGGAAATCGGCTCGGTCGACCGCATTCCGGAATTCATCGAACGCGCCAAGGACAAGAACGATCCGTTCCGCCTGATGGGCTTTGGCCACCGCGTGTACAAGAACACCGACCCGCGCGCCAAGGTGCTGAAGCAATCCGCGGATGAGGTTCTGGAGCTGCTGGGCGTCGAGGACAACCCGCTGCTGCAGGTCGCCAAGGAGCTGGAGCGCACCGCGCTCAACGACCCCTATTTCATCGAGAAGAAGCTGTTCCCGAACGTCGACTTCTACTCCGGCATCATCCTGGAGGCGATGGGCTTCCCGACCTCGATGTTCACCCCGATTTTCGCGCTGTCGCGCACCGTCGGCTGGATCTCGCAGTGGAAGGAAATGATCGCCGATCCGCAGAACAAGATCGGCCGCCCGCGCCAGCTGTACCTGGGCGAGACCCTGCGCGACTACGTCGACATCGAAAAGCGCTAAGCGCGCCACGGACAACACCAGACAAACGCCCCGCACTGCGCGGGGCGTTTTTCGTTTGGCGGCGGTGTAAGTACCGCAGTGCGGCCGCCCCTTGTTACAACCCGCCGGCCGCTGCACCGGCGCCACGCGGGCAACAATTCTGCCATGGGCAGCGAATAGTTTCCTCGGAAAGTTCAATGTTTACGAGTATTTGACTAAATCCGCACAACCACATACTGAACTCATAAGTTTACTTAGGTCTGGCAGTGCGCACCCTACGCGCGCGGAATTGCAGAACGCCACCCGCCAGGCGGCAACGGGATTGATGACATGGAACTTTTGATCTTGCTTGGGATTGGCCTGACCATTGGCGGTGTGGCCTTGGCGATGGACGACGATGATGATGATGGCGGTGCAGCCGAGCGGGAGGTTTCCGAGCCGGAGGCGAACGTGGAGGCCGGAGGCACCACCACCGCAACCGACATTGCAGATGATCTGATCGGCACAAACGATGATGAAACCGTTTTCGCCAGGGGCGGCAACGACATCGTTGAAGGCCGCGGTGGCGACGACCGCCTGTTTGGTATGGACGGCAGCGATATTCTGGTAGGCGGCTCTGGCGCCGATTTCATGCGCGGCGGCGCCGGCGATGATTATTTGATCGACAATGCCGGTTCGGACACCCTGCACGGGGATACAGGTGACGACAGGATCGTTACGACCAGCGGCATCGATGGCGAAGGAATTGTCGGTCTTTCCCGCGGGTTGTCTGACGGGTCCATCACCGACCTCAGCGGTCTGGCAGAGTTTGTAAACCCGGACACGGATCTCGACGAGAGCGCAGACAGCGTGTCCGCCGGATACGGCGACGATACCGTGATCGCGGGTGATGGCGATACCGTCTCGCTCGGCGAAGGAAACGATACTCTGGTGGTTGGAGATTGGGTCGTGTCCGAGGATGACCCTGTTATCGTCACGGATTTCGACCCCGCCGAAGATCAGCTGATCTATTCCTACGACGGCGAGGGGCTGCCGCCCAGGTTGTCAGTTCAGACAATCGGCGACGGCACCGGCGACGAGGGACAGGGCTCGGCGCTCCTTTTTGCGGACAATGTCTTTGTCGCGCGGATCCAAGGCGCCGGCGGGTTGCTGACGGTCAGCGATGTTTCCATCGTTGACCGTGCTTCGGACGGATCTCTGTTTTCCTTATCCAGCAGCTCCGCCGCCTGAACGCCCCTCAGCGCCCCTCGAACTTCGCGGGGCGTTTTTCCATAAAGGCGGTCACGCCTTCCAGGAAATCCCGTGTCTTGCCGCACTGGCCTTGCAGATGCGCCTCTTCGGACAGCTGTTCCATCAGGCTGCGGCCAGAGCTTTCGCGCAGGGCGGATTTGGTGGCGGCAAAGGCTTTGCTGGGGCCTTGGGCCAGATAGGCGGCACGCGCGCGCCAATGGGCGTCGAACTCCGCGTCCGGCACCGCTTCCCAGATCATGCCCCAGTCGCTGGCCTGCTTGGCACTGATGCGGTCGGCAAACAGCGCCGCGCCCATCGCCTTGGCCATGCCAACCTGGCGCGGCAGGAACCAGGTGCTGCCGGCATCGGGGATCAGGCCGATCTTGCTGAACGCCTGCATGAAAAACGCGCTTTCGCTGGCGATCACCACATCCGCGGCCAGGGCCAGGCTAGCGCCTGCACCGGCTGCGGCACCGTTCACCGCTGCCACCACCGGCACCGGGCAGTTATAGATCGCCTCGACCATCGGCAGGTATTCGTCGCGCAGCGTGCGCTCCAGATCCAGATCGCCAGAGCCGGAGGCATCGCTCAGGTCCTGTCCGGAACAGAAGGCATCGCCCGCGCCGGTCAGCACCACTGCCCGCGCCTCTGCCTGGGCGGCCTGCATGGCATGGGTGATTTCCGAGCGCATCCGGCTGGTCAGCGCGTTTTTCCTGTTGGCCCGGTTCAGGGTGATGACGGCCAGCCCGTCCTCCAGCGTGAACAGGATTTCCTTGTAGTCCATAGGGTCGCCTCATGCAGCTAGTGTCCCGGGCTGGCCATGCGCCAGCGGGCCCGTTTGGCGCCATGGTGACGCAAAGCCCTGCCGCCGGAAAGGCAGACCCGGCGTCAATCCTCCAGGATTTTCCGCAGCCGGTCCTGCTCTTCCGCGCTCAGCCCCGTCTCTGCCGTTTTCGGCGCCCGGGAGCGGCCGCGGACATAGAACACCGCAATCACCAGCGCCGCCAGCAGCATCAGCGGCCCCGCCGCCCACAGCAGCCAGTTGGCCCCGCTGGTGGTGGGGCGCAACAGCACGTACTCGCCGTAACGGGCCACGATAAAGTCCATCGCCTCCCGGTCGCTGTCGCCCGCCACCAGCCGCTCGCGCAGCAGCACCCGCAGGTCGCGCGCCAGTTCGGCGTTGGATTCGTCGATGCTTTCATTGCGGCAGACCAGGCAGCGCAGGTCCTTGGACAGCTCCCGCGCGCGCGCTTCCAGCGCCGGGTCCGCCAGGATCTCGTCCGGCTCCACCGCCAGCGCAGGCGCCGGGGTGAACAGCGCCGCGGCCATCAGGGCCGCCAGGGCCACGATCAGAAAACGCATCGGTTTCATTCCGCAGGCACTCCCGCTGCCGGTGTCTTGCGCGCGCCCGCGGCCACGCGGAACCGCCTGTCGCTCAGGCTCAGAAGACCGCCAAGCGCCATCAGGATGGAGCCGGCCCAGATCCAGTTCGCAAAGGGTTTGATATAGGTGCGCATGGTCCAGCTGCCATCGGCCTGCTGGTCGCCCAGCACCACATACAGATCCCGCGTCACCCGGTAGTCAATCGCCGCCTCGGTGGTCGGCATCTTCGCCACCGGATAGTCGCGTTTCTCCGGGAACATCACCGCCTCGGGCCGTCCGTTGCGAGTGACTTCGACCCGGCCCTTGGTGGTGAAGTAGTTCGGCCCCTGCTCGCGGGTCACCTCCTGCAGCACCAGGGAGAAGGCGCCAACCTCAAACGGCTCGCCAAGACGGGCCACGCGGATATCCTCCTGTTCCCAGGCGGTCAGGCCCGCGATCGCAAAGATGGTGACGCCGAGGCCCGCATGGGCCGTGGCCTTGCCCCAATCCGCCCGCGGCAGCCGCAGCATCCGCTGCAACCGGCCGGATTTGCCGCTGCGCATCCACAGATCCGCCAGCGCACCGAACACCACCCAGGACCCCAGGAACAGGCCCACCGGCCCCAGCGCCGAGCGCCCGGTCTGCATTGACCAGGCCAGCACGCCCAGCGACACCGCCAGCACAAACACATAGCGCAGCTGCCAGGCCGTACGCCCGATCCGTCCGCGTTTCCACGGCAGCATCGCGCCGACGGGCAGCAGCAGGCCCAGCACCACCATGAAGGGAGTGAAGGCCGAATTGAAGAACGGCGGGCCGACGCTCAGCTTCCGGTCCAGCAGCATCTCCGCCACGATCGGCCAGATGGTGCCGAAGAACACCACAAAGCAGCTGACCGCCAACAGGATATTGTTGGCCAACAACGCGCTTTCGCGGCTGATCACGCCAAAGACGCCCTTGGCTTCCATCGCCTGTGCGCGCGCCGCAAACAGGGTCAGCGCGCCGCCGGTGAAGAAGGCCAGGATGAACAGGATGAACACGCCGCGCTCCGGGTCGTTGGCAAAGGCATGCACGCTGGTGATCACGCCGGAGCGCACGATGAAGGTGCCGATCAGCGAGAAGCCGAAGGCCAGGATCGCCAGCAGGATGGTCCAGCTTTTCAGGCTTTCGCGCTTTTCCACCACGATGGCGGAGTGCAGCAGCGCGGCGGCCAGCAGCCAGGGCATGAAAGAGGCATTCTCTACCGGGTCCCAGAACCAGAAGCCGCCCCAGCCCAGCTCGTAATAGGCCCACCAGGACCCCAGCGCGATGCCGATAGTGAGGAAAATCCAGGCCGCCAGTGTCCAGGGCCGCACCCAGCGGCCCCAGGCGGCGTCGATGCGGCCTTCGATCAGGGCGGCCACCGCAAAGGAAAACGCCATGCTGAGGCCCACGTAGCCGAGGTAGAGGAACGGCGGGTGGAACGCCAGCCCTGGGTCCTGCAGCAGCGGGTTCAGGTCCTGCCCGTCAAACGGCGGCACCGTCAGGCGCAGGAACGGGTTGGAGGTGAACAGGATGAAGGCGAAAAACGCCACCCCGATCGCCGCCTGCACGGACAGCACACGGGCCTTCAAAGTCGGCGGCAGGCCGCCGCCAAAGACCGAGGCCAGCGCCCCGAACAGGCTGACGATCAGCACCCACAGGAGCATCGAGCCCTCGTGGTTCCCCCAGGTGCCGGAGATCTTGTACAGCATCGGCTTGGCCGAATGGCTGTTCAGCGTCACCAGCTTCAGCGAGAAGTCGGAGGTGATGAAGGCCCACATCAGCGCGCCAAAGGAGAACGCGGTGAACAGGAACTGCGCCTGCGCCGCAGGCTCTGCCACGGCCATCCAGCCGGGCCAGCGTTTGTGGGCGCCGATCAAGGGGATCACGGCCTGCACGATAGCGATCATGAAGGCGAGGATAAGGGCAAAGTGGCCAAGCTCTGTAATCATGGGATTTCCTATACGCCTGTCTGCCGGCAGGGCCAATGGCAAACGCCGCGCCATGCCGCCGCAGAGGGCAAAATGTGATCAGCCGCGGCGCGCCTTCCAGGCGTCCAGCGCCGGATTGTCCTCCGCCGCAGAGGCGGCGTCCAGCCCAGCTGCCGCCTCCGTCCGGGCGGAGGCCGCGTCAGGCGGCTCGGCCCTGAGCCGCTCCAGCGCGGCGATGTTTTCCGCCACCTGCGGCGCCCGCGCCATGCTGGCGGCCAGCGCGTGCTGAAATTCCTGGCTTTTCACCTGATGGCGGGCGCCAAAGTAGAAGGAAACGATGACCCCCAGCAGCCACCATAAGGGTTCCGGCACCAGCGCCAGCCCTTGCATTCTTGCAGCAAACCAAACCGGATCGCTGAGAGACGCCCCCATCAGTGCAAGGGTTCCCAGCGCCAGCAGGGGGCGCGGCAGCCGGTTTACCCCGTCCATGAAGCGGTCAAAGCGGCTTTTGCCGCCATACTGGAACTCCGCCGCCAGCTGGCTCAGTGCAGCGCTTTGCATCTCGTGCGCGCGGGCGGCGCCGGCCTCCGCGTTTTCGCGAAACACTTCAAGCGTTTCCCGCAAGGCATTGCGGCGGCTTCCAAAAACAAGGCTGAATACATCAGCGATCACCCCCATGCCGCTGTCCTCCGCTGGAACGCCTGCTGGCTCAGATGGTATTGGGCAGAGATGAACTCCTCTGCCCGTGTGATCCAGCCGCCCTTGCCGCCTGCACGGGTGCGCGCGTATTTGCGGCTGGCCGGACGCCGGTCCGCCAGGCGGAAGTAATAATTGCGGCGCGCCACGCCGTAGGCATCGCGCAAGGCCTCCGCGCCGATCTCTGCCGCCTGCGCTGCCGCGCCGGCGGTCTGCGGGCCGATGGCGCCGTCAACCGCCACCGCATAGCCCATGTCGCGCAGCAGCCGCTGCAGAATGCGCACCGCGTTGCTGCCGGCATTCACATACATGTCGAAGACCGATGCCTGCAGGCAGGGCGGCAGGCTGGCGATCCGCGGTGCCTCGAAATAATGGCGGATGAAGATGTCTGCCGCCTGGGCCCGGCTGAGCGCCTGCACATCCTCCACCCCGACAGCACCGTCGCCGGTCAGATCCAGCCCCAGCCGCCGCAGGGTGCCGATGGTCACGCCGTATTTGGTGGCCCCGCCGGGATCATCCGGATCATTTGCAAACCCGCCTTCGCGCGCCACGATCTGTTCTGCAATTTCCTGAACGCTCTGCATCTCACCTCACCACTTGCAACCGCAACAGGATGCCGCAGAGGGCCTAAAACCTGATGACACAACCGTGCGCAGGCTGCGCAACACCCCCTCGAAGCGCTGCCGCGCCGCGCGCAGCGCGGCGCCCGGCCCAACGCAAAACGCCTCCCCGGAGGGAGGCGTCTTTGGGGCGGGAGCACACCGGCTGCGGAACCGGGATCAGGTCTCGGGCTCTTGATAAACGCCCTGCTCCTTCAGCGCGTCCATGACTTCCTTTGGCATATAGGTCTCATCGTGTTTCGCCAGGATTTCAGTGGCTTCAAAGACACCGTTTACGTAACGCCCGGTGCCGACCATACCCTGGTTCTCCTCGAACAGGTCAGGCAGCACGCCGGTATAGGCGACGTTTACGGTCGCCCCGCCATCGGTCACGGCAAAGCGCACGGTTTCACCCTGGCCGCGCTGAAGCGAGCCTTCTGCCACCAGCCCGCCGATACGGAACACTTCCGACGGCTTCGGCGGTTCCTCCATCACCTGGCTGGGCGAGCGGAAGTAGTTGATCCCGTCCCGCATGGCATAGCCGATCAGGGCGGTTGCCACGATCAGGGCCACCGCGGCAACCGCGATGACCTGGATACGGCGCTGTTTCTTCAGGTTCTTCATGGTGTCCTCTATTCAGGCCCAAGCCAGCGCCGCCCCCGGATCAGGGGAACAGCGGCGCCATCATCAGGCCTTCGGTCTCGTTCTCACCTAACATCAGGTTGGCATTCTGCAAGGCCTGGCCGCTGCTTCCTTTTGTCAGGTTATCCAGTGCTGCAATGACGATGGCGCGGCCTTCGATCCGGTCCTGCGCCACGCCGATATGGCAGAAGTTGGAGCCGCGCACGTGATGGGTCGAAGGCGCCTCGCCAAAGGGCAGCAGCTCGATGAAGGGTTCATCGGCGTAAGCCTTGGCAAAGGTCTCATGGATCGCCTTGGCATCGCCCTTCACATAAACGGTCGCCAGGATGCCGCGGTTCACCGGCAGCAGATGCGGGGTGAACTGCACCTTCACGGGGCGGCCAGCGATCTTGCTGAACTCCTGGTCGAACTCGCCCAGGTGCCGGTGGGTGCCGCCGATGGCATAGGCGTTGTAGCCCTCGCTCAGCTCTGCGTGCAGCAGGTTTTCCTTGAGCGACCGGCCGGCGCCGGAGACGGCGCATTTCAGGTCAAGAATGATCTCGTCCAGGTCGATGACGCCCGCCTCGATCAGCGGCCGCAGGGCAAACTGGCCGGTGGCGGCGTTGCAGCCGGTGCCGGCCACCAGGCGCGCGGATTTGATTTCTTCCCGGTAGAACTCGGTCAGGCCATAAACCGCCTCTTCCTGCTGCTCCAGCGCGGCATGCGGGTTGCCGTACCACTTCTCGTACTCCGCCGGGTCGCGCAGCCGGAAGTCCGCCGACAAATCGACGATCTTCAAGTCCTTGGGCAGGGCTTTGATCACGTCCTGGCTGGTCTTATGCGGCAGCGCGCAGAAGCAGAGGTCTATATTTGCGAAGTCGATCTCGTCGATCTTGCACAGCACCGGCAGTTCCATGTGGCGCAGGTGCGGGAACACCTCGGCCATGGTCATGCCGGCCTTGCGGTCGGCGGACAGCGCCGCGATCTCGATATTCGGATGCTGGGCGATCAGCCGCACCAGTTCGGCGCCGGTATAGCCGGAGGCGCCAAGGATAGCCACTTTATGGGTCATGTCAGACCTCGTCTTTCAATGTGATATGCCGGTTCCGCAGCCATCTGCGGAGAGAAATAGGAAAAACTGCGCCTCAGCACTTTGACCTGGAACAAGGTTCCGGACGGTCGCAGTTCAGGCTGCCTGAAAGGTGATTTCCCGTCGGAGAAACTGCGTCGCGCGGTCGCTGACGCGGCCCGGGTTTCCGGTGGTATAGAACCCGCCCGCGCCATTGCCCTGCATCCCGGGATGGCGCTGCAGGTAGTCCGCCAGGCTGTCTGCCACCAGGCTGCCCTGGCTGAACACCTTCACCTCCGGCCCCAGTGCGGCCTGAAAGGTCTGCTCCATCAGCGGGTAATGGGTGCAGCCGAGGATCGCGGCCTCAGGGTGCGGCATCTTGCGCTTCAGCGCATCGACATGGGAGCGCACCAGCGCCTCCGCCAGGATCATGTCGCCGTCCTCGATCGCGTCGACAACGCCGCCGCAGGCCTGTGCCTCGACATCGACGCCGATGGCGCGGAAGGCCAGTTCCCGCTGGAAGGCGCGGCTGGCAACGGTGGCGGGCGTTGCAAACAGCGCCACATGCTTCACCTCCACCTCGCGCGGCGGCGAATTGTCGCCCCACTGCCGTTCGGTCAGCGCTTCAATCAGCGGCACAAATACGCCCAGCACCCGCTTGCCCTGGGGCAAGCCGCCCTCCTGCATCCGGCGCAGCGCGGCGGCAGAGGCGGTGTTGCAGGCGAGGATCACCAGATCGCAGCCCTTATCCCACATGTTCTCCATCGCGGCCTTGGTCAGCTGATAGATGTTTTCGGCATCGCGCACACCATAGGGCGCATGGGCGTTGTCGCCGTAATAGAGGAAATCCACGTCCGGCAGGCGCCTTTGCGCCGCGTCCAGGACGGTCAGCCCGCCCAGGCCTGAATCAAAGATGCCTACAGCCATTTCGCCTTCTCACGCGCGGTGTTTCTCTTCGAACTCAAACCCGTAACCCAGGGATTTGAGCGGTACTGGAGAAAGCTCATACGTCGCTTTGCGCAAGAAATCCATAAGTGCTTTTGTATCACCCGCCAGGGGCGCCAGAACGCCGCGGCCGATGGGGTCTCCGATCACCACCCGGACCGGCGTGTCGACCCGCTTGCGGAATTCCTGGATCAGCAGCCCCATGCGCAGTGTGGCATGCAGGTGGCTGGCGATCTGGAACAGGCGCGAGGTGTGGCCGTCAAAGAACACCGGCACCACCACCGCCTCGGATTTGGCGATCATCCGGGCGGTAAAGCCGCGCCAGCCGGGGTCCATCGGGTGGCCCAGCGGACGCGCCGCGGTGGACACGGTGCCGCCGGGAAAGATGCCGATGGCACCGCCCTCAGCCAGAAAGCTGAGCGCGTCCTTACGGGTCTGCAGGTTGGTCTGCACAGCTTCGCGCGTTTCGGCAAAATCCACCGGCAGGATCACCTTGTTCAGGTCCTCGGCCTTACGGAAGACATGGTTGGCCAGGATGCGGAAGTCGCCGCGGGTTTGTGCCAGGATATGCCCCATCATCAGCCCGTCGAGAATGCCATAGGGATGGTTCGCTATGAGGATCACCGGCCTGTCCTGCGGAATATTGCTCAGCGCGCCGCCGGCCACGTCCAGCGCCAGCCCGTAACGCTCTGCCATCACCGGCCAGAAGCTGCGCCCCGCCGCCACCTCCTGCTCATACCCGGCGGCACGGCGGATCAGGCTCAGCCGGCCCGTGGCATTCTCCATCAGACGGATCACCGCGCGGCCTGCGCGGGTGGAGGCGGAATGGGCGTAGGAAATGTCACGGGCGGTATGGCGCTGCGCCTGCATCGGGGCGGGTCTCCGTCTGGTGGCTGCGGCCAGATAAGGCCGGAGGCGCACTTTGGAACAGGGGCGTAACAGGGGTGTGACGCTTTGCAGCAAGCCGCTGCGCCGCATCCCCCGCCCGGGTCAGGCGGCGGCAGTCCGCTTGCCGCCCATCAGCGGCAGGCCCGCCAGCCCGGCGCCGCGCCACAGCACATAGGTCAGGACCGGCTCTGCGCCCGTGTTCATCGCATGGGGCTGCCAGCCGCCGTGCAGCCGGGTGCCGCCGGCCTCCAGCCAGCATTCGCTCTCCTGGGTCAGGAACTCAGCGCCGCCGCCCAGCACCACATACAGCTCTTCGGCCTCGTGGCTGTGCCAGTCATACCGCAGCCCGGCGCCCCAATAGGCGATATAGCCGCGCAGCTGGGTGCTGCGGAAATGGCCGGCCGGGCCGAACAGCTCGAAATATCCGTAGTTCTGCAGGAAATGCGCGCCCACCTCGGCCTCGGTGTAGGTCTGCGCCCAATGCGCCTGCCCCGCCGCGGTGCGCAGTGTGCCGATCAGGGGCTGGGTCTCGGGCGTGCCCGGCAAGGCGAACTCTGCCACTTGCTGCTGCGCGGGGATGGCTGCCGGAGCCAGCGCGGCGGGCTCCAGATCGCTGGGCCAGGGCGCGAACGCCCGCAGGGCGGGAAGCCGGGAATGCAGGTCGCAAGCAGCCTGCAAGGCCTGTGAGAGAGACATCGGGCGGCTCCTTTCCGGTGCGGCTAGGGAATGCAATCCGGGCAGAGCCTAGCGGCGGCGCGCCGAAACGCGCGCTGCATTTGCTGAAAAAATGCGCTGAAAGCGACCGCTGCGGCAGAATTCTGCATGCGGGCCGGCCCGAGGGGCGCGGAACGGCAAACGCCGCGCGTCAGCGCGGCGCCCGGCCCAACGGCTTTGGGCCTTTCTGTGAAAGGATCAAAGCGGGCGGGAGCGCCCCGCCCTGCCCTCAATCACCCGGCGTTATTCTGCCGCCTGTTTGACTGGCATGCCGCCCCGGCGCAGGGCTGCCAGCAGCTCCTCGCGCCGTTTGGCGGCCTTTTGCTCGTTCGCCATCTTCACCGGACCGAAGCCTCGGATCTGCAGTGGCAGTTCGGCCAGGGCCACCAGCGGCTCCATGATTTCAGGCGATGCTTTCGGCAGCCATTCCTGCATGTCACCCTCATACTGCTTGATCAGCGCCCGCTCCATCCTGCGCTCCTCGGTGTAGCCGAAGATGTCGAGCGGGGTGCCGCGCAAGGATTTCAGCTTGGCCAGCAGGCGGAACCCGCGCTCCATGCCTGCGCCGAACTTGCGCTTTTGCGGGCGGCCGTTCGGGTCGGTGCCGCCCAGCATCGGCGGCGCCAGGTGGTAGGAGAGCTTGAGGTCGCCCTCAAACTCCGCCTCCGCCTTGGCGCGGCTGTCCAGCAGCAGGCGGGCGACCTCGTATTCGTCCTTGTAGGACAACAGCTTGTGATAGCCCTTCGCCACCGCCTCTTTCAGCGCCGGATCGCTGATCCCGTCCAGCAGCTTGCCATAGCGCTTGGCCAGCCCCTTGCCCTGATAGGCCACCAGATGACCGGCGCGGAAAGCGATTTTCTCCTCCAGCGTCTTGGGTTTCTCCACCACCTTGGGCTGGATCAGCCGTGCGGCCTCTTCCGGGTGCAGCACCGCCCAGCGGCCGATGTCGAAGGCGCGCTTGTTGCGCTCCACCGCGGCGCCGTTCATCTCGATCGCCTGTTCGATCGCCTCAAAGCTGACGGGCACCAGCCCCTTCTGCCAGGCGCCGCCGAACACCATCATGTTGGAAAAGATCGAGTCGCCCATGGTGACGCGCGCCAGCTCGGAGGCGTCAAACAGGTCCAGCCGGTCGCGCAGGCGCGCCTGCAGAGCGACCTCCAGCCGGTCGGTGGGGACGGCGAACTCTGTGTTGCGGGTGAATTCGCCGGTGATGATCTCGTGGCTGTTCACCACTGCGCCGGTCTGGCCGGTTGTGGTCAGGCCCAGGGTCTTGGCACCGGCGCTGACCACCAGGTCGCCGCCGATCAGCGCATGCGCCTCGCCGGTGGCGACGCGGATGGCAGAGATATCCTCCGGCTTGTTGGCGATCCGGCAGTGGATATGCACCGCGCCGCCCTTCTGGGCGAGGCCGGCCATTTCCATCAGCCCGGCGCCCTTGCCGTCGATCTGCGCCGCCTGCGCCAGCACCGCGCCGATGGTCACCACGCCGGTGCCGCCGACGCCGGTGATCACCACGTTATGAGTTCCGTCGATTGCCGGCAGCGCCGGCTTGGGCAGATGCGGCAGGTCGATGGCTGCGGTCGCCTCCTTGCGGATCTTGGCGCCTTCGACGGTCACGAAGGACGGGCAGAAACCGTTCAGGCAGGAGAAGTCCTTGTTGCAGGACGATTGATCAATGGCGCGCTTGCGGCCCAGTTCGGTGTTTTTCGGCACGATGGAGACGCAGTTCGACTGCACCCCGCAATCGCCGCAGCCTTCGCAGACGTCGGAGTTGATGAACACCCGCTGGTCGGGATCGGGGAACTGGCCGCGCTTGCGGCGGCGGCGTTTCTCGGCGGCGCAGGTCTGGATGTAGATGATGGCAGAGACGCCCTCGACCTGCTCGAACTCGCGCTGGATCTTCATCATCTCGGCGCGTTCGTGCATCCGCATCCCGGCCGGGAACAGGCCGGCGTCGACGTCCTCTTTCTCGTCATAAACCACCGCGATGGTCTTCACGCCCATCGCGGTCAGTTCGTGCGCGATCTGCTGCGCCGTCAGCCCGCCCTCAGCCTGCTGGCCGCCGGTCATCGCCACCGCGTCGTTATACAGGATCTTGTAGGTGATGTTGGTGCCCTCGGCGAGCGCCGCCCGGATCGCCTGCACGCCAGAGTGGTTGTAGGTGCCGTCGCCAAGGTTCTGGAACACATGTTTGCGCTTGGAGAATGGCGCCTCGCCCACCCAGTTGACGCCCTCGCCGCCCATATGGGTGAAGCCGGTGGTCTCGCGGTCCATCCACTGCACCATGAAATGGCAGCCGATCCCCGCATAGGCGCGGGAGCCGTCCGGCAGCTTGGTGGAGGAGTTGTGCGGGCAGCCGGAGCAGAAATAGGGCAGACGGGTGGCGATTTCCTCAGCGTTATCGGCACGGCGCGCCTCTGCCAGGCTCTCCAGCCCGGCACGCAGCGCCTCGGTGTCACGGCCTTCCTCAATCAGGATGCTGCCCAGTTTCTCGGCGATCATGATCGGGTCCAGCGCGTAGCGGGTCGGGAACAGCTCATCCCGGTGCATGGAGCCGGCACCGCCCTTGTACCAGCCATAGACGCGGCGGCCCTGGCGGGTGTCGAAGATCGCTTCCTTGATCTGGATCTCGATCAGCTTGCGCTTTTCCTCGACCACCACGATCAGGTCCAGGTCTTCGGCCCAGTCATTGAAGCCCTTCATGTCCATCGGCCAGGTCTGTCCCACCTTGTAGGTGGTGATGCCCAGCCGCTCGGCCATGTTTTCGTCGATGTTCAACAGCTTCAGCGCATGCACCAGGTCGAGCCAGTTCTTGCCCGCGGCGACAAACCCGATCTTGGCGCCGGGCTTGCCCCACACGCGCTTGTCCATCTTGTTGGCGTGGCTGAACGCCTCTGCCGCAAAGCGCTTGTAGTCGATGATGCGGTTTTCCTGGCGGAAGCGGTCGTCGTCCAGGCGGATGTTGAGGCCATCGGCGGGCATGTCGAACTCCGGCGTGACCAGCTGCACCCGGTCCGGGCGCGCGTCGACGACCGAGGTCACCTCGATGGTGTCCTTCATGGTCTTGAGGCCGACCCAAAGGCCGGAGAAGCGGCTGAGCGCATAACCGTAGATGCCGTAGTCCAGGATTTCCTGCACGCCGGCCGGGCTGACGATCGGCAGGTAGCAGTCCAAGAGCGACCATTCCGACTGGTGCAGCACGGTGGAGCTTTCGCCGGTGTGGTCGTCACCCATCGCCAGCAGGACGCCGCCGTGCTTGGAGGTGCCGGCCATATTGGCGTGGCGCAGCGCATCGCCGGAGCGGTCGACGCCCGGGCCCTTGCCGTACCACAGGCCAAAGACGCCGTCGTATTTGCCCTCGCCGCGCACCTCGGCCTGCTGCGCGCCCCAGAGCGCGGTGACCGCCAGATCCTCGTTCAGCCCGTATTGAAAGGTGACATCCGCCGCCTTCAGGTGCTTTTCCGCGCGGCTCATCTGCAGGTCCACCGCGCCCAGCGGCGAGCCGCGGTAGCCGGTGACCAGACCGGCGGTGTTCAGGCCTGCCGCCTTGTCGCGGTGCTTCTGCATCAGCATCAGCCGCACCAGCGCCTGAGTGCCGTTCAGCAGAACCGGCGATTTGGTCAGATCGTATTTATCATTGAGTGAGATCTTTTGCGTGCTCATCGTGGCCTCCTCAACCGGGACTAGCTTGCACTTTCTGGCCCGCAGAATAGGTCATAATTGCTGACCTGAATAGCCGCTTTTTTTTTGTTTTCGCTCGCTTGCGTCACGAAAACTGATACATAACTAAGATTTCATATAGTCGGCCCCGAACGCACAGAAAGTAACGGATATGGATTGGGACAAGCTCAGAATATTTCACGCGGTGGCGGACGCGGGCAGCCTGACCCATGCCGGCGACAAGCTGAACCTGTCGCAATCGGCGGTCAGCCGCCAGATCCGGGCGCTGGAGGAGAGTTTGAACGCCACTCTGTTTCACCGTCACGCGCGCGGGCTGATTCTCACCGAACAGGGTGAGCTGCTGTTTGACGCCACCCAGTCCATGACTGCGCGGCTGGAGGCGGCCTCAGCCCGCATCCGCGACAGCGAAGAAGAAGTGTTCGGCGAATTGCGGGTGACCACCACCGTGGGCTTCGGCACCCTGTGGCTGGCACCGCGGCTGACCAAACTGTATGAGCAGTACCCCAACCTCAAGATCGACCTGATGCTGGAGGAACGGGTGCTGGACCTGCCGATGCGCGAGGCCGATGTGGCGATCCGCATGAAGGAGCCCAGCCAGGCCGATCTGGTGCGCAAGCGGCTGATGACCGTGCGCATGGGGCTCTATGCGACGCCGGCCTACCTGGAGAAGCACGGCAATCTGGAAACATCCGCCGACATTTCGCAGCACCGGCTGATATGCCAGAACCAGCGGTCTGCCCAGGTGGGCTCTGCCGCGGTTCTGGGCAAGAAGCTGATGGCGCAGGATCCGGCATCCCTGCTGACCGTCAACAACTATTTCGGCGTGCTGCAGGGGGTTCTGCACAATCTGGGCATCGGCATTCTGCCCGACTATGTGACAGAAGAATTCCCGCAGCTGGTCGAGGTGCTGCCGGACGAGGACCAGAACGAGGTTCCGGTCTACCTCGCCTATCCGGAAGAGCTGCGCCATTCGCAGCGGGTCGGCGCCTTCCGCGATTTTGTGCAATCCGAGATCATGGAACACCGCAAGCACATGAAAGCGCTGGGCAAGCTGTAAGCCCGGCAGCCGCCGCCACGGAGCGTTCCAGCCGCAGTGCGGCGACCGGCCGGCGTGCGTCCGGCCTGTCCCGGGACCGCCGCCCCAGCCATGCAAAAACCGCATAGCAGCATTGACACCCATTTATTGTTAATCCCCTTGAAGGGGCAGGCCCGGAGCCCTAAATGAAACTCATGAAGGCGGCGGCAACGCCTCCCTTCATACCTCCCTGTTGGACTTCGGCCGAGCTTAGTGCTCGGCCTTTTTTTTGCGCGCAACCGGCTGGCATATAAGCACTGTTTCGGCGCTGCAAACACCTGCCCCCCCGGCCATTGGCCTTTGCAGCGCCGGTCCGGCGCGGATCGCCGGCTGCCTGGGCTGTTTAGCACCGGTGCGGGAAAGGACGCCCGAACATTCTTACTCTTTCCGGCGGCCTGCATTCGCAATGCTTGTATTTTCAGCGCTTTGCCTGCCCGCCGCCGCAGTTTCCGCCGCTTTCAGAACTCCGCGGTGCCATCTGCGGCCGCGGGGCACGGCGGCGGGCGTGCTGCGGCGCAAAGACGCCGCCTGCGGCATCTGCCGGGGATTCGACTAATTCCACTTCCCCCGCGCCCCTCCTTGCCCTAAAAGGCGCGCAATCGCAGCCATTGGGGACGTTTACGGATGCAGGAACCCGCCATCACGCCTGAATTGATTGCCAATCACGGGCTGAAGCCCGAGGAATACGATCTGATCCTGGAAATCATCGGGCGGGAGCCGACCTTCACCGAGCTGGGGATTTTCTCGGCGATGTGGAACGAGCACTGCTCCTACAAGTCCTCCAAGAAATGGCTGCGCACCCTTCCGACCGAAGGCCCGCAAGTGATCTGCGGCCCCGGCGAGAACGCAGGCATCGTGGACATCGGCGACGGCGATGCCGTTGTTTTCAAGATGGAAAGCCACAACCACCCCTCTTACATCGAACCCTACCAGGGTGCGGCAACCGGGGTTGGCGGCATTCTGCGTGACGTCTTCACCATGGGCGCGCGGCCGATCGCCTCGATGAATTCGCTGTCGTTCGGCGAAACGTCGCACCCCAAGACCCGCCGGCTGGTTAACGGCGTGGTTGAGGGCATCGGCGGCTATGGCAACTGCTTTGGCGTGCCCTGCGTCGGCGGCGAAGTCCGCTTCCACCCCGCTTACAACGGCAACTGCCTGGTCAACGCCTTTGCGGCGGGCCTCGCGCGCACCGATGCAATCTTCTATTCCGCCGCGTCGGGCGTGGGCATGCCGGTTGTGTACCTGGGCGCCAAGACGGGCCGTGACGGCGTTGGCGGCGCCACCATGGCGTCGGCGGAATTCGACGACACCATCGAGGAAAAGCGCCCCACCGTTCAGGTCGGCGACCCCTTCACCGAAAAACGCCTGATGGAAGCCACGCTGGAGCTGATGCAGACCGGCGCGGTGATCTCGATCCAGGACATGGGCGCGGCAGGCCTCACCTGCTCTGCCGTGGAAATGGGCGACAAGGGCAAGCTGGGCGTGCGCCTGGACCTGGAAAAGGTGCCGCAGCGCGAAGAGAACATGACCGCCTACGAGATGATGCTGTCGGAATCCCAGGAGCGGATGCTGATGGTGCTGAAGCCGGAGCTGGAAGCCGAGGCGCGCGCGGTGTTCGAAAAGTGGGATCTGGACTTTGCCATCGTCGGCGAGACCATCGCCGAAGACCGCTTCCTGATCATGCACAACGGCGAAGTGAAGGCCGATCTGGTGCTGTCGAAACTGTCCTCCACCGCGCCGGAATACGACCGCCCGTGGAAGGAAACCCCGGCAGCCGAGCCGCTGAGTGACGCGGATGTGCCGACCATCGACCCGATCGACGGGCTGAAGGCGCTGCTGTCCTCCCCCAACTATGCCGGCAAGCAGTGGGTTTACGAGCAGTACGACACCACCGTGATGGGCGACACCCAGCGCCGTCCGGGCGCGGGCTCTGGCATTGTGCGGGTGCATGGCACCGACAAAAAGCTGGCCTTCACTTCCGACGTGACGCCGCGCTACGTCAAGGCAAACCCGTTTGAGGGCGGCAAGCAGGCGGTGGCAGAAGCCTACCGCAACCTGACCGCGGTCGGGGCCAAGCCGCTGGCAACCACCGACAACCTGAACTTCGGCAACCCTGAAAAGCCGGAGATCATGGGCCAGTTCGTCGGCGCCATCAAAGGCATCGGCGAGGCGGTGGCGGCGCTCGACATGCCGATCGTGTCCGGCAACGTGTCGCTGTACAATGAAACCGACGGCAAGGGCATCCTGCCGACCCCGACCATCGGCGCCGTGGGCCTGATTGCCGCCGGAGAAGAGCCGATCATCGGCGAGGCACGCGACGGCCATGTCGCCCTGCTGGTGGGTGAAACCATCGGCCACCTCGGCCAGTCGGCGCTGCTGGCAGAGGTTTTCAACCGCGAGGACGGAGACGCCCCGGCGGTGGACCTGGAGGCTGAGAAGCGCAATGGCGAATTCATCCGCGCCAACCGCGATTTCATCAAGGCCTGCACTGACCTCGGCGACGGCGGTCTGGCGCTGGCGGCGTTTGAGATGGCCGAAGAGGCCGGCGTCGGCGTGCAGATCGATGCGGGCGACACCCCGACCGTGTTCGGCGAAGACCAGGCGCGCTACCTGATCGCCTGCAACTTTGACCAGGCTGAGGCGCTGATGCTGGCCGCAGGCCAGGCGGGCGTGCCGCTCACCTCCGTCGGCAAGTTTGGCGGCGACATGGTGAAGATCGGTGCTTCCGAGGCGCCGCTGGCTGAGCTGAAGGACATCTTCCGCTCCAGCTTTGCCGCAGCCGTGGCCTGAGGCGCGGCGCTGCCCCTTGGGGCGGCAGATACATGATCAAGGGCGGGATGGCACAGCCGTTCCGCCTTTTCCTTTGACACGTCCTATGACACAGGGACCGGCCCATGACCCTTCCTGACCTGACAGAGGATTGCAGCCGCTGCGCGGGCCTTTGCTGCGTGGCCTATCCGTTTGAGGCGCATGAGGATTTCGGCCTGCTGAAGGACGCGGACACGCCCTGCCCCAACCTCGCCCCGGATTTCCGCTGCACCATCCACGAGGATCTGGCCAAATGCGGCTTTGGCGGCTGCGCCGCCTACTCCTGCGCCGGCGCCGGGCAGCGGGTGACGCAAGACCTGTTCGGCGGCGAAACCTGGCGCGATGACCCCGACCTGCTCACCCATATGACCCATGCCTTGCGGGTGGTGCGCCCGATCCACGAGGCGCTTTTGGTGCTGCAGGAGGCTGCCGCGCTGCCGCTGCCCACGCCCCTGCAGGACCGCTGCGCAGAACTGACCCGGGCGCTGTGCCCGGAAAACCCCGCGTCGGTCTGGGACTTTGAGGAGGACAGCGTACAGGAGGCGCTGGCCAGCCTGCCGGACTTTGTCGAAAGCCTGGCCCCCTTTGCCCGGGACGGCTGCTAATCCTGCTTGCACAGCCTCCGGCGCCCCCCTACATTTTTGGCAAACAAGACAAAGGACTTCCCCGGATGCCCATGCAAGCCCACGAAATCGAAGAACTGCTGCGTGCAGCTTTCCCGGATGCCGAAATCCAGGTTGGCGGCACCGATGGCGTTCACATGTCGGCGATGGTCGTCGACGAAAGCTTCCGCGGCAAGAACCGCGTCCAGCAGCAGCGCGCCGTCTATGCCGCGCTCAAAGGCAAGATGGACGGCCCCGCGGGCGAATTGCACGCGCTGGCGCTGACCACCAAGGCGCCGGAATAACGTTCCATGTCATTGTTCGCCTCCATTCTGGTGCTCGGCATTGTGGTCATGACCGCCGTTGTTGCGGTCGTCTCCCAGCGCCGCCGCCCGCTGGAGGATGATGATACGGACCCGGACTACCACACCCTGCGTTCCGACTATCAGTCGGGCATGGGCGGCGGATCCGTTCGCACTTGGAAGGTTCCCAAAGACCCGCAGGAATACGCGCGCTTCTTCGTGCCCAAGAGCAACCGGAAATAGCGTAGAACCGGTCCCGGTATGCCCGACGGGGCGGATTGGCAAAACCCGCGAAACTGCCTATATGACGGCCAACGCAAACGGCGCAGCAGCCGAAAGGAAATAGAGATATGACCGACGCAAAGAACCGCATCGACGAAACCGTCAAAGCCAATGACGTGGTGCTCTACATGAAAGGCACCAAGGAAATGCCGCAGTGCGGCTTCTCCTCGCGCGTGGCGGCGGTGCTGAACTATATCGGCGTCGACTACACCGACGTGAACGTGCTGGCGGACGAAGAGATCCGGTCCGGCATCAAGGAGTATTCTGACTGGCCGACCATTCCGCAGCTCTATGTGAAGGGCGAGTTTGTCGGCGGCTGCGACATCATCACCGAGATGGCCCTGTCGTCGGAGCTGGACACCCTGTTCGAGGACAACGGCATTTCCTTCAACAAGGAAGCAGCCGACAAGATCCGCGAAGCCAACGCCTGATTTCCGTCAGCAGCGGCAAGAAAAAAGGCGCCCCAGCGGCGCCTTTTCCTTTTTCGGGCAACGGCTTGGGGCAAAAACCTCAGCTTGCCGCCTGTTCCTCGACCTGCTGGGCCAGCGCCTCGGTGCGGGCGGCCAGTTCGGCCAGGCTTTCGGTCACCTGCGGCGGCACCACCGCCACCTCGACCCGTTCAGGCTCCGGCGGGGGCGCGTTTTTCAGCGCTTCCAGCTCCTGCACGCGCTCGGCGAGTTCGGCCTCCACTTCCTTGATCCGGTCCTCGACGGCAGCGGTCTTGTCGGCCAGCATCAGCCCGGCCATCAAGAGCATCCGCGCCTCGGGCATCCGGCCGATCTGGTCAGACAGCACCTGCGCCTCGTCGTCCAGCATCTTGGCGGCAGAGTGCAGATAGCTTTCCTCGCCCTCCTGGCAGGACACTTCAAAGCCGCGGCCGCCGATATGAATGGTCACTTCGGGCATCAGACTTCCTCTCCTTCCGGCAGATTGCGGGCGGTGGCCAGCAGCGGTTCCAGCTTTGCCAGCACCGCGTTGACCTGGGCCTGGTCGCTGGCCTGGGCTGCGCGCAGGCCTTCGATTTCCGCCTCCATCGAGGCATTGATCAGCCCGGCATCGCCAAGGCTTTGGGCGTTGGCCTCGCGCAGCGCCGCGTTGGAGGCGCGAAGTTCCTCATTGGCCTGGCGCAGCTGCTGCAATTCACTGTCCAGCCGCAGAAGGGCCTCGTTCTGGCGCGCGATCTCTGCGCTCATGTCCGGTGCCGCGGACGGCTCTGCAGCGGGCTGCGCGGCGGAGGTGCCGGGCTCCTCCAACTGGGCCTTCAGGCTGTCATTTGCGGCCTGCGCTTCGGCAAGCTGGTCTTCCAGCCGCTCTCTGTCGCTGGCGGCAGTGTTGGCTGCGGCCTCAATCTGGCTTTTCAAACGCGCAACTTCGACCCGCAGCGCTTCTTTTTCGGCCGGGTCGCCGGCCTCGTTGCGCAGCAGCTGCAGCTCCGCCTGCATTGCCGCAACGTCATCAGCGCCGGCAGGCGCCTTGCTTTCGGCCTCCTGCAGGCGGGCGTGCAGCACCTTCACCCGCTCTTCCAGCTGGGCGTTGGCGGTTTTCTCTTCATCCAGAGCCTGCTCCAGCGCCTCGTTGGCGGCATTCGCAGCCGCCTCCTCGGCAGCCTTGGCGGCTGCTGCGGCGGCTTCCGCCGCCTTTACCTGGTCCGCCGCGCGGGCCTCCTGCAGAGCTGCCGTGCCTGCGCTGATGCGCTCCAGCGCGGCCTGGATGCGGCCTTGCAATTCTTCGATCTGGTTCATGCCTGTCCCTCACCCGTCCACATCAGTTCACTCTTCTTTTGCCGGTGCCTGCGCGAATCGCGCACGCGCCTCTGACATGGGCCAGTTATTCCCTATCAGGGATAAAACACCCCCCCTTGTCTTTCAACCACTTGCCGCGCCAACTTCGCGCAGGGCAGCAGACATGCGCGCAACCGTGCTTGATCTTTGGCTCATCGCTGCTATTGAGCGCACCAATTGCCTGTAACGCCAAAGGAACAATCCCAGTGGACCTGACAGCCCTGCGCACCGCCAATCCCGAGCATTGGAACAAGGCCGCCGCCATCCGCGCGCTGGCCCTGGACGCCGTCGCCGCCGCCAACTCCGGCCACACCGGTATGCCGATCGGCATGGCCGATGTGGCGACCGTTCTGTTTGAAAAACACCTAAAATTTGATGCATCCAACCCGTCCTGGCCGGACCGCGACCGGTTCATCCTGTCGGCTGGCCACGGCTCGATGCTGATCTATGCGCTGCTGTATCTTGCCGGCGACAGCCAAGTCACCCTGGATCAGATCAAGAACTTCCGCCAGATGGGCGCGATCACCGCGGGCCACCCGGAAAACTTCCTGGTCGACGCTGTCGAAGTGACCACCGGCCCGCTGGGCCAGGGCATCTCCAACGCCGTCGGCTTTGCCATGGCAGAGGAAATGCAGCGCGCCCATTACGGGCGTAAGGTTGTCGATCACCACACCTATGTGATCGCCGGCGACGGCTGCCTGATGGAAGGCATCAGCCAGGAGGCCATCGGCCTTGCAGGCCGCCACCAGCTGGGCAAGCTGATTGTCTTCTGGGACAACAACAACATCACCATCGACGGCACCGTTGACCTCAGCGACCGCACCAACCAGGTGCAGCGCTTCAAGGCGTCGGGCTGGCAGGTGCTGGAAATCGACGGCCACGACCCCAAAGCCATCGACGAGGCCATCGAAGCGGCGAAGAAGTCGAAAAAACCGTCGATGATCGCCTGCAAGACCCATATCGCCCTGGGCCACGCCGCGCAGGACACCTCCAAGGGCCATGGCGCGCTGACCGACAAGGACCAGCTGCAGGCGGCCAAGGACGCCTACGGCTGGACCGGCGGCCCGTTCGAAGTTCCGGCAGAGATCAAGTCGCAGTGGGAAGAAATCGGCGCCCGCGGCAAATCCGAGCGCGAAGCCTGGGAAGCCCGCTTTGCCGAGCTGTCGCAGCAGAAGCAGGACCGTTTCAACCGCGCCTATGCGCTGGAGGCCCCCAAGAAGCTGTCGGCCACCATCAAGGCGCTGAAAAAGCAGGTCTCCGAGACCCAGCCATCGGTTGCGACCCGCAAGTCGTCGGAAATGGTGCTGGAAGTGATCAACCCGATCATGCCGGAAACCGTCGGCGGCTCCGCCGACCTCACCGGCTCCAACAACACCAAGACCGGCGACCTGGGCGTCTTTGACACCGACAACCGCAAGGGCCGCTATGTCTACTGGGGCATCCGCGAGCACGGCATGGCCGCAGCGATGAACGGCATGGTCCTGCACGGCGGCGTGCGCGCTTACGGCGGCACCTTCTTCTGCTTCACCGACTATGCCCGCCCGGCGATGCGCCTGGCCGCCCTGTCGAAGATCCCGACCGTGTTTGTGATGACCCACGACTCGATCGGCGTCGGCGAAGACGGTCCGACCCACCAGCCGGTGGAGCATCTGGCCATCTGCCGCGCGACCCCGAACACCTATGTGTTCCGCCCGGCCGACACCGTGGAAACCGCCGAGGCCTGGGAGATTGCCCTGACCGCCAAGGACACCCCCTCGGTGCTGGCCCTGACCCGTCAGAACCTGCCGACCGTGCGGACCGAGCACAAGCTCAGCAACATGGTCGAAAAAGGCGCCTATGTTCTGGCCGAGGCAGAGAACAAGCGCCAGGTGATCCTGATCGCCACCGGCTCCGAGGTCTCGGTTGCGATGGAGGCCAAGGCCAAGCTGGAGGCCGAGGGCATCGGCACCCGCGTGGTGTCCATGCCCTGCATGGAGCTGTTTGCAGAGCAGGACGAAGCCTACCGCCGCAAGGTCCTGCCCGCAGGCCCGGTCCGCGTCGGCATCGAGGCCGCCGTGCGCGCCGGCGGCTGGGACCGCTGGCTGCTGGGCGAGCGCGGCCAGGAGAAGAAAGCCGGTTTCGTCGGCATGGACCGCTTCGGCGCGTCTGCGCCTGCAGGCGAGCTGTTCGAGAAGTTCGGCATCACGGCTGAAGGCACAGTGGCCAAGGTGAAAGAGCTGCTGGCGTAAGCTATCGCAATTACCTTAATCTAAAGGGGCATCCGATTGGTTGCCCCTTTTTTGTTGCATCGCTCACAAGGTACTTTCGCAGATGGAAAAATACTTCTTTGATCTTCCCGTTTATCGGCTGAGTAGATCAAAGTACTATAAGTGGAGGGAAGAAACTAAAATTCGTCCACATGAAGAGAACTGGCTATCTGTTGCGGGGCGGCCAATTCCCCAAGAAACAAAGAGTGCCCTGGACCAACACATCTATGAAAAGTACGGGCCGTGGGAGTTCAACGAAATCATAGGTTATATCCGGCTGTACTTTCTTGGCAGTCAGATCCGAGGAGACTACCTGAGCGCTGAAAAGAAGCGGAATCCGATAAGTCGTCGAAAGGTGTTCACTTTTAGAACTCTTAAGTTAGCCCCTGAGCATCAGATTTGGCCCGAGGACCAGAACAGCAACCAAGATATTTGGCGTGAAATCCAAAAATACATTGCGAGTTGTGAGAAGCAGCTCACAAAGGGAAGAGTCATAGACTCTTCAAAGCTGGAACTGCTTGGCCCTCACATAGATTGGCTATCGATTTTAGGTTGGAAGAAAAAGGACGAATAGAGGTAGCTTCCTACCCTTTCGCATTAAAGCGTCCGACCACCGGACCGATCACCTTGGTCGCTAGCGGGATCAGCAGCAGCCCCAGCACCACGCCAAACACCCCGTCCATCGCCGCCTTGGCACTCCACTCGGCAAAGCCTTCCCAGGCGGCAGGCACCGCGTGGCCCACGGCATAGGCCCAGTCGTGGATCAGATGGCCCAGCCAGCCAAAGCCCAGCACCTCCAGCCCGTGGATGATGATGGAGCCGCCGACCCACAGCATCGCTGCGGTGCCGACCACCGACAGGATCTTCATCAGCACCGGCATGAACTTGACCAGCCCGCGCCCCAGGCCCCGGCCCGGGGAGGTCAGCGCGTTCTGCGCCAGGTAAAGCCCCACGTCGTCCATCTTCACAATCAGCGCGACAGAGCCGTAGACCGCCAGCGTCACACCGATGGCAACCACCGCCAGCGTCGCCGCCTGCATCCACACCGTCGGCGCCTCGATGGCGGCCAGCGCGATGGTCATGATCTCCGCCGACAGGATGAAATCGGTCTTGATCGCGCCCTTGATCTTCTGCTCCTCCAGATGGCCGGGGTCCTTGATGCTCATGTCCTCGTCAATGGCATGGCTGGCGTGCGGGAACAGCACGTGAAAGATCTTCTCCGCCCCCTCGAAGCACAGGTAGGACCCGCCCAGCATCAGCAAGGGCGTGATCGCCCAGGGCGCGAAGTTCGCCAGCAGCATCGCCACCGGCAGCAGCAGGATCAGCTTGTTGAACAGGGAGCCGCGGGTGATGCGCCAGATGATCGGCAGCTCGCGCGCAGGCGCAAACCCCTGCAGGTACTTGGGCGTCACCGCAGCATCGTCGATGATCACCCCGGCGGTCTTGGCGCCGGCCTTGCCCGCCGCCGCCGCCACATCATCAACGGAGGCCGCCGCCACCTTGGCGATCCCCGCCACGTCATCCAGAAGCGCCAGCAATCCGCTCATGCCAAAATCCTCAAAACCTATCCGCTTTAACAGGCAATCTGCCCGCTTCCGCGGCGCAGCACAAGCGTTAGCGCAACCGCGCCAGAGCCGCGGATTTCCGTTAACGCCACCGCCGCAGAACGTTACCGCCAACATCATGATTTTGCGCTAACAGTTTCATTTAATGACGCTTTTACCCCTTTAGACCACATGGCCGCCGGTCTATATGGCGGCCAAAGGTTTTTGCTCGCTTGGAGACGTACTCATGACCATCAAAGTCGGGATCAACGGTTTTGGCCGCATCGGCCGCTGCACCCTGTCGCATATCGCCGCCTCGGGCCGCGACGACATCGAAGTGATCAAGGTGAACGCCACCGGGCCGCTGGAAACCGCAGCGCATCTGATCAAGTACGATTCCGTGCATGGCCGTTTCCCGGGTGAGGTGACCATCGGCGACGGCACCATGAACCTGGGCCGCGGTGACATGCAGATGTTCTCCACCTACGACGTGGCTGAGCTGGACTGGTCGGGCTGCGACGTGGTTCTGGAATGCACCGGCAAGTTCAACGACGGCGAGAAGGCCAAGGCGCACATGGAGCGCGGCGCCAAGAAAGTGCTGCTGTCCGCCCCTGGCAAAAACGTCGACAAGACCATCGTCTATGGCGTCAACCATGACCAGCTGGAAGCCGGCGATACCATGATCTCCAACGGCTCCTGCACCACCAACTGCCTGGCGCCGCTGGCCAAGGTACTGGACGAGGCGTTCGGCATCGAGCACGGCATCATGACCACCATCCACGCCTACACCGGCGACCAGCCGACGCTGGACCGCCGCCACAAGGACCTGTACCGCGCCCGCGCCGCCGCCATGTCGATGATCCCGACCTCGACCGGCGCCGCCAAGGCCCTGGGCGAAGTGCTGCCGAACCTGAAAGGCCGCCTGGACGGCTCCGCCATCCGCGTTCCGACCCCGAACGTCTCCGCCGTGGACCTGACCTTCCGCGCCGGCCGCGACGTGACCGCCGAGCAGGTCAACGCCGCCGTCAAGGAAGCGGCTGAGGGCCCGATGAAGGGCGTGCTGGGCTATGAGCCGGCGCCGCTGGTCTCCGTCGACTTCAACCACTCCCCGGAAAGCTCGATCTTCGCGCCCGACCAGACCCGTGTGGTCGAGGACCGCATGGTGCGCGTGCTGGCCTGGTACGACAACGAATGGGGCTTCTCGGTGCGCATGGCCGACGTGGCCGTTGCCATGGGCAAACTGGGCTGATCCCAGCCTAACCCCTTGAGACTTCACGCCCGCTCAGGTTATCTGGGCGGGCGTTTTCCTTTGCGGCGGAGCTGTCATGACCAACCGGATTGCCCTTGTCCTGGGCCTGTTCCTGATTGCCGCCGCCGTCATTGACATTATCCTCTTCGGCGACCGGCACATGATCTTTCTCGGCAAGAAGCTGTTTGCGCTGATCGACTGGGTCGCTTTCTGGCGCTGATCCGCCCGCCGCTGCCGCTGCCTCGGCGTGCGCCACCCCCCTCTTAGTCGACTTAGCAGGGGCGCCAGCCCCTGCCCGCGCGCGCAGCGCGCCGCCGAAAGCACAAAGCCGGGCGTCAGCCCGGCTTTGCCGCAGTCAGCTCTGCTGTGCAAACTCAGGCGGTCTTGCCCAAGCGCTCCAGCAGCTTTTCATTGACCAGCGGGGTGACGAATTTGGACACATCCCCGTCCAGCCGGGCGATTTCCTTGACCAGCTTGGAGGCAATCGCCTGATGCCGCGCCTCGGCCATCAGGAACACGGTCTCGATCGAGCTGTCGAGCGCGCGGTTCATGCCGACCATCTGGAACTCATACTCGAAATCGGCCACCGCCCGCAGGCCGCGCACGATGATCTGGGCACCGACGTCGCGGGCGCAGTTGATCAGCAGGTTCTCGAACGGATGCGCGACAATCTCGGTGCCGGTCTCCTCGCTCAGCTTGGCGCATTCCGCCTCGATCATCCCCACCCGCTCCTCCAGCGGGAACAGCGGACCCTTGTCGCGGTTGATGGCGACGCCGATCACCAGCTTGTCCACCAGCGCGCTGGCGCGGCGGATGATATCGATATGCCCGATGGTGATCGGGTCAAAGGTGCCGGGATACAGACCCACACGCATGGGCGGCCTCCTGCCTTGTCAGAATTTCTGCGCACGCAAACATATTTGCGGATGGCAATGCAAGGGGGCAGAAATACGGATGCCCCGCTTGCGGCTCAGCCTCCGGACTCCCGCCTGCGGCTCAGTGCCCCATGATCATGTCCTGCAGCGCGTCCTTCTCCATCGCCACCTGCGCCAGCTGCGCCTTGACCGCATCGCCAAGGGTCACGATTCCCACAAGTTTTCCGTCCTCGACCACCGGCATGTGGCGGAACCGCCCCTCGGTCATCTGCTTCAGCAGCTCGCCCACATTCGACTGGGTGGTGCAGGTCACCAGCTCGCGCGTCATATAGCCGCTGACCGGCTTGTCCAGGCAGGCGGCGCCTTCCTTCGACAATTCCCGGACGATGTCCCGCTCCGACAGGATGCCATCAGGCGTTACCCCGTCCGCGGACACGACAACAGAGCCGAACTTGTTTTCTGCCAGAAGCCGGGCGGCATCCGACACGCTGGCATCCGGTTTGACGGTGACCACACCGCTGGTGGCTTTGGACTTCAAAATGACCTGAACGAGCACGCTGCAGACCTCCTAAAATATGGCGCGTTATAAATAACTGTGCCGCAACGCAGCTTTAAGTCAAGGATTCCAGCCGGGCCACCTCGTCGCGGATGCCCTTGGACAACGCCTGGGCAAACCGGTTCAGCCGCTCGCTGCGCTGGTCGCCCTGGTGGCGCACCAGGTGGAAACTGCGCGTCAGGCTCACCTTGTCGGTCAGGATCTTGCGCAGCATCCGGTGGGCCGGCAGGCTGAAATCATGCGCCACGCAGACGGCCGTGCCCTGCGCCGCCATCTTGATCTGGACCGAGACCGAGTTGGAGGCCAGCGCCACCCGCTCGACCCCGATGTCGTTCAGATAGTCGAGCTCCTTGTCGAAGATCATGTCCGGGATGTAGCCGATCATCTTGTGGCCCTTCAGATCCTCCAGCCTGGTGATCGGCGGGTGGTCCTTCAGATAGTAGCGCGAGGCCACCAGATGCAGCTGGTAGTCGCAGATTTTCTGCACCAGCAGCTTGCCCGCCGTCGGCGCGCTGACCGTGACCGCCATATCCGCCTCGCGGCGGCTGAGGTTGATCACCCGCGGCAGCGCCACGATCTGAATGTCCAGATCCGGATTGTCTTCGGAAATCTGCGCGCAGACCTGCGGCAGGATGTAGTTGGCGGCACCATCCGGCGCGCCGATGCGGATCTGGCCGGACAGGGTATCATTGGGGCCGGTCAGCGCCTCTGTGCCCGCCCGCATCGCCTGTTCGGCGGCTTCGGCATGGATCAGCAGCCGGTCTCCGGCCGCGCTCAGCGCATAGCCTTGCGGCGATTTCACGAACAGCGGAGTCTCCAGCGCCGCCTCGAACCGGGCAACCCTGCGGCCGACTGTCGCCGGGTCCATCTTCAGAATGCGGCCGGCGCCGGACAGGCTCGCCTCCCGTGCCACCGCCAAAAACACTTTCATATCATCCCACTGGGGATCCATCGGCCCGGTTCCTCCGTGTTCCTGCTAACGCTCCGTTAACCTTTTGCGTTACTGCAAAGCCTCTTTGAAATCTTTCCTCTTTTCCGATGTTTTTTGCAAGCCTACGATGAAGGCAACATGAACAGAGGAGGAACCGATGCAAGAACTCGGCCACTTTATCAACGGCAAGATCGTCTCCGGCACCTCGGGCCGCTTTGACGATGTCTTCAACCCGGCAACCGGCGAAGTGCAGTACAAATGCCCGATGGCCAGCGCGTCTGAGACCACCGACGCCATCGAAAAAGCCGCGGCGGCACAGCCCGCATGGGGCGCCACCAACCCGCAGAAGCGCGCCCGCGTGATGATGGCGATGGTTGGCCTGATGAACCGCGACATGGACAAGCTGGCCGAGGCGCTGAGCCGCGAGCACGGCAAGACCATCCCGGACGCCAAGGGCGACCTGCAGCGCGGCCTGGAAGTGATCGAATACTGCGTCGGCGCGCCGCAGATGCTGAAGGGTGAATTCACCGACAGCGCAGGCCCCGGCATCGACATGTACTCCATGCGCCAGCCGCTGGGTGTTGTCGGCTCGATCATGCCGTTCAACTTCCCCGCCATGATGCCGCTGTGGCACGTCGGACCGGCCCTGGCCTGCGGCAACGCCGTGGTGCTGAAGCCGTCCGAGCGCGACCCCTCCGTGCCGCTGATGCTGGCCGAACTGTTCGTCGAGGCAGGCCTGCCCGAAGGCGTGTTCCAGGTGGTGAACGGCGACCGCGAGGCGGTTGACACCATTCTGGACAGCGAAATCATTCAGGGCGTGTCCTTCGTGGGCTCCACCCCGATCGCGCAGTACATCTATTCCCGCGCCACCGCTAACGGCAAGCGCGCCCAGTGCTTCGGCGGCGCCAAGAACCACATGATCGTGATGCCCGACGCCGATCTGGACCAGGCCGCTGACGCGCTGGTCGGCGCAGGCTTCGGCGCGGCCGGCGAACGCTGCATGGCGATCTCGGTTGCGGTGCCGGTCGGTGAGGAAACCGCCGACAAGCTGATCGAAAAGCTGATCCCGCGGATCGAAAAGCTGAAAGTCGGCCCCTACACCGCAGGCGACGACGTCGACCTGGGCCCGGTTGTGACCGCGGCCGCCAAGGACCGCATCCTGGGCCTGATCCAGTCCGGCGTTGACCAGGGCGCCACGCTGGTGGTCGACAACCGCGACTTCAAACTGCAGGGCTACGAGGACGGGTTCTTTGTCGGCGCCCACCTGTTCGACCACGTCACCCCCGACATGGACATCTACAAGCAGGAGATCTTCGGCCCGGTGCTTTCGACTGTGCGCGCAGGCACTTACGAGGAAGCGTTGAAGCTGGCGATGGACCACGAGTACGGCAACGGCACCGCGATCTTCACCCGTGACGGCGACACCGCGCGCGACTTCGCGTCCCGTGTGAACATCGGCATGGTGGGCATCAACGTGCCGATCCCGGTGCCGCTGGCCTACCACACCTTCGGCGGCTGGAAGAAGTCGATGTTCGGCGACCTGAACCAGCACGGCCCGGACAGCTTCAAGTTCTACACCCGCACCAAAACCGTGACCTCCCGCTGGCCCTCGGGCATCAAGGAAGGCGGCGAGTTCAACTTCAAGGCAATGGACTAAGTCCTTGCTTGGAAATCAGAAAAAGGCCCCGGATTTTCCGGGGCCTTTTTCTGTGCCGCATGATTTTTGAGGATTCGCCGCCACGACGGCCGGCGCCTTTGGCGGCACGGTCCGGTTTAAAATATGGTTTTCAGCCAAATTCCCCTTGTTCCGCGGCGTAACTCGTCTATCCGGTCACCAACGGACAAACAGACGGCAGGCGCATGAGCAAGACACCCGACCCGAACCAGCCGCAGGCAGCTGCAAGAACCGCCCGCGACTGGGTCAAAATCCTGGCCCAATACCGAGAACCCAACCCGGCGCGCAGCGCATTCGAGCTGGCGGTGACGGTGGTCCCCTTCCTGCTGCTCTGGGCTGCGGCCTGGTGGTCGCTGTCGGTCAGCTACTGGCTCACCCTTGCGCTTTCCGTCTGCATCGCCGCCTTCCTCTTGCGCCTGTTCACAATCCAGCACGACTGCGGCCACGGCTCCTTCTTCACCAACCGCCATGTCAGCGACTGGGTGGGCCGCATCATCGGGGTGCTGACGCTGACGCCCTATGACGTCTGGCGCCGCACCCATTCGATCCACCACAGCACCCACGGCAACCTGGGCAAGCGCGGCATGGGCGACATCCACACCATGACGGTGGCCGAATACCGCGCCGCAAGCCGCTGGGAGCGGCTGGTCTACCGGCTTTACCGCCACCCGGTGACCCTGTTCGGCATCGGCCCCGGATACCTGTTCTTCCTGCAGAACCGCATCCCCTACGGGCTGACCGGCCAGGCCCGCTACTGGATCAGCGCCATGGGCACCAACGCGGCAATCCTCGCGGCGCTGGGGCTGATCTGGTATTTCGGCGGCCTGATGCCGCTGCTGCTGATCTTCCTGCCTGCCACCTTGATCGCCGCCACCGCCGGCCTGTGGCTGTTTTATGTGCAGCACCAGTTCGAAACCACCCAGTGGACCCAGGAGGAGGACTGGCAGCTGCACGACGCCGCCCTGCACGGCAGCTCGCATTACGTGCTGCCGCCGGTGCTGCAGTGGCTCAGCGCAAATATCGGCATTCACCACGTGCATCACCTCTACAGCCGCATCCCGTTCTACCGCCTGACCGAAGTGCTGCGCGACCACGCGGAGCTGGCCGAGGGCAACCGCATGACCATCCGCGAAAGCCTTGCCAACGCCCGGCTGCACCTGTGGGACGAAGACAGCTGCCGGCTGCTGTCCTTCGCCCAGGCCCGCCGGCTTTACGCCTGACACCCTGATCCGGTCCGGGCGGCAGAAAATTGCCGTCCGGGCCTACACAAACCCGTGAGGCGCTGCCGCAGCGCTTTGACGCCTCTGGAAATTCCTGAGCCGGTGCTTATCTTGCCCAGAGTTTTTGAGCAGCACGGTAGAGGAAACAATGACAGAACTCCGTATCACCCGCCGCGCCACCCTGATGGGCCTGGGCGCGACCCTGGCTACCCCCGCCATCCTGCGCGCGGAGTCGACAGACGCCTTCCCGCAGAACGAGCCGGCCATCCGTGACGAGGTTCCGGTGCAGCGCAATCTCTCCGCCTTCTCGCAGCAGGACTGGCAGGATCATTTCGATCAGCTGGGCAAGGGCTGCCTGCTGGCCGACATCAGTTCCCGGGCGCTGCATTACTGGGGCCCGGACGGTGAAACCTACCGGCTGTTCCCCTCCTCCGTGCCGATGACCGAGGAACTGACAAGGCGCGGCTATTCCCAAATTGTGCGCAAAGCGGAAAATCCCAGCTGGACTCCGACCCAGTCGATGCGCGAGCGCGATCCGACGCTGCCGGTCCGCATCGAAGGCGGCGCCCCGGGCAATCCGCTGGGCACCCGGGCGATGTATCTGGACTGGCCTGCCTATCTGGTCCACGGCACCCACGACACCCGCAAGATCGGCCGCCAAAGCTCCTCCGGCTGCATCGGCCTCTATAACCAGCACGTGGAAGAGCTGTACGAGCTGGTGCAGGTCGGCACCCAGGTCCGGCTGCTGTGATCCCTCAGCGCTGACGAGCTGCCTGCAAATGAAACGGGCGCGGGTGATCCCGCGCCCTTCTTTCATCTGCGGCAGTCTCACTTCAGACTGATGTGATCCGGCTTCAGCCCGGCATTGAAACGCTCCAGCGTCTTTTCCAGAAGCGCCTCAAAATTGCGGGTGAACTTCTCTGTGTCATAGAGCGGGCCGGTCTTGATCCCCTCTTTCACCCGCGCCTTTATTTCCGCCAGATAGTCCTTGTCCCGCGCCAGTTTCAAAGCCAGCGCCTGGTACAGCTGCGGGGTGGCAACCGCGAGCTCGGGGACCCCGGCGCAATGCACCAAGCTGGTGGCCACCCGCGCGGCAAACTGCTTGCCGGTTTTGGTGACAACCGGCACCCCTGCCCACAGCGCGTCGCTGGCCGTGGTATGGGCATTCACCGCAAAGGCATCCAGAAACACGTCCGCCAGCTGCAAGCGGGCCAGATGCTCTTTTTGCCCGGCAAAGCCCGCGAACACGATGTGGTCCGGCCCGATGCCGCGTTTCTTGGCCTCCTTCAGGATGTTTTCCTGGACCTTGTCATTTGGCGCATAGAACCACAGAACGCTGTCCGGCACCCGCTGCAGCAGTTTCATCCAAATGTCGAATTCATCCGGCGACACCTTGTAGGGGCTGTTGAAGGAACAGAACACAAATGCCTCCTCCGGCAGCCCGGCCTCAGCCCTGGAGGGAACAGTATCCGCGGCCGCGCGCTGATCATCATTCGGCTGATAGCAGTCCGGCATGTAGAGGATCTTTTCAGTGTAGAATTTGCGCAGCTTTTCGGGGATCGTGACCGCATCGGCGATCATATAGTCCATTTGATCCACCCCGGTCGTTCCCGGATACCCCAGATAGGTCACATGCACCGGCGCCAGCCGGTTGTTGAAAATGTTCACCCGGTTGCCCTTGGTGTACCCCTTGAGGTCAACAGCAATATCCAGGCCATCCTCACGCGCAACGGCAGCGATCTCGTCGTTTTCCAGGCTCGACACCTGCTTGTAAACATCTGCGGCGTTCTCGGCCCGCAGGCGGCCTTCATGGTCGTTCACCTCGCCATAGTCGTAGATGTAGATTTCAAACCGGTCGCGGTCATGCAGTTCCAGCTGCCGCCCGATCAAATACATGGTGGCGTGGTTGAAGAAGTCGTTTGAGAAATACCCCAGCCTGATCTTGCGCCCTTCCGCCCGCGGGCGTTCAAATTTGGTTGCGGAGGTATCGGCCTTGGCCAGTTCCGCGGCCTTCACCGAGAACTTCATTTGCAAGCCCGGGTCATCGACCATCGACAGAAGGGCAAACGGGTCGATTCCGACATCCGTCTTGCGGAACACCTGAACCCGCTTTTCCCGGTTGTTCAGATCGGTCCAGTCGCAGATCCGGCGGCGCAGATAGACCAGCCGGGCCAGCGCCGTCGCATTATTCGGGTCGAATTTCACCGCCGCGTCAAAATAGTTGGCCGCCTCCTCATCCTGGTTCAGCCGCATCAGGTAACTGCCGATGTAGGACAGGCATTTTGAGTTCGAAGGATCCAGCCGCAGCGCGTCGATATGGGCCAGGATCGCCTTGTCGTGCTGGTTCATCATTTCCAGAACTTCGCCGAGCGCGGCATAGATCAGCCGGTTTTTGTCATCCAGCTTCAGCGCCTCGCGCAGTAGGTATTCAGCGTCGCTGAACTGACGTTTCAGCGCCAGTTTACGGGCTTTTGCATACAACGCGACAGCCTGGGCCTGCGGGGTGCCGCTGGTTTGCTTGACCATCCCGTGCCGCATCGACAGCGCGAAATCGGCGCGGGCGTTGCTGCTGACCGCGCCGGCAAATTCCTGTTTTGTGCGGTCCGGGTTTTCGGGTCCCGAGGGGGCCAGGAAATGCTGCGCCTGAGAGTTCGCCACTGCGTGTGCTCCTTTTGGAATGCCTCTGCAGGATTCACCTGCGAGTGATCTGTTTGGGACAGAGTTTCCGCGAAGTTTGTTAATTTTCTCCTGACCAGACCACCATCGCGCCCGCGCAGCCCTGCGGCTGTTAGGGGACACTTCATATTGCAGTAAAGGCCTCATGCGCTGCTTGGCTTCGGCCAAGGAAGAGATCGACAGCTACTTGGGTGTGCGTTACACGCTGCCGCTGCCCGAAGTTCCAGCGCTTCTGAAGCAATTCAGCGTGGACCTTGCACTGTACCGTCTGGCCCTCGGACGGGACGTCCTTTCGGAAGAACACCGCCGCCGCTACGAAGACAGCATCAAGCACCTGGCCAAGCTGGCCGAGGGCAAGGCGTTTTTGAACCTGCCCGCGCCGGGCGATGAGGAAACCGGCGAACCCGCGGCCCCATCCGGCCCGCGTCCGGTCGTGTCCGGCGGCCCGGCCCGGATATTCACCCGCGACAAACTGCGGGGCCTCTGAACATGGCCGGTGTTTCCACCTCACTCACCACCATCGGCCTGGACGCCGCGATCCGGCGGCTTTCGGCCCTGGAAGGCTTCCGGATGGCCGAGCTGGCGGATGATGCCGGGGCGGTCCTGGAAATCTCCACGCGCCGCCGCTTTGACACCCGGCTAGCGCCTGACGGCGCGGAATGGGCGCCCTGGTCGGAAGCCTACGACGAAACCCGCGACTACGATGCCCATTCGCTGCTGGTGAGTGACGGCGACCTGCGCGACAGCATCGCGAGTTATGCAACTGGCTCCGAAGTTGAGGTAGGCACTGCGCTGATCTACGGCGCGCACCACCAGTTTGGCGGAGAGGAAACCGGCTCCGGGATTCCCGCGCGCCCTTATCTCGGAATATCCCGGGACGATGAGCTGGACCTTGCCGATCTTGTCACCGGCACTTGGGGGGATCACCTAGCATGAGCGAGGATCACCTCAACAGCCTGACGGATGCGGTGTGCAGCGGGGTCAAGGAGCGCCTGCCGCACCTGGCGCGCTGCATGACTATTGCGGGCAAGTTCGATCTGACCGAACTGAAAAAGCGCGGGGTTCCGGCACCAGCCGTTCTGGTGTCTACCCTGGGCGCAATTCAGGACACCACCCGCGCCGCCGAACTTAAATGGAGGCGTCTTCGACGGCCCCCGGGCATCGCAATGGACATTCACAAGACCGACGGTTCCTACTGGCCCCTGTTTGAGCCGCATCACTACTTGAAACTGCCCCGCATGGTCGCGGCGGATTATTACGTCGGCTTTGTCGGCGACCAACCCGTTGCGCATGTCGCCTTTGCGCCCCGGCCGGGCCTGGTGGAAGCCCGCGCTTGCCGTCTTGTGATCATGCCCGAATGGCAGGGCGCTGGCCTCGGCCTGCGCTTTCTGAATGAAGTTTGCGCACTTTGGCGCCGGGGCGTGAACCGCTACGGCCGCCCGATGCCGTCTCTCTTTCACACGTCCCACCCCGGGTTGGCTGCAGCGCTCAGAGGGCACCCGCTCTGGGCGCAGGTTTCCGCGAATTTGGGCCAGCCCTCGTCTAAGGCGCGGGACAGCGTCAAGGGCCGTTTAGGCGGTCACTTCCGGGCGGTACAAGGATTTCGCTATGTCGAGTAAAGAACCCTTCCGCGTGGCCGTTATCGGCTGCTCCTGGTTGGCTGCCGAGGTGCTGCGCCGCCTCTCAGGCCAAGGCATTGAGCTCGCACTGATCACAGAACCTGAGGATAAGTTGGCCAAGGCTGCGGCAGAGGAATTGGGCGTGCCCCACTGCGTAAAGCCGCGCCGGTTGCCGTTGCTCAGCGCGGATTTCCCCTGGCGGCCCGACCTGATTGTTTCCGCGCATTCCTTGCGCATCGTCCCCGCCTGGTTCCTTCAATGGTCCCGGCTGGGTGCCATCAGCTACCACCCCTCTATTCTGCCGGATTACAAAGGCCAGCACGCGATCCGGGATTGCCTGGCAAACGGCGGCCGGTTCACTGGAGGGACAGTCTACTGGATGACACCGGAGATTGATGCCGGTCCTGCTGTCGTAGCCTACGGCAAGCGTCTACAGGAGCGGGTCCAAATCCTGCCGGGGGAAACTGCGCTAGGCCTGTGGAAACGGGCGCTGGCACCCATCGGGGCGAACCTCCTGGAGGCTGCAGTAAGGTCCGTTAGCTTTACGGCCCTGTCAAACGCCCTTTAAATTCACCGCCGCCCGCCGGATTTAAACGGTTTGGGCGGCGGCTTTATCACTACTGCAGTCTGAAGTGTCCCGAGGCCGCCGCCTCGGCAGCCGCTATTCCCGCCCCGCCGGGGCTGGAAACCACCCCGGAAAAACCCTAGAAATCAGGGGATTTTCAAAAACGGGTTGCTGCAACGGGAAGTGTCCCGCACTGCAACGCGAAATGTCCCGCTACACCTGCGGCATTGCTGCACGGCGGCTTTGCATTTGCGCAGCTTGCCTCAGCGTCCGCCGGGCGCTATTAAATAAACAACTGTTCAATTCATTGCGCCACGGGAGGAGCTGAATATGGATTTCGCACTCACAGAGGAACAGCAGGCCATCTTTGACATGGCCCAAGCCTTTGGCCAGGAAAACATCGCGCCGCACTCCCGCCAGTGGGAGAAAGACGGCACCATCCCCAAATCCCTGTGGCCGCAGCTGGCGGAACTGGGCTTTGGCGGGCTCTATGTCTCCGAAGAATACGGCGGCTCCGGTTTGTCCCGCCTCGACGCCACACTGGTGTTCGAAGCGCTGGCAATGGCCGACCCCGCCGTTGGCTCTTTCCTGTCGATCCACAACATGTGCGGCGGCATGATCGACAAGTTCGGCTCCGAAGAGACCAAGCAGAAATGGCTGCCCAGCCTCTGCTCGATGGAGAAGATCTTCTCCTACTGCCTGACCGAACCCGGCTCCGGCTCCGACGCGGCGGCGCTGAAAACCCGCGCCGAACGCAGCAATGACGGCTATGTGCTGAACGGCACCAAGGCGTTCATTTCCGGCGGCTCCTACTCCGACGCCTATGTCGTGATGTGCCGCACCGGCGAGGACGGGCCCAAGGGCATCTCCACTGTGGTGGTCGAGGACGGCAACCCCGGCCTCTCCTTCGGCGCGCTGGAGGACAAGATGGGCTGGAAGGCGCAGCCCACCTCGCAGGTGCAGTTCGACGACTGCGCGATCCCGGCGGACAACCTGATCGGCGAGGAAGGCAAGGGCTTTTCCTACGCCATGGCAGGCCTCGACGGCGGCCGCCTGAACATCTCGGCGGGTGCCCTGGGCGGCGCCCAGGCAGCGCTGGACCAGACCGTGCAATACATGTCCGAGCGCAAGGCCTTCGGCAAATCCATCAACCAGTTCCAGGCGCTGCAGTTCCGGCTGGCTGAATATGAAACCCGCCTGCAGGCCGCCCGAACCTTCCTGCGCCAGGCGGCGTGGAAGCTGGACAACGGCGCCCATGACGCCACCAAGTTCTGCGCCATGGCCAAGCTGATGGTGACCGACACCGCCTTTGACGTGGCCAACGGCTGCCTGCAGCTGCACGGCGGCTACGGCTACCTCGCCGACTACGGCGTCGAGAAGATCGTGCGTGACCTGCGGGTCCACCAGATCCTGGAAGGCACCAACGAGATCATGCGCCTGATCGTCGCGCGCCAGCTGATTGCAGAGTAACCTGCAATCAGCACACTGCCCGCGGCAAGACATACTGACGGAGCACGCCCGATGAGTGATATCCATATCCGCAAGTCCGGCCAGGCCGGCCGCATCACCTTCACCCGCCCCAAGGCGCTGAACGCGATGAGCTACGAGATGTGCATGGCGATCGACGCCGCTATGCGCGATTGGGCTGAGGATGATGCCGTCAAGCTGGTGGTGATCGACGCCGAAGGCGAAAAGGCCTTCTGTGCGGGCGGCGACATTGCCGAGCTCTATGACACCGGCACCAAGGGCGACTACTCCTATGGCCGCACTTTCTGGCGCGATGAATACCGGCTGAACGCGCGCATCTTCGAGTACAAGAAGCCGGTGATCAGCTTCATGCAGGGCTTCACCATGGGCGGCGGCGTCGGCATCGGCTGCCACGGCACCCACCGGGTGGTCGGCGAAAGCAGCCAGATCGCCATGCCGGAGGTCGGCATCGGCCTGGTGCCGGATGTGGGCGGCTCCCTGATGCTGGCCCTGGCGCCGGATCACCTCGGCGAATACCTCGGCATGACGGCGGCGCGGATGGGCGCGGACGACGCCATCCTCGCAGGCTTTGCCGACTACTTCATTCCGCAGGACGGCTGGCCCGCACTGATTGCCGCGCTGGAGGAAACCGGCACCGCCAAACGGGTCGAGGACGCCGCCAAGCCCGCCCCCGAAGGCAAGCTGCGCGGCATCCGCGCGGACGCGGCCAGGCATTTCGGCAAGGACAGCCTCGAAGCCATCCGCCAAAGCCTTGAGGCAGACAGCAGCGGCTTCGCGGCGGCGGCGCTGAAGTCCCTGAACCGCAATTCGCCGCTGTCGATGGCCTGCACGCTGGAAATGCTGCGCCGCCTGCGCGCCGATGGCCCCGCCATCCGCCGCGCGCTGGACCTGGAATACCGCTATACCTACCGGGCGATGGAAAAGGGCGATTTCCTGGAAGGCATCCGGGCCCAGATCATTGACAAGGACCGCAATCCGCAGTGGCAATACGCCAGCCAGGCAGTTCCCGCCTCCGCGGTTGAGGAGATGCTGGCGCCGCTCGGCGCGCAGGCGCTGACATTTGAGGAGGAAAACGCATGAAGATCGGATTTATCGGACTTGGCAACATGGGCGGCCCGATGGCCGCGAACCTGGCCAAGGCCGGCCACGAGGTGACCGGTTTTGACATGGCCGATGTCAGCATCGAGGGCGTGCAGATGGCCGCCTCCGGCCCCGAGGCCGCGGCAGGCGCCGATGCCGTGATCACCATGCTGCCCAACGGCGCCATCCTGCGCCTTGTCGCGGCTGAGGTGATCCCGGCAATGGCCAAGGGCGCGACCCTCATCGACTGCTCCACCGTCGACGTGGACTCCGCCCGCGCGGTTGCCGAACAGGCTGCGGACGCGGGCCTGATGTTCGTGGACGCGCCGGTCTCCGGCGGCATCGGCGGCGCCGCGGGCGGCACGCTCACCTTCATGGCCGGCGGCTCGGCAGAGGCGTTTGCGGCAGCAGAGCCGCTGTTCGGCATCATGGGCCAGAAGGCCGTGCATTGCGGCGAAGCCGGCGCCGGCCAGGCCGCCAAGATCTGCAACAACATGATCCTCGGCGTCACCATGATCGCCACCTGCGAGGCCTTTGCCCTGGCCGACAAGCTGGGCCTCGACCGGCAGAAGATGTTCGACGTCGTCTCCACCTCCTCCGGCTACAGCTGGACCATGAACGCCTATTGCCCTGCCCCCGGCGTTGGCCCGCAGTCGCCCGCGGACAACAACTACCAGCCCGGTTTCGCGTCGGAACTGATGCTCAAGGATCTGGGTCTCAGCCAGCAGGCTGCCGAAAGTGCCGATGCCGACACGCCGATGGGCGAACTGGCCATGGCGCTCTACAAGAAGTTCGTTGAGGAAGAAGACGGCAAGGGCATGGACTTCTCTGCCATGCTGCCCCGGTTCGAAAAGCGCGGCCGCGAAGGCTGAGGCCCGCGCGCATTCCGGCGCATCCGGCACAACCACAGCACCGCTTCAGGCCGGCCCCGCACAGGGCCGGCCTGATGCTTTTCCGCGCCCCGCGAAAACCCGTAGAGTTTTATTAAACATCCGGATTTAGACGCCGCCGCGCCACAGTTCTGTCTAACTTCTCCACCATTCCGGTAAGCGACCGTAAAACCCCGCGCACCCGGAGGCAGACTGGACGCCATGGCAACCGCAACGGAACTGAGCATCGACACCACTGCCAGCGCTTTGCAGATGGCAGAGGAAATCTTCGGCGACGGCGTCACGGTGACCGGCGCCGCCTACAGCGGCGATGCGCTGTCCTCGGGCATCTACTCCGGCGCGGACACCACTACCCCGGGAGTGGCGCCTGCGGATTCCGGGGTGATCCTGTCAACCGGCCACGCCCGCGACTTCACCAACAGCGACGGCAGCACGAACACCAACCAGCGAACCGATACTACCACCAACACCAGCGGTGTGGACGGGGATGCGGATTTCAACACGCTGGCGGGCACCCAGACCTATGATGCCTCCATTCTCGAGGTCGAATTCATCCCCGACGGCGACACGCTGACCATCGATTTCGTGCTGTCTTCCGAGGAATACCCGGAGTTCGTGAATTCGCAGTACAACGACGTGATCGGCGTCTGGGTGAACGGGGTCGAGGCGAAGGTCTCCATCGGCGACGGCACCGCCTCGATCGGCAATATCAACGATGGCACCGAAAACATCTATGTCGACAATACCGGCGACAGCTTCAACACGGAGATGGACGGCTTCACCATCACCCTGACGTTTGTCGCACCGGTGACGGCGGGTGAAGTCAACACCCTGAAAATCGGCGTCGCGGATACCTCCGACATTGCCTATGACACCAACTTGCTGATTGCCGGCGGTTCGGTGCAGACCGCGATTGTTGCCGAAGACGATCAGGAAGACATCGCCATCGGCAAAACCAGGGTCATTGATGTCCTGGAGAACGACAGCACCGCCGCCGGCGGCACGCTGAGCATCACCCATATCAACGACTACGAGGTCTCAGCCGGCGACACCGTCACGCTGACCACTGGCCAGCAGATCACCCTGAACGCCGATGGCACCCTCACCGTGGTCACCGACGGCGACCTGGAAACGGTTTACTTCAACTACACCGCGGACAACGGCCAGGGCAATTCCGACACCGGCCTGGTGGAGATCAACCAGACCGTCCCCTGCTTCCTGCGCGGCACCCTGATCCGGGTGCCCGGCGGCGAGGTTCCGGTCGAGGATCTGCGCCCCGGCATGGAGGTCCTGACCCTGGACAACGGCCCGCAGGTGCTGCAGTGGACCGGCAGCCGCCGCACTGCCTGCACCGCCGCGACCGCCCCGATCCGCTTTGCCGCAGGCAGCTTCGGCAACAGCTGCGACCTCTATGTCTCGCCCCAGCACCGGATGGTTGTCTCCGGCCCGCTGGCCGAGCTGCTGTTCGGCGAACCCGAAGTGCTGGTCAAGGCCAAGGACCTGGTCAACGGCACCACCATCCGCCCGGCGCTGGAGCTGGCGCAGGCGGACTACTTCCACCTCTTGTTCGGCAGCCACCAGATTCTCTGGGCCAACGGCGCCCTCAGCGAAAGCTATCAGCCCGGTCCGGAAACCGCGGCCGGCTTTGACGCGGACACGCAGGCGGAAATCCGCGAGTTGTTCCCGGAACTGTGCGCAAAAAGCGGCCGCGGCTGCGGCGCCGCCGCGCGGCTGTCGCTGCGCGCCTTCGAAGCGCGGGTTATTGCCGCCGCGTAAGCGGCAACCGGCAGCCTGCCGCCACCCCTTTCCGTGCGCTCTTGGAATTGCCGCAGGGGCGGTTATGTGGTGGGCAGCGAAATGAGGATCCGCTTTAAATGGTACGCCGTCACATTGTTCCCTTCACCGTTCTTGCCGCTGCCTGCGCGCTGGCCATTCCGCTGGCGGCCGGCAATGGCCACGACAAGCCTGAGCAGGCCAGCTTCCAATGCCCGGCCGGTCTGACCAGACAAGCCGCGCAATGCGTGCCTCCGTCTCAGGCGAAAAAGTTCTACCGCCGCGGCGATCACATTCTGGATGACTACGTCTGGATCGGCGAGCCAGGCGGCTGGGCGCCGGATCCCTACGGCAGCTATGTCGAGGCTGGCGGCTATGTCTATCAGGTCAACCGCGAAACCCATAAGGTGCTGCGCCTGATCGGCGCCGGGGCGGTGCTGGACAATTAACCGCCAGCGCCGGTTTCCCCGCCCGGCCCGGCCATCGCCTCCAGCCTGCCGCGGGTGGCCTCATCGGCGGGGAACAGCATCTCGATACGCAGGTCCGACATCGCCAGATCGCCGGTGCCGCCGAACTGGGTGATGGTGGAAAAGAACGACAGCACCTGCCCGCCCATCCGGTAGCGCGCCGGGATCACCGCGGGCAGGACCCCGTCGTCCGCGCCCCCAGGCTCTGCCGCGCGGCGCTGCAGCCGCGCGATCGCCTGCTCCAGAACCGGGTCGGCACCGAAACTGGCCAGCTCGGTCCGCAGCCGCGCCAGGCTGTGCCGCTCGACCTCCTCCAGATTGTCCAGCGCCGCCCTGAGCGCGGCATTGCCCAGCAGCGCCTCGATCAGGCTGCTGCCCCGGGTGATGCACGCGCTGCCCAGCATCAGCGCCGCGGCGCGGTTCATGTCCACCAGATGCCAGTGCCGGTCAATCAGCATGGCGGGATAGGGCTCATGCCGCTCCAGCATCCGCTCCGCCGCCTGACGCAACGGCGCCAGCTCCGCATCGTTCAGATCCCGCCGCACATGGGCAGGCGCCAGCCCCGCCGCCGTCAGCAGCTGGTTGCGGGCCGCCGCCGGCACCTGCAGCTCCTCGCTCAGCCGCAGCACCATGCCGCGGCTGGGCTGCGCGCGCCCGGTCTCCAGAAACGACAGATGCCGCGGCGACACCCCGGCGCTCAGCGCCAGCTCCATCTGGCTCAGCCGCCGGATCTGCCGCCATTTCTTCAAAACCCCGCCAAAGCCTGCCATCGCCGCTGCCTCCTGCCTGCGCCTACTCTACCGCAGCCGCGCACAAAAACACTTCCCTCCAAGGTAATTGTTTTCTCTCCCTGCCTGCCCGCAGTCTAGGGCCGGTTCACAACAGGGAGGTTCCGATGACCCATTCCGCTTCCGTCCGCTGGCTCAAAACCGCCGCGGTACTGTCCGCCGCCTTCGGTCTGGCCTTGGTGCTGGCGCTGGCAACGCCGCTTGCACACGGCCTCGGCTTCTTTCTGGATCTGGCCTTTCTGCCGCTGGACGGCGGGCAGCGGCCGCAGCCCGGTCCGGCCGCCCTGATGACCGCTATCAGCGGCGGCCTGATGTGCGGTTTCAGCGTGCTGATCTATCTGGTGACACATCATATCTACAGCACCGGCCCCGCGCTCGGCCGCCGGCTGCTGATTCCGGCGCTGCTGGCCTGGTATATCCCCGACAGCCTCGGCTCCCTCGCCGCGGGCGCCTGGTTCAACGTAGTGATGAACTCGGCCTTCCTGGCCTTGTTCCTGGTGCCGCTGCTGCTGGCCCGCCCCGCCTCCGCCCAAACGGCATAAGAAAAGGGGCGGATCCGCCCCCTTTCATCTTTCCCAAAATACTCCGGGGTGAATTGGCCGCAAGGCCAAGAGGGGCAGCGCCCCTCTCCCTACTCCGCCGCCACCTTCCGCGCCGCCAGAATGTCCTTCAGATAGTGCCCGGTGTGGCTGCGCGGCTCATCGGCCACCGCTTCCGGCGTGCCCGCCGCGACAATCTCACCGCCGCCGTCGCCGCCTTCCGGGCCGATGTCGATGATCCAGTCCGCAGTCTTGATCACATCCAGATTGTGCTCAATCACCACCACCGAATTGCCCTGCTCCACCAGTTCGTGCAGCACCTCCAGCAGCTTCTTCACATCCTCGAAATGCAGTCCCGTGGTTGGCTCGTCCAGAATATACAGCGTCCGCCCGGTGGAGCGTTTCGACAGCTCTTTCGACAGCTTCACCCGCTGCGCTTCGCCGCCCGACAGCGTTGTCGCCTGCTGGCCCACCTTGATATAGCCAAGGCCCACCCGCATCAGCGCGTCCATCTTGTCACGGATCGCCGGCACCGCCTGGAAGAAACCCTGCGCGTCCTCCACCGTCATATCCAGCACATCGGCAATGCTCTTGCCCTTGAACTTGATCTCAAGCGTCTCGCGGTTGTAGCGCGCGCCCTTGCAGGTTTCGCAGGTCACATAGACGTCGGGCAAAAAGTGCATCTCGATCTTGATGACCCCGTCGCCCTGGCACGCCTCGCAGCGGCCGCCCTTGACGTTGAAGGAGAACCGGCCCGGCTTGTAGCCCCGCGCCTTGGCCTCCGGCAGGCCGGCAAACCAGTCGCGGATCGGGGTGAAGGCGCCGGTATAGGTCGCAGGGTTCGACCGCGGCGTGCGGCCGATCGGGCGCTGGTCGATGTCGATCACCTTGTCCAGATGCTCCAGCCCCTTGATGCTCTCGCAGGGGGCCGGCGTCTGGCGCGCGCCGTTCAGGCGCATGGAGGCGGTCTTGAACAGCGTCTCGATGGTCAGCGTCGACTTGCCGCCGCCCGACACACCTGTCACGCAAACGAACTTGCCCAGCGGGAACTCCGCCGTCACCTCTTTCAGGTTGTTGCCGGTGGCCTTCACCACCTTGATCTTCTTCTTGTTGCCCTTGCGCCGCTTGCCCGGCACCGGGATCTCCCGCGTGCCCGCCAGGTACTGGCCGGTAATCGACCCCGCGTCGGAGGCAATCTGCTGAGGCGTGCCTTGGCTCACAACTTCTCCGCCATGCACCCCGGCGCCGGGGCCGATGTCAAAGACGTAATCCGCCTGCCGGATCATGTCCTCGTCATGCTCCACCACGATCACCGTGTTGCCCTGGTCGCGCAGGTTCTTCAGCGTGCCGATCAGCCGGTCGTTGTCGCGCTGGTGCAGCCCGATCGACGGCTCATCCAGCACATAGAGAACGCCCGTCAGGCCAGAGCCGATCTGCGACGCCAGCCGGATCCGCTGGCTCTCGCCGCCGGACAACGTGCCGGAGGACCGCGACAGCGTCAGATACTCCAGCCCCACGTTGTTCAGGAACCCCAACCGCTCGCGGATCTCCTTGACGATGGCGCGGGCGATCTCCTGCTTCTGCTGGCTCAGGTGATTGGGCACATCCTCGATCCAGGCCAGCGCCTCGCGGATCGACAGCTGCACCACCTGCCCCACATGCACGCCCGCGATCTTCACCGCCAGCGCCTCGTCCCGCAGCCGGTAGCCCTCGCAGTGGTGGCAGTGGCGGTTGTTCTGGTAGCGCTCGAACTCCTCGCGGATCCAGTTGGAATCGGTCTCGCGGTAGCGCCGCTCCATGTTCGGAATGACACCCTCAAACGTCCGCTCCACCTGGTAGACCCGCCCGCCCTCATCATAGCGGAACTGGATCTCCTCCTCGCCGGAACCATAGAGGAACACTTTCTGCACCTTCTCGGGCAGGTCCTTCCAGACGGTGTTCTTGTCAAACTGATAGTGCTTGGCGATTGCTTCGATGGTCTGCAGGAAATAGGGCGACTTGCCCTTGCGCCAGGGCGCCAGCGCGCCGTCATAGACCTTCAGGCTCTGGTCCGGCACCACCAGCCGCTCGTCAAAGAACAGCTCCACCCCCAGGCCGTCGCAATGCGGGCAGGCCCCGAAGGGCGCGTTAAAGGAGAACAGCCGCGGCTCGATCTCCGGGATGGTGAAACCGCTGACCGGACAGGCGAAATTCTCGCTGAAGGTGATCCGCTCCGGATCGCCCTCCTTGGGCGCGGTTTCCAGAATGGCAATGCCATCAGCCAGGTCCAGCGCGGTGCGCAAGCTGTCCGCCAGCCGCGTCTCCATACCCTCGCGCACCACCAGACGGTCGACCACCACGTCGATGTCATGGCGGAACTTCTTGTCCAGCACCGGCGGCTCGTCGAGCTCATAGAACTCCCCGTTGACCTTCACCCGCTGGAAGCCCTGCTTGCGCAGCTCCAGGAATTCCTTCTTGTACTCGCCCTTGCGGTCGCGGACGATCGGCGCCAGCAGAAAGCCGCGGGTGCCTTCCTCCATCTCCATGATCCGGTCGACCATGTCCTGCACCTGCTGCGCCTCGATGGGCTTGCCGGTGGCCGGCGAATAGGGCGTGCCCGCGCGGGCAAACAGCAGACGCAGATAGTCATAGATTTCCGTCACCGTGCCGACGGTGGAGCGGGGGTTCTTCGAGGTTGTCTTCTGCTCGATCGAGATCGCGGGAGACAGGCCGCTGATGTGGTCCACATCCGGCTTTTCCATCATGTCGAGGAACTGGCGCGCATAGGCGCTCAAGCTTTCCACATAGCGGCGCTGGCCCTCGGCATAGATTGTGTCGAACGCCAGCGAGGATTTGCCGGAGCCGGACAGGCCGGTGATCACCACCAGCTCATCGCGCGGGATGTCCACGTCGATGCTTTTCAGATTGTGCTCGCGCGCACCGCGCACTTCGATGGATTTCAGCTCAGCCATAATGCCCCCGTACACGCGCCCGCCGACCCCTTGGCGGACGCCAGCCCTACAGATAGGGAATGCGATTGGAAACGCCAAGCCCCCATAAAGAACATATCACGAACAAGAGGAAGTTTGCTGACAGCAGCTGGCAGCAGCCGCACCGCCTGCGTTTGCCGGTCCGGATTTCCCCGAAATCCGGCGCGCCGCGCCCCGCGCGGCGCTAGGCCCAACGGGCGGCGGTCCCCCTTGGGGACCGGCGGCGGGCGGGAGCGCTTGCGTCAGGCCGTCCCGCGGCGCCGGGCGGCCAGCAGCAGATGCACCGCCGCGCCGCTCAGGAACAGCACCAGCAGCGCCGCCATCATGCCGCCGAACCCCGCCGCGGACAGCGACAGCACCATCAGCGGCGTGCCGATGGTGTTGCCCAAATTGCCCATCTGCGCCATCGCGCCGCTGGCCTGCGCCCGCGCCACGGCGGTTTCATTCAGCTGCGGCACCGCGGCAAAGGAGCCGCCCTGCACCAGCCCCATCGCGCCCGCCATCGCGATACAGGCCAGCGGCGCGCCGGGCATGGCCCACAGCCACAGCGCCGCCGCCGCGCAGGCCAGGAACCCCAGCTGCGCCAGCCGCACCCCGGGCAGAAACCGCAGCAGGAAGACGCCGAGCGTCATCGACACCGCGATGCTGGCCAGCGGCATCGTCCCCAGCACCAGCCCGCGCGCGGTGTCCGCGATATAGGGCGGGATCACCGTCAGCACCGCCACAAAGCAGCAAGTGTAAAACAGCCAGCCCGCGGCCGGCGCCGCAATCCAGGGCGAGCGGTAGATCGGCAGATGCAGGCCCGGCAGCTCCGCCAGCCGCGGCAGCGGCGCCCGCGGCGGCACCGGCACCGCGCGCAGGGCAAGGCCCAGCAGCACCGCCAGCCCCGCCATCACCGCCGCATGGGCAGCAAACAGCGCCAGCAGGCCCCAGGCCCGCACCAGCGGCAGGCCGAACCACGCCAGCACGGTAAAGGCCACGGCGAAAAACGTGCTCCACAGGGTCATCGCCAGACCCCGGCCGCGGTCGGAACTCAGCTGCGCAATCAGCACCGGACCGGCCACCACAATGCCCAGATGCGACAGCCCCTCAGCCACCCTCGTGGCCAGGAACAGCCCGAACGGCAGATGCAGCGCCTGCAAGGCCGACACCGCCGCCCCGGCCCCCAAGGCCCAGACCAGCGTGCGCCGGTAGCCGAAGGCCGCCGCATAGGGGCCCGCCACCGCGCCCAGCAGGATGCCCAGCATCCCGACCAGCGACACCGAGAAGCTGAGCGCCGTTCCCGCCTGCGGGTACAGCTCGCCCATGCGGCCGAAGATCACCGAAATCTTGCCGTATTGCGCCGCCGCCCCCAGCCCCGCCGCCCAGACCGCCAGGATCAGCCCCCAGCGGGAGGTTCCGCCATCCGTCAAACTGTCTGCCCTCTAATAGAAAAAGCAGGCACCCGCGCCTGCTTTTCCTGTCCTGCCCGCTAAACCCGGCCGCGGCAAGAGCTGCGGCGCGGGAATGCTGCGTCACATGTGGATGACGCGGCCATAGGCGTCGAGCACCGATTCATGCATCATCTCGCTCAGCGTCGGATGCGGGAAGACGGTGTTCATCAGGTCTTCCTCGGTGGTCTCCAGCTGGCGGCCGACCACATAGCCCTGGATCAGCTCGGTCACCTCGGCGCCGACCATATGCGCCCCCAGCAGCTCGCCGGTCTTGGCGTCAAAGATGGTCTTCACCATGCCCTCGGCCTCTCCCAGCGCAATCGCCTTGCCGTTGCCGATGAAGGGGAAGCGGCCGACCTTGATGTCATAGCCCAGCTCCTTCGCCTTCGCCTCGGTATAGCCGACGGAGGCGACCTGCGGCTGGCAGTAGGTGCAGCCTGCAATGCTTTCCGGCTTGACCGGATGCGCGTGTTTGCCCGCGATCAGCTCGGCCACCATAACGCCCTCGTGGGACGCCTTGTGCGCCAGCCAGGGCGCGCCGGCGATGTCGCCGATGGCATAAAGGCCGTCAACGCCGGTGCGGCAGAATTCGTCCGTGACCACATGGGTGCGGTCGACCTTGACGCCCAGCTCTTCCAGCCCCAGGCCCTCGACGTTGCCGACGATGCCCACGGCGGAGATCACGGTGTCAAAGTCGTGCTTCTCGACCTTGCCGCCCACCTCGATATGGGCGGTCACCTTGCCCTTGCCACGGTCCAGCTGCTTGACCATGGCTTTCTCCATGATCTTCATGCCCTGTTTGACAAAGGCCTTCTTGGCAAAGGCGGAGATTTCGGCGTCTTCCACCGGCAGCACCCGGTCCATTACTTCAACCACCGTCGTTTCGGCGCCGAGCGTGTTGTAGAAGCTTGCAAATTCAATGCCGATCGCGCCGGAGCCGATGACCAGCAGCTTCTTCGGCATCCGGACGGGGTCCAGCGCATGCTTGTAGGTCCAGACCAGATCGCCGTCCGCTTCCAGCCCCGGCAGTTCGCGGGCACGGGCGCCGGTGGCCAGCACGATGTTCTTGGCGGTCAGATCCTGCGTGCCCTTGTCGGTTTTGACCGAGACCTTTCCCTTGGCCGGAATGGACGCCTCGCCCATCACCACGTCGATCTTGTTCTTCTTCATCAGATGGCCGATGCCGGAAGACAGCTGCTTGGCCACCCCGCGCGAGCGTTTCACCACCGCGTCCAGGTCATAGCCGATGTTTTCCGCCTTCAGGCCGAAATCCTTGGCGCGCTCCATCAGGTGGAACACTTCCGAGGAGCGCAGCAGCGCCTTGGTCGGGATACAGCCCCAGTTCAGGCAGATGCCGCCCAGATGCTCGCGCTCGACCACACAGGTCTTCAGCCCCAGCTGCGCTGCGCGGATGGCGGCAACATAGCCCCCCGGCCCGGCGCCGATTACGATCACGTCATAGGATTGTGCGGCCATGCTGTCCCCTCGCCTTGAACAGGATCCATAAAACTAGTTTACCGTTAAACTATTTCTTTCTGCACTGCAATCATCCTCTTCTGCGGCATTGCGGCCCTGCGCGCTCCGGCAGGTTTCCGCTTGGCAGCGAGGCTGGTTCCGGGCCAGCATAAGCTGAAACATGCACAGCAATCCACAGCCGGGAGCGGAAGAATATGAAACGGACGGTTGCCGATCTTGCCAAGGCCCTTCTCAACGCCACCCTGATCCTGCTGGCGCTGTGTCTGTTTCTGGGGTGGAAGCTGATGGCCGCCGCCTCTGCCGTCACCGCCCATGCGGAGCAGATCGCCAGCCAGGTTGCCCCGCTGCACACCGCCGCAACCGGGCTTCGGGAGGATCTGGCCAGCCTGCGCGCCGCCCTTCAGGAAAGACCGGGGCAAGACGGACAGGGGCAGGACGGAGCAGGCCTGGACGGAGCAGACACCGCCTCAGCGGCCCGCCTCGGCCGTATCGAGGAGCGCCTGGACCAGCTGCAGACAAATCTGGCCGGGGTCCGGCAGCTGCCGCTGCAATCGGCGGAACAGGCCGGCCGCGCCGGCGCGGCGGAACTCGCCGGCCGCATCATCCGCGCCGTCCCGCTGCTGCAGGACGGCAGCGCCTGCCCGCCGCCGCCGGGCCAACCCGGCAGCTGACCCGGCATCAGCGCGCCGCGGCAAAGGCCTCCAGCAGCGCGCCGAACTCCTCCATCGAGGGGAACTGCGCAAAACTGTGCTCAGCCGCGACCCCGGCAAAGGGAAGCCGGGCAGCGGTCCAGGTTTCAACGAACGGCCGGAACCAGCTGATATCGCCGAACATCACCGGACGCACGTTCACAAACGCCTCGACGCCGGTGATGCGGGTGAACATCCAGGTCATGCATTCCGGGCAGCAGTAATGCGCCAGCTCCGGCCCCTTGGCGCCGCCAACGGCCGGCGCGCCCTGCACCACCCGGAAGGCCTCCGCCGGAAACATCGCGGTCAGGGAGAACGCGCTGGCGCTCATCTTCTGGCAGCCGCGGCAGTGGCAGGCCGCGGTCAGCACCGGCGCGGCGGAAACCTCAATCACGGTCGCGCCGCAGCGGCAGCTGCCGGTCATCGGAAATTCTGCTGTGGTCATGCGGCGGTCCTCAATGGCGTGTTCGAAATACAGAGCCCCTCCCTGCCGCAGGCCGCCCCTTGGCACAAGGGACCACGCAACAGAAAACGCCGCGCCCGTTTCCAGGCGCGGCGTTAAAATCTTCCAGCAGCGCCGGCGTCAGCCAGCCGCTTGCATCTGCCGCACGGTCTCGCCGTAGCCGCCCGACATGACATAGTCGCGCTCGGGCGCGGTGCTGGCGCGGTGCAGCGCCTCGTTGCGGTAGGGGAAGCGGCCGAACTGGCGGATCACCTCGCGATGGGCGCGGGCGTGCAGCAGGTTGGCGCGGCCGGTCTGCGGCATCCGCTCCATCATCAGCCGGATGCAGCGTTCCTGATCGCACAGGTTCTCCGAATGCATCAGCGGCAGATAGAAGAACTGCCGCGCCGGCTCGTCGATTTTCATGTCCCACTTCTTGTTGATGGCCACCTTGGCCGCCGACAGCGCCGCCGGGTCAGAGGCAAACGCCTTGCCCTTGCCGCGGAACATGTTGCGCGGAAACTGGTCCATCAGGATGACATAGGCCAGCGTCCCGCTCGGGTAGGTCAGCCAGAAGGAGAACTTGCCCTCGCAAGCCTCCTGCCAGGTTTTCTGAAACTTTGTGCGGATCTCCTGATCCAGCGCCTCATCCTGCAGATACCATCCCTTCTCCCCGACCTCGTCGAGCCAGAATGCAAGTATCTCTTTGGGACCAGCCATCGGTCTTAACTCCAAGTTTTTCCTGACCCTGATTTCAGGCCATTTTACGTTGCCATTACAAGTAACCTTGGGTCACAAATTGCGACAGGCAAGACCTGCGAGTGAAATAATCCTCACGAAAACGGCTGGTTAGCGCAATCACTTCTCCGCAGCGGCGGATTCCTGCTCCTCCAGCTCGGTGTCGATTGCGTATTCCTGGGCAAACTCGACCGCCACCGGCGTTGCCGTCGGCGACATAGCGGCATAGCTGCCGGTCTCCTCAACCGGGATCGAAGCGCGTTGGGTCGCACGGTACAGCGCATAGCCGGCCATCACGAACATCAGCGCGGCGATGAAGGTGAAAAAGCCCGGAGGCCCGAACACCGCATCCCCCATCAGCCAGCCGGTGATCAGCGGCCCGGCGATGGCGCCCAGCCCGTTGATGAAGATCAGCCCGCCCGAGGCCGCCGCCATGTCGTCATGCTCCAGGTAGTCGTTGGTATAGGCGATCAGCAGCGAATACAGCGGGTTCGACAGGCCGCCGATAAAGAAGGCCGCCACCAGCAGCATCTTGAAATCCGTGCCGAACAGGAAGCCCGCCACAGCGCCGCCGCCGCCCGCCAGGGCCGCGATCAGGATCAGGAAGCGGCGGTCCATACGGTCCGACAGCCAGCCCAGCGGATACTGCAGCAGCAGCGCGCCGACATAAAAGGCGGAGACAAAGATCGACAGCTGCGTCAGGGTCAGCCCGGCGGCAGAGCCGTACACCGCGCTCATCCCGAACTGGGCCGAGAACACCCCGCCCAGAAGGAACATGCCGACACAGCCCAGGGGCGAGGTCTCAAACAGCTTGCGCAGGGTCATCGGCTTGGTGGTGTCAAAGGCCGGGGTCGGCGAGATCGACAGCAAAATCGGCGCGAAAGAGATCGAAACCAGGATCGACGCGATGATGAAGGCCTCATACCCGGCCGGGTCGCCGACCTGGATCAGCCCCTGCGCCGTGATGATGCCGATGGTCTGCACGATCATGTACAGCGACAGCGCCTTGCCGCGGTTGGTGTTGTCGGCGGCGTTGTTCAGCCAGCTTTCGGCGGTCACATACACGCCCGAGAAGCAGAACCCGATGAGTATGCGCCCCAGCGCCCAGGCGATGGTGTTGGGCAGCAGCGGATAGAGGATCATCACCGCCGAGATAAAGGAGGCCAGCGCCGCAAAGACGCGCACGTGGCCGACCCGCCGGATCATCTCCGGCGCCAGCCGCGAGCCGCCCAGGAAGCCCACGAAATAGGCCGCCATCACCAGGGACATCTCGAACGAGGAGAACCCCTCCAGGTCGCCCCGGACCCCCAGCATGGTGCCCTGCAGGCCGTTGCCCACCATCAGCAGGCAAACGCCCAACAGCAGCGCCCAAGCGCTCGAAAGTACCTGAAGCATTCCGATGCCTCCTTTGAAAGCAAAGCAGCCCTCCACAAGGGACGGGCTGCCATCACATTTGAATGTTATGTCCGGGCGATCAAGGCTCGCGTGGCCGGTATCGCCGATTCTGATTTCGGTTTCATGACCCTGCGCGCGTGCTCAAGGGTCATCATTGCGGCGCTTGTCGGTGATTTCGCGCCTTTTCTCTACGGTGTATCCGCCTTTGCCGGGATCAAAAGCGACGCATCGCCATAGGAAAAGAACCGGTAGCCGCTGCGCACCGCATGGTCATAGATCCGCCGGATCTCCTCCTGCCCCATCAGGGCGGAGACCAGCATCAGCAGGGTCGATTTCGGCAGGTGGAAATTGGTCATCAGCGCGTCCGCCACCTGAAATTCGAACCCCGGGTAGATAAAGATGTCGGTGTCGCCTTCCCAGGCATGGATCTGCCCGTCTTTGGCGGCGCTCTCGATCAGCCGCAGCGCCGTGGTGCCGACCGGAATGACCCGGCCGCCCGCTGCTTTTGTCGCCGCGATGTCCGCCGCCGCGCCTTCGCTGACCTTGCCCCATTCCGCATGCATCCGGTGGGTGGTCACATCCTCCACCTTGACCGGCAGGAAGGTGCCCGCGCCGACATGCAGGGTGACATAGGAAATCTCAACCCCGCGCGCCTTCAGCGCCTCCAGCAGCGGCGTGTCGAAATGCAGCGACGCGGTCGGCGCTGCCACCGCGCCCGAATTCCTGGCCCAGACGGTCTGGTAATCGGTCTTGTCCTGCTCATCCGCGGCGCGCTTGGCGGCGATATAGGGCGGCAGCGGCATCGCGCCCGCCTCGGCCAGCGCGGCGTCGAAATCGGTGCCGCTGAGGTTGAAGCGCAGGTGGCCCTGACCGTCCTCGATGGCTTCCAGGGTCGCGCTCAGGTCATCGGAGAAGACGATCTCCTCGCCCTCGCGGATCTTTTTCAGCGGTTTCAGCAGCGCCGCCCAGCTGCCATCGGCGCGCGGCTCCAGCAGGGTTGCCTCGATCTTGGCCGCCACCGGCCCTTGCGCGCTGTCGCGGTGGCGCAGCCCGCTCAGGCGCGCCGGGATCACCTTGGTGTCGTTCAGCACCAGCCGGTCGCCGGGCTGCAGCCAGTCCACCAGATCGGTCACACGGCCGTCGTGCAGATTGCCGCCCGCAGCCACCAGCAGCCGGGCCGAGCTGCGCGGATTGGCAGGCCGGGTGGCAATCAGAGCGTCGGGCAGGTCAAAGTCGAAATCGCTGAGTTTCATGGCGCGCGCTATAGGATGTGCTGCAGGGAAAATCTATGGCGATTTTCACCCCCAGCCAGTTTACTTGTTGGCCCCTCGCGGGGTTTGGACCTGTTCCTCGCCCTCCTCCAGCACTTCGCCGTCGACAGAGAACGCCCTGTCGTCCCCCGGCACTTTCGGCGGCGGGCCGCGGAAGATCTCGCGCAGGAACCCCGGCGCCAGCCCGGCCAGCGGGTTGACCGAGACCGACGGGTCGTCCGCGGTGCCGCGCAGGGTGAAGGTAAAGCCGAACAGCCCCTCGCCGTCCCGGGGCGACAGCACCCGCCCGATGGCGTTGAGCAGATACACCGGCGAGATCACGCCGCGCATGTTCAGGCGGCTGCTGTTCAGATCGAAATTGCCGTCCAGAGACAGCCCCATCGACGGCCCCACGGCGCTGCTCTGGTGCAGAATCAGATGCGAGCCGCCCAGCCGGAACCGCGCGTCCATGCTGGTGAACAGGATGCCCTGCCCGGTCATTTCGTCCAGCAGCCCGACCAGGCTGATCGCATTCAGGATCGCAGCCATTGACGGCGCGTTGCGCACCCGGATGTTGCGCACGCTGACCCGCCCGTCGTACTCGCCTGGCTTGTCCGCGGGGACCAGCGTCATGTCGAAACTGCCGCCGCGGCCATGCTCGAAAATCCCGGCAGAGCGGAACACGCCGCCGGCATCATTGGCACGGATGCGCGCCGCAGTGCCGTTGTTCTGCGGCACCACGGTGCCCGCCACCGGCGTCTGCCCGTTCAGGCGGGCAGTGAACTCCCCGTTCATGCCGCCCTGGGTCGAGAACCGCCCCTGAAAGCCTTGCAGCCCGATGCTGTCGGTGACCTGCAGGTTCTGCAGGCGCAGGCTGATCGGAACCGGCCCGCCGCTGCTGCCGCCGCCGCCGCCGCTGCCGCTTCCGGAGGCTGCCGAAAACGGCGAGCGGCTCAGGTCCAGCCTGCCGCCGGTCACGTCTATGGCGGGCGGCGCGTTGCTGCCGCGCCCTCGGAAGGTCACCGCGCCCTGGAACCAGTCGCCCGCCCGCGCCGAGGAAAACACCGCCTGATCCAGCCCGCCGCCCTCGCGGGTGGTCACCCGGCCCGCGGCCGCCAGCCCGGGCGCTTCCAGTTCCAGCCGCTCCACCGTTGCGGTCCGTCCCAGCTCCGCCGACAGCGACAGCCTGCCGGACGCCGCCTCGCTTTTTTGCCAGCCGATTTCCGCAATCCTCAGCCCGACCCCCGCCAGGTCCGACTCCAGCTGCAGCTCAGGCGGCGCGCCGGGCTGCAAATCCACCGTGTAACGGCCCTGTCCCTTGCCAAAGACAGATCCGCGCGGCAGGCCCAGGTTAAAAGCCGACACCGCGTCTGCCGACAGTTCGATGGTGCCCTCGGCCCGGCTGCCCCGGGGGGCGTCCTTGCCGGTCTTTTGCGCCCAGCTGACGGTCACTGGCACGCCCGACAGGCTGCCGCTGCCGCTGATGCGCACCTCGCCCTGGTTGCCTTCGATCTTCAGCAGCGGCGCCGCCGCGGTATGGCCCGCCACCAGCTTGCTGGTCTCCACCGCCCGCGCCTCGCCGCTGTAGTGGTAGAGGATCTCCTCCGGCTGCACGCCCTTGCGCAGCGGCAGCGACAGCGTGCCCGTGGCCTCCACCTGCCCCGCCGCCAGATCGACCGGCAGCGACGCCTTGTCCATCACCTCAAGCGGCTCGCGGTTCAGCAGCGACAGCGCCGCCGTGACGGAGCCGCGCGCAGCAATCCGGGCAATGCCGGGGGTGCCGTCGCGCACCGTGGTGTCCGGGATGATGAAGGAGGTGCCCGTCACATCCACGTCCCCGCCCTGGTCCGGCGTGACCACCCCCTTGGAGGCGGTCACGACAAAGCGGTTGCCGTAGAGGCTGAGCTGACCCGCCGCCTGCCGCACCGGCGGCATGAACTTCTGAAACAGCACCTCAGCCTCTTCAAAGGCCAGATCCAGGCTGATGAAAGGCTTGCCGCTGCCGCGCCCGCGCATGTGAAAGCCCACGTCGCGCACCAGTCCCGCATGCAGGTTGTCGCTCACCCACTCGCGCGGCTTGGACGCCAGCGCCTCGGGCCACAGCTGCTTGATCCGGTCCGCCCCGACCTGATCGACCCGCCCGTTCAGGTCGTAGTCCCAGCCCTCAGGCCCGGCCCCGATCTCACCGTCCAGATGGATCCGGCTGGCTCCGTCGCGCACCAGCATCTCGCCCAGCCGCAGCCGGAAGGGCTTCAGCCGCAGATCGAAATCCGCGTCCACCGCCGGGAATTTCACCGGCGTCTCGAACAGGCGGCGCGGGTTCAGCTCCAGATCGGCAAAGCGCAGCTGGCCGGTCAGCCCGGTCAGCTGCCCGTTCTGGATCCCAGCCAGGCTGGCCTGCCCCTGCATCACCCCGGAGCCCCAGCCGCTTTGCACGCTGAGTTCGGCGAATTCCAGCATCTGGGCCGCCGGGTCATAGGTGAAATAGCTGCGCGCGCCGGTGATCGGCACCGGCCGGGTCTGCGCCTCCGGCTGGATCACCCCTTCGCCGATCCGCAGGCTGGCCTGCACCGGCTCCAGCGTGCCGTCGCTGCGCACCCCGCCGCGCAAGGAGCCGGAAATCGGCGCCCGCAGCACCCCCAGCCAGCCAAGCGCCGGGCTCTGCAGCGCGATGTCCTCGCTGGCGATGTCCGAGACGAGAACCCCGAACTCCGCCTCCGGGCTGCCGATCTCCGAGATATAGCTGGCCTCGACCGTGCCCACGTCGCCGCGCCCGCTCAGCACCGAAAACACCGCCGAGGCCGATACCGCGCTGCCGCTTTTCTGCAGCCGGATCTGGCCGCCGTCCAGGGTCCAGGCGCGGCCCAGGCGGTCATCGGTGTAAGACAGCGTCAGCTCGCTGGTCTCCACCCCCCGCAGCGCCGCCAGCACGGGTTTGTCCAGCTGGCTGTCCCATTGCTTGATCAGCTGCACCAGATTGCCCGCCTGCCGTGCCGGCAGCCCGCCGCTGGCAAAGCTCAGCGCCAGGGTGCCGTCCGGATTGCGCCGCAAAACCGCGAACAAACCGCTGAGCGAGATCTGCTTGGGCTGGATCCTGCCGCGCAGCAGCGGCCGCATCGCCAGGCTGGCCTGGGCATCCGCCAGCTGGGCAAACACCGCGCCGTCCGGATGGCGCAGCACCACGTCCTTGAGGCTGACCCGCGGCCGCCAGCCCTTGCTGACGACCACATGGATGGCGCCGAATTCAATCTGCAGCCCGTTCAGATGCCGCTCGATCCGGGTCTCCACCCGCTGGCGCAGCCAGTCCGGCGCATCCAGCCGGGTGCCGAGGCCGAAATAGATGGCGCCGGCCGCCAGAAAGCTCAGCAGCGCCAGCAGCCAGACCGCACCGCGCAGCAGCCGCCAGCGCCAGCGCCGCCGCGCCGGCGCCGCCAGACTGGCGTCCGGGCCCGGGCCAGGCCCGCGCACGGGCACGGCCTCGGCCGCAGCGCGGTTATTCTCGCCGGCAGGTTTGATCTCAGCTTTCCCTTTGCTGCTCATGGGTTATGGTTGCCGCGCAGTGAGTTGCGCAAATTACCGGAGACAGGCCAATGCCCGACGTTTCAGATCCCGCCCCTTCCTTTACCCTGCCCCGCAGCGGCGGCGGAGAGGTCACTTTGTCCAGCCTCAAGGGCGCGCCCGTGGTGCTGTTTTTCTACCCCCGCGATGATACTCCCGGCTGCACCAAAGAATCCATCGCCTTTTCAGAGGCTTTGCAGGCCTTCGCCGATGCCGGCGCGCAGGTTTTCGGGATCTCCAAGGATACCGTCGCCAAGCACGACAAATTCACCGCCAAACACGGGCTGACGGCACCGCTTTTGTCCGATGCGGACGGCACGGTGTGCGAGGATTACGGCGTCTGGAAAGAGAAGAGCATGTACGGCAAGAAGTTCTGGGGGATCGAACGCTCCACCTTCCTGATTGATGCCGATGGCCGCATCGCGCAGGTCTGGCGCAAGGTCAAGGTCGACGGCCACGCGGACGAGGTGCTGGCAGCCGTCCGGGCGCTGTAAGGCGCTCCGGCGCGCAGGCAAGGCAGCGTGCAGGCAAGGCGGGGCGCTCCCGCCAGCTCTGCCCGCGCCCTGCCGGGCGCAGGCCTTGCTGTTGGGCCCGGCGCCGCCCCTGCGGGCGGCGCGCACCGCGCGGGACGCGCGGTGCCCGGCCCAAGGCCGCCAGGGAGATCAGCCCGCTGATCGCCCGCGGGCGCGGGAGCCCTCCCGTTTCCGCTCTGGACTCCGCCGCCCAAATCAGGTGAACCCGGGCCAGCCGCTGCAACAGGAGACCCGCATGACCGATCAGCCCCAAACGCTCGCCGAACGCGCCGCCGAGGTGCTGACCACCGCGGACGGGCGGCAGAAGACCGCGCTGTCGCGCCGCCACGCCGCGGCGTGGTTTGCCTCCCGCGCCGGCACCGGCCCGGAGATCGCCATCGGCACCGCCTCCCCGCCGACGCACCCGGCCCGGCCCGACAAGCCGGAGCTGCTGCACCCCCGCGACGTGCCCAAGCGCAAGCCGGGATCGGAGGCAGGCCGCATCGCGCTGCTGCACGCCGTCGCCCATATCGAGCTGAACGCCGTCGACCTGCACTGGGACATCATTGCCCGCTTCTCTCACGTGCCGATGCCGATGGGCTTTTTTGATGACTGGGTCAAGGCTGCGGATGAGGAATCCAAGCATTTCAACCTGATGTGCGACTGCCTTGAAGCCCTGGGCAGCCATTACGGCGCCCTGCCGGCCCACGCCGGCATGTGGCGCGCGGCGGAGGACACGGCAGAGGACCTGATGGGCCGCCTGGCGGTGGTGCCGATGGTGCTGGAGGCGCGCGGGCTGGATGTCACCCCCGGCATGATCGAAATCTTCCGCAAGGCGCAGCTCACCCAGGCCGTTGAAGCGCTGGAGGTGATCTATGCCGAGGAGGTCGGCCATGTCGCCTATGGCTCCAAATGGTTCAACTTCCTGTGCGGCCGGGACAACCTCGACCCCAAGGAGGTGTTTCACGCGCTGGTGCGGAAGTATTTCCACGGCGCCCTGAAGCCGCCGTTCAACGAGGAAAAGCGCGCCGATGCCGGCCTGCCGCCGGATTTCTACTGGCCGCTGGCCGATCAGGCGCGGGACCTGCCGGGCAGCTGAGGCCAAGGGCCGGCCGCGCGGGCCGCAGCCATCTTTACCAAACCGCCGCAGCCGCCTAGACTGGGACATCTGGACAGCCGGGTGATCCCATGTTCGAAAACGACTTCCCATTGCTGAGCACGGCCAGCCTCTCGGCCCTGATCCTGCACACGGCACGGTCCGGCCCGGTGACGCTGGACCGCTGCGAACAGGCGCTGGACGCCCTGTTCCGCCAGGCCAACGAAACCCCCGGCCTGCCCCCCGAAGACCTGCGCGAACGGCTGGCCGCCCGCCTGTCGGAGCTGGAGATCGCAGGCATCCTGGTCCCGGGCGAGCCGCTGCCGGGGGAGGATCCCAGCTGGCGGCTGACCAGCCGCGGCCATCAGGCGCTCATGCGGCATCCCGAAGGGCTTGATCAGACCGACCTCGCCCAATACCCCGAGTTCGCCGCCCACCTGCGCGCAACCGCCCATAAGCCCTGCGGCATGGACCCGCGCGCGCAAAGCTATGACGAGGGTTACCGCGCCGGCATGGACGGCCAGCCCTTCACCGGCAATCCCTATGCCTTCGACACCGCCGACCACCAGGCCTGGGAAAGCGGCTGGACCGAAGCGCAGGAGGAACGGCAGAAAAGCCAGCCGGGCTGACCGGCCCCCCGTCTGCCCGGCACGTCCGCCGGCCGGGCCGGGGCATACCCCCGCAAACTCGGCAGATTTCCGCCTATCTGCCCGCCCTGCCGGCACGATCCGGGCCCGATGGGTCAACAGGCTTGCCCAATCGGCCCGCCCTGTCTATTCACTTCGCCCAAGGCACCGGATCCGCCCTGCGGCACCGGCGCACTTCGGGACAGGGACGGAACAGGGAACGGACTTTGCGCACACGGCTCGCGATCAGAATTCACGCCTTTCTGGAACGCCGCTTCCCCGAGCGGCGGGTGTTCCTCAAATCCGACACCGACACGCGTTTCATCCGGCTGCGGTCGGAGACCCAGCTGGCCGCGGTGGCCGGCATCACCCTGCTGGTCTCCTGGACCATTGTTGCCACCGCCATCGTGCTGATGGACAGCATCGGCGCCGGCAATTTCCGCGAGCTGGCCAAACGCGACCAGCAGACCTACCGCGAACGCCTGAATGCAATCTCCGACGAGCGCGACGCCCGCGCCGAGGAAGCCCTGGCGGCGCAGGAGCGGTTCAACGCCGTGCTGGCCCAGATCTCGATGATGCAATCCGAGCTGCTGGCCTCGGAGACCCGCCGGCGCGAGCTGGAAACCGGCATCGAGGTGATCCAGACCACCCTGCGCGACACCATGAGCGACCGCGACGGCGCCCGCCGGGCCCTGGCAGAACTTCAGGAAGAAACCCAGGACGAAAACGCCGCCCCGGCGGTCATGGCCAGCGCCGTGGAGCAGATGGACATGCTGGCGGGGGCCCTGACCGATACCGCGGCGGAGCGCGACCGGATCATGGCCGACGCCCGGGACGCCGTCGGCCAGCGCCAGGAGCTGGAACTGGAACTGCAGCTGATGGAAGAACGCAACGGCCAGATCTTCCGCCAGCTGGAAGAGGCGGTCGCGGTGTCGATTACTCCGCTGGATAAGATGTTCCGCAGCGCCGGCATGCCGCCCGACCGGATTCTTGAGCAGGTCCGGCGCGGCTACGACGGCCAGGGCGGCCCGCTTGCGCCCTTGGCGATGTCGACCCGGGGCGAGGAACCCGCCCCGGAAGAGCTGCGCGCCAACAGGATCCTTGCCCGGCTGGATCAGCTGAATCTGTACCGTCTGGCCGCGGAAAAGGCGCCGTTTGCCACCCCGGTCAATCTGGGCCATGTGCGCCAAAGCTCCGGATTCGGCTACCGCCGCGACCCCAAGACCGGCGGCCGCCGCCTGCATAAGGGCTTTGATTTTGCAGGCAGCACCGGCACCGACATCTTTGCCACCGCCGACGGCGTGGTGACCCACGCGGGCTGGCAATCCGGCTACGGCAAGCTGGTCACCATCCGCCACGCGTTCGGCATCGAGACAAGATACGCCCATAATTCGAAACTCCGCGTTACGGCCGGCCAAAGGGTCTCGCGCGGGGATCACATTGCTGATATGGGTAACACCGGACGGTCCACCGGGACCCACCTCCACTACGAGGTGCGGGTCAACGGGCAACCTGTAAACCCCATGATCTACATCAAGGCTGCGAGAAATGTTTTCTAAGAGCAAAATCAACGAGCCCGGGCCGAAGCAGGCCGACGCAACCCCGGCTGCCCCTGCCTCTGCCGCTCCGGCTGCGCCGGCGCCCAGCGACTACAAGACCAGCGCGCCCAAGGCCAAGCCCGCCGCGTCGCTGCTGAGCTCGGACCTGCACATCACCGGCAACGTCAAGACCACCGGCGACATCCAGGTCGAAGGCACCGTCGAGGGCGACATCCGCGCGCATCTGCTGACCGTTGGCGAGACCGCCACCATCAAGGGTGAGATCACCGCCGATGACGTTGTCATCAACGGCCGCATCGTCGGCCGCGTGCGCGGCCTCAAGGTGCGCCTGACCTCCACCGCACGGGTCGAAGGCGACATCATCCACAAGACCATCGCGATTGAAAGCGGCGCCCATTTCGAAGGCTCCGTGCAGCGCCAGGACGACCCGCTGAACCCGGGCGGCCGCAAATCCGCCCCGGCCGCAGCCCCGGCTGCTCCGTCGGCAGCCGTTCAAGCCGCGACTGCTGCGCACAAGGCCGAAGGCTGAACTGCCGGTCGGCAGGCTTTCAACACTGCCGGGCCACACAGACACGAAAGCTGCGCCGCAAGCCTCCGCTTGCGGCGTTTCTTTTTTGCTTTGCGGGGGAACACTCGTAAAAGCTGCAAAAACGTTACAGTAACGTGACGGTAAAGATTTCCTTGCCTTGAACATTACTCCCCTTCTAGGGCAATAGACCTTTGAATTGAGTTGCCCAACAGGGTTTCAACCAAAGTATTGTCAAGTCCAAGGAGCTGTACCCAATGGCTACGTTTACCGTGAATGATTCCAGCAACAGCTGGGATGTCGGGGATCTTCAAACCTTCCGGGTCCTCAACCCGACACCGGGGACAGTCAACAGCAACCTTGTGGAAATCAACGGCACCACATACAGCGGCGCCAGTTTTTCGGCCAGAGTTACAGGCAGTTTCAGTGCATTTGGCACATCCGTCTATGGAACGATCACAAGCATCACATTCCAGATCAACGGATCAACAGTCTATACCGCCAGCGGTCTGGACGTGTCCTTCACCAAATATTCCAATAGCTACTCAACTTCCTCCTTCGAGGAGGAGGCCACAAAGGGCAACGACCTCTTCAGCATCAACTCGACCCGCAGCAGCACCTGGAAGCTGGGGGATGGCAATGACACAATCAATGCGGGAAGCGGCTGGGACTACATTTACGGTGGCAGCGGAACAGACAGGCTGATTGTCGATGGCGCCTTCTCCAACGCCAGCTTCTCCTCCAGCTTCAGCCGCATCATCCTTGACGGACCGGACGGCCGCGACACCCTGAACTCCATTGAGTTTGTCCAATTCAGCGACCGCACTGTCAGCCTGACGGCCGGGACCTCATATGCCAACACGCTCAATGGAGATAACAGAACGGCAACATCCCACGATGTCCTGCTCGGCGGCAGCGGCAACGATAGCATTAACGGATTCTCCGGACACGACCTGCTTCTGGGGGAAGACGGCAACGACAAGATTTCCGGCCACAGCGGCAGTGACACGCTGCGCGGCGGAAACGGCAACGACACGCTGCTGGGCGGTCTCGACGCCGACAGCCTGTTCGGCGACGGCGGCAACGACAACCTGGCTGGCGGCGACGCGAAGGACACGCTGAGCGGAGAGAGCGGAGACGACACGCTGAATGGCGACGGCGGCAATGACGTGCTCAGCGGCCAAAGCGGCAACGATCTCCTTGACGGCGGCAAGGGCAGAGACAAGCTTCTGGGCGGCACTGGCATCGACACATTGAAGGGCGGCAACGGCGCCGACACCCTGGCCGGCGGCGGCGGCGATGACACCCTGTCCGGCGGCACCGGCGGCGACCGCCTCAGCGGCGGCAGCGGGCGCGATGTGCTGCTGGGCCACAAGGGCGACGACCTGCTGACCGGCGGCGGCCGTGCTGACACCTTCGTATTCCACAAGGGCCACGGCAACGACACCATCACCGACTTCACCGCAGGCCAGGATCACATCCAGATCGGCCGCGGCGCCTCCCGCCTGGGCCAGCTGGATTTTGAGGCACAGGGGGACGATGTGCTGGTCTCTTTCGCCGATGTGACCATCCTGGTGGAGGACATCAGCCTGGCGCAGCTGCAGGACGCGGACAACTTCCTGTTCTGATCTGCCGGTCCGCTGGAAAAAAGCAAGGCGCGCCCGCTGCGGCGCGCCTTTTGTCATTTCAGCATCCACGTGCCGTCCGGCCAGAACGCGTGGAAGGCAAAGGCAAACATCACGTCATGCGGCAGATCGCGCCCCTGGCTGTCGCGCACCCGGACAGAGCCGATATCGCGCCCGCCGGCAATCGTGCCCGTATCCAGCGCCGAGGCCTGGCCCGTCCGCCAACTCAGCACCACACCGGCCTCGCGGATCCCGCCTTCGCGCGCCAGCCGCGCCAGCGGCCAGGCCCGGCTGCCGACCCGCACCACCCGCTCCATCGGTGCCAGCCCGTGCGGCGGCGGGGTGCCATCATACAGGAACGGCCAGTCCGACCTGTCGTAATTCACATAAGGGTTCTGCCCGTACCGCCGGTTCCAGCCCGGCTGTGCCATCACCAGCCCGTCCGGGTTGCGGGCGGTGAACTCCTGCCAGCTTTCCACCCAGCTCGGCAGCGTCTTCAGCCGGGTGCCGGTCATCCGCCCGACGATGCCGGTGCCGGTCGCCTGCTGCCACCAGCTTTGGGTTTCGCGGTCATACATCACCAGATCCGAGTGGCGCAGCTTGCCGGTGACCCCAAAGCGCAGCACCCCGGCACCGGTGCGCCGGTCGAATGTCACCGCCGAATTGCACAGCGGGCAATAGGTCACCGCCACCGGCACCCCTGCCACCACATCGTTCACGATCTCATGCCAGGTCAGATAGCGCAGCGGATAAGCCCGCGGCGTGGCGCCCGCCAGCTCCAGCGTGATCACCGGCTCGCGCGGCTTGATCCTCCGGTCCTTTGCGGCCTCTGTGAACTGCGGCGTATCCAGCGCCGGGATACCATCCTTGGGTACCCCTCCCGAGCGGATTTCCTGCCAATCCTTAACCAGCGACCGGCTGAAGTCGGTCTTCGGCCATTCCCTCTGCCAGACCTGCGGATCGGCTGCTGCAGTCAATGGCAACAGCAGCCCGAAACACAACAACAACCTCCTCAGCATGACCAGCACCTCCCGGTCCCAGTAAACGGCGGCAGAGAGGCGCGGAACAGGGGCGGGCACGGGCTTGTGACCGCCTGTCATCACCCAGCATATAAAAGGCCCGCCCCCGGAGTGCCGGGCGCGGGCCATCGTCTTTCAGAAAGCCGGAAGGCTTTATTCGGTCACGCTCACCTTGGCCATGGTGTCGGGCTGGCCGATCACCGCGCCATTGGGGCCGGCGCCACGCTTGATCGCATCGACCACATCCATGCCCTCGGTCACCTTGCCGACAACCGTGTACTGGCCGTCCAGGAACGGGCCCGGGGCAAACATGATGAAGAACTGCGAATTGGCGCTGTCCGGGCTCTGCGACCGGGCCATGCCGACCACGCCGCGGTCATAGGTGATGTCGGAGAACTCAGCCGCCAGATCCGGGCGGTCAGAGCCGCCCTGCCCGGCCCGGCGCATGTCGCCGCCGGCCTTGCCGAACTCAACATCGCCGGTCTGCGCCATGAAGCCCTCGATCACGCGGTGGAACACCACGCCGTCATACTGGCCCGCTTCGGCCAGCGCGGTGATCTGCTCCACATGCTTGGGCGCCACATCCTCGAACAGGTCGATCTTGATGGTGCCGTTGGCTTCGCCCGCGACCTGGATTTCCAGACCAGAAGCAAAGGCAGGCCCTGCCGCCAGCAGGGCCACCAGCGAAAGCGCCTTATGCATCCGCAGCCACCTTGACAGAGATCATCCGGTCCGGGTTCGCAGGCGGCTCGCCGCGTGTGATCGCATCCACGTGCTCCATGCCGTCGATGACACGGCCATAAACGGTGTACTGACCATTCAGGAAGTGGTTGTCCTTGAAGTTGATGAAGAACTGCGAGTTTGCGCTGTCCGGGTTGGCCGAACGGGCCGCGCCCAGGGTGCCGCGGTCATGCGGCAGCTTGGAGAACTCGGCCGGAACATTCGGCAGGCTGGAGCCGCCGGTGCCCGCCATGCGCAAGTTGAAGCCGTCTTCCATGTCGCCATTGGCCACATCACCGGTCTGCGCCATGAAGCCGTCGATCACCCGGTGGAAGCAGACGTTGTCATACTCGCCGGCACGGGCCAGTTCCTTCATCCGCTCGGAATGCTTCGGCGCCACGTCGGGCAGCAGCTCGATCACCACATTGCCGTCTTTCAGCTCGATGATGATGGTGTTTTCGGGATCTTTGATCTCGGCCATGTGGCCCTCCTGTCGTCGAAATTTGCAACGATAGTTAAGGGCAGCGCCCGGAAATGCCAAGGGAGCATTGACTGATGCGCAAAAACCCCCGAAACAGCCCGCGGATTTGACTGCACTTTCACCATAAGGGGTCTCTTGAGATGGGCTGGAAAACACTCGACGACATGGATCTGAACGGCAAGCGCGTGCTGGTGCGTGTGGACATCAACGTGCCGATCGTCGAAGGCGTGGTGACCGACTCCACCCGCATCCGCCGTATCGCCCCCACCGTGCGCGACATTCTGGCGGCGGGCGGCAAGCCGATCTTGCTGGCCCACTTCGGCCGCCCCGGCGGCGAGCGCCGCGAGAACCTGTCCCTGAACCAGCTGGTGCCGACACTGGAGCGCGCCTTTGACACCCGCGTGCTGTTTGCCGCCGATTGCGTCGGCGCCGGCGCCGAGGCCGCTGCCGACGCGCTGCAGCCGGGTGAGGTCCTCCTGCTGGAAAACACCCGCTTCCACGCCGCGGAAACCAAGAACGACCCCGATCTGGCGGCCGGCATGGCGCGGCTGGGCGAGGTTTACTGCAACGACGCCTTCTCCGCCGCCCACCGCGCCCACAGCTCCACCGAGGCAATCGCCCGCCTGCTGCCCGCCTGTGCGGGCCGCCTGATGCAGGCAGAGCTGCAGGCGCTGGAAAGCGCCCTGGGCAAGCCGAAGCGCCCGGTGACCGCAGTGGTCGGCGGCGCCAAGGTCTCCACCAAGCTGGAACTCTTGGGCAACCTGATCGAAAAGGTCGACCACCTGGTGATCGGCGGCGGCATGGCCAACACCTTCCTGGTGGCCAAGGGGCTGCCGGTCGGCATTTCGCTGGCCGAACGCATCATGAAGGACACCGCAGCCGAGATCCTCGCCAAGGCCGAGGCCGCGGGCTGCGAGATCATCCTGCCCACCGACGTCGTGGTCGCCAAGAAATTCGAATCCAACGCGCCGCATGAAATCCTGCCCGCCGATCAATGCCCCGAGGACGGCATGATCCTGGACGCAGGCCCGGAAAGCCTCGCCCGCATCATCGAGGTCTTCTCGAAAAGCAAGACGCTGATCTGGAACGGCCCCCTCGGCGCGTTTGAGCTGGAACCGTTCGACGCCGCCACCAACGCCGCCGCGCTGAAAGCCGCAGCGATGACCCGCTCCGGCCAGCTGATCTCGGTTGCCGGCGGCGGCGACACCGTTGCGGCGCTGAACGCCTCCGGCGCGGCGGGCGACTTCACCTACATCTCCACCGCCGGCGGCGCCTTCCTGGAATGGATGGAAGGCAAGACCCTGCCCGGCGTCGCGGCGCTCGAGCAGTAAACTCCAAGCTGCAAACACTCATAGGCCCGGCTGCAAAGCTGGGCCTTTTTCTTGTCCGGCGGCGGACCTATGCGCCGCGGAACCGCGCCAGGATCGCGGTCACATCCAGCCCCGCCACCGATCCCGGCAGCGATCCGCGCTCCCCGGCAATCCGGCTGGTGACATAACCCTCCGCCACCGCAGCAGGCGCCGCGTCCATCAGGCAGGCCGCCGTCATCAGCGTGGCCAGGCTTTCGGCGAACCAGCGCGCCTCCGCCTCATCCGGCAGCCCGGGCCAGCGCGCCCGGTGCGCCGCCAGCCCCGCGTCATAGCGCCGGTCGCCGCCCCTGGCCCCGTCCAGCAGCGCGTTCAGCGCCGACGCGGCCCGCGGCTCCCTGGCCAGCGTGCGCAGGATATCGAGGCAGATCACATTGCCCGACCCTTCCCAGATCCCGTTCAAGGGCGCCTCGCGATACAGCATCGGCATCGGCGTCTCCTCGACATAGCCCATGCCGCCCAGCACCTCCATCGCCTCGCCGATCACCGGGATGCAGCGCTTGTTGCCCAGGTATTTTGCCAGGGCCACCCCGATCCGCGCCAGTGCCCGGCTGTCCGGATCCGGCCGGTCAAACGCCGCCGCCATCGCCATGCCCGCGGCCAGCGCGCCCTCGGCCTCCAGCACCAGATCGGCCAGCACCGCGCGCATCAGCGGCTGGCCGATCAGCGTCTTCTGAAACGCCGCGCGCTCCTCGGCCCACCAGAAGGCCTCCGCCAGCGCCGCCCGCATCAGCCCGGCAGGCGCCAGCGCGGTGTCCAGCCTTGTGTGATGCACCATCTCGATGATGGTGCGCACGCCCGCGCCCTCTTCGCCCACCCGGTAGGCCAGCGCCTCCGCATATTCGATCTCGGAACTGGCGTTGGCGCGATTGCCCAGCTTGTCCTTCAGCCGCTGCAGCCGGATGCCGTTGCGCTCCTCCTCCAGCCAGCGCGGCACCAGAAAGCACGTCAGCCCGCCCTCCGCATAGGCCAGCGTCAGGAACCCGTCCGACATCGGCGCGGAGCAGAACCACTTGTGCCCGGTCAGCCGGTAATGCGCCCCGTCCCGCACCGCCCGGGTGGTATTGGCCCGCACGTCAGAGCCGCCCTGCTTCTCGGTCATCGCCATGCCCAGCGTCGCGCCGCGCTTGTGCGCGACGGGCCGCACCGCCGGGTCATACTCCGCGCTCAGCAGTTTCGGCTGCCACAGCGCCACCAGATCCGGCGCATGGCGCAGCGCGGGAACGGCGGCATAAGTCATCGTCATCGGGCAGCACACGCCCGGCTCCACCTGGTTCAGCATATAGACATGCGCCGCATGGGTGACATGGCCGCCCGGCGCGCCGTCCCAGGCGGCATGGGCATAGCCCAGCCGCTGCGCCGCCGCCATCACCTGATGATAGCCCGCATTGAACCGCACCTCGTCCAGCCGGCGTCCGGAGCGGCTGAACAGCTCCAGCCGCGGCGGATCGCGCCGCGCCTCCGCAGCGGCCTCCAGCAGCGTTTCGCTGCCGTACTCCGCCCCCGCGCGGGCCAGCGCATCCGTGCGGCCGCCGTGATGCGCCGCATAAGACCGCAGCGCCGCGTCCTCAGCCCACAGATCGCGCCCGCCGCGCGGCTGCGGCTGGTTCTGCACCTCATGAGTTCCCAAATCGCCGCGCCCGGCGCAGGCTGCCCTGTCTTGCATCGCTGATCCTCCCTGGCCCCAGCCTGCGCAAGCCGCCGCGCCGTGGCCAGCACAGCGCCGCGTCACCGCCGGTCTGCCGTTGCGGCAGCGCCGGGGCCAAAGCGCAAAAAATTCCCCCAGTGGACAGTTTTGGGATTCACAAGCCGATTCGGTTGTGGCATACATAAGACAGACGCCGGGAAACGGCGCAAAATCAAAACACTACAGCAGTAACATACAGGCACTCCCAACGTGACCCGAAGCCCCCGGCCGTCTTTTGGCGCCATCGCCTTCTTTGCCATCGCCTTCGCGCTCAGCGCGTATTTCACTTTTGCGGCGGTGCAAGGCGACTTCGGTCTATTCCGGAGGGTCGAGATCCAGGCCGAAGCAGAAGAACTGCGGCTGGATCTCGGCCGTCTCCACTCCCACATCGGCGACATGGAAAACCTGACCCGGCGGCTCTCCGACGATTACCTCGATCTCGACCTGCTGGATGAGCAGGCCCGCTCGGTGCTGGGCCTGGTCCGTGCCGACGAGATCGTGATCCGCTGACCCCCGCCTTGACGCCCCCGGCGTAACGCGTCCGCCAGCCCGTCAGCCCCGCGCCCCCGCAACCGCCTCTCAGACAATCAGCAGCCCCGGAATACCGGCAATGCCCCCGCCGCGCGGTGGGCCGAACCGCCCGCCTGCCGCCGCGCCGCTGCAAAAGGGCCTTCCCCTTGCGGGCGCAAGCGGCCATGATGCGGCACCTGCCGCGGCCCCGCCGGCGTGGCATTTTTGTGCGCTTTCGGCGGTTTTTTACGCGGCGGAAACCCCGCGGCAGAATAACACTATTCAGCCGCGTCAAAACCGGTTATGAATTTGTTTAATGCTAAACTATCTAGCCTGCAGGGGGAGCCGACCACCATGGCCGCTAGAAAAACCACAAAGAAACCAAACGTTTCTGCCGAAGAACTCACCCACTACTACCGCGAGATGCTGCTGATCCGCCGATTCGAAGAGAAATCGGGCCAGCTCTACGGCATGGGTCTTATCGGGGGCTTTTGCCACCTCTACATCGGCCAGGAAGCCGTTGTCGTGGGCCTCGAGGCCGCCGCCGAGGAAGGCGACAAACGCATCACCTCCTACCGCGACCACGGCCATATGCTGGCCTGCGGCATGGACCCCGACGGCGTCATGGCTGAGCTGACGGGCCGCGAAGGCGGCTACTCCAAGGGCAAGGGCGGCTCGATGCACATGTTCTCGAAAGAGAAGCATTTCTATGGCGGCCACGGCATCGTCGGCGCCCAGGTGCCGCTGGGCGCGGGCCTCGCCTTTGCCGACAAGTACAAGGGCAACGGCCGCGTCACCTTCACCTATTTCGGTGATGGCGCCGCCAACCAGGGCCAGGTCTACGAGACCTTCAACATGGCCGCCCTGTGGAAACTGCCGGTGATCTTTGTGATCGAGAACAACCAGTACGCCATGGGCACCTCGCAGCAGCGCTCCACCTCCAGCGCGGAGATCTGGGAACGCGGCAAGGCCTTCGGCATCCCGGGCGAAGCGGTGGACGGCATGAACGTCCTCTCCGTCAAGGAAGCCGGCGAACGCGCCGTGGCCCACTGCCGCAGCGGCGACGGCCCCTATATCCTTGAGGTCAAGACCTACCGCTACCGCGGCCACTCGATGTCGGACCCGGCCAAGTACCGCACCCGCGAAGAGGTCCAGAAGATGCGCGAGGAGCGCGACCCGATCGAGCAGGTCCGCGACATGCTCTTGACCGGCAAGCACGCCACCGAGGAAGACCTCAAGGCGATCGACAAGGAAATCAAGGACATCGTTTCCAAGTCCGCCGACTTCGCCAAGGAAAGCCCGGAACCCGCCCTGGACGAGCTCTGGACCGACATCTACGCGGATGAAGTGCCGCAGGAAAACGCCTGAGAGGGAAGAACAAGACATGGCAACTGAAATTCTGATGCCCGCCCTGTCGCCGACCATGGAGGAAGGCACCCTGGCCAAATGGCTGGTCAAGGAGGGCGATACCGTAAGCTCCGGCGACATCCTGGCGGAAATCGAAACCGACAAGGCGACGATGGAGTTTGAAGCCGTCGACGAAGGCACCGTCGGCAAGATCCTGATCGGTGAAGGCACCGAAGGCGTCAAGGTGAACACCCCCATCGCGGTGCTGCTGGAAGACGGCGAAAGCTATGACGCCTCCGCAGCCCCTGCCCCGGCTGCTGAAGCCCCGGCACCCGCAGCTGAGGCGCCCGCAGCCCCCGCTGCTGCCGCCGCGCCTGCACCGGTCGAAAGCCGTGTGCTGGAACCCGACTACCCGGAAGGCACTGAGATGGTGCAGACCACCGTGCGCGAAGCGCTACGCGACGCCATGGCCGAGGAAATGCGCCGCGACGAGGACGTGTTCCTGATGGGCGAGGAAGTCGCCGAGTATCAGGGCGCCTACAAGGTCTCCCAGGGCCTGCTGGACGAATTCGGCTCCAAGCGGGTGATCGACACCCCGATCACCGAGCACGGCTTTGCCGGCATCGCCACCGGCGCCGCCTTCGGCGGCCTGCGCCCGATTGTCGAGTTCATGACCTTCAACTTCGCCATGCAGGCGATTGACCACATCATCAACTCGGCAGCCAAGACGCTCTATATGTCCGGCGGCCAGATGGGCGCCCCGATGGTGTTCCGCGGCCCCAATGGTGCGGCCGCCCGCGTCGGTGCCCAGCACTCGCAGGACTACGCCGCCTGGTACATGCAGATCCCCGGCCTCAAGGTGGTGATGCCCTACTCCGCCGCCGACGCCAAGGGTCTGATGAAGACCGCGATCCGCGATCCCAACCCGGTGATCTTCCTGGAGAACGAAATCCTCTACGGCCGCGCCTTCGACGTGCCGAAACTGGATGATTTCACCATCCCCTTCGGCAAGGCCCGGATCTGGCGCGAAGGCTCCGACGCCACCATCGTCTCCTTCGGCATCGGCATGCAGTACGCGCTGGAAGCCGCCGAGAAGCTGGCCCAGGACGGCATCAGCGCCGAGGTCATCGACCTGCGCACGCTGCGCCCGATGGACCTGCCCACGGTGATTGAATCGGTCAAGAAGACCAACCGCCTGGTCACGGTCGAGGAAGGCTGGCCGCAGGGTTCCGTCGGCAGCTACATCGCCTCCGAGGTGATGCAGCAGGCGTTCGACTATCTGGACGCGCCGGTCATCACCTGCACCGGCAAGGACGTGCCCATGCCCTATGCCGCCAACCTGGAACGCCACGCGCTGATCACCACGGATGAGGTGGTGGAAGCCGTGAAGCAAGTGACCTACCGCTAAGGACGAAGATGGAAATCAGGGGCCGCGATCCCGAAACCGAATGCTACCGCGTCACGCTGACCGTCGACGGGCGCACAGTCACCGCACTGGTTCCCGAACGGCTGGCAGCAGACACACGGCTGATCGGCTCGCGGCCCTCCCATCAGGAGGCCTACGTCTGGATGGCCGAATACAAAGACAAGATCGAAGCCGCGATCACCCAGCTTGCCCGCGGCACCGGGCGCCCCAAGGCGCCCTATGACCAAATTGTTCTGATTGAGGAGCGCTGACATGCCCACCGAAATCCTGATGCCCGCGCTTTCTCCCACCATGGAGGAAGGCACCCTTGCCAAATGGCTGGTCAAGGAGGGCGACACCGTCTCCTCCGGCGACCTGATCGCCGAGATCGAAACCGACAAGGCCACCATGGAATTTGAAGCCGTGGACGAAGGCGTGATCGGCAAGATCCTGATCGCCGAAGGCTCCGAGGGCGTGAAGGTCAACACCCCCATCGCGGTGCTGCTGGAAGACGGCGAAAGCGCCGACGACATCCAGTCCTCCGGCGGCGGCGCATCCGCCCCGGCCAAGGAAGAGGCGCCGGCTGAAGCCAAGTCCGAAGCCAAAGCCGAGGCCCCCAAGGAAGAGGCCAAAGCTGCCCCCGCCGCCCCGCAGGGCGCGGACGGCAACCGCATCTTCGCCTCGCCGCTGGCCCGCCGCATCGCCGCGGACAAGGGCCTGGACCTAGCCCAGATCAAGGGCTCCGGCCCCAAGGGCCGCATCGTCAAGGCCGACGTTATGGATGCGAAACCGCAGGCCGCAGCCGCCGCAGCACCCAAGGCAGAGGCCGCCGCTGCCGCTCCTGCCGCTGCCGCCGCCCCTGCCGGCCCCTCCGCCGACATGGTCGCCCGCATGTACGAGGGCCGCGAGTTCGAAGAGGTCAAGCTCGACGGCATGCGCAAGACCATCGCCGCCCGCCTTACCGAGGCCAAGCAAACCATCCCGCATTTCTACCTGCGCCGCGACATCCAGCTCGACGCGCTGTTGAAATTCCGGGGCGAGCTGAACAAGCAGCTCGAAGGCCGCGGCGTCAAGCTCTCGGTCAACGACTTCATCATCAAGGCGGTGGCGCTGGCGCTGCAAGCGGTGCCGGACGCCAACGCGGTCTGGGCTGGCGACCGGGTGCTCAAGATGAAAGCCTCCGACGTGGCGGTTGCCGTCGCCATCGAGGGCGGGTTGTTCACCCCCGTGCTGCAGGACGCCGACGTGAAATCGCTCTCCGCCCTGTCCGCGCAGATGAAGGACCTCGCCAAGCGCGCCCGCGACCGCAAGCTGGCACCGCATGAATACCAGGGCGGCAGCTTCGCAATCTCCAACCTTGGCATGTTCGGCATCGACAATTTCGACGCCATCGTGAACCCGCCGCACGCGGGCATTCTGGCGGTCGGCTCCGGCGTCAAGAAACCGGTTGTCGGCGCTGACGGCGAACTGAAGGTCGCCACGGTAATGAGCGTCACCATGTCGGTCGACCACCGCGTCATCGACGGCGCCCTCGGCGCGGACCTCTTGAAGGCGATCGTCGGCAACTTGGAAAACCCGATGGTGATGCTGGCCTAAGAGGCTGCCTCCTTTAGACAAAAACAAAGCCCCGGTCCACGACCGGGGCTTTGCATTTGTAATGCTGCTACCGGCCTCAATCGGCCGCTTCAAGCCCTTCGCGGCCCTTGCGCAGCAGTCCTGCCGCTGCATCTGCACCGGACAGCTTTCAAGCACAGCAAACCTGTGGCGGCTTCAGGAAATACGTGAACTGCATTCTATTTTTCGGCGTAAGCAGATGATTTGGTTCGATTGGCAGATCTCAATCCGCAATTCATGCCCCAATTCTGCTGTGTTTATGCCACCGTGATCCCATACTGCGCGTTCATAGCACCCTAATGTGTTTTCAAGACCGCCAAATGCTGCCGGCATGGCAATCTAACTTGGTTCGGCCGCATCCATTCGAAAGAGGCTATAGTCATGCCTGCGATTGATATTGTTCGGCTTGATGAAGACCCGCATGAAAGTGCCTATAACGTCCGACCCGACACATCCTCTCGCGGGGTAGATCTGGAAGGCGCCCGTATCACGGCAACCTACGCCGATGGCACCACGGAAACCCTGACGTGGCAGGCCTTGGATCCCTATACCAATGGCGGGGCGGCAGGCGCAGACATCGATATGTTCTTCGGCTACAGCTGGCACGAGCTATCGACGACGAAACTGCTGACCTCGCTTGAGATCGATCTTGCACCGGCCAGCTCGGTGTTTGATACGACCTTTGCCATGGACGATGATCCTCTCGGGGGGTCCACGCCAACCTCCAAGAACGGCTTTCCGTTCAAAGTTGCTCCCGAATATGAAGACCTGTCCGGGACTATCACGGCGACATATACCGGGATTGTGAATTTGTCCGGAAGCGAGGCTGCCGGAGACCTCTATACCACAATGATCCTCGACTTCTCAGGTCTGCCGGAAGGCGGTTTGCTCGGGGATCTGGTCTGGAATTCGGACATCGACACGATGACGGGTCCGTTTGAGCCGGATCTGGTTGCAAAAAGCGATGTCTTCCAAATCTCAGGCGATGGCTCCGAGATCCTGAACGTTCTGGAAAACGACCTCCACAGCGACGGCAGCAGCCTGACGATCACCCATATTGCGGGCCAGGCTGTTTCCTCCGGTCAGTCCGTAACGCTGAGCAGCGGTGAAGTCGTGACCCTGAATGCGGACGGCACGCTCTCGATCACAAATGACAGCACTGTGTCTGAAACCAGCACGTTTTCCTATACGGTTGTGGATGATCGAGGAAACAGCGATGTCGGATCGGTAAAGGTCGAAACCGTTACAGGTGCTCCGCCGTGTTTCGTGGCAGGCACACAGATCGATACAAGGTACGGCTCAGTCGCTGTCGAAGACCTGGAAGTGGGAGCCGAGGTCATGACCCGGGATCACGGTCTGCAGCCACTGCGCTGGATCGGGTACAGCACCCGCCACGCAACAGGCCGCCATGCACCGGTGGTCTTTGCTGCTCATGCGCTTGGCGATCATGGCCCAATCGCCGTGTCGCAAAACCACCGGGTGCTGATTTCTTCTGAGCTGGCAGAGCTGCTATTTGGACAGTCCGAAGTCTTGGTCAAGGCGAAGCATCTTGTGAACGGCACAACAATCCAAGTGCGGGCAGATGGCCAGCCGGTGACCTATGTCCACTTGCTGTTTGATGAGCATGAAATTCTCTGCGGCAACGGTCTTGCAAGTGAGAGCTATCATCCGGGAGCTGAAACTCTAGGGTCCTTTGATGCTGAAACGCGGGAGGAGGTTCTGGAGCTTTTCGGGGATTTCGAACGCTACGGCCCGACAGCGCGCCTCGCGCTGAAGTCTCATGAAGGCCAATTACTGCTCTCTCATTTGCCGAAATCAGCAAATCAGGATTCTGATTTCCGCCCATTAAATGGCTGAGGAGCGATAGCTGCGCTGCAGTGTTGCAACGTGTGGGCTGATGCGCCTCAGCGACTTTTCATAGCCTGCTCTTGCGCTTAGCTGCGGTACGCTAGGGTCTCGGGCCGCACCTGCGGAAAACGGCAGCAAACCCCCGCTTCGTGGACATTGAGACAGGCGGGCTACACGTCCCCCAAGAACCATCGAAACTTAGAAAGGGAACGCCCCCGCCCCCTTTCATCTTTCCCCAAATACTCACCTGCGCAACCGCCGCCGCCAGCACCACGCCAGCGGCGGCGCGCAGATCAGTACTGATACCCGGGGGTCGAGGCCGACAGCGCCTGCTCCGCCTCATCCATCTCCGCAGCAATTCCGTCAAACAGCGGCGTCGAGAGATAGCGCTCGCCGGTATCCGGCAGCATCGCCAGAAGGACTGCCCCCTCCGGCGCCCGCACCGCCACCTTGACCGCCGCCGCCAGGCTGCCGCCGCCTGAAATCCCGGTCAGAATGCCCTCTTCCGCCGCCAGCCGCTTCGACCAGGCAATGCTCTCCTCACCGCTCACAGGCTCCAGCGCATCGAAATAGCCCTCGTCCAGCGCCTCCTGCAGCACCAGCGGGATGAAATCCGGGGTCCAGCCCTGGATTGGATGCGGGTTGAAGGCCGGATGGGTCGCCGCAGGCTCGCCCTCATCGTTACGCGCCTGCGCCTCACCGGACTGCACCAGCGCCGCGTTGGACGGCTCGCTCAGGGTGATCTTCAGATCGGGCCGCGCGCCCTTCAGCACCCGCCCGAGACCCGCAACCGTGCCGCCGGTGCCATAGCCCAGCACCACGTGATCCAGCCGCTCGCCCGCGAAATCCCCCAGGATCTCCCGCGCGGTGGTGCTCTCATGAATGTCGGCGTTGTCCTTGGTCTCGAACTGATGCGCCAGGAACCAGCCGTTGGCCTCCGCCAGCTCCTTGGCCTTCACCACCATGCCCACCGCCTTGTCCTCCTTGCGGGTCAGCACCACCTTGGCACCCAGCATCCGCATCAGCCGCCGCCGCTCGACGGAGAACCCGTCGTGCATGGTGATCACCAGCGGATACCCCTTGGCGGCACAGACCATGGCGAGGCCGATGCCGGTGTTGCCGCTGGTCGCCTCCACCACTGTCTGGCCGGGCTTCAGCCGCCCCTCCCGCTCCGCCGCCTCGATGATGTTCAGCGCCAGCCGGTCCTTCACCGACCCCGCCGGGTTGAACGCCTCGAATTTCACGTAGATGGTCACATGATCCGGCGCGATGCGGTTCAGCCGGATCGCGGGCGTGTTCCCCACCGTCTCCAGGATCGAGCCATAGAGCCGCCCGCGGCCTTCGGTCGTGTAAATCATGGTCTGTCCCCCAAATAGAAACTGCAGAAAAGAAGCTGTTGCCCCGGACTATGCGCCCCGGCGCAACCGGGTTCAAGCCAGCCCGCCGAGGTTGCCGTCAAATAAGACCGCCCTCCGCCCGTCGCGCCGGTTTGCGGAACCGCAGGCTGCCCCGCCCCCGGGCAAAGGATCAACAGCCTCCCGCAACCCTCTATACAGAAACATTATTTCCTGCCGGAGAAGGCAGTAAAAAAGGGCGCATTCCGCGCCCCTTTCATCTTCCAAAAATACTCAAATTGCGGCGCGGCCTGCGGCGCTCCCCTCAGTCGGAACCGTTCGGAAACCGCTGGTCCATGCTGACCGAGGGCTGGTCGCAGCCCGCCTCGCCGACGATGCGCGCCGGAATGCCCGCCACGGTCTTGCACGGCGGCACCTCCGACAGCACCACCGACCCGGCAGCAATGCGGCTGCAATGGCCGACCTTAATGTTGCCCAGCACCTTGGCGCCGGCGCCGATCAGCACCCCGTCGCCGATCTTCGGATGCCGGTCCTCTTCCTCCTTGCCGGTGCCGCCCAGCGTCACCGAATGCAGCATCGACACATTGTCGCCCACCACCGCGGTCTCGCCGATGACGATGGAATGGGCATGGTCGATCATGATCCCCTTGCCGATCACCGCCGCCGGATGGATATCGACGCCGAAGATCTCGGAAATCCGCATCTGGAAGAAATACGCCAGATCCCAGTCGCCCTGCTGCCACAGCCAATGGCCGATCCGGTAGGCCTGCACCGCCTGATACCCCTTGAAATAGAGGATCGGCTGCAGCAACCGGTGGCAGGCCGGATCGCGCTCATAAACCGCCATCAGGTCGGCGCGCGAGGCTTCCACGATGCCGGGGTCGGCCTCATAGGCGGCATCGACGATCTCCCGCAGGATGGTCATCGACATCTCGTTCGAGCACAGCTTGGCGGAAATCCGGTAGGACAGCGCCTTCTGCAGCGATTTATGGTGCAGGATACAGGCATGGATCAGCCCGCCCATCAGCGGCTGCGAGTCGACAGCGTCCTGGGCTTCCTTGGTGATCCGGTCCCAGACGGGATCCAGCGAGGCGACGGCGTGCTGCGTTTTGAACATGGCGATGCATCCTTTCTCCGCTCAAGATAGCCATCTAAGGGCTTTTTCGGCAAACGCAAACCCGTGATGGGGTACATTTTCGTTATCGATGGAACGCCGCCGCAGGCAGGCGGCGCCACGCCCAACGGCTGGCCGGGCAGGTTTCCTGCCGGGTTCAGCGGGCGGGAGGCTCCCCTTCCGCGTCTAGCACCCCCGCCAGTTCCCGCAGCACCAGCCGGGTGCAGCTGAGATACGCCGCGTCATCCAGAAACGGTTCCTCTGCCAGCGCGAACCGCCGGGCCGCCGCATTCAGCGAGCCGTCGCCCCAGCGCGGATGCAGGCGCCTGAGCATCCGGCAATGCGCCGCCGCCTCTGCCGCGCCGCCGAAAATGCGGCGGCACAGGCGCAGGCGGCCGCTCTCCGGCACCGCCAGCAGCGCCCGCGCCACCGCAGAGACATCGCCGGGCAGCACCGGGCGGATCATTCCAGAACGGCCCGCACCGCGGGCCCGGCGCCATACCGCGCCGACCGCTGCGCCACCTCCAGCACATCGCCCGCCTGCACCCCGTCCGCCGCCTGCGCCGCTGCCGGATAGGCCCAGCCCGGCGCGGCCACCGTCTCCTCCCGCAGCACCGCGGTCCCGCGCATCACCCGGATGCGGTAGGATTCCGTCTCTTCGCCCAGCGGCACCTCGTCCAGCTCCCAGCTGTCGCCCTCGATCCGGGTGCGGCGCACCCAGACGGCGGCAATGTCTTCGCCCAGCGCGCCGCTCAGCCGCAGATGCACCGGCGCATAAGGCCGCAGGCCAATGCCCTCAAAGCTCTCCTGCCGGTGCACATATGACGGATCCTCCAGCGCCCGGCGCGCAGGCCCGATCCGGTAATGCCGCACCCGGCGGCGCTGTTCCGGCGCCAGCTCCAGCTGCACCGGCGTGCCGTCCAGCAGCACGACGTAAGACCCGGCAGGCCAGACCTCCGGCATCACGGCATCGGTCCCCTGCTGGCCGCGCAAGCGCCCGCGCAGCAGGTAGGTCTGCGGCGCAATCAGCTCTGCCGCGCGGAACTGGAACAGTTCCCAGCTGCCGGGCGTGCCATCGCCGATGGCGGCCGCATTGGCGCCGTTCAGCACCGCCTCAACGGTGCGGCTTTCCAGCGAACCGGAGATCAGCTTCACCTGCAGATCCGCCCCCAGATCCCAGCGCCCGGCGCCTGCGGCCAACAGCGGTGTCTCCGTGACCCCGATCACCTGCCGCGCCGCAATCACCTGCTCCAGCGCGTAATTTTCATCCGCCTCCGAGCCATAGACCGCCACACTGCCGGGCCAGGCCCGCGCCGTCAGCGCCAGATGCGGCGCGTGCGGCACCTCATCGCCGCGCATCAACGGCAGGTCCAGGAACAGGGGCAGCACCGGCCCCGGCGCTGCAAAGGCGTTGACCCCCGGCAACTCCTCCGCCACCGCGGCCAGGTCATAGGTACCGGGCTCGATCCGCACCGCCTCCGCCAGCTGCGCCTCAGCCTGCTCCAGCCGGTCGATGCGGTAGAGCTGTTCACCCCCCTCCAGCGGCAGCGAGACCACATCCCCCGCGCCCAGATGCAGCATCGAGGGCGGCAGCTGGAACCGCAGCGTATCGCGCGAGATCCGCGCCTCGGCCAGCCAGCGCCCGGCCACCTGGCGCGCCTCGGCCCCGGTCAGCGCCAGCGGCAGCTCGGTCTGGCTGACGGAATGGGTGGCCTCATCGGGCAAGACCGCCTCCACCGACCCGGCGGCATGGTCGCCGCCCCATTCGGTAAACCGCAGCCGCACCCGCCCCGCCAGCTCCGCTTCACTGGCGCGGGAGAGCTCCAGCGTGCCCTCCAGCTCGCCGCTTTCGGCCAGATGCTCCAGCGCCAGCGCCTCGGCCCCGCTGCCGCTGCGCATCCGGAACTGCAGCGTCCCGCCGCGCTCCACCGCGTCGAACCCGAAGCGCAGCATCAAGGGCTGCAGCACCGCGCGCGCATCGCTCACATCCGGGTTCACATAGCCATGCACCACGCCGTAAAGCCGCGAGACGTCAAAATCCTCCAGCCCCGCGCAGCGGCACACCTCCGCCACCACCGAGGCCAGCGTGCGCTGCCCGGCCCGCCCGTTCAGCCAATGGCCGCGCAGGTAGTTTTCGCCGTCGGTCCAGATGTCCGCCCGGCTGGGAAAGGCCGGAAACGGCCGCGCGTCCCAGGCCCAGACATAGGCGTTGGACATATCCAGCATGCGATCGCCGTATTCCTCGGAAACCGGATTGTTGGCGTCCTCGCCCCAATAGCCAAGGATCGCGCGCAGGTAGTGGATCTGCATCAGATCGTCGCGCAACCCGTTGGAATATTTAGGCAGTTTGGATTCAGAGCTTTTCGGATCCAGGAACTTGTTCGGCTGGTTGGTGCCCTTGTCGATGGCGGCGCAGCCCAGTTCGGTGAACCAGATGGGTTTGCTCTGCGGCACCCAGGCGGTGGGCGCGGCCTGGCGCACCCCTCCGACCCGCTCGTGATGCTCCTGCATCCACCAGTTGCGGATATCCTTGTAGCGCCAGATCCAAGGTTCATCATGCGCGCCGTCAGTGATCGGCGTGCGGATCTGCGCCGCTGCAGCCTCGGGCGAGTGGTAATACCAGTCAAACCCCTCGCCGCCCTCCACATTGCTGCGCAGGTAGCCGAGGTCATAGACCGCGGGCACGCCGGAGCGCGCGTCCAGGTGATCCTCGCCTTCGCGCCAGTCGCTGAGCGGCATGTAGTTGTCGATGCCGATGAAGTCGATGGTGTCATCCGCCCACAGCGGGTCGAGATGGAAATACCGGTCGCCCTCCGGCGACTGATAGCCCCAGTATTCCGACCAGTCGGCGGCATAGCCGATTTTGGTCTCCGCCCCCAGCAGCAGCCGCACCTCTGCCGCCAGGGCGCGCAGGGCTGCCACCGCCGGAAAGCCCGCGGCACCGCGGATCTGCGTCAGCGCCCGCATTTCGGAGCTGATGCAAAAGGCTTCCACCCCGCCCGCCGCTGCGCACAGCGCGGCATTGTGCAGGATGAAGCGGCTGAGGCTCCATTCCTGCGGCCCGTTGTAGGCAACCGTGCCGTCCCCCACGGTGAAATCCGCCGCCGTGACGGTGCCAAAGAACGCCGCCACTTCAGCCTCCGCCGCCGCGGTGCCATCGGGCGAGCCGGGCTGCCCCGGCGCGGCGGACAGTGTGATCCGCCCCCGCCACGGCAGATGCGGCTGGCTGGCGCCGCCGGTCCAGGGATCGGGCAATTCGTTGCCCTCGGCCTGGTCCATCAGGATGAAGGGGTAAAACATCACCCTGAGGCCCCGATCCTGCAGCTCCCGGATCGCCTCGATCACCGAGGCGTCGGCGGGGGTGCCGCCATACACCGGCTTGCCCTCCTGCGTCAGCACCTGCGCCGCCGTCCCGCGGGTCAGGCCGCTGACGCTCCAGGGCAGACTGCCCTCAGCCTCCTTATGCTCCACCTTGGGTGTCAGGGTGCAGCTGCCGCAGCGCAGGTCATCGCCGAACCACGACACGATCAGCGAGGCCGCGCCGCAGGACGGCAGCTCCGCCTCCAGCGCGGTCAGCGAGGTCTTGAGGTCGCTCATCCCCGAGGGCGTATGCTCATTGGCCGCCTTCGCATCGCCCGGCCCGCCGGAATACTGCACCGTCTCGGCGGCCAGCGCGTATTCGCCGGTGCCCGGCATCAGCGCCACGCCTTGCACCAGCTGGCCCAGATCCTGCGCATAGGTGCCGCTGTCCACCTGCTCCGGCCGCAGCACATCAAAGGAAAACTGCGGCACCCGGTTGCCGAAGCGCGACAGCTCCAGGTTCTCGAACACCACATAGGCCGTACCGCGGTAGGCAGGCACCTGGCCCGCGCCCTCGACCGCCTCCATCACCGGGTCGGGCAGCTGGTCTTTTGTGCCCCGGTAGACGGTCATGTTCAGATCCTTGGGCGCCACCTCCTCCCCATCGGCCCAGATGCGGGAGACATGGGCGATTTCCCCCTCGCAGAGCGCAATCGCCAGCGACACCGAATAGCTGTAGCTGGTGACCTGCGGCTGGCTGGGCCGGCCCTTGCCGCCGCCGCCGCTGGTGGTGGAGGTTTCCAGGAACCGCGAGGACCAGATCACCTGCCCGCCCAGCCGCATCCGGCCATAGACCTGCGCGACAGGGCTGCCCTCGCTGGACTGGGTCAGGCGGAAGCGGTCGACCTTGCCGGTCTCCACCGGGGCCGAGCCTGAGCCCAGCAGGCGTTCGTCGATCATGCGGCCCAGTGTGGCGCCCACCGCCCGGCCGACCACCGCGGACGAGAGGCCCGCGACAGTGCCGCCGATTGCGCCGCCAACCGCCGCGCCTGCGGCAGAGAGAAGAATGGTTGCCATCAGTTCAGCTCCTTCGGGAAGTGAAACCGCGCCACGATGCGGCGCTGCCAGGGCGGGCTCAGCGGGCTTTCGACAACCCCGTGGCCGGCGTATGCGTGGATGAAGGCGGGGCCTGAATTGACAACTTCCGCCTGGCCGATAGGCCGGGCAGTGCCCGTCCGCCCCCCCGGGCGGGCACTTCGTTTCCGCCCGCGGCCAGGCATTGCCCTCGTCTCATTGCTGCCAGCCTGAGACTGCACCCCCAGATGCTTGGCCACCGATCCTTCGCGCATGCGGAACAGGATCACGTCGCCGGGGGCAGCGTCTCGCAACGGCTTTGCCGTCAGATGCCGCGCCGCCGCCTGCCACAGCGCCTCGGTGCCCTGCGGCTCGGACCAGTCCATCGTGTAGGCGGGCGGAAGCTCCGGCTCGGCCCCGCACAGCTCGCGCCACAGGCCCCGGATCAGGCCCAGGCAATCGCAGCCCGCCCCCTTGCAGGAGGCCTGATGTACATAGGGCGTGCCGATCCAGCCGCGGGCAGCCTGCACCACCCGGCTCATCGCCTGCTGCCCCCGGTGTTCACGCCCGACTGGCGCGGCACCGCCATCACCCAGTCCTCCCCCGGAATGTCGGGGAAACCCTGAAAGTTCAGCAGGTTGTTGAACTTCAGGCGGCAGCTCTCCAGCCGCTTGTCGCAGCCCGCCTCCAGCCGGACCGTATCACCAGGCTGCACCGCAGCGCGGATGGGTTCCCACAGGCCGATTTTCCGGCCGTCAGCCGTGGACTGGTCGGCCTTGACCGCCGCCCACAGCCCCTCAGCCGTGCCGCTGAGGACCGTCAGCCGCCCGCCGGTGAACCAGTCCGGCTCAAACCCCGGCAAAGCGTCCCAGCGGAACACCTCGTTGCGCTCCACCTCTGCGGCGGCCAGCTCCGCGGCATAGCCGGGCGTCCCGAGGTCAAACCCGCAGGCGGCATCGCCCAGCACCGCGGTGCAGGGTTTCTGATAGATCCGCCCCAGCGGCTGATTCAGCGCCTCCGTCAGCCCGCGCAGTTCCGCCTGAAAGGCGCCGCCGGCCCGGCGGATCTCGCCAATCGAGCTGCGGAACTGCAGCCAGCGCATCGAGACATCCTGCCAGTTCACCAGCCAGCAGCGCACCTCGGCGCCGTCGAAGCGGCCCGCCTCGATGTCCGCCTCGCGCACTGCGGCATCGCTCAGCACCCCCAGCGCCTCGGTGTTGTCGACCGACAGGCCGGTGGCCTGGCTCACCGCCCGCGCCGTCAGGCCGCTGCCGGGCTGAAACGCCAGCCCGTCAAAGCGCAGCACGCAGTCATGGTCGGTAAAGCCCAGCACCGCACCGTCGCGCCGCGCCAGCGCCCAGCAGCGGCACAGGGTGGTGATGCCGGACTGCACATGGGCCCGGAAGACTTCGGACAGCCCGCTCATACCCGCACCTCCACCACCGGCACCGCCGGCGCCTCGCCCGCCTGGAACGAGGCGACGCTGGTCTGGATGCTGCCGGTGTCGAACCGCACCGGCACGTCGAACTCGAACCCCGCCCGGATGCTCAGGCCCTTCTCCGGCGGATGCGCCAGGGTGATCAGGCCGGTGGCGGTGTCCAGCTCGTAATCGACGCTCTCGCGCAGCTCGTCCTGGCCGATCCCGACCCGCACCGTGCCCGCCACCGGTTTGGCAATCGGGCGCTGGTAGGTGAAGGCGCCGGAGCGGTAGGTCTTGGCCAGCTGAAAGGTCACCGTGGCGCCGTCGCCGGTCGCAACCACCTGATCGTCAAAGGCAACGTCCGCGCTGGCACTGGCGGATTTGTAATCGCTCCAGTCTTTCCAGCGGAAGCCGTAGAGCTGGCCCTGGCGGGCCTCGAAAAAGGCGATCAGCGTCTCGATATCCTCCAGCGCGCGCAGGCCCAGCCCCGCGTCATAGCGGCGGCGGGAGTGCGCCCAGGGGGTGTTGCGCTCCTCGAACCCGTTGGCCAGCGTCACCACATCGGTGCGCCGCTCCGGGCCGCCGACGGAGCCGAAGCTGAGCGAGGCGGGAAAGCGGACTTCGTGGAAATTCATTGTGTTACCCTCCATCCTTAACGGTTGCGTCCGCCGCGGCTGAGCGCGCGCGACAGCTGCGCGGCGATCTGGCTGCGGCTGCGTTCAAAGCCTTTGACGTCCGGGGTGGTCACATTCATCACCACGCTGACCGAACCGCCGCCCTGGCTGCGCACGCCCAGCGAGCCGTCAGCGCCGCGGGTGAGCGGCAGGATCGCCTCCGGCCCGGCCTCGCCCATCAGCCCGGTGGCGCCGCGCATCGGGAATGCTGTGGGGCTGGTGACAACACCGCCCTTGGCAAAGGGCATCACCTTGCCCTGGCTGAAGGCCGCACCATTGGCGAAGGGCAGAATGTTTCCGATCAGGGAGGTCAGCCCCTCGGTCATCATGCCGCTGAGATGATTGGTCACCGGCTTCATCGCCGCGTTGTAGGTAGTTCGGATCATTGAGCGCGCGAGGGTGTCCATCGCCTCCGACAGGCTGTCGCCGTCAAAGGCCAGCCCCTCAAAAGCGCGCCGTAAGCCCTTGGAAAGACTTCGGTCCAGGATCTGCGCATCGCGCCCGGTTTCGGAGAACCCCTCCTTGACCCGCCCCAGCACTTCTGCAAAGGCCGCGGCCATTCCAGAGGCACCGTCCAGCGCTTCGCCCAAAGCTTCGCCCTGCAGTTCCAGTTCCGCCATCGACGATGAGTCAGTCATCTTTTGTCTCCTTGTTTGCCGGGCTGGGCGCGTCCGGGAAATCGTGCATCAAGGCCGCCAGCCGGTGGCGGCTGAGCGGCTGCGGTGCCGCAGCCTCGCCCAGCATCAGCCGCAGTTCCGCCGGCGTCAGCTGCCAGAAGTCGCGCGGCAGCAGCTTCAGCCCCGCCATCCCGGCGCGCATCAGCGCGGGCCAGTCCAGTCCGCTCATGGCTCTTCCGGCACGGCAAAGCTGCGCACCAACAGCTCCGCCGCCACCCGCGCCGCCTGCATCGGGCCGCCGGTGATGGTGGCGGCAGCGAGGTCTTCGCGGCTGAGATCATGGCCGCCGCCCTGCAGGCCGGCCGCCAGGAGCGCCAGCACATCGCGGGCAGAAAACCGGCCCTGTTCGAACCGCTGCACCAGATCGACCAGCGTGCCTTCCTCCAGCGCGGCCTCCAGCCCCGCCAGCGCGCCCAGCGTCAGCTTCAGCACGTAAGGGTTTCCATTCACGAGCAATTCCGCCTCGCCAGCGTGGGGGTTCATCATCGCTTAGACCGCCGAGAAGCTGAGCTGGCCGGCGCTGGCGAGCGACAGCTCATAAGTCGCCTCGCCGTTGTGGCTGCCCGCGTATTCAAGTGCTGTGACCTGGAACGGCCCCTGCACGATGCCGAAATCGGGGATGATCACCTGGAACTCCGGCGTGAGGCCTTCGAAGAACAGCTGCCGGGCGCGCTCATCCGTTGCCTCGTCCCGGAAGATGCCGGAGCCGGAGATGCTGGCGGAGCGCACACCGGCGCCTGCCAGCAATTCGCGCCAGCCGCCCTGGCTTTCGAGGCTGGTCACATCTACGCTTTCGGCGTTGAAGCTGATACGGGTGGCGCGCAGGCCGGCGATGGTTTCAAACAGGTCAGCGCCGTTCATGTCCACTTTGACCAACAGGTCCTTGCCGTTTTGAACTGTCATGGGGGTTCTCCATGTATTTCAATTGGTTTCATCAGGTTTCTGAGGTTCAGACGTCATCCACCCGCGCCCTGAAGCGCAGGGTGATCTGCCTGCCGCCGGTGGTCAGCCGCTCGGCCTTGGCGCGGTCGAACCAGAGGCCGGTCAGCTGGCCGCGCGGCAGCGGCACGGAGGCGCCGACCAGCGCGTCGCAGACGGCTGCGGCGGCAGCCTTGGCGCCGGCAAACCCGGCAGTGTCAGTGGTGACGGTGACGAAGAACCGGTGCTCCGCCCCGCCTGCGGTCTTGTCGGAGCGGTCCAGCACCTCCTCCGATCCCAGCGCCACATAGGTCTGCGGCAAGGGGCCTGCGGGGATCGCGTCATAGATCGCATTGCCGACCAGCGCGGAGAGGCCCGCGTCGCCGGTCAGGTGGGTGTAGACGGCGGATTGCAGCCCGCCTGCGATGGCATAGGTCATCCGCTCACCTCCTCAACCGCGAAACAGGTGAGGTAGCGGGCGTCCGGGGCGCTTTCTGCAACCGCATCAATGCGGTAGAGGCGTTCATTGTCGCGGAAGCGCTGGTCCGGGCGCGGACGGGATGCAAAACCCTCCGGCGATGCGCGCAGGGTGATCCGGTATTTCTGCAAAGATACGCTGTCACCGGCCAGGCGGCCCGAGAGGGATTTCACCTCGGCCCAGAGGGTGCCAAGCGCAACCCAAGTCTCGGTGTATCCGCCGGCGCCGTCGGGGGCGCGCTGGGGGTCTTCCAGCACCAGCTTGCGGGTGAGGTTCGGGGGCTGTTTCATGCCAATCCTCCCAATGTCAGCCGCAGGCTGCGGTAGCGTTCGATTAGGCTGGTGACGCCGAAGGGCATGCAGCCGCCATGCAGGCCGGTGTCGGCCCGGTATTCGTAATAATGCGCCGCCAAGAGCATCACCGCCTGGCCCAAATCGGCAGGCAAGCCGCCCCAGTCCGCGGCCATGCCGGCCTGCAGGGTGATCCGCGCCAGACCGCCGGCCGGGATGGCGGGCAGCAGGCTGCCGGCCGGGCACAAACGCAGGCGCTGGCTGTCACGCTCCAGCTGGTAAGCGGAAGGGTTCAGAACCGTCTCAGCTCCTGCGGCGTCACGGATCATCACCTCTGTCACCGCCCGCACCGGGGCGATCGGCAGCACCATCCGGGCGCGGTCGCGCCAGTGGCGGATCTCCAGCTCAAAATCCCGGGTAATCAGTGCCTTGCCGGTCCTTCCTTCCACCGCGGCCAGGGCGGCGCGCAGGAAGCCAAACAGCACCTCGTCCTGCAGGCTGTCCTCGCCAAAGCCGGTGCCCAGACGCAGATGCGCCTTGAAGGGGGCCAGCGGCAGGGCGGCCTCGGGCACGGGGGTCACTTCGCTCAGCATCATCATCTCACTCCTGCGGGCCTCCCCCTGAGCCGGCCCTGATCTGCTGTCCGTTTTTGAAGGTTCGGCCGGCACGCACCGTTCCCTGCCGCTCGGACGGAGGGGGAGCAGCTAGACGGCAAGGAAATATGGGGTGCGTGCCAGCCGGCGGACCGGGCTGCCGGTCCGCCATCAGCGCTGAGCGGTTAGCTCAGGCCGAATTTCATCAGCTTGATCGCGGCAAAGTCGCTGACATCGCCGCCGACGCGCTTGGTCGCGTAGAACAGCACATGCGGCTTAGCGCTGAAGGGGTCGCGCAACACGCGCAGGTCCGGGCGCTCGGCAATGGTATAGCCGGCGCGGAAGTCGCCGAAGGCGATAGAGTAGCTGTTGGAGGCCGGGTCTGGCATGTCCTCGGCGATCAGCACCGGGTAGCCCATGAGGCGCGCAGGCTCGCCTGCGGCCAGGCCGTCAGACCACAGGAAGCGGCCATCAGCGTCCTTCAGTTTCCGCAGCATTCCCGCGGTCTTGGAGTTCAGAATGAAGGTGGCATTGGCGCGGTATTCGGCCCCCAGCGCATAGACCAGGTCGATGATCGCGTCGCCATTGCCGACATCGCCGTCGACGCCGGAAACCCTGTAGCCGATCTCGCCCCAGGTCCAGGTGCCGTTTTCGGTCACCGGGTAGTTGAGGAAGCCGGTGGGCTTGTCGATACCGTCGCCGTTGATAAAGGCGTCGGCCTCGGAGCGCGCGAATTTGTCGGCGATGCGGGTGGCCAGCCAGCCCTCGATATCAAAGGCGCTGTCATCGAGCAGCCGCTGCGACGCCTTGGGCAGCGCGCTGAGTTCATGCAGCGGGATGGTGATGCGGTCGATGGAGCCGGTGGAGGTCTCCGCCGCGGGGCCGGTTTCATTGGCCCAGCCGGCCCCCATTTCGCTGTGGTCGATCAGCACGTCATAAGAGGACGCCTCCACATGCACCACGGAGGCCACGGCGCGGATCGAGGCGGAGGCGTTCAGCACCGATTTCACGGTTTCCGACGTCTGCGGATCGACCAGATAGCCGCCATCGCTGGCCACGGCGGTGGACATCGCCTTGCCTTCCAGCTCAAGCCCGCGCAGGCCGTCGTCGTCGCCGCAGCGCAGGTAGGCGTTGAACGCCTTCTGATGCGGCGCGCCCGCGTCCTGGCTGGCTGCCAGATGGGGGCGGTTCTGAGAGATTGTCTTACGGTCCAGCATGTTCACTCGCTCTTCTGCCTGTTTCAGTCTTGATTGCATGTCGTCCTGAAACCCCTTGAATTCATGAAGAAAGCCGGTCACGGCCTGTTTCACTTCATGCGCCAGGGGCGCTGCGTCCCCGGTGTTTGCCGGGAGGTCTTGGTTGCTCATGTCGGGTGTCCTGTTTTGAGGTCGCGGGTGATCTGGCGCAGGCCATCGGCCAGGGCGCGCAGCGCTTCGGCTTCGGCATCTGCGGCGGCGGATTTGGCCGCCACACGGGCGGCGGGCAGCATCGGGAAGGTGACCAGCGACACCTCCCACAGCTCCACCTGGGTCAGGCGGCGGCTGCCGTCCTGGGCCCGGGTGGCCTTCTGGGTGCGGTAGCCGATGGAGAGGCCATCAATCGCGCCCGCCGCGATCAGCGCGGCGGCCTCGGCGCCCTTGGGGGTGGCGGTCAGGATGCGGCCCTTGACGTAAAGCCCACGCTTGTCCTCGCGCACCTCGTCCCAGACGCCGATTGGCTGGTGCGGGTCGTGCTGCCACAGCATCTTGACCGTGCGGCCCTGATCCCGGAGCGCCTTAAGCGATGCCGCATAGGCGCCGCGCTCGACCACGTCGCCGCCTTGATCGGTCTGGCCGAACAGGCTGGCGTAGCCTTCGATTCCGGTGGCGTCCTTCAGCGAGAGATCCTCGCCGAAGCGTGCGAATTTATGTTCCAGCTGGGGAGTTCCCTGCATCATCTGAGCCTCGCAAGTCATTGGTGTTACGGCAATTGCACCGTCAGGAAGGATTGGAAGGCCTGCGCCAGGATCACCGCGGCGACGCCGTAGACGGTGAGCCAGAGGCGTTTCTCCAGCCGCTCCATCATCTGTTCGATCCGGTCGAGGCGGCGGTTCACCGCCTCATGCTGGATCTGGGCCACCCGCTCATGGGCGGACAGGCGCAATCCCGGTGAACAATCAAATGCGTGCATCGGGTGCTCAGTCATCCTGTCCGCCCTCCGTCTGCGGCGCGGCCGGGGCTTCTGTGGGCAACCCCAGCAGCTGCCGCTTTTCCTCATTGCTGAGGAAATCCGCGGAAGTGATACGCCGCCACTGCGCCTCGCGCTCGGCTGCCAGGGCGGGCAGCTGGTCGAGGTCGGGCTTCAAGCATAGCTCTTCGCCGGTCCAGCCCGCCAGCCAGTCGGCCAATGCGGCAGTGGCCTTGGCCACCAGCGGCAGCACGGTCAGCCGGTAGAAGGCGCGGTTGGCCTCCTGGTAGTTGGCGTAAGTTGCGTCGCCGGGGATGCCGAGCAGCATCGGCGGCACCCCGAAGGCCAGCGCGATTTCGCGGGCGGCGGTGTCCTTGGTCTTCTGGAACTCCATGTCCGACGGCGAGAAGCCCATCGGTTTCCAGTCCAGCCCGCCCTCCAGCACCATCGGGCGGCCGGCATTCTGCGCACCCTGAAAGTTTGATTGAATCTCTTCACTTAGATGGCGGAACTGATCGTCGGACATCTGGCCCTGGCCGTCGGAGCCGGTCCAGACCAGCGCGCCTGAGGGGCGGGCCGCGTTGTCCAGCAGCGCCTTCGACCAGCGGGAGGCGGCATTGTGGACGTCAATCGCCATCGCCGCCGATTGCAGAGGGGACAGGCCGTAGTGGTCGTCCTGCGGGTGAAAGCTCTTGATATGGCAGATCGACGGCTGGCCGGGCTCGTTGGCGAAGCGGTGCTTGCGCCCGCCGGCCACATAGTCAAAGCCCGCGGGCCAGCCATCCGGACCGGGCACGACGTTCATCCGGTCGGAGCGCAGCACATGCAGTTCTGCGGGCGTTGCGTCCTCTGCCGCGACCATCTCGATATAGGCGTTGCCGGACAGCAGCAGGTGGCCATAGAGCGCCTCCAGCAGTTCCGCCTGGGTCTGGGCCGGGTTGGGACGCGCCAGCAGCGCCAGCCAGGGGTGGGTGTCATAGCGCTGGCGGCTGTCCTGCAGCACCAGCGGCACGGCGGCGGCGGCCTCGGCAATCAGGCGGATCACCCGGTGGGCGACCGGATTGCCGGCAAAGCCGCTGCGGGTCAGGGACACGGTGTCGCGCGGGCTCCAGGCGGTGCGGCCGGAACCGTGCCAGGACACCACGCGGGCGGTTTGGCTGGCCTTCTGCTCCAGGCCGGGCTGTGGGGGTTCGGGCTTGTTGCGCCGCAGCAGGTCAAAGACCATGGTCCGCTCCTCAGGTTGTTCATCTCCGGCGCCGGACCCCTTGGGGCTGGTGCGCCTTTGCTGAGGATCATTAGGGACAGAAAGAGCTGAAGATCCGGCAAGCGGAGCGTACGGCGGGTACGCAACACCCTGCGTCAAGACACTGTAATTATTCACTTATGATGAATTTCACCCGGTGTTGCGAAGTGCTTAGGGCGGCGCCCGGCCCGACGGGGAGGAAGCGAAGCGCCCGCTCCGTGGGGGGCGGGACGGGCGCTGCCCGGCCTGGCGGCCGGGCGGTCAGTTTTGAGAAGAGGCTATAAGACCCGCACCTGCGGCCTCCTAAGGTTTGCAGCGGGCTGGATGATCAGCTCATGCAGCGCCCAGACCAGCGCATCGACCCGGTCGGGCGAGCCGCTGCCGCGGTAGCCCTGCGGGGTCATCTGGCACATCTGGTCCTCCAGCTCTCCAAGCCCCGGCAGGTGGCGCACCCGGCCCTGCTCATAAAGCGCCGCGACGGGTTCCGCGCGGGCAGATTTGCCCTTCTTCGCGTGCAGGGCGCGGAAGGGCACCAGCGGGTCGGCCTGGCGCAGCACGGTTTCGACCAGGGCACCGCCCTGGTTCACCTCTGCCACCACCCGTTCGGCGTCAAACCTGTCGCGGGCGGCGATCACCGCTTGCGCCCAGGCCAGGGGACCGACCCCCTGCACCGTGCAATCGGCCAGCACATAGGCCTGCCAGTCCTGCGGCGGGCCGTGGGTGACGGCCCCCGCCACCACGATGCCGCAGGCGTCGGAGTCCTTGCCCGCGCTGACCGCCGGGTCGACGGCGACCACCACCCGGTCGAGCGGCGGCGCGTCGGCCACCTGCGCCGCGGCCAGCGCTGCGGTGGTCCAGAGCGCGCCCTGGATGTCCGACAGCATCACCCCGTCCAGTTCCTGCCGGCCAAGGCGGGTGCCTGCATAGCGCGCCCGCACCTCCTCCAGAAAGGACGGCGCAAGGTTGGCGCGGTTGGCTTCGGTCGCGGCGTGGGTCTGGACGGTGCTGGGTGAGGCCAAGAGCCGCTTCAGCACCGGCGCGTTGCGCGGCGTGGTGGTGACGCAGACGCGGGGGTCCTGGCCCAGCCGCAGGGCAAACTGCAGCATGTCCCAGCTCTCCTGCCCCTTCTTCCACTTGGCCAGTTCATCCGCCCAGGCGGCGTCGAACTGGGGGCCGCGGAGCGCCTCGGGGTCATGGGCGGAGAACGCCTGCGCCTCGGCCCCGTTGGGCCAGATCAGCTTGCGCTCCGAGGCTTTCCACTTGGGCCGCCGGTCGGGCGGCGCGCAGGCCAGGATGCCGCTGTCGCCATGGATCATCACGTCGCGCACCTGGTCATAGGTTTCCGCCACCAGCGCGATGCGGCGGGCGGTGCCGGGGTCGTGCGGGCGCGCACCTTCGGCCAGCGAGCGGACCCATTCGGCCCCTGCCCTTGTTTTCCCTGCGCCACGGCCGCCCAGGATCACCCAGGCGCGCCAATCCCCCGGCGGCGGGCGCTGGTGGTCCAGCGCCCAGATGTCAAAGAGATGCGGCAGCGCGCAGAGGGTTTTCCGGTCCAGCTCATCCAAGAAGCAGTTCAGCAGCCAGGGCGGCACGCAGGCGAGAAAGTCCGCATTCGACAGCAGCGCGCGCCGCGCCGAGATCGAGTTCGTGCTCTGATTTGAGCATGCGGGCGAATTCGGTGCTTTGTTCTGCAATGACTTTCTCCACTTTCTGGCAATCGCGGATCAGGCCCTCGAGCCTGCTGATCTGCGCCCTTGCGCCGGTGGCCTCATCGCCGCCGGTGGTTTCAAGCTGCTCCCGAAGCTCCTCCGCCGCGTTGCGCAGGCGGTGTATGCTCTCCTGCAGCGAGCGCAGGAGATCGGCGGTGTAATGCACCTGCCGCTGCAGGACGGCGGCGCCGTCCTGGTCGTGTGTGTTGTCTGTCATGGGTTGCTCTGCCTCATGCGTTTCTTGTCCGCACGAGAGAAAGACAGGACGGCCGCCGGTGGAGGGAATCCGGGGCCGTCCATGTTTCTTCCAGCTGCCTTACAACCTATACGCGATATTGCTGGAAAAGTCAATAGTTATGGGGGGGGGGGGCGTACGGCGGGGACGCAACGGGGGCGCGGCAGCACATCCCCGCCGGGACAGGGCAGCTAGTGATTGCTCAGCCTGCCTAGACCGAGGCATGGTCGCGCAGGCGGAACACCAAGGGCAGCATCATGGCGACCAGTGCCGCTGAAAACAGGAAGGGCAATCCCGGCAAATAAACGCCTCGCTCGTCGACTGAGGCCCGAAACAGCCCAGTCATGACCAGCGGCGACAGGATGGCCGCCAGCGAGGTCAAGGAGGCGATGACGCCTTGCAGGATACCCTGCCGGTCCCCGTCCGCCTGGTTGGACGCCATCGCGGTCAGCAGGGCCGGCACCAGATCGGACAGGGCCGCGAGCACCAGAAAGACGGTCAAGGCGATGATCGTGCCGGTGAAGCCGAACCCGGTCATGGCGATCAGGGCCGCGGTCATCCCCAGCATCAGGGTTCTGAAATCGCCCATCCATCTGATGAAGACCGGCATCAGCCCGCCCTGCACTCCGGCCAGCATCACGCCATAGGCCGCCAGCGACAACCCGATATAGAGCGTGGGCCAATCAAAAACCTCGCGGGTCCAAAAGGCCCAGAGGGTCGGATATACCATATTGGCGAATTCAAACACGAAGATGCAGATCATGGGAACCGCCAGCCCTGGCGTGCGGAAGGCGTCATAGACCGACTTGAAGGGGTTGAGGTCGCGTTTGCCGAAGGGACGGCGTTTCTCCGGCGGCAGGCTTTCGGGCAGTACGAAAACGCCGAACAGCGCGTTGGCAGCCGAGAGGACTGCTGCGATCCAGAAGGGTGCGGTCACGCTGATTTCCGCTGCAATGCCGCCGATGGCGGGCCCCAGCACAAAGCCGATGCCGAATGCGGCACCGATCAGGCCGAAATTCGCAGCCCGCTCCTTCGGGGCGGAAATGTCGGCGATATAGGCTGTTGCGGTGATATAGGTCGCCCCCGCCAGGCCGGCGAGGCTCCGCCCCAGAAGCAGCAGCCAGAAACTTCCGGCCAGCGCCATGATCACGTAATCCACAGCCAGCACCAGCAGCGCAGCGATCAGCACGGGCCTGCGTCCCGCGGCATCAGAGATGCTGCCGACGATGGGACCGCAAAGGAACGTCGCCCCCGCGTAGACTGCCATCAGCAGCCCGCCCCAGAATGCCCCCTGCCCGGTATCTCCGGCGCCAACGCGCGCCATCAGGTCCGGCATGATAGGGAACACAATGCCAATCCCGATCGCATCTATCATCAAGGTGATCAGAACAAAGACTATGGCCCGGTTTTTGAACATATTTCCCTATCGAACGCGGGCGGCTGCAAAGCAAGTGAAATTCCTGCGGCCGGGCAGACACAAAAAAGGGCGCCCTGCGGCGCCCTTTCCTCTTTCCCTGCCCCGCAGCCTCAGTTGTTCTGCTGCTGCTGGGCTTCGATCTCGCGCCATTTGGCGACGTTGGCGTTGTGCTCGTCCAGCGTCTTGGCAAACGCGTGGCCGCCGGTGCCGTCCGCGACGAAGAACACGTAATCCGTGGTCTCCGGGTTCACCGCCGCCTCCAGGCTGGCAAGCCCCGGGTTGGCGATGGGTGTCGGCGGCAGGCCCTCGATCACATAGGTGTTCCAGGGGGTGGCCTTGCGCAGCTCGCTCTGGCGCAGGCCGCGGCCCAGGATGCCTTCGCCCTTGGTGACGCCATAGATCACTGTCGGGTCGGTCTGCAGGCGCATGCCGCGGTTCAGGCGGTTGGTGAAGACCGAGGCAACCACGCCGCGCTCGGAGGCGACGCCAGTTTCCTTTTCGATGATCGAGGCGAGGATCAGCATCTCCTCGGGCGTCTTGACGGCCGCGTCGTCCGCGCGGCTTTCCCAGGCGGCGTTGATGCGCAGCTGCTGGCGCTCCCGCATCTCGGCCAGAACCGCGGCGCGTTCGGTGCCCGGGGTGACCTCGTAGCTGTCAGGCGCCAGCAGGCCTTCGGCGGGGCGTTCGCCCGGGTCGCCGTCCAGCACGTCCATCGCCTTCAGCGCCTCGACCACCTGCCAGCTGGTCACGCCCTCGGCCAGCGCGATGCGGTAGCGGGTGTCGGCATCCTGGCGGGTCTCGGTGTATTCCGCCGGCACCTCATCGACGCCGAGGATGAAATCGGCGATGTCCTCGAACTTATTCGTCGCCGGGTCCAGTTCGCGCACCAGGGTCTGGGTGCGGGTCACGCCGACGCGGTAGACGATCTCGGTGCCGCAGGTGGAGGCGCCGGAATGGGTGATCTCGTCGACGATGCGTTCCATCGACGACCCCGGCTCCACCAGGAAGCTGCCGGCCTTCAGCTGGCCGGTTTTTTCGCTGTATTTGGCGCCGAGGCGGAAGATGGTGCCGGAGGTGACTGCGCCCTGTGCTTCCAGGTCGCGGCTGACGCGGGCCATGTTGGAGCCGCGATCCACCCGCAGGCAGATGGCGGTGTCCAGCGGGCCTTCAGCCGTGTACTGCGACTTGCCCCACAGGATGAGGCCGCCCAAGAGGAACAGGGCGGCGATCAGGACCGTCAGCATGTTAGAGGCGAGGCTGCGCCACATCAGTCAGGTTTCCCGAAGATCACCGAGGCGTTGGTGCCGCCAAAGCCGAAGGAGTTCGACAGCGCCACCTTGATCTCGCGCTCGCGCTTGGCGTTGGGGGCCAGGTCGACCGGGGTTTCCACGGCGGGGTTGTCGAGGTTGATGGTCGGCGGGGCGACTTGGTCGCGGATTGCCAGGATCGAGAAGATCGCCTCGATCGCGCCGGCCGCGCCCAAGAGGTGGCCGGTGGCGGATTTGGTCGAGGACATGGTGACATTGGCGGCGTGGTTGCCCAGCAGCCGCTCCACCGCGCCCAGTTCGATGGTGTCGGCCATGGTCGAGGTGCCGTGGGCGTTGATATAGTCGATGGCCGACGGCTCCAGGCCCGCGTTCTTCAGCGCCGCACGCATCGAGCGTTCGCCGCCCTCGCCATCCTCGGAGGGGGCGGTGATGTGATAGGCGTCGCCCGACAGGCCGTAACCCAGCACCTCGGCATAGATCTTGGCGCCGCGGGCCTTGGCGTGCTCGTAGTCTTCCAGCACCACGATGCCGGCGCCCTCGCCCATCACAAAGCCGTCGCGGTCGCTGTCATAGGGGCGCGAGGCTTTCTTGGGGTCGTCGGCGTATTTGGTCGACAGCGCCTTGCAGGCGTTGAAGCCCGCGATGCCGATCTCGCAGATCGCCGCTTCGGCGCCGCCCGCGACCATCACGTCGGCGTCGCCGGATCTGATCAGCCGGGCCGCGTCGCCAATGGCGTGGGCGCCGGTCGAACAGGCGGTCACGACGGAGTGGTTCGGGCCCTTGAAGCCGAAACGGATCGACACCTGGCCGGAGATCAGGTTGATCAGCGCGCCGGGGATAAAGAACGGCGACACCCGGCGGGGGCCTTTCTCCTTGATCATCACGGCGGTGTCGGCAATCGACGACAGCCCGCCGATGCCGGAGCCGATCATCACGCCGGTGCGCAGGCGGCTTTCCTCATCCTCGGGCGTCCAGCCGGCGTCGCGCACGGCCATGTCGGCGGCAGCGATGCCATAGAGGATGAAGTCATCAATCTTCTTCTGGTCTTTCTTGGCAACCCAGTCGTCCGGGTTGAAGGTGCCGCCGCTGCCGTCGCCGCGCGGAACCTCACAGGCATAGGTCGTGGTCACGCCGCTTGCCTCTGCGTCAAACTGGGTGATGGGGCCCGCGCCCGACTGGCCGTCCAGCAACCGGGTCCAGCTTTCCTCGACTCCGCTGGCCAGAGGGGTAACCAGGCCCAGTCCGGTGACAACTACTCGACGCATTCCTTGCTCTCCTTTGCCTCGGCAATCCGTCCGTTCAAATAGCTTGGAATGACCGGCAGGTGCAAGAGCGGGCTGGCAGCAGCCGGGACGAGACAAAAAACGGGCTGTTACAATAATTTCACAATGCGGGAACTTTTGGTTAACGACTCTGGCGTAGGTTGAGTTTATCAAATCGAGAAACTCGGCATCCGTCCTCAAGGATTGCCAAAGCGGGCTGGAGCTCTGGGCCATTTTGTCTCCAGCCCGCATTTTTTTCCGGCGCTTGCCGCCGCCTGTTCCAAAACGGGCGGGCCATGGCGATGCGGCTGAAACGCGATCTCCCTTATTTCTCTGCCTGTTTGCGCCTGGCTGCTGTGCCGCGCGGCGGTGCGCGCCCTGGCATATGACGCCGCACAGGTTTTCGCCCGGGGCGGCCGCGGCGTTAACCGCACATTCGCTTCTTTGCGGCATTCTTCTGTTCTGGAAGGATTTGAGGAACGACCCTGCTATGCGCCAATGGCTCTCCATAGCTGCAACCCTGCTGGTGATCGGCCTGCTCCCCGGGCATGCAAGTGCCGGCTGTGCCGTGCACCGCGACCTGTCGGATCTGCACCGGGCCACCAAGGGGTTTCTGTCATATCTGCGCACCGGCGAGGGCGCTTACAGCGTGCAGCATCTGCGCAGCTGGATCAGCACAAATCCGCCGGCGCCGCTGCGGCAGCGGATGCGGGCGGTGGGGATCCAATCCGTCGAGCCCGGCGCGATGGAGCTGCTGAAGCGGCAGACGGTGCTGCTGCAGATTCTCGACACCCAGGGCCGCGCCGCGGCGCTGGAAAGCGCCCGCCACATGGGCATCAGGGAACTGGCGGCGGAGTTCGGCACCCGGGTTGAGGCCCTGCCCTGCGACCAGGTCAAGGATGACGGGCACGGCAGCAAGCTGGTGGCGGTCAATGCAGCGGACGCGCGCCAGCGCCAGCAGATCATCAATGCCGCGATTGCTTGGGTGTCCTTTCTGGTGCTGGGCGGCAGCGTGCTGTATTTCCTGGACCGCATCGGCATCCGCAGGATCCGCCGCACCAAGCGCTACCCCTGCTCGGTGCCCTGCGTGCTGCAGGCCGGCGGCCGCACAGTGCCGGCCCATCTGGTCGACCTCAGCCGGGCCGGTGCCAAGGTGCGCCCCGACGCCCCCTGTGAAATCCCGGCGCGGGTCACCCTCACGTTCGGCGGCTACACCCTGGACGCCAGCGTGCGGTGGCAGACGGCGGATTATTTCGGGGTGCAGTTCGCCCGGGACTTCAACTTCCTGCAGCTGCACCGCCTGCTGGAAGCCTTCCCGATGGAGGATGAAGACGGCCCCCCGCGGGCGGCGCGGATGCCGCCCGGCCTGGGGATTTAACGGCCGCAGCCCTATGCCGGCGCTGCGGCCTGCGCCCGGAGCGCCCAGCCCGGCTGCACACGCCCCCTTGAGACCAATGTGAACCGCCAGGCCGCCTTGCAGCACCAGGGCGGCCCGCGCGCTGCGCTGGCGGCACCTGCCCCGCCTGGCCTGGCAGCCGCTGCGCAGTTTTAACGGAAAATTGCTGCGTCCGCTTGCCGGGCGTTAAGACGTCAAAGCTAAACCCAAGGGAGATTGTTGCACAGTTACGCGAGTCCCTTGAATGGTGTCCAAGTCTCTCGTTCTTTCAGCCGCCGCCGCCCTGGCGCTTGCTGCGGGCAGCCCTGCCGCCGCCGCGGCTCCGTCCTCCTCCCGCGCGACCTGCATGCTGCTGTCGGATCTTGTGCTGATGCAGTACCAGATGCGCAAATTCCACGACATGCTGAATGCCGGCACCGACACCGGCGAGGCGCGCAGACTGCATCACTGGCTGAGCGACCATCCCCAGGTGGACCTGCGCATCCGGCTGCGGCGGGCCGGGCTGCAGAACTTTGAGCGCTCCACGCTGGATCTGATCACCCGCCACAAGGGCCTGCTGGAAATCCACCGCAGGCACGGGCCCGGCAAGGCGGAGGCGGAGGCAAAGCGCCTTGGCACAGACGCCCGGCTGCAAAGCTACAGCGCGCGCATCCTGCCCCTGCCCTGCAACTACGCTCCCCCTGAGGACAGTGCCGGCGGCGCGCTGAGCGGGCTTGGCCAGCTGAAGCAGCTGCCGCAGGAGGCGGTCATCACCGGTTCGCTGCTGACCCTGATTCTCGGCGCGGCGGCCGGGGTCCTGGCGCAGCGCCTGGCCCGGCGGCGGCTGCGGCTGTCCCGCCGCCACCCTTGCGCGCTGCCCTGCTTCCTGGAGTGCGGCGATCACCGCTTTGAGGCGCGGATTGTGGACATCAGCCGCCTGGGCGCCAAGGTGCGTGTCGGGCTGGAGGACGGCCAGCCTGTTCCGCTGATCAAGGGGGATGTGACGGCCAGTGTGACCGGCCTGCCGCCGATCGAGGCACAGACCATCCGGCAGGACCACGACTATGTCGGTATAAAGTTCAGCAGCCGGCTGGCCCGGGCGGAGCTGAAAAGGCTTCGCAAACGCAATGCGGCGCAGACCGTTGAGCCGCAAGCCGCGGTCAGCCCGGCCTGACGCCGCCCGGCCGGGCGCGGCCTGCAGCCTGCTTTTGCAGACCGCAGGCCGGCTGCAAATGGCGTTACTGGAATTCCGCCACAGGTTCCGGTTCGGGCCGGGCAACGGCCAGCGCTTCCTCAACCGACAGCGTCTTGCGGAACAGCGCCCGGCCCACCATGGCGCCGGCGATGTTGGGAATGTACTTCAGCCGCGAGACATCATCGGAATTGCGCACCACGCCGTTGGCGATCACCGGCAGTTTCACGGTGGACGCCAGATGCGATATCAGCCCCATCTGCGCCTCGGTATCAGCGACGTCGGAATCGATGTCGGTGATGATGATGCCGGCAAACGGTGCGCCCGCAAAGGCCTCCAGATAGGCCTCTGGGGTGAAGGCGCCGGATTTGCGCCAGCCGTCGGTCATCACCTGGCCCTGCCAGATATCGACCGCCAGCACGATCTGGTCCGGGTGGTGTTCCGCCAGTTCGCGCACCAGATGCGGGTCGCGCGCCGCAAGGGTGCCGATCACGATGCGCCCGGCGCCCTTGTCGATCCAGCTCTCCACCTGCTCGCGCGAGCGCATGCCGCCGCCCAGCTGGACAGGAACGCCGGCGCCGCGGATGATATCAAGGATCAGCGCCTCGTTGCTGTAGTCGCCCTCAATGGCACTGAAATCGGTCAGATGCATCCATTCCGCGCCTGCGGCGGCAAACCCCTTGGCGGTTTCCACCGGATCCACGTGCCAGATCTGCGGCTCGTCGAGGCGGCCTTTTTCGAGGCTCACGCAGCGGCCGTTCTGAATCTCCATCGTGGGGTATATCATCATAGTGCCAGTCTCCTCTGTGCTCTGCCTGTCGCGGAAATATTAGCACGGATCGCCCCCTGCGATACGCCGTATCCTGACCCATTGTGGAACAATTGCGGCACCCGCGCCGGGCCGGCTGGTAGCGCAAACAAGCACCAGGCCGGATCGCCGCAGGCGCAGATTCGGCCGCCGCCGCCGCGGTCCCAGGCGGGCAAAAGAAAACGGCGCCCTCCGCAGGGGAGAGCGCCGTTTTTAATCCGGTCATCCGGACGCGTCTATCAGGACGCTTCGGAGATGAACTTGACCGCGTCGCCGAAGGTTTGGATGGTTTCGGCTGCGTCGTCCGGGATCTCGATGCCGAACTCTTCTTCAAACGCCATCACCAGTTCCACGGTGTCCAGGCTGTCTGCGCCCAGATCGTCGATGAAGGAGGCGTTTTCGGTGACCTTGTCCTCTTCAACACCCAGGTGCTCAACAACGATCTTTTTAACGCGATCTGCGACGTCGCTCATGTCTCTTCCTCGTATTTCAGGGCACTCTGCCCGGTTCTGCCCTTGCCCGTGCGGGCGGCGTGGTTATTGCCCGGAGCGGGCGGTGTGATCCCCGCGGGACGGGGACAGTGCGGCGTTTCCCTTAGGAAATACCTGCGGATATGGGCCGCCTATAGCATAGACCGCGGCCAAGGCAAACGGTTTCGCTTGGTAACAAACTGTGCTGCGGCCCGCACCCTGCGGGTATCAAGCCGTGCAGATGGCCCCGCAATCAAGTGGTTGCAAGCCGGTTTGCGGAGTTTTTTGCAATTCCGCCTCTTTTCAACCGCTTGACGGCGGCGGCGGGCCGGGGTGCCGGGCCGCCGCGGCCGGACGCGGGGCAAAACAGGCGGGAAAAAGCCCTGCAGTCCGGCTGCAGGGCCCGGCACTGCACCCGCTCAGATCATCGCCATGCCGCCATTCACATGCAGCGTTGTGCCGGTGACATAGCCGGCTTCCTGGCTGGCCAGATACAGAACCGCGGAGGCGATTTCCTTCGATTCCCCCATGCGGCCGGCCGGGATCTGGCTCAGAATCGCATCCTTCTGGCTGTCGTTGAGCTTGTCGGTCATCGCGGTGGCGATGAAGCCCGGCGCCACCGCGTTGACGGTGATGCCGCGGTTGGCGACCTCATAAGCCAGCGATTTGGACATGCCGACCATGCCGGCCTTGGAGGCGGCATAGTTGCCCTGGCCCGGGTTGCCGGTGGCGCCCACCACCGAGGAGATGTTGATGATACGGCCCCAGCGCGCCTTCATCATGCCGCGCAGCACGCCGCGGCACAGCCGCATGGTGGAGGTGAGGTTCACGTTCAGGACGGAGTCCCATTCCTCGTCCTTCATCCGCATGAACAGGTTGTCGCGGGTGATGCCAGCGTTGTTGACCAGGATGTCGACGGAGCCCATCGCCTCGGCCGCCTGCTTCGGCAGCGCCTCGACTGCTTCGGCGTCGGAGAGGTTGCAGGGCAGCACATGGACGCGCTCGCCCAGCTCCTCGGCCAGCGCCTTGAGCGGCTCCTCGCGGGTGCCCGACAGCGCCACAGTGGCGCCTGCCGCGTGCAGCGCGCGGGCGATGTCGCCGCCGATGCCGCCGGAGGCGCCGGTGACGAGGGCATTCTTGCCAGTCAGATCAAACATGTCGTTTCCTTCACTTTCGGATCCGGGCCGCGCGGGGCGGGCGCCGGAAAATCTCTTTATGCTTCAGCCGCGGCCTTGGCGTCCTCGGGGGTGCCGACCTGGCGGCAGGACAGATTGCGGTCGATTTTGCGGATCATGCCCGACAGCGCCTTGCCCGCGCCGATCTCCCAGAATTCGGTGACGCCCTTGGCGGCCATCGCCTGCACGCTTTCGCGCCAGCGCACGGAGCCGGTCACCTGCTCCACCAGCAGTGCACGGATTTCGTCCGGGCTGGTGACGGCGTCGGCGCGCACGTTGGCAATCAGCGGCACCGCGGGGGATTTGATTTCGACACCCGCCAGCGCCTCGGCCATGGCATCGGCAGCAGGCTGCATCAGGGCGCAGTGGAAGGGGGCGGACACCGGCAGCATCACCGCGCGCTTGGCGCCCTTCTCCTTGGCAATTTCCGCCGCACGCTCGACTGCGGCTTTGGCACCGGAGACCACCACTTGGGTGGGGTCGTTGTCGTTGGCGGCCTGGCAGACCTCGCCCTGCGCAGCTTCCTCGGCCACAGCGCGCACGGCGTCAAGGTCGAGGCCCAGGATCGCGGCCATCGCGCCCTCGCCCACCGGCACGGCGCTTTGCATGGCCTGGCCGCGGGTGCGCAGCAGGCGGGCGGTGTCGGTCACCGAGACCGCACCGGCGGCCGCCAGCGCCGAGTATTCGCCCAGAGAATGCCCGGCCACAAAGGCGGCTTTGTCAATCGTCACGCCTTCGGCCTCCAGCGCCCGCATGGCAGCCATCGAGGTGGCCATCAGCGCCGGCTGGGCGTTCTGGGTCAGGGTCAGGGTTTCGATATCGCCCGCCCAGATCAGTTGGCTCAGGCTTTCCCCCAGCGCCTCATCGACCTCGTCAAAGATGGCCTTGGCTGCCGGATAGGCATCGGCAAGCGCCTTGCCCATACCGATGGTCTGGGCGCCCTGGCCGGGGAACACGAATGCGATCGTCATTGAAGACCTCGTCTGTTTTAGCGTTTGGCCTGATGTAACGGCCCTTGACGCAACGCACAAGCAAAGCTGCAGCCTGCGCACCGCGCCTGTGCACGGATGTAGGGGGCGCGGATGTTGCGCGGGGCGGCGGTGTTGCTACCTTGAGGGCAGACCGCGACTTGAAAAGGACCCGAAGCGCCATGCCCGGCCAAAACACCTTCCAAAGCTATGGCAGCGTTGCCAAGACCTTTCACTGGCTGACCGCGCTGCTGATCTTCTCCGCCTTTCCGCTGGGGTATTTCGCCAATGAGCTGGCGCATCAGATACAAAGCCCGGGGTTTGATGGCAGCCAGGCGGTGATCGAGCGCGCCACGCTGTTGTTCTCGCTGCACAAGACCATCGGCGTGGCGGTGTTCTTTACCGCGCTTCTGCGCATCCTCTGGGCGCTGAGCCAGCCGAAACCCGGCCTGCTGCACCCGGACCGCAAGGCGGAGGCGCTGGCGGCGGAGATGGTGCATTGGCTGCTCTACGGCTCGCTGGTGGCGGTGCCGCTGAGCGGCTGGATCCATCACGCCGCCACCACCGGCTTTGCGCCGATCTGGTGGCCGTTCGGGCAGAGCCTGCCGTTTGTGCCGAAGTCCGACGCGGTGGCGGGGGTCTTTGGCGGTGTGCACTGGGTGCTGGTCTGGACCCTGGCGGGCGCGCTGGGCCTGCATATTGCCGGCGCGCTGAAGCATCATGTGATCGACCGCGACGCCACCCTGCGGCGGATGCTGCCGGGCCACGCCAGCCTGCCGCAGCCGCCCGCCCAGAGCCACAGCCTGCTGCCGCTGCTGGCGGCGCTGCTGGTCTGGGGCGGCGTGCTGGGCGGCGGCGCGGCGCTGGGCCTTTTTGGCGGCAAGCAGGCGGTTGAAACCGGCACCGCCGCCCCCGTCGTGGCCGCGGACCCGGACGCCGGGGCGGAAAGCGGCTGGGTTGTGCAATCGGGCACCCTGGGGATTACCGTGACCCAGATGGGCGGCGCGGTCGCCGGCAGCTTTGGCGAATGGTCCGCCGTGATCAACTTCGAGGAGCCGGCGGCGCCGGGTCCGGCCGGGGATGTGGAGGTGACTGTCGCCATCCCGTCGCTGCAGCTGGGCACGGTAACACAGCAGGCCATGGGCGCGGATTATTTCGACAGCGCCGCTTTCCCCGCGGCCCTGTTCAAGGCGGAGATCGAGAAGCTGGCGGAGGGCTATCAGGCAACGGGAACGCTGACGATCAAGGATCAGACAGTGCCGGTCACCCTGCCATTCGATCTGGCGCTGGAGGGGGACAGCGCGAAGATGACCGGCGGGCTGACCCTGAACCGGCTGGATTTCGGCATCGGCAAAAGCCTGCCGGACGAAAGCTCGCTGGGGTTTGCCGTTGATGTGGCGGTGGAGCTGGAAGCCAAGCGGGCGGAATAACCGGCGTCGGGGGGGCGGCTTCCGCCAGCCCTTCTAATCCTTGAAAGCCCCGGCAAGCGTGCCGGGGCTTTTTCTGCCTGCAGGATCATGCCTTGTGCGGCGGCGCTCGTCCTGGCGCCTGGCCGCGGCTTCAGTGCCTGTGCCAGTAGTAGCCGCCATGGCGGCTGTGGTGCCGGTGGCCGCCGTGGCGGCGGTAATGGTGCCGGTCGCGTCCGGCGTAGTGGCGCCGTGGGCCGTAGTAGCCGTAATGTTTTTTCGGCTGGTGGTAATAGGCGCGGCCGCGGTGGCGGTCCCGGTCTTTATCCAGGCTGTGGACAATGACGCCGAGGGCAATCAGCCCGGCAAGGGCGCGGGCCGCGTCGCGGCCTGAATCATGGGCGGCGGCGGGCGCGGTAAACGCCAGGCTGGCTGCGAGGGCCAATGCCGCACCGGCTGAAGCGAGAAAGCCTAAGCGGGACATGGGTGCCTCCTTTCCGAAGTGGCCGGAGGGGCCAGCATAAGTGTGCGCCTTCGGAGGCGGAAACGCCAGTGAACTTAGGTCACGGTTTGGGGAGGCGGGAGCAGGCGGCCAAAGGAAAACCGCCGGCCCCAAGGGAGCCGGCGGCTGCAATTTCGCGGAGACCTTTGCCGGGTCAGCTGTCGGCCTTCATCGCCTCGACCGAGATCTTGATGTTGACCTCGTCGCTCACGAAGGGGGCGAACTGGCCGAGGTTGTAGTCGGAGCGCAGGACCTGGGTGGTGGCGTCGAAGCCGGCCCAAGGCTTCTTGGCCATCGGATGCTCGCCTTTCTGGTTCAGCTTGGCATCCAGCACCACGGATTTGGTCACGCCGTTCAGGGTCAGATCGCCGGTGATCTTGGCGGTTTCCTCGCCGGTCACTTCGATGCCGGTGGAGGTGAAGCTGATGGTTTCATCTTCGGTGGCGTCGAAGAAATCCTTGGTCATGAAGTGATCGAAGCGCGCCTGCCAGCCGGTGAACATGCTGCTGAGCGGCATGGAAACGGAGACGGAGGAGTTGGCCGGGTCTTCCTGATCGAACATGATCTCGCCCTCAAAACCGGCGAACAGCCCGTAGGTGGTCGAATAACCCAGGTGGTTGTAGTCGAACAGGATCTGGCTGTGGCCGGGATCCAGAACGTATTTCTCGGGGGCGGCGGCAACGCCGGTTGCAGCGGCAGCGGCCAGGGCGGCGGCAAGCAGGGTCTTCTTCATGGGAAAGGCTCCGTCTGAATTAATCTTGTGCAACAGATGCGGCGAATGGCTCCCGAAAAGGAAGCCGGCAAAAACCAACAGTATCTGTGAGCGGGCGAACACAAAACCCGGCTGTTGTGCAGCCGGGCCTGTCTCGCGCAAAAGTGATGGGCGCTCAGGTCAGGATCCGCACCGCGCCGCTGAACTGGTCGCGCAGCTGGCTGCGCATCGCGGAAGACTGGAGCGGCAGCTCGATCAGCAGGGTGCCGCCGGCCTCGTACAACTGCACCGATGCGGCGGTCAGCCGGACCGCGCCGAGGCTTTCGTAGCTGCGGCGCAGCACCGTGGCCGGGCGGCCCTGCCCGTCCCGCTGCAGCAGGCGCAGCTCGCGGCGGACCGGATCGAAACAGGCCTCGGACCGGCGGCCGGGCCCCTGCGCGGTCATCAGCACCAGCCCGGCCAGCAGGAAGGCCACCGACACCCCCATCCGGATCAGGTTCATCTCCGGATCGGCGCCGGCCCCGGGCACCAGCCACAGCCCAGTGGAGCCAAGGATCATCGCCGCCCCCAGCAGCCGCAGCAGGATCAGCCGCAGGTTCCAGTTTACCTCCAGCCGCAGGCTGAGCGGCATCGCCCTGGCCGCAGCACCAAACGCCGCGGCGCCGGAGGCCATCGCCGGGGTATGATCTGTTACTGCCATCTGACTGCCCTTTCCAAAGCTGCCCTGCCCGCGCGGAACCGCTCTTGCGTTCAGGCGCGCCGTTTGCGTTAAGATTTCGTTAAACATTCCGGCCCGGCATTGGGGCAGCAATGGGGCGTGCCTGCGGTTTTGCAGCGGCGGCCCGCTGCGGCCCCTGGACCGCGCCGGTTTTTGCCTTGCTCTTTGCGCCTCAGCCTGTATAGGAGGCCCTGCTTCCGCGACACTTTCGATCCGCGCAGCCTCTCGTGACCAGGCAGTGGAAGCATGTGATGCCCGGTCTATGAAATGCGCCTAGACACAAACAGGAGTTCGCATGCCACTCTATGAGCATGTCATGATTGCGCGTCAGGACCTGTCCAACTCGCAAGCAGAAGGCCTCATCGAACACTTCGGTGCTGTTCTGTCCGACAACGGCGGCAAGCTGGTCGACCAGGAGTACTGGGGCGTCAAGACCATGGCCTACAAGATCAACAAGAACCGCAAGGGCCACTATGCCTTCCTGCGCACCGACGCGCCCGCGTCTGCCGTGCAGGAAATGGAGCGCCTGATGCGTCTGCATGATGACGTGATGCGCGTCCTGACCATCAAGGTCGACGAGCACGCCGAGGGCCCTTCGGTCCAGATGCAGAAGCGCGACGAACGCGGCGAACGCCGTGAGCGCCGCTGATCAACGCTTGAGAAAAGGACGCTAAATCATGGCAGCCAAACCGTTTTTCCGCCGCCGCAAGGTTTGCCCGTTCTCGGGCGACAACGCGCCGAAGATCGACTACAAGGACACCCGTCTGCTGCAGCGCTACATCTCTGAGCGCGGCAAGATCGTTCCTTCGCGCATCACCGCCGTTTCGGCCAAGAAGCAGCGTGAGCTGGCCCGTGCTATCAAGCGCGCCCGCTTCCTCGCCCTGCTGCCCTACGCCGTGAAGTAAGGAGATAAGCAGATGCAAGTTATCCTTCTTGAGCGCGTTGCAAAACTGGGCCAGATGGGCGACGTCGTTGACGTGAAGCCCGGCTTCGCCCGGAACTTCCTGCTGCCGCAGGGCAAGGCAAAAACCGCCTCCGAGGCCAACATCGCTTCTTTCGAAGCCCAGAAAGCGCAGCTGGAAGCGCGCAACCTGGAGACCAAGAAAGAAGCCGAGGCTCTGGCTGCGAAGCTGGACGGCCAGCAGTTCATTGTGATTCGCTCCGCATCGGACGCGGGCGCGCTGTACGGCTCCGTCACCCCGCGCGACGCGGCTGAAGCTGCAACCGAAGCCGGTTTCTCGGTCGACAAGAAACAGGTCGCCCTGATCGCTCCGATCAAGGACCTCGGCCTGCACTCGGTCTCCGTCAAGCTGCACCCGGAAGTCGAAGCCACCATCAAACTGAACGTTGCGCGTTCGGCAGAAGAAGCCGAACTGCAGGCATCGGGCAAATCGATCCAGGAGCTGGCCGCCGAAGAGGAAGCCGCTGCTGAATTCGAGATCTCCGAGCTGTTCGACGATATCGGCTCCGCAGCCTCCGACGACGACGAAGGCCCGGCAATCGAAGCCGCTGGCGACGAGGAAACCAACTGATCCCTTCGGGTCAGCTGAGACATGGGAAAGGCCGCCTTTTGGGCGGCCTTTTTCAGTTTGCGGCGGCCAACGCTAAAAGCCGGCCTAAGTTTTAAGAACATGCGCGTCCGCCATAAACCTTCCGTTTGCCGTTCCTTGCCAGCATGGCAGCGGGAGCAGAAGGGAGGGGTTTGCCTTGGATAACGAACTGGAGCGTGAGGAACTGGCGCTGCGCCGGCGGCTGCTGTTTCGGCTGTTGCGCGGCCACCGGTTCGACCGGCCGGACTTCAGAACCGAAGCGATTGCCGATATCGTGCCCAAGGGCCTGATTGCACCGGACCGCAGCCTGTTCGGGACGCCGGACAAGCCAGGCCGCACGGCTGGCTGACACGGCTGGCTGATATGGCGGGCTGATATGGCGGGCTGAAACGGCGGGCAGCGCCCGCGGGACAGGCTGTGCAACGTCAATTTTATGCCTGGCCAGACTCCGCCGAAAGCCCCGCTGCCGGAGGCGCCCGGCGCAGCCGTCCGCGCGCCGTGCTGCGCCCCGGACGTGCCCCGAATTCCAGCTCTGAAAGACAGTCTGGCCGGCGCCCGGCCAGGGGGTTGTTGGGACCGCGGAAAATTGGGAAACAGCCGCGGCCCCGTCTGCCCGATTTGGTCAGATGCCCCACAGGCGTGAGGGGCGATCTGCCTGAGGGTCGTGTTGCCTCAATGCGCATCCCCAATATGTAGTGGGTGGGCATATTTAACAAATGTCTAATGTTTAAACTTTGAAGAACCCGCCTGCCCCTCTCAGAACAGCCCCGCTCAGGCGGAATCCCCCTGCCGGTTTGGCGGTTCCCCGCCGCTGGCGGCCCCGGTGGCACGGGCAGGATTGCAGCGCGCGCCGAGGCGGGTAATCTGCCCGGCGTGAGAAACCGCTTTCGGAGGCCGCATGACGCGCCGGACCCCTTTGATCTTGTTTTTTGCGGCTGCAGTGCTGTCTGCCTGCGCCAGCACCGCCTCCCCGCCGGAGGTGTCCAGAGCCGCCCCGCCGCTCTACCCCAATGAAACCCCGGATCTGCGCCAGAAGATCAACTATTGGGCAGATCACTACGAGGTGCCGCGCAGCCTTGTGCACAGGCTGGCGGTCCGCGAAAGCACCCACAGGCCCAAGGCGGTGAACCGCCCCTACTACGGGCTGCTGCAGATCCTTCCCGCGACAGCGCGGTCGATGGGCTTCAAAGGCGAGCCTCAGGAACTGCTGGATGCCGACACCAACCTGCAATTTTCCGTAAAGTACCTGCGCGGCGCCTGGCTTCTGGCTGACGGCAGCCAGGACATGGCGGTAAAGCATTACTCGCGCGGTTATTATTACGAGGCCAAGCGCCGCGGCATGCTGGTGGAAACCGGCCTGCGGCCTGGAGGCTGACACCCGCCGGATCCGCATCCGCAGCGCCCCAAGGGGGCGCTGCCCGGCCCAACGGGACGCCGGGCTTTCCGCAGGAAAGCGCCAAGGACGGGCGGGAGTGCCGCGCTGCGCATCTGGCGGGGCTTTAGCAAAATTCTAACCGGCGCCCGCTTTACTGGCGCCATGCTGACCCTGTTCAAACTGCTGCTGCCTGCGCTGATGCCGTCCTGGCGCTTCTTCAAGTCGGTGGACCCGTCGCCTCGGGTGGAATGGCGCCTGCTGGCCAGTCCGTCCGCTGCGCTCGCGCCCTGGCAGGAATTCCGGCCGCGCCCGCAGCGGCTCAGCCCGCAGGCCGTGGCCGGGCGGATGCTGTGGAATGCGCGCTGGAACGAAAGCCTGTTTCTGGTCAGTTGCGCCGAGCGGCTGACGCTGGCGCCGACCGAACACAGCCGCCAGGAAATCCTGCGCCGGATCGCGGCCGATCTGCGGCGCGGGCAGCCTCCCGGCGCGCTGCAGCCGTACCTGCAGTTCCGCCTGGTTTTTCTGGACCGGGCGGAGGACGGCCAACTGATCAAAGCCGTCACCTATCAGTCCGAGCCGTATCTGATGGCCGCCCTCTCCGCTCAATCGGCACGGGCCGCACGGGCCGCCGCATGAGCCTGGAGCTGGCCCTGCGCGCAACCGAGGTGCTGCTGGCGCTCGCCTTTCTGCAGCAAAGCGCCGAGCATATGGCAGGCTTCCGGGATGAGCAGATCCTGCACGGCCCCCGCCTGCTGCTGACCGGGCTGCTGCTGTTCGGGATCGCCACGCCCTGGGTCCTGCTGGGACTGGTGATCGTGGGGCTTTTGCTGCTGCAGCGGTTTCAAGGCCCCTACAATGGCGGCAGCGACAAGATGAGCCTCTTGATCCTCTGCTGCCTGACCGCGGCCCGCTGGCTGCCGTCGGAGCAATGGCAGGAATACGTCTTTGCCTATCTCGCCGGGCAGCTGGTGATCTGCTACTTCATCTCCGGCCAGGTGAAGATCGTGAACCCCGAATGGCGGTCCGGGCGGGCGCTGCAGGATGTGTTCCGCTTCTCGGCCTATCCGGTCAGCGAAGGATTGCGCCGCCTGGCGGACCGCCCGCGGCTGCTGTGGGCGATGGGCTGGGCGGTGATGCTGTTCGAGGTGCTGTTTCCGCTGGCGCTGTTCAGCCGCGAGGCGCTGGTGCTGGCGCTGTTCACCGCGGCGCTGTTCCACCTTGCCAATGCCTGCCTGTTCGGGCTGAACCGGTTCTTCTGGATCTGGCTGGCGGCCTACCCGTCGCTGCTGTGGCTGCAGGAGCGGGCGGTTCTGTGACCGGGCCGCGCAGGAAAAAGGCCGCCCCGGGGGCGGCCTTTCCGTGATCTTGCAGGAAGGAGAGAATTACTCCTCTTCCAGCGCCTCAACCGCCTTTTCCAGCTCGTCTTTGGAGACTTCTTTCTCCTCGACTTTGGCCTGGCCGACGATGTGGTCGACAACCTTGTCTTCGAAGATCGGCGCGCGCAGCTGCTGCTGCATCTGGGCGTTCTGCTGGATGAATTCGAAGAACTGACGCTCCTGGCCCGGGTACTGGCGGGCCTGGCTCATGATCGCCTGGGTCATCTCGGCGTCGGTCACTTCGACCTCGGCTTTCTGGCCCAGCTCGGCCAGCAGCAGGCCCAGACGCACGCGGCGCTCTGCCAGCTTGACGTGCTCTTCGGTCGGCTCGATCTCACCGTGGTTGTGATCGTGCACTTCTGGGTTGTCCTCGTGCCACAGCTGATGCGCGATCTGCTTGGCTTCGGCGTCGACCAGCGACGGCGGCAGGTCGAAGGAGACCAGCGCATCCAGCTTGTCCAGCAGCGCGCGCTTCAGCACCGCGCGGGCGGCACCGGCGTATTCGGCTTCCAGGCGCTCAGCGATCTGGCCCTTGAGCGCGTCCAGGTCGTCAGAGCCGAATTTCTTGGCCAGCTCGTCGTTGATCTCAGCCGCTTTCGGAGCCTTCACCTCTTTCACGGTGCAGGTGAACACGGCCTCTTTGCCAGCCAGGTGCTCTGCGCCGTATTCCTCGGGGAAGGACACGGTCACATCTTTTTCTTCACCGGCTTTGGTGCCGACCAGCTGCTCTTCGAAGCCGGGGATGAAGGAGTTGGAGCCCAGCACCAGCGGGTAGTCGTCGCCTGCGCCGCCCTCGAAGGCTTCGCCGTCGATCTTGCCGACGAAGTCGATCACGACCTGGTCGCCGTCTTCGGCTGCTGCGCCCTCTTCGCGGGCTTCGAATTCCTTGGCGGTTTCGGCCAGGTTGGCCAGCGCTTCGCTGACGGCTTCGTCTTCAGCCTTCACAACCAGCTTTTCCAGCTCAACGCCGGAGAAGTCGACCTCGGGGATTTCCGGCAGTGCCTCGTAGGACATCTCGACGTTGACGTCGTCGCCTTCTTTCCAGTCTTCGTTGGTCATCTTGACTTCGGGCTGCAGCGCCGGACGGTCGCCGCTGTCCTCGAAATGCTTGTTCATGGCGCCGTCGATGGATTCCTGCATCGCTTCGCCCATCAGGCGCTGGCCGAACTGCTTTTTCAGCAGCGCCATCGGCACCTTGCCCTTGCGGAAACCCTTCATTTCGATTTCCGGCTGAGCTTCGACCAGCTTTTCGTTGACCTTCTCGTCCAGCTCGGCGGCGGTGACGGTGATGGCGTAGCCGCGTTTCAGACCTTCGTTCAGCGTCTCGGTGACCTGCATCCTATTCCCCATAGAGATTCGGGGCCCCTGTGCGAGGTGCCCCCAGACAATTTGCGGTCTTCTATTTCCCCCGGCGCGGCGGCGCAAGGGGGATTGCCCCTTTCCTGATCAATCCCGCGCATTTCCGGGGTGCCGTAACGAAAAACACGCCCCGCAATGGGGGCGTGTCTGCCGTTCTGAAACCGGGGAAGGTGCGGTTCAGAACTTCCAGCGGGCGCCGGCCAGGATGACGTTTGCGTCCTGGTAGGTTGCGGGGCCGGTGTCGGCATAGGAATAGTCGCGGTAGGCCAGGTAGGTTTCGACATTATAGGCGTCGATCTTCTGAACCGCGGCCACGCCCCAGGACTCGGCGCTGTCGCCGGCAGTGACCATGTCGGAGCCGTCATAATAGTCGACCGAGAAGGAGGTCGACCCGGCCGCGATCAGGTCCGCCGAATAGCCCAGCTTGGCATAGGCATAGGTGCCCGCGATGTCGCGCTCGCCCGCGGCGAGGTTCAGCGACAGGCCGGTGGCCTTGTGCAGAACCGCAAAGGAGCCGGAGATGTCGCGGGCGTCGGCCTTGCCGGTTTCCTCGGTCCAGGAGGCGCCGATGCCGGTGTCGATGGCAAAGCCCGCGGCGTCGTCATTGGCCCACCGCACCGCCACGTCATAGCTTTCGCGGTCGTTGGCATCCTTCAGGACATCGGTGCCCCAGGAGGTCGAGAAGGTGAACCCCGCCAGCTCCGGCGAGTCATAGCGGACGCGGCCCAGGCGGCTGCCGTCGAAGTCAGTGAAGACATCGCCGATTTCCACGGAGCTGAGTGCGCCGGCGCCGGTGCGGAAGGCATAGCCGCCTGCGGAGTCAGCCACCGCGTTCGAGGCGCCGAGGCCGGTGCCGGAGAAGTCCGCGCCGGTGATGCCGTCGGTTGCCATCGAGCCCTGACCGGCCGAGAACCGGCCATAGCGCGCTGTGTCGAACTGGAAGTCGACGTGGCGGATATTGGTGCGGTCCCAGCTGATGTTGTCGCCGGTCGAAAGCTGGCTGACCCCGTCCGACGAGCGGAGGCCGAAGGCGGTCTCGAAGTTGAACCGCAGGGTGTTTTCGCCATAGGCCTGCTCCAGCCAGAAGCCGATGCGCGAGTTGGAGGCCGCGTTGTCGGTCAGCCGGTTGAAGTCCTGCCCGCCGTCGTCAAAGGACTGGTAGACGGGGTTGAACTGGCCGTACCAGCGGAAGCTGCCGCCGGTGTCATTGGTATAGGTGGGACCTGCAAATGCCGGTGCGGCAAGTGCAGCTGCGAGGGAGGCTGCGCCGGCGCGGGCTGCAATCTTGGTTTTCATATTCTGTCTCCTGTTCCGCCGCTTACGGCCGCTGTCCGGCACAGGCCAGCGCAGCAGCCGAGGGAGCCTCTGCGCGCGTGGCATGAATTCCGGGTCAGATGACCGCTGCGGCATGTGTGAAAATCTGCTCGTGGCAAAAAATCACCTGCACCGTAGCGCTGGCATGAACCGGGAGATGTGAAGACGGTTACGTTGGCGCCCCGCCTGGCGCAAAGCGGCTATGCTTTCTGCGCAACTCTGAGCCGGCAGCCAGCCGGTCCCGCCGCCGCAGGGGTTCAGGGCAGCCCCCATTGCAAAACGCCCCGGGTTCCCGGAGCGTTTTTTCCGTTTCGAAGCTTGCTCTGCAGGTCAGAACTTCCAGCGCGCGCCCAGAACCCAGGTCGAGACATCCTGGTAAGACGCCGCGGCATCCTCATAATCATACTCCTGGTAAGTCAGGTATATGTCGGTATTGAAATTCTCAACCTTCTGAACCGCACCGACACCCCAGCCCTTGGAGCTGGAGCCGTTCACATTGAAGTCCTCGCCTTCATAGTAATGCACCCCAAGACCGGTCTTGCCCCAGGGCAGCCATTCGTTTTCATAGCCGATCTTGGCGTAGTAATAGCTGGGGTCACTGGCGCCCGCCGCGTCATTGTCGCGGGTGCCGCCCGCAACGGTGAAGCTGATCCCGTTGTCCAGCAGCACCGAGGCAGAGCCGATCACGTCGGACCGCTCATCGCCGTCGTCTTCGCGCACCTGATAAGCCAGGGATGCGGCGAAATTGGTGGGACCGAACTCCTGCCCGTAGAACACGCCGATATCATAGTAGTCGGCTTCATCGGATGAAGAGAGGACGTTCTGCCCCCAGGCCAGGCCTGCGGAAAAGCCATTGAAATCCGGCGTGTCGTAACGGATGCGGCCGCGTCTGGACCCGTCGAGATTGTCAAACGCATCCGCCAGGACCGGCCCGCTGAGCGCCCCCACTGTGTCGCGGATCAGGAACCCAGCATTGGAGTCGACCTTGAAGGAGTAGAGCGCGGTGCCGACATAAGACAGATCCGTCTCAGCCGCGCCGTCCGCCAACATGCTGCCCTGCCCGGCCGACAGCTTACCCCAGCCACCTTCCAGCCAGAAGTCCACGTGGCGCAGGTCCGCCCGGGTCCAGCCGCTGTAGTCGGAGCCGAGCTGGTTCACCTCGGTCGAGTTCGGGAAGCCCAGACCGGCCTCGAACCGGAAGCCGAAGGTGTTGGCCCCGAACGGCTGCATCAGCCGCAGGCCGATCCGGGAGCGGGACAGGTCATTGTCGAGCAGGTTGGTTTCGGTCTGTTCGCCATCGTCGACAGAGATGATGGCGGGGTTGAGCTGGCCATAGATTTCGACATAGCCGCCGGACTTGTTTTCGTATTTCAGCTCAGCCAGGCCCGGCTGCGCCAGGACGCATAGTGCAGCCCCCGCCGCGGTGGTTGTTTTCAGAAGACGTTTCACGGCCATCCCCCTTATCAACAATGCACTGATGAACATTTGACCGGCCGCTGTCAGCGTCCTGCCGGGGCGAAGTATAGCACAGGCGCGGCGAAAGAGGAAAACCTATCCCGCCGTCTGGGCAAGCCGGCCAGCCGCCGCAGCCGGGCCTTGCGCCCGCATGATTGACTTCGCTGAAAAATGGTGCGGGTGAAGGGACTTGAACCCTAATAGGGAGTGAAATGATTACTGATTGATTGATTACGTGCCCTCGACCCGCATTACCTTCGGATTGCAGCGGATCACACTAAAAGTAACACCGTCCGCAATCTTACCTTTGATCTTACTTTTGAAGGGTGTAGTTCAAAAAGTAAGGTTGCCGCTGTGTTCGGCTGGCTCGGGAGATTTGAGAGGTCAGATCAAACGGCCGCCCACATAGTGCGATGATGACCACTACGGCAAGCACGATACCGCCGATTGAGGCAGCGCTATGGCCTGCTAGCTGAGACTTTAGCCCATACGTACGACAAGGAACTCAATCGTGCCTGATGCCTTCAGGGCGCTTAGCCCCTCGGCGCCCGTCCTGCAGCGCCTGGCGCGTGGCAAGATCGCCGAGGCCGTGCGGCATGCTCGCGAGTAGGATGTAAAGCGGTTGAAAGGATATTGGCCCCGGCGACGGCCGGGGTAATTTCTGCACCCTTGCTGTCGAGACTGGAAAATAGCCACTCGCTGTTAGTGTAACATCAATGCTCTACCGCACCGACCTGGTGACCTGCCCCCCGCGAAATCCCTCACCATGATGTAGAGTCTGCCCAACCTATGTAGGAGCAGACGAATGCGTAAGAGCCGTTACACCGAGGCGCAAATCATCGGGATGATCAAAGAGCAGGAAGCCGGGATGCCGACGGCGGAGGTGTGCCGCCGGCATGGGCTGAGCCCGGCGACCTTTTACAAGCTGAAGTCCAAGTATGGCGGCATGGAGGTATCGGAGGCGGCGCGGCTGAAAGCGCTGGAAGATGAGAATGCCAAGCTGAAGCGGCTGCTGGCAGACACGATGCTCGACAACGTGGTTTTGAAAGACCTGCTGGGAAAAAGCTGACGACACCGAAAGAGCGGCGAGAGGCAGCGCTCAATGCAATGCGGGATCATGACATCTCGCAGCGCAGGGCCTGCCGGCTTGTCGGTGTCGACCCCAAGACGGTCCGGCGCGAACGCCCGCCGGACCATCCTGAGATCCGCCAGGAGATGAAGGAGATCGCTGGCAAACGCCGCCGGTTCGGCTACCGGCGGATCGGCGTGCTGCTTGAGCGAAAAGGCATGATCATGAACCACAAAAAGCTTTACCGCCTCTACCGGGAGGAGGGTCTTGCAGTGAAACGGCGGCGGGGCCGCAAACGCGCCCGGGGCTCGAGAACGCCGATGCCCGAAGCCACACAGCCCAACCAGCGCTGGTCCCTGGATTTCCTGGCAGACAGCTTCGGCGCGGCGCGGAAGTTTCGCATCCTGGCCGTGAATGACGACTGCTGCCGGGAAAACCTGTGCCTGGCGGCAGACACCAGCATTTCAGGAGAGCGCGTTGCCCGGGAGCTGGACGCGCTCGTCCGGATCTACGGAAAACCCGCTTGCATTGTCAGCGACAACGGGACGGAATTCACCAGCCAGGCAATCCTGAAATGGGCCGACAGGAACGGGGTGGATTGGCATTACATCGACCCCGGAAAACCGCAGCAGAATGCCTTTATCGAGTCATTCAACGGCAGCCTGCGGGACGAGCTTCTCAATGAAGAGCTGTTCGATACCCTGGACGATGCCCGCCGCAAGCTGGCGCTGTGGCGCTACGATTACAACAACGTCAGGCCGCATTCTTCGCTGGGGAACAGAACGCCAATGCAAGCGCGGCAGGCGCTTGAGCTATTTGAGGGCTCCGCGCCTGCCGCGCTTGCCAAGCCCGAGACCGACGATTACCAAAACCAAACCCGCAGACTCTCCTCATGAACGAGGGACCAGCGGGGGGCAGGTCACAGCCATTCCTACCTATCCCCGATTGTCTTCTGTTTGCTGCCGTTTCAGACCGCACTGCGTTTGCATAGGCTTCTTTATCTCCGACGATGAGTGAATTGTCACGGGCTGGAAATATGCACTGCAGCCTAAGCGGCCGGAAGTCCTACGACCGTCACGTCGGAACTTGCAGGACGTCGGACGGTCGCGATGTGGGTTCGGTACTGATCGCTGAGGGTGTCTGTCAGCACTGGCGATAGTCGTGCAGAAACCGCCGAGTTTTTGTGGTATACTTGGGCGTCTACTCAGTATTTCGATTACAACAGGAGGAATAGTGATGAAAATTCACGTAGCGCTTTTGGTGTCGTTGGTTCTGTCTGCGCCCAGCCTTCCGGTTTACTCACAGGAACACACAGACGAAGAGCGTGCAGAGTTTTATAAGCAGTGTCTTCTAGGCCCGGAAAACAACGATTTTTATGTAGCAAATTGCTGCGATCACTTGACCGTTGCCGCAGCAGAGTTGGTCTGCGCCTGCGCTTCCTCTTGTGCTGCTCCGAAGCGTAAAAAGGCTTATAAAGAATGTGTCTTTTGGAGAAACAAGGCAAACAAAAGGGATGCACAAGACGGCAACAAACTGCCGTCATGGACTACGGCTTGTTGCGATCATCTTACCGACGGTGACGCACAATCTCTAGGAGTGTGCCGTTACGGGTCAGGCTGAACACAAAGTGTTTGAACTTTTGATGATATGGCTTCCCGGGTCAGCGATCGATCATTACCGGGCTTTACTATGGACCAATTGCACCGCGTTTCGCCTTGGTTTCGGTCACTTGCCCCGGACGCCGGAATGATCGAATACAGACGTTACGGCGATGATGGGCACCTTCATGCTGCGACACCGGCTCTTAACCGTATCATTTTGACGCAGCGCGCCTGCGCTGCTCGAAGCCCAGTCGATAGCTGCGGCAGCCTCATTTCCACCATGGACCACATGGCCAAGGCGATGCGGGCGCACACCCCGGCCGTGCTTATGAACTGAATACACACTATCGCGGCAGCTGATCCAACAAATGCCCTAAAAAAAGAAGGCCCCGGCGGTCGCCGGGGCCCCTCTCTTTCTGCCTGTACGCAAGCTCTACTCCCGGGCATGCCGCACGGCCTCGGCAATCTTACCGCGCGCCAGGCGCTGCAGGACGGGCACCGAGGGGTTGAGCGCCCTGAAGGCATCAGGCACGGATTCGAGGGCGTGTTTGATCGCCTCATCAATCAGAACGTCCGTGGCAGCCTCCCTGCCATCTTCCAGTGCAGCCTTGATACCGCTCATCAGGGCGCGGTGCAGATCATCCTGCAGCGCCTTGCCAATCTGGACGCCAAAGTGCTTCCGCACAGTCAGAGCTGCAGCGCCAATCAGCGATGACAGGACCAGCGCCAGGGCTTGTATCAGCAACGGCGTCAGATCCGGCAGAATTCCGGTCAAGTTCATAAGTCAGTCCTTTCAGTTGGAGAAAGGCTCCGGCAGCTCAGCGAGCTACCAGAACCAGGAAGCGGCGAAACCAATGCGGCAGCCGCGAAACAGGTTCAGGCATCTGAGGCCGGGAGATTGGCGGCAGGGAGCACAGCGCCTTGTGCATAGCTACGCGCGTGTTAGGTCCGAACCGCCCGTCAGCTTCCAAGCCGGAAGCGCGCTGAAACGCCCGCACACCGCTGACCGGATAATCACCGGCGCTGACGGACGGCAGCACGCTTTCATCCCCGAGGGTTTCGACCTCAAGGATATTTCCGACCCGAACCGCCTGCCCGAGCACATCAGCCAGGCCGTTATCCTCGACGACCGGGAATCCCTGACCAACTACGTCAACCGGTTCAGCGATGGCCGATCAATCCTGATCGCGGACTATGACGCCGGGCTGATCCGTGCGCACCTGGACTGGCACAATGACAACAGCACCGACTTGCAGCGCCAGCACGCATCCCACACAGCAACGCTGAAACTGCGCAACAGCGAGGAATACGACCGCTGGAACAAGATGGAAGGCGAAATGCACTCGCAAGAGTCATTCGCCCTGTTCATCGAAGAGAACGTTGCGGATATCAGCGACCCGGATCATTTGGTGATGCTGGAAATCTGCCGCGACCTCGAAGCCACTCAGGACGTTTCTTTCAAGAGCGGCATCCGGCTGGAAAACGGCGACCGCACCTTTGTCTACGAGGATGAAACCAAGGTCAAAGGCGACATGACCGTACCCACGGAAATCGGCCTCTGCATCCCGCTCTACCAGGGCGAGGAACCGACAGATATCCGCGCCAAGTTCCGCTTCCGGCCCACCGCCAGCGGCCTGATGCTGGGCTTCCGCTGGCACCGCGTCGAATACATGCGCCAGGCCACCTTTGCTGCGATGGCCCATCAGACAGCCGAGAACACCGGCCGCCCCTATTACTTCGGCCGCACGTCCTAACCCCATCGGGTTTCTCTTTCTGCCCCCTCATCGATCGAGGGGGCATTGACGGAAATCAGGAGGCGAATTTCGTGGCCACAGCAAACCCAATCCTAGCGCGCGAAAGCACAGCAGCTAAGATGCTGGATATGCCGCTTAAGGAATTCCGCGCTCTGGTGGCAGCGGGCAGCCTGCCCAAGCCGGTCAAGATCGGTGGCAAGGTTGAACGATGGTCCGTGAAACAGCTTGAAGCGATTAGCTCAGGCGCCATGCTGAGCGAAGATTTCGAATGGTAAAGAAGAACTCAAAACCCTACTTGGCCCGCATCGCGCGCGGCGGAAAAGACTACTGGTATTTTCGGAAGGGAAAGACCCTGATCCGCCTGCCCGACGATCCAGACAGCGAAGAATTTGACCGGGAGTATTGGACCATCAGGTCCGGCCGGCACCAGGGGACTCTCAAAACTACCTTTGACGCCCTGATTACCAGCTACTACCAGACACCGCGCTTCAAAGGACTGAAAGCAAGCACCAAAGCCGAGTACCGCCGTACGCTGGAACTACTCCGCGAAAAGAACGGCCCAAAGGACTTCACCAAACTGCGCCGCAAGCACGTTATCGCAGCGCGGGACAAATATGCAGACCAATGGCGCAAGGCAAATGCCATGGTCGAACAGCTTTCAATTCTGGCCCGTCACGCGATTGATCTGGAATGGATCACCGCCAACCCTGCCCAGGGGGTCGAGAAACTGAAAGGCGGCAGCTATGAAGCCTGGCCGGAACCAAAGCTGGCGGCATTTGAGCGCTACTGCGAGCAGCATGGCTTGACGATTGAGCGCGCGATCTATGAACTCTGCATAGGCACCGGACAGCGCATAGGCGATGTGGTTGCCATGGAATGGGCGCACTTCCAGGGCGGCTATATGGAGGTTGTGCAGGAGAAAACCGGCGCCCGGCTTTCAATCTTCTGCCCGGAGCGGCTGCAATCCTTCCTTGAGCTCCTGCCGCGCACTGGGAAACACATCCTGGCCAAAAACCTGACCCAGCACCTCAGTAAAAGGCGCGCTCAGAGCCTTGTGGCCGAGGTCCGCAAGAAGATCGAGGCCGAGGACTTTGTTATCCACGGCTGGCGCTACACCGCCGCGAAAGAGCTGGCAGAGGCCGGTTGTTCCGACACAGAAATTCAGTCTGTGACCGGCCACAAGTCGCTGGAGATGGTCAAAAAGTACCGCCAGCAAGCCAGGCAAAAGCAGCTGTCCAAAACGGCCCAGCTGCGCCGGAACAGAACAAAAACAGAATAAGAACAGAACCAAGAGTGTAAAACGAAGAGTAAAACGCTCTGGTTCACCCGCCGCATTCCGCGTGATACAACCCAAGTTTTTCTTTTAAAATCAAGTTGGTGCGGGTGAAGGGACTTGAACCCCCACGCCTTGCGGCGCCAGAACCTAAATCTGGTGCGTCTACCAATTCCGCCACACCCGCACGGCACAAAGGTCTGCCCCTCGTGTGACGCGCTGAATAGCAAAGCTTGGCGGCGGATGCGAGCGGAAATCGCGCCGCCGCGGCCGTTGTGCAAAACAGCAACAATCCATCCGGAATATCGCAACGATGAGCGGGTTTCTGCGCAATAAGGCTGGGCCTGGAATCCGGTTGTGCCGTAGTTTGGCAGAAAAGTCTGAGGCAGACAAAGCGAGCAACAACATGAAACCGTTTGGAAATGCGGCCCTGCGCGCGCAATTGGCGATGCGCGGGCAGGCACAGCCCCGGCGGCTGTTTCAGGGCAGCCAGAACATCAGCCTCTTGCGCGGCACCGCTGTGCTGACCCGCGAGGGGGAGCGCGCAGCAGAAGACATCACGGCAGGCGACAGCCTGATCACCCGCACCCAGGGCATGGCCCGGGTCGAGGCCGTCCGCAGCCGCCGCGCGATGCTGCAGGCGGTCTGCATTGCTGCCGGTTCTCTGGGCGATACCGGGGGCGAAGGCGGCCTCACCGTGCCGTGGGACCAGCGCATTCTGGTGCGCGACTGGCGCGCCAAGGCGATGTTCGGCCAGCCGCAGGCGGTGGTGCCGGCCTATGAGCTGGTGGACGGCGAGTTCATCCGCGACCTCGGCCTGCAGATGATGGATCTGACGGTGCTGGAGTTCTCCCGCCCGCATGTGATCTACGCAGGCGGTCTGGAGCTGGCCGCGGCCGCCGCGCCGCAAGAGGACCTGCGCCCGGCGGCCTGATCCTTAAAGCCCCAGTTTTCGGAACACCGCGGGGATCTGCTCCGGCAGGTCCTCGGCAATCAGGCCGGGGCCGAATTCCAGCGCGCATTCGACATGGATATAGGCGGCGGTCTCGGACGCCTGCATCGGGGAAAACCCGCGCGCCAGCAGCCCGGTGATAAAGCCCGCCAGCACGTCCCCCGACCCGGCGGTGGCCAGCCAAGGCGCGGACCGCTCGTAATGGGCGGAGTTCACGGAACAGCGCCCGTCCGGCGCGGCGATCACCGTATCCGGCCCCTTGAACAGCACCACGCAGCCTGCGCGTTTGGCGGCCTCGCGGGTGGCGTCGACCTTGGAATAGGCGGGGCCGGTGGTGGCGGGCGCGTTCAGTTTTTCAGCCAAGTCCGGGAACAGCCTGGCAAATTCACCGCCATGCGGGGTGAGCACGCAGTTTTCGTGAAGGGCCTCGAACAGCGCCTCCGGCTTCAGCTCAAACCGGGTGAGCGCATCGGCATCCAGAACGGTTGGCCGCTTTTCCTTCAGCGCCGCAAAGACCATCGCCTGAGTGTCCGCGCCGCGGCCCATGCCCGGCCCAAGGCAGAGAGCGCTGAGGCGGTCGTCTTCCAGCAGTTCCGCAAGCCCATGCGCGCCGTCGATCTGGCGCAGCATGATGGCGGTCAGGTTGGCAGCGTTTTCGAACATCGCCGAGCGCGGCGAGCCGACAGTAACCAGCCCCGCCCCGATCCGCAGGGCGCCGCGGGCGGCAAGGCGCGCTGCTCCGGTTTTGCCGTAACCGCCGGAGAGGATGAGGGCGTGGCCGTGGGCGTATTTGTGGTTTTCCCTGTTTTTCGGCAGAGAAGTTGTCTGCCGGACGTCATCAACAAGCCTAACTAAACCCTCACCGTCCTTTCCTCCGCCTCCATTCGATTCTGGGAAATTGCCAAGCCAAGGCTGTGTCACATTGCCATTTTTCAACCCGGCCAACCCAATATCTATGGTTCGCAAGTTCCCGCAGTAGCCCGGCCCTTCATCTACGAAATGCCCGATTCGAGGCCTGTGAAAGGTGACTGTAAGCCAGCTCCAATTACCACCATATTCCTGGCACAGAGCGCGTCCGCTGTTCATGCAAAGGCCCGTAGGTGCGTCAACCGCTACCATCCGGCCAAAAGTTCTGCCCTCAGTGTACAATTTGGTCAGCGGTTCAAGAATGTCGCTCTCCGGCGCACGTGATAATCCGGCACCAAAGATTGCGTCCACAAAAAGGTGCCCCTCCGCGTTGCCAACAGCGGTTTTGCTCCATGTCTGCACTGCGCCTGACCCCAACCGCTCATAGTTCACCTTCGCATCTGGCGGCAGCTTGTCCGGGTCGCCGTAAAGGAACACCTCCACCGCCCAGCCGCGCTCTTTCAAGAGCCGCGCCACCACAAAGCCGTCGCCGCCATTGTTGCCAGGCCCGCACAGGACCACCGCCCGGCGCGGCGTTTCATCTTTCCCCAAATACTCCGGGGGTGCGGGGGCCGGCCCCCGCTCATCCGCCAGTTCCGGCCATTGCTCGAAAATGGCCTCGACCACCCCCTGCCCGGCCCGTTCCATCAGTTCCAGCCCGGTGACTTCCCCGGACTCGATGGCGGTCTGCTCAATCGCCCGCATCTGGGCTGCGGTCAGCAGTTCGGTCATGTTTTGCCCTTCCCCGATTCAATTCTGCGCATTTTCCGGGCGCAGTGCTTAATTTTTAGGCAGCTACGATCAAATCCTGCCTGCAATTGCCGCAGCGGCCCAAGCGCGCATTGCTGCCCTCATTTAGAAGTGAAATGACATCCCCAACAAGCTTGCGAGGAGCCTAAGCCGATGAAAAAGATCGAAGCCATCATCAAGCCTTTTAAACTGGATGAGGTGAAGGAAGCGTTGCAGGACGTTGGCGTCCAAGGCCTCTCCGTGATCGAGGTCAAGGGCTTCGGCCGCCAGAAGGGCCACACCGAGCTCTACCGCGGTGCCGAATATGTGGTCGACTTCCTGCCCAAGGTGAAGGTCGAGGTTGTGCTGGACGACGATCAGGTCGACCAGGCAATCGAGGCCATCGTCGATGCCGCCAAGACCGACAAGATCGGCGACGGCAAGATCTTTGTCTCGCCCGTCGAGCAAGCGATCCGCATCCGTACCGGCGAGACCGGCCCGGACGCACTCTAAGACACCAACGAAAATCCTTACATCTCTGCAAAAAAGGACCGAGGGAATGAGCGTAGACGCAGTTCTCAAGACACTTAAAGACGAGGACGTCGCCTATGTCGACATCCGCTTCACCGATGTGCGCGGCAAGCTGCAGCACGTGACCGTGGACGTGGACCTGGTCGACGAAGACTTCCTGGAAGAAGGCTTCATGTTCGACGGCTCGTCGATCGCCGGCTGGAAGTCGATCGAAAACTCCGACATGAAACTGATGGCGGACACCAACTCCGCTTACATCGACCCGTTCTATGCGGAAAAAACCCTGTGCCTGCACTGCTCCATCGTTGAGCCGGACACCGGCGAAGCCTATGAGCGCGACCCGCGCGGCACCGCCCAGAAAGCCGAGGCTTACCTCAAGTCCTCCGGCATCGGCGACGTGGCCTATATGGGCCCGGAAGCGGAATTCTTCCTGTTTGACGACGTGCGTTACTCCAACACCATCAACAAGGTGTCCTACGAAGTTGACGCAACCGACGGCTCCTGGAACACCGACGCCGAGTTCGAAATGGGCAACATGGGCCACCGCCCGGGCCTGAAGGGCGGCTACTTCCCGGTCAACCCGACCGATGAAGCGCAGGACCTGCGGTCCGAAATGCTTTCGACCATGAAGCGTCTGGGCATGAAAGTGGACAAGCACCACCACGAGGTCGCGTCCTGCCAGCACGAGCTGGGCCTGATCTTCGACAGCCTGACCAAACAGGCCGACGAGATCCAGAAGTACAAATATGTGATCCACAACGTGGCGCACGCCTATGGCAAGTCGGCAACCTTCATGCCGAAGCCGATCTATGGCGACAACGGCTCTGGCATGCACGTGAACATGTCGATCTGGAAAGACGGCAAGCCTCTGTTTGCAGGCGACAAATACGCCGACCTGTCCCAGGAAGCGCTGTATTTCATCGGCGGCATCCTGAAGCACGCCAAGACCCTGAACGCCTTCACCAACCCGGGCACCAACTCCTACAAGCGCCTGATCCCGGGCTTCGAGGCCCCGGTTCTGCGCGCATACTCCGCCCGCAACCGCTCCGGCTGCGTCCGGATCCCGTGGACCGAAAGCCCGAAAGCGAAGCGCGTCGAGGCCCGTTTCCCCGATCCGAGCGCAAACCCCTACCTGTGCTTTGCCGCGCTGCTGATGGCCGGCCTGGACGGCATCCGCAACAAGATCGATCCGGGCGAAGCCATGGACAAGAACCTGTACGACCTGCCGGCCGAGGAGCTGGAAGGCATCCCGACCGTCTGCGGCTCGCTGCGCGAAGCGGTTGACGCGCTGGCCGCCGACCACGACTTCCTGCTGCAGGGCGATGTGTTCACCAAGGATCAGATCGACGGCTACATCGCGCTGAAGATGGAAGAGGTCCACAAGTACGAGCACACCCCGCACCCGGTTGAGTTCGGCATGTACTACAGCTGCTAACAGCTGGAAATTCAAAGGAAAAGGCGCCCTTCGCGGCGCCTTTTTCTGTTTTCCGACCGGTGGCAGTGGCGGTTCAGCGCGTCAGCCGGCCAGGCGCAGGCTGCCGCCTCTCTCCGCGCCGGGCGCCCTAACCGGGGCGGTTGTTTGGGCAACTTTGAACGATTTGACCAGATCGGCCAGCGCCTGCGCATCCTGGCGCATGGTGACCGTGGCGGCCGTCGTCTGCTCGACCATGGCCGCGTTCTGCTGGGTGACCCCGTCCAGATGCGAAACACCGGTGTTGATCTCCGTCAGGCCGGTGGTCTGCTCGCTTGTGGAGGCGGAGACCGACGCCGACAGCTCCGACACCCGTTTCACATCGGTCACGATCCGGGTCAGCACTTCGCCGGCCCGGTCGACAAGCGAGACGCCTTCGTCCACATGGCCTGAGCTGATGTTGATCAGTTCCTTGATTTCCTTGGCGGACACGGCGGCCCGCTGAGCCAGCCCGCGCACTTCGGAGGCGACAACCGCAAAGCCGCGCCCGGCTTCGCCGGCGCGCGCTGCCTCCACCCCGGCGTTCAGCGCCAGCAGGTTGGTCTGGAAGGAAATATCGTCAATCACGCCGATGATCTGGGAGATCCGGTCAGACGAGTCGGCGATTTCCTTCATCTTGCTCACCGCGTCCGTGACCACTGCAAAGCCGTCCTCGGCGCAGGCTTGCGCGGTTGCGGCAACGGTGCTGGTTTCCTTGGTCGCTTCCGAAGAAGACCGCATGCTGGAGGTGATTTCCTCAACCGCCGCCGCCGTTTCCTCCAGCGTTGCAGCCTGGGTTTCGGTGCGCTGCGACAACTCCTGCGCGGCGTCGGAGATTTCGCCGGCGGTGCTGTTCAGGCCCTCGGCGGAGTCCTGGATGCTGCCGATCACGCCGGCCAGGCTGCCCATCAGCCGGTTGAACGTGACCCGCACCGCGTCGTAACGCGCGGGGTAGTCGCTTTCGCCGGGGGCCGGGATTATCTGGGAGAGATCGCGGGCTTCCATCCGCTCAATCCCGGACGTGATATAGTCAAAGGCGGTGTCCTGCTCCGCGCGCTGCGCCGCGAAGTAGGCGTCGATCACGAAATAGGTGTCCATCGCGAACACCCGGTTCAGCGCCCCTAGCATGGCAAACAGCTTGCGCCGCCCGCCTGGGGTGACTGCAGCACCGAACCTGTCGCCAAGAACCTGCTGAATGTGGGAGGTCGCCCGAGCATAGGCAGACAGGTAAAGCTCGAAGGGGAGCTGGATCTTGAAGTGGACCGCGCCGACGCGCTCTGCCGACGCAAAGTATTCCTCCGGGAAATCGCCTCTCAGCAGCAGTTCCCAATGCCGCTTTTGCGACGTTCTGGCGTGGGTGAGGATTTCCTCATTGGTGAAGAACTTGCTTGCTTCCCGGTCGGACTGGGCAAAGGCATAGAACTTGTCGAGGATCACATCGAAGTAAGGCGCCAGCAGGGAACTTGCGCGCATCAGGTCCTTTTGATGGTCTCCATCAAGCGCAAATTTCGAGATGATGCGCTGGTTATCAGTTTTACTCATCTTCCAAACTCCAAAGACCCTGCTCTGGGCAGCAGGTAAGAAAAGTGTGATATTCAGGAATTAAGATACTTTTACGGCGGGTTTACTGATGATATTTGAAGGACTTGTACCTCCTGCGGCAATCCGCCCTGTGGCAATTCCCGGGCGGCGGGACATGGGTGATTCGCCTTGATCGAAGCCGCCACTTGCTGTACCCGCGGCGGTTCCGCTTGGCCTGCAGGAGCGCGCTATGACTGCCCCGAACACTCTTGGTATCGACTTTGGAACCTCCAACTCCGCCGCCGGGATCGCGGTTTCCGGGCGCCCCTGGCTGGTGGAGATGGAACCCGGAGAGCTGACGCTGCCCACCGCAGTCTTCTTTGCGGAGGGCGCGCGCCAGATGCGGATCGGGCACAGCGCCGCCCGGGCCCTGATCAGCGGCGAGGAAGGCCGTTTCATGCGGGCGCTCAAGAGCCTGCTCGGCACCTCCCTTCTGCATGAGGAGCGGCGGCTGGGCGGCGAGCGGATCAGCTTTGCCGCCATCATCGCCCGCTTTCTGGCGGAACTGAAACGGCGCGCCGAGGCCGCCACGCACATGCAGTTCACCCATGCCCTGTCGGGGCGGCCGGTGCGGTTTCACTCCAACGACCCCGGCCGCAACGCGCAGGCGGAGAAGGATCTGCGCGCCTGCTATCTTGAGGCCGGTTTCGAGGACGTGCTGTTCATGTACGAGCCCGAAGCCGCGCTGCGCGCCGCTGCGCCATCGCCGGGTCTGGGGCTGATTGTCGACATCGGCGGCGGCACCTCGGACTTCACCGCTTTTGAGCAGGGGGCAGACGGCGCCGCGCGCATCCTGGCTTCGCACGGGATCCGTCTGGGCGGCACCGATTTCGACCGGCAGCTGAGCATTCAGCATGTGATGCCGCTGCTGGGCCGCGGCAGCCTGATCCGCAATACCTTCGGCGGCGGCACCCTGCCCGCGCCGAACCGGCTGTTCAACGACCTGGCCACCTGGCAGATGATCCCGTTTCTGTACAGCCCCGAAAGCCGCCGGGCCGCGAAGGATCTGGCCGCCAATGCAGCGGAGCCGGAGAAGCTGGCGCGGCTGGTTACCGTGCTGGAGGACGAACTGGGGCACGAATTGGCCTTTGCGGTCGAGCGCGGCAAGATCCGCGCCAATGACGCCGGAGACAGCGCGGCCATCGACCTCAAGCTTTTACAGCGCGGGTTGTCCGTGCCGCTGCCCGGCGCGGAGATGATTCAAACGCTGGCGGACCAGACCCGGGCAATCGGGGTGTGCGCAGCCGAAACCCTGGACCAGGCAGGTATCGAAGCGGTGCGAGTGGACCGGATTGTCATGGTCGGCGGCTCGTCGCTGCTGGCGCCAGTGCAGGCTGAGATGCGGCTGCTGTGCCCGAATGCCCGTGTTGAAACGGAAAACGCGATGACTGCAGTGGCCGCGGGGCTGGCACTGGCCGCCGGAACAGCTTTTTCCTGAACAGATGGGAACCTTTGGCGGGATTTCCCGTTAGACTTAGGCCGCCATCACGCTAGGCTGCAAAGACACGAGTCACATTTCGAGAGTTTCATTCATGCGCCGGCTGCTTGCCCCTGCCCTGATTTCCGCCCTCCTTGCCTCCCCCGCCGTGGCCGCGACCTGCGGCAATACCTCCGCCGGGTTCGATGCCTGGAAACAGGCCTTCAGCGCCGAGGCCAAACGCGCCGGGGTGCGGAAGGCGGGGCTGCAGGCGCTGGCCAATGCGCAATACGCCAGCCGCACCATCTCCGCCGACCGCAACCAGAAGAGCTTCAAGTACTCGCTGGAGAAATTCATGCAGGTCCGCGGCTCTTCCACCATTGTGGCACAGGGCCGCAAGCGCAAGGCGCGGAACCCGGATTTCTATGCCGCGCTTGAGCGCAAGTACGGCGTGCCCGCGGGGGTCCTGATTGCCATTCACGGGATGGAGACCGCCTTTGGCAATTACATGGGCGACAGCCAGGTGGTCTCAGCCATCGTGACCCTGACCTATGACTGCCGCCGATCCGACTTTTTCCGCCCGCACGCGTTGGGGGCGCTGAAACTGGTGGACCAGGGCGCCATCACCCCGGCCACCCTTGGCGCCAAGCACGGCGAGCTCGGCCATACCCAGTTCCTGCCCGGCAATGCCTTGCAATACGGCCAGGACTGGGACGGGAACGGCCGGGTGGATTTCTACAACATGGGCGATGCGCTGGCCTCCACCGCCAATTACCTGCGCCAGAAGGGCTGGAAACCCGGCAAGGGTTATCAGCCGGGTGAGCCGAACTATCCTGTTCTGAAGCAATGGAACGCCGCGACTGTTTATCAGCAGTCGCTGGCGATCATGGGGCGCCAGATCGACGGCTGAGCGCCCGCCGCCAACCCCTCCGCGTACCCCGCCGGCAGCCCTGCCGCAAGTGGCCTGCACCGCACCTGTGCCTGCCTGCACGGCGGCCGCAGCGGCCAGTTGCGCACGCGGCCGGGAACAGTGGCCGCGATTCCCGCGGCATTGTAAGGCCTAAGGCATCAATGTGTCCGGCGCGTGCCACAGTTGAGCCGTATTCCGCCGACCGGCTTCGCAAAGCGAACGTGAAATCCAATAAAAACAGACACTTAAATAGTTTCGGGTTTTTTAACGCCCGATCCGCAATCTTTGCCGCCGGGCCGTGATTTCCGCCCAACTTTCAACCCGTTCCAAATTTATTCTTATTTTATCGGCACCCTGAATGGAGGATCCGGACGGTGGCAGAGAACGTGCAATATGCGGGCAGGCTTGGGCTCGAAAGCCGGAATGCGGCAACCCTCCCGGCTGCAGTGTCCGCTGTCGTGGACACGCTTGAAGACTTCGGCCACCCGGCAGATGCCATCGAGGCCCGCGCCGAGAATGCCGTCCGGCTGCAATGCGACCACTATCTTGTGACGGTGCGCCTGCGCCGGGTACCGCTGCGGCGTTCCAGCAAGCTGACCGGCGGTATGCTGCAGCCTGTCAGCCTGCTTGAAGTGGCGCTGTCCCCGCTGCACGAGGACCATTGCGACCAGGAGATTGCAGAATTGCTGCTGGCCGAAATGCTGCGGCGGACGCTGCCCGTGGTCGATGCCACCTCGGTTGAATGGCTTAAGTCCAACGTGGCGCTGACCTGCGACCAGTTCCTGGGCGTGTTTGAACCGCAGCAGGCCGGGCCGGCCCCGGCGGAGCGCGAGGCTGCAGCCAGCCGTCCGGTTCAGCCGCCGCGCGCCCGCCCGCGCGGACGCGCCTGTTTCAAACCGGTTGAGCAAACGGCAACTGCGCTGGAGGCGCATTGCGAGCGCGCCTTTCAGGCTGCCGTCAACCGCTCTGCTGGACCGGGCGCAAGTGCGGCCGCGACGCAGGCCCGCGCCCGGATGCGCAAGACCGTGCCAGCCGGGCCTCACGGCGGCGGCTGGGGCGGTCCGTTGCAGGCCTCCGCGCTGTCCGCGACCATCCTGGCACCGCGCCGCCGCCTGCGCTTTGTCAGCCACCTGCTGCTGGTGGCCGCCCTGTTCCTGTTCCTGGACAGTGCTGGAATGGTGCAGGCTGCACGGCCGCTGTTCCCCTAAAGCCGGGCTCCGCCATCGTCCTGCGGCGCGCGCCACTGACGCATCACATCTGCCCGCGCAAGCACGCGTGTGTGAATGGCAAACACCACCGCGCGGGTCTGCGGCAGCCGCATAATCACCTGCTTTTCGCTGCGCAGATAGCCGGCCCTGCTGCGGTGCGGCCGGTCCCGCGGCGCAAGCTGGCTGCGCGGCTGGAACAGCGCCGGATCGTGATACCACAAGGCGTTGAACCGCCACAGCGGCCGCCCCGCCTGCACCCCGTCAAACAGCCGCTGCACCCGCGCTGCGATGCCCGCGTTGTAGCTGTCCACCGGCACGTGAATGCCGGTGAGCGGCTGCAGGTATTTCTCCGCCAGCGTCCAGCTTGCCGGAAAGCACAGCACCGCGCCGGTCAGAACGTGCTCCGGCGCGCCTTCTGGCTTTTGCAGAATGCAGAAATCCTGCTGCGCGAAACGGCCCAGGGTGCCCAAAGGATCCTCCCAATCGACCGGAACCCGCACGCCATCCGGCCGCAACGCGGTGTCGCCCGCGCCGGGGTCCAGCGCGTCCAGCGCCATGTGCAGCAGCTCTTGCGCCGCCGCCATCGCGCGGGCGTCCAGCTGCAAGACCTCGTCCCGCCGGCTTGCCAGCAGCCGCTCCCGCTCTGCCATCTGGCCCGCATAGGCGTCATCGGCCATCAGCCAAGCCTCCGGTGCGAGCGGCTGGATGCCGGGGAGCTTCTTCTCCTCCAGCGGATTGTAGGGAATGGTCTTCTGAAGAATCGCCGTCATCCATTTGCGATAGCATCCAAACCGGCGGGAAACAGCCGCAACGTTGCATCACAGGTCAGAAATGACCCGAAAACCTGTCGCTTTCCGCAGCGCTTTTCCCAGCCACCGGCGCCACACTGGACAGGACTGTGCAGCAAGGACCTTCCGGCATGAACGAGCATTACCGCGACATCCGCAAGATCGACCCCACCCGCGGCGCGAGACTGGGCGACAACACCCCGAACGACAATGACCGGGTCGAGATCGGCCCGACCCAGCTGGCCTTTGCCGAATGGGCCGAGGCCGGGCTGCAGTTGCCGGACCTGCAGGCGCTGCGCAGCTTTCGCTGGGAGCGGCTGACGCGTTTCATCAACGACCGCGGTTATGGCGGCCTTCTGGTCTTTGATCCGCTGAACATCCGCTATGCGACCGACAGCACCAACATGCAGCTCTGGAACACCCACAACCCGTTCCGCGCGCTGCTGATCTGCGCTGACGGCTATATGGTGCTGTGGGACTACAAGCAGTCGCCCTTCCTTAGCGAATTCAACCCGCTGGTGCGCGAGCAGCGCGCCGGGGCCGACCTGTTCTATTTCGACCGCGGCGACAAGATCGACGTGGCAGCGGACAAGTTCTCGAACGAAGTGCGCATCCTGCTGGAAGAGCACAGCGGCAGCAACAAGCGGCTGGCGGTGGATAAGGTGATGCTGCACGGCCTGCGCGCACTTGAGGCACAGGGGCTGGAGATCTTCCCCGGTGAGGAGCTGACCGAGAAATGCCGCGCCGTGAAGGGCCCGGACGAGATCCTGGCAATGCGCTGCGCCCATCACGCCTGCGAAACTGCGGTGGCAGCAATGGAGACATTCGCCCGCGAACAAGTGCCCGGCGGCAATATCTCCGAGGATGACGTCTGGGCGGTGCTGCACGCGGAAAACATCCGCCGCGGCGGCGAGTGGATCGAAACCCGGCTCTTGGCCTCCGGCCCGCGCACCAACCCGTGGTTCCAGGAATGCGGCCCCCGCATCATCCAGAACAACGAGATCATCAGCTTTGACACCGACCTCGTCGGCTCCTACGGGATCTGCATCGACATCTCCCGCAGCTGGTGGATCGGCGATGAAAAGCCGCGGCCCGGCATGATTTACGCCATGCAGCACGGGCTGGAGCACATCCGCCACAACATGGAGATGCTGAAGCCCGGCGTGAACATCCAGGAGCTGTCGCGCGGCTGCCACCCCCTTGATGCGCAGTTCCAGAAGCAGAAGTACGGTTGCATGATGCACGGCGTCGGCCTGTGCGACGAGTGGCCGCTGGTGGCCTATCCGGACAAGATGGTCGAGGGCGCTTTCAACTATGAGCTGGAACCGGGCATGGTTCTGTGCGTCGAGGCGCTGGTGTCCCCCGAGGGCGGCGACTTCTCGATCAAGCTGGAGGACCAGGTGCTGATCACCGAGGATGGGTATGAGAACCTGACCAGCTACCCGTTCGACAAGGCGCTCTTGGGCGAAGCCTGATACCGCACCGCCGGTCCCTCCCGACAGGAGGGGCCGGGACAGCCTGCGGCGCCGTCAGGCGCCTCCGCTTAAGAACGGCGCCAGCTTTTCGCGCAGCACCAGCACGCCGGGCGATTCCGTTACTTCTGCCAGCTGGGTCAGCGGAACCCGGGCCAAGGCGTGGGATTCCCCGCTGGCGGCGATCTCTCCGGCCTCGGCCTGAAACAGGTAACGCACGTCATAGTGCAGATGCGCGCAGTCGCGGCCATTGGCCGGGATTTCGTGGATATCGACGTCGAACACCCGGTCCGACAGCGGACTGATGCTGGCCAGCCCGCTTTCCTCATAGGCTTCCTTCAGCGCCACAAAGCGCACGTCGGCGATGCCGTCGCAATGGCCGCCCAGCTGGAACCAGCGGTTGAGTTTCTTGTGATGGGTCAGCAGCACGCTGTTCCTGTCCGGCGACAGCACGAAGGCGGAGCCGGTCACATGGCCGGTTTGCGGGTTGCGGCCAAAGGCTTGTGGTTCAGTTCCGCAAAACGCCTGCAAACGCCGCCACATTTCCCGGTCGCGCGCGCTTTGCGGGCTGTAACACCCCATGCCTATAAGAGTGCTGCTGCTCATCTGGCTTCACCTTCCCGTGACGTTCCGTCCCGCTGCCTTGTTCAGGCCCCGTCGAACGCTCAATCTATGCGGAACACCCAAAAAAGGCCACGCCCATGCCCACGGAACGGATCACCTTCACCGGCCACGCCGGAAACACCCTTGCTGCCCGCCTCGACCTGCCCGAGGGGCCGGTGCTGGCCACAGCACTTTTTGCCCATTGCTTCACCTGCTCCAAGGACATCCCGGCTGCGCGGCGGATTTCCGGGCGGCTGGCGGCGATGGGAATCGCGGTTTTACGATTCGATTTCACCGGGCTGGGCCATTCCGAGGGCGAGTTCGAAAACACCACCTTCAGCTCCAACGTGGCGGATTTAATCAAGGCGGCGCAGTACCTCGCGGCGCGCGACATGGCGCCGGCCCTGCTGATCGGCCATTCGCTGGGCGGGGCGGCGGTGCTGCGGGCGCGGGCGGGCATCCCATCGGTCAAGGGGGTGGTGACGCTGGCGGCACCATTTGATCCGGGCCATGTCTCCCACCACTTCGAAGCCGCTCTGCCGGAGATCGAGGCCAAGGGACGCGCCGAGGTCTGCCTGGGCGGGCGGCCGTTTGTGATCGGCAAGGAGTTTGTCGACGACATCAGCGCCGAGGCGCTGGCGCCTGCGATTGCAGAGCTGAAGGCGGCGCTGCTGGTGCTGCACGCGCCGCGCGACGAGACCGTGAGCATCGACAATGCGGCATCGATCTTCACCGCTGCCAAACACCCCAAGAGCTTTGTCACTCTGGATGACGCCGACCACCTGATTTCCCGCCCGGCGGACGCGGAATATGCTGCCGAGGTCATCGCCGCCTGGGCCGGGCGCTATATCGGCATGGCCCCGCCCGCACCGCCGCCCGGCGCGCCGGAAGGCATTCTGCGGGTGACGGAGGCGGATCCGGACGGGTTCCTGCAGGACGTGCAATCCGGCCCCTACCACCACGCGCTGGCGGACGAGCCGCTGGCCTATGGCGGCACCAACCGCGGCATGTCTCCCTATGGGTTTGTGGCTGCGGGTCTGGGCGCCTGCACCTCGATGACGCTCAGGATGTATGCCCGCCGCAAGGGCTGGCCGCTGGAGGGGATCAGCGTTGATGTGAGCCATGACAAGGTCCATGCCCAGGACGCCCTGCCCTCCGGGCCTGCCAAGATCGACCAGTTCACCCGGGTGGTGCGCCTGTGCGGCCCCTTGAGCGGAGAGCAGCGCAGCCGGCTCTTGGAAATCGCCGACAAATGCCCGGTGCACCGGACGCTGGAAAGCGGCGCCAGGGTGGTGACCCGGCTGGAGACCACGGAGCATTCCGGGGCCTGAGCGCCGAAAACTCCGGCGCTGCTCCCGCCCCCGGACCGTGCAGGAAACCTGCACCGCCAGCGGCCTTGGGCCCGGCGCCGCGCTGAGCGCGGCGCCGGGCCTAACTGCGGCAGGTCTTCGGCAGAAGGCCGCAGCGCAGGCGGGAGCCGCTGCCCGCGGCTGAAGTTTGCGCCAAATCAAAGTGCCACCGCGCATTCGCGCACATGCTGTTCCCAGTCCCGGCGCCGGCCGGGCTATGGAGGAGACACATGGGACTTTTTGCAAAACTCGCACGCAGCAGCGATCTGGTGCAGGGCATGGCCAGCCGTCTGGGCGTGGACTATGGCGAAATCGTTGCTGCAGACCCGCAGGCGCAGGGCCGGAAATACATGCGCGCCGTCCTGCGCTGCAGCACTTGCGGCAATCAGGACGGCTGCAGCAGCTTGCAGCGCGAGGCGGCAGAACTGAACGAGGCGCCCTCCTACTGCCGCAACGCCCGGCTGCTGTCGCATCTGCGCGGGGACTGATCCCCGCCTTCCCGGCCATTCCTGACCGCCGCAAGCCGGGGGCTGTTGCGGCGCTTGTGTCCTTACGCCCGCTTGGTCCGCAGGCCTGGCGGAGCGCCCCCAAGCGCTGAGGGCCTGCCAGGCGCCGCTGCCGCAAACCGGCCTGCGCCACTTTTGCGCCGCCTGCACCTCCCCGCCGCTGAACCTCCGCCCTTTGCCCGCCGCAACCGGCACTGCCCCGGATGATACCGCAATCATCAGGGCAAACTGCCTCATGCGCCCCGGCCAGCCTTGCTGTCCAGCCTGTCCTGATCTAAGAGGCCGGGCATCTGCTGCGCAATCACACAAAGGTGCCTTCGCCCATGATCCCCCGCTATTCCCGCCCCGAGATGGTCGCAATCTGGTCGCCCGAGACCAAATTCAAGATCTGGTACGAGATCGAGGCCCATGCCTGCGAAGCCATGGCCAACCTGGGGGTGATCCCGCGCGAGAACGCCGACGCGGTGTGGAAAGCCAAGGACGTGGAATTCGACGTCGCCCGCATCGACGAGATCGAAGCGGTGACCAAGCATGACGTGATCGCCTTCCTGACCCACCTGGCGGAGCATGTGGGCTCCGAGGAAGCCCGGTTTGTGCACCAGGGCATGACCTCCTCCGACGTGCTGGACACCTGCCTGAACGTGCAGCTGGTGCGCGCCGCCGACATCCTGCTGGACGGTGTTGACAAGGTGCTGGCGGCTCTGAAGAAACGCGCGCTGGAGCACAAGAACACCGTGCGCGTCGGCCGCAGCCATGGCATCCACGCCGAGCCGACCACCATGGGCCTGACCTTTGCCCGCTTCTATGCGGAAATGGACCGCAACAAGAACCGTCTGGAAAAGGCCCGCTGGGAAGTCGCCACCGGCGCGATCTCCGGCGCGGTCGGCACCTTTGCCAACATCGACCCGGCGGTTGAAGAGCACGTCTGCGAGCAGCTGGGCCTGCGCCCCGAGCCGATCTCCACCCAGGTGATCCCGCGCGACCGCCACGCGATGTTCTTTGCCACGCTCGGCGTCATCGCGTCGTCGATCGAGAACATTGCTGTGGAAATCCGCCACATGCAGCGCACCGAAGTGCTGGAAGGCGCGGAGTTCTTCTCGATGGGCCAGAAAGGCTCCTCGGCGATGCCGCACAAGAAGAACCCGGTGCTGACCGAGAACCTCACCGGCCTCGCGCGTCTGGTGCGGATGGCGGTGATCCCGGCGATGGAGAACGTGGCGCTGTGGCATGAGCGCGACATCTCGCACTCCTCCGTCGAGCGCGGTATCGGCCCGGATGCGACCGTGACCCTGGATTTCGCCCTGCACCGCCTGGCCGGCGTTGTCGACAAGATGCTGGTGTTCCCGGAGAACATGCTGGACAACATGAACAAATTCCCCGGCCTGGTGATGTCGCAGCGGGTTCTGCTGGCCCTGACCCAGGCAGGCGTCAGCCGCGAGGATGCCTATGCCATGGTGCAGCGCAACGCCCTGAAGGTCTGGGAAGAGCGCGTCGATTTCCGCGAGCTGCTGCTGGCCGATGCCGATGTGGTTGCCGCCCTTGGCGAAGACGCGATCAACGAGAAATTCGACATGGGCTACCACACCAAACATGTCGACACGATCTTCAAGCGCGTGTTCGGCGAATAAGCCTGCCTGAGCGCGAAGTTTATCACGCCCCGTCATCTCGGCGGGGCGTTTTGCGTCTTGCAGCCGGGCAAACGCCTTTGTGAACAAATTTACAGATCCAGACCGGTCTTCCGGGGTTACAGTGGGCAAAACATACTGCGTCTGGAGTTTCCGATATGCGTTTCCTTGCCCTGGCCGCCGCCCTGACCCTTCCGGTTGCCGCCCTTGCCGCCAGCGGCAACAGCTGGAACCCGCCCAAACCCACCGAGACCACCAAGACCTGCAAGGGCAAGCGGGTGTGGGATGAAACAAAGAAGCGCTGCGTGCGGCCGCGGAAATCCTCGCTGAACCAGGATCAACTGCTGGGCGCAGCCCGCGAGCTGGCCTATGCGGGCCGTCAGCAGGATGCCCAGGCGGTGCTGAGCGCGATGGCGGATCAGCAGGATTCCCTTGTGCTGACCTACTGGGGCTTCACCCACCGCAAACTGGGCCATTTGGATCAGGCGCAGGCCTATTACGATCATGCGCTGGCACGCGATCCGGATAACCTCCTTGCCCGTTCGTATATGGGCCAAGGCCTTGTGCAACAGGGCAAATACGGCGCCGCCCTGATACAGTGGAAAGAGATCAGGGCACGGGGCGGCGACGGCACCTGGGCCGAAGCCGCGCTGCGCAGCGCGCTGGAAACGGGCGCGTCTTACAGCTACTAGGCTTCAGGCTTTCTTTACGGCTTGCGGCCTATTCTGCCCTCCATGATCGAGAAGAATCTTTGGTAGGGTGCGAGAATGCCTCAAGACAACATGCTGGCGCTTCCAATGGCAACTGGCGGTTCCGACTTCGGCGGGTTTTCCGCCCCGGCGCCGATGGGCGGCGGGACCAGCAGCGGCCTGAGCGGCAAGGCCAAGGCCGCGATCATTGTCCGGCTGCTGCTGAACGAAGGCGCGGAGATCCCGCTGGAGGAGCTGCCGGACGATCTGCAGCTGGAACTGACCCAGCAGATGGGCAAGATGCGGATTGTCGACCGCGACACCTTGCATGCGGTGGCGGGTGAATTTGCCGACCTTCTGGACAATGTCGGCCTGCATTTCCCCAACGGCCTGGCCGGCGCCTTGAACGCGATGGAAGGTAAAATCAGCCGCTATACCCACAGCCGCCTGCGCAAGGAGGCCGGGGTGCGGCAGTTCGGCGACCCCTGGCAGCGGCTGAAACAGCTGCCGCCGGAAGATCTGGCGTCGCTGGCGGAGGCCGAAAGCACGGAGGTGGCCGCGGTGCTGCTCTCCAAGCTGGACACCGCCAAGGCGGCGCAGATGCTGGTCCACCTGCCGGGCCCGGTTGCCCGGCGCATCACCTATGCGGTGAGCCAGACCGCCAATGTGACGCCCGATACCGTTGACCGGATCGGCCTGTCGCTGGCGGCCCAGGTTGAGGCCCGGCCGGAGCTTGCCTTCAACGACACCCCGGGCCAGCGGCTGGGCGGTATCCTGACCGAAGCCGCCGCCGCCAAGCGCGATGAGGTTCTGACCGCGCTGGACGAGGAGGACGAGGATTTCGCCGTCAAGGTGCGCAAGGCGATCTTCACCTATGCGCTGATCGGCGAGCGGATGCAGCCCATCGACGTGCCCAAGCTGATCCGGGTCCTGTCGCAGCCGGATCTGGTCACTGCCATGGCCTTCGCCTCGGACGAGGAAGACGTGGCGACCAACGAATTCCTGCTGAAGAACATGTCGAGCCGGATGGCCGACAACATCCGCGAGGAGGTGGCGGAGCGCGGCAAGGTCAAGCGCACCGACGGCGAAGCGGCGTTCAGCATGATCATCTCGGCCATGCGCGACCTGGTGGCAACCGGCGAGATCGAGCTGAAGTCCGACGACGAGGAAAACGGCGGCGAGGACTGACTCTGCCGCCCGCCCCCGGCGCGGAATGCATCACCGGCTGCCGCCCTGCTCTGACGGGGCGGCGGCTGGGTGCGACCTGCTTGTGCCCGCCGGCGCGGCTGCTTATGATGCAGCCTTCCAGCCGCATTTTCGCGCCGCAGCCACCCAGATGCCATGCCAGTAGACCCTTCCGAGCTCTCCACCTGGAGCCATGTCAAATATTTTGGCAGCAACCTGTTTCTGCGCGGGCTGCTGCTGGGCGCCGGGCTGATCCCTTACCGGCTGCGGGTTCCGATGATGGGCCGCCTGGTCACCGCCATGGGGCGGCTTGCCGGCTTTGACAAGCGGGTGCGCAACAACCTGCGCCATGTCAGCCCAGAGCTTTCCGGGCTGGATCCGGAGCAGCTCTACCGCGATGTCAGCGACAATGCCGGCCGGATGATCGCCGAGCTGTACGACGGGCAGACCTTCCATGAGAAGGCCAGATCGGCCCCGATCACCGGCCCCGGGCTGGAAGCGCTGGAGACCGCCCGCGCCGCCGGGCGGCCGGTGCTTCTGGCCACTGCGCATTTCGGCAATTACGACGCCGCCCGCGCGGCGCTGACCGCCCGCGGCCACGACATGGGCGCGCTGTACCGGCGGATGGCCAACCCCTATTTCAACGAGCACTATGTCGCCGCAATGAAAACCACCGGCGAGCTGATGTTCGAACAGGGCAAGCGCGGCATGGTCGAGCTGGTCCGGCATTTGAAAAAGGGCGGCATCGCCGCCATCGTCACCGATCTCTATGCCCAGGGCGGCGAGCCGATCGACTTTTTCGGCAAGCCTGCGGTTACTTCAACCGTGCCCGCGGAACTGGCGCTGAAATTCGGCGCCGTGCTGATCCCGGTTTACGCGGTGCGCCAGGAAAACGGCCTGGATTTCGAGATTATCATGAACGCCGAAGTTCCCCCTTCGGACCCTCTGACCATGACCAAGGCGCTGACGGCCGATCTGGAATCCATCGTGCGCAAGCACACCGGCCAGTGGTTCTGGATCCACCGGCGCTGGAAAACCTGACCGCCGCTGCCGCGCCCCTGCTGGCGCGCCGCGCCGGGGTCAGTCCGCCCGCGCGGCGGCGATGACCGGACCGAACGGCGCTTCCTGCACCAGCACCGCGGCGGGCTGGCTGCCGGTCAGCGGCACCGTCAGTTCCAGCGGCTCTGCGCCGTCCCACTCTGCCGCCAGCTGCCAGTCCTCCACCACATTGGCATAGCTCAGGGTTTTCCCGGCCAGCTCGCCGCGGGTGATGCTGACGGTGCGTTCCGGGGTAAAGCGCACCAGCTGCACCAGCAGCCGGGACTTAGGCATCCGGGACCGGGGCTTCAGACGGATCACCAGTTCCCCGCCCTGCCGCCGCAGCGTCAGCGCCACCGGGCGCGGCTTCTTCTGGTGCTTCCTTATCGCGCTCTCCACCTGCACGGCATCGGCGCCGACCACGTCCTCCTGGCCCATGATAACCATCTGCGGCGTGTAGATCATCCGGCGCCCGCCGGCCTGGGCGTAGCCCTTTTGCCGCCGGGTATGGGCAGGCTTGGCGAACTTGTCCTTCCAGCCGATGTAATCCCAGTAATCCACATGCAGCGCCAGCGGCAGCACGTCATCGCGGGCGGCCAGCTTATGCAGCAGCGCATCTGCGGGCGGGCAGGACGAACAGCCCTGCGAGGTAAACAGCTCCACCACCACGGGGTCTGCTGCGGATTGGCCATGCACCGGCAGGGCCAGGGCCAGAACCGTCATGATCGACGCCAGAAATTTCATGAATCGCCTTCTCTGCTACTTAGCCCACTGGTCTAAAGATGTGCCGGGGGTTAGGCCAATCAATCATTTTTGAGGCCCGAGGGCAGCGGCAGCGCGGCCAAAAATGTGTACAATCGCATACAAAACTGCCCCTGCGGCGTTTGAACTATTGAATGCAGCGCTTACCTCATGCATTTAACAAGCAGCGAATTCCCAAGTTCAATTTCTTGAGGGAGGCCACCCATGCCTATCACCGTCGGACAGGACAACGCCAGCGCGCGCCGCACTCTCAGCGTCAACGGCAAAACGATCTCCTACTATTCCATTCCCGCAGCCACCGAAGCAGGCTTTGGCGACTTTTCCAAACTTCCCGCCGCGCTGAAGGTGGTGCTGGAAAACATGCTGCGCTTCGAGGATGGCGGTTTTTCCGTCTCCACCGATGACATCAAGGCCTTTGGCGAGTGGGCCGGCAAGGGCGGCAAGAACCCGCGCGAGATCGCCTACCGCCCGGCCCGCGTGCTGATGCAGGATTTCACCGGCGTGCCCGCGGTGGTCGACCTGGCCGCCATGCGTGACGGCATCGTCGGCCTCAAGGGCTCGGCGGCCAAGATCAACCCGCTGGTGCCGGTGGATCTGGTCATCGACCACTCGGTGATGATCGACGAATTCGGCAACCCGCGCGCGTTCCAGATGAACGTCGACCGCGAGTATGAGCGCAACATGGAGCGCTACCAGTTCCTGAAATGGGGCCAGAAAGCGTTCAACAACTTCCGCGTGGTGCCGCCGGGCACCGGCATCTGCCACCAGGTGAACCTGGAATACCTGGCCCAGACCGTCTGGACAGATGTGGACCAGAACGGCGAGGAAGTCGCCTATCCCGACACCCTCGTCGGCACCGACTCCCACACCACCATGGTGAACGGCGCTGCGGTTCTGGGCTGGGGTGTTGGCGGCATCGAGGCCGAGGCGGCAATGCTGGGCCAGCCGATTTCCATGCTGATCCCCGAAGTCGTCGGCTTTGAGCTGACCGGCGAGATGACCGAAGGCACCACCGGCACCGATCTGGTGCTGAAAGTGGTAGAGATGCTGCGCGCCAAGGGCGTGGTCGGAAAATTCGTCGAGTTCTTCGGCGACGGCCTGGACCGGCTGCCGCTGGCCGACCGGGCGACCATTGCCAACATGGCCCCCGAATACGGCGCCACCTGCGGCTTCTTCCCGATCGACGACGAAACCCTCCGCTACCTGCGCAACACCGGCCGCGACAAGGACCGCATCGCGCTGGTTGAGGCCTATGCCAAGGAAAACGGCTTGTGGCGCGACGAAAGCTACAAGCCGGTCTATACCGATACGCTGCATTTGGACATGGGCACCGTCGTGCCCGCGATCTCCGGGCCGAAACGGCCGCAGGACCACATAGCGCTGGATAAGGCAGCCACCACCTTCCACGACTACGTCGAAGGCCAGCGCGGCGGCAAGGATGCAGGCGAACGTGCCGAAAGCCGCTGGGAGGCGGAAGGCGGGCAGCCGGAACCGCAGAATATTCCCGGCGACAAGGGCCACCACAAGTCCGGCTTCGTGAGCACGGACGAGCACAACTACCAGCTGCACGACGGCTCCATCGTGATCGCCTCGATCACCTCCTGCACCAACACGTCGAACCCCTATGTGATGATCGGCGCAGGGCTGGTGGCCAAGAAGGCGCATGAGCGCGGCCTGACCCGCAAGCCCTGGGTCAAGACCTCGCTCGCACCGGGCTCGCAGGTGGTGTCCGAGTATCTGGAGGCGGCCGGCCTGCAGGAGCATCTGGACGCCATCGGGTTTAACCTCGTGGGCTACGGCTGCACCACCTGCATCGGCAACTCCGGCCCGCTGGCCGATGAAATCTCCAAGTGCATCAACGACAACGACCTGATCGGCGTCTCGGTGCTGTCGGGCAACCGCAACTTCGAGGGCCGCATCTCGCCGGACGTGCGCGCCAACTACCTGGCTTCGCCGCCGCTGGTGGTGGCCTATGCGCTGGCCGGCGACATGAACATCGACATCACCACCGCGCCGCTGGGGCAGGATCAGGACGGCAACGACGTCTTCCTCAAGGACCTGTGGCCGACCCAGAAGGAAATCGCCGACCTGGTCGAAAAGACCGTGACGCGCGACGCCTTCCAGTCGAAATACGCCGATGTCTTCAAGGGCGACGAGAAGTGGCAGGCGGTGGAGGTCACCGACGCGGAAACCTATGACTGGCCCGCAAGCTCCACCTACATTCAGAACCCGCCCTACTTCCAGGACATGGGTCCCGAGCCGGGCACCATCGAAAACATCGAAGGCGCCAAAGTTCTGGCGATCCTGGGCGATATGGTCACCACCGACCACATCTCGCCCGCCGGTTCCTTTGCCACCACCACGCCCGCAGGCCAGTACCTGCTGGAACGCCAGGTGCAGCCGCGCGAATTCAACTCCTACGGCTCGCGCCGCGGCAACCACGAGATCATGATGCGCGGCACCTTTGCCAACATCCGCATCCGGAACGAGATGCTGGACGGCGTCGAGGGCGGCTATACCAAGGGCCCCGATGGCGAACAGACCTCGATCTACGACGCCTCGATGGCGCATCAGGCCAACGGCACTCCGCTGGTCGTGTTCGGCGGCGAGCAGTACGGCGCGGGCTCCTCGCGCGACTGGGCGGCCAAGGGCACCGCGCTCTTGGGCGTCAAGGCAGTGATCGCCGAGAACTTTGAGCGGATCCACCGCTCCAACCTGGTGGGCATGGGCGTGATCCCGTTCGAATTCACTGGCGGCGATACCCGCAAGACCCTGGGCCTGACCGGTGAGGAAACCGTTACGATCCGCGGCCTGGACAGCATCAAACCGCTGCAGGAAGTGCCGTGCGAGATCACCTATGCGGACGGGTCGGAAAAGACCATCACGCTGAAGTGCCGTATCGATACCGCGCCGGAGATCGAATACATCGAACACGGCGGCGTGCTGCACTATGTGCTGCGCAACCTGGCCAAGCAGTAAGGCCAGCCGCCGCCAGACCGTCGAGGGCGCCCGTTCGGGCGCCCTTTTCCATTGGATACGGCGTCTGCATTCAGTCAGGAACCGCCCGGCGGTCCCGGCTAATGGCTGTAGTTGCGGCTGTGCAGGATCCGGCCGATCTCCCCTTCGGCCTTCAGCTCCCTGATCGCGCGGTCGAACTCTTCCAGGTAGGCCGCTGCGCCGCTGGCGCGGGACAGTCCGAAGTGCGACATGCGGCTGGAGACCGGTTTCCCGGCGGCGGCAATCCGGTCATGCCAGCCGTTCAAGCCCACGTGATACCGCCCGACGGCATCGTCGATGGCAATCAGGTCCAGCTGGCCGAACAGAAGCATTTGCATCAGACCGGCCGCATCGCCGCTTTTGACGATCCGGTTGCGGGCGCTGAACGCGGCTTCCATCTCCGGGTCGATGACGCTGCCGTTCACCATTCCCAGCCTCAGGTGCGACACACCGGCATAGCCCGCGCTCCATGCCAGCCCGTCTGGAAAGCGGCCCCGGTTGTACCAAAGCGTGTTTGTCTGCTGAAAGGCGGGTTCGGTAAAGGCCAGGAAGGCCTCGCGCTCCGGGGACTTGTACAACGGCAGGATGCCATCTGCCTCTCCTGACTTTGCCTGGGCGAGGCAGCGCTGCCAGGGCAGCAGAACGGTGACCGCGCTGAGGCCGCCGATCCGCTCCATCACCGCGTCCAGAAGGTCCACCTTCAGCCCGCCGGACGGGATGCTGCCGGTTCCCAATGTGTAGGGCGGATAAGGATCGTAGCAGAAGGTCAGGACTGTTTCCGCCCGCGCAGCCGCGGCAAAGAGGAAGGCGGCCAAAACGCAGCCCAGTCCTGTTTTCAAATACCTTGCGGGATCAATCGCTTTCATCTCTTTCCCGGACAACGTGTTTGGCCGGCACGCAGTGCCGCGAAACCCTGAATTTCTTAACTATAAAATCCTGCAGCATTCCGCGGCAGATTGAAAGTGTCTGCTAGAATGCCCGCCCCCGTACCCGCGTGCCGGCCCGAAGCCAAAAAAGCTATCTGTTCCCGCAGCGTTAGCTGCTATAACAGTCGTTAATTTTGTGTTAATATATATCGTAGATAGATCTTTTCCCTTTTAGGGCGCATTCAGAGGCCGCACGCAGAACGTATGAAAGAAGCCGCATTTGCCGTTATTTATCCGGACATAGACACTTTTGAAGACCATGCTAAGGCGGTGGCGGCAATGATCTGCGAGACCCGGAGCTTTCCCGGCTGCATCGAGGCCCATGCCGGCATCAACCGCGCGCGCCATGAAATTGCAGTTTTTCACTACTGGGAATCAAACGATCACCTGGACCGCTACCTGACCTGGCGCGCCGAACGCGGCGACCTGGACGCCCGCAGCGCCACGATGCGGCGCGAACAGGATTTCCGCACTTACTCCGTGCCGTAAGACCTGCGCGGGCCTGCCGCCGCCTGCACAATATCTGTTCGCAAACCGCAGATTGCCCCGCCGCGCCGGGCGCGGCAATAGTGGGGCCATGAAACAGACCAGCAGCATCACCGGCTATCACGCCCACGTCTATTTCGGCGAAACCACCGCCGAAGAGGCCCGCACCCTTTGCCAGCAAGCGGCTCAGCAGTTCGGCGTTCAAATGGGCCGGATGCATCAGAAAAACGTGGGCCCGCATCCAAGGTGGTCCTGCCAGCTGGCCGCCAGCCCGGAGCAATTCGCCAAGCTTCTGCCCTGGCTGGCCCTGAACCGGGAGGGGCTGATCGTGTTTGCCCATCCGGAAACCGGCGACGCCCTGGCGGATCATCGCGATCACGGTATCTGGCTGGGGGCCGGACTGCCTCTGGATCTCAGCATTTTCAGCTGATATGCGGCGCCTCCAGCAGAAATTTCCGGGCAGCCGGCCAGGCCGCTGCCCCTTTTGACACGCGGAGCTTCCATTGACCGAAGCAGTAATCATTGAGCTGCAGCCACTGCCGGGGCAATACACCCGGCTGGCGGTACTGGTGAAACAGATGGTGGAACAGGTCCGGGATTATCCCGGCTGCCTGCAAGCGGACACGCTGCTTGCCCCGGACCGGAACGAAATTGCCATCTTCCAGCGCTGGGAAACTGCCGAGGCCTTCAGCGACTATCTGATTTGGCGCTCCAAGCAGGAAGATTTCGCGCAGCTCCACACGCTGCTGGCGGCGGAGCCGGGCTTCAAGAGCTTTGCCTTGGGCATGGGCATGGGCGCCTGACGCGCCCTGCCCGGTTACTGGCCTGCGGCCTTCTCCATCGCCGGGCGCAGGGTGTTTTCGATCACCCGCTGGGTCACAGGCCCGGCAAAGCGCAGCACGATTTTGCCTTCGCCATCCACCACATAGGTCTCCGGCACACCATAAAGGCCCCAGTCGATTGCCATCCGGCCCTTCTCGTCCCGGCCAATGGCCGTGTAGGGATCGCCGAGCTCCTTCAGGAAGGCCTCCGCATTGGCCAGTTGGTCCTTGTAGTTGATGCCGTAAATCGGAATGCCTTCGTTGGACAGCGCCTCAAGGTTCGGATGCTCCACCCGGCACGGCGCGCACCAGCTGGCCCAGTAGTTCACCAGTTTCACATTGCCGTCGCGCAGGGTTTCGTCGCTGAACATTTCCTTGCCGGGAAACTCATCCAGTACAACCGGCGGTGCGGGCTGGCCCTCGCGGGCGGAGGGCAAGCTGTTGGGGTCTTCGCGGAACATGCCCACCAGCGCCAGGCCGACAAAGCCTGCAAACACGAGGCCAGGGACCGCCATCAGCGGAGAGATCTTAGCCATTGCGCTTTACCCTGCTTTCCAGAGTTTCCATCTCCCGGCGGACCTTGCGGCCGCGCCAGATCGTCAGCACCACCAGCGCCACCAGTAAAAGCAGCGATGCGGCGTAGGCCGACAGCACCGTATCGGCGTATTTTCCAAGATCGGGCATCAGGCCTCCAGCCGTTCGCGCGCCATCAGAGCCTTGATGCGGCGGGCGCGGATTTCAGTTCCGGTGCGGTAGAACACCAGCGCGATGAACAACAGCACAAACCCCGCCATGCAGACATACAGCGGATTGGAAAACGCATCGGCGACGTTTTCCTTCTTGTCCAGCGACAGTGACGCGCCCTGGTGCAGCCCCTGGTTCCAGAAGTTCACCGCGTAGCGGCTGAGCACGGCAAACACCGAACCCACCAGGCACAGGATCGACGTGAGGTCGGCGGCGGTGTCGGGATTGTCGATCGCCTCCCACAGGGCGATGTAGCCGAGGTAGAACAGGAACAGCACCAGGAAGGAGGTCAGACGCGGATCCCAGGCCCACCAGGTGCCCCACATCGGCTGGCCCCAGATAGCCCCGGTGATCAGCGCAATCACCGTCATCACCACGCCCACAGGCGCGGCGGCCCGGGCCGCCAGCGCGCTGACATGATGACGGCGGATCACCCAGACCAGCGAAGTGACCAGCATCATGAACCACGCGTTGATCGCCATCAGCGCCGAGGGCACATGCAGGAAGATGATCTTGACGGTTGAGCCCTGACGGTAGTCATCAGGCGTGAAGAAAAACCCCCAGACCAGCCCCACGGTGATCAGCACCGCTGAGCCGGCCCACAAGGCCGGCATCACCTTTTCGGTGGTGGCCAGGAATTTCTTCGGGTTGGCGTATTCCCATATCGACATGGTGGCTATTTAGCTCTTGTTCTCGGGTTTCTCAATTGGCTGGCCCCTAGCGCAAATTGACGCGCAGGACGGCAGCACTGGCAAAGGGCAGCAAGGCGATGGAAGCGGCGGAGATCCCGGCCAGCAGCAGCAGCGGCGTCTGCACCGCCATGCCCTCGGCGCCGCGGCGGGCCACCTCCGAACCGAAGATCAGCGTCGGCACATAGAGCGGCATCACCAGGAGCGACATCAGCAGGCCCCCGCGTTTCAGCCCCACCGTCAGCGCGGCGCCGAAGGTGCCGATGACGGACAGCGCAGGCGTGCCCAGCAGCAGGGAGATCACCAGCCATTGAAAGCCGGCGGCCGGCAGATTCAGCAACACGCCGAGCACCGGCGCGGCCATCACCAGCGGCAGCCCGGTGGTGATCCAATGGGCCAGCGCCTTGATCGTGACGGTGCTTTCCAGCGGCAGCGGTGCGGTGGCCAGAAGGTCGAGCGAGCCGTCCTCCCAATCCAGCGCCAGCAGCCGGTCGAGCGACAGCAGGCAGGCGAGAAGCGCCCCCAGCCACAGCACGCCGGGCGCGATACGGGCCAGCAGTTCGGACTGCGGGCCGACGGAGAACGGCACCATCACGGTCACGATCAGAAAGAACGCAAGGCCCAGGCCAAAGCCGCCGCCCGCACGCAGGGCAAGCTTGAGATCCCGCAGGAGAAGCGCAATCACAAGAAGTCTCCGTCAAAGTCGTCGATCTCCGGCGGCTTGGCCTTGTAGGGGCCGACGTCCAGCACCTCTGCCTCCAGCCCCAGATCGATGTGGGTGGCAATCAGCGCCGAACCGCCCTGCCCCAGATGCGCCCGCACCGCATTTGCAAACATCGCGACCGAGGCCGTGTCGAGGCTCACCGTCGGTTCATCCATGATCCAGACCGGGCGGCCCGTGACCAGCATCCGGCTGAGGCCCAGGCGGCGTTTCTGTCCAGCCGACAGCGCACCGGCTTGCCGGTCGCGCAGGGTTTGAAGGTCGAACCCGTCCAGCGCCTGTTCAATGCCATTGCGGCCAAAGACACTGGCCCAGAAGGTCAGGTTCTCTGCCACCGTCAGCGTCGGCTTCAGCCCGTCGGAATGGGCGGCATAGGCGATCTGGTCCTCAGCGCCCTCAACCTGCCCCCGCAGCGGGGGTTGCAGGCCTGCGACGGTGCGCAGCAGCGTGGTCTTGCCGATGCCGTTGGGGCCGCGCAGGATCAGCGCCTTGCCGGAAGCCAAGGAAAAACTCAGCCCCTCCAGCACCGGGATACCTCCGCGGGCCACGCTCAGATCCGTCACAGTTACTGTCATGAAGCCCGCTTATCCCATTGTGCCCGCGCATGAAAAGACCATTTAGCCGCGGCCCGCTTTGCGGCAGGTCAAAAGACTCTGCACAAAATCAGACCGGCAGCGCCGCCATGGCGATCCGCCGGCCCTCTGACAGCAGAACATTGTAAGTGCGGCACGCGGCAGGCGAATTCATGATCTCCACCCCCAGACCGGCTTGCTCCAGCGCGGCGCGCAGCTCTGCGGGGATATGGGCGATCTCTTCGCCGGTGCCGATGAACAGCACGTCGATCTCCCCGGCCAGCGCCAGCAGCGGCTCTGCATCACCCAGCCCGCCCCAGGCCGCGGTGCCGGCCGCCGATGTCAGAACCGCCCCCTGATGCACCTGCCCGCCGATGCGGAAGAACCCCGCGCCATAGCCGTCAATCGGCTGCGCGTCGCTATAGCTCACTTCATTCAGGCGCATACGCGGTCCTTTCAGTCAAATACAGGGAGGCTGGATACCACGGCCAGCCCGATCACGGAATAGGAGGCAAAGCGGTAGAGCTTCTCCAATCCGGGATCGAACAGCGCCTTTCCGGTGAGCGTGGTGATCACGTAAGGCACGCCCAGGAGGCAGGCCAGGATCACCGCCTTGAGGCTGGCCATGCCGCCAAAGATCAGGTTGGCAGCGATCACCACGTCAAGCGCCGCAAGGAACACGATGGTATTGGCTCGGACCCTCGCCACGTCGCGCACATTGGCCAGGTAAAAGACGATGATCACCGGCCCGGTCAGCCCCGTCATGCCGCCGACCACGCCCGCCGCGCCGCCGATGGCAAACCGTCCCGGCCAGCCCAGCCGCCCCTGCCAGCGCCAGCCGGAGATCACCGCGGCCAGCGTCACGCCGATGACCGCGGCTGCCAGCCAGCGCAGCGTCAGGGCATCCAATTGCGACATGACCCACAGACCCGCAGGCACCGTGACCGCCGCCGCCATTGCCAGCGCGCCGACCTCTGCTTTGTCAGCCGTGCTCCAGGCCTGCGGGAACAGGGTGATGGTGGAAAACACCCCCATCAGCACCATCAGGAACACGACATCCGCCGCGGGCAGGAACTGCGCGCCGACGGGGACAAAGATCATCGCGGTGCCAAAACCAGTGAAGCCGCGGACAAGACCCGCGGCTCCAATGGTCAGGAACAGCCAGAACAGCCCCGGTGTGTCCAGGGCTGCCTGAAAGGCCTCAAGCATCGATGTTCGAAAACTGGTTGCCGGTGGTGTTCGCCTGCTTCGACCAGTCGCGCTTCACCCCCAGCTTCAGCAGGATGGTGGAGGCCACGAACACGGACGAATAGGTCCCGACCAGCACCCCCCAGATCATCGCAAAAACAAAGCCGCGGATCACGTCGCCGCCCAGCACGTACAGCGAGATCAGCGCCAGCAGCGTGGTGACAGAGGTCATGACCGTCCGGCTGAGCGTCTCGTTGATCGAGATGTTCAGAACTTCGGCCAGATCCTTCTGCTTGTAACGGCGCAGGTTCTCGCGCACCCGGTCGAACACAACCACGGTGTCGTTCAGCGAGTAACCGACGATGGTCAGCAGGGCGGCAATGATCGCCAGGTCGAAACGGATCTGCAGCTCCGAGAACACGCCGATGGTCAGCACCACGTCATGCACCAGTGCCGCCACCGCACCGAGGGCAAACTGCCACTCGAACCGCAACCAGATGTAGACCAGCACCGCCGCAATCGCCAAAGCGACCGCAATCACCGCCGTGGTGATCAGCTCGCCCGAGACCTTGGGACCGACGGATTCAACCGAGACAAATTTGATGCCCGGCGCCACGGCGTCCAGCGCGGTTTTCAGCGTTTCGATCATCTCGCCGGAGATCGCCTCGCCGTCGTCCTGTGCCTGAATGCGGATCATGGCCACATGCTGGTCTTCCTCGAACGACGGGTCGAACACCTCGGTGATCGACACATCGCCCAGCTCATGCACCGCCAGCGCGTCGCGGTAGGCGCCGACATCCACAACTTCGGATGCCTCGGTGCGGATGGTGGTGCCGCCGCGGAAGTCGATGCCGAAGTTCAGCCCCTGCCACAGGAAGGAGGCCATCGCCACCACCATCATCAGGGCAGAAATACCCAGCCACAGCTTGGCGCGTTTGAAGAAATCGAAAGAGGTTTCCTGGGGAACAAGTCTCAGCCGCATATCACACCTCAATCGTTTTCGGACGGCGCCGTTCAAACCACATGACGATCATCAGGCGGGTGACAAAGATCGCGGTGAAAACCGAGGTCAGAATGCCCAAACCAAGGGTGATCGCAAAGCCGCGCACCGGGCCGGAGCCGATAGCGAACAGGATCACCGCAGTGATGAAAGTGGTGATGTTGGCGTCGAGAATGGCGCTCAGCGCCTTGGAGTAGCCTTCGTCGATGGCCTTGGCCGGGCCGCGGCCCGATTTCAGCTCCTCGCGGATACGTTCGAAGATCAGCACGTTGGCGTCCACCGCCATACCGACCGTCAGCACGATGCCGGCGATGCCCGGCAGCGTCAGGGTGCCGCCGATCAGGCTGAGCATGCCGAAGATCAGTGCAATGTTCAGGATCAGCGCCACATTGGCAAACAGGCCGAACAGGCCATAGCTGAGGCCCATGAACACCAGCACCGCGACAAAGGCCACAATGGTGGCAATCTTGCCGGCATCGATGCTGTCCTGGCCCAGCTCGGGGCCGATGGTGCGCTCTTCCAGGAATTCCAGCCCGGCAGGCAGCGCGCCTGCGCGCAGCAGCACGGCCAGATTGGTGCTTTCCTCGATGGTGAAGTTGCCGGTGATGATGCCGGAGCCGCCGGGAATGTGCGACTGGATCACCGGGGCAGAGACCACCTCGTCATCGAGCACGATCGCAAAGGGCGAGCCGATGTTTTCGGCGGTGTAGTCGCCAAAGCGGCGCGCGCCGGAGGTGTTGAAGCGGAAGGTCACCGCAGGCCGCCCGTTCTGGTCATAAGACGGCTGGGCATCCACCAGGTCCTCGCCGGTCACAACGGCGGCGGCTTCGATGGTGTAATAGGCGCCTTCCTCATCCAGCGACGGGATCACCTTGTTGCCCATGCCGGGGGCAGCGTCGGGGTCGCTGCCGCGGCCCACAACCGGGTTGAAAGTCAGCTGCGCGGTGGTGCCGATGATCTCCTTCAGTTCCGACGCGGACCCGATGCCGGGAACCTGGATCAGGATCCGGTCTGCGCCCTGGCGCTGGATGGTCGGCTCGCGGGTGCCCACCTCGTCGATGCGGCGGCGCACGATTTCCAGCGACTGGCGCACGGTGCGGTCGTCGGAGGCAATCATTTCCTCCTCACTCAGGCGCACCACCAGGATGTCGCCCTGGGCCGAGACCTCGATGTCGTTGGCGCCGACGCCGGTCAGCGTGGTGATCGGGTTGGCAAGGCCGCGCACGATTTCCAGCGCGCGGGCCATGCCATCGGGTTTGGAGAGCTTCAGGCGAATCTCATCCGCAGGCCCCGGCTGGCGGCGGAAGGTGCCGACGGTATCACGCTCCGGCCGCAGCGCATCGCGCACCTCCGGCCACAGCGCATCCATGCGCGCCTCATAGACGTCCTCAACCTGCACTTCGGCCAGCAGATGCGCGCCGCCCCGCAGGTCAAGGCCCAGGTTCACCAGACCCGACGGCAGGAACGACGGCCACTGGCCGGCCGTTTCCAGCCGCTCCGGCGTTTCGCCCTTGGCGATGATATCGGCGGCCGCGTCGTTGGACTGTTCGACGCGGGTGTAAAACCCGTTTGGCAGGGCAAGCATCAATCCAGCTGCGCACACCAGCCAGATCAGCACCCTCTTCCAGAGATCAATTTGCAGCATTGCCCTGCCTTTTCAGATGGTTGCAAGGGGCGCTTAAGCTGCCGGCTCGGTCTTGTTCAGAACCTGGGCAATGGTCGCCTTGACCACGCGCACCTTGACGCCCTCGGCGATTTCCACCTCGATCTCGCCGTCTTCCTTGACCTTGGCCACCTTGCCGATCACGCCGCCCTGGGTCACCACCTGGTCACCGCGGCGCAGGCCGTCCACCATCGCCTGATGCTGTTTCATCTTCTTCTGCTGCGGGCGGATCAGCAGGAAGTACATGATCGCGAAGATCAGGATAAGCGGGAGAAATTGGCCGATTGCGCCAGCGTCCATGGGATATTCCTTCTGTCAAAGCGGCAAGGTGTTCATGCCGGAAATTTGCAGCGGAACCTATGCGCTGGACCGGGGGTTTGCAAGGGAACGCTGCAGCCCCGCAGAGGCGGAGTGCAGGCCACGGCGGCACCGGCTCCGGCAGGTGGCGCAAGAAAGCGTCAACAGACACCGCCGGAACGCGGATTTTGATTGCAAAACAGCGTGATTCGGCGCTTTGCTTTCCCGTGCGCAAGCCGCCAGGCGCGGGGCTTTGCCCCCCCTCTTTCCGGTCCGGATGGCGGCCCGGCCATTCCTGAAAGAAGGAACAGGCGCATGATGATGGTGCGCTGCTATCTCGCCCCCTCGGCCATCGAAGGTCTGGGCGTTTTCTGCCATGACAACATCACCAAGGGCGACATTGTCTGGCGTTACGACAGGATGCTCGACACCACCTTCCCCGAGAGCAAGCTGGACAATGTCGAACCGCACATGAAGGAGTTCCTTGAACGCTACTGCTTCCCGGATCCCTGCCGCCCGGGCTACCTGATCCTGCAATGCGACGAAGGGCGTTTCCTGAACCACTCCATGTACCCGAACCTCGATTTTTCCGACGGGGTATGGGGCCGGGCGCTGGCCAATGTTCCGGCCGGCACGGAACTGACTTTCGACTATGCCGACTTCCTGACCGGAGAGATCCGCATGCAGCCGCCGCGGCATCACGTGCACACGCTGCCGATGGCCGCGGAATAAGCAAAATGAGGCCGGGTCCAGCACCCGGCCTTAGCAATTCCGCAGCCACCGGGCTGTGACCGAATAACCCGCTTGCAGACAGACCGCACGCCCCCCTTCCCCTTTGTTCACCCTTGCGTCATAGGATGGGCCTACTGATTCAATTGTTTGCAACGCTAGGAGAGACTCTCATGCATGACATCCGCGCTATCCGCGAAAATCCTGCCGCTTTCGACGCCGCTGTGGCGCGGCGCGGGGATGCGGGCGTGTCATCCGAGATCCTGGCGCTGGATGAGGCGCGCCGGGCCAAGATCCTGGCGGCGGAAACCGCGCAAGCTGAGCAGAACAAGGCCTCCAAGGAAGTCGGTGCTGCCAAGGGCCGCGGCGATGAGGCCGAATTCGAACGCCTGCGCGCGCTGGTGGCCGAAAAGAAGGCCGAAGTGGCGGCCATGAACACCGAGGCCAAGGAACTGGACCAGCAGTTGAACGACATGCTGGCCACCATTCCGAACCTGCCTTTCGACGATGTGCCGCTGGGCGAGGACGAAGACGACAACGTCGAAATCCGCCGCTGGGGCGAGCCGAAGGCGCTGGAGTTCGAGGCCAAGGAGCATTTCGAGATCGAAGGCGTGAAGCCGGGCATGGACTTCGAGGTTGCGGCCAAGCTGTCGGGCAGCCGGTTTGTGGTGCTGTCCGGTGCGGTGGCCCGTATCCACCGGGCGCTGGCGCAGTTCATGATCAACACCCATGTGGACGAAAACGGCCTGACCGAGACCTGGACCCCGGTGCTGGTGCGCGAAGAGATGATGTACGGCACCGGCCAGCTGCCCAAGTTCGGCGAGGACAGCTACAAGACCACTGACGGCTGGTGGCTGGTGCCGACGGCGGAGGTCACGCTGACCAATATCGTGAACGGCCTGACGGTTGAGGAAAGCTACCTGCCGCGCCGCTATGTGGCCCACACCCAGTGCTTCCGTTCCGAGGCGGGTTCGGCCGGCAAGGACACCGCCGGGATGCTGCGCCAGCACCAGTTCGAGAAGGTCGAAATGGTCTCTGTCACCCATCCGGACAAGAGCGTTGAGGAGCATGAGCGCATGACCCGCTGCGCCGAGGACATCCTTGAGCGTCTGGGCCTGCCCTACCGCACCATTGTCCTGTGCACCGGCGACATGGGCTTTGGCGCCCGCAAGACCCACGACATCGAGGTCTGGGTGCCCGGGCAGAACACCTACCGCGAGATCTCCTCGGTCTCTGTCTGCGGCGATTTCCAGGCCCGCCGGATGAATGCGCGCTTCAAGCCCGCGGATGGCGGCAAGCCGCAGTTCGTGCACACGCTGAACGGCTCCGGTCTGGCCGTCGGGCGCTGCCTGATTGCGGTGCTGGAAAACGGCCAGCAGGCCGATGGCTCGGTCAAGCTGCCCGAGGTTCTGGCGCCCTACCTTGGCGGCAAGCTGACCCTGACCGCCGAGGGGCAGCTGGTCTGACCCAACCCAGCCCCAAACAAGAAAACCGGCGCCATCTGGCGCCGGTTTTTATTTGAGATCAAAGGCCAGACGTTACTTCTTCGCCTTCTTCTTTTTCTTCTCGCCGGTCTTCCCCTCCAGGATCGCCTGCGCCTTGGCCTTCTCCTTTTCGATGGCCTTCTTGGCCTTGGCCTTCATCTTCTTGGCCTTAAGCTTGGCCTTGATTTTCGCGGCCGCAAATTCCTCCGACAGATTGGCGGCCTTGCGCTTGGCCTTGGCGGCCTTTGCCTTGGCTTTTGCCGCCTTCTCCTCCGCTGCCTTGCGGGCCGCTTCGGCTTCGGCAAGCTTTCTGTCCATCTCTTCCTGCGACGGCTGCGCCTGAGAGGCCTCCGCCTGGCCGCCGCCCGTGCCGGGGGCAGCATTGCCGTTCACCGGCTTGACGGCGGCAGCCTGAGCCGGGCGGTCCTCCGCTCCGGTGTCCGCAGCTTCGCTGGCCAAGGCCGTCAGCGCTGCCGCGCGGCTTGCTCCGATACCCGGGATGCCGCGCAGGCCGGCGTCATCCATCCCGGCCAAGTCTTCGACGGAACGCACGCCATGGTCCTGCAGCACCTTGGCCAGCGCCGGCCCGACCCCGCGCAGCTTGTGAATTGGTGTCATGCCTGATCTATTCCCTTCTGTTCATCGCTTTATCTTTAATATCCCGGTGCAGGGATCGCCCGGCTCCGCCTAGGCAGGAAAGGGCACGAGGCATTTTTTGTCTTCATCCCAAAGCTTTAGCGTCAAAGCCCGCACCGCTTCCGGGAACTTGATCCGGCGCAGCCCCAGCTCCGGCGGCAGGCTGTAATGGCACTGCCGCAGCCGGTAGGACGGGATGCGCGCATTGTAATGGTGGATGTCATGCAGGGTGATATTCGCCACCGCCATGTCGAAAAACCAGCCGAAATCCAGGCAGGACGATCCCTGCAGCGCCGCCACCTGCGGGTTCAGGTCCGGGCGGCGGTCCCAGTAGGTGTCCTCGAAATTGTGCTGAAGATAGACCAGGAACACCCCGATCATGCCGCCAAGGAAGGAAAACACCAGCCAGATCCAGATGCCGGTCATCCCCGCCGCCCAATAAAGCAGCGCCAGCATCGCCACGATCACCAGATTGTGCAGGACCACGCCCCAAACCCCGAACCGCACGGTGTTCTTGGGCCAGCGGTAGCGGATGAAATAGGTGAAGGCAGACCCCAGCGGCACCAGCACAAACGGGTTGCGGTAGAGCCGGTAGCCCAGCCGCTCCCAAAACCCGGCCGCCTTCCACTCCCGCACCGTCATGGTGTGGATTTCTCCGGTTTCGCGGTGCTCCAGATTGCCGATGTTGGAATGGTGCAGGTTGTGGTTCTGCTTCATCACCTCAAAAGGCGCAAAGGTGAAGGGCGACAGCACATGGCCCGCGATCTCATTCTGCAGGCGTGTCTCAAACAGCGAATGGTGCCCGGTGTCATGCTGCAGCACGTAAAGCCGCACCGCGGCAAAGGCGAAAACCGCCCCGGCAGACAGCATGACATACCAGCGGTCCGCATGGGCGACGGCCAGATACAGCGACAGGAAATAGACTGCAAATGTCCCGAAATAGCTGAGCGATGCCAGACGGTTGTCCTTTTCGGTGAACTTGCGCGTGTGTGCCCTCAGATCCATAAATTCACCCATAAATGCGCGATGTGACAGGCATGCGAACAAAGGCGCAGCCCGCCCAAGATTAAACTGAGATAATCCCGGCCATTCCAAAAGCAAGACGGCCGCGTCCAGACGCCTCAACCCTAAGGATAACACTCTGCCGCGCGTGATGAAACAGGCCCGTTGCGGACAGCGCTGCACGGCAGAGCCCCGCCGAAGCCGCGGCGGGCGCAACGAAAAAGCGCCGCCCGTCAGGGCGGCGCCGGGCCCAACGGGCCAAGGTATTCTGTGAATGCCGCGAGGCCGGGCGGGAGCCGTCCCGCGCTTGCCGCGTCAGCTGCCGCGCTTGTTCAGGTGCTTGGCCAGGGCTCCGGCGTTCTTGGCGCGCTTGCCCTTATAGGGGTTCTTGTCCCCCTGCCCGCGCATATAGAGGCGGATCGGCGTTCCCGGCATGTCGAAATCTTCGCGCAAGCCATTGACCAGATAGCGGGTATAGCTTTCCGGCAGCTTGTCGGGGTGCGAGCACATCACCACAAACCCCGGCGGGCGGCTCTTGGCCTGGGTCATGTAGCGCAGCTTGATGCGCTTGCCCTGGGGCGCTGGCGGCGGGTGCTGCTCCAGCATGCCAACCAGCCAGCGGTTCAGCGCGGCGGTGGGCACCCGGCGGTTCCAGGTGGCATAGGCGCGCATGATCGCATCATGCAGCCGGTCCAGCCCCTTGCCGGTCTTGGCCGACACGGTCACCAGCGGTGCGCCGCGCAGCTGCGGCAGCAGGCGGCCGAAGGCTTCCTTGAGGTCGCGCAGCTTGTCCTGCTTGTGCTCTTCGGCGTCCCATTTGTTGACCGCAACCACAACCGCGCGCCCTTCGCGCTCGGCCAGGTCGGCAATCCGCAGGTCCTGCTGTTCAAACGGGATGCTGGCGTCCAGCAGCACCACCACGACCTCGGCGAACTTCACCGCGCGCAGGCCGTCAGAGACCGAGAGCTTTTCCAGCTTCTCCTGCACCTTGGCCTTCTTGCGCATGCCGGCGGTGTCGAACACCCGCATCGGCACGCCGTTCCAATTGATCTTAAGCGAGATCGCATCGCGGGTGATCCCGGCCTCAGGCCCGGTCAGCAGCCGCTCCTCGCCCAGGATCTTGTTGATCAGGGTCGATTTGCCCGCGTTCGGGCGGCCCACCACGGCGACCTGAAGCGGCTTGGCGTCGGTCGGAACCGGAACCACCTCTTCCTCGTCCTCGCCGATCTCTTCATAGAGCTCGACATCGGTGTCCGGCGAATGATCCACGGCCTCGGCCTCGAACTTCTCCGCCAGCGGCTGCAGGATGCCGTAAAGGTCCGGCATCCCCTCGCCGTGCTCGCCCGACAGGCGCAGCGGCTCGCCCAGGCCCAGGCCGTAGGCCTCCAGCACACCCGCCTCGGCGGCGTTGCCCTCGGCCTTGTTCGCGGCCAGGATCACATGCGCGGACTTGCGGCGCAGGATGTCGGCGAAAACCTCGTCGGTCGGCGTCACCCCGGTGCGGGCGTCGATCATGAACAGGCAGATGTCGGCCATATCCACCGCCCGCTCCGTCAGGCGGCGCATGCGGCCTTCCAGCGAGTTGTCGGTGGCGTCTTCCAGACCGGCGGTGTCGATCACGGTAAAACGCAGATCCCCCAGCCGTGCCTCGCCCTCGCGCAGGTCGCGCGTCACGCCCGGCTGGTCGTCGACCAGGGCCAGCTTCTTGCCCACAAGGCGGTTGAACAGGGTGGACTTGCCCACATTGGGACGGCCCACGATGGCGAGGGTAAAAGACATCAGACCAGCTTTCTGCGATTCAGACGCGGCTCATAGCGCATTCGCGCGGCATCCGCCACCCGCAAACACGGATCAGCGGTATGCCAGCAATTCACCGTTGGAGGAAACCACATAGAGCGTGCGTCCCGCAACCACCGGCGCGGTGGTGGCGCCGCCCGGCGCCTCAACGGTCCGGGTCAGGCTGCCGTTCACCGGGTTGAAGAACCGCAGCAGACCGTCATTGGAGGCCAGCACGATCTGCCCGCCCGCCAGAACCGGGCCGTGATGCACATAGATCTTGCCGCGCTTGCCCGGCTTGTCCTTCACGAAACCCGGCAGGTCCACGGCCCAGATCACCTCGCCTGTGCCCGCGTCCAGGCGCAGCAGCTGGTTGAGGTCGCTCACCTGGAACAGGCTCCCGCCCGCGGGCCAGGCGGGACCGGACGCGCCTTCACGCGCGGTCCACAGGCGGTCGCCGGTGTCCAGGTCGATGGCAACGGTGCGGCCCGAGTTGTTGCCTGCATAGAGACGCTTGCCCGCAACCACCGGCGCGCCGGTCACATCGCTGATCCGCGACAGCGTCTGGCCAACGCGCTGGCCGGCCACCGACGCGCTCCAGCGGCGCAGGCCGCCACGGCGGAAGGTGGCGATCAGATCGCCGGAGCCAAAGGCAAAGATGGCAAGATCATTGGTGACCACGGGCGCCGGCGCGCCCAGAACGTTGGCGGCTGAGGGCGAGGCCTCGATCTGCCAGGCGATGCGGCCGTCCTTGGTGTTGACCGCCCAGCCGGTGTCGTCGCCCGCCACCAGATAGACCAGCCCGCCGCTGACCCGCGGCTGGCCGGAGCCGGTGGCCCCCAGTTCCTGCCGCCAGATCAGGCCGCCGTTAGCGGCGTTCAGCGCCGTCAGCACCCCGAAGCCGGAGGAGACATACAAGACACCGTTGTCATAGGCCAAACCGCCGCCTGTCGCCTGACCTTCATCATCCGCCGCCGGGATCAGTTCGCTTTGCCACAGCACTTGGCCTTGCGGCGAAACTGCGGACACCTGTGCCCCGCTGTCCAGTGTGTAGATGCGGCCGCCGCCAACCACCGGCGTCGCGGTAATGCGCTGGCGGCGGCTGTCGCCTTCACCGATCCGGGCAGACCAAATGCGCTGCGGCGCGGCAGAGAGGGCCGGATGCGCGGTGCGGCCCGCCTCGGCGCCATGGCCCTGGGCCCACTCCGCATTGGCTGCCTGCGCAGGCAGCGAAATGGGACGGGCCTGGTTCACCACCTCCACGGCAGCGCCGGGCCGGATATCCTCGCGCTCGCCGCGCAGAATGATTTCCTCTTCCCCGCAGGCGGCCAGCACGGCCAAAGCTGCGGTTGTGCACAGAAGACCCCGTGCCCGGGAGAAAGTCTTGGTTATTGTCATTGCCCTGCCCTGTCTGCCGTAGTCTTCCGCAAGTTCCCATCCGCGGAGCGCCCTACCCCTCTGGCGCAGCGTCCCCCTCCAGGGAGCCGCCGAGCGCCACAATCACCTGAGATGCGCGGTCTTTCAAGTCTCCGCTTACGGCGGCATCGGCCGCAATATCCCGCAGCCGGGCAATCGCAGCGTCGTTGTTGCCTTCTTCGATGTCCAGCAGCGCCAGCTGTTCGGACGCCAGCAGCGCCAGCGGCGCGCCGGGCTGCGCAAGGGCTTCGTATTGCAGGCGGCGGTCCGCCACGCTGAGGGTCTCCGCCTGCAGCGACAGGGCCTTGAAGCTGGCGATATGGCGGTAGATCAGCGGCAGCTCGCCATCAATGGCCACGGCCTCCAGCCGGGCCGCTGCCTCGGCGGTTTTGCCTGCTTCGGCCAGCGCGCCCGCTTCCAGCATCGCAGCGATCGCGTGGCCGCCGGCACCCGGGGCTGTCACCGCCGCCAGCGCCGCGGCCTGATCTTCGCTGCCCTCAACCTTCAGCGCCGCCGTGATCTGGTCGCCCAGATCCTCAGCCGCCGCACGCTCCTGCGCCTTGTTGTATTCGCGAAACGCCGCGCCGCCGACGATCAGCGCCACAGCCACGCCGCCGATCCAGCCATAGCGCTTCAGCATCAGGAAGAGCCGGTCACGGCGAACCTCTTCGGTCACCTCGTCGATAAAGCTGTCGGTATCGCTCATGAAAAGCCCCTGGTATGCGCGGCCCGGGCCTGCGCCCCTGCCGGTATTGAATGCGTCGCGCCCCTCTTACCCCGGCTCAAACGCCAAGCCAAGTGGCCCGTTTGCATCAGAAACATCCGTATTTGCGCCGCAAATGCAAGAAATGTGAACTAAACCACTTAGTTTAGAATGGACATATCCTATATCAGGCCTATCACATACGCGCGACTCTCCTTGTAATCAGGCCCTGCCGCCCGGCGGCACCAGAGCACAGCACACAGGGAGCTGACAGAAATAAGGAAAGGCCCGACATGCGTATCATTCCGATGCTGACCGCGGTGGTGGTGACAGCCAGCCTGTATATGGTGGTCATTCAGCGTGACGAACTGATGGCCTTTGCCCGCGGCGAAGATGCCGCGGACGCCGCTCAATCCGAAACGGCGGAGGGCAAAGGCCAAGCCCTGGCCCAGGCGGAGGAGACGCGTGTGGGGGTTGTAGCGCTAAAAAGCAAGGCGCGCACCATCGGCAGCGCGGTGATCCTGCGCGGCCAGACCCAGGCTATCCGCCAGGTGGAGTTGAGGGCCGAAACCACCTCGACCGTGATTTCCGAGCCGCTGCGCAAGGGCACCCATGTTAAGAAGGGCGATGTGCTGTGCCAGCTGGATCCCGGCACCCGCAACGCCGCGCTGCAGGAAGCGCAGGCGCGGCTGAAAGAAGCCGGAATCAACCTCACCGCGGCCTCGAAACTGTCCGAAGGCGGCTATGCCTCTGAAACCCGTCTGGCCGCCTCCGAAGCCGCAGAACGCACCGCCATTTCCGCGGTTGCGGCCGCGCAAAAGGAACTGGACCGGCTGACCATCACCGCCCCCTTCGTGGGTCTGCTGGAAAGCGACACGGCCGAACTGGGCAGCCTGCTGCAGCCCGGCAGCCTCTGCGGCACAGTGATCCAGCTCGATACCATCAAGCTGGTGGGTTACGTGCCGGAGGCTGAGGTCAACAAGGTGGAACTGGGCGCAACCGCAGGTGCGGAACTGTCCACCGGCCAGACGGTTCAGGGCAAGGTCACCTTCCTCAGCCGGTCTGCCGATCCCACGACCCGCACCTTTGAGGTCGAGATTACTGTGCCGAACCCGGACCTCAGCATCCGTGACGGCCAGACCGCAGACATCGCGATTTCCTCGGCCGGCTCGCTGGCGCACAAGCTGCCGCAATCGGCGCTGACGCTGAACAACGAGGGCCAGCTGGGCGTGCGCGTTGTCGGCAACGACAGCACCGTGGTATTCTATCCCGTGCAGCTGCTGCGGGATGAGGCCGACGGCGTTTGGCTGGGCGGCCTACCCGAAACCGCGGATGTGATCGTCGTGGGGCAGGACTTTGTGACCGAAGGCGTCGCCGTGGCGGCCACCTACCGGGAGACTGAACAGTGATTGGCATCGTCGATTGGGCCGCCGGCCGCGCCCGGATGGTCCTCGCCTTCATCGCAATTTCGCTGCTTGTCGGCGGCTTCGCCTATTCGATGCTGCCCAAGGAGGGCGAGCCGGACATCGAAATCCCGGCCCTGTTCATCTCCGTCCCCTTCCCCGGCATTTCCGCCGAGGACGCCGAATCCCTGATGGTCAAGGTGATGGAGACCGAGCTTGCCGACCTCGACGGGCTCGACAAAATGACCTCCACCGCCGCCGAGGGCTATGCCGGGGTGGCGCTGGAGTTCGAATTCGGCTGGGATAAGACCGCCATCATGGCCGACGTGCGCGACGCCATGGACAAAGCCGAGGCCGAATTCCCGGAAGGCGCCGAGAAATACTCGATCACCGAGATCAACTTCTCTGAATTCCCGATTGTCATCGTGAACCTGACCGGCGCCGTGCCGGAGCGGACAATGGCGCGTATCGCCAAAGACTTGCAGGACGACCTTGAGGCGCTGGATGCGGTTCTGGAGGCCGGTATCGCCGGCAACCGCGACGAGATGGTCGAGGTGCTGATCGACCCCTTGCGGCTGGAAGCCTATAACGTCACAGCACTTGAGCTGATCAATGTTGTCCAGAACAACAACCAGCTGATTGCCGCCGGCGAGGTGGAAACCAGCCAAGGCGCGTTCTCGGTCAAGATCCCCTCCTCCTTTGACGATGTGAAGGACATCTACCAGCTGCCGGTCAAAACCAATGGCGACCGGGTGGTCAAGCTGGGCGAGCTGGCACAGATCAACTTCACTTTCGAGGACCGGGAGGGCACCGCCCGCTTCAACGGCGAGGACACGGTTGCCCTGCAGGTGGTCAAGCGCAAGGGCTACAACCTGATCGACACCGTGAACCTGGTGAAGGCGACCCTGGAAGAGTCCAAGTCCAAATGGCCGCCGGAACTGCAGGCCGCAGTTGAGGTCGGCACCTCCAACGACCAAAGCCGGGTTGTCGGATCGATGGTCAGCCAGCTGGAAGGCTCGGTTCTGACCGCCATCGCGCTGGTGATGATCGTGGTGCTGTCGGCGCTTGGCAGCCGGGCGGCGCTGCTGGTGGGTTTTGCTATCCCGACGTCGTTCCTTCTGTGTTTCGCGCTGCTGGCGCTGATGGGCATCTCGATTTCCAACATCGTGATGTTCGGCCTGATTCTCGCCGTCGGGATGCTGGTCGATGGCGCCATCGTGGTGGTCGAATACGCCGACAAGCGGATCAAGGAAGGCACCGGCCCGATGCACGCCTATGTCGAGGCGGCGCAGCGGATGTTCTGGCCCATCGTTTCCTCTACCGCGACCACGCTCTGCGCCTTCCTGCCGATGCTGTTCTGGCCCGGCGTTCCGGGGGAGTTCATGGGCATGCTGCCTGTGACCCTGATCTTCGTTCTCTCGGCCTCGCTGGTGGTGGCGCTGATCTACCTGCCCGTCATGGGCGGCGTCACCGGCCGCATCAGCCGCACGTTCGAGTGTGCCTCCCACGGGCTGCGGACGCTGGCGCCCTGGTGGCTGCGCGCCGCTTTGGTGCCGGTGTCCATGTGGGGCATGTTCGCTGGCGCCATGCAGATGCTGAACCCCTCCTACCTGCTGGGTGACGGCACCGGCCCGATGGCGGGTGTCCTGTTCGGCGGTCTGGTCTTCACCCTTGCCGCCTTTGCCGCGTCCATCACCCTCAGCGCCGTCAAGATCGAGCGCGAGGAAAAGGACGTCGCCCCCGGCTACCATCACACGCCGTTCGGCCACGTTATCAAGTTCATCGCAGGCAACCCGGTGATGCCGGTGGTGACCATTGCCGCGGTGGGTTTCGCCATCATGACCGTGTTCTCGATGTTCAGCGAGAACAACTACGGGGTTGAATTCTTCGTCGACTCGGAACCGGAACAGGCCACCGCCTATGTCCGCGCCCGCGGCAACATCTCGCTGCAGGAAAAGGACAACATGGTCCGCGCCGCCGAAGAGGTCATTCTGGAACACCAGGCGGTGATCAACGTCTTCTCCTTTGCAGGCGACGGCGGCCTCAACACCGACAGCTCCGGCGCGCAGCTGCCGCCGGATACCATCGGGCAGGTCCAGTTCGAGATCATCCCGTGGGAAGAACGCCCCACCGACAGCGAGCCGCTGGACGGCTGGTTCGGCGGGCTGCTGAGCAAATACCTGGGCTTTGAGAAGGAAATCATCGCCGAGGACTATGACGGCAACACCGTGATCGACCAGCTGAACGCCCAGCTTGCCAAGCTGCCCGGGTTCGAGGTTGAGGTCCGCGCCCTGGCCCAGGGTCCCGCCTCCGGCAAGCCGGTGCATCTGCGCCTGCGCGGCGACGGCTGGGAGGATTTGACCGCCGCCACCCTGACCGCACGGGAGAAGTTCGAAAACACTCCCGGCCTGGTCCTGATCGAAGACAGCCTGCCGCTGCCCGGCATCGACTGGCAGATCGACGTGGATGTCGAGAAAGCCGGCCGCTACGGCGCCGATGTGGCGACCGTGGGCGCGATGGTGCAGCTGGTCACCCGCGGCATCCTCTTGGACACCATGCGGGTCGACAGCTCCGACGAGGAGATCGAAATCCGCGTCCGCCTGCCGGAACAGGACCGGGTGCTGTCGACGCTCGACAACCTCAAGGTCCGCACCTCCGACGGGCTGGTGCCGCTGTCGAACTTCGTCTCCCGCCAGCCGGTGCCGAAACTGGCCAAGATCAACCGCATCGGCCAGGAACGGTTCTATGACGTCAAGGCCGATGTCGAGGCGGGCCTGAACAAGGTCATCGTGGAAAACCCGGACACCGGCGAGATGACCCGGCTCGCCCTGCTGAAGGAAGTGCCGGAAGGCACGGCGGCCAACGGCGACAGCCTCACCGCGCCGAACGGCCGGGTGATGGAGCTGGTGACGCTGACCGGCGCGGAAAGCTTTGACGCGGTACTGGCAGCGCTGGACAATGGCGCCAAGATCAGCCCGGTGAACCCGAACGAGCGGATTGCCGTCCTCACCGAATGGCTGGAAACCGACCCGCTGCCGCTCAGCATCGGCTGGGAATGGACCGGCGACCAGGAGGAGCAGGAGGAATCCGGCGCCTTCCTGTCCAAGGCCTTTGCCGGTGCGCTTGCCCTGATGTTCGTGATCCTGCTGGCCCAGTTCAACAGCTTCTACAACTCGGTGCTGGTGCTGCTGGCGGTGGTGCTGTCCACCACCGGCGTGCTGATCGGCATGATGGTGATGCAGCAGCCGTTCTCGATCATCATGACCGGCACCGGCATCGTGGCGCTGGCGGGCATCGTGGTGAACAACAACATCGTGCTGATCGACACCTATCAGGAGTTCAGCCAGCAGATGCCGCGGATCGAGGCGATCATCCGCACCGCCGAGGCGCGCATCCGTCCGGTGCTGCTGACCACCATCACCACGATGGCGGGCCTCACCCCGATGATGTTCGGCGTCAGCCTGGACTTCATCAACGGCGGCTACTCCATCGACAGCCCCACCGCCCTGTGGTGGAAACAGCTGGCAACCGCCGTGGTCTTTGGCCTGGGCATCGCCACCGTGCTGACCCTGGTCGTCACCCCGTCGCTGCTGGCAATCCGGGTGTGGTTCTCCACCTACATGCGCGCCCTGGGCCGGCTGCTGTCGCGCCTCACCCGCGGCCGCTCCAGCCGGATCGCGCAGGACTCGCGCCTGTTCAAAAAGGCCCGCGCGCTGCCGACCACGGAAATCCTGTGGGAGGGCGGCGAAACTCCCGCCGCGGCGGAGCCGGAGCCGCAGGCCGAGGATGGCGATGAGCCTTCGCCTCCCTCCGAGGGCCGGCTGCGCGCCGCCGAATAACCAGCGCCCCGCCATTTGGCGGGGCGTTTTCATTTCAGCCTTCGAATCTGCCTCAAGCCCGCCGCATAGCACCGGCAAAGGCACCGCGTCCCGGCAGCTTGCTGCACCGCCGGGGAGATTTTTCCCGAAAATTGCGCTTACCCGGAAAAAATCTTCCCCGCCTCCAGCTTTCAAAGCATTCGACCGCAACCCGCTGAAAACCGTGAAATTTCCAGAAATCCCCGGACCGGCGGCGCATCGCAAAAATGACTCCCGATCACACCTTTGCACCGGTTTGCGTCAGCGGCCGCCGCTGGATGTCGCAATCGGGGCGCCCGGAATTTCCGCGTGATTTCAAAGGTTTTCAGGCCAATTCCACCGTTCACGGTTTATTAGCCCCTGCGTGCAACGCAGCGGCAGGAGCCGGGATACTGCCGCTCCGCGTTTTCTTACTGGTTGGGAAAAAGAAGAATGTCACTACGCTCGCAAATTCTGGCGCTGATCATAATCCCGCTTCTTGCATTAACCGCTGTCGGAGGCCTCAAGGCGCTGTCGGACTGGGACCGCTTTCAGGACGCGCAACTGACGGAGTCCGGAACGCGGGACTCCGTAGCCTTGATGAATGCCGTTCACGACCTGCAGGTCGAACGCGGCCTGTCTGCGGTCTTTTTGTCCTCCGGCGGCACGGCGGCCTCCCGCGCGCTCACAGAGGCCCGCGCCAAATCCGACAGCGCCATCCGGCAGGTGCCGCAGGCCGCCGCCGCCTCCTTGAAACATCTGGACGGGCTGTCCGCCCTGCGCGAAGCCGTGACCAGCCGCCAGCTCCAGCCGGGCCAGATGGGCGCGCGCTATTCGGAGGCAATCGCCAGTGTCCTGCGCGATGTCAGCATCCGGCTGCTGCACCCCAAGAATGCCGAACTGGCGCAGCTTGGCGCCGGGCTGGTTAGCCTCGCCTACGCCAAGGAAGCCGCAGGCCAGCAGCGCGCTGCCGGGGCCTCCGGTTTCGGCCAGGGCAGCTTTTCCCTGGAAACCTACCGCTGGTTCACCCGCACAGGCGCGGTTGAGGGCCAGCTTCTGGACATCGCCGCGCATGCCTTTGGCCAAAGCCTCCCGGCGCTGGATCTGCGCGCAGGCCTGGCCCCCAGCGGCCTGCCCGGCATCCGCGACCAGGTTCTGGCCGCAGGCCCCGGCGCCCCGGCCCCGGAAGTCGCCGTCACAGACTGGTTTGAGCGGGCAACGCGCTGGGTCAGCTCCCTGCGGGCGGCAGAAACCGCCGTCACGGACGCGATGATGGCCCGCGCGCAGCAGGAGGCGTCGCAAGCCCGCCAGGCGCTGATCGTGACCGTGGCGGCGGTTGCGCTTGCCCTGATCCTCAGCGGTTTGACGGGCCTGCGCCTGATCCTGTCCTTCACCCGGCAGTTCGGCAGCCTGCAAGCGGACCTGGACCGGCTGGCGCGCAAGGAGTTCGACTTTGAACCGGCCTATTTGAACGACCGGACCGAAGCCGGCGGCCTGAGCCGTGCGATGGAAAAAACCCGCGCCGCCCTGGCCGAGGCCGAGGACCGGCTTGCCTCCATCGAGGCCAGCCGCATCGCCAACCGCGGCGCCGTCGTGGGCACGCTGGACGACCATCTCTCGCGCCTGTCCCGCCGCGATCTGGACTGCACCATCGAGGAGGCCTTTCCGGAGGAATACGAACAGCTGCGGCACAGCTTCAACACCACCGTGGAAACGCTGAAGGACACCATCCAACAGGTGATCGCGGCAACCGGCAGCATCCACAACGGGGCCACCGAGATCAGCTCCGCCTCTGACGATCTGTCCAGCCGCACCGAAAGCCAGGCCGCAACGCTGGAACAGACCGCCGCGGCGCTGGAGGAGATGACTGCCTCGGTCAAATCCTCCGCCAATGGCGCCCGCGATGTCGAGCGCACCATGCAGGAAGCCCGCCAGGAAGCCGAGGCCAGCGGCGAGGTTGTCCGCAACGCGGTCTCCGCGATGACCGGGATCGAACAGTCGTCGGTCCGGATTGCCCAGATCATCTCCGTGATTGACGACATCGCCTTCCAGACCAACCTGCTGGCGCTGAACGCAGGCGTTGAGGCGGCGCGGGCGGGCGAGGCCGGCAAGGGCTTTGCCGTCGTTGCCTCCGAGGTGCGGGCGCTGGCGCAGCGCTCTGCCGATGCCGCGACCGAGATCAAGGCGCTGATCACCGACAGTTCCGCGCATGTGAAGCAGGGGGTCGACCTTGTCGGCAAGACCGGCGACGCGCTGACCAGCATCGCCGCCCGCGTCAACACCATTGCGGAACTGGTCTCCAACATCGCCGAAGGCGCTGCGGAGCAGTCCACCGGCCTTGGCGAGATCAACACCGGCGTCAGCCAGCTGGATCAGGTCACCCAGCAGAACGCCGCCATGGTCGAGGAAGCCACCGCCGCGGGCCACATGCTGCACACCGATGCCAGCAAACTGGCGGAGCTGATGGGGCAGTTCCGGATAAACGGCGCGGCCGGCGCCGCCACGCCCGCCGCATCCGCCCAGGCGCCTGCGGCCCCAAGCGCGCATGGCGAAGACATCGCATTCGGCGACGCCGTTCCGATGCCCGCACAGGCCGCAAACGCCGCTTGGAGCAGCTTCTGAGGCCTTCCGGCAGATCAGTAAAATAAAAGGCCGGTCTCAGGACCGGCCTTTTCGTTGGACGCAGCAGGCCCGGGCCAAACCCGGTTTCAGGCCGCGTCCTGATCCGCCTGCTGGCGCTGCCACAGCCGGGCGTAGCGGCCGTCCCGGGCCAGCAGTTCTTCGTGGGTGCCGGTTTCGGCAATCTCACCCTGTTCCAGCACCACGATCCGGTCCGCTTCGGCGATGGTCGACAGCCGGTGGGCAATGGTCAGCACCGTGCGCCCCTGCCCGGCGCGGGCCAGCGCCTCCTTGATCTCCTGCTCGGTATCGGTGTCCAGCGCCGAGGTCGCCTCGTCCAGCAGCAGCACCGGCGGGTTCTTCAAGAGCGTCCGGGCAATCCCCACCCGCTGCTTCTCCCCGCCCGACAGCTTCAGGCCGCGCTCGCCCACCTGGGTGTCATAGCCCTCCGGCAGCGTCACAATGAAGTCGTGGATCTGCGCATCGCGGGCCGCCTGCTCCACCTCTTCCTGGGTGGCGCCATCCCGGCCATAGGCGATGTTGTAACGGATCGTGTCGTTGAACAGCACCGTGTCCTGCGGCACCACGCCGATTGCCTGATGCAGGCTTTTCTGGGTCACGTCGCGGACGTCCTGACCGTCGATCTTCAGCGCCCCGCCGGTAACGTCGTAGAACCGGAACAAAAGCCGCCCAATGGTCGATTTGCCCGACCCGGTGGAGCCGACAATCGCCACGGTCTGGCCCGGCTCCGCCTGCAGCGAGACGCCTTTCAGGATCTCGCGCCCGGCATCATAGGAGAATCGCACATTCTCCAGCGTGATCCGTCCGCCATTGACCTTCAGCTTCCCGGCGCCGGGCCGGTCGCTCACATCGGCGGGCTGTTCCAGAAGGTCGAACATCTCCCCCATGTCCACCAAGCTCTGGCGGATTTCGCGGTAGACGGTGCCAAGGAAATTCAGCGGCACGGTGATCTGGATCATGTAGGCGTTGACCATGACAAAATCGCCGACGGTAAGCCTGCCCTGCTCCACCCCGATGGCCGCCATCACCATGACCCCGATGAGGCCCCCGGTGATGATCACGCTCTGGCCGAAATTCAGCGCCGCCAGCGAATAGGCGGTCTTGAGCGCCGCCCGCGCATAGCCGCGCATGGCGCTGTCATAACGCTCGGCTTCCCGCTCCTCGGCGACGAAATACTTGACCGTCTCAAAGTTCAGCAGGCTGTCGATGGCCTTCTGGTTGGCATCGGTGTCCTGCTGGTTCATCTCCCGGCGCAGTTTCACCCGCCATTCGGTGACGGCAAAGGTGAACCAGACATAAAGCCCGATGGTCACGGTCACCACGACCAGATACCAGGCATCAAACAGCACCGTCAGGATCACCGCGACCAGCGTCAGCTCCAGGATCAGCGGGCCGATGGAAAACAGCATGAAACGCAAGAGAAACTCGACGCCCTTCACCCCGCGCTCGATGATCCGGCTGAGACCGCCGGTCTTGCGGGTGATGTGATAGCGCATCGACAGGCGGTGGATGTGAGTAAAAGTCTCCAGCGCCAGGCGGCGCAGCGCCCGCTGGCCCACCGGCGCAAACACCGCGTCGCGCAGCTGCTGAAAGCCGGTGGTCAGGACCCGCGACACGCCATAGGCCACGGTCAGGCCAACCGCCCCCAGCGCCAGGGGCGGCACGCCCTCGCCTGCCAGGCTGTCCACCGCGCCCTTGTAGAGCATCGGCGTATAGACCGCGATCAGCTTGGCCAGCACGAGCACCGCCAGCGCCAGCACCACCCGCACCTTCACCGCACGGTTTCCCTCGGGCCACAGATACGGCCCTACTTTACGCAGGGTGCGCAGGCCGGAGCGGCGCTCTTCCTTGGCGATGTCTGCTTGGGACGGCACGGCCGCCTGGTCTGTCTGGGTCATGGCGTTTCCTGGCTAGACCGCTTCAGATATTCACCTGTTCACGGATTTGCGAGGGGCAGGCAGAAAAAACGCGCCGCAAAGGCGCGTTTTCCCGGGTTTAATCGGGGATGGTAAAGACCTGCCCCGGATAGATCAGGTCCGGATTGCGGATTGCGCCCTTGTTGGCCTCAAACACCCGCACATACAGGAAGCCGCTTCCGAATTTCTCTTGCGAGATTGCCCAAAGCGTGTCGCCCTTCTGCACTGTCACCGCCCGCACCAGCGGCACCGGCTGATCCGGTGCGGCATCGCCCGCAGGCTGCGGCAGCGCATCCGGCGCCTCGCGCTTGAATGGGGTTTCCAGGCGGCTCACGACCTTGCCGCTGCCCGCCTCGATTTCATCGACGCGCAGCGTGTAGAGACCGGGTGGCACATTCTCCAGCTCACCTTTCCAGCGGCCGTCGTCAGCCGTGTCAATCTCGGCAACCTGCGCATTGTCGACATAGACCCGCACCCGCGACTTGGGCCGCGCCCGGCCCGTCAGCTGCACCGCGCCGGCACCGTTATAGCTGATCGCATCCAGTGCCACCTCGTCGCTCAGCTCCGGATCATCCGGGACCGCGGGCTGCACCATTTCAATCCCGTCCTGCCCGGCGCGCAGCACGGCAACAGCCTGGCCCTGCAGCTGCGGCGCGGCAGGGTCAGCAGCAACCGCCGGGGTCTGCGCTGCCGGTGCGGTGCCTTGCTGGTCGCCGGCCGCAGCTATGCCCGCGGCCTCTGCGGTTCCGTCTTCTGCTGCGCCAGCGCCATCCGGTTCCGCCTCAACTGCAGGTGCAGCCGGCTGCGCTGTTTCCGCTCCGGCCGCCGGTTCCAGCACCGCAACCTGATCCGGGGAGGCGGGCGCGGCAGCTGCCGCCTCTGCCGGAACGCCGGTGCCCGCGCCAGAGGCTATTTCCGCCGCCGCCGGGCTGACCGGCGCCAGAATGAAGGTGTCGCCTGAGGCGCTCTGCTGGCCGCCGTGCTCTGCCAGCAGCGACACCACCTGCGCATCGGCACTTGGGGCAATGGTGGTCAGCGAGACAAATTCGCCGCCAGCCGGAACCTCCAGCTGCTCCAGAACCTCGCCATCCAGCAGCACCGAAACCCGGACGCCCGCCTGCGCGCGCCCGGCAATCACCACCGCGCCGTCGCGATCCACCCGCACCAGATCCAGCTCCGGTGCTTGCAGGACAAAAAGGTCTTCCTTGCTCTCATCTGCCGCAGGATCAGAGGGCGCGGCCAGGGCAACCTCATCACCCTCCCCAGGGCCTTCAACCGGCGCGATTTCTGTTTCTGCACCAGCTGTTACCGGCGGCTCTTCAGCCGCAGCCGCCGTGTCTGGGTCCACGGAAACCGCCGTTTCCTCCGCCGCAGGCTCCTTTGAAACCGCTGCGTTTTCCACCGGCTCAGCCTCCGCAGCTGCGCTGTCATCCTCCGCGTCCACCGGCGCGTTTGCTGTGCGGTTCTGCAACGGCTGGCCCGACTCCTCGCCGTCGCCCGTGAACTCTTCACTGCCGCGTGCCGCCTGGCCGCCAGCCTGCCCGTTCGCGGCGTCGCCGTCCGGCTGGCCGGTGCCGAACACGCCCAGCTGGAACAGCACCACTCCGCCCAGCACCACGGCTACCCCGGCAACAGCGCCAAGTGTGAGAGCCCCCAGCCCCCCGCTTCCAGATGCATCCGCCATGTCTTCCCCTTCGACGTTTGCGGAATGTTCCCTTCCGCTTAGTTGAGCAAACCTACCAATCCCGCTATCACGGGTCAAAACAGCAATTGCGTTTCATCTTGAAATTCCACGGAAAGGCTGGCCGATGAGCATCAAATCCGTCTGTGTTTATTGCGGATCGCGCGCGGGCGCGCGGCCCGCCTATACCGAAGCCGCCCGCGCCCTGGGTGCCGCGCTTGCCAGCAACGGCATGCGGCTGGTCTATGGCGCCGGTGATGTCGGGCTGATGGGCGAGGTTGCCCGCGCGGCCCAGCAGGCCGGCGGCGAAACCTTCGGTGTGATCCCCAGCCACCTGGAACGGCGCGAGGTCGGCAAGTCGGATCTCACCACCTATGTGGTGACCGAGACCATGCACGAGCGCAAGAAGGTGATGCTGTGGAACGCCGATGCGGTTATTGTGCTGCCCGGCGGCGCCGGCTCTTTGGATGAGCTGTTCGAGGCGCTCACCTGGCGCCAGCTTGGCCTGCATTCCAAGCCGATCGTGATCCTGAACACAGCCGGCTACTGGGACAAGCTGCGCGCCCTGGTGGAACAGGTCATCGGCGAGGGCTTCGCCGGGCAGGACCTTGCGGATTACCTGATCTGGGCCGACACCCCGGTGGCCGCCATCGCCGCCCTGCGCGACGCCCGCTCCTGACGCAAGGCCGAGTAGGAAAACACCGCAACCGCGCTCCAGATCAGCGCAAAGGCAGCGCCGTGCCAGGGCGTGAAAGGCTCGGCAAACAGCAGCACCGCCACCAGAAACTGCAGCGTCGGGTTCAGATACTGCAAGACGCCCACGGTGCCCAGCCGCACCCGTTTGGCGGCAAAGCTGAACAGGATCAGCGGCAGCCCTGTCAGGATGCCGGAGAACGCCAGCATGGCCGCATCCGCCGGGCCGCCGAAGAAGCCCGCGCCGCCGGTCAGCCAGATCACCGCCAGCGCCACCGGCAAGATCAGCAGAACCTCAGCGGTGACCGACACCACCGGCCCCAGGGAAAGCCGTTTCTTGGCAACACCATAAAGCGCAAAGCTGACGCTCAGCACCAGCGGGATCAGGGGCGCAGCACCCAATCCGAACGACAGCACCGCAACCGCGGCGCCGGCCAGCAGCACCGCCAGCAGCTGCGCCCAAGCCAGCCGCTCGCCGAACACCAGACGCCCCAGCAGCACGCTTAGCAAGGGAAAGATATAATAGCCCAGGCTGGCCTCAGTCGCATGGCCGGTCTGGACGGAAGAAATGAACACGAACCAGTTCAGCGAGATCATCGCGGTGGCAAACGCCAGCAGCAGCGCGCCGCGCCGGTCCGAGAAGGCCGCCCGCAAGGCGCCGATCCGCCCCTGCACCAGCAGCACGCCCGCAAAGAACAAAAACGACCACAGCACCCGGTGCGACAGCACCTGTTCCGGCGGCACGTGCGACAGCGCCTTGTAATAGATCCCCGACAGCCCCCAAACCACGCAGGCCGCGATCATCGCCATGACGCCTAACTGTGTGTCCCGCATGATTTGCCCCTGCCCGTGCGCCCTTTGACAGACACCGGACAGGGGCAAGGGTCAAGCCCCCGGCTCAACCGTCAGCCGTTCTCAAGCGCGTCTTTCACCATCTCCTCGATCTTGCTGGTCTCGTGGTTGGTCAGGTTCTTTGCGACCTCGGCCACCACGCGGTCGGCAACCTCCTTGTGAAGGTTCTTGCGCAGCTCGCCCAGTACCTCGGGGCTGCCACCAGAACCAGCCGTTCAAACTGGCCCTTATGCGCCATCTTGTACAGCCGGTCCGCCAGATCCGACGCGAAGCGTTCCTTGGCCAGCTGGTGCCAGTCGGTGTCATCCACCGCCGAACGGTGCACGCTGGGGCCGTCGTTGAACCGCCCCGGCCGGTTTGCCGACTGCTCGCGATTGGAGGGGTTTTCCTGCTCGTCCTTGCGCCGCACCTTCAGGTTCGGGTTCTGCGCGTCCGTGGTGTTTTCGAGAAACAGCGCTTTTTCGCTGTCCGCAACCAGCACCCAGGTGCCCTGCGTCAGAAAGGTCATGATGTCACTCCTCCTCCTTGGATTTCGTCACGCGTGTTGATCCCGCCGGACGCTCCTTGGCCCGTTTCAGCTCGTCTTCAGAGGCGATATCGCGCTGCAGCCCGCCGCCAGCCCGGCCTTGCTGCGAGACGCTCCCTTTCGCACCGGGGATCTCGTCCGTCTCGCGGCGTCCATCCGTCGATCGTTTGCGTTCAGCCATGGGAGCCTCCTTCTTATTGCACATGTGGAAGTTCAACGCGCAGCAGCAGGCCCTTGTTCCTAAGACAACCACGAAAAAGCCCGCGCAGCAACGCTGCGCGGGCGGAATCTTCTGATGCGGTGCCAGCCTGGAAACCGGCTTCCGCTCCTGCTGCCTTATCCCAGGCGGGAGGCGACGTTTTCCCAGTTCACCAGGTTGTCCAGGAAATTGGTCAGGTAGGCCGGACGCTTGTTGCGGAAGTCGATGTAGTAGGAATGCTCCCACACGTCACAGCCCAGCAGCGCGGTCTGATCAAAGCACAGCGGGTTCACGCCGTTTTCGGTCTTGGTCACCGCCAGCGAACCGTCTGCCTTCTTGACCAGCCACGCCCAGCCGGAGCCGAACTGGCCTGCGCCTGCGGCAGAGAATTCTTCCTTGAACTTGTCGACCGAGCCGAAGCTTTCGGTCAGCGCCTTCTCCAGCTCACCCGGCATCTTGCTCTCGCCCGGGCCCATCATTTCCCAGAACTGGTTGTGGTTCCACAGCTGCGAGATGTTGTTGAAGATGCCGTTCTGGGCAACCGCGTTGGCGTCGTAGGTGCCCTTGATGATTTCTTCCAGCGACTTGCCTTCCCACTCGGTGCCGGCGATCAGCTTGTTGCCGTTGTCGACATAGGCCTTGTGGTGCAGGTCGTGGTGGTATTCCAGGGTTTCCGAGGACATGCCCTTGGATGCCAGAGCGTCGTGGGCGTAGGGAAGATCGGGAAGTTCAAAAGCCATTTTGGGCCCCCTGTCAAAATTGTTTGCGTTCCTGCGCAGATACATGCTGTGTGCGCGCTATCAGGTCAAGAGGCCAAGGCGCGAAAACCGTGCAGGCCCAATGTTCATCTATCCTCTCAGATGCTCAGGCAGTAGGTGCCTAGCCGCGCAGGGACACAGCCGCTTTCGAAGTCAGTATTGCAACTGATCGAGGCCGGGAATTTCGCTTTGAGCAATCTGCTCGCACTTCAGATCGCCACGGATCCTTGAATGGTATCCGAGAGACACTTTCGCCCGCATTACACCCGTTTTGGCTTGGGGATCTACCTCTGCGCGAAAGCCTACTGGTGTCCAGATGTCTAAGCTTGTCGGGCGGCTAATCCGCCATTTGAACTTCAGCCTCCCATCTTTTAACTGTTTCACTTTTGCTTCGGCCTTTCCTTCCCGAGAAGTCACAACGCGTGAATCGATAACCTGTACCTGCCGCCAATCGTCAGAGAACTCAAAATAAGCCTGGGCGGGAAGCCATCCGCCACCGCCTTCAGACGTGGGTTTACCTCCGCCGAACCGGTCAATCTCACAACGAAAAACAGCATCCACTCCCGAAGCGCCAACCGCCGCCGGAAACCCCAGCAACAGCACGCTGACAACACCGGTTGCAACAAATATTTCCTTAATCATTCTTTTCGTCCCAAAACTGTTTGCCGCAAAAAGTTAGCCAAGCGTATCAACCCTGCTGGACCTTGCACTTCCCGCGCCCGCGCGGCGCGTTTGCAAAGCCGGTGATCACACCCCGGATCGACAGAGTGCTTTTGTCCATGTCAAAGACGGCCGAATACAGCCCGTCCACCTTGGTCCGCGCGTTGGAAACCGGGATGTCATTCACCCGCCACGCCAGGTCATAGGAATTTCCTTTCCGGTGTTCGACCTTGGCGGACAAGGGTTCACCGACCAGTTGGTGAATGTAGCCGTCATAGACCTTTGCAGTTTTAGTGCTGTCGTCCCACAGCACCATAACCCGCGGCGCAATCCAGCCGTTGTTTGTAAACACCTTGATGTCGCAGTCAAAAACGGTCTCAGCCGAGACCGCTTGACCAAGAAAACCTGCTGCCGCAAGACAGCCAGCCTGAACGAAACACTTCATTTGCCGTAGTCCTCAAATCAGTTCCTGAAAACCGAATGCAACCCGGTTGAGAAAAATGCAACCACGCTCCCGGGTAAGTTGGATAAAAAAGCTGCAATAGGCGATCCTGCGACAAGCCTTGTCCGCTCGCGGTGCCGCGGCACCCCAAGGCACCAGTTATTGCAAATAGACCTGGTACTGCGCCAGCAGCGACAGCGAGTCCAGCCGCTCGCAGCTGCCGGAGCCGCGGGGCAGCATCGTGCCCTCTTCCGGGCGGATCGACTGAATGCTCATTTTCAGGTTGGACATATTGAGCACCGCCCGGAACCGCGGCTCAGCCCCGCCGCTTTCCATCAGCACCGCAAGCCCCGGCAGCGACCAGCTGAGCGCATATGACGATCCGCTGCGTTTGACCACCTTGGCGGGCACAGAGACACCAAAGGCGGCATCGGTGATCTGCGCCGTTTTGAAATCATCGGAGAAATTGATCGCGATTTTGCTGGGCACCCAGGCGTCGCCGGAAATCGGTTCAAGGTTGCAGCGGAAACTGGAACCCGCTGCGGCAGCCGCCCCGGCAAGCGTAAAAAATAGTGCAACATAGCTGCAATTCAGCAGACCCATCAACCGCCTCCGAAACATCTTCACACAGCCGCCCCACAGACAGGTAACCGGCTGTTAAATATAACGTTTTCAATCCCTGCGAAGGAACATCTCCAGCGGCATCGGTTCAAATAAAAAGGTGCCCCGGATCATCTCCAGGGCACCGTAGTTGACGCGTCATGGCGTCACAAGCAAAAAGCGAGTGGTAATTTTAATAAACACCCACTTTACTTTGCGGGTGAGCGGCCGCGCTCAGCAGTTTGAACACGTACTCGCCCACAGAGCGGAAACAGACGATGCAGAAGCTGCCGTCCTCGTTCAGCCAGTAGGCGCCAGCCACCTGTGCCAGGCGCGACCGGCGGAACTGGCCGGGGGCGAAGGCGGCAGCGTCAAAGTCGACCGGGCTCACCTTGCCCAGCACCTCGCGCGCGCCCTCACCGGACAGGCGGAAGAACGCTCGTGCGTCGGAGACGTTCACCGCCAGAGCGTGCTCGCCCTTCAGCGCCTCGGCCACTTCGGCGGTCTTGGCAACCGCATCCTCGTAAGGCACCAGCAGCAGCAGCTCATCCGGGGACATCCAGGCGGCGGCCCCGTTCTCGGCAACCGAGATGGCGCCCTGTTCCGGAACCCCGGCGCCGGTGGCGGCCTTGACGGCTGCCTTCAGCGCTGCGGAGTCCAGATCGCCGCGCAGGGTGATCATACCCTGCAGACCGGCATCCTCGACCTTGGCCAGCCCGGAGTACTGGGCGCCGTTCAGTACGGAAACAGCCTTAGACATTCTGCTTCTCTCCATCCTTGTCGTAGAAGACCGGGTCAACGATCTTGGCTTTGTAGGTCTTGCCGTCGGTGCCCGGGAACTCGATCACTTCACCCATCCGCTTGGGACCGTGCTTGACGAGGCCCATGGCGATGCCGCGGCCCAGCGTTGCGGAGTGATAGGTCGAGGTCACCCGGCCGATCATGTTGCGCTGGCCATTGGCATTGACGCCTTCACCCAACGCATAGGCGCCGTCGGGCAGCACCGATCCGTCCACGGTTTCCAGGCCAACCAGCTGCCAGCGGTCCGGATCCGTCATGTGGGAGCGCGCTTGCGCGCGTTTGCCCAGATAGTCGTCCTTCTTCTTGGACAGCGCCCAGTGCAGCCCCAGATCCTGCGGGATCACGGTGCCATCGGTCTCATCGCCGATCATGATGAATCCCTTTTCGGCGCGCAGGATGTGCAAGGTCTCGGTGCCATAAGGCATGACGCCGAATTCCTTGCCCGCGTCCATCAGCGCATCCCAGAACGCCTGGCCCTCAGAGGCCGCGACCGCGATCTCGTAGGACAGCTCGCCCGAGAAGGAGATCCGGTAAGCGCGGGCGTCGAAGCCGCCGATCTGACCGTCACGCCACTCCATGAACGGCAGCGCCTCTTTGCTGACATCCATGCCGCCGCCCGCTTGCGCGTTCAGCTTCTCCAGCACCTTGCGGGCATTGGGGCCGACCACGGCGATCTGCGCATACTGCTCGGTCACGTTGGCAACGTAGACTTTCCAGTCCCACCATTCGGTTTGCAGCCATTCTTCCATGTGCCCATGGATGCGCTCGGCGCCGCCGGTGGTGGTGTGGCACAGGAAGGTGTCCTCGTCGATGCGGGCCACCACGCCGTCGTCCATCAGGAAGCCGTTCTCGGTGCACATCAGGCCATAGCGGCATTTGCCCGGCTTCAGCGTGGACATCATGTTGGTGTACAGCATGTCCAGGAACTTGCCTGCATCGGGGCCCTTGACGATCAGCTTACCCAGGGTCGAGGCGTCCAGCAGGCCAAGGTTCTCGCGGGTGTTCTTCACCTCGCGGTTCACCGCAGCATGACGGTCCTCACCGGGTTTGGTGATCGCAAACGGGCGGCGCCACTGGCCGACCGGCTCCCAATCCGCGCCGTTCTTGTCGAACCAGTCGTAGATCGGCGTCTTGCGCACCGGCTGGAAGATCTCGGCCCGCGCCTCACCCGCGATCGCGCCCAGCGAGATCGGGTGGTACGGCGGACGGAAGGTGGTGGTGCCCACCTGCGGGATTTCCGAGTTCAGGCTGTCGGCCAGAATGGCCAGGCCGTTGATGTTCGACAGCTTGCCCTGGTCGGTGGCCATGCCAAGCGTGGTGTAACGCTTGGTGTGCTCGACGCTTTCATAGCCTTCGCGGGCCGCCAGCTGCACGTCCGACACTTTCACGTCGTTCTGGTAGTCCAGCCAGGACTTCATGCGCAGCTTGATGTCCGCCTTGGCGGGCATCAGCCAGACCGCTTCCATCTGTGCTTCCGCCTCGGACTCGCCTTTGGCAGCCGCCACGGATTTCGCCGGGAAGCCGGCTGCTTCGGCAGCTTTCGAACCAGCAGCTGCTGCATCTTCCAGCAGCGCGCCCAGGCCGAACTCGCCGTTCGCGGCACCTGCCGGAACCACAAAGCCGTTGCCGTCATGGCCCAGCGGCGGGCGGGAGGCATCGGGACGGAAGTTGGCGTTCACCTCGTCCCAGATCAGCTTGCCGCCGCAATGGGACCACAGGTGGACCACCGGCGACCAGCCGCCGGACATGGCAACCGCGTCGGCCTGCACGACCTCACGCGCACCGCCTTCGCCGTTCTGGGCGCAGATGGCGACCTCGGTCACGCATTTGCCGTCCTTCACCTTGGCGATGGCGCGGCCCAGCTCAACCCGGATACCCTTTTCGCGGACCGCTTCCATCAGCGCGCCGCCGCCGGTTTCGCGGGTGTCAACCACGCGGACCACTTCGACGCCCGCGTCATGCAGCACAAGTGCTGTGCGGTAGGCGTCGTCGTTGTTGGTGGCAACCACGACCTTGTTCCCCGGGTTGATGCCCCAGTTCACCAAATAGTCGCGCATCGAGGCCGCCAGCATAACGCCCGGCACATCGTTGCCGGCAAAGGACAGCGGACGCTCGATCGCACCGGTCGCGGTGACGATCTGGCTCGCACGGATCCGCCACAGGCGATGGCGCGGGCCGCCCTGGCCCGGCGCGTGGTCGGTCAGGCGCTCATAGCCCAGGGCATAGCCGTGATCATAGACGCCGGAGCCCATGCAGCGGTCGCGGAGCGTAACGTTGTCCATCCCGCGCAGCTCTGCCAGGGTCTTCTCGATCCAGGCCTCGGGCGCTTCGCCGTCAATGGTGCCGCCGTCAACCGGCGCGCGGCCGCCCCAGTAGTTGTTCTGCTCCAGCACCAGAACCTTGGCGCCGGATGCCGCCGCCGCCTTGGCGGCCTGCAGGCCGGCAACGCCGCCGCCGATGACCAGCACATCCGCGAAGAAGTAGAAGTGCTCGTAGGTGTCGGCGTCCTTCAGCTCCTTGTCGGGGGCTGCGCCCAGTCCTGCGGACTTCCGGATGATCGGCTCATAGACGTGCTTCCACAGCGGACGCGGGTGGATGAACATCTTGTAATAGAAGCCGGCGGTCAGGAACCGGGACAGCTTGTTGTTGATCGACAGGACGTCGAACTCCAGGCTCGGCCAGTGGTTCTGCGACTGCGCGGTCAGGCCTGAGAACAGTTCGGTGGTGGTAGCGCGCTGGTTGGGCTCATAACGGTCGCCCACACCCAGCTGCATCAGCGCATTAGGCTCTTCCGAGCCGGATGCGACAACGCCGCGCGGGCGGTGGTATTTGAACGAGCGGCCCATCATCACCTGGCCGTTGGCCAGCAGGGCGGATGCGAGCGTATCGCCGGCATAACCCTTCATGGACTTGCCGTTGAAAGTGAAGGCGATCTGTTTGGAGCGGTCGATCAGCCGGCCGTGCTTGGCAAGACGCGTGCTCATGTGCGCAGACCTTTCAAGAGAAAAGCGGGTGTTTCAGTCAGGCGGCGGTTCATTTCTTGCCGTCCGCAAATTCGCGCCAGGTCCAGCCCGGGCGTTTGGCAGCGATCTTGTCCAGGATCTCCTGCGTCGGCACAGAGGTCTGCGCGGTGTAGGTGCCAAAGACCTCCAGCGTCATGGTGCAGCGGGCGGCGTGAAACCACTTGCCGCAGCCGTTGGCATGGCGCCAGCGTTCAAAGTGAACGCCTTTGGGGTTTTCACGCATGAACAGGTAGTCATGGAACTCGTCATCCGAGGAGCCGGGGCCAAAGCGCTTCAGATGCGCTTCGCCGCCCGCGGCCAGTTCGGTTTCTTCGGCTTTGACGCCGCAATAGGGGCATTCAAGGATCAGCATGGTGCTTGCTCCGTAAAATTGAATTTTGCAGCGTTAGTGCGCCACACCGGCGGCGACGCTCTCGTCGATGAACTTGCCTTCCTTGAAGCGCATCATCGAGAACTCCTCGGTCAGCGGCGAATGGCCGGTGGCCATCAGTTCCGCCATTGCCCAGCCGGAGCCCGGGATCGCCTTGAAGCCGCCGGTGCCCCAGCCTGCGTTGATGAAGCAGTTCTGGACCGGGGTCTTGGAGATCAGCGGCGAGCGGTCGCCGGTCACATCCACAATGCCGCCCCACTGACGCAGCATCTTCAGGCGGCTGACCATCGGGAATGTTTCGACCAGCGCGCGCACGGTTTCCTCGATGTGGTGGAAGCTGCCGCGCTGGGTGTAGTTGTTGAACCCGTCGGTGCCGCCGCCGATCACCATCTCGCCCTTGTCGGACTGGGACATGTAGCCGTGCACGGTGTTGGCCATCACGACCACGTCCATGCAGGGTTTGATCGGCTCGGACACCATCGCCTGCAGCGCCACGGATTCCATCGGCAGGCGGAAGCCAGCCAATTCAGCCAGCACAGAGGCGTTGCCCGCCACAACCATGCCCAGCTTGTCGCAGTCGATCGGGCCCTTGGTGGTGTCCACACCCACGGTGCGGCCGTTCTCAACGCGCACGCCGGTGACTTCGCATTTCTGGAGGATGTCCATGCCCATGTCGGAACACGCCCGCGCATAGCCCCAGGCCACCGCGTCGTGACGGGCGGTGCCGCCGCGCTCCTGGTACAGGCCGCCCAGCACGGGATAGCGGGGACCGTGCAGGTTGATGATCGGCACGATCTCCTTCACGCGCTCAGGCGTGATCCACTCGGTCTGCACACCCTGCTGCTGGTTGGCATGCGCGGTGCGCTTGTAGCCGCGGATCTCATGCTCGGTCTGGGCCAGCATGATCACGCCGCGCGGGCTGAACATCACGTTGTAGTTCAGGTCCTGCGACATGGTCTCATACAGGCTGCGGGCCTTTTCATAGATCGCAGCAGACGGATCCTGCAGGTAGTTCGAGCGGATGATGGTGGTGTTCCGGCCCGTATTGCCGCCGCCCAGCCAGCCTTTCTCGATAATCGCGACATTGGTGATGCCGAAATTCTTGCCCAGGTAATAGGCGGTGGCGAGGCCGTGCCCGCCCGCGCCCACGATGATCACATCGTAGTGGCGTTTGGGTTCCGGCGAGCGCCAGGCGCGCTCCCATCCGGTGTGATAGCGCAGGGCTTCCCGCGCGACAGCAAAGACTGAATAGCGTTTCATGAGCGAATCCGATGGTTCGTGTCTGTTAGCGGGTATGCCTGAAACGCATGGCCGGCCAGTGCCGTTTATCGCCCTGTTTCTGCGCTATTGCGACATAGACCCATGACGCATTGCAGCATCCCGCGGCAGTTTGGCCCTTTTGTTCGGGCCGCCCCGCATATAGATGAAAACCAAACTTCGGAGACGGCATGGTTTTCTGGACAGTCACCGCCCTTATCGCATTCTCGGCAGCGCTGCTGCTGGCAATGATCATCATTCGCGCCCGCGAGCAAGGCGAACCTGCTGCGGCCTATGACCTGCGGGTCTACCGCCAGCAGCTGCGCGAGGTCGACAAGGACCTGGCGCGCGGCGTCATCAATGAAGGCGACGCAGAGCGCATCCGCACCGAAATCTCGCGCCGCATTCTGGCGGCCGACGCCCAGCTGCAACAGCGCAAGTCCGGCCACGCCCAGCCCAAATCCCTGTCGCTGGTCTCTGCCGGTGCCATCGCGCTGCTGATCACCGGCGGCACCCTGGGCCTTTACTGGCAGCTTGGCGCGCCGGGGTATGGCGACCTCGGCCTCAAGGACCGCATCCGCATGGCGGGCGAGCGCGCCGAGAACCGCCCCTCGCAGGCGGAGGCCGAAGCCGGCATTCCCGCCCTGCCGGAACCGCAGGTGGAGGAAGGCTACATCAAACTGGTCGAACAGCTGCGCAAGACCGCAGGCGAGCGCGAAGGTGACGCCCGCGGCCAGGCGCTGCTGGCACAGCACGAGGCCAACCTCGGCAACTTCAAAGCTGCCTATGAAGCCAAGGCCAACTACATCCGCCTGGCCGAAGGCAAGGTCAACGCCCGCGATTTTACAGAACTGGCCGAGCTCAAGATCATGGCGGCCGGCGGCTATGTCTCCCCCGAGGCGCAAACCGACCTGCAGAAGGCCCGCGCGATTGACCCCGCCCACGGCCCGGCCCGCTATTACTGGGGCCTGATGCTGGGCCAGATCGGCCGCCCGGACCTCGCCTACCGCGAATGGGCCGCTACCCTGCGGGACGGCCCGGCGGACGCGCCGTGGGTCAAGGGCATCCAGGGCCAGATCGAGGAGATGGCCTTCCGCGCCGGTGTGGAATACCGTCCCATCGCGCCCGGCGGCGGCACCGCACCCGCCCTGCCCGGCCCCAGCGCCGAAGACATGGCCGGCGCCAGCGAACTCTCCGCCGAAGAGCAGCAGGAGATGATCCGCGGCATGGTCACGCGCCTGTCGGACCGGCTGGCGAGCGAAGGCGGCAGCGCCGAGGAATGGGCCCGCCTGATCGGCGCCCTGTCGGTCCTTGGCGAAACCGAGCGCGCCCGCACCGTCTATGCCGAGGCCCGCGGTGCGTTTGAGGCTGACGCCGAGGCGCTGGCCCTATTGGAAACCATCGCCGCCCAGTCCGGAATTGCAGAATGATCCACGACGTCTTTGAAGACTTCGCCGCCGCCCTGCCGCCGATGAGCGCGCTGATGGGGCTGGACCTCGGCACCAAGACCATCGGCGTCGCCGTCTCCGACCGTATCGGCGCGGTGGCAACCCCGCTGGAGACGGTGAAGCGCAAGAAGTTCTCAGCAGACGCCGCGCGCCTCCTGGAGATCATCCAGGCCCGCGACATCAGCGGCATCCTTTTGGGCCTGCCGCGCAACATGGACGGCACAGAGGGCCCCCGCTGCCAGTCCACCCGCGCCTTTGCCCGCAACCTGATGCAATTGACCGACCTGCCGATCAGCTTCTGGGACGAGCGCCTCAGCACTGTGGCGGCAGAAAAAGCGCTGCTTGAGGCGGATACGACACGCAAACGCCGCGCAGAGGTTATCGACCACGTCGCTGCCTCCTATATCTTGCAAGGCGCATTGGACCGGATGCGGCATTTGAAGAACGGGTGAAGGCATGAGCGACGACGTCTGGAAACGGGACGAGATCCAGTCCCCCTGCATCAAGATCTGCGTTGTCCACCCCGAGGCCCGCATCTGCACCGGCTGCTACCGCTCCATCGACGAAATCCGCGACTGGTCCAAGATGACCAATGACGAGCGCGCCGGCATCATGAACGACCTCCCCGCCCGCGCCAGCAAACTGGCCAAGCGCCGCGGCGGCCGCGGCGCGAGGCTCAAACGAGGTTAACGCGGCGCGCGGTCAGGTAACCGTTTGCAAATCATGCGGAATAAGCACTGACCCAATGTTTCGCGCGCGAAACATTCAGGCAGGATTGCTGACCTTTTCACCAAGGTGGCGATGGCCATAGCGAGGCTGATTAGATACCTTGCAACCTCCCAGCGGACCGGCGTTCAAAAAGTGCAACTCAGCCAGGACCTACGTCGGGATTCCACCGGACGGTCTCTGATCGGTTGAGGTAAGACTACCCTTCCGCCAGCCACCCCTTGGTCCAATCCGCCAGCTCCGGACGGAAATAGGCGATCATACGCCCCTCTTCCGGCGCGCTGGCCCCCTCGCCCCAGGGCGCAACCCCGTGCAGGCACAGCCGGTGCATCAGATAGGACTCGCCGGGTTTGGCATGAACGGTGATCCGCAGGCAGGTCTCGAACACCTCGGCGCGGGCTGCTGTGTAGGCATCGGTCACATCCACATCTGCCCAGTCCGCCTGCGGCACGCCTTCAAACGCGGTGGCAAAGGCGCGGCGCATGATCCTGTGGCTGCCCTCCCAGACTACCAACGGCGAAGCATCCGGGCTGCTTTCATTGAGCGGGATACCCAGCACCCAGGCATGCGGCTCCTCCACCTTGCGGCGGCGGTGCTCGCCATACATCTTGACCCCGTCCACATGCGCCGCATCGCGCTTGACGCGGTAGCGGAAGGCGGCCTCGCCCTCACCCGGACGCGGGCGCGGATAGCCGGGAAAGACCGAGGACACCTGCGCCCGGTGCAGGTCCGGAATGGGCCCGAGGTGCTGTGTGATGAAATCAATAGGCGCCCCCGCCAGCGGCGGCCCTTCAGGCACGCGTCCTGCGGCGTCGTTTGGCAGCGCATCGACGCCGATGAACCAGGTGCGCTCGCACTGGAACCAATCGGCGTTTGACGGGTCGTGCAGCGCCTTCACCCCATGCGGCAAGGCATCCGCCGCCCAAGCCGCGATCTGCGGATCATGGGCAAACCGCACCCAGCCCTTATCCCGATACTGCGCAAACGGATCTTGCATCTTCACGCCCTCAGTAGCCAAAAGCTTTGCGCAGCATATTCAGCGCCACCAGCACCAGGAACGCCCCGAACACCCGCTTCAGCGGTTTGGGATCCATCGCATGGGCCAGCTTCACCCCCCAGGGCGCGGTGATCAGGGTCATGGCAATCACGATGAAAAAGGCCACCAGATTGACCGCCCCGATGGTGAACGGCGGCCGGGTTGCGGGGTCCACCTCCAAGAGCAGAAACCCGGCAACCGAAGGCACCGCAATGATCACGCCAAAGCCCGCAGCGGTGGCCACCGCCCGGTGCACCGCCACCCCGTGCAGGGTCATCAGCGGCACCCCGAAGCTGCCGCCGCCGATGCCCATCAGCACCGACAGGAAGCCGACAGCCGGCGACAGCACCACCCGCCTGATGCCCTTGGGCATCGCCTCGGCCAGCCGCCACTCCGACCGGCCCAGCCCCAGGTAGCAGCCAATGACCAGCGCCAGCCCGCCGAATACCCCCTGCAGCACGGTGGAACGCAGGGACGACGCCGCCAAGACGCCCGCAACGGCGCCAATGGCAATGCCGATCCCCCAGCCGCGCAGGATGTCCCAATCCACCGCGCCCTTCTTGTTGTGGCTCATGACAGAGCGCACCGAGGTCACGATGATCGTTGCCAGAGAGGTCGCCAGGCAGATCTGCATCAGCTGATCGCCGCCATATCCAAGTGTCTGAAACGCATAGAAAAACGCAGGCACCAGCACGATGCCGCCGCCGACGCCTAGTAGCCCGGCCAGCACGCCCGCAAAGGCGCCGATCACCACAAGCAGCACCGCCATCTGGATCAGCAAGGCGGGCTCTGGCCACAGGGCGGCTGTCAGGGCGGGATCGGTCATGCGGAGCACCTCGGGCTTTGGTTCACCGGCAAAGGGTTAGCCGCCGCTCCCCGCTTGCACAAGGCACTAGCGCGTGAGGCGTACCGTCACGCTGCAGTGCGCTTGCCGAGCTGCGCTAGCGCCTCCTCTACCAGCTCCGGCCCGGCCCCGGCCCGGCAGGCGCCCTCGGAGAGCATCCGCCGCCACTGCCGCGCCCCCGGCTTGCCCGCAAACAGCCCCAGCATGTGGCGGGTGATCTGGTTGAGCCTGGCACCCTCGCTCAGCCGCGCCTCGATATAGGGCAGCATCTGCCGCACCGCCTCTGCCGGGTCGCTGACAGAGCCTGTGCCATAGATCTCCGGGTCCGCCGCACACAAAACATCGGCAGGCTGGTGATAGGCCGCACGCCCCACCATCACCCCGTCCAGGCCGCGGTCCAGATGCGCCTTGGCCTCCGCCAGCGTTGCTATGCCGCCGTTGAGCGAGACATGCAGATCCGGGAACGCCGCCTTCATCCGGTGCACCAGCTCATAGTCCAGCGGCGGAATGTCCCGGTTCTCTTTCGGAGACAGCCCCTGCAGCCAGGCCTTGCGCGCATGAATGGTCACCCGGCCGCAGCCCGCGGCGCGGATCTTTTCCAGGAACTCCGGCAGCACCTCTTCCGGCTTCTGCTCATCCACACCGATGCGGCATTTGACGGTGACTTCCACATCCACCGTTTCCCGCATCGCCGAGACGCAATCGGCCACCAGTTCCGGCGTCTGCATCAGCACCGCCCCGAAAGCGCCGGATTGCACCCGGTCGCTGGGACAGCCGCAGTTGAGGTTGATCTCATCATAGCCGGTCTCCGCGCCCAGCCGGGCGGCCTCTGCCAGTTCCCCCGGATCCGAGCCGCCCAGCTGCAGCGCTACCGGATGCTCCTCGGCATTGAACTCCAGCAGATGCAGCGCCCCACCGCGCACCAGGGCCGGCGCGGTCACCATTTCGGTGTAAAGCAGCGTTTCCCGGCTCAGCAGCCGATGCAAATAGCGGCAGTGCCGGTCGGTCCAATCCATCATCGGCGCAACGGACAGACGCGCAGCGCGCTGGACATCGGAAAACCCTGATCTTTCGCGGTTTTTTGAATTCGCCATTTTGTGCGGCTTCCCCGTTTCGGCCCCATTCAGCCCCGTTTTTGACAGCGCTGCTGCAGAACGCAGCGCCGACGCCGCCGCTTAGCACTTTTTGCACCCCAAGTTCCAGCACCCCGCTGCGGGCACTGCCGGGACGCCGCCCGGCAGGCCGGAAACTGCTCCGGAAAAATCCCCATTTATTTCAGCGCCTTATGTGTCACCCTCTGGCGCGGATGTAAGTTTTTTAAATTACCTTGACCGCATGACAGTTTTCTTGCAATTTCACTCAAACGGTTCATCCCCATCGCAAGGTCCGCTACGTTGCCCGCCCCTGTCCGCTCAAAACTTGCCCATGCCCTTGAAACCGGTTCGAAAGCCGAGCGGGCCATTGCCAACTATATGCTGAGCGCCTTGGAGCAGGTTCCGTTTGAGACCGCCGCCAGCCTCGCAGAGAAAGTCGGGGTGAGCGAAGCTACTGTTGGCCGGTTCTGCCGCAGCAACGGATACGCCAGTTTCAAGGACTTGAAAGAGCACCTGAAGGACGACTTGGGCGATCATCCGTGGCTGGTGAGCGACCGGCTGAATGAACTGCGCACTACCGCCCGCGACGACGAGGGCCATCTTTCTCAGGGAATGGAGCTGGAAATCGCGGCCGTCGTGCGGATCTATGAATATGCCCGGTCCGCTGAGTGGCAAAATGCGGTTGCCAGGCTGGCCAGGACGCAGCACGTCTACGTGGCCGGTTTCCAGACCGAACGCGGGCTTGCCCAGTATTTTGCCAATCAGATGCAGTACCTGCGCGACGAGGTAACCCTGATTGACCTGGCGGCGGGAAACTTTGCCGAAATACTGGCCTCCGGCCGGGAGGCCTGTCTGGTGATCTTCGAGGCCCGCCGCTATTCCCGGCTGGCCAAGATTCTGGCGCGCGAGGCGAAGACCGCCGGCATTCCGGTGACTCTGATTACCGATGTGTTCTGCGACTGGGGCCGCGAAACCGCCGACGAGGTTTTTGCCGTACCGACCCAGTTCAACCAGTTCTGGGATTCCACGGCGCAGATGGCGAGCCTGTCCAATCTCCTCATCAATGGCGTGTGCATGGAACTGGGGCCGCAGGTCGAAGAGCGTCTGAACCGGATTGCAGAGCTTTACGGCCGCTTCACCGGCCATGTCGGCGATCCGGTCGCCGCCGTCGAAAAATAATCAAAACTTGGAAATGACAGGAGGAACTCCCATGACATTGAAGAAGACACTGGCACTCGCCCTGGCGTCCGCGGCGATGGCCGCCGGCACAGCCTCGGCGGACGGATTGCGGCTGGGCACCGAGGGCGCCTACCCGCCGTTCAACTACATCGAATCCGATGGCAAGATTGCCGGCTTCGACGTTGAGATCGGTCTGGAGCTGTGCAAGCGCATCGGCGAGGAGTGCACCGTGGTGGCGCAGGATTGGGACGGGATCATTCCCGGCCTTCTGGCCAGCAAGTATGACTTCATCATCGCCTCGATGTTCATCACCGAAGAGCGCAAGAAGCAGGTCGATTTCACCGATCCCTACTATCTGGCGGCGATGACCCATGTCGTGCCGAAAGGGTCGGACATCACGGAATTCACCAATGAAGCGCTGGCCGGCAAGGTGATCGGCGCGCAGTCGGGCACCACCCAGGCCGATTATATCGAAGCCGCCTACCCGGATGCCGACATCCGCCTCTATCCGACCCAGGACGAGGTGAACCTGGACATGGCCTCGGGCCGCATCGACCTGCAGGTCGGGGACATGCTGCCGATGCTGGACTGGACCAAAAAGTCCGATGACGGCAGCTGCTGCGAACTGGCGGGTGAGCCGATCACCGATCCGGCCTTCGTTGGCGATGGCGTGGGCATCGCCGTGCGCCAGGAGGATGACGCGCTGCGCGAGAAGCTGAACACCGCCCTCGCCGAGATCCGCGCCGATGGCACCTACAAGGCGATCAACGACAAGTACTTCGACATCGACGTCTACACGATGAAGTAAACGGAATGTCCCCTCAGCCTGAAAAGGGTATCCATGTTTGAACTGTTCTCATATGGCGATGCAGGCTGGGGGGACGAAATCCTGCGGGGTCTTGCGATCACGGTGCAACTGGCGATCGTCACTCTCCCCGTCGGGCTGCTCCTCGGGTTCCTGGCCGCCGCCGCCTCGATGTCCCGGCTTTTGCCGTTGCGGCTGCTGGGGTTCGGCTACACCACTGTCATGCGCGGCCTGCCAGAGATCCTGACCCTCTTTGTGGTTTACAACGGCGCTGGCCTGCTGATCAATGCGGTCCTGCGGTGGTGGGCGCCGGAGGCCGCGCCCACGGACTTCAGTCCCTTTGCGGCCGGGGTGGTGGCTCTTGGCATGGTATTCGGCGCCTTTGCCGCCGAGGTGCTGCGCGGGGCGTTTCAGTCGCTCGACAACGGCCAGGCGGAAGCCGGGCGGGCGATCGGCATGACCGGCCGCCAGATCTTCCTGCGCATCCGGCTGCCGCAGGTCTGGCGCTTTGCGCTGCCGGGCCTGGGCAACCTGTGGATCAACATGCTGAAAGACACCGCGCTGGTCTCGGTCATTGCGCTGGACGACCTGATGCGCATGACAAAGGTCGCCGTGGGCGTGACCAAGCAGCCCTTCACCTTCTACCTGATGGCCTGCCTGATCTACTGGGCGATGTGCGTTTTGTCCGAACTGGTGCTGGCGCAGATGGAACGCCGCGCCAATCGCGGCATCCGGAGGGCCTGAGATGAACCCGCTCGACATCCTCGCGCAGTACTGGCCCCGGCTGCTCGACGGCACCCTGATGACGATCAAGCTGACGCTGCTGGGCGCGCTGATCGCCGCCTTGGTGTCACCGGCCCTTGCGCTGATCCGCGTCCACGCCTCCCCGATGGCGCAGGCGCCGCTCCGGCTCTATGTCTCGTTCATGCGCGGCACGCCGATCCTGGCGCAGCTGTTCCTGATCTTCTACGGCTCGGGCCAGTTCCGGCCGCTGCTTCAGGAGTGGGGGCTGTGGACCTTCTTCCGCGACCCGTTCAACTGCGCGCTGCTGGCGTTTGCGCTCAACTCCACCGCCTATCAGACCGAGATCCTGCGCGGCGGCATCCTCGGCGTTCCGCGCGGCGAGATCGAAGCCGCCAAGGCGATCGGAATGAGCCGGATCACGGCGCTGCGCCGGGTGGTGTTCCCGCATGCCTACCGCATCGCCTGGCCCGCGCTCGGCAACGAGGTGATCCTGCTGATGAAGGCCAGCGCGCTGGCCAGCGTGGTCACGGTTTTTGACGTGATGGGCCGCACCCGGCAGATCTTTTCCAAGACCTTCGACTTCTCGGTCTATCTCTGGGCGGCCCTGATCTATCTCTGCATCACCGCGGTCTTTGTTCTGCTCTGGCGGCAGGCCGAACGCCGCCTCAGCCGCCATATCGGCGCCCGGCATCAAGCCCCAGCCACCGTCCAGCCTTTGAAGGAGACACGGGCATGACCCCACCGGACATCATTCTCAAAGCCGAAGACATCCACAAATCCTTCGGTTCCGTCGAGGTTCTCAAGGGCATCTCGCTCGCGGCCAGAAACCATGACGTGATCTCCATCCTCGGATCGTCGGGCTCGGGCAAATCGACCTTTCTGCGCTGCCTGAACTTCCTGGAGACACCGACCTCGGGGAAGGTCACCGTGCATGGCGAAGAAATCCTGGTGAAGAACGGCAAGCCGCAGAATGCGCGGCATATCGAGGCGATCCGCGCCCGGCTGGGCATGGTGTTTCAGCAGTTCAACCTCTGGACCCACCGCACGGTTCTGGAAAACGTGATGGAAGGCCCGGTCCAGGTCAAAGGCGAACCCAAGGCCGAGGCCCGCAGCAAGGCGGAGGCTTTCCTGAAGCGGGTCGGGCTGGAAGAGCGGATGCACATGTATCCCTCCCAGCTGTCCGGCGGCCAGCAGCAGCGCGTCGCGATTGCCCGCGCCCTGGCGATGGAGCCCGACGCGATCCTGTTTGACGAGCCGACGTCGGCCCTTGATCCCGAACTGGTGGGCGAGGTGCTGAAGGTGATGCAGGATCTTGCGGCCGAAGGCCGCACCATGATCGTCGTCACCCACGAGATGGGGTTCGCCCGCGAAGTGTCCTCCGAAGTGGTCTTCCTGCACGAAGGCCGCATCGCCGAACAGGGGCCGCCCGACGAGATGTTCACCAATCCCAAAACAGAAGAATTCCGCCGTTTCATCGCCAAGGCGATGTGACCCCGGCCCCTATTCAGGTTTCAGAAATGACCAGCGATTCACCCATGTCCCCCGCCCCCTCGCGCCCCGGCATCCGCATCGAAAGCGCCGAGCTGCGTATTGTCAGCCTGCCGCTGCTCACCCCCTTCGTGATTTCAACCGGCACCATGACCGCCAAGACCTTCCCCCTGCTGATCCTGAAGGGCGAAGGCATCGAGGGCGTGGCCGAAGCGGTGATGGACCCGGCCCCGGATTACCTGGAGGAGACCATCCCCGGCGCGATGGCCTTCCTGCGCGAGGTGCTGCTGCCGCAGATCGTCGGCAAGCGCTTTGCCTCGCCCTACGAGCTGCAGCCGATCCTGTCGCCCTGGCGCGGCAACCGCATGGCCAAGGCGGCGGTGGAGATGGCGTTCTGGGATCTCTGGGCCAAGAGCCTCGGCCTGCCGCTGAAAGCCGCCCTGGGCGGCACCGGCGATCATGTCAGCGTGGGGGTGAGCCTTGGCATCGCGCCGATTGAAACCACGCTGGAACGGGTCAGCACCGCGGTTGAACAGGGCTACAAGCGCACCAAGCTGAAAATCGCCCAGGGCCACGACGTCCGGATCGTAGAGGCGGTGCGCGCCGAATTCCCGGACATCAAGCTGACGGTCGATGCGAATACCGATTACGGGCTGCCGGATCTGCCGAAGCTGCAGGCGCTGGACGCCTTCGCACTGGATTACATCGAACAGCCGCTCGCCCATGACGACATCCACGATCACGCCAACGTGCAGCGCGCGCTTAAGACCGCGATCTGTCTTGATGAAAGCATCCGCAGCGCCAGCGACGCGCGCAAGGCGCTGGAAACCGGCGCCGCGCGGGTGATCAACATCAAGGTCGGCCGCGTCGGCGGCTTTGCCGAGGCGCGCGCCATCCACGACACCTGCGCCGCCTTCGGGGTGCCGGTCTGGTGCGGCGGCATGCTGGAAAGCGGCATCGGCCGGGCGCATAACATCCACCTTGCAACGCTCGCCAACTTCACCAAGCCCGGCGACACATCCAGCGCCAGCCGCTACTTCGCGCGGGACATCACCAACGAACCGCTCGAAGCCTCCTATGGCGAAATGCCGGTTCCTGTCAACGGGCCGGGCATCGGCGTGACCCTGGACCGGGATTACCTCGCGTCTGTCACGGATCACGCCGAGGAGATCACTGCATGAACATGGTGAGTACGGGGCTGGTTCTGCGCGAACTGAACGGCGTGGCCGAACACAAGCACGCGGAGTGGTTTCAGAAAGAGGTCTGGGGCAAGGACGACCCGCCGGACAACTCCGACTTGATGCTGGCGATCCAGCATGAAGGCGGCCTTGTGGCGGGCGCCTTCAAGGACGGGCGGATGCTTGGGTTTCTGTTCGGCTTCCCCACCGGGCAGCCGCATATCCAGCATTCACACCGGCTGGCCGTGCATCCCGACAGCCGCGGCATGGGGCTGGGGCTGAAACTGAAATGGTTTCAGCGCGACTGGTGCCTGAAGCGTGGCGTGACCTTGGTCCGCTGGACGTTCGACCCGCTGCGCCGCGTCAACGCAGGGCTGAATATTGCCCGTCTGGGCGGCTCTGCCAGAACGTATTACGAAGATTATTACGGTGAAATGGTCGGCATCAACGCTGGCATTCCCTCAGACCGTCTGTTGGTCGACTGGACCCTCACGTCACCCCGTGTTGAGGCGCTGGCGAAAGGGTGGAAAACGGTCGCGCCCGCCGGGGCAGCGGAAACCATGACAGTGGAGATCCCCAAGGACCTGGACGGGCTGCTGGCTTCGGATCTTGACGCAGCAGTTGCCGAGCGGCTTCGCGTGCGGGAAGAAATGACTTCGGCCTTCGCGCAGGGGTACAAAGTTGACGGATTTGACATTGAAACCTGCCGTTATCGTTTGACCAGGTCCTAAGGCGGAGAAGGGTCCCGATTGCGCCGATCAGCTGATGGCGAAGGCTCCCCTGTCCTTGAGCATCCATTTTCAAAAGCACTTGTGACCGGAGACCGGGTACAGGGGGCAATTTCTGTCATGCCGCGCCAAACCGGCCCCGTGCAGCCGCCTGCCAAGCCGGTCTCCATCTGCTTTGGTGAGCCCTGAGCGCCCGTCCTGTCCGCGCCCGTCTTCTACCCGGCCAAGGACGGCAGGTAGAGCACAATCCCCGGGAAGGCCACCAGCAGCGCAATCGTCACCGCGTCCGCCACAAAGAACGGCATCACGCCCCTGAACACATCCTGCACGCTCAGGTCGTCGCGCACGCCGGCCACAACGAAACAGTTCAGCCCGATGGGCGGGGTGATCAGGCAGAACTCGGCCATCTTCACCACCAGGATGCCGAACCAGATCGCGCACATGGTGCCGCTCATGCCAAAGGCGCTGTCGGCCGCCGCAACGCTTTCGCCGCCGTTCAGCGCCATCACCGCCGGGTAGACCACCGGCAGGGTCAAAAGCAGCATGCCGATAGCGTCCATAAACATGCCCAGCACCGCATAGGCCAGCAGGATACAGATCAGGATCACCATCGGGCTCATCTCCAGCGTGGTGATCCAGTCCGAGAACGCCCCCGGCAGATCCGCAAAGCCCAGGAAGCGCACATAGATCAGCACCCCCCAGATGATTGTGAAGATCATCACCGTCAGCTTGGCGGTTTCCAGCAGCGCAGACTTCAGCTCCGCCCATTTCATCCCTTCCTTCAGCGCATAGAGGAACACGATGAAGGCGCCGATGGCGCCGCCTTCGGTCGGGGTGCCCCAGGCGTCGCCGCCAAAGGGGTTGTAGACGAAGCAGATGATGATCACGACCACCAGGATGATCGGCAGCGCCCCAGGCAGCGCGGCAAAGCGCTGCCCCCAGGTGAAGCCCTTGACCGGCGGGCCGACGGATTTGAAGACCACCGCGATGCCGACGATCAGCAGACCGTAGATCACTGCCGAAAACGCCCCGGGGATGAACCCCGCCAGCAACAGCTTGCCCACGTCCTGTTCAACGATGATGGCATAGATCACCAGAATGGCCGAGGGCGGGATCAGCGAGGCGAGCGTGCCGCCCGCCGCCACCACGCCTGCCGCGAAGCGCTTGTTGTAGCCGATGGCCAGCATCTCCGGGATGGCGATCCGGGCAAAGACGGCGGAGGTGGCGACCGAGGCCCCCGACACCGCGGCAAAGCCCGCGGTGGCAAAAACGGTGGAGACCGCCAGCCCGCCCGGCAGCCAGGCGATCCAGCGTTTCGCGGCAGTGAACAGCGCCCGCGTCAGCCCGGCGTAATAGGCCAGGTAGCCGATCAGGATGAAGGTGGGGATCAGCGACAGCGCCTGGCTGGACACCTTGGAGTGCGGCACCTGCCCCGCAATCTTGACCGAGACGGTCAGCGCCTTGCCGAACCGGGCCGGGTCATAGCCGAACTTGGCCCAGAAAATCCAGATCAGACCGATGAGCCCTGCAAGGCCCGCCGCAAAGGCCACCCGCATCCCCAGGACCACCATCGCCAGCAGGCCGCCCGTGACCCACAGGCCGATTTCAATCGGTTCCATATTGCTTACCCCTGCCCGCCAGTCGCGTTATCACCTGCGCTGCTGTCATGGCCTTGCATCTGCTCGGCCTCTGCCGCCGCCAGTTCGGCGGCGCCTTGCACCAGCGGCACTGCTACCGGCGCCTCCAGCCCCAGCACCAGCGCCCGGCCATAGCCCCAGATCTGCAGCACCAGCCGCAGCGCCAGCACCGCAAAGGCCACCGGCGCCAGCAGCTTGGCGGGCCAGATCGGCAGGCCGATGTCGATGGAGCTGTCACGGCTCCACATCGGCGCGGCAAAGTCGAAGGAACGCTGGAAATGCGCCCAGCTGCCCCAGACCATTGCCAGAATCAGCAACAGGATCAGCAGCACCGACACCAGCTCAAACAGCCACAGCGCCCGGCCGCGCAAAGCACCGATGAAGATGTCCATGCGGATGTGGCCGCCCTGGCGCTGCACATAGGCGATGCCCATGAAGGCAATCAGCGGCATGATCTGCTCGATCCAGTCGACATAGCCGGGCAGCGGCGCGTTGATCGCGTTGCGCCCGCCGACCGAGACCACCGCCAGGATCATCAGAGAAAACACCGCGATCCCGCTCAGCAGTGCCAGCAATCGTTCGGCCTTCAATAAACCGCGGTCCAGCCTGCTGATCAGGCTGCCGTCCTCCAGGACTGCTGCGCTGCCTGCCATGCCCTGCCCCCATGTTCCAGAATTTCAAAGACAGAAAAGGGCCGGAACTGTCCGCCCGGCCCTTCCGTATCATGTCAGGCTCAGCTGCCCGAGCGGTGATCGCTGAGGGTCTTCTGCACCAGATCGTACAGCTCCTGCGCCGGCAGGCCCTGCGCGCTCATGTCCTTGATCCACTGTTCGCGGATCGGGTCGGCGGCCACCTTGCGGAATTCGGCCAGCTGCTCGTCAGAGATCATCACCTTCTCGACGCCCTTCTCGTCCAGGACGCTGTCCCATTTGGTCAGCAGCGCGCCGTAGTTCTCCAGGTAATGGGCAATCGCTTCCTCCACCGAGCTGTCCAGCGCCTCGCGCTCGGCATCGCTCAGCGCCTCATAGGCGTCAGTGTTGACCACCACCGGGCAGTTCACGGTGCCGGGGTTCAGGTTGGCGGTCCACCAGTCGGCCTTGTTGATGGTGCCAAAGCTGAGATGCGCATGCTGGGCAAAAGCAACGGTGTCAACAACGCCGGATTCCATCGCGTTATAGGCCTCGGTTGCGGTCACCGAGGTCGGCACCGCGCCCACGGCGGAGAAGGCCTGGCCGATGCCGCCGGTGGCGCGCACCCGCATGTCCTTGAACTCCGCCAGCTCATCGCGCGGCTCGCCGGTGCCGACGATATTGTACTGCGGCATCGGCGAGGTCATCAGCAGCTTGGCGTTCCAGCGGTCCAGATCCGCCTCTACCGCCGGGTGGGCGTAAACCGCGTGGGACACGGCCACCTCTTCCTCCAGCGTGTTCACGCCCAGGAACGGCAGTTCCAGAACGGTGATCGAGGGGTTCTTGTCACGGTGGTAGCCGGCGCAGAACTGCGCCATTTCAAACGCCCCGATGGAGATGCCGTCGAGGTTTTCCTTGTTCTTGCTGAGACCGCCATAGCTGATGTTCAGAGTGAACTCGCCATTGGTCTTCTCGCTGACCAGCTCGGCCAGTTTCTCCACATGTTCCGTGAAGGCGCGGCGCTTGCCCCACAGGGACACGTTCCACTCGGTCGCCGCGGCCTCGCCCGCCATTGCAACGCCAGCAGTCGCCGCCACAGCGGCGGTCAGAAATCTGTTCATAATCTAACTCTCCCGGATTGCGCCCTTTTTGCCTGCCGCACATGCGCCAGGCGGACGCTTGCCCGACAGGCTAGCCGCAAGGCCGCGCCCTGCCAACCCCCACGGCAGAAACGTGACGCAGTGACTCGCGTTCAGGGCACCGGGGCGCTCCCGTCCGCCCGCCGCGGGCCGGCCTGGCACAATATGCCGCAGCGCGATTGGGCCTGTTTCCGCCGCTCAGGCTGCCCTTTGGTCAATCTGCCCCGGCTTCAACCGCAAAATGACCGCAAAAGCGTTTACACCTAAACTGTTGTTTTTCCCAAATGCAGCGTTTGCGGGTGTCAAAACATTTACAGACACGTTGACTAGAGGGAAATTCGTTGACAATGAAATGCTTAAAAACCGGTCGCTTATTCACAAATTTTCAGCACGCGGTATTATCAGTGCCTAGGAGGAAACGGTTTGACAGCCACGGCACAGCGGTGTCGTTTGTCTTGCCAATAAAATTTCTGGGAGGAAACCGAATGAACGCGCTGCACGCAGACGCTGTCTATCCGCCATCCGACGAAACCGTTGCCCGCGCGCATGTCAATGCCGCGAAATACCAGGAAATGTACGACGCCTCAATGAACGACCCGGAAGGCTTCTGGGGCGAACAGGGCAAGCGCATCGACTGGATCAAGCCGTTCACCCAAGTGAAGGACGTGAACTACAGCTTCGGCAATGTTTCGATCAACTGGTACGCAGACGGCACCCTGAACGTGTCCGCCAACTGCATCGACCGCCACCTGGACACCCGCGGCGACCAGACCGCGATCATCTGGGAACCGGATGATCCGAACGAGGACGCGCAGCACATCACCTATAAGGAGCTGCACCGCCGCACCTGCCGGATGGCCAATATCCTGGAATCGATGGGCGTGCGCAAAGGCGACCGGGTGGTGATCTACCTGCCGATGATCCCCGAGGCGGCCTATGCCATGCTGGCTTGCGCCCGCATCGGCGCCATTCATTCCATCGTCTTTGCCGGCTTCTCCCCCGATGCGCTGGCGGCCCGGATCAACGGCTGCGACGCCAAGGTGATCATCACCGCCGACGAGGCGCCGCGCGGCGGCCGCAAGACCCCGCTGAAGTCAAACGCCGACGCCGCCCTCTTGCACACCAAGGACACGGTGAAATGCCTGGTGGTCAAGCGCACCGGCGGCCAGACCACCTGGGTCGACGGGCGTGACTATGACTACAACGAGATGGCGCTGGAAGCGGATGATTACTGCAAACCGGCCGAGATGAACGCCGAAGATCCGCTGTTCATCCTCTACACCTCCGGCTCCACCGGCCAGCCCAAGGGTGTGGTGCATACCTCTGGCGGCTATCTGACCTATGCCGCGCTGACCCACGAAATCACCTTCGATTACCACGACGGCGACATCTACTGGTGCACCGCGGACGTGGGCTGGGTCACCGGCCACAGCTATATCGTCTACGGCCCGCTGGCCAATGGCGCCACCACCCTGATGTTCGAGGGCGTGCCGACCTACCCCGATGCCTCCCGCTTCTGGCAGGTCTGCGAAAAGCACAAGGTGAACCAGTTCTACACTGCCCCCACCGCCCTGCGCGCACTGATGGGCCAGGGCAATTCCTGGGTCGAGAAATGCGATCTGAGCGATCTCAAGGTGCTGGGCACCGTGGGCGAGCCGATCAACCCCGAAGCCTGGACCTGGTACAACGAGGTTGTCGGCAAGGGCAAATGCCCGATCGTCGACACCTGGTGGCAGACCGAGACCGGCGGCCACCTGATGACCCCGCTGCCGGGCGCCCACGCGATGAAGCCGGGCGCGGCGATGAAGCCGTTCTTCGGCATCCAGCCGGTGGTGCTGGACCCGCAATCCGGGGCTGAGATCGAAGGCAACGATGTCGAAGGCGTGCTGTGCATCAAGGACAGTTGGCCGGGCCAGATGCGTACCGTCTGGGGCGACCATGAGCGGTTCGAGAAGACCTATTTCTCGGACTACAAGGGTTACTACTTCACCGGTGACGGCTGCCGCCGCGACGCGGATGGCGATTACTGGATCACCGGCCGCGTCGACGACGTGATCAACGTCTCCGGCCACCGCATGGGCACGGCTGAGGTCGAAAGCGCCCTGGTGGCCCACGCCGCCGTCGCCGAGGCCGCCGTGGTCGGCTACCCGCATGAGATCAAGGGCCAGGGCATCTATTGCTATGTCACCCTGATGAACGACCGCGAACCCTCGGATGAGCTGCTGAAGGAACTGCGCACCTGGGTGCGGACCGAAATCGGCCCGATTGCCTCTCCGGACGTGATACAGTGGGCGCCGGGCCTGCCGAAAACCCGCTCCGGCAAGATCATGCGCCGTATCCTGCGCAAGATTGCCGAGAACGATTTTGGCTCCCTGGGCGATACCTCGACCCTGGCCGATCCGTCGGTGGTCGAAGACCTGATCGAAAACCGCGCGAACAAGGGGTGATTTAACGATGAATATGGCAGTTATGACCCGTCCCGCCGTTCTGATCCTGCTGGGGCCTCCGGGCGCCGGCAAGGGCACCCAGGCGCGGATGCTTGAGGAAAAATTCGGCTATGTGCAGCTGTCGACCGGCGACCTGCTGCGCGAGGCGGTTGCCGCGGGCACCCCTGCGGGCCTTGCGGCCAAGGCGGTTATGGAAGCGGGCCAGCTGGTCAGCGACGAGATCGTGATCAACATCCTGCGCGACCGCCTGGCAAAACCCGATTGCGCCAAGGGCGTGATCCTTGACGGCTTTCCCCGCACCACCGTGCAGGCAGAGGCGCTGGACGGCCTGCTGGCGGAAACCAATCAGAAGATCAACGCCGCGATCAGCCTGGAAGTGGACGACGCGGCCATGGTCGAGCGGATTTCCGGCCGCTACACCTGCGGCGGCTGCGGCGAGGGCTATCACGACAGCTTCAAGCAGCCTGCAAAGGCCGGCACATGCGACAAATGCGGCGGCACAGAGATGAAGCGCCGCGCTGACGACAATGCAGAAACCGTTGCCAGCCGGCTGGAGGCCTATCACGCGCAGACCGCGCCGCTGATTGCCTACTACGGCGGCAAGGGCGTGCTGCAAACCACGGATGCCATGGGCGGTATCGACGACATCGCCCAGGACATGGCGGCCATTGTGACAAAGGCCACCAGCTAACGAATAAGAAGCGGGGCCTGCCCTGACCGGCAGAATCCCGCCCCCCGGACAATGAGATACCCGATGGACCTGCCTTGGCAGACCAAAGGAGTCATGCCTGCGCGCCGCGACCCGGCTGCTGGCAAACGGAGAGAGTCCGCCCGGTCCCCGCGGCGGCTCAGGAGGAAGAAGGAGGAGCCGCCATGGCGGATCAAACCACAAATGCGGCAAAAACCGCCGAAGCCGACAAAGGCTATTGGGCGGCAAACGTGCGCATTATTCTAATCAGCCTGGTGATCTGGGCTGTCGTTTCATTCGGCTTCGGCATCCTGCTGCGCCCGATGCTTTCGGGCATCAGGGTTGGCGGCAGCGATCTGGGCTTCTGGTTCGCCCAGCAAGGCTCGATCCTGGTGTTCCTGGCGCTGATCTTTTTCTACGCGTTCCGGATGAACAAGCTGGACCGCGAATACGGCGTGGAGGAAGAATAAGATGGATCAGTTTACCATCAACCTGATGTTTGTGGGCGCGTCTTTCGCGCTTTACATCGGCATCGCGATCTGGGCCCGCGCGGGCTCCACATCGGAGTTCTATGCCGCGGGCCGGGGCGTTCACCCCGTCACTAACGGCATGGCCACCGCAGCCGACTGGATGTCGGCGGCGTCTTTCATCTCGATGGCGGGCCTCATCGCCTTCACCGGCTATGACAACTCCACCTTCCTGATGGGCTGGACCGGCGGCTACGTGCTGCTGGCGCTGCTGCTCGCGCCCTACCTGCGCAAATTCGGCAAGTTCACCGTGTCCGAGTTCATCGGCGACCGGTTCTACTCCCCGACCGCGCGCGTGGTGGCTGTGATCTGCCTGATCGTCGCCTCGACCACTTACGTGATCGGCCAAATGACCGGCGTTGGCGTGGCCTTCGGCCGCTTCCTGGAGGTCTCCAACACCGCGGGCCTGCTGATCGGCGCTTGTGTGGTCTTCGCCTACGCCGTGTTCGGCGGCATGAAGGGCGTGACCTACACTCAGGTGGCCCAGTACGTCGTGCTGATCATGGCCTACACCATCCCGGCCATCTTCATCTCGCTGCAGCTGACCGGCAACCCGATCCCGGCGCTCGGCCTGTTCGGCGATCACGCAGCCTCCGGCGAGCCGCTGCTGGCCAAACTGGACGCCATCGTGACCGAGCTCGGCTTCAACGAGTACACCGCGCATCACGCCGACACCTTCAACATGGTGCTGTTCACCCTGTCGCTGATGATCGGCACCGCCGGCCTGCCCCACGTCATCATGCGCTTCTTCACCGTGCCGAAAGTGGCTGATGCCCGCTGGTCGGCCGGCTGGGCGCTGGTGTTCATCGCGCTGCTCTATCTGACCGCTCCGGCAGTTGGCGCCATGGCCCGCCTCAACATCACCGAGATGATGTGGCCGAACGGCGGCATCGAAGGCGGCGCCGTGACCGTGCAGCAAATCGAAAACGATCCGCAGTACGACTGGATGGCGACCTGGCAGCAGACCGGCCTCCTGGGCTGGGAAGACAAGAACGGCGACGGTGCGATCCAGTACTACAACGACCAGAACGCCGATCTGCAGGCCACTGCCGAAGCCAACGGCTGGGCCGGCAATGAGCTGACCAACTTCAACCGCGACATCCTGGTTCTGGCCAATCCTGAGATTGCCAACCTGCCGGGCTGGGTCATCGGTCTGGTGGCGGCTGGCGGCCTGGCGGCTGCACTGTCCACCGCTGCGGGCCTCTTGCTGGCGATCTCCTCGGCTGTGTCGCACGACCTGATCAAAGGGTCGATCAACCCGAGCATCTCGGAAAAAGGCGAACTGCTGTCGGCCCGGATCGCCATGGCCGTGGCCATCGGTGTGGCAACCTACCTGGGTCTGAACCCGCCGGGCTTTGCCGCGCAGACTGTGGCGCTGGCCTTTGGCCTCGCGGCTGCCTCGATCTTCCCGGCGCTGATGATGGGCATCTTCACCAAGGTGAACAACAAGGGTGCCGTAGCCGGCATGCTGGCAGGCCTGATCGTGACCCTGGTCTACATCTTCCTGCACAAGGGCTGGCTGTTCATTCCGGACACCAACTCCTTCACCGATGCAGATCCGCTGCTGGGCACCGTCAAATCCACCTCCTTCGGTGCGATCGGCGCGATGGTGAACTTCGCGGTGGCCTTCCTGGTGTCGAAATCGACCGAGGCGATCCCCGCCGAGATCGAAGAGCTGGTGGAAAGCGTCCGCATCCCGCGCGGCGCCGGGGCCGCACAGGACCACTAACCTCCCCTGGGCGGGCTGCCTCCCAGCGGCCCGCCTCTTTCCTCATGGTCCCGTCCGGTTCACACTCGGCGGGACCATTTTTTTCCTGATTCCATGCAGGTACGCCCATGCCCCTTTCTGATGCCGCGCTGCTCCGCTTTCTGACTTCGGTCCACCCCTACGACAGCCTGGAACCGGCGCTGCTGCAGGCGCTGGCCCCCAAGTTTCGCCTGATCGATGCAGCTGCAGGCGATGCTGTCTATGCGCTGAACGAGGATCTGGAAGGGCTGTACCTGGTCCACACCGGCGAGGTGGAAGTGACCGATGAGAACGGCATTCCCGTTTCCATCCTCGGCCCCCGCAATTCCTTTGGCGAACGCGGGCTGACCCGCGGCGGCCGGGCGGTGACCTCTGCGCGGACCACCAAGGACACGCTTCTGCTGCTGCTGCCCAAGGCGGATTTCCATGCCCTGATGGCCGGCCAGCCAAAGGTCGCCAAATTCTTCGACCGCCGCCGCCCCGGCAGCCAGGTTTCCGGCAGCCTGGCCACCACCCGGGTTGAGGCCATCATGGCGCGCGCGCCCGTCACCTGTTCCGGCGGCCTGACCTGCCAGGGCGCCGCGCAGCTGATGCGGGACCGCCGCATCTCCTCCGTCTGCGTGACCGACGGGGATCATTTGCAAGGCATCCTGACCACCCGCGACCTGACCGCCAAGATCCTCGCCGCAGGCAAGCCGATCTCCACCCCGGTCTGCAACGTGATGACCCCGGACCCGCTGACCCTGGCGCCCTCCGCCATCGGCTCCGACGTGCTGCACATGATGATGGAGCATGGCATCGGCCACATCCCGGTGGTCGAGGCTGGAAAGCTCGCAGGCATCGTCACCCAGACCGACCTCACCCGGTTCCAGGCCGTCAGCTCAGGCGAGATGGTGTCGAGCATTGCCCGTGCCGCGTCGGCTGAAGAGATGGCCAAGGCCACCGCCGAAATCCCCCGCCTGCTGGTGCAGCTGGTGGCAGGCGGCAACCGGCATGAGGTGGTGACCCGGCTGATCACCGACATCGCCGACACCGTGACCCGCCGCCTGCTGGCATTGGCGGAAGATAAACATGGCCCGGCCCCGGTGCCCTACCTGTGGCTCGCCTGCGGCTCGCAAGGGCGGCGCGAGCAGACGGGCGTGTCCGACCAGGACAACTGCCTGATCCTGTCCGACGATCTGGCCCCGGGCGATGAGGCCTATTTCGAACAGCTCGCCAAGTTTGTCTGCGACGGGCTCAACACCTGCGGCTACGTCTATTGCCCCGGCGACATGATGGCCTCCAACCCGCGCTGGCGGCAGCCGCTGCGGGTGTGGCGCGACTATTTCCGCGGCTGGATCGTCAAGCCGAACCCGGAAGCGCAGATGCTGGCCTCGGTGATGTTCGACCTGCGCCCCATCGGCGGCGACGCCGCGCTGTTTGCCGACCTGCAGCAGGAAACCCTGCAGGCGGCCAGCGCCAATACCATCTTCACCGCCCATATGATCGCCAATTCGCTGAAACACACGCCGCCACTGGGCCTGTTGCGCGGGCTGGCCACCATCCGCTCGGGCGAGCACCGCAACACGCTGGACATGAAGCACAACGGCGTGGTGCCGGTGGTGGATCTGGGCCGGGTCTATGCGCTGCAGGGGAAACTGGCCGAGGTCAACACCCGCGCCCGGCTGGAGGCGGCGGAGGCCGCGGGCGTGCTCAGCCCCTCCGGTGCGCGGGATCTGACGGATGCCTACGACCTGATCGCCCAGACAAGACTGGAGCATCAGGCCGCGCAGATCCGCGGCGGCCAGGCACCGGACAATTACCTGGCGCCCTCGGACCTGTCGGATTTTGAGCGAAGTCATCTGCGCGACGCCTTTGTTGTGGTAAAGACGATGCAATCGGCAGTTGGGCACGGTAAGGGAATGCTGAGCTGACGGCTGCGCGTGCGGGAGCCTGCGGCGCGAGTATTTCGGGAAAGATGACAAGGCCGGTGGCCTGCGGGGAGATGGGATGTTTCTGGAACTGATTGCGGTGATTTTTGCAGGGATCGCGGCGGCGGGCGTGGTGATGCTCTTGAACCGGACGCTGAAGGGGCGGCTGCCGAGCTGGATGGCGCCGGTGGCGGCGGGGCTTGCGATGATCGGCGTCACCATCGCCTCCGAATACGGCTGGTACGGGCGCACCAGGGCCGCCCTGCCGGAAGGGGTGGAAGTGGCGGAAACGGTTCAGAACAAAAGCTTCTACCGGCCCTGGACCTATGCCGTGCCCTATGTGGACCGGTTTGCCGCCATCGACACCGCCACCATGAAAAGCCACGAGGCGCATCCGCAGGTTTATCTGGCCGAGGTCTATTTCTTTGGCCGCTGGGCCCCGCTCAGCAAGCGGCCTGCGGTGCTGGACTGCGGCAAATGGCGCCGCGCGCTGGTGGCGAACGGCACCGTCTTTTCCGGCAACAGCCTGCCCGCGGGGCTCGATTGGGTTGCCGGTGCCCCGGAGGACGCGCTGCTGACCACGGCCTGCGGAGGATAACGATGCTGTCACGCCTCAGCCTGCGCCTGCGGATCTTTCTGTTCTTCTGCCTGCTGGCGCTTGGCGGCATCGCCGTCACCGGCGGCGCGCTGTGGCTTGGCTACAGCCGCGCGGGCCAGCCCGCCCTGACCGATGCCTTCATCTTTTCCGGCCTGCTGAGCAGCTTTGCCATGCTCGGGCTGAGCGCCGGGGTCTGGCTGCTGTTTGACGAGAACGTCGCCAAGCCGATCGAACGGCTGGCGGCAGGCATGCGCGCCCGCGCCCACGCCGGGGTGAGCAAGGAGCTGGACACCCACAGCGCCCGCTACCTGGGCGACCTGGCGGCCGCTGCCGAGGGGCTGGCGGGCCAGCTGGGCGCCTCTGCCCTGTCCGCGGCCGAAGCCATCGCCCGCGAGACCGAGCATCTGGAAGCCGAGAAAGCCCGCCTTGCGGCGTTGCTCACCGACATTCCGGTTGCCACCGTCATGGCCAGCCCGGCGCATCAGATCGTGCTCTATGACGGCCAGGCCGCCGCGGTGCTGGCGCAGGAAGCGCCGCCGCGGCTCAATGCGCCGCTGTCCGATTACCTGGACCGCACCGGGCTGGAGGCCGCCTACGGCCGGCTGGTGCGCAGCGGGCTGGAGGTTCTGGCCGAGGTGAAAAGCGCCAGCGGCAGCCAGGTGTTTGATCTGCGGCTGAAACCGCTGGGCGGCGCGCCGGGTTACATCATCCTGTTCGAAGGCGCCCATGCGGACCTTGCCCCCGGCGACTCGCGGCCGCTGGTCTATGATTTTGCCCTGCTGGACACCGAGCACGCGGAACTGGACAGCCGCAAGCTGTCAAACCTCAGCTATGTGGTGTTTGACACCGAAACCACCGGCCTCCTGCCGCATAAGGACGAGATCGTCCAGATCGGCGCCTTGCGGGTGGTGCGCAACAGGATAATTGCTGGCGAGCAGTTCGCCACGCTGGTCGATCCCGGCACGCCGATCCCCGCCGCCTCCACCAAGGTGCATGGGATCAGCGATGCCATGGTGCAGGGCGCCCCGGACATCGGCAAAGCCGCCCGCGCCTTTCACAGGTTTGCCTCCGATGCGGTGATCGTCGCCCATAATGCACCATTCGACATGGCTTTTTTGCGCCGCCATGCCAAACGTGCGGGCGTCAGCTGGGACCAGCCGGTTCTGGATACCGTGCTGCTGAGCGCGGTGCTGTTCGGCGCCTCGCAGAGCCACACGCTGGATGCGCTGTGCGAGCGGCTGGAAGTGACCATCCCGCCTGCCCTGCGCCATACCGCAATGGGGGATGCTCAAGCCACGGCAGAGGTGTTCTGCAAAATGCTGCCAATGCTGGAGGCGCGCGGCCTCGGCACCTTTGGCGCGGTGATTGAGGAGACCCGCAAGCACGGACGCCTGTTAGAGGACTTGAATTAGCACCTGTATTTGCCGCCTGATCTACGAAATACAGGTGTAAGGTGGACAACCGGCCCCATGCGTGGCAGGTCACTGCCGAACGAAAAAGAGGCGCGCGACATGGCCGACACCAGCTTTATCCCCGGGCCGGAGACCGCCCGGGCCTACCGCGATGCGCTCGGCTGCTTCGGCACCGGGGTGACGGTTGTCACCACCCAGACCGCGCGCGGCCCGCTGGCGATCACCGTCAACAGCTTCACATCCGTCTCGCTGGAGCCGCCGCTGCTGTTGTGGTGCCCGGCCAAAGCCTCGCTGCGCCATGACGCCTTTGTCGGCGCCGAGCATTTCGCCATTCACGTGATGGCAGAGGACCAGCTGGACCTGGCCAAGCATTTCGCCGCCAACGGCGAGGATTTCTCTGCCGCCGCCTGGCAGCCGAACGCGCAAGGTTCGCCGGCCCTGGAGGCGGTGATTGCCCGTTTCGACTGCCGCCGCTTTGCTGCTCATCCGGCAGGCGATCACACCATCGTCGTCGGCGAGGTGGCCAGCGTCACCACCCGGCCCGGCAAGGGGCTGATATTCAAGCGCGGCCAGTACGGCGGTTTTCTGGAACAGAGCTGAGCGCCCTGCGGCGCTGCCGCGCGGGCATCCTCATCCGGCGGGCAAAACCGGCGGTAGGCTGGCGGGCAGCTCCTCGGCAGGGCCGGCCTCGGCCCCCGCGGCATTGCCGCACCCCTCCGCAGTCCCGTCCAGCAGATGCGGCAGGACCGCTGCCGCGGACAGGTCCATCCCCGGCGCCATGCGCAGCGCCCGCTGCGGGCAGATCGACACACACAGCCCGCATTGAAAGCACAAGGACTCCACAAAGCTCAGCGCGCCGCCGTTCTCCGTCAGGCTCAGCGCGTCCGACGGGCAGACCCAGACGCAGCTGCTGCAATGCGTGCAGCGATCGGCGTCCAGGCTGACAGCCCCGTAGGGGGCCTGCTCCGGCAGCGCGATATTGCCTGCCTTGGCCGGCAGCAGGGCCGCGGCGCTGGCCCGTGCGGTATCCCTGCGGCTGCCCACCGCAAGAACGTCCGGCGAGACGGAGGCAAACGGAAAGATCCCGGCCTCCAGACGCCGCGCCAGGGTGCCGCCGTCCCCGAACAGCAGGATCCGGCCCAGCCCGCCCAGCACATGCGCCAGCTCCACTTGCCGTTCCTGCTGCGCCAGTCCGGCAGCGCCGGCGCAGGATTGCAGGTGAATGACGTCAAAACCGCAAGCCAGCGCGTGCAGCAGGTCGGCATGGCCGATTTTCTGCACGCAGCAAACCTGGACCGGGATCACATCCGCCGCGGCTTCTGTCGGCGGGGGAAGGTCCACGGCTTCCGGCACAACCGGCTCCACCTCATAAAGAATCAGCACCTGGGCGCGGCCGGTTTCATGCTTGCGCTGATGCGCCGCCCGGCACAGCGCCATCAGCGGCAGTTCGCAGCTCCTGCTGGCCACATCCAGCAGCGCCGGACGCCCGCGCGGCGCATGCCGCGCATTGCAGGAAGGGATCTCGGGCCGCCGGCAGAAACAAATATAATGCGGCGGGTGCCCGTCTGCCGTCTGCCCTTCAAGGATATCAGCGCAAATCTCTCCCATTGGAAGATGCTAACACAGAAAAACTCATCCAAGACGTGTATTTCATCTTGACGGCGGAATTGTCGAAATTTTTACAAAAAACGGCTCAAAACAAAAAAGGCCCGCCGGACGGCCAAGTCCGGCGGGCCTTGGTTTCGCAGTCAGCAAAGACGGCTCAGTTCAGCGCCGCATCGGTAATCGCATGGGTCCAGGCGCCTTCCGGCTGCTTGGTGATCACCGGATCGGAGCCGCCGCCCATCAGCGTCGACACGGTCCGCTCGTAATCGGCCGGGTCCAGCGCCCCGTTGCTGCCGGCGGTCAGCTTGGCAATCTCGCCCATCATCCGCTTCTGGTGCTCTTCGGTCTGCGCACCCGATGCATCATTGTCCAGCACGATGCCGGCCGCTTCGTCCGGGTTCTCCTCGGCATATTTCCAGCCCTTCATCGAGGCCCGCACGAACCGCTCCATCTTGTCCGCAAACTCAGCGTTCTCGAGGTTCTCCTCCAGCACATAGAGACCGTCTTCCAGCGTCGCGACGCCCTGATCCTCATATTTGAAGGTGACCAGCTCCTCCGGGCTGACGCCCGCGTCGATGACCTGCCAGTATTCATTATAGGTCATGGTCGAGATGCAGTCCGCCTGGCGCTGCAGCAGCGGGTCCACGTTAAAGCCCTGTTTCAGCACCTCGACACCGTTTTCGTTCTTGCCATCTGTGCCGATGCCCAGCTGGCTCATCCAGCTCATGAAGGGGAACTCGTTGCCGAAGAACCAGACCCCCAGGGTGCGGTTCTTCAGGTCTTCCGGGGTTTCGATGCCGGCATCCTTCCAGCAGGTCAGCATCATGCCGGAGGATTTGAATGGCTGCGCGATATTGACCAGCGGCAAGCCCTTCTCGCGCGCGGCCAGCGCCGCGGGCATCCATTCCACCGTCACATCAGCGCCTCCGCCGGCAATCACCTGGGTCGGCGCAATATCCGGGCCGCCCGGCAGGATGGTGACATTCAAGTCCTCTTCTTCGTAAAACCCCTTGTCCAGCGCCACGTAATAGCCCGCGAACTGCGCCTGGGTCACCCATTTCAGCTGCAGCGTCACATCATCCGCCGCCTGCGCCGCTCCGGTTGCCCCCAGCGCTAGAGCCGCCGCAGTCATAATATGTTTCATGTCTTATTTCTCCCTATTGATTATGATGTGAAGCTTGCCCGGGTTTGACCTGTCGTTCAAAGTTTTTCGTTATATGGCCTGCCCTTGAGAGGCCCCCGCGCAAGATTTCGGCAAAGCCGCCCCGCGCCCGGCGGGATGACTTCTTGCTGTCAGCCCCGCTGCGACGGGTGCCAGAAGGTAAAGCTCTTCTCGATCAGCGCCACCAGCCCGTAGAAAGCGGACCCCGCCAGCGCCGCCACCACGATCTCGGCCCAGACCATGTCCAGCGCCAGCTGGCCGACGCTGGTGGAAATGCGAAACCCCATGCCGACGGTGGGCGAGCCAAAGAATTCCGCCACAATCGCGCCGATGAGAGCCAGCGTGGTGGAGATCTTGAGGCCGTTGAACACAAACGGCAGCGCCGCCGGCAGCCGCAGCTTGAAGAAGGCCTGCCAGTAGGTCGCCGCATAGGTCTGCATCAAATCGCGCTGCATGGCGGAGGTCTCGCGCAGGCCTGCCACGGTGTTCACCAGCATCGGAAAGAACACCATCACCACGACCACCGCGGCCTTCGACTGCCAGTCGAACCCGAACCACATCACCAGGATCGGCGCGGTGCCGACAATCGGCAGCGCCGCGACAAAGTTCCCCACCGGCAGCAGCCCGCGGCGCAGGAAATCGCTGCGGTCGACCAGGATCGCGGTCAGGAACGCCGCGCCGCAGCCGATCACATAGCCGCCAAGCGCGCCTTTCAGGATGGTCTGGGCGAAATCCTCCCACAGGATCGGCAGGCTGGCCGCAAAGCGCGCCGCAATCACCGTGGGCGCCGGCAGGATCACCAAGGACACCTCCAGCCCGCGCACCAGCAGTTCCCAGACCACCAGCACGGTAATCCCGAAGATCGCAGGCACCAATAGCTGCACCGCGCGGGTTTTCGAGGCCGGGCTGTTCGCCAGCCGGCTGTTCAACCACCAGCCGCCGCACCAAACAAACACGGCAAGCACCACCATCATCATGACAGGACCCCCCTGTTCTTCTGGCCGGAAATATCCCGGGTGAGCCGCGCAGCGGCGAGGGCAGAGCCCTCAATCCAAACCTCCATCATGCCCGCACCCCCATCCGGCTCAGCACCAGCTTCTCGATCAGCCCCAAAAGCGCCACCAGCGCCGCGGCCAGGATTGCGGCGGCAAACAGCGCCGACCAGATCTGCACGGTCTGCCCGTAATAGCTGCCCGCCAGCAGCCGCGCGCCGAGCCCCGCAACCGCGCCAGTCGGCAGTTCCCCCACGATGGCCCCCACCAGGGAGGCCGCAATGCCGATCTTCAGCGAGGCAAACAGATAGGGCATCGAGGACGGCAGCCGCAGCTTCCAGAACCCTTGGCTTGTATTGGCATTGTAGGTTTTCAGCAAATCAAGCTGCATCGCATCCGGCGCGCGCAGCCCCTTCACCATGCCGACAACCACAGGGAAGAAGCTGAGGTAGGCCGAGATCACCGCCTTCGGAATGATCCCCTGCACCCCGATGGAATAGAGCACCACGATGATCATCGGCGCCAGCGCGATGATTGGGATGGTCTGGCTGACAATCGCCCAGGGCATCACCGACATATCCATGACGCGGCTGTGCACGATCCCCACTGCCAGCAGAATGCCAAGCCCGGTGCCAATGGCAAAGCCCAGAAGTGTGGCCGACAGCGTCACCTGCGCGTGATAGATCAGGCTGCGTTTCGAGGTGATCTTCTTCTCTACCGTTGTCTCCCACAGTTCCACCGCCACCTGATGCGGCGCGGGCAGCCGCGGGCGGTCCTGCACCCAGGTCTCGCCAATGGCAAAGCTGTTGTTCGCCACCAGCCCGATCTCGCTCATGTCCCGGCGCGCCTTGGCGGTGGCGGGGGTGACTTCGGCCCCTGCCCGCTCCGCCTGGTCCAGCACGCCCTTGATGTTCATCGGCACGCAGGCTGCGTACCAAAGGGCGATGATGGCGGCGAGCACAGTGAGGACGGCAACAAGGCTTTTCATAGCTGTGCCCTCCGCAACCGGCAGCCGCACGGTGCACAGGGGGTGTACAGGGGGTGCACGCGTGACACCCTCCGGTTCCGGCGGGTCGTGCTGGCAGAATCAATCATCGCCATGCCCCGCCCGCAGGCCCTCACGCACCCGGTGGGCGATCTCGATGAACTCCGGGCTGTCGCGGATATCCAGCGGCCGTTCCTTGGGCAGCGTGCTGTCGATCACATCGTGGATCCGCCCCGGCCGCGGTGACATCACCACGATCTTGGTCGACAGATAAACCGCCTCCGGGATTGAGTGGGTCACAAAGCCGATGGTCTTGTTGGTCCGCGCCCAAAGCTTCAGCAGCTGCTCGTTCAGGTGATCGCGCACGATCTCATCGAGCGCCCCGAAGGGTTCATCCATCAGCAGGATGTCGGCATCAAAGGCCAGCGCCCGCGCGATGCTGGCCCGCTGCTGCATCCCGCCCGACAACTGCCAGGGAAACTTGCCGCCAAAGCCTGACAATTCAACAAGTTCCAAGACTTGGTTAACGCGCTTTTCCTGCTCCGCCCTGGAGTAGCCCATGATTTCCAGCGGCAGCTTGATGTTCTTGGAGATGGTGCGCCACGGGTACAGCCCCGCGGCCTGAAACACATAGCCATAGGCCCGGTTGCGCCGTGCCTCATCCGGGGTCATGCCGTTGACGCTCAGGCTGCCGCCGGTGGGCGTTTCCAGCGCCGCGATACAGCGCAGAAAAGTAGTCTTGCCGCAGCCCGACGGTCCGATGAAGGAGACAAAATCGCCCTTGCTGATCTTCAGGCTCACATCCTTCAGCGCATGCACCGGCCCGTCATTTGTCTGAAAGGTCAGGTCCAGGTTCCGGGCCTCGATCACGCAGTCTGCGGGGGCAGGTGCGGACGCGGCGGCCTCGGGGCGGATTGCCTGGGTGGTCGGTTCCATATTCATATCTTCGCCTTGATTTCACACAGGAAAACGGGCCGCCGTTTCCGGCAGCCCGCTCCTGATTTACACGCCTGTCGCCGGGATGCCGGTGCGCTCTACCGGACGCGGCGCGGTCAGCTCTTTCCAGGTCGACAGCGCCTTGTTCACCGTGGTGTTGGCCTCCCGGGCGACAAACTTGCCGTGGCCCTCCTGGCAGCGGATCTCACCATCATGCACCGCCACATGGCCGCGCGTCAGGGTAAAGCGCGGCAGGCCCTTCACCTCATGCCCCTCGAACACGTTGTAGTCGATGGAGGACTGCTGGGTATCCGCGGAAATCGTCTTACGCTTCTCGGGGTCCCAGACCACCAGATCGGCATCCGCGCCCACCAGAACCGCGCCCTTTTTCGGGTAGCAATTCAGGATCTTGGCGATATTTGTTGAGGTGACGGCCACAAATTCATTCGGCGTCAGACGGCCGGTCTCCACCCCGTGCGTCCACAGCATCGGCATCCGGTCTTCCAGCCCGCCGGTGCCGTTCGGGATCTTGGTGAAATCGCCCACACCCGTGCGCTTCTGCTCGGTGGTAAAGGCGCAATGGTCGGTGGCCACGACAGACAGAGAGCCCGACTGCAAACCGGCCCACAGGCTGTCCTGATGCTGCTTGTTACGGAACGGCGGCGACATCACCCGGCGGGCGGCGTGGTCCCAGTCCTTGTTGAAATACTCGCTCTCATCCAGCGTCAGATGCTGGATCAGCGGCTCGCCCCAGACCCGCTTGCCCTGCATCCGGGCACGGCGGATGGCCTCGTGGCTGTCCTCGCAGGAGGTATGCACGACGTACAGCGGCACACCTGCCATATCGGCAATCATGATCGCGCGGTTGGTCGCCTCGCCTTCCACCTGCGGCGGACGGGAATAGGCATGCGCTTCGGGGCCTGTGTTGCCTTGTGCCAGAAGCTTGGCCGACAGCTCCGCCACCACATCGCCGTTTTCGGCATGCACCATGGCAATGCCGCCCAGCTCCGCCAGCCGCTGGAAGGAGGCATAAAGCTCGTCATCATTCACCATCAAAGCGCCCTTGTAGGCCATGAAATGCTTGAAGGTGTTGATGCCGCGCTCCTGGATCACGGTCTTGATATCGTCAAAGACCTGCTCGCCCCACCAGGTCACCGCCATGTGGAAGGAATAGTCGCAGTTGGCGCGGGTCGACTTGTTGTCCCAGCGTTTCAGCGCATCCAGCAGGCTCTCGCCAGGGTTGGGCAGCGCAAAATCCACCACCATGGTGGTGCCGCCCGCCAGCCCTGCGCGGGTGCCGGACTCGAAGTCATCCGAGCTGTAGGTGCCCATGAAGGGCATCTCCAGGTGGGTGTGCGGGTCGATCCCCCCCGGCATTACATAACAGCCGGTGGCGTCCAGCTCCTCACTGCCTTTGAGGCCCTGGCCGATCTGGGTGATCACTCCGTTCTCAATCAGCACATCCGCCTTATAGGTCAGATCGGCGGTCACGATGGTGCCGTTTCTGATGACTTTACTCATTGCTATAACTCCCTGAACCGGGGCGTATTCTTACGCCTCCATTTGTCTCTTCCGCTGTCTGGCGCAGCTCTTTTCATCTTTCCGGAAATACTCCGGGGGAGCGGCCCGCCGGGCCGCGGGGGCAGCGCCCCCTACTCCACGATCTCCGCTGTCTCCACCACCGCATGGAACAGCACATTGGCGCCGGCCTCGGCCCATTCCTTGCTGATCTCTTCGGCCTCGTTGTGGCTCAGGCCATCGACGCAGGGGCACATCACCATGGCAGTCGGCGCCACCCGGTTGATCCAGCAGGCGTCGTGTCCCGCGCCAGAGATGATATCAAGATGGGAATAGCCCAGCCGTTCCGCCGCATTGCGCACCGCGCTGACGCAGCCCTCGTCAAAGGCCACGGGGTCAAAGCCGCCCACCTTCTCGAACTCGATCTCCACCCCCATCGCCTCAGCGATTTTGGTGCCCTGCTCGCGCAGGCGGTTTTCCATGTCGGTGATCACGCCGAGTTCCGGGCTGCGGAAATCGACGGTGAAAACGACCTTGCCCGGGATCACGTTGCGCGAGTTCGGGTAGACGTCGATATGCCCCGCCGCGCCCACCGCGTGCGGCGCATGGCTCCAGGCGATTGCGTCCACCGCCTCCAGGATCCGCGCCATCGCCAGGCCCGCATTGCGGCGCATCGGCATCGGGGTGGAGCCGGTATGGGCATCCTTGCCGGTGACCGTCACCTGCGTCCAGCTGAGGCCCTGGCCGTGGGTCACAACGCCGATATCCTTGCCCTCGGCCTCCAGGATCGGGCCCTGCTCGATGTGCAGCTCGAAAAACGCGTGCATCTTGCGGGCGCCGGTTTCCTCCTCGCCGCGCCAGCCGATGCGATTCAGCTCATCACCGAATGTCTTGCCCTCGGCATCTGCCCGGCCGTAAGCCCAGTCCTGGGTATGCACACCGGCAAACACCCCCGAGGACAGCATGGCCGGCGCGTAGCGGGTGCCTTCCTCATTGGTGAAGTTGGTGGCCACGATCGGGTGCTTGGTCTTGATGTTCATGTCGTTGAGCGAGCGGATCAGCTCCAGCCCCGCCAGCACCCCGAGAACACCGTCATACTTGCCGCCCGTGGGCTGGGTATCCAGATGCGAGCCGACATAGACCGGAAGCGCGTCCGGGTCGGTGCCTGCGCGCATCGCAAACATGTTGCCCATCTGGTCCAGCCCCATGGTGCAGCCTGCCTCCTCGCACCATTTCTGGAACAGGGCGCGGCCTTCGCCATCCGCATCCGTCAGCGTCTGGCGGTTGTTGCCGCCTGCGACTCCGGGGCCGATTTTGGCCATCTCCATCAGGCTGTCCCACAGCCTGTCACCATTGATTTTCAGATTCTGTCCAAGCGACGTCATCTCGAGCTTCCTTCCCTGTGCGCCCGTCTTTGCAGGCTGGCTCCGGCTTGGCGCCGTGTTAGGTGGCTTCGAATGCTGGTCCGTTGCAAAGCCGGGCCGTTTGCGGCCCGGACATTGATTTGACCAACTGGTCAAACTCACGCTATCACGGGTTCACCACCAGTCAAGAAATTGCCGCAGGACCCTTGCAAAAATCGGCGCCTTAGCCGGAAACAGGTGAAAATCCGTGCTTTCGCCCGCCGCAGGCGGCAGAACCAGACAAGGACGACCATGCCCGCAGACCGCGCGCCCACCCGCATTCAGAAGAAGAATCGCGCTGCCATTCTCGAAGCGGCGCTGGACGTGTTTTCAAGCCACGGCTTCCGCGGCTCCACCGTGGATCAGATCGCCAAGGCGGCCGGGCTGTCGAAACCGAACCTGCTTTATTACTTCCCCTCCAAGGAAGCGATGTTCAACGAGCTGATGGCGGGGCTGCTGGACACCTGGCTCGATCCGCTGCGCGGTCTCGATCCTGAGGGCGAGCCGCTGGAGGAAATCCTTGCCTATGTACAGCGCAAACTGCAGATGAGCCGGGACTACCCGCGCGAAAGCCGTCTTTATGCCAATGAGATTGTGCAGGGCGCGCCGCGGCTGCGAGAGGTGATCGCCACCGATCTCAAGGTTCTGGTGGAGGAAAAGGCGCAGCTGCTGCAGGACTGGATGGATGCCGGGCGGATCAACCGGGCGCACCCCCAGCATCTGTTGTTTTCGATCTGGTCGCTGACCCAGCACTATGCGGATTTCGACGCCCAGGTGCGCACGCTGATGGGCGAGGAAGACCCGTTCGACGCCGCGCCAGAGTATCTGGAAACCCTGTACCGCCGGATGCTTACGCCCAAAAGCTGACCTCAGATATCCTCGGAAACGCTTTGCAGGAGAACCGGGAGCTCCCGCGCCCGCAGGTGCCATCAGCCGTGCTGATGCCCCCTTGGCGGCCTTGGGCCCGGCGCCGCGCAAAGCGCGGCGCCGGGCCCAACGGGAGGAGCGTCTCCTGAAAAGGAGACCGGCGACGGGCGGGAGCCTTTCCGTTTGAGCTGCCCCCGCCCGCTGGAAAAGTTTACTCTGCGGCCGTTGCCGACGGGTTGTTCGGATGCGTGGTCCAGTTGGCGTAGTCGTCCGAAACCACCTCGCCGGTGCGCTCGTCGATCTGGCCTGCCGGGACTTCCTCCATGGTGATGCAGCCCTCCACCGGGCAGACATTCACGCAAAGATTGCAGGCGACGCATTCGTCGTCCTTCACCGTGAACACCCGGTCCTCGCTCATCGCAATCGCCTGGTGCGAGGTATCCTCGCAGGCCGCATAGCAGCGGCCGCATTTGATGCAGTCGTCCTGGCTGATCCTGGCCTTGGTCACGTAGTTCAGGTCCAGATACTGCCAGTCGGTCACATTCGGCACCGCCATGCCGATGAAATCCTGGGTGGAGGTATAGCCTTTCTCGTCCATCCAATTCGACAGGCCCGAGATCATCTCCTTCACCACGTTGAAGCCATAGGTCATCGCCGCGGTGCAAACCTGCACGTTGCCAGCGCCCAGTGCCATGAACTCCGCCGCGTCGCGCCAGGTGGTGACGCCGCCGATGGCAGAGATCGGCAGGCCGCGGGTCTGCGGGTCGCGGGCGATTTCAGCGACCATGTTCAGCGCAATCGGCTTCACCGCCGGGCCGCAATAGCCGCCGTGGGTGCCTTTGCCGCCGATGGTCGGCTCCGGCGCCATGCTGTCGAGGTTCACCGAGGTGATCGAGTTGATGGTGTTGATCAGGCTGACCGCATCGGCGTTGCCCGCGTGCGCTGCCCGGGCCGGGTGGCGGATATCGGTGATGTTCGGGGTCAGCTTCACGATCACCGGCTTGGAGTAGTATTTCTTGCACCACTCGGTGACCATCTGGATGTATTCCGGCACCTGCCCCACGGCAGACCCCATGCCACGTTCGGCCATGCCGTGCGGGCAGCCAAAATTCAGTTCGATCCCGTCGGCGCCGGTGGCCTCCACCTGCGGCAGGATGTCCTTCCAGGCCTGTTCCTCGCAAGGCACCATGATCGAGACGATGACGGCGCGGTCCGGGTAGTCTTTCTTGACCCGGGTGATTTCCTCCAGGTTGGTCTGCAGCGGCCGGTCGGTGATCAGCTCGATGTTGTTGAGGCCCAAAAGACGGCGGTCGGCGCCCCAGATCGCGCCATAGCGCGGGCCGTTCACGTTGACCACCGGCGGGCCTTCGGCGCCCAGGGTCTTCCAGACCACGCCGCCCCAGCCGGCCTCGAAGGCGCGGCGGACGTTGTATTCCTTGTCCGTCGGCGGCGCCGAGGCCAGCCAGAACGGGTTGGGGGATTTGATACCCAGAAATTCCGTTGTCAGATCAGCCATTTGATCTCTCCTTTTAAGGCTAGCTTGGGTGCAGCGGAGCCGCACCCGAGCTGGCTCAGCCCATCAGGCTGGAGTGAATGTCCATTGCAGCGTGGCGGCCCTCGGCCACGGCAGTCACGGTCAGGTCCTCGCCGCCCGAGGCGCAGTCGCCCCCGGCCCAGACCCCGGCCACAGAGGTGCGCCCGCTGGCGTCGACCTTGATCTTGCGGCCCTCCAGCGCCAGCGCCTCCGGCTGGCCCTCCAGCGTCTGGCCGATCGCCTTGAACACCTGATCCGCGGCCAGCCGCAGGGTTTCGCCCGTGCCGGAGACCTTGCCGTCCGCGACCTGAGTATACTCCAATTCGATCTCGGCCGCTGCACCGCTGCCGTGCACCGCAACCGGCATCACGTTGAACATCAGCTTGACGCCCTTCGAGGCCGCCAAGTCCTGCTCGAACCGGCTTGCGCCCATCTCCTCGCGGCTGCGGCGGTAGGCGATGGTGACGTTTTCGGCGCCCAACAGCTTGGACTGCACCGCAGCATCCACCGCGGTCATGCCGCCGCCGATCACCACCACATTGCGGCCGACCGGCAGCGTGGTCAGGTCGTCCGCCTGGCGCAGTTCGGCGATGAAGTCCACCGCGTCGCGGACACCGTCCATGTCTTCGCCCGGCGCGCGCAGGGCATTGACCCCGGCCAGACCAATGGAGAGGAACACCGCGTCATACGCCTCCTTCAGCGCATCCAGTGACAAGTCCTCGCCCAGTTTTTGGCCGTAATCCATGGTGATGCCGCCGATCTGCAGCAGCCAGTCCACTTCGCGCTGCGCGAAGTTGCTGGTGGTTTTATAGGCGGCAATCCCGAATTCGTTGAGGCCGCCGGGCTTGGACAGGGCGTCATAGACCACCACGTCATGGCCCAGCATCGCCAGCCGGTGCGCGGCAGACAGACCCGCCGGGCCCGCCCCCACAACGGCCACCTTCTTGCCAGTCGCTGCGGCACGGGTGAAGGGATGCACGCCCTTCGCCATCAGCGTGTCGGTGGCATAGCGCTGCAGGCGGCCGATCTCGACCGGCTTGCCCTCTGCCGTCTCCCGCACGCAGACCTCTTCGCACAGGGTTTCGGTCGGGCAGACCCGGGCGCACATGCCGCCCAGAATGTTCTGCTCCAAAATGGTGCGGGCCGCGCTTTCGGGGTGGCCTGCCTGGATCTCCCGGATGAACTGGGGGATGTCGATGCTGGTCGGACAGGCCGTCATGCAGGGCGCGTCATAGCAGAAATAGCAGCGGTCGGCGGCCACGGCGGCCTCATGCGCGTCATAGGGCGGGTGCAAGTCCGAGAAGTTCTCAGCGATCCCGGCAGCGTCAAGCCGCGCTGCCTGAATGCCGGATGCCTGATGGCTGGTCGCCATTGGGTGTCTCCCTGATTTTCGGTTGTTCTTGCTGTTCAGAGTGCCACAGTCTTATTTTTTATCAACTGGTAAAATTTTTCCCGCAGGCAAAAAATATGCCGCCCCCGAAGGAGCGGCGTGCAAGAACTTGATTTCACGCCGAAATCAGGCGATGCCTATTGAGCAGTCATTTGCGAAAGATGGCCGGTTTTCATCCACACTTTCGCACCGTCCGTACCGGCGGTGGCGTCAAACCGGCTGCCGGGCGGCAGACGCAGCCAGTCCCAACGGGTGAAATCCTCGCCGTTCTCGCTGTAGCTGCCGTCCACCACAAAGACCTCCAGCCCGCCGGGCGCCTGCAGGCTGACCGCGTGATGCGGACCCCAGGTTTGCAGCGTCACCGTCTCAACCGCATCCTGAAACAGCTGCTGCTGCGCGGCGCCGCCATCGGCGCGGGTTTTGACCTCGGTACGGTCGGCGGGGTCGAACTGGTGCAGCTTGACCAGGATCACCGCGCCCTCCGCCGCGGCGGGCGTGTGGCTGGTGGTGGGCGGGTTACGGACATAGGAGCCTGCGGGAAAGTCGCCGTGCTCATCCTGGAACACGCCGTCCAGCACCAGAAACTCCTCGCCGCCGTCATGCACATGCGCATCAAAGGCGGACCCCGGCGCAAAGCGGACGATGGTGGTGGCGCGGGCAACTTCCTCGCCGATGCGGTCGAGCATCTTGCGCTCTACCCCCGGGGCCGGGCTGGGCACCCAGGGTGTGTCCTCGAAATGCACCGCGGCGCGTTTGGTGAAATCGGCATTGATACGCATCTTGCTCTCCCCTTGCTGCGCCAAGCAATGTGGCGGCTGGCCGGGACCATGGGAAGAGCGCTCACGAAACCGTGCTTGATCCGCGGCGTCAGCCGGGCAGCACGGCAGTGGCTTCGATCTCCACCCTGGCCTCATCCTCGACCAGCGCGGAGACGACAACCATCGTCATCGCCGGGAAGTGATAGCCCATCACCGCGCGGTAAGCCTTGCCGACCTCAGCCTGATGGCCAAGGTATTCCGCCTTGTCGGTCACATACCAGGTCAGCCGGGTGATGTCCTCTGCGGTGCCGCCCGCGGCCTCGACCACCTCCAGGATGTTGCGCAGCGCCTGGCTCATCTGGCCGATGAAATCATGGGCCTCGAACACCTGATCCGCAGTCCAGCCGATCTGGCCGCCGACAAACAGCAGCTTGCCCTCTGCGACCATTCCGTTGGCGTAGCCTTTGGCGGGCTTCCACCCTTCGGGATGCACACTGATGGCCGGCATGGCGGGGCTCCTTTGCTGATAATGCCTGCCACCGACAATAGCGCTGCCGCGGGAATTATTTCAAGCTTAAAACTTATAAGCCTGAAGCAAACCCGCCGGACCATCCGGTGCCAGCCCGCTTCAGATGCTCATCTTCTTGAACACAGCTTCCGGAATGTTGCGGATGATCAGCATGATCAGCCGCCAGACCGGCCGCACATAGACGATGTTTTTCTGCTTGGCAGTGGCCTCGGTGATGGCGCGGGCGACTTCCTCGGGCTGGGCCGTCAGCTTGTCCGGCAGGTCCATGCCCTCGGTCATCTGCGTGGCGACAAACCCCGGCAGCACCGTAACCACATGCACGCCCTTGCGGGCCAGCCGGTTGCGCAGGCCGGACAGGAAGGCGGTGAAGCCGGCCTTGGCCGCGCCGTAAACATAGTTGGTCGCGCGGCCGCGGTCTCCGGCCACCGAGCTGATCCCCACCAGCGTGCCGGAGCCGCGCTGTTCGAACCGGCTGGCCAGAACCGAAAGAATGCTGGCCGGGCCTTCGAAGTTGCTGCGCAGGACCCGGGCCGCGGCGGCGGGGCTGGTCTCGCTTTCGCCCTGCTCCCCCATGAAGCCGACGGCGCAGACGGCGATGCCCGGCAGTTCCGGCAGCGCACCGGCAAAGCGCTCATGATCCTCCAGCGCCAGCGCGTCGAACTCATGCAGAGAAACTGGCACGCCGTGGCGCAGCTCCAGATCGGTCTTCTGGGGCTCCAGACTGTCCGTATTGCGGGCGGCCAGCTGCACAGGGCGGCCTTGGGCGGCATAGGCATGGGCCACAGCCATGCCTATGTCCGACCGGGCGCCGAGGATCAGAACGGGGGATTTTGTCATAGCGAAAGCCTTTGCGACTGGGCGGACTGAAAGGACGGGTGCAACCCGGACAGCTGCCGCATCCCGGCAAACTCTGCTGCCCTGGAGTCGGCAGCGTGCAGCGTGTCCCGGCTCATCCGGCTGTCCTTGGCCAGATAGAAGCGGCCGCCGTGGGCAATGGTGATACGGTCGAGGTCCTGCATCAGCTGCAGGCTGCGGCGGTTGACCGGAAAGTCCAGCGCCAGCGTGTAGCCCTCCATCGGGAAGGAGAACGGGCTGTCCTGCGCGCCCAGCCTCTTGAGCACCGCCAGAAACGACCCCTGCCCGGCAGCAGAGATCGTCTTGAGCAAGGCACGCAAGCCTGCCCGCGCGCGGTCCAACGGCAGCACGCATTGAAACTGGGCAAATCCCTTGCGCCCGTAGATCCGGTTCCAGCCCAAAAGCGCATCAAGCGGAAAGAAGAAGCTGTCGTAACCGGTGATCTGCCGCCCGGCCTTGCGCGCCCCGGCCCAGTAATAGGCGGCATTGAACGCCCGAACACTGTAGCGGTTCAGCGCAAAGGACGGGAACACTGGCGGCACGGTGCGGTTGCTGGCGCGGGGTATGGCAAAGGGCCGCGCCGCCTGGTCATAGCTCAGGTCCTGCAGCCCGGCATGTTCCCCCAGCATGACCAGCGACCGCCCAAGATTGCCGCCGCCCGCCAGGCAGTCGATCCACGCCACGGAATAGGTTGCGGCGGCGGAGCGTTCAAAGATTTCGATGGCGGCGTTGAGGTTTGCAGCGGGTAATGTCTGCTGCCGGATCCAGGCCGAGGGCACCCGCCGCAGACGGATGGCGGCCCGCAGGATCACGCCCGTAAGCCCCATGCCGCCAGCGGTCCAGTTGAACAACTCTGTGTTTTCCTGGGGGGAGCAGCGGCGGACCGTTCCGTCCGGCCCCATCACCTCGACCCAGTCCAGGCAACTGCGGAAACTGCCGTCCTTGTGGTGGTTCTTGCCATGCACATCCGCGGCAATGGCGCCGCCAAGGGTCACGAACTTGGTGCCCGGCACCACCGCCGGAAACCAGCCCCGTGGCAGGAAGGCAGAGATGATATCGCCCAGCAGCACACCGCTTTCCGCCACCAGCAAGCCGGTCTGCGCATCAAAGGAGATCATCTTGTTGAAATGGCGCATATGCAGGGTCGCCGGCGCGCCAACCGCGCTGTCGCCATAGGCGCGGCCATTGCCGCGGGCGATGACGGAAGGATTGCTGGCGATCAGCCCCTGCAGCTCCGCCTCGCTGCGCGGCGCAAGCAGCTGCGCCTGGGACACGGGGTAGTTGCCCCAGCCTGACAGCCCTCTCATTCCGCCTCCCTTGCGCGGCGGGTAAAGACGAACTGCCGGTCGAGATGGTATTTCACCGTGTAGCCGATCACCAGTCCCAGGACTGCTCCGGCCTCGCGCGCCGCATCGGTGCCCCAGATGAGCCAGAACAGCGTTTCGGTGATCCAGAACACCGCCGTGGTCGCCACCCCCATCGCCGAATACAGCAGGAAGGTCCGGCCCTGGTGCTTCAGGCCGCCCTGCTGGTCAAAGAAGATCCAGCGCTTGTCCAGAAAGTATTTGACCACCAGCCCGGCCAAAGTGCCCGCAGCCATGGCAGCGGTGAAATGGGCGCCGGTCTCCCCCAGCTGCAAAACCGCGCGCTGGGTGGCGAGGTTGACGGCGGTGGCCGCGGCCGCAAAGGCGGTGTAGCGGACGAGAAGCTGGTGCAGGGTCATAGCGCGCTGCTCCACACCGCAAAGGACAGAGCGATCAGGAAGCACAGCTGGCTGCCGCGGTCGCGCGCGGCATAGACCACCGGGTCATCCTGCATCTGGCCGCGATGGGCCAGCATCACCGTATTGGTGATCCAATAAAGCAGCACACAGCAAATCCCCCACAACCCCTGCGGCGTGGCGTAAAGCGCGGCCACCGCAGGCGAATTGAGGTAGAGCGCCAGAACCAGCACCGACACGTAGCCCGCGGCAATCGCGATCATCGAGATCACCGGCAGATCGTCAACGTGATAGCCGCGCCCCTTGGCGGTCAGCTGCTGGCGTCTGGCGCTGTCCACCAGCTCCGCCTGGCGTTTCACGGCGGCCAGCGAAAAGAAGAAGAAGATGGAAAACGCCAGCAGCCAGACCGACAGCGGTATGCCGGTAGCGGCACCTCCCGCCGCGATGCGGATGGTGTAAAGCCCCGCCAGCAGGCAGATATCCATCACGATCAGCCGCTTGAAATGCAGCGAGTAAGCCGTTGTCATTGCGTAATAAAGCAGGATGACCCCAAGAAACAGCAGGCCCAGCGGCAGGGCTGCCGCCAACCCGCCCAGAAACAGCGCCGCCGCCAACCAGCTGCCGTGCTCTATCGGGATGCGGCCCGCGGCAAAGGGCCGGAACCGCTTGCGCGGATGGGCGCGGTCGGCGTTCAGGTCAAGGAGGTCGTTCACCACATAGACGCTGGAGGCGATCAGGCTGAACGACAGGAACGCCAGCAGCGACTGCACCAGGGTCACCATGTCCAGCTGATGCGCGGCCAGCATCGGCAGGAACACGAGGATGTTCTTCAGCCACTGATGCGGCCGCAGCGCCTTGACATACGCGGCCAGCGCGGGCTCCACCGTTGCCAGATGTTCGGTCCGGGACGCCGCGTGCTCCGCCTTCTGGCGCAGCGCCGGGGCGGCATTGACGGTGACCGCCGTTGACGCCAGCCGCCAGACCGGCAGATCGGCGGGGGAATCCCCCATGTAGGCAAACCTGCCCGCGCCGAACCGGTTTTGCAGGAACTCCGCCTTGACCGGGCCTTTCAGGTTTTCGGTGCCGGTGGAGCCATGCACCTCGTCAAACAGGTCCAGATGAGCGGCGATCTGATCGGCGATGGACTGGTCGCTGGCAGTCACCAGCGCGGTTTTGCCGCCCCGCTGCCGCCAGTCCCTGACATAGTCCATGACCGCCGGATCATAAGGCAGGCTGGCCGCATCAATGCGGGAGGTGCCGGCCAAGTGCCGCTTCAGCGCCGCTCGGCCGTTCAGCAGCGCAACCGCCGCGGAAAAGGGGCTTTTCCAGTCGCGCCCGAAGGAAGACCAGAAGCTTTCATAGAGGATATTGCTGCGCAGCAGGGTGCCATCCAGGTCGACGGCAAGCATGCCGGGCTGCCCGGCCGGAAGCGATGAATCTGTCGTCAAATGAAGTCAACCGGAAGATGGATTTGGTCCCTGCCCCGCTTGTACCAGCGGCCCGGCTTTTTGGCTAGGTGCCAACTCCGCCGTGCCGCGGCCGCCTGTTGCACCGATGCCTGTGCCGGAGCCGCTGTCCGCCAGGGGGAATTTCATAGACGCCCCGGTTCCAGTATGACGGGGCAAAACAATTGAGGTCCGGCATGACAACTCCCCCGCAGGTTACCGGCATGGCGCGCGCTCCGGCGCCCGGGCTGGCTTCGCTGCTGCGCGATACCGCAGTGTTCACCCTTGCCGCTGCGGCGGTCGTGCTGCTGACCAGAACGCTGGCGGCGCTGCTGCTGGAGATCCGCCCCGATCCTGTCCACCTGTCCGGGGCATACCAGCACCTGCCGGTGCAGCAGCTGCATGACGGGCTGCTGGAGGCACTGATCGCCTTGCATTCGCAGCCGCCGTTCTGGAACTTCCTGCTGGGGCTGGCAGCCAAGGCCTGCAATGCGCAGGAGGCCTGCATGATCCAGCTGATCTGGGGCAGCCACCTGCTGCTGACCGTTGCGACTGCTGCCAGCATGTACGCCGCCTTGCGGCTGCTGGCGCCGTCACGAAAGCTGGCATGGCTGCTGCCGCTGGCCTATGTGCTGTCTCCGGCTGTGTTCTATTACGAGAACTTCATCCTCTATGCCCATTTCACCTCAGCGCTTTTTGCCTTGTCGTGCCTCTGCGTCCTGCTGCTGCTGAAAACGCGCCGCACGCTGTTTTTCCTGCTGTTCTGCGCCTGCCTCGCCGTCCTGTCGCTGACCTGGACGCTTTTTCACCCGGTCTACATCCTGCTCGTGGGAGGCCTGCTGCTGTTCAAGGCGGGTGCCGGACCGGCCCGCGCCGCCATCCTGGCCCTGACGCTGGCGGTATCGCTGCTGCCGTCGGTCAAGAACAAGGCGGTGTTCGGCATTTTCAGTTCCGGCAGCTGGCTTGGCCTCAATGTCTCGCAAGTGGCGCCGGAGCGGATCGAAGGGTGTTCCTTCAAGACGTTTGCCGAAACCCACGGGCTGATCGGCCAGCATATTGGCAGCGCCCTGAACGATCCGCGGATGATCGGCTATTCCAAAACCTGCCTTAAGAAGTCCCTGGACGTGATTGCTGCCAGCCCCCTGCAATACGCCGCCGGCGTGGTGGTGCGCGCCTCGACAAGCCTGTCGCTGTGGCCGAACGAATACCTGTTCCCGCCGCTGAACTGGGACCGCTTCCCCAAACTGCCGGACACCAATCGGGTGCTGACCGAAGACAACAAGATCGTGATCGGCCCCAGCCTGTCGCGATTCCTGACCCTGGCGCTGAACCTGTTCGCGCTGATCGCGCTGGCGGAGCTTGCCCGCCGGGACCGGGATCCGGCACGCCGGGCGTTCTTTCAGGTGATGCTGCTGTCGGTCGTGCTGTTCCTGGGGGTGGCGCACGCGGTGAACGGGCCTGAGCAGGAGCGTATGCGCTACACGCTGCATCCGCTGTTCTGGGGGCTTTACGCCGTGGTGCTGCTGGAGGCCGGCCGGCGCCTGAGGCGGCTGTTCGCACGCGCCGGAGCAGAAAACCTGCCATCGGCGGGCAGCTCGCGCTAAAATTTCGCGGCTTGAATGCAAAACTGGCGCCGGGGGCACTTCCGCCCGCCCGGCGCCAGCTAATTCCCTGCCAGGGCCGAAGCCCGGCGCGGCTTACATGCCCAGGGCTTCCTTGTACATTTCCAGCACCGCCTCTTCTTCGGCGATGTCGTTTTCGTCGCGCTTGCGCAGGGCGATGATCTTGCGCATCACCTTGGTGTCGTAGCCGCGCCCCTTGGCTTCGGCCATCACCTCTTTCTGCTGCTCGGCGATCGTCTTTTTCTCTTCGTCCAGACGCTCGAACCGCTCTATAAACTGGCGCAGTTCGCCAGCGGTCACACGGTAGTTTTCGCTTTTTTCGTCTTCGGTGATATCCATCTGCGGCTCCGTCGGCACATGCTGTCAGTTGCTGTCGGAGCAAGGGGATAGCGCCCCGCCCGCCGCGCCGCAAGAAGGGAAAGCGGCGGAGCTGCGCCAAGCGGCAAAAACCGGCACCCGTGCCGGCGCGGCTTGCGCGCGGTGGACGGATCGGCTAGGCGCGGCGCAACGCAACCCCTGCAGGAGCACACCCATGTTCGATCTTATCGTCTGGACCGGAGCCGCCTTGTCCGTTGCCGGGCTGCTGGGGCTGGTCTGGTGCATCATCAAGGTCGCACGCGCCCGCCGCCAAAATCTGGATGACGACGCGCTGCGTGCCGTTGTGCAATCGGTGCTGCCCTACAATCTGGGCGCCCTGCTGCTGTCGGTGCTGGGCCTTATGCTGGTGATGACGGGCATCTTCCTGGGCTGACGCCCGGCCCGCCCCTGCCTGACAACAGGTCTGTGTCAGACGGGCATGTTGTCGAACATCTCTTCCACCGCTTCTTCGCACAGCGCAGCCTCAAGACGGCGGAACCGGCGCGGAACCTCTGCCCCTTTCTTGCGCATGTGATCCAGCAGCCGGATGAATTCGGGCCGCATGGCCAGCCGGGCCGCGCCGGTCTCTCTCTGAATTCTGGTTTCCAGCTGTTCGACGGTGTGAAACAGATCTTCCATTGTCATAAGCAGTCCTCCCTACGTCCTGCGATTGTGACAGTATTTCGCAACAGGAATACGAAATCCCGCAGAATGTTACCTTTGCGCCGCATTTTCACGCTTTTTTTACGGCTTCCTGACGCTTTTGCGGCTTTACTCAGCACCAAACGATTCTAAGGGGCCGGTTCCAGCCGCGCCTTGACACACATCAGACAGCTGCGATGATTTTTTGCCAAAGCCTGCGGTAAGGGCCGCCGGCTCTCTTGAAACATATTCTTAAATTGATATATGATTTCCGAGCATCCAGGGAGACTGACAGATGACCCCCGCCGTCAAAGCCTTTTTCGACGAAGCCACCAACACCGTGTCCTACGTGGTGCGCGAGCCCGAGGGCACAGCCTGCGCCATCATCGACTCGGTCCTGGACTTTGATCACGCCGCCGGACGCACCAGCACCGCCTCTGCCGACGCCATCATCGCCTGGGTCAAGGCCGAGGGCCTGCGGGTGGAGTGGATCCTGGAGAGCCATGTCCATGCCGACCACCTGTCCGCCGCCCCCTATCTGCAGGAACAGCTGGGCGGCAAGATCGGCATTGGCGACCGGATCACCGTGGTCCAGGACACCTTCGGCAAGATTTTCAACGAAGGCACCGAATTCCAGCGCGACGGCAGCCAGTTCGACCAGCTGTTCCGCGAAGGCGACAGCTTCATGATCGGCCAGCTGCGCGGCGAGGTGCTGCACACGCCCGGCCACACGCCCGCCTGCCTGACCTACGTGATCGGCGATGCGGCCTTTGTCGGCGACACGCTGTTCATGCCCGATTTCGGCACCGCCCGCTGCGATTTCCCGGGCGGCTCCTCTGCCGATCTGTACAACTCGATCCAGAAGATCCTGGCGCTGCCGGACGAGACCCGCATCTTTGTCGGCCACGACTACAAGGCGCCGGGCCGCGACGATTACGCCTGGGAGACGACTGTCGGCGAGCAGAAGGCGCTGAACGTGCATGTGGGTGAAGGCCGCAGCATCGAGGAATTCGTCCAGATGCGCGACGCCCGCGACGCGACGCTGGGGATGCCGCGGCTGATCCTGCCGTCGCTGCAAGTGAATATGCGCGCAGGCCAGATGCCGGAGCCGGATGAGCAGGGCGATGTGTTCCTGAAGATCCCGGTGAACAAGATCTGACCGGACGCACGGGAAAGGACCAGGGAAAGACAATGCAAGCAGACTGGATTTGGGGACTGGGCGGCGGCCTGCTGATCGGGCTAGGCGGCGCGGTTTACCTGCTCGGCAACGGCCGGATCATGGGGGCCAGCGGCATCCTGGGCGGGCTTCTGGATGGCAGCGGCCGCAACACCGCGGCTGAGCGGATCGCCTTCATCGCCGGGGTGATTGGCATGCCGCTGCTGATCGGGCTGCTGACGGGCGGCACGCCCGATACCCATGTCACCAGCAATGCGGCGGTTCTGGTGCTTGCCGGGCTGCTGGTGGGGGTCGGCACCCGCGTTGCCAACGGCTGCACGTCCGGCCACGGGGTTTGCGGCATTTCCCGCCTGTCCTTGCGCGGGATTGCGGCGACCGCCGTCTTCATGCTGGCGGGCATTCTGACGCTGGCGGTGCTGCGCCAGCTGCTGGGGGTGATCTGATGCTGCGGATGTTTCTGGCACTGGCCGCAGGCAGCCTGTTCGGGGCCGGCCTGATGTTTTCGGGGATGACTGACACCGCCAAGGTACAGGGGTTCTTGGATATCTTTGGCAACTGGGACCCTACCCTGGCCTTCGTGATGGGCGGCGCGCTGCTGCCGATGGCGCTGGCTTGGCGGCTGACGGAAGGGCGCAAGCCGGCCGCCGGCGGCAGCTTTCCTTCGCCGCCCTCGGCCGAGCTGGACCGGCGGCTTTTTCTTGGGTCGGTGCTGTTCGGCATCGGCTGGGGGCTGGTGGGCCTGTGCCCCGGCCCGGCGATGGCCTCGCTCAGCTACAACAGCTGGCAAGGCGCGCTGTTCCTGGCGGCGATGGCCTGCGGCATGATAGCCGCCCCGGCGGTCAGCCGGCATCTGGACCGTGGCGCCGCAAGCGCGTAAGGAGTCGGCCCATGGATGCACGTGTAATCACCCCCCGCTATTCGGTCTCGCCGCAGATCTCGGCTGAGGACCTGCCCGCCATTGCCGCCGCCGGCTATAAGACGGTGATCTGCAACCGCCCGGACGAGGAAGTGCCGCCCAGCCATCAGGCGGACGCGATCCGCGACGCAGCTGAAGCAGCCGGCCTGCGGTTTGAGGTTCTGCCCCTGACCCACCAGACCATGACGCCGGAAAACGTGGCGCTTCAGCGCGAGCTCTATGAAAGCAGCGACGGCCCGGTGCTGGCCTATTGCGCCTCCGGCACGCGCAGCTCAGTGGTCTGGGCGCTGGGTCAGGCCAGCGAATTGAGCGCGGATGATATTCTGCAAAAGACCGCTGCGGCGGGCTATCAGCTGGACGGGCTGCGCCCGGCGCTGGACTCGCTGGCAAACCGCTGAAGCAAAGCCTGCTTGGGGTTGCGGCCTGCACCCCCAAGCGGCGGCTTCCGGATTGAAGCCTGCGCCCTCTCCAACAGCCAGATCTGACTTGATTGCAATCGGCCGTCTCTGCCGGTGCCCGCGGCCGGCTGAGTACGCACCGGAAGCACAGGCAGCGGGCATAGCACCGCACGCTTGCTGGTGGCTTACCTTCTTACAGACCGTTGAATGCGCGCCGGAAATGGGACAGCAGAGCGCGCGAATAGCCTGAAGCCAAAGCCGGGAGTGCCGTGCTTCACCTACGCCAATCAAGAGTCAGCTTCAGTTGTTCTCTGTCAGGGCTCAGTCCAGCCCGGCCAGCTGCGAGATTTCCACCGCATCGGCGGCCTCGAAATCGCCGAGGTCGGCGGCGGGAAAGTCGGGCAGATCCGGCAGATCGGGAAGATCCGGCAGCCCGCCGTCCAGGCCATCCAGACCCAGCCCGCCATCACCGTCGAGGTCGGACAAGTCCAGGCCATCCAGCCCGGCGTCCATGCCGCCCATTCCACCCATGGCACCGCCATCCAGCGCCGGTGCGGCCTCCAGCGCGGGCAGGCCGCCGTCATCCATCGGGTCTTGCAGACCCTGGTCGGCAATGCCCATGCCAAGGGCCGGCGGCGCGTCTGGCAGCGCATCCAGGCCGCCCCCGTCGGAAAAGCCCATGTCGCCGCCGCCGTCGCCCGCCAGCTTGGAGCCGGACCGGTTCAGCCGGACCGCGCGGGACCCGTTCATCTGGCCCAGCCGCCCCTGCGCCACCGGTTTGCCGCCAATGGTCAGCAAGTCGGTTTCATACAGGAACGCCTGATCCAGCGGCAGCGTGTCGCCGATCTTGAGGTCCGTGAAGTCGCGCAGCGGAACCCGCATCTTGCACAGGACCGCGGTCAGCTCTGCGCGGATCGAATCGAGGTTGCGGCCCAGCGACGGACCCTGGGCGGCGGCGCCCTGGCTCTCCTGCAGCTCCTCCGCAGTGGGTTCCGGCAGGATCAGTTTCATCACGCCCTGCATGGCGCCGCAGGCCAGATCCAGGTTCAGCTCGATCACCCGGTAATCGTCAGCCTCCATCCCCAGCACCAGGCTGCGCACGTTTTCGACCTGGGCGCCAAAGCGGTAGCCGGAAAAGATGGCCTGATCCGCCTGGCCCTCCAGCATCGACACAACCTTGGCAAAGGAGCGTTCCAGGAACTCCGCGGTCATTGCAGCGTCGGTGGGGGTGTACAGCCGTTCGTTCGGCGCCTTGCCGATCACCGCGCCGATGGTCTGCTGCTGAATCAGCGCCGTCACCGTGGCCGCGTCCATGCTGGCCGCACCGACCCGCCCGTTCGGGCAATCCAGCACCACAAGCAGGTCTTTGTCGGACAGGTTCCGGGCCAAATCCTCGGAAATGCGGTTGCACTGGCGGGCCGCCAGCACCGCCAGCGGCAGTTCGCACAGATCGGCCGCCGCGCGCGCGAGGGAACGGCGCAACGCCTTCAGCGTCAGGGAGCTGTTGATCGCCCCTGCGCCTTCCTTGGTTGCTGCCAGCTTGCGTGCAAGCACACTTTGCTTACCGCTGCCCGCCTGTGCTGCTTCTGTCTCAGACATAGGCTGTTTAACCTGCCCCATACGCGTCCCGTTTCCCCGTTTTTACCCGAAAGGAGGTTAACAACTCCTATACCTCACAGCGGGTTACGCCGCCTTTTCGCCCGCAGCGGGTAGGGAAACCCGGAAAGCGCCGCCGCTGTGGCCCGGCAGGTAGCAGATATCGCCGCCAAGCCGCTGCATGACCTCGCGGCAGATCGCCAGACCGAGCCCGGCACCGCCCGCGCGCTCAGGGCTGACGCGGGAGAATTTTTCGAAAATCATCTGCCGGAAATCCGCGGGCACGCCGCTGCCGTTATCCGTGAAATCAATATGCAGGCGGCCGCCGGCGGCGTTGGCGGAGATGGTCAGCTCCGGCTTCTCCGCGTCGCAGTATTTCTGGGCATTGGCGATCAGGTTGATGAACACCTGCGCCAGCCGGTCAAGATCCGAGGAGATGCGGAAAGTCTCCGTCTCCGGGCTGCGGATCACCTTCAGCGGCCGGTCCGACCCCGCCAGCGCCGCCGCGACTGCATGGTCCAGCACTTCCGGCAGGGTGCCCGCCGTCATGTTGAGGCTCACCTGGCCGTTTTCCAGCACGCTCAGGTCCAGAAGGTCGTTGAGCAGCCGGGTCAGCCGCAGCGTCTCGTCATGGATGATACCGGCATAGTGGCGCTGCTCCTTGGGGTTGAGCTGGCCGTCGTCGCGCAGGATTTCCGAGAACGCCCGGATTGAGGTCATTGGCGTGCGCAGCTCATGGCTTACCTGGCTAAGAAACGCATCCTTCTGCTCAGAGAGCTGGGTCAGCTTTTCGTTTGTTTCCCGCAGCTTGCGCGCCGTTGCCGAGAGCTCTGCCGATTGCGCCTCAAGACGGCTGGAGTATTCCAGCATCTGCGCCGTCTCATCCGCCACCGCCAAAAGATCCTGCACAGAGACCGACGAGCCGCCGACAATCTGGCCGATCATCGCATGCGCCGCCGCCGCCCCGATGGAGGCGCTGAGCTCGCGCTCCAGCCGCTCCAGGAAGGCCGGCGTTGGCTCCGGCAAGGGCCCGCGGCCGCCCTGGCGCAGCCGCTCGCGCTGGAAGAACGCCTGCGCCTCCGGCGCGCCAAGGATCCGCTGTGACATGATCATCAGGTCTTCGGATTGCGCCACAGAGCCGGTCCAGCCGCGCGGACCCGCGGAATGGTCGAAGACATTGACGAATTGCGCCCCCTGCAGCCGCTCCAGCGGGCTCGGGAAGCTCACCAGCGACACCAGGCAGAACGCCAGGGCATTGAGGCTCATCGACCACATCACCGCATGGACCGTCGGGTCCAGCCCCTCGATCCCGAACAGCGCCTCTGGCCGCAGCCAGGCCAGGCCAAACAGGCCCTCGCGCAGGATATGCTCCGGCAGCAGCCCGCCGCCCAGTGCCGGCAGCAGCATGGTGTAAAGCCAGATGGCAAAGCCCACGGTAAGCCCGGCCAGGGCGCCGGAGCGGGTGGCGCCGCGCCAGAACAGCCCGCCGACCAGAGCGGGCAGGATCTGCGCCACCCCGGCAAAGGAGATCAGTCCGATGGCCGCCAGCGCGGCGGCGCCGCCCGAGAGGTGATAATAGAAATACCCCAGCGCCATGATCACCGCGATCGACACCCGGCGGGAAAACAGCACCACATCGCGCACATCGCCCGAGACCGAGGCCTGGCGGCTTTGCAGCCGCAGCCAGACCGGCATCACGATATGGTTCGACACCATCGTCGACAGCGCCATGGCCGCCACGATCACCATCGAGGTCGCGGAGGAGAAGCCGCCCAGGAATGACAGCACCGCCAGCCCCTGCTGCCCCTGCTGCAGCGGCACCGTCAGAACGAACATGTCCGGGTTGGCGCCCGCGGGCAGCAGCTCCAGCCCGACCACGGCAATCGGCACCACGAACATCGAGATCAGCAGCAGGTAGAGCGGAAACGCCCAGGAGGCGATGCGCAGGTGGCGCTCGTCCTCATTTTCCACCACCATCACTTGGAACATCCTAGGCAGGCAGACAAAGGCGGCCGCGGCCAGGAAGGTGATGGTGGCCCAGCGGCTGCCATCGACGTTCCAGTGGCCGATCTGCGAGGCATCAATGCGCTGCAGCGTCGCGCTGACGCCGCCCGCCACGCCCCAGACCACAAATACCCCGACCGCCAGCAGCGCCGCCAGCTTGACGATGGCCTCCAGCGCAATGGCCGTCACCACCCCGTGGTGGCGCTCGTTGGCGTTGAGGTTGCGGGTGCCGAACAGGATTGCAAACACCGCCAGCCCGGCGGCCACCCAGAACACGGTCGAAGTTTCATTGTAGCCGCGCAAGGGGTCGGCCTCGGCAAAGATGGCAAAGGACAGGGTGACCGACTGCAGCTGCAGCGAGATATAGGGGGTAACGCCAATCACCGCGAGGATGGTCACCCCGGTGGCCAGCAGGTTCGACTTGCCATAGCGCGAAGAGATCAGGTCGGCGATGGAGGTGATCCGCTGGCTGCGCCCGATCCGCACCAGCTTACGCAGGCCCCACCACCAGCCGATCATCACCAGCGACGGGCCAAGGTAGATGGTCACGAACTCCAGCCCCGAGCGTGCCGCATAGCCGACCGCGCCGTAAAAGGTCCAGGCGGTGCAGTAGACCGACAGCGACAGCGTGTAGATCAGCGGCGAGCGCATCCAGGCGGCACTGCGGCCGCGGGCGGCCATCCGGTCGGCCCAGAAGGCGATGAAGAACAGGAAGGCCACATAGGCAAGGCAGACAAAGGCCAGCACGTTCAGGGAGGCCATCAGGCGTCCTCCGGGCCGGCGGGGCCGTCCCCGGGAAGCTCTGCCCCGTCCGGCCCGCCGCCGGTCCAGTGATCAGCCCACCGCTGCACTGTCAGGCTGAAGGCGAAACAGGCGCCGATCAGACCGATCCAGACCGCGAACACATAGATGATGGCCGAAGACATGCTGACCCCGCCGCGCGCGGCCGGATGGGTCGAGGCCTCAGGCCAGAGCAGCGGCAGCGCCAGCAGCAGCACCCCCAGCACCGGCAGCAGCCGGGCGATGTCCATCAGGCGGCGGCGGCGGTAGGTCTGGCGTTCCGCGCGGGTGCCCGTTTGCTCTCTGGGGCTGCCGTCCCGGGTCATCCCTGCCCGGCCTGGGCGTGCAGGTCCCGCACTGCGGTCAGCACCTCGGCGTTGGAAAAGGGTTTGGTCATGAACCGGGTGACGCCGGCCTTTTCCGCCATCTCGCGGTCGCGCATTTGGCCGCGGGCGGTCAGCATCAGCACCGGCAGCGCCTGCATCCCCCCCTCGGCGCGCAGCTCGCGCACGATCTCCAGCCCGCTTTTGCCCGGCAGCATCAGATCCAGAATCACCAGGTCGGGATTGGCATCCCGGATCACCTCCACCGCAGTGGCGCCATCGGTGTGCGCATCAACGCTCCACCCGTCCCGGGTCAGCAGAAACCGGATAGCCTCGGTGATATTCGGCTCATCTTCGATCAGTACAACATGCCTGCCCATCAGCAGAAATTCCTCCCGGCGCCCCCTGCCGGACAAGCCGGTGCGGGCACGCATTCCTTTTGGCGCAGGTTAGCCCCGCCGCCATGTTGCTGTCAAAACTCTTCCTTCAGGATCGACGGCTCGCGCCGGGCCGGACAGCCGCGGCGCGGGCAGATCCGGCAGCTGGCGCCGACCGGCTGCGGGTCTTGCGCGTCCTGCCCGCCGGGCAGGATCAGCATCACTGCCCGGTACAGCGGATCAGCCCCGAAATCCGGCATCTCCAGCGGCCAGGCCACCGCCAAGCAGTCAAAGGCCGCCGCGTTGCGCCCCTGCTGCACCACGTTGCGCCGCACCGGAACCTGGGGGCGCACCAGCGCGGTGTAGAGCGGCCACAACGGACAGGATGCCCCGAACCTCGGCATGGCAAAGCCGGTCACCGGCTTGCGGAACAAAAGCGTGCCGGAGGCGTCGCAGATCACCAGCCCGGCTTCGCGGCCCAGCACCTCTTCCGGCAGCGCAGCCAGACGGCGCAGCACCACTGGCAGGCCGCAGCCGAACTGCCGCGCCAGCGCCACCGGATCCAGCCCGCCAGAGCGGATCCCGCGCGCCAGCGTCGGCAGCGGCATGGCGCGGGCGTCCGCCTGATACTGCTCCAGCGCCGCGCGGGCCAGGCTGCGGGACGCTTCGCTCACCAGCTCCGGCGCGTGCTGCACCAGCTCCTGCGGCACGGCAGTGCCCTCCTCCAGCGCCGGGAAATGGAAGCCGCTCGCCTGCAGGAAGGCCTCGGCCTCCTCCTGCGGCATGCCGCGGCGGTCCTCGCCGGTGTCGCCCTCATCCAGAAAGCTGACCAGCGCCCGGCTGCTTTCGGACAGGCGCAGCGAATCCTGGTTGAGGTTCTTGTGGAAACGGTCGCGCCACTCCGGTTCCAGCTCGCCGGTTTCCGCCAGGATCGACGCGGTGGAGCGGATCGCGGCGGCGGTCGACAGCACCTCATGCACCGAGGCCGCCAGGTTGGGGTCATGGGTCAGCCGGTCCGACAGCGTCTCGACCGTGCGCTCCAGCGTCGCGATGCGGCGGTGGCCGGAGGCCAGCACCTCGGCCCAGCCCGGAAACCGGCCGGCGAACTCGTCCACCCGGTCCAGCTCCGCCACCGGCACGCCGCTGTCGGCCGCCGCCTCCCGCAGGGTGGAGATCAGCGCCGCCTCCGCCCCCTCGCTCAGCATCGAAGGCTCCACCCCCAGAACCCCGGCAATGCCGACCAGCAGCTTGCCGCCGATTCTGCGCCGGTTGTGCTCGATCAGGTTGAGATAAGAGGCTGAAATCCCGGCCTCCCGCGCCAATTCAGCCTGCCGCAACCCCAGGATGAGCCTGCGTTCGCGGATCCGGCTGCCGGTCAAGGTGTCGCGTGCCATGCGGACAGGCCTCCCAAAACACTTCCAATTCAAGGGCTTTCTGCAACGCAATATAACTTTGTTTACAGTATGCCACGGAATATTGTTCATTTATTTACAGAATTTTCAAGCTGCAAAAGGGTTTTATTGCTTGGGTTTACATGACGCTCCCATACTGATTTTGCACTTATCGTGCTGGTACCGCGCAGAAGTGAGGAGCTGCAAGGCACCAATCATATTAGGGAGGAATACATGTCTAAATTTGACGTTTCGCGCCGTGGTGTCTTGAAGACCGGCGCAATGGCAGGCGCTGGCGTGGCGCTGCCGACCATCTTCACCGCCTCATCCGCCGCGGCCTTCACCAATGAGCCGACCGGCAGCACCGTCACCCTGGGCTTCAACGTGCCGCAGACCGGACCCTACGCCGACGAAGGCGCCGACGAGCTGCGCGCCTATGAGCTGGCGGTCGAGCATCTGAACGGCGGCGGCGACGGCGGCATGATGAACACCTTCAGCTCCAAGGCGCTGCAGGGCAACGGCATCCTGGGCAAGAAGGTCGAATACGTCACCGGCGACACCCAGACCAAATCCGACGCCGCCCGCGCCTCTGCCAAGTCGATGATCGAAAAAGACGGCGCGGTGATGATCACCGGCGGCTCCTCCTCCGGCGTGGCCATCGCGGTGCAGGGTCTCTGCCAGGAGGCAGGCGTGATCTTCATGGCCGGTCTCACCCACTCCAACGACACCACCGGCAAGGACAAGAAGGCCAACGGCTTCCGCCACTTCTTCAACGGCTACATGTCGGGCGCGGCGCTGGCACCGGTGCTCAAGAACCTCTATGGCACCGACCGCACCGCCTATCACCTGACCGCCGACTACACCTGGGGCTGGACCCAGGAAGAGTCGATCGCCGCCGCCACCGAAGCCCTGGGCTGGCAGACCGTGAACAAGGTCCGCACCCCGCTGGCGGCCACCGATTTCTCCTCCTACATCGCGCCGGTTCTGAACTCGGGCGCTGACGTTCTTGTGCTGAACCACTACGGCGGCAACATGGTGAACTCGCTGACCAACGCGGTGCAGTTCGGCCTGCGCGACAAGGTGGTGAACGGCAAGAACTTCGAAATCGTCGTGCCGCTCTACTCCCGCCTGATGGCCAAGGGTGCTGGCGAGAACGTGAAGGGCATCCACGGCTCCACCAACTGGCACTGGACGCTGCAGGATGAAGGCTCCAAGGCCTTCGTGAAATCCTTCGGCACCAAATACGGCTTCCCGCCGAGCCAGGCCGCGCACACCTGCTATGTGCAGACCCTGCTCTATGCGGATGCCGTGGAACGGGCCGGCAGCTTCAACCCCTGCGCCGTTGTCGAAGCGCTGGAAGGGTTCGAGTTCGATGGCATGGGCAACGGCCCGACCCTCTACCGCGCCGAAGACCATCAGTGCTTCAAGGACGTCCTGGTGGTGCGCGGCAAGGAGAACCCGACCTCGGAGTTCGACCTGCTGGAAGTGGTCGAGGTCACCCCGCGGGCACAGGTGGAATACGCCCCCGATCACCCGATGTTCGCTGGCGGCAACCTGGGCGCCTGCAACCCGGGCGCATAAGCCAGCCACAGGGCGCCGGAATTATTTAAAGTTCCGGGCCGGAGTCCGCACCGGACTCCGGCTGCCCCAACCGGCCCGTCCGCTCCCCCGCCGGACGGGCCATTCCGAACCTCACGCACGGTGGGACCCATGGACGCCATTCTCCTGCAAATCCTGAACGGGCTCGACAAGGGCTCGGCCTATGCGCTGATCGCGCTGGGATTGACACTTATCTTCGGCACGCTGGGCGTGGTGAACTTTGCCCATGGGGCCCTGTTCATGATCGGCGCCTTCTGCGCCGTGACCCTGCAACGCATTCTGAACCTCAGCTATGAGGTGGTCGACGAGACACAGACCGACTTCCTCGGCAACCCGCTCAAGGTGAAAACCCCCTATGTGGAGGCCTGGTTCGGCCCCGAGTTCGGCGGCGCCCTCATCGACTGGGCAGTGCCGCTGGCGATCCTCTTTGCGATCCCGATCATGATCGGCGTCGGCTATGTGATGGAGCGCGGGCTGATCAAGCATTTCTACAAACGCCCCCACGCGGACCAGATCCTGGTGACCTTCGGCCTCGCCATCGTGCTGCAGGAAGTGGTCAAGTACTTCTACGGCGCCAATCCGATCCAGACCCCGGCGCCGGACGCGCTGAACGGCGTGGTGAACCTTGGCGCCGTGATCGGCATGGACATCATCTATCCGGTCTGGCGCGTGGTCTATTTCTTCTTTGCGGTGCTGATCATCGGCGGCATCTTCAGTTTCCTGCAGTTCACCACCTTCGGCATGGTGGTGCGGGCCGGCATGGCCGACCGCGAGACCGTGGGCCTGCTGGGCATCAACATCGACCGCCGCTTCACCATCATGTTCGGTATCGCCGCCGCCGTCGCGGGCCTTGCGGGCGTTATGTACACGCCGATCAACTCCCCCAACTACCACATGGGCATGGACTTCCTGGTCCTCAGCTTCGTGGTGGTGGTTGTCGGCGGCATGGGCTCCCTGCCCGGCGCGGTGCTGGCGGGCTTCTTGCTGGGTGTTCTGGAAAGCTTTGCCTCGATGAACGAGATCAAATCGCTGATCCCCGGCATCGACCAGATCATCATCTATGTGGTCGCAATCATCATTCTGCTGACCCGCCCGCGGGGCCTGATGGGCCGCAAAGGCGTGATGGAGGACTAAGACATGTTCGGACTGGACAAAAGAGACACTTCCCTGCTGATCATCGTCGCCATCCTGACGCTGTTTGCCCCCTTCATCCTGAACCCCTTCCCGTCCGGCAGCGCCATGGCGCAGTTCAATGCGGGCTATCCGGACCTGATGCAGCGCTTCGTGATCTTCGGGATCTTCGCCATCGGCTTCAACATCCTGTTTGGCCTCACCGGCTACCTGTCCTTCGGCCACGCGGCCTTTCTGGGGGTCGGCTCCTACTCCGCGGTCTGGATGTTCAAGCTCATCGGCATGAACGTGATCCCGGCGATTGTGCTGTCGGTGATCGTCGCGGGCCTGTTTGCGCTGCTCATCGGCTTTATCAGCCTGCGCCGCTCCGGCATCTACTTCTCGATCCTGACGCTCGCCTTTGCGCAGATGTCATTCAACCTCGCCTATTCGGTGCTGACGCCGGTCACCAACGGCGAGACCGGGCTGCAGCTGACGCTGGAAGACCCCCGCATCCTGGGCGTCTCCGCCACCGCGGACGGCTCGATCCCCGTGACCAACCTGTTCGGGCTGGAGATGCGCTCCACTTTCGAACTCGCCGTCGGCCCCTGGGCGTTCCAGTTCAACGCGGGCTATTACCTCTGCGCGCTGATCCTGCTGGCCGCCTTCTACCTGGCGATCCGCATCTTCCGCTCGCCCTTCGGCATGATGCTGCGGGCGGTGAAGTCGAACCAGCAGCGGATGAACTACACCGGCCTCAACACCCGGCCCTACACCCTGGCGGCCTTTGTGATCTCCGGCATGTACGCGGGCCTGGCAGGCGGGCTGATGGCCTCGATGGACCCGCTGGCGGGCGCCGAGCGGATGCAGTGGACCGCCTCCGGCGAGGTGGTTCTGATGACCATCCTCGGCGGTGCCGGCACGCTGATCGGCCCGGTTCTGGGCGCGGGCTTCATCAAGTACTTCGAGAACATCTTCTCCAAGATCAACGACAACGTGCTGCACAGCTGGTTCAGCTTCCTGCCCGACGGGATGGAGGACGCGGTGGTGTTCCTGATCCACCCCTTCATCGGCAAGGGCTGGCACCTGACGCTGGGCATCCTGTTCATGCTGGTGGTGATCTTCCTGCCCGGCGGCCTGGTCGAAGGCGGCCAGCGGATCAAGGGCTGGCTCAGCGGCCGCAAGGCCAAGGATGGCAGCAAGGCTGCCGGCGAAACCAACCCCGCGGAATAAGGAGACAGAGCCATGGGTATCCTTGAAGTCAAAGACGTGGGGAAACGGTTCGGCGGCCTGCAAGCGCTGTCCAACGTGAACCTCAGCGTGAAGGAAAACTCGGTCCACGCGATTATCGGGCCGAACGGTGCAGGCAAGTCCACCCTGCTGAACTGCCTAGTGGGCAAGCTGATCCCCGACACCGGGTCCGTCATGTTCGACGGCCAGTCGGTGCTGGGCCGCGCGCCCTATGAGATCAACCAGATGGGCATCAGCCGCGTGTTCCAGACGCCGGAAATCTTCGGCGACCTGACGGTGCTGGAAAACATGATGATCCCCTGTTTTGCCAAACGGGACGGCGCGTTCGAGCTGAACGCCTTGTCGTCGGTTTTGCGGCAGAAGGACATTCTGCAAAAGGCAGAGCACATGCTGGAAGAGATGAACATGTCGGACAAGCGGCACATGCACGCCGCCGCCATGTCCCGCGGCGACAAGCGGCGGCTGGAGATCGGCATGTGCCTGAGCCAAGAGCCGCGCCTGCTGCTGCTGGATGAGCCCACCGCCGGCATGGCCCGCGCCGATACCAACAACACCATCGACCTGCTGAAACAGATCTCGGACGAGCGCGACATCACCATCGCCATCATCGAACACGATATGCATGTGGTTTTCAGCCTCGCCAACCGGATCACCGTGCTGGCCCAGGGCACCCCGCTGGTCGAGGACGATCCGCAAAACATCCGCGGCAACCCAAAGGTGCGCGAAGCGTACCTGGGCGAGAGCGCGTAAAGGAGAAACACCATGAACGTGAAACCCGATTTCTCCAAGAACGCCAATATGGCCACCACCGCGCCGGCCTTTCTGTCGGTCTGGGACGTCCATGCCTATTACGGCGAGAGCTACATCGTGCAGGGCATCAGCTTTAACGTCCACGAGGGCGAGATTCTGGCACTGCTGGGCCGCAATGGTGCCGGCAAAACCTCCACTTTGCGCTCGATCGCGCGTACCGGCTCGCCTTTGGTCACACGAGGCGAGATCTGGCTGGACCACAAGCCGCTGCACAAGATGGAATCTTATGAGGCCGCTGCCGTGGGTCTGGGCCTGGTGCCCGAAGACCGCCGCATCATCCCCGGCCTGACGGTGGAGGAAAACCTGCAGCTGGCACAGATTGCCCCGCCCGTCGGCTGGTCTCTGGAGCGCCTTTATGACCTGTTCCCGCGCCTTGGCGAACGCCGCAAGCAGGAGGGCGTGACCCTTTCCGGCGGCGAGCAGCAGATGCTGGCGATTGCCCGCGCGCTGGCCCGCGACATCAAGGTGCTTCTGCTGGACGAACCTTACGAAGGCCTCGCCCCGGTGATCGTGGACGAGATTGAAAAGACCCTCATCCACATCAAGGAACAGGGCATGACAACCATCATTGTCGAGCAGAACGCAGTCCGCGCCCTGGAACTGGCAGACCGTGCAGTGATCCTCGATACGGGCGGCATTGTCTTTGATGGCACCGCCGCCGAGGTTCTGGAAAACGAGGAGCTGCGCGCCGAATACCTGGCGATCTGAGGCGCGCTGCAAAATTCATCTCCGTCTTGCCGGCCGCCCGCGTGCCGGCAGTGGCAGACTGAGGCCGGCTCTGTTCAAGGGCTGGCCTCTTTTCCGGCAACCGCCGCGCCTGCCCTGCAAACATCAGTCTTTGCCGCAATAAACCCGGGTTATACAGCCCCGGTTTCTGCGCCGTTCCAACCTGGCGCCTATTTCCCTTTGCTGCTCCCGCCCCGACGTCTCTGACACGGACCGCGCCATTCCGGTGCGGCGCCGGCCAGGACACCGAAAGGACACCCGATGCGCCATTCACTGAAACTCCTCGCCCTTGTTCTCACCCTGCCTGCGGCAGCGGCCTTTGCCTCTGACAGCGCCCCCAGCGCCGACACCCAGGCCAAGATCCGCGATCTGCTGACAGGCCAGGGCTACGAGGTGCGCAAGATCGAAGCCGAAGACGGCCAGTTTGAGGCCTACGCCGTGAAGGACGGCAAGAAGTACGAGGTCTACCTGAACGGCAAGCTTGAGGTGGTGAAGGTCAAGGAAGACGACTGACCGGCTCAGGGCATCATCTGCCGGGCGCCATACGGCGCCCGGCCACGGTAGGAGGGCTGACATGCACCGCACATACGTCTGGGACCCTGTAGTCCGGCTGTTCCACTGGTCGCTGGCGGCGGGCTTTGCCGCCAACGCGCTGGTCACCGATCCGGAGGGCAATCTTCATGAATACATCGGCTATGCCGTTGCCGCGCTCATCGGCATCCGGGTGATCTGGGGCCTTATCGGCAGCCGCCACGCGCGGTTTTCCAGCTTTCCGCCCGATGCAGGCGCCGCGGCCGGGCAGCTGAGCGATATCGCCACAGGCCGGATCCGGCGGCATCCCGGCCACTCTCCACTGGGCGCGCTGATGATCTACAATCTGCTGCTGACGATCACCGGCATCGCCCTTACCGGCTATCTGATGACCACAAACATGTTCTGGGGCATCGAATGGCCGGAAGCGCTGCATGAGGCGCTGGTCTCCTGGGCGGAGATTTCCATTGTGCTGCATGTGGCGGCGGTGCTGTTTGAAAGCCGCCGGACCAAAGTCAATCTGGCGCGCGCGATGGTCACTGGCTACAAGGAGGGCACGGAAACCAGCAGAGAGAGCCCCTGATGCGCCACGCCCCGAACGGCCCTGCCCAGCCTTGGGTCCTGATCGCCGTCATCGCCGTGCAAGCCATTTGCGCGGCGGTGTTTCTCGGAGATGTGATTGCGGACCTCAGCGGTTTGGAGGCCGGAGAGGCGGAAGCCGGGGAACGCGGCCACACCTATATCGAAGGGCTTGCCGCGCTGGCGCTGACTGCGGCCATCGTTATTGAAACCCGCATTCTGATGTGGCTGCTGCGCCGCAAGGCGCATCTGGAGGAAAGCCTGAGCGCCGCCCAGGCCGCGGTGCAGGACGTGATCAACACGGAGTTTGCCGCCTGGGGTCTGACACCTGCCGAACTGGATGTGGCAACCTTTCTGGTCAAGGGCCTCAGCACGGCCGAAATCGCCGCCATGCGCGGCAGTGCCGAAGGCACCGTCAAGGCGCAGCTGAATGCGATCTACCGTAAATCCGGCACCGCCAGCCGGGCTGAACTGATGAGCCTCCTGATCGACACGATGATGGGACAGCGCCAGCCCGACCGCAGCGAAGGCTCCGCCGCCCGCCCGGCCTGAGCTGGCGCCATCAGACCATCTTCCGCAGCTCGGTCTTCAGCACCTTGCCGTAGTTGTTCTTGGGCAGCGCATCGATGCGCAAATAGGCCTTCGGCCGTTTGAACCGGGCAATCCGGCTGTTGCACAGATCGTCCAGTTCCGCATCCGGCGCATCCCCCACGACAAAGGCCACCACCTCCTCGCCCCAATCCGCATGCGGGCGGCCCACCACCGACACCTCGCGCACCTGCGGATGCAGCAGCAGCACCTCCTCCACCTCGCGCGGGTAAACATTGGAGCCGCCGGTGATGATCATATCCTTGGAGCGGTCCTGCAGCGTCAGATAGCCGTCCGCGTCCAGCACCCCCATGTCGCCGGTCATCAGCCAGCCGTTGAGCAAGGTCTTGGACGTCGCTTCGGGATTGTCCCAATAGCCCGGCATCACCGCATCGCCGCGCACCATGATCTCGCCGTGCTGGCCTGCGGGCAAAAACACGCCTTCCGGCGTGCCGATCCGCACCTCCACCACGCTTTGCGCCCTGCCGACGCTGGCCAGCCGCTCGCGCCAGCGCGGATGCGCGCGGTCCTGCACGTCGCGGCGCGGCAGCGCGGTGATCGCCATCGGGCATTCGCCCTGACCGTAAACCTGCACGAAGACCGGGCCGAAATGCTCAACCGCCTCGATGATATCGGCGGCATACATCGGCCCGCCTGCATAGACGACCGTGCGCAGCCCGTCCCCCTTGAAGCCCAGCCGCTTGGCCTCAGCCGTCATTCTTGTGACCATGGTCGGCGCGGCAAACATGTGGACCCGCCCGAAATGCGCGGCAAGGCCGAAGATCTCTGCCTCATCGAAACCGCCGGAGGCCGGGCAGACGTGGCGCGCGCCCGCCAGCACGTGCTGAATCGCGTAGATGCCCGCGCCATGGCTCATCGGCGCGGCATAGAGCGCGTGGTCGGCGGCGCTCACCTGATCCACGTCGGCGAAATAGGCGATGGCCATGGTCATCAGCATCCGGTGGGTGATCATCACCCCCTTGGGCCGCCCGGTGGTGCCGGAGGTGTAAAACAGCCACGCCAGATCCCCGGGCGCGCGGCAGGCAGGCCCCGCTACCGGCTCCGCCTGAAGCGCCGCCGCATAATCCGCACCGGTGATATCCACGCAGCGCACCGCGGCCCCGGTGTCTGCAACCGCCTCTGTCAGCCCAGGCGAGGTGAACAGCAGGCCGGTGCCGGAATTTTGCAGGATGTACTCCGCCTCCTTGCCGTGCAGCTTGGCATTGATGGGAACTGCCGCCGCGCCGGCATACCAGATAGCATAAAGCGCGATCAGGTAATCCGGGCAGTTGTTCATGAAGATGCCAACCCGGTCGCCCGGTGAAATCCCCTGCGCCAGCAGCCAGCCCGCCACCGAGGCCGCCCGCGCATGAAACCCGGCGTAATCCGCCACCGGATCCCGCCCCAGATACAATGCAGGCCGCGCGCCCTCTGCCGCCGCTGTCCGCTGCAGCCACACCGCTATGTTCATTCGTTTGCCCTCTCCCGCTTGCCCCGCAGCGCGCAACGTGGCACGCAGCGGCTGCCCCCTTCAATTCCGCAAAAATACCGGGGTAAAAGTACCATATGAACGATCTTGCCTTTGACCATGCCCCCGTGGGCCTCGCCGTCCTGGAACGCCGCGTCATCACGCGGTGCAACCTGCAATTCGCGGCGACCTTTGGCGGCGCGCCTGGTGACTATACCGGCATGCTGGTGGCCGAACTGTACCCCAGCCAGGAGGATTTCAACCGCATCGGCGCCCTTCTGCAGCAGCCAGAGGCGCAGCGCGGCAGCTACAGCGACGAACGCATCATGCGCCGCCGGGCGGGCGGATTGTTCTGGTGCCGGGTGCGCGGCCGGTCGGTGACGCCTGAGGCGCCGTTTCAGACCGGCATCTGGTCCTTTGCGGACATTTCCGACGACCGCCCTGTGGTCTCCCTCACCCCGCGCGAGCGCGAAGTGGCGATCCTCACCTGCAAGGGGCTGTCGGCCAAGGAGATCGGCAAGCAGCTGGACCTGTCCTACCGCACGGTCGAAAGCCACCGGGCGCATCTGCTGCAAAAGTTCGGCGCCCGCAAACTGCCGGAACTGGTGGCCAAGCTGACGGGAATGCCGCTGTGACCCGGCAACTGGAGTCTGAATGCGGCAGGCAATTGCAAATTTATCAATTCATCTCCATGTTACAGCAAGCATCGACAGCGCTTTCCTTGCGGTAATCCTTGCCCTATAAGCGCGCTAATTTCCTGCCTGCCGGGCCTTCCGGGCCCGGGCGGGCATGTCGGAACCGGCTTGAGGACAATATGACAAACAAATCTCACGAAGCGGATGTGGCATTCATCAAGGCGCTGGCGGAGCTGCTGCGCGAAAACGATCTGACCGAGCTGCAGGTCAAACGGGAATACGGCGATGACGACAGCCTGAACGTGCGCGTCTCCCGCCAGACCGCGATGGCCGCGGCGCCGATGCAGGTTCAGGTGCCTGCCGCCCCGGCGGCGGCTGCAGCCGCCGCCGCACCTGCCGCTGCCGCCCCCGCAGCCGCAAACGACGATCCGGCCAGCCACCCCGGTGCCGTGACCTCGCCGATGGTCGGCACCGTGTACCTGCAGCCCGAGCCGGGCTCGCCGTCTTTCATTTCCGTGGGCGCACAGGTCAGCGAAGGCGACACCCTGCTGATCGTCGAAGCCATGAAGACCATGAACCACATTCCGGCGCCGAAATCCGGCACCGTGAAGCGCATCCTGGTCGAAGACGGCGCCGCCGTTGAATTCGGATCGCCCCTGGTCATCATCGAATAAGGATCTGCCATGTTTGACAAGATCCTGATTGCCAACCGCGGCGAGATCGCCCTGCGCGTGATCCGTGCCTGCCGGGAAATGGGCATCAAATCGGTTGCGGTGCACTCCACCGCCGACTCCGACGCGATGCACGTGCGCATGGCCGATGAATCGGTCTGCATCGGGCCGCCCTCCGGCGCCCAAAGCTACCTGTCGATTCCGGCCATCATTTCCGCTTGCGAGATCACCGGCGCCCAGGCGATTCACCCGGGCTACGGCTTCCTGTCGGAAAACGCCAATTTCGTGCAGATCATCGAGGACCACGGGCTGACCTTCATTGGCCCCTCGGCCGAACACATCCGCATCATGGGTGACAAGATCACCGCCAAGGAAACCGCCAAAAACCTCGGCATTCCGGTTGTTCCGGGCTCCGAAGGCGGCGTGCCCGACATTGCCGCTGCCAAAAAGGCGGCGAAGGACATGGGCTACCCGGTGATCATCAAGGCGACCGCCGGCGGCGGCGGCCGCGGCATGAAGGTGGCCAAGGACGAGAAAGAACTGGTCTCGGCCTTCTCCACCGCCCGGTCCGAGGCCAAGGCCGCCTTCGGCAATGACGAAGTTTACATGGAGAAATACCTCCAGAAGCCGCGTCACATCGAAGTGCAGGTCTTTGGCGACGGCAAGGGCACCGGCATTCACCTGGCTGAGCGCGACTGCTCGCTGCAGCGCCGCCACCAGAAGGTGTTCGAGGAGGCCCCCGGCCCCTGCATCACCCCGGAAGAGCGTGCCCGCATCGGCAAGATCTGTGCCGACGCGATCGGCAAGATGGGCTATTCCGGCGCCGGCACCGTGGAATTTCTCTATGAAGACGGCGAGTTCTACTTCATCGAGATGAACACCCGCTTGCAGGTGGAGCATCCGGTGACCGAAGCCATCTTTGGCGTCGACCTTGTGCGCGAACAGATCCGGGTGGCCGAAGGCCTGCCGATGTCGTTCACGCAGGACGATCTGGAGATCAACGGCCACGCCATCGAGGTCCGGATCAACGCCGAAAAGCTGCCGAACTTCTCGCCCTGCCCGGGCAAGATCACCGCGTTCCACGCCCCCGGCGGCCTGGGTGTGCGGATGGATTCAGCGCTCTATGACGGCTACTCGATCCCGCCCTACTATGACTCGCTGATCGGCAAGCTGATCGTGCACGGCCGCGACCGGACCGAGGCGCTTGCCCGCCTGCACCGCGCCCTGGGCGAGCTGATCATCGACGGCATCGACACCACCGTGCCGCTGTTCCATGCGCTGCTGGAGGAGCAGGACATCCACACCGGCGAATACGGCATCCACTGGCTGGAACGCTGGCTGGAAAAAAACACACCGGCCTAAAACCCGCGGGGCGCGCCATCCGGCTGCGCCCCGTTTTACTTTTCCCTGCCTTTGCCCTTTATACTGGCGGCACCATGAGCCTGACTGCCGATCTCCTGCTGCACGCCTATTCCGCCGGTGTTTTCCCGATGGCCGAACACCGCGACGACCCGGAAGTGTTCTGGGTCGACCCCAAACGGCGCGGGATCCTGCCGCTGGACGGCTTCCGTATCTCCCGCTCCCTGGCCAAGCGCATCCGCAACGGCGGCTTTGAGATCACCGTGAACCGCGACTTTGCCGGCGTGGTGGAGGGCTGCGCCGACCGGGCGGAAACCTGGATCAGCGCCGAAATCCGCGACCGCTACTTGGAACTGCACGCGATGGGCAACGCCCATTCGCTGGAGGTCTGGCATCAGGGCATTCTGGCCGGAGGCACTTATGGGGTGTCACTGGGCGGCGCATTTTTCGGCGAAAGCATGTTCTCCCGCCGCCGCGACGCCTCCAAGGTGGCGCTGGCCTATCTGGTTGACCGGCTGGTGCAGGCTGGCTTCATCTTGTGCGACACCCAGTTTCTGACCCCGCACCTGGCTTCCCTCGGCGGCATTGAGGTCAGCCGCGCCCGCTACCGGGCGCTGCTGCGCGACGCCTTGTCAAATGAGGCCGATTTCAACCGCCCCGCCGTGCCCGCGCCTCAGCTGCTGCTGCAGCGGATGACCCAGACATCATAACGGCTGTGGTCCAGCGGGTTCAGCGCCGGGCTGGACGCGATCATCCAGCCCTCGAACTGCACCGCATTGTCAGCGGGATTGCGCACGGTGAGAAAGGCGTAGGCATCCCCGGTCGGGTTCTCCGCCGGATAGCGGCAGTCCGACACGGTGACCAGCAGCCCGAACATCTCCCCACTGCCGCCGACCGCGATCTCGGCATCCATGCTGTGGCCGTTGACTTTGTCCAGCGCCCGCAGCACCGCCGCAGTGCCCTGTGCCGCACCGCTCTGCGCCACCTGCTCCTGCCCCCAGGCAGGCAGGGCCAGCAGGCCTGCGGCCAGGGCAGCGGCCAGCCGCTTCACGAGTCTTCCCCGCCGCCTGCCACGAATTTCACCAGCAGCGAAATCAGGCTGACCGCGCCTTGGGTATCCTCGATCTCATCCCCCGGCTCGAAAGCGAAGGCAGAGCCGCCCGGCATGATTTCCACGAAATTGCCGCCCAGCAGCCCCTCGGAAGAAATCACCACCGCGCTGTCATCGGGGATATCGATCCCTTGCTTTACCGAAAACCGGGTGTCGGCGCGGAAGGTTTCCGGGTTCAGGTCAACACCGGTCACGGTGCCGATCTTGACGCCCGCAAGCCGCACATCGGTGCCGACGCTGACGCCCTCAAGGGACCGGAAAGACGCGCTCAGATCATAGGTAGCGCCGGCCCGCGACAGGCCCGCAGCCTGCCCGGCATAGACGGCAAACGCGACCGCGGCGGCCAGCACGACGCCACCGGCCAAAACTTCAGTAGGATTTTGTGACATGAAACCAGCCTTCTGGCAGATGTTTATTCGGGCACCCAGGCCTCATAGTCGCGGCGCTCCTTGGGCTCGCCGCCGGCGCGGATCGAGCCCGCAGGCGCATAGGCCATCATGGTGCCGGTCAGGTTTTCCTGGTGCGGCTTTTCCCAGGGCTTATGCTTCAGCGGCTTCTCGCTCGGCACCTCGTCAAAGGTCCGGTGCAGCCAGCCGTGCCAGTCCGGGCTGACGCGGGAGGCTTCCACTTCGCCGTTGAACATCACCCAGCGCTTGCTGTCATCGGCATTGCGGTAAAAGACATTGCCCTGATCATCCTCACCCACCTTGATGCCCTTGCGGGCGGTGAAGATCCGGGTGTTCAGGGTGGAACCGTTCCACCAGGTCACAGCGCGCAGAAGAGTGTTCAGGATTCCCATGGATGCCTCCGGAGTTTTCCGATCTTGATATGGCCCAATTTCCCGCCAAGGTCCAGTGGCTTGCGCCGTCGCTTGGGGCCTGCCGGCGGGAACGGACAGTTTTGCCTCAGCCCCGCGTGCGTGCGGGGCATCCGCCGGCTCAGCTGTCCGCCGGTGCCAGCGCGGTTACCTCGATCTCGATGCGGTACTTCGGATCAATCAAATTGCATTCGATCATCGTCGCCGCCGGCGGGCTGGCGCCAAAGGTTTCGGCCAGAACCGGCCAGCAAGGCTCAAACTCCGCTGCATCCGGCAGGTAGTAGTTGACCCGCACCGCATCGGCGAAGCTTGCCCCCGCCTTCTCCAGCGCCGCGCCGATGGTGTCCAGCGCCGACCGGCACTGCGCCACCACATCGTCGCCCTGGCCAACCGTTCCGGCCACATGCACGAACCCGCCCGCAACCACGGCGCGGCAATAGCCGATCTTGGCCTCGAACTCACCGCCGGAGGAAATCCGTTTGATCATCGCCTTTCACCTTCTTCTGGCTGAAAATATCCCAGGGGAGCAGCGGCCTGCCGCTGCGGGGGCAGCGCCCCCTCTGCCGAGCCGCCCCCAAAAGACAAACGGCGCGGAAAAAACCGCGCCGTCTGATTTAAGTCATTTCCGTTTACCCGGCCGTTGCGGGTTCTTTCTCGGCATCCGCGTGGATCATCAGCGGCTGCGCGTCCGAGGTCACCGCCTCTTCGTTCACGACCACCTTGGTCACGCTGTCCATGCCCGGCAGGTCGAACATGGTATCCAGCAGGATGTCCTCCATGATCGAGCGCAGGCCGCGGGCGCCGGTCTTGCGTTCGATCGCCTTGCGGGCAATCGCCTTCAGCGCTTCTTCGGTGAAGTCCAGTTCGGTGTCTTCCAGCTCGAACAGGCGCTGGTACTGTTTGACCAGGGCGTTCTTCGGCTCGGTCAGGATGGTGACCAGCGCCTCCTCGTCCAGGTCCTCCAGCGTTGCCAGAACCGGCAGACGGCCGACAAATTCCGGGATCAGGCCGAATTTCAGCAGGTCTTCCGGCTCCAGATCCTGGAAGATTTCACCGACGCCGCGCTCATCGTTGTCGCGCACATCAGCGCCAAAGCCCATCGCCGAGCCCTTCCCGCGCGCCGCGATGATCTTGTCGAGGCCGGCAAAGGCGCCGCCGCAGATGAACAGGATATTGGTGGTGTCCACCTGCAGGAATTCCTGCTGGGGATGCTTGCGCCCGCCCTGCGGCGGAACCGAGGCCACGGTGCCTTCCATCAGCTTCAGCAGCGCCTGCTGCACGCCCTCGCCCGACACGTCGCGGGTGATCGAGGGGTTTTCCGACTTGCGGGTGATCTTGTCGACCTCGTCGATATAGACGATGCCGCGCTGTGCGCGCTCGACGTTGTATTCCGACGACTGCAGCAGTTTCAGGATGATGTTCTCGACATCTTCGCCCACGTAACCGGCCTCGGTGAGCGTGGTGGCATCCGCCATGGTGAACGGCACATCCAGAATCCGCGCCAGCGTCTGCGCCAGCAGCGTTTTGCCGCAGCCGGTGGGGCCGATCAGCAGGATGTTGGATTTTGCCAGTTCGATGTCCGAGCCAGCCTTCTGGGCGTGGTTCAGACGCTTGTAGTGGTTGTGCACCGCAACCGACAGCACCCGCTTGGCGGTGGCCTGACCGATCACATAGTCATCCAGCACCTGGCAGATGTCCTTGGGTGTCGGCACCCCGTCGGTCGCCTTCAGCCCGGAGGCCTTGGTCTCTTCCCGGATGATGTCCATGCACAGTTCGACGCATTCATCGCAAATGAATACGGTGGGGCCGGCGATCAGCTTGCGCACTTCATGCTGGCTCTTGCCGCAGAAGCTGCAATAGAGGGTGTTTTTGCTGTCGCCGCCTGAATTCGTCGCCATGGTCTACCTTTCAGTCCGCCCGGTCCGATGCGCCCGCGCTGCGGGGCAAGTCAACTTTCTGCCAGCTTAAGCCACTGCTTAGGCCGCCACAATGTGAAAGTGCGCCCCAAGTTAATCGCAGGGCGCACCGCTGGTCACAAGCGCAGGCCTCAGGCCTGCTCGTCATCGCCTTTGGCTCTGTTTTCAACGATTTCGTCGATCAGGCCGAACTCCTTCGCCTCTTCCGGCGCCATGAAGTTGTCGCGCTCCAGCGCGTTCACGACTGTGTCGTAGTCCTGGCCGGTGTGCTTGACGTAGATCTCGTTCAGGCGCTTCTTCAGCTTCAGGGTCTCTTCGGCGTGGATCATGATATCGGTCGCCTGCCCCTGGAAGCCGCCGGAGGGCTGGTGCACCATCACGCGGCTGTTGGGCAGCGAGAAGCGCATGCCTTTTTCCCCAGCCGTCAGCAGCAATGACCCCATCGACGCCGCCTGGCCGATCACCAGGGTGGACACCTTGGGCTTGATGTACTGCATGGTGTCATAGATCGACAGGCCGGAGGTCACCACCCCGCCGGGCGAGTTGATGTACATGGAAATTTCCTTGGACGGGTTTTCCGCTTCAAGGTGCAGCAGCTGCGCCACGATCAGCGAGCTCATCCCGTCATGCACCGGACCGTTCACAAAGATGATCCGTTCCTTCAGCAGGCGGGAAAAGATGTCATAGGCCCGCTCGCCCCGGCTGGTCTGCTCAACCACCATCGGGACCAGGGTGTTCATGTATGTTTCTCTGGAATCAATCATTTCGACCTGCCTGCGTTGTTTATGTCCGGCACCATACCCGACAGTGTGTTACCCGAGTCTTAGTATCGCCCCTTTTGACCTGCAAGGGGCGGCGGGCATTTTACGGTGCCGCAAACCTGCATGCGGTGTCGCAATCCGCAGGAACGCTGTCGCTATTCTAGGGCTGTGGCCTGCGTCAGCGCCTTAGGAAGCAAAATCAAGTCCGAATTCCGCCCGGCTGCCCGGGTGCCGCGCTGGGGTCCCGCCATGTCCGATGACAGCTTCGTTCAGAAAGGCGCCGCCGCCAATCTCGCCATCCCGTTCGAGGGCGCGCCGCAGGATTTCTATTTCCTGCTGCTGCCCAAGGCGACGATGCTGCCGGTGGCCGCCGCCATCGAGCCCCTGCGCATTGCCAACCAGGTGACCGGCACCCGGCTCTACCGCTGGTACATCATGACAGAGGACGGCCAGCCGGTGCGCTGCTCCAACGGCATGGTGGTGACGCCGGACACCCCGCTGCAGCCGCTGCCCTCGGATTCACTCGGCTTTGTTTGCGCAGGGGTCGAGCCGCACAGCGCCGCCACAGAGATCACTCTGAACTGGCTGCGCCGAGAAAGCCGCTTTGGCCGCGCCATCGGCGGCATTTGCACCGGCGCCTTTGCGCTGGCCCAGGCCGGGCTGATCAAGAATCACAAGTTCACCCTGCACTGGGAGAACCAGCCGGGGTTCCTGGAAAGCTATCCGAGCCTCGCGCCCTCGCCCAATATCTTTGAGATCTCGGGGCCGCTGATGACCTGCGGCGGCGGCAACGCCGCAACCGACATGATGCTGCACCTGATCGAGGAACGCCACGGCAAGCAGCTGGCAATCATCGTCGCCGACATGTGCCTGCACGTGCGCTCCGGCGGCCAGGCGGCGCCGCAGAAATCGAACTACGCGGTGGCCATCGGCAGCCGCAACCAGCGGCTGCTGAATGCGCTGCAGTTGATGCAGGAATCGATCGAGGAGCCGCTGTCCATCGGCGAGCTGTGCGACCGGCTCGACATCTCCCGCCGCCAGCTGGAGCGGCTGTTCTCGCGCTATCTGAACCAAAGCCCGATGCACGTCTATTTTGACATGCGCCTCAGCCATGCCTTTGCGCTGATGAACGAAACCTCGATGAGCGTCACCGAAATCGCGCTCGCCTCGGGCTTCAACTCCGCCACCCATTTCTCGCGCCAGTTCAAGCGCAAGTTCGGCGCCTCCCCGCATTTCTTCCGCAAGGGCTGGAGCTGAAACCCGGCACGCCCCGCAAAGGCCGCCGCGCCAGTTAAGCGCTCGGGTGAGGCCGGCAGGTGCGCGGACCGGACCTTGAAAAATGCCCGCCCAGCTGCTTCACTGCGCCGGTGCTGCTGCTGCCCTGGCGGCTGGCAAATTCAGACAATCATTTCCCCCCCCTGCACCTGTGCCGCGCTGAATTCAAAGGCGGCTGGCGGTCAGGGCGGCATTCTAAAACCAAACGGAATTAATCCATGCGCCGTTCCCCGGACCCTCAACTGCCGCAAGCCACCCGCGCGGCAGCTGGCAGCCTGCCTGCCTTCCTCGCGGCCTGTGCCGTGGCCCTTCCGGTTCTGCTGGCCGTTTCGGCTGGCAATATCGCGGATCCGATTGTCCGCTACGACGATTACCCCGCCCTTCTCGCCCAGCCCGAAAGGTTCTGGCAGAAAACCCTGACCGAAGGCCGCTGGCTCAATTACCTGTGGCACCTGCGCGGCGCGGTAACGCCGGCCTGGCTGAATTTCGTTCTGTTCCAGATCCTTTGGGGCGTGACCGCCGCCGCCATCGCAACCGCGGCCACCCCGCCCGGCAGCCGCAAATGGTTTACTGCGGTTCTGGCCCTCACCCTGCTGCCGGCCCCGCCGGTGTTTCTGATGGCGCCCTGGTCCAGCACGCTCATCCCCGGGTTTGCGGTGCTGGCGCTGTTTGCCTGCCTGGCGCTGGTGCTGTCTCAGGCCGCCCTGCGCCTGCTGCTGCCGCTTTTCACGCTGCTTGCCTTCACGGCCTACACCACCTTTCCGCTGATCCTGCTTGCGGTCTGCCTGATCAGCACGCGGCAGCGCTCGCTGCCGGACTTGGCCCGGCTTCTGATCCTGTTCGGGGCCAGTTTCGCGGGCGCGGTTTTGGCCGTCTATGCGTTGAACTGGCAGGTGCATGGCGTCTTTGGCATCCCGCTGGACCCGGCCCGCAGCCCGGACCCGGCGCAGGACCTTGCCGGATTGTGGTCGCACCTGCCGCTGCTGCAGGAGACGCTTTCGGTCCTGCTCGGCAAGCTGAGCTTCCAGTCCACGCCGGTTCTGCTGTTTCACCTGTGCCTGCTGATTGCCGCCACCGCCGTGCTGCTGCGCCGCCAGCCGCTGGAGGCCCTCTACCTCTGGACCGCGCTTTGGGCCGGGATGGCGCTGATGACGCTGCAGGTGCTGAAGCTGGGCGTGACGATCCCGGTGCGGGCCTTTCACTTCACCTGGATCATCTACGCGGTGCTGATCGTGCGGGCCGCGCAAGAGCTCAGCCGCGGCCCCGGCCTGCCCGGGCGGCTGGCGCGCAATGCGGTGCTGCTGGTTGCACTCAGTTACCTGGTGCAGACCGCTGTGCAATTCACCCGCTTCCGCGACTGGCAGCACGAGACCCGCGCTATGGCAGCCGCCATTGCCGCTCAACCAGGGCCGGTCTATGCCACTGGCAGCATTCTGGATTACCCGGCAGCGCGCAAGGCAGGCCTTCACCGGGCCAGCAGCCTGGCCAGCCGGCTGGAGCTTCTGACCGGGCGCCAAGTCTCCCTGTGCAGGGCAATTCCCGAAACCTGCGCCCATCTGCCGCCGGGGCTGACCAGCCCCGCGCCGGAGCCGCAGCCGCAAGCCCGGCTGGAACGTTTCAAGGGCGCAAACGTCCTTGTTTTCCCGCCGCGGCAATAGAAGGTTCGGCTCCCAAGCAAAAAAGGGCGCCTCTAGCGCCCTCTTTCACCACCCTTCAGGGCTGCGCCTACTGAGAATAGGACTGCAGATAGGCGATGACCGCCTCAATATCGCTGTCCTTCTTCAGCCCGGCAAAGGACATCTTGGTGCCCTTCATGTAGGTCTTGGGCTTGGCCAGAAAGGCCGCCAGCTCAGCTTCGGTCCAGACCAGCCCCTCGTCCGCCGCGGCTGCCATCGCCTTGGAATACCGGAACCCCTCCGCATGGCCGGCCGGGGCGCCGACAATGCCGTTCAGAACCGGCCCGGTTTTGGACTTGGCGCCATCGCCCACCTGGTGGCAGGCCTTGCACTTCTTAAAGGTCTTCTCGCCCTGGGCCACCAGTTCCGGATCCAGAACCGCAGCCGTCTGCACCGGTTCCTCTGAGGGCTGTTCCGCCGCGGCGTCCTGCACCGGTTCAGCGTCCCCGGCCGGCGCCTCGGCAGGGGTCTCAGCAGCGGCCTCGGCACCTTCCTCCTCCGGCGTCACATCCAGCACCATGGCCCGCTTGGTGATCTCGACGCTGTCCTTGCAGTTCTCCATGCAAGGCTCCGGGTTCCAGAAATGCTTCTCCGCCTCCTGACGGTCGTCCAGGATAAAGCCGTCCGCATTCGGCAGTTCAACCTCCAGGAAGGTCTCGTCCGACAGCACGAACTCATCATCCACCAGATCGTTGGAATAGAGGATATAGGCCACGATGGCGTACACCTCATCCGGCGTCAGCGACTGCGCGTTGCCAAAGGGCATCGACCGGTTCACGTAGTCCCATGTGGTCGACAGATAGGGCCAGTAGCTGCCCACCGTCTTCAGCGGGTCCTCATGGTCCAGCGTGCCCTGCCCGCCTGCCAGCTTGGGCCAGTTGCCCACGCCCTCGGCAAAATCGCCATGGCAGACCGCGCATTTCTCGGCAAAGACCTCCTCGCCGGTGAACACATCGCCCGAGCCTGCGGGCAAGCCGGTGCCGTCGGGGGCCACGTCCAGGTCCCATGCCGCGATTTCCTCCGGCAGCGCGGGACGGCCGAGGCCGAATTTTTCCGCTGCAGCGGGCGTCACGAACATCGTGGACAAAACAGCAGCTGCAACCAAGTTCCGCCTGGCCGACAGGCCGGGCAGCGCCCGGCCCTCCCCACGGGAGGGCGCTCCCGCACCCACCCAGGGTCGGGCGCTGCCCTCAGCGGGTTTCATCAGCACTTCAAGAAACCTCGACATTCTCCGCCTCCCCGTTTGCCTTGACCCACCAGGTCTGGATGGCGTTGTTGTGATAGATCGAATTCAAGCCCCGCACCTCGCGCAGCTGCGCCTTGGTGGGCTGCACATAGCCTGAAGAATCCTTGGCCCGGCTCTGCAGCAGCATCTCGGAGCCGTCCCAGTTGATATCCAGGTAGAACCGGGTCAGCGCCTTGTCCGTTCCCGGAGCCGCCAGCCGCGCCTCGGTCCAGTTCTTGCCGCCGTCCAGCGACACATCCACACCGGTGACCGCACCGCGGCCCGACCAGGCCAGACCGGTGATCACCAGCGGCCCTGCACCATGCTTGATGGGCGCCTGCGGGCTGGGGCTGGTGACGACGGATTTGGCATCCATCTCCCAGGTCCACTTGCGGCTGATGCCGTTGGCCAGCGTGTCGGTGTATTTAGAGGTCTCCTCGCGGCTCTCGACCGGCTGGTCCATCACCTCGACCCGCCGCAGCCATTTGATCCACATGTTGCCTTCCCAGCCCGGCACCACCAGCCGCACAGGATAGCCATGCTCCTTGCGCAGCGCCTCGCCGTTGGCCTTGAAGGCGACCAGCACGTCGTCCATCGCCTTCTCCAGCGGGATCGAGCGGCCGTTGGAGGACGCATCCGCGCCTTCCACATAGACCCACTTGCCCTCCGGTTTGACCCCGGCTTCCTCCAGCAGCGTCCGCAGGGACACGCCGGAGTATTCCATGTTGTGGATCATGCCGTGGGTGAACTGCGCGCCGTTCAGCTGCGCGCCGGCCCACTCCATCCCGGAGTTCGCCGCGCATTCGCAGAAATAGACGCGGTTCTCGCGCGGGAAGCGCTCCAAATCCTCGTATGTGAACACCAGCGGCGTCCCGACCAGGCCGTTGATCATCAGCCTGTAGTCTTCCTTGCGCAGCTCAATCGCGCCTGAATGATGGCGTTCAAACGCGCAGCCCTGCGGCGTGATGGTGCCGTCCAGCGCGTGGATCGGCGTGAAGTTGATCGAGCTGATGGTGTCCGCCGTCAGCCACTCCACATTGCGGCGCACCACATCGCTTTCGTATTTGATCGGCAGGCCATAGGGCGTGGCATCCACCCCCTCGCCCAGGCCGCTGGCCCAGTCCTGCACTTCGGTAATCAGCGGATCGGGTGCGGCCGCCCTGGCAGCCCCGGCCGCCACCGCCCCTGCACCGGCCGCCGCCGCCCCGGTCAGGAACTGACGGCGCGAAGGTGCCAGGCTCTTGGCGTCATCACTCATTTTCTTTGCCTCCTTACATAGATAAATTCACGTTCGTGAATTCAACTGCGCAAAATTTTTCGATGGGCCCGCCGCCCGGGCGGGTGTGATCTGCCCCTGCCGGGGCGGGCGCTGATTACGCGCCCGCCACCTGCACAGAGTTGTTGGGGTCCAGGGTCACGGTGCCAAGCTTGCGGATGTGATCCTCGACCACATCCCAGATCATCGGGCCTTCGGTGCCCTCGTTCACGCTGGCCCAGCCGGCCACCACATAGGACTTGGCCGGATCGATCGCCTCGCCCGTCTTCAGCAGGGTCATCTCGCTGATCCGCTCGCCCTGCGGCTTGGTGATGTCGATGCGGTAGCCCATGCCGCCGATCCGCACCATGTCGCCGCCCTGCTGGTAATAGGGATCGGGATTGAAGATGTTGTCGGCCACATCCTCCAGGATCACCTTGATGAACTCACCGGTCATCTCGCTCCGGTAGGCCTCGCCATAAGACATCGAGGTCACGTTCCAGATATCCTCGCGGGTGATGTCATCCCCCGGCACCAGCGACGGCCCCCAGCGCACGCCGGGCGACATGGCGATATCCGCTTCCCGCTCGCTCAGCAGCGCATCGCAGATCAGGTCGTCCCAGGTGCCGTTGAAGTTGCCGCGGCGGTACAGCAGCGTATCGGTCTGGCCGATCACCTCCTCCAGCTGCGCCTTGAAGGGCGCGCGCTCGGCCTCGATCAGCTGCGCCACCGCCGGGTCCGGCGCGATCACATCCGAGAACACCGGGATCAGCTTGTGCCGCAGCCCCATCAGCTGGCCGTCGCGCACATCCAGATCCACGCGCGAAACAAATTTCCCGTTCGACCCGGACGCGATGATATGGGTTTTGCCGGCCAGCACCGGCTCCGGCAGCGCATCGTGGGTGTGGCCCGACAGGATAACGTCGATGCCCTGCACCTTGCTAGCCATCTTCTTATCGACGTCAAAACCGTTGTGGCTCAGCACCACCACCACATCGGCGCCTGCCGCGCGGACCTCGTCGACCATGGCCTGCATATGCTCGTCGCGGATGCCGAATGAATACTCCGGGAACATCCAGCCCGGATTGGCAATCGGCATGTAGGGGAAGGCTTGGCCGATCACCGCCACATTGGCGCCGCCGCGCTCAAAGAACTTGTAAGGCTTGAACAGCTCCGCCGGCTCGTCCCATTCCGAGTCAAAGATATTCTGGCCAAGCGCGGCAAAGGGCAGGTTCTCGACGATCTCGTTCACCCGGCCGCTGCCCAGCGTGAACTCCCAGTGAAAGGTCATCGCATCCGGCTTCAGCGCGTTCATCACGTTGACCATGTCCTGGCCCTGGGTGTGATGGCAGGTATAGGAGCCGTGCCAGGTGTCGCCGCCGTCAAGCAGCAGCGCATCGGGGCGGTCGGCGCGGATCGCGTTTACGATGGTCGACACCCGGTCCAGCCCGCCGACGCGGCCATAGGCCTTGGCGAGCGCAGAGAAGTCATTGTAGGTCAGCGCATAGGCCGAAGGGCTGCCGTCGGCGATCCCATACACCTTGCGGAAGTCGGCGCCGGTGATGTGGGGCACGTGGCCCTTGTTCTCTCCGACCCCCAGATTGACTGAGGGTTCGCGGAAATAGATCGGCTTCAGCTGGCCGTGAATATCGGTCACATGGATCAGGCTGATATTGCCAAAGGTGTCAAACTCCAGCAGCTGGTCCTGGGTCAGCGACTGCTGCGCAGCCAGCCGCGCCCAATTGCCAAAGCCTGACGCCCCCACCATGGCGGATGCAGCCATGGAAACCTGCAGAAAATCGCGGCGCGAGATCATGAGTACCGGTATCCTGTTTGTTCACGCGATATATTCACGTGAATGAATGTTTCAAAAGAGATACGCCCCGCACCTGGAAACAGGCGCGGGGCGCAAAGATCAGTTGCGGACGGAGGGAGCTTCGACCGACAGGCCGTTGCCGCGCGAGGCGACATAGAGCTCCAGCGCGACAAACTCCGCGGAACCCGGCTTGTAGGTCTCGGCGCGGGTGTCGCGCACGCAGCCCTTGAACCGCGCGTGGGCGGTGTTCAGCTTGGTGTTCTTCAGGCGGTACACCGGGAAGCCGTTGATCTGGCCCTGGCTCAGGTGGTCGGCGCGGATCATGTTGCCATAGTTGTCTTCATGGCAGTTCGCGCAGGACAGCTCCAGCTGACCGGTGCGCGTGTAGTACAGCTCCTTGCCCTGCTCCCAGGTCGCCTGGACCGGGCCGTCGATGGCGACGTTCACCGGCAGCCCGCGCGACTGGACAGAGATCAGCGCCTCCATCGCGGCCATGTCGCCTCCGGAGTATTTCCACTTCTCCGCGCCCATCTGGTTTTCGCGGCAATCGTTGATCTGCATGTTCAGGGTGCGGACCTCGCCAGCCTCTTCGTTCCACTTCGGGTACACCGCGCGTACGCCTGCCATGCTTTCCGCGACGTCGCCGTGGCACGACGCGCAGGATTTGCCCTCGGACCCGTCGGCAGTGTCCCAGGCTTCCTGCGCCTGATCGACAAACACCATCGCCGGGTTCTCGAAGTCATCCATCTGCAGCGCTTGCGTCTCGTCCGAGCGGAAGTGCCAGCCCGACATCACCTCGTCCAGCACATCCGCCACATGGGCGGGCGCCGCGGCCTTGGTGATCATCTCGATGTCCTCGTTGACCACCAGCTTGTCGTCATCGGGGCCTGCGCCCGCCGCCATCGGCAGCGCCAGCACAGCGGCAATGGCTGTGATTGCCTTTTTGTTCATTCCTTTTCCTCCCTTGGGTGCCTGCCCTGCCCGGTTCACACCGGACAGGACGCGTGCCTGAAGATCCGGAACGGATCAGCCGATGGCGATTTGCTTCTTGGTGTCGTAGACGGAGCCGTCGTCGTCATACCAGGTAAAGACGAACTCGCCCGCTTCCGGAACGGTCGCGTCGAATTCGAAATACGGGTTGGTGGAGATCGCGGGCTCCATCGCGACGTCCAGCACCATGGTGCCGTTGAACTCGCAGGTGAAGCGGTTGATGATCGAGCGCGGGATCAGGTTGCCTTCCTTGTCCTTGCGCTGGCCGCTTTCCATCTTGTGGCTGATCAGCGTCTTGATGGTGACCGCCTCACCGGCGGCAGCGGACTTCGGGACCTTGACGCGGGGTTTAACACCGGATGCCATGTCTTTAATTCTCCTTAAGAATTCCGTTCAGGGTGCGGGCGGCCTCAGCCGCCGCAGCCGCCGATGGTCACTTTGACGGTGGCGCTGGCCTTGGCAAAAGAGCCGTCCGCCAGCTTGGCAACCGCAACCACGTCCTGGGTGCCCGCCAGGCGGATCCGGGTGGAGGCCGCCTGCTGCGCCGCGCCAGGGCCAAAGTTGAAGGTTGCCACCCCCGGTTCCGGGTTGCCGGCGGCCAGCACCAGAATTGCGGTGGCGCCCGGCGCCTCGACCGAAATCGGAACGGTGTTGCCGTTCTCGGCAATCTCCGGCGCGTTCAGGGTCACGCCCCCTTCGGCCAATTCGGCACCGCCGGTAAAGGCGGCAATCCGGTCATCCGCCGCCGCGCTCACGCGGAACGGCAGCACGGTAACCATGGCAGCGCCCAGGCCCATCGCCAGGGTCTCACGGCGTGAGAACTCCATCATATCTCTCCTTTGACTTCACATCGGTGCAGGGCGCTGAACGGCCCCGCCCGCGCTTTACTCTTCTTTCAGCGTCGCGAGGAACGCGACCACATCCTCGATCTCCTGCGCCGTCAGGATCGGCGGCAGCGGCTCAGCCCCGGCCTCGCCGGTGTAGGCATCGCCCGGTCGGATGAAGCCCTCGACCTTGTAAAAGGCCGGCATCATCGTGCCTTCGAATGTCATCTTGGCATTGGCAATCAGGCCGCGCAGCTCTTCCACAGTCCAGCGGTCGCCGGCGCCATCCAGCGACGGGCCGATCTCGCCATGAAACGGCACATCCGCCAGCGCGCTCACCTGGTGGCAGGCGACGCAGTTGCCCTTGGACTTGGAGCCGGCAACAATCGCCCCGTTGGCCGCATCGCCGGCCACGCCGGTCAGCGAGGCGGCAACCTCACCCGACTCGCCAAACTGCACCGCTTTCGGAGCAACCTCCCCGGCCAAAGCCGCAGTCCCGGCCAGGCTTAGCGCCAGTGTCAGAGATGTAAGCTTCATGTTTCCTCCCATTGGCTGCCGCTGTTCCCGGGCGGCTTGCTTAGCTTTGCATACCGTAGGGCACAGCGCCCCGGATACGCAACAACAAATTCATTATTGTGAATTTTTATAGATCGTGCGCAAAACGTCAGTCTGTGGACCCATTGTTGCGCTCTTGAATGCGGCGCGCGTGGTAGCGCTGGAAATCTTCCTCATTATCAAGCGCATACCGCTTTTCGTTGACCCATGTAAACATGTCCAGCGTGGTGCCCGCACCAAATGCGCCCGGCATCACCGCCACCGCCGCCTCAGGCGCGGTGGCATCTTCGCCCACCTCTTCCGGCAGGAACAGAATCGTCGGCGTGAACAGCACCCGCCATTTGCGCGCCATGTCCTTTTCCGGCAGCGTTTCGCCATCGAAATCCGTCACCTCCACGTCGCCGTGAAGGTTCAGCTGCACGACAAAGTAATTGTCCTCGATATACTGGCTGACCTCCGGGCGGGGAAAGACTTCCTCATGCATCTTGGTGCAATAGATGCAGCCGCGCTGTTCAAAGAACAGCACCAGCCGCTTGCCCTCGCCATTGGCCTCTTCCAGGTCTTCGCGCAGATCCTTGAAGGTGTCCCGCATCCAGGACGTCTTATGCAGCCCGTCGTCCCCCAGCTCCGCCGCAGCCAGCGGACCGGCAAGAACCGCAGCCGTTAACACTTTTGCAATACTTCTCAGCATGTTGAACTCCAAACCTCACTTACCCGATAGCACCAAACCCCGGCACCCAGCGGATCATCGCCTCGGCAATCAGCCGCACCCCGCCCGTGGCGATCAATACCGCAAACAGCACCAGCATTGCGCCCATGCCCTTCTCCACCCAGGCAAAGGCGCTGCGGTGCCGCGCAACCCAGCCCAGGAACGGCTTGGCAAACAGTGCTGCAACCACAAAGGGCGCGGTCATGCCCAGCCCGTAGACCAGCAGCAGCAGCCCGCCGCGCCAGATGTCGCCCATGCCGGAGGCAATCATCAGGATCGACGCCAGCGCCGGCCCCACGCAGGGCGTCCAGCCGAACCCGAACGCCAGCCCCATCAGATAGGCGCCCAGCACGGTGGACGGCTCCGCGCCGCTTTCCATCCGCGCCTCGCGGTACAGCAGCGGGATCTTCACCACGCCCAGGAAATGCAGCCCGAACAGCAGCAGCAGCGCCGCCGCGCCATAGGACAGAACGTCCAGATACTGGCCGAACAGCTGCCCCAGCGCAGTCGCCCCCATGCCCATCAGCATGAACACCGTGGTGACCCCGGAAGCAAAACAGACCGCCGACAGCAGCAGCCGCCGCTGCGCCCCGGCCTGAATCGCCCCGTCCCCGCGCAGCTCCGCCATCGACAGACCGCCCATGTAGGACAGGTAAAACGGCACCATCGGCAAAATGCAGGGGGTGAAAAAGCTCAGCAGACCTGCGATCAAGGCGCCGAACAGGGTAATTTCAAGCATCGCACCCCCAAAGAGGCCCCACGCGAACGTTATCCGGGCCCGGCTTGTGTCATTCACATATTCGAATTATGTTGTTTCTCACCGTACGGTCAACAGATGGAATGACACCCATGCGCCCTTTCCGCCACTTGGCCGCAGCTGCGGCCGCGGCTTTTGCAGCGCTGCCCGCCTGGGCGGCGGAACTGGTGATGGTCGAACAGCCGGGCTGCGAGTGGTGCGCCCGCTGGAACGCGGAAATCGCCCCGATCTATCCGAAAACGGCTGAGGGCAAACACGCCCCTCTGCGCCGTGTGGACCTGCGCGCCCTGCCCGATGATCTGCAGGTCGCCCGCCGGGTCATGTTCACCCCCACCTTCCTGGTGGTCGAGGACGGAGAGGAACGCGCCCGGCTCGAAGGCTATCCGGGCGAAGATTTTTTTTGGCCTTTGCTCGCGGATTTGCTAAGCGCCCATACAGGGTTTGTTGATAATACGAACGCCACGGGCGGCAGCTGACCGCCCCGGCGGGGCAAGAAAGAGGAGTGCGGCACCGCGGTGCCGCTCAGGAGACGGCACATGGCACTACCACAGTTCACCGCTGACATGGACCCGGAGGAGATGGACCGGATGGTCGAGAACGCGACCAAAGCGTCCAATTTCCTCAAGGCGATCAGCCACGAAGGCCGGCTGATGATCCTGTGCCACCTGGTCTCCGGCGAGAAATCCGTGACCGAGCTGGAGGAACTGCTGTCAGCCCGCCAGGCCGCCGTCTCGCAGCAGCTGTCCCGCCTGCGCCTGGAGGGGCTGGTCATTCCCCGCCGGGAAGGCAAGGCGATTTTTTACCGGCTGGCCGACGACAAGCCCCGCCGGATGCTGGAAGTGGTCTATGACCTGTTCTGCAAGGACGAAGGCTGACGCCTGTATGAAATCCCCACCATGTTTGACCTCCTGACAGAACACCAGCTGGCCGCCTGCATCGGGCTGCTGGGCGGTGTGCTGCTGGGGCTTGCCGCCCGGCTGGGGCGGTTCTGCACTTTGGGCGCGATCGAAGACCTGCTCTATGGCGGCTCATCCCTCAGGATGCGGATGTGGGGCGTGGCCATTGGCGTGGCTGTCCTCTCCAGCTTTGCGCTGATCGGGCTGGGTCTGGCGGATGCAGGCCAGTCCTTTTACCTCTCGATCCGCTGGATGCCCGCCGCCTCGATCCTCGGCGGGCTGATGTTCGGCTACGGCATGGCGCTCAGCGGCAACTGCGGCTATGGCGCCATTGCCCGGCTTGGCGGCGGCGACCTGCGCAGTTTCGTGATCGTGCTGGTGATGGGGGTATCCACCTACGTGGTGCTGGCAGGCCCGCTTGCCCCGTTGCGCAATTTCTTCTTCGAACAGCAGGATGTCACCACGGAAATCCCGCCGGGCCTCGCCCATTACGCCGCCGCCTGGAGCGGGCTGCCGCTGGCCGCCATCGGCATCGCCGCGGGCGTTCTGATCCTGCTGGCCTCCCTCGCCAGCGCCGAACTGCGCCGCGACAGGCAGGCGCTGTTCTGGTCGGCCGTGGTGGGGCTGGCGGTGGCCTCCGGCTGGGCCGGAACCACCTATGTCAACACCGCCGGGTTCGAGGCGCTGCCGGTGGTCTCCCACTCCTTCTCGGCTCCGTTGGGCGAGACCATCCTGTGGACCATGACCGGATCCCTGCGCCCCCTGTCGTTCGCCGTCGGCTCCATCGCCGGGGTCTGGACCGGCGCCTTCCTCGGCTCGCTGATCAAGGGCCATTTCCGCTGGGAGGCCTGCGAGGACCCGCGCGAGCTGCGCCGCCAGATCATCGGCGCCGCGATCATGGGCGCTGGCGCGGTGATTGCGATGGGCTGCACCGTCGGCCAGGGCCTCAGCGCGTTTTCGCTGCTGGCAGTCTCGGCGCCTGTCACCATGCTGGCAATCTTCGCCGGCGCCGCCATCGGGCTGCGCCAGCTGATCGAAGGCTTCCGGCCGGCGGAATAATCCGCTGTCCCTGCGGGGACAGGCCGCGCAATCCGGACCATCCGCGAACGCCTGAAGTCTTGGTAAATTTTTGTTAACGATTACACAGACGTTACACGCCGTTCTTAAAACGCCCCCCGGGGGGGGGGGAACCGCCCCGCATCGCCGACCTGACGCGTCCATACACTCCGGAGACCGCCGTGAACCGCAAGCAGATCATCAAAGACCCGCAAAATGGCAACAAGGCGGAGGCGTTTGAGGCATTTGACAACATCCCGGCCAACCCGGACCCCAGCCGCACCCTCGGCGATGTGATCGCTGCCCGCTATGGCCGCCGCGCGCTGCTGAAGGGGATGCTGGGCACCTCCGCCGCCGCCGCCCTGTTCGGCGCCTCCGCGCTGGCCGCAGCGCGCCAGGCCAGCGCCGCAACACCCACAGCACCAAGCCGCTATGCTTTTGACGAACTGGCCTCTGGCATCGACGAAACCCATCATGTCGCCCGGGGCTATGACGCCGATGTGCTGCTGCGCTGGGGCGATCCGGTTTTCGCGGACGCCCCGGACTTCGACGTGATGAACCAAAGCGCAGAGGCCCAGCTGCAGCAGTTCGGCTACAACAACGACTACGTCGGCTTTCTGCCGCTGAACGCCGAGGGCAGCCGCGGCCTCCTGTGCGTGAACCACGAATACACCAATGAAGAAGTTATGTTCCCGAACCTTGGCCGTCAGGACAAGGCAGAGTTTGCCGGCATGACCCAGGAGCTGGTCGAGATCGAAATGGCGGCACACGGCGGGACGGTTGTCGAGGTCGTCCGCGCCCCGGACGGAAAGTGGGCCGTGGTGCGCGGCGGCGCGCTGAACCGCCGCATCTCACCGCTCACCACCGCAATGGTCCTCGACGGCCCCGCCGCAGGCCACCCGCGGATGCAGACCAGCGCCGACCCCGGAGGATTTGAGGTCATCGGCACCCTCAACAACTGCGCCGGCGGCATGACCCCGTGGGGCACCTGGCTGATGGCGGAAGAAAACTTTCACGGCTACTTCTGGACGGACAGGCTGGACTTCGATGGCGAACCGGACCTCGCCGGCCAGCCGGAGGCGGCCCAGATGGCGCGCTACGGCGTACCCGGGATGTGGTACGCCTGGGGCAAGCACCACTCCCGCTTCAATATCGACGAAAACCCCAATGAAGCGAACCGCTTCGGCTGGGTTGTTGAGGTCGATCCGATGGACCCGCGGTCGAAACCGGTGAAGCACACCGCCCTGGGCCGTTTCGCCCATGAAGGCGCGGAGACCACCCTGTCCAAGGACGGCCGACTGGTGATCTACATGGGGGACGATGCGCGGTTTGAGTATCTCTATAAATACGTCTCTCGCGGCGCCGTGTCGGAGGACCGCGCGGCCAATGCGCAACTGCTGAGCGATGGCACCCTCTACGCGGCCCGGTTCGAGGCGGATGGCACCGTCCACTGGCTGCCGCTGGTGCATGGCCAGGGCCCGCTGACGGCGGAGAACGGCTTTGCCAGCCAGGCGGATGTGCTAATTGATGCGCGGCTGGCGGCGGATGCGCTGGGGGCCACCCCGATGGACCGGCCCGAGGATGCCACGCCCCGCGGCGACGGCACCGCCTATGTGATGCTGACCAACAACTCCAGACGCAAGGCCGGCCAGACCGATGCCGCCAACCCGCGCCCGGAGTCGCGGTTCGGCCATATCATCGAAATCAAGGAGGACGGCGGCGACCATGCGGCGGCACGCGGGCAGTGGTCGATCCTTGTGAAATGCGGCGACCCGGCGATTGCCGAAGTCGGCGCCGAATGGCACCCGGACACTTCGCAGCACGGCTGGTTCGGCTCCCCCGACAACAGCGCAATGGATGCAGACGGGCGGCTGTGGGTTGCCACCGACCAGGGCAGCAACTGGGGCCGGACCGGCAAATCGGACGGGCTTTACGGTGTGGAAACCGGCGGCGCCTTGCGCGGCCATTCCAAGCTGTTCTTCCGCTGCCCCGTGGGGGCTGAGCTGTGCGGGCCGTATTTCACCCCGGACGGCGAGACGCTGTTCCTGGCCGTTCAGCATCCTGGCACCGACGGCACCAAAGACCTGCAAGGTTTCGGGCGCGCCTCGACGTTTGAGGACCCGGCCACCCGCTGGCCGGATTTCGACCCGCAAATGCCGCCGCGCCCCTCGGTCGTGGTGGTGACCAGACAGGGCGGCGGCAAGATCGCCAGCTGACCCGGGATCGGCTGTTGTCAGGCGGAGCGCGCCCCGTCCGGGGCGCGCACAGGTTCAGGCCCTGCCGGGCCGGCCGCCGCCGGATGCACGCGATTGTGAAACCGCAAGCGCCCGCCCTGCCCTAAAACCGGGAGAAACCCTGCGGAGACCTGCCATGCCCATCAAACGCCTGACGGCCGCCCTGATCCTTGCCGCCTCTGCCGCCTCTGCAGGCAGCATCGCGCCGCGCGACGGCTGGGCGGTGCATGAGACCTCCAAACCCTATGCGCAGCTGATCGAGGACGTCAAAGCCGCCGCCAAGGCCGAGGGCCTGGGGATCGTCACCCAGGCAGGCCCCACCGAGGCGGCGGCGGCCCGCGGCATCACCATTCCCGGCAACCGGGTCATTGGCCTCTTCAACAATGACTTCGCGGTGAAGATCCTCGCCCTCTCCACCGCCGCGATGATCGAGGCGCCAGTGCGCATGTATGTGACCGAGGAGGCAGACGGCAGCGCCACCCTCTCCTACAAGCGGCCCACCCACGTCTTTGCGCCCTACGCAGAGGAAGGCGGCGCTGGGCTGGCGGCCCTTGCAGGCCAGCTCGACCGCCGCTTTGCGCTGATTGCGGAACGGGCGCAGAAATAGCCGCGGGCGTCTATCCGGTCTCTGCCCCCCTTGCACGATTTGTGCCGGATTCCGCCGCAGTTTTTCTCACACTGGCGTGAACGGGCTTGCGCGCGGGCGCAGCCTCGGCAATCTGGCGGCAATTCAACGGATTGGACGGACAAGATGACAGAGACCCTGCGCGCAGCCGATGTTCTGGCCCGGCGGCTTTTTGAGGCAGGCTGCCGCCACGCCTTCGGGATGCCCGGCGGCGAGGTGCTGACGCTGGTCGATGCGCTGACCAGGGCCGGCATCGCCTTTCACCTGGCCAAGCATGAAAATTGCGCCGGTTTCATGGGCGAAGGCGTGCATCACGCCGACGGCGCGCCGGTCATTCTCGTGGCCACCCTCGGCCCCGGCGCGCTGAACGGTGTCAATGTGGTGGCCAATGCCCATCAGGACCGGGTGCCGATGCTGGTGCTCACCGGCTGCGTCGATGCGGCAGAGGAGCAGAGCTACACCCATCAGGTGCTCGACCACCGCGCGGTTTTTGCCCCGATCACCAAGGCCACCTTCCGGCTGGATGCCGAAGCGGCGGACCTGATCGCAGACAAGGCGGTGGCCATCGCAACAGAACCCCGCAACGGGCCGGTGCATATTGACGTTCCGATCTCAGTGGCAGATGCGCCGGCCAGGGACCGCAACGTCCGCCGCGCGCCTGCAAGTGCCAGCGCGCCAAGCGGCGAGGCGCTGGCGCAGGCGCGCTCCTGGCTGACGGCCGCAACCCGCCCGGTGGCGGTGATCGGCCTCGATGCGCTGCAGGAAAACGCAGGCCCCGCCCTGCGCGCCTTCCTCGAAAAGCATCAGATCCCTTTCATCACCAGCTACAAGGCCAAGGGCATCCTCCCCGAAGACCACCCCCTTTGCCTCGGCGGCGCGGGCCTGTCGCCGCTGGCCGACAAGCACCTGCTGCCCTTGGTGCGGGAGGCCGATCTGGTGCTCTCTATCGGCTATGACCCGATTGAGATGCGCCCCGGCTGGCGCAATGTCTGGGACGTGAACACCCAGAACGTGATCGACATCGCGCCGGAGGCCAACACCCACTACATGCATCAGGCAGGCCTGAACTTCCTGACCGCGATTGCCCCCACCCTTGCGGCGCTGTCGGAAGGCACCGAACCGCGCGGCACATGGCCCACTGGCCGCCCCGCCGCGGTCAAATCCGCACTGGCGGACGCCTTCCCGCAGGATGAGGACTGGGGTCCGGCCGGCGTCATCGCCGAATGCCGCGCCACCCTGCCGGCGGACACCCTTGCCACCGCCGACAGCGGCGCCCACCGCATTCTGCTCAGCCAGATGTGGGAGTGTTCCGGGCCGCGCGGACTGATCCAGTCCTCGGGCCTCTGCACCATGGGCTGCGCGGTGCCGATGGCAATCGGGCGTAAATTGGCGCAGCCGGACCGCCCGGTGGTCAGCTTTTCCGGCGATGCCGGTTTCCTGATGGTCGCCGGTGAACTCGCCACTGCGGCGGAACTGGGTGTGGCGCCCATCTTCGTGGTTTTCGCCGACGCCAGCCTCGCCCTGATCGAGCTGAAACAGCGCCAGCGCCAGCTTGCCAGCGGCGGGGTCGATTTCGCCGCACACGACTTTGCCGCGATGGGCCGCGTCTTTGGCGGCAACGGGGTGACGGTCACAAACCGCACCGATCTGCGCGCCGCCCTGCAGGACGCGCTGAAAGCCGAAAAATTCACCGTCATCTCTGCTGTGATCGACCGCGGAGGCTACGATGGCCGCATCTGACATGCTCCCCCATGGCGCGCTCCAGGGCGTCAAGGTCCTTGACCTTTCCCGCATCCTGGCAGGCCCCACCTGCACCCAGCTGCTGGGCGACCTTGGCGCGACGGTGATCAAGGTGGAAAACCCCAAGACCTGCGGCGACGACACCCGCCAGTGGGGGCCGCCCTATGTGATGGATGCGGACGGGCAGCAATCCGACCTCTCCGCCTATTTCATGGCGGCCAACCGCAACAAACGCTCGGTTGCCATTGATATTGCAACGGAAGAAGGCCAGCAGGCGATCCGCCGCCTGGCGGCAGAGGCCGACATCCTGATCGAGAACTTCAAGCCCGGCGGGCTGGCCAAATACGGTCTGGACTACGCCAGCCTCAAGGAGGACCTGCCGGGCCTGATCTACTGTTCCATTTCCGGATACGGCCAGACCGGCCCCAACAGCCACAAACCCGGCTATGACATCATGGCCCAGGGCTTCGGCGGCATCATGTCGCTGACCGGCGAGCCGGAGGGCCAGCCGATGAAGGCCGGCGTCGGCATCGCCGATGTGATGTGCGGCATGTATGCCTGCATCGGGATCCTCAGCGCCCTGCACCACCGCGACAAGACCGGCGAGGGCCAGCAGATCGACCTGGCCCTTGTGGATGCCCAGATCGCCTGGCTGATCAACGAGGGCGTTGCCTATCTGAACACTGGCCAGATCCCCAAGCGGCGCGGCAACGAACACCCCAGCATCATGCCCTACGGCGTCTATGAAACCGCGGACGGCCATGTGATCCTGGCGGTGGGCAACGACAGCCAGTTCCGCCGCTTCATGGAATTCCTCAAGCTCGAAGGGCTGGCCGAGGACGCCCGCTTTGCCACCAACCCCGCCCGGCTGCAAAACCGCGACGCCCTGAACGCGATCCTGATCCCCGCGGTGCAGCGCTTCACCACCGGCACGGTGCTGGCCGTGATGGAGGAGCGCAAGGTGCCGGCAGGCCCGGTGCAGACCCTGGACACTCTGTTTGCCAGCAGCCAGGTCGACGCCCGCAGCATGGCGATTGGCATGGACACGGCGGCCGGTCCGGTCAAGCTGCTGGGCAATCCGCTGAAATTCTCCCGCACACCGGTCACATACCGCCACGCGCCGCCTGCCTGCGGCGAAGGCACCGGGGAGATTCTGAGCGCAGAACACCCGTTTGAGCCGTCCTGATCCCGCAGGGATGCGGCGGCTTTCCGCCATGTGTTACAGTTTCCGGCAATTCACCGCTAAATCCGCGGTGCTTTGCGCGTGCCTTAATCCTCCTTATTGCCAAAATTTCCCGGGAAATCCTACACATCCGCCATAGTTTCAATCCAGGCGCACACAGGCCATCACCAAACCGCGAGCGGGGTTCGCCCGGAACATTCCGATGATCTACTCTTCAGCAGGACACGGAAACCGCTCTCGGATAAAAACAAAGATTGGACTCTCATGACGCAAGATATCTTCGGCCAAGACAACAGCCTGACCGATGCAACTGCACAGCAGAATTGGAATGCCGTGCAGCTGGGAGTTCTTTCCCATGCCGCCGTGACCGCAGATCATCTGGGCGCGGTGCTGAAGGCCGCGCCGGAGTTTGCCCTGGCCCATGCGATCAAGGGGCTGTCACTGCTGATGCTGGGGCGTTCCGAACTGGTGCCCACGGCGCGCGAGGCGCTGCGCGATGCCAGGGCCTGCTGCGAGGGCGCCCTGCCGCGCGAGCGCAAATATGTGGACGCGCTCGACTGCTGGCTGGCCGGCCGTCCCAGCCTGGCGATCCAGCGGATGGAGGAGGTGCTGGACGTCTTCCCTGAGGACACCCTGGCGATGAAGCTCAGCCACGGCATCCGCTTCATCATGGGCGACCCGGCGGGGATGCGCGCCTCGGTCGAACGGGTGCTGCCGGCCTATGCGCCGGACCATGCCGGGCGCGGCTACCTCCTGGGCTGCCATTCCTTTGCGCTGGAAGAGACCGGCGAATATGAGCGCGCCGCCAATGCCGGCCGCCAGGCGCTGTGGATGGCGCCGGATGATGCCTGGGGCTTGCACGCCGTGGCGCATGTGCATGATATGACCGGCAATGCCAGATCGGGCCTCGACTGGCTGCACGGCCGCGAGGAGGCCTGGGCGCATTGCAACAACTTCCGCTATCACGTCTGGTGGCACAAGGCGCTGATGCACCTCGATCTGGGCCAGATGGAAGAGGCGGTCACGCTCTATGACACCGAAGTGCGCAAGGACAAGACCGACGATTACCGCGACATTTCCAACGCCACCTCGCTGCTGATGCGGCTGGAGCTGGAAGGCGTTGACGTCGGCAGCCGCTGGGACGAGCTGGCGAATCTCTGCGCCGCCCGCACCGAGGACGGCAGCCTGATTTTTGCCGATCTGCACTATCTGCTGGCGCTGACCGGCCACCGCAAGGAGGACGCCCACCGGCTGGTGCAGCGGATTCACGCCGATGCGGAACGGGGCGGCAGCGAGGCGCGCGCGCGGATGGCGGACCCCGGCTGCGCCGCCGCGGACGGGCTGGAAGCCTTCGGAGACGGTCAATACATGGCTGCTTTCGCGCATTTGTCCGCAGCCCGCGCCACCCTGCAGCTGGCCGGCGGCAGCCACGCGCAACGCGATGTTTTTGAACGCATAACTATAGACGCGGGAATCCGCTCAGGCCAGCTTGACGAAGTCGAAGCAATCCTTGATGACCGCCGCGCCAGGCGGGGCGGCGCAGAGGACAACTACGCGCTGGCCCGCCGCACCCTGATTTCCGAGGCCCGGAACCCGTCCGGTGCCAAAAGCGTACCTGCCGAGTAAGACCCTCAAGGACCAGAAACCTCAGATGTCCAGCGTTGCGCCCTTTCCCGGGCCTCAGAAAGACCCTGCTGCCGCCAACCGTGCAGTGCCCCCGCCGCAACCGGTCCAGCCGCGGCTGCGCGACCCGCGGCTCGACTTCTACCGCGGCATCGCCATGTTCATCATCCTGGTGGCGCATATCCCGGGCAACCGCTGGGCCGGCTGGATCCCGGGGCGGTTCGGCTTTACCGACGCGACCGAAATCTTTGTGTTCTGCTCCGGCATGGCCTCGGCCATCGCCTTTGGCAGCTCCTTCGCCCGCCAGGGCTGGTGGCTGGGCACTGCCCGCGTGATCTTCCGCTGCTGGCAGGTCTACTGGGCCCACATCGGCCTGTTCTTCTTCCTAACCGCCTCCATGGCGGCGCTCGACCTCTATGGCGGCTTCGACAAAAGTTATATCGGCTCCCTGAACCTGCACTGGTTCTTCACCAACACCGTGCAGCAGCTGGTCGGCGTGATGACGCTGACCTATGTGCCGAACTACTTCGACGTGCTGCCGATGTACCTGGGCGTGCTGGTCCTGCTGCCGCTGATGATGGGGCTGGAAAAGGCCGGGGTCTGGGCAGTGATCGCCGCCAGCGTCCTGATCTGGCTCACCGCCAACCCCTACATGATCGGCCTCGGCCCCAATGGCATCTCCTTCCCGGCGGAACCCTGGTCGGACCGTGAGTGGTTTTTCAACCCGCTCGGCTGGCAGCTGCTGTTCTTCACCGGCTTCGCCTTCATGAAGGGCTGGCTGCCCGCGCCGCCGGTCTCCAAGGCGCTGGTGATCCTGGCCGCAGCCTTTGTGATCCTGTCCGCGCCGTTCGGCTCCTGGAAGGTCTTCCTCTGGGTGGAAGCGGCGAACAAGGATCTGGCCGCCCTGATCCGCCCGACCTGGGAAATCACCGCGGAATGGCGCGAAAAGACCGATTTCGGCCTGCTGCGCTATGCCCATTTCCTGTCGCTGGCTTACCTCGGCTGGGTGGCCGCGGGCGCAGGCGGCAAACGGCTCATTGCCTCCGGCCACTCCCTCGCCGCGCGCACTTGGGCGGTATTGCTGAAACTGATCACCAAGGTCGGCCAGCAATCCCTCGCAGTGTTTGTTTTTTCGATGGCGCTGGCCCGTTTCATCGGCTTTGCGCTTGACCAGACCGACCGCGCGGTTATGACCACGGCATTCGCCAACCTGGTTGGCTTTTTCCTAATTATAGTCTGCGCTTACACCGCAGCCTGGTTCAAGTCACAACCTTGGAGAGCCAAGAAATGAGCTCTTTCTCCCGCCGTTCCTTCCTCGCAGCCGCGCTTGGCAGCAGCGCCCTGTCCGCCCTGCCAGTTCTGGCAAGCGAAACCGAACCCTTCAGCCGCGGCGTGGTGGTGGCCAAGGCCCGCGCGCTGGCCGAGGAGGCCTACGCCGAACGCCCGTCGGTGCCGCAGGACTGGGTGGACCAGACTTACGACGACTACAAGGCGCGCTGGTTTCGCAGTTCGGACGCGCTGTGGTCCGGCACCGGCCGCAGCTACAATGTCGATTTCTTCCTGCCCGGCCTCTATTTTCCGCGCCCGGTGCAGATCAACACCGTGACCGCAGGCCAGGCGCAGCCTGTGCCATTCGACCTGACGCTGTTCGACAAAACCGACAAGGCGCCCGACCTCACCACCGACGGGCACCTCGGCTATTCCGGCCTGCGCCTGCGCACGGTTCTGGATAACCCCGCCCAGAAGAACGAATTCTGCGTGTTCCAGGGGGCCAGCTATTTCCGCGCCATCGGCATCGGCAACACTTACGGGCTGTCGGCCCGCGGCCTGGCGCTGAAAACCGCAGATCCCGAGGGCGAGGAGTTTCCGGAGTTCATCGAGTTCTGGCTGGAGGCCCCTGCCCCCGGCCAGCGCTCCATGGTGGTCCATGCGCTGATGGACTCGCCGTCCGTCACCGGCGCCTACCGGTTTGTCATCACCCCCGGCAGCAGCACGGTGATGGATGTCGAGGCCACGCTGTTTGCCCGCGAGGAGCTGAACCACGCGGGCCTTGCCCCGCTCACCTCTATGTTCCTGTTCGATGCCACCAACCGCAGCCGCTTTGACGATTTCCGCCCGGCGGTGCATGACAGCGACGGCCTTCTGGTGGTCAACGGCAACGGCGAAACCCTGTGGCGGCCGCTGGCCAACCCCACCCGGCTGCAGGTGTCGTCCTTCCTGGATGAAAATCCCCGCGGCTTCGGCCTGATGCAGCGCGCGCGCAAGCTGTCGGATTTCAACGACCTCGAAGCCTTCTATCACAAGCGCCCCTGCCTGTGGGTCGAACCCCATGGCGACTGGGGCCCGGGCGCCGTCACCCTGGTGGAAATCCCCGCCGACAAGGAGATCTACGACAACACCGTGGCCTACTGGCGCCCGCGCGAGCCCTATGCCGCCGGCGCGCAGATCAGCCTCAGCTACCGCCTCACCTGGGGCGAGGAGCCAGAGCTGCCGATGCCGCGGGTGACCGACACCGCCGAGGGCGCGCGGATCTTTGGCGGGCCGGGCCGGATCGTCACCATCGACTTTGAGGCGCACCCGCTGTTCGATGACGGGCCAGAGGCCCTTGACGTGCACATCCACTCTCCCCATGTGGCGACGAGCGAAGGCGTGCTGCAGCGCAACCCGGAAACCGGCGGACTGCGGCTGGCCTTCAACTTCGATCCTGGCGATCAGGATTATATCGAACTTCGCGCCCAGCTCAGGAAAGACGGCAGCCCCGCTTCCGAGGTCTGGCTTTACAGGTGGACCGCATGACTGCAAGTGATCTGATGCCTCCGGAACAGCCCCTGGCGATGCCGGAGCAGGACTTCAGCAAGGACTTCCGCGACGCCGCCGCCCCCGGCGATGCCGCGCCGCGCCAAGTGGCGCTGTGGCGGCTGCTGGCCTTTTCGCCCGCAATGGCAGCCACCGGCCTTCTGACCTGGGTGATGCAGGGCTGGTTCGCCGACGGCGGTTTTTCGGTGCTGGAGATGATCCTGCTGGCGCTGATCGCCTTCAACTTCTTCTGGATTGCCTTCACCGTCTCTACCGTGCTGCTGGGCCTCTATGGCCTGTCGCGCCGCGAGCGCACCGTCACCCGCGGCGCCGCCCGGCCGATGAAGGTGGCGCTCTTGATGCCGGTCTACAACGAGGTGCCCTGGTATGTGCTGGGCAACGCCCAGACCATGCTGCAGGAACTGCACGGCCGCGGCGGCCTGCATGAATATGCGATGTTCATCCTGTCGGACACCCGCGACGACGCGATTGCCGAACAGGAACGCGCCAGCGTCGAGGCGCTGCGCACCATGCTGCCGGAAGGCACCGAGCTCTACTACCGCCGCCGCGCCGACAATGAGGGCCGCAAGGTCGGCAACATCTCCGACTGGGTGCGCCGCTGGGGCGCGGGCTATGAGGCGATGCTGGTGCTGGACGCCGACAGCCTGATGACCGGCCGCGCCATTGCCCGGCTGGCCGACGCGCTGGCCCGCGACCCGAGCGCCGGCCTGATCCAGAGCTATCCGCAGCTCATCGGCGCGCAGTCGGTCTTTGGCCGCATGCAGCAGTTCGCCAACGGCGTCTATGGCCTCGCCCTGGCCGAGGGCCTGGCCCGCTGGGCCGGGCACGAGGGCAACTACTGGGGCCACAACGCCATCATCCGCACCCGCGCCTTTGCCGCCTGCGCGGGCCTGCCGCTGTTGCGCTCGCGCTTCGGCGGCGGCGAAAAGCTGATCATGAGCCATGATTTCGTCGAGGCAGGCCTGTTGCGCCGGGCCGGCTGGTCGGTGCGCTTCCTGCCCCGCATCCGCGGTTCCTACGAGGAAACCCCCGCCACCCTGATCGACCACATCCTGCGCGACCGCCGCTGGTGCCAGGGCAACCTGCAGCACCTCAACCTGCTGCACGCCAAGGGCTTCCGCGCGATCTCCCGCTTCCACCTGTTCGCGGGCGCCATCGGCTATCTTATGGCACCGGTGTGGTTCGCGCTCCTGGTGCTGTGGGCAGTGATCGGCCGCAGCGAAGAGGCGTCGGTGATCAGCTATTTCAGCGAGGCCAACCCCTTCCGCCCCAACTGGCCCGATATGTCCGAGCCCAAGCACGTGCTGGTGATCATCCTGATCTACGCCATGCTGCTGGCCCCCAAGCTGCTGGCGGCGGCCGCGCTGCCGCTCACTGGCAGCCGGTTTTCCGAATACGGCGGCCCGGTGCATTTCGCGCTGTCCTTCCTGTCCGAGGTGGTGCTGGCGATCCTCTATGCGCCGATCCTGATGGTGCAGCAAATGATCGCGGTGTTCCGCACCGCCCTTGGCCTGCAGCGCGGCTGGGCGCCGCAGGCGCGTGATGGCGGCAGCTATTCCCTGCGCACGCTGGCGGCCTGCCACGCGCTGGAAACCGTCAGCGGCGTCGCGCTCTGGGCGGGCATCCTGACCGGCACCGTGTCGCTGTGGCTGGCCCCGATCGCGCTGTCGCTGGTGCTGGCGGTGCCGCTGTCGGCGCTGTCCGGCGTCAAGACGGTGAACCGCATCCGCCACTGGATGGCCACGCGGGAGGAGTTCACCGAACCCCAGATCACCCGCGCCGCCCGTGCCGCCCGTGCCGAGCTGAAGGCGCTGCTGGACGGCAGCACCGTCCGCGGCACCCCGGCAGAATAACCCCGCGGCCAAGCGGCTCCCGCGCCCGCAGGATACCCCGGCAGCGCCGGGACACCCTTGGCAGCCTTGGGCCCTGCACCGCGCAGATGCGCGGTGCGGCCTGCGGCCCTCGCCAGGGCGCACCTGGACCCCTCCCTCACAACGACAGACCTGCCGCAGCGCGCCCGCGAGGGCGCGCTGCCCGGCCCAACGCTTTGGCCCGCAAATCCCTGATGTGCGCGCCAAAGGGGCGGGAGCGCCCTGCATCCCCTAGTGATGACCCGGCGACGTCAGCGCACCGGCGGCGGATCCCCGGCCCCATCCGCCAGCCTGCCCGCTTCGCCCCACCCGGGCACCGCACGGCCGCCGCCGAACAGCACCGCTGCCGCCGCCGTCAAGACGCCAGAGCGTCCGCTTTCAAGGCTGCTGTCATCCTTGCCACCGCGCCACCGGCAGGTTGCCCGCGATCCAGCCCGGCCCCGCGGCAGAGCCCAGCATGCCTTCGGGCACGTCGATCACATTGGTGAAACCCGCCTCTGCCAGCGCCAGCGTCAGCCGCGCCGAGCGCACGCCCCGGGCGCAGATCAGCGCCACCGGCACCGCGCGGTCCGGCCCCGCCACCGCCTGCAGGGCCGCCATGAAATCCCCGCGCCGCATGTCGATCTGATGGCTGCCCACCGGCACCCCGGACGCGCGCCATTCCTGCGGGGTGCGGATATCCACCAGGATGATGCCGCCGTCCCGGGCCGCCGCAAACGCCTCTGCCGCCGTCAGCCGCGGCTGATCATGCGCGGGCGGCTGGCGGCGGTGCCACCAGTAGCCAAAGCCGCCTGCCGCCGCGGCCCCGCCCAGCAGCATCAGCCGCCGCGTCAGGGTTGAATTGTCCGCCTGTGACCCGGCCATGGTGCCTCCGCTGTTCGGTTTGCCGCCGCTGGATTGTGATCCCGCCCCAGATTTAGCAGCTTGGCAGCCTCCAATCACCAGAAATGCCCAGCTTAGGCCAGTCAAGTTCTTGTTATTGCGCGCAAGCCGCCCAAATATAGGCGCAACAATCGTACCAAATCTGTCCCGGAACTGCGGCATTCTTACGGTATCCGGGGCGGCGGGGGTGGTTCTGTGCTGAAAAATTGCTTAGCACTGGACTAAAAAAATAACGACGCGCCAACCCGACAGGAGACCTGCACGTGTCCCTATTCCTGATTGCGGCCCTGCCCTTTCTCGGAGCCGTCTTTCCAGCGCTGCTGATCCGCGCCGGACGCAATGCCGCGGCTTCGGCCGCCGGGCTGACCACGTTCCTCGCCTTCACCGGGCTGATGCTGCATATCCCCGCCATCTTCCGCGGCGAGACGGTGTTTGCCGCCGTGGACTGGCTGCCCGCCCTTGGCCTCAACGCCCATTTCTTCCTCGACGGGCTGGGCTTCCTGTTTGCGGCGATGATCCTCGGCATCGGCCTCCTGATCATCCTCTACGCCCGTTTCTACCTGTCGCGCGAAGACCCGATGGGTCAGTTCTACAGCTACCTTCTGCTGTTCCAGGGCGCGATGGTTGGCATCGTTCTGTCCGACAATATCCTGCTTTTGCTGGTGTTCTGGGAGCTTACCTCGCTCAGTTCCTTCCTGCTGATCGGCTATTGGAAGCACCTGCCCGAAGGCCGCCAGGGCGCCCGCATGGCGCTGGCCGTGACCGGCTCCGGCGGGCTGGCGATGATCGCGGGGATGCTGCTGCTGGGCCATATCGCAGGCTCCTATGACCTCAGCGTGATCCTGCAGAACAAAGAGGCTATTCAGTCCTCGCACCTGTACCTGCCGGCGCTGATCCTGATCCTGATCGGTGCCTTCACCAAATCGGCGCAATTCCCCTTCCACTTCTGGCTGCCGCACGCGATGGCGGCGCCGACGCCGGTGTCGGCCTATCTGCACTCCGCCACCATGGTGAAGGCCGGCCTGTTCCTGATGGCCCGCCTCTGGCCGGTTCTGGCCGGCACGCCGGAATGGTTCTACATCGTTGCCACCACCGGCCTCGTCACCATGCTGCTGGGCGCTGTGATTGCCCTGTTCAAGGACGACCTCAAGGCGCTCTTGGCGTTTTCCACCGTCAGCCACCTGGGCCTGATCACCATGCTCCTGGGGTTCGGCACCAAGTTCGCCGCGGTCGCCGCGGTGTTCCACATCATCAACCACGCCACCTTCAAGGCGGCGCTGTTCATGACCGCGGGCATTGTCGACCACGAGGCCGGCACCCGCGACATCAAGCGTCTGGGCGGGTTGCGCCACCTGATGCCCGTAACCTTCACCATCGGCACGGTGGCGGCGCTGTCGATGGCGGGCATCCCGCCGCTGAACGGCTTCCTGTCCAAGGAGATGATGCTGGAGGAAGCCACCCACACCCTCTGGAACGGCTCGCATCTGATCGTGCCCGCGCTGGTCACCGCCGCCGCGGTGTTCTCGGCGGCCTATTCCTTCCGCTTCATCGCCCATGTCTTCCTTGGCCCCAAGCGCGAGGATTACCCCGGCCACCCGCATGACCCGGGCACCGGCATGTGGATCGGCCCCGCCTTCCTGGTGCTGCTGGTGGTGCTGATCGGCCTTGCCTCGGCCAAGATCGCAGGCCCGATGGTGGCCACCGCCGCCAGCGCGGTGATCGGCGGAGAGAAGCTGCCCTATTACTCGCTCAAACTGTGGCACGGGCTGACCCCGGCGCTCTACATGTCGATTGCTGCGGTGATCGGCGGCGCGGTGTTGCTGGCGTTGCACAAGCCGCTGTCCCGCGCCTGGGACGCGGCCCCGCGGCCCGAGGCCAAGGTGATCTTCGAGGGGCTGATCGGCGCCTTCACCCGCCTCAGCCAGGCAGTGACCGGCAGCCTGCACAACGGCGCCCTCACCCGGTATTCCGCAGTGATGGTCGCCTTTACCGTGGTGATTGCCTACCTGGCCTATCGCGGCGGCACCCTGGGCGCGCCGACGCGCGCCTTGCAACAGCCCGGCCTGCTGCCTGTGACCGGCTGGTTCGCCCTGGTGGTGGCCACGCTGTTCATCGTGGTGAAACACCGCAACCGGCTGCTGTCGCTGGTGCTGATCGGCGTGGTGGGCCTGGTGGTCTCTATGGCGTTCAATTACCTCTCGGCGCCCGACCTGGCGCTGACCCAGATCTCGGTCGAGGTGGTCACCATCATCCTGATGCTGCTGGCGCTGAACTTCATGCCCAAGGAAACCCCGGCCGAAACCCCGGTGCTGACCCGTATGCGCGACGGCGCGATTGCGGTGGTCGCGGGGCTTGGCGCGGGCGGGCTGATCTATGCGCTGCTGATGCGCGACTTCGCCTTCCCGACCATCTCCGACTTCCACCTCGCCAATTCCTACAAGGGCGGCGGCGGCACCAATGTGGTGAACGTGATCCTGGTCGATTTCCGCGGCTATGACACCTTTGGCGAGATCATCGTGCTGGGCATCGCCGCCATGGTGATCTTTGCCCTGACCGAGGCGGTGCTGGGCTCCCGCGTGCGGGCCTACCTTCTGAACCGCGAGCCGGACCTGCCGCGGGCAGGCGACAGCCACCCGCTGATGATGGTGGTGGCGACCCGGGTGATGATGCCGCTGGCACTGATGGTGGCGGCCTATATCTTCTTCCGCGGCCACAACCTGCCGGGCGGCGGCTTCATCGCCGGGCTGGTCGCGGCGATTGCGATCATCATGCAGTACATGGCCTCCGGCTTTGCCTGGGCGACGGAGCGGCAGCGCTACCCGTACCACGCCATCATCGGCTCCGGCGTGCTGATCGCCGCCGCCACCGGCATGGGCGCCTGGTTCAACGGGATGCCGTTCCTGACCAGCGCTTTCGGCTACATTCAATGGCCGCCGCTGGAGGAGTTCGAATGGGCCACTGCGGCGCTCTTCGACCTTGGCGTCTTCCTGGCCGTGGTCGGCGCGGTGCTGCTGGCGCTTGAAAGCCTGTCGCGCTTTGCCTGGCAGCCGGGGATCAGCTCTGAACACGCGATGGACATCAACCCGGCCCGCGAGGACGCGGCCAAGACCGGGACGGAGGGATAAGCATGGAACTTCTCGTCGCCTCGGCCGTGGGCATCCTAACTGCGGCCGGCATCTATCTGATCCTGCGCCGCCGCAGCTTCCCGGTGATCTTGGGCCTGTCGCTGATCACCTATGCGGTGAACGTCTTCCTGTTTGCTTCCGGACGGCTGATGACCGCCGCGCCGCCGATCCTCAACAAGTACGAGGAGGTCGCCTATACCGATCCGCTGCCGCAGGCGCTGGTGCTGACCGCCATCGTGATCTCCTTCGGCATGACCGCGGTGGTGGTGATGATCGCGCTGGGGGCCTTCCTGTCCTCCCGCGATGACCGCACCGCCCTGCCCGCTGAGGCGGAAGGCGCAGGAGAGGACGCATGATGCAGCACCTTCTGATCGCGCCGGTGGTGCTGCCTGCCCTGGTCGCGCCGTTCATCATCATGGTGCTGCGCCACCACCTGGACCTGCAGCGGATATTCTCGGTCGCCAGCGCGGTGCTGCTGGCCGGCGTGACCCTGGCCCTGGCCGCGCAGGCGGCGGACGGCACCGTCAAGGTCTATGAACTCGGCGACTGGCCCGCACCCTTTGGCATCGTGCTGGTGCTGGACCGGCTGTCGGGGATGATGATCGTGCTGACCTCGCTGCTGGCGCTGCCGGTGCTGCTTTATGCCATCGGGTCGGGCTGGGACACCCGCGGCAGCAACTTCCACGCGCTGTTCCAGTTCCAGCTGATGGGCATCATGGGCGCCTTCCTGACCGGCGACGCCTTCAACCTGTTCGTCTTCTTCGAGGTGCTGCTGATCGCCTCCTACGGCCTCATGATCCACTCCGGCGGCACCCGACGGTTCCAGGCCGGGGTGCAGTACGTGGTGTTCAACCTCCTGGGCTCGACCCTGTTCCTGTTTGCGCTCGGCACGCTCTATTCGGTGACCGGCACCCTGAACATGGCCGACCTCGCCGTGAAAGTCGCGCAGATCCCGGCGGAGGATACCGCCCTGCTGCGGGCCGGCGCGGTGATGCTGCTGCTGGTCTTTGCCATCAAGGCGGCGCTGCTGCCGCTGCATTTCTGGCTGCCCTCGGCCTATGCCAATGCGCCGATGCCGGTCGCGGCGCTGTTTGCCATCATGACCAAGGTCGGCGCCTATTCGATCCTGCGCATGTACACGCTGGTCTTCGGGCCTGAGGTCGCGGCGACCGCCGGGCTGACCGAAAACTGGCTGCTGCCCGCGGCGCTGCTGACGCTGATTGCCGGCGCGGTGGGCGTGCTGGGATCCAACAAGATCGGCCGCCTGGCCGCCTTCGGCGCCATCGCCTCGATGGGCACGCTGCTGATCGCGGTGTCGCTGTTCACCCAGACCGCCACCGCCGCCGCGCTCTATTACCTGGTGCATTCCACCCTGGCGGCAGCGCTGCTGTTCCTGGTCGCCGATCTGGTGATGGAGCGGCAGGGCGGCTGGATCCTGCCGCAGCTGCCGATGCCGCAGACCGGGCTGATCTCGGCGCTGTTCTTTGCCGCCGCCATCGCGCTGGCGGGGATGCCGCCGCTGTCGGGCTTCCTGGGCAAGCTGCTGGTGCTGGATGCCACCCGCGGCTCCGAGCTTGCCACCTGGATCTGGGCGGTGATCCTGACCGGCTCGCTGATCACCATCATCGGCATGGCACGCGCAGGCTCGCTGCTGTTCTGGAAAGGCCACGGCCTGCCGCAGGAGAACACCGATACCAGCGCCGAACCGCCGCAGCAGACCCCGGCCGCCCGGCCCGCGCAGCTGCCGTTTGTGGCCTGCTTCGGGCTGCTGGCGGGGCTGGTGGCGCTCACCGTGTTTGCGGGCCCTGCCACCCGCTATGCCGAGGCCACCGCAGCGCAGCTCTTTCAGCCGCAGGCCTATATTGCTACCGTGCTTGGGGAGGAGGCGGAATGAAACTGCTCAGACGGCTGCTGCCGCACCCCTATCTCACGCTGCTGCTGACTCTTACCTGGCTGCTGCTGGTCAACGGCTGGTCGCTGAACTCGCTGCTCTTCGGCTTTATGCTGGGGGTGCTGATCCCGTTCTTCACCCAGCCCTACTGGCCCAACCGGCCGCGGCTCGGCAAGCCGCTGAAGATTGCGGAATACATCCTTGTCGTGCTGATGGACATCGTGCAGGCCAATATCATCGTCGCCCGCATCGTGCTGTTCAAACCCAACGCCGACCGCCGCCCCAACTGGATCACCATCCCGCTGGACCTGAAAACGCCCGAGGCGATCACCGCCCTGGCCGGCACCATCACCATGACCCCCGGCACCCTGTCGGCGGATATCTCGGACGCAGGCCACGCGCTCTTGGTCCACTGCCTGGACGCGCCCAACCCGGATGCGGTGCGCGACGAGATCAAACAGCGCTATGAGCGCCGGCTGATGGAGATCTTCGAATGATCGAAAACGCTGCCTATTTCGCCTTTGCCTGCTTCGCCCTGGCGATGCTGATGAACCTCTGGAAGATCGTCACCGCTCCGGATATCGCCGACCGTATCCTGGCGCTCGATACCATGTTCATCAACGCCATCGCCCTGATGGTCCTCTACGGCCTCGCGCTGGGGACCGAGATCTTCTTTGAGGCTGCGATGATCATCGCCATGCTCGGCTTTGTTTCCACCGTGGCCTATGCGCGCTTCATCCTGCGCGGCAACATCATCGAGTGAGGGGACAAGATGGCAAGCCTGTTTGAATTCCTTGTTGCCGCGTTTCTGGTCATGGGCGGCGTCTTCGGCATCGTCGGCTCCTTCGGGCTGATCAAGCTCAACGATCCGATGTCGCGTCTGCACGCGCCCACCAAGGCCACCACACTGGGGGTCGGCGGGGTGCTGCTGGCCTCTCTGCTGCATGCGGCGGTGTTCGAGGAATATGTCTCGATCCATGAGCTGATGATCACCCTGTTCCTGTTCCTGACCGCGCCGATCACCGCGAATTTCATTGCCAAGGTGCATATTCACCGGCAAGAAACCCGCGAAACCATGCCCCCGGCGGGCGAGGATGACCATTGGGCCACCCATGACAAGCCGGAGGACGAGGAACGCAGAACCGCAGGCCGCCCGGACGCCGCGCAATAAGCGCAGGCCCCAGCCCGAAACAGGCCCGCTGCAAAGACAGGACAGCATATGGACTCCTCCCGATTGCCGCTCACCCGCGATCTGGTGCTGATCGGCGGCGGCCACACCCACGCGCTGGTGCTGCGCAAATGGGGGATGCGCCCCCTGCCTGGCGCCCGGCTGACGGTCATCAATCCCGGCCCCGCCGCGCCCTACTCCGGGATGCTGCCCGGCTTTGTGGCCGGCCATTACGCACGCGCGGAGCTGGACATCGACCTGGTGCGGCTCGCCCGCTTTGCCGGTGCCCGTGTGGTGCTGGGCGCGGCGGAGCATATCGACACCGCAGCCCAGTTGGTGCATGTGCCGGGCCGCCCGCCGATAGCCTATGACGTGGCCTCCATCGACATCGGCATCACCTCCGCCATGCCGGATCTGCCGGGCTTTGCCGAACACGGCATCCCCGCCAAGCCGCTCGGCCGCTTTGCCGCCCGGTGGGCCGCCTTCCGCGACGGCAGCGGCCCTGCCCATGCCGCCGTGATCGGCGGCGGGGTTGCCGGCGCGGAGCTGATCCTGGCCATGGCCTATGCCCTCAAATCCCGCGGCCGGCTGGCCCAGGCGACGCTGATCGACAGCGACCAAGCCTTGCGCGCGATCGGAGAGACCGCCCGCCAGAAGCTCCTGCGCGCCCTGGTCGAACACGGCGTCCGGCTGGAGGAGAACGCGCCGGTCGAACGGGTCGAGGACGGCTATCTCGTTCTGCAGGACGGCCGCGAGGTGCTGTCGGATTTCACCACCGGAGCCGCCGGCGCCCGCCCCTACGGCTGGCTCGCGGACAGCGGGCTTGACCTGCAAGACGGCTTCATCCGGATCGGCGAAACCCTGCAAAGCTCTGTGCCGAATGTCTTTGCCGCAGGCGACTGCGCCCATATGGACTTTGCCCCGCGCCCCAAGGCCGGCGTCTATGCGGTGCGCCAGGCGCCGGTGCTCTATCACAACCTGCGCAGCACCCTGACCGGCGATCCGCTGCGCAAGTACAGCCCGCAGAAGGACTACCTGAAACTGATCTCCATGGGCGCCAGGGAAGCCCTGGGGGAGCGGTTCGGCACCACGCTGGCCGGTCCCTTGATGTGGAGCTGGAAAGACCGCATCGACCAGGCCTTCATGGAGAAATTCCGCGACCTGCCCGCGATGGATGCGCCGCCTCTGCCCGCCGAGCACACGCTGGGCATGGAGGAGGCGCTGGGGGACAAGCCCCTGTGCGGCGGCTGCGGCGCCAAGGTCGGGCGCGGCGCGCTGCTCGGCACGCTCGCGGGCCTTGGCACGTCGGAGCGCGCGGACATCACGCCGCTGCCCGGCGACGACGCCGCCCTGCTGACCACCGGCGGCGTCAAACAGGTGATCAGCACCGACCACCTGCGCAGCTTCACCAATGATCCGGTGATCATGGCCCGCATCGCTGCCGTGCACGCGCTGGGGGACATCTGGGCAATGGGCGCTGAGCCGCAGGCGGCCACCGCCAACCTGATCCTGCCGCGGATGTCGCCCGCACTGCAAAGCCGCACCCTGCAGGAAATCATGGCCACCGCCACGGAAGTCATGCACGCGGCCGGCGCCGCCATCATCGGCGGCCACACCTCGCTGGGCGATGAGCTGACCGTGGGCTTTACCGTCACCGGCCTCTGCCCCCGCCCCGCCATCACCCTCGCCGGCGCCAAACCGGGCGATGCGCTCCTTCTGACCAAGCCCCTCGGCTCCGGCGTGCTGATGGCCGCCGAAATGGCAGGCGAAGCCGATGGCGGCTGGGTGGCCGCGGCACTGGAACAGATGAGCCAGCCGCAGGGCGAGGCTGCCCGTATCCTGCAGGACGCCCATGCGATGACCGACGTGACCGGATTTGGCCTGCTCGGCCATCTGCTCGGCATCTGCGAGGCGTCGCGCACAGGCGCGGAGGTGTTCACCGCCCAGGTGCCCCTGATGCAAGGCGCCGCGGACCTGGCAGACAGCGGCATCCGCTCCTCGCTGCTGGCCGCCAACCAGGCGGCGCTGCCGGAGCTGAAAACCACCGGCTGGCAGGATCTGCTGTTTGACCCGCAAACCGCGGGCGGGCTCTTGGCAGCGGTGGCCGCAGATCAGGCTGAACCGCTGCTGGAGCAGCTGCGCGCCGCCGGATACCCGGCGGCCCTCATCGGCAAGGTGACAGAAGGGGCCGGTGCCATCACTCTCAGCGCATGACCCGCTGCGCGCCAGCGCAGCGCCACGCCCAACGGGCGCGGGGCCTCGCAGAGGCCCCGGCGGCGGGCGGGAGAACTTCTGTCAAAGACCAGACATGACCTCAGCCACCTGCGCGGCAGCCGCATTCAGCCCCGCATCATCCAGCGCATTCGCTTCCACCGTCGCCGCAACCTCCGCCCCGATCGCGGTCCGGGATTTGCGGTAGGCGGGATCGTAATGCTCCACCATCAGCGCTTCGGTCAGGCCAGCCTTGTCCCCGGCCTCGATGCTGGCGAACCAGCCATCCACCACCGCGCCGGAGCGGTGGGCACGCAGCGGCCCCAGTTTCTCGCGCAGCCGGTCCGCGTCCGACAGGATGTCGTCGTAGGCCTCAACCAGATAGCGGCAGCGTGCCGCCACCGGCACCTGCAGTTCGATCCTGGGGGCCTGCTTCATCGCATCCCAGACCGCGGGCGGAATGATCCGCTGGCCGATCTTGCTCGACTCCGCCTCCACCAGCACCGGCCGGGCCGGGTCCAGTTTCATCAGCGCGCCTGCCAAGGCGGATTCAAAGCCTTTCTGCGAGGGCTGCGGCGTCGGCATGTCTCCCAAGAGCGAGCCGCGGTGATTGGCCAGCCCCTCAAGATCCAGCACCTGCACGCCCAGTTGTCCTGCGCGTTTCAGCACCTCGGTCTTGGCCGATCCGGTATAGCCGTCCAGCGCCACCAGCCGGTGCGGCAGCGCGGTCTGATAGAGCGCCGCATTCACCAGCCGGCGGTAGCTCTGATAGCCGCCCTGCACCACCTCGGCGCGCCAGCCGATCTGCTGCAGCATCCAGGTGAACGACCCCGACCGCTGGCCGCCGCGCCAGCAATAGACCAGGGGTTTCCAGCTGCCCTCGTGGTGGCTCAGGCTCTGCTCGATGTGGTTTGCGGCATTGCGGAACACCAGCGCCGCCCCCAGCTTGCGCGCCTTGAAAGGGCTGTCCTGCACATAGATGGTGCCGACCTCTGCCCGTTCCTCGTTGTCCAGCACCGGCAGATTGATCGCGCCCGGCACGTGGTCCTCGGCATATTCCGCCGGGCTGCGCACGTCGATCACCGTGTCGAACCCGTGGGCATAAAACTCTCGCAGGGATGTGAATGTCAGCGCCATGGCCCATGCCTACCGCGCCCCATGCGCAAGGAAAAGCCGCAAACGGCCGGCCTGCGGCAATAATACTTGCGCGCACTGCGCACAGGGCAGTAAGGCAAAACGGAGCGAACAGACCGGCCCGGGCAGAAGCCCCGCGGCGCCACAGCGGCAAGGACCAGGACCGATGGACACCGACCCTTTGGACATTCACGCGCTGCCCGGCCACCTGATCCGGCGGCTGCACCAGATCTCCGTCGCCCAGTTCATGGAGCGGATGGCGGCCGAAGGCATCGACCTGACCCCGGTGCAGTTTTCCGCCATGGCCGCCATCCGCCGCCATCCGGGCATCGACCAGGCCTCTGTCGCGGGCCTCATCGCCTATGACCGCGCGACGCTGGGCAAGGTGGTGGACCGGCTGGTGGACAAGGGGCTGGTGGCACGCCGGGTGTCCGCTGCCGACCGCCGCGCCCGCGAGGTCAGCCTGACCCGCGACGGCGAGGCGCTGCTGGAGCGGATCCTGCCGGTGGTCCGGGCCGCCCAGCCCGCGATTTTCACCGGCCTCACCGCGGCGGAGCAGGAGACCTTCGTGGCCCTGCTGCGCAAGGCAACGCTTGCCGCCAATGAGCTGAGCCGGGCGCCGCAGCGCGACCTGCCCAGCAGCCAGGCCGCCGAATAAGCGCTCAGATCAGGCGGCCGCGCGGGGTATCGCCCGCCTCAAACGGCTCGATCAGCTCCGGCCCCTCAGCCCGGTTGGAGTTCACCGCCGGATCAACCCGGTGATAGTCCAGCACGCCCTCCGCCCCTGGCTGCATCAGCGCCGCGGCGCCATGGCCCTCCTCGCCCAGCCATTTGCCCCAGTCCTCCGGCTCCAGGATCAGCGGCATCCGGTGGTGGATCGCCGACAGCCCCTGGTTGGCGGCGGTGGTGACAATGGCGCAGGTCTTGACCGGATCGTCCGCGCCCCAGCTCTGCCAGACGGCGGCAAAGGCGATCGGTGCGCCATCGCTGCGATGGATGTACCAGGGCAGCCGGGCGCCGCCCTCCGCCTTGGTCCATTCGTAAAAGCCGCTGGCCGGGATCAGGCAGCGCCGTTCGCGGGCTGCGGCGGCAAAGGCAGGCTTTTGCGCAATCGTCTCTGCCCGCGCGTTGATCAGCAGCGGCCCGGCGGTATGCGTCTTGTACCAATGCGGCAGGAACCCCCAGCGCATGGCAACCAGCTGCCGCCCGCCCTCGCCCGCCTGCACCGCATGCACCGGATTGGTCGGGCAGACGTTGAAGTTCGGCACCTTCGGCAGATCGTTGGCAGGCTGCGCCGCAAACAGCTGCGCCATTGCATCACTGGGCAGGGTTATGGCAAATCGTCCGCACATGCTGATTTCTAACCCAGGCTGCGGCGCATTTGCAAAGCCTCCCGCGGCGCAGGATTTTCAGCCGCCCTGACAGGATGATAGATAGGCCTCATGACTCTCCAGAACGATCTCCAGTCCGCCTTGGGTTTTCTCAACCAGGGCAAGTTCAAACAGGCGCTGAAGCAGTCCAAGGGCGGCATGAAACGGCACAAGAGCCACCCGGATTTCCCCAATATCGCCGGCATCTCCCTGTCCGGCCTGGGCAAGCACCGCGATGCCGTGCCCTATTTCAAAAAGGCGCTGGCGCTGGCCCCCGGCTTTCACGACGCCCGCAAGAACCTGGCGCAGACGCTTTTGTTCCTGCAGCAGGGCGAACCGGCAATGAAGCTGCTGGAGCGGGTGCTGAAGGACCAGCCCGGCGATCAGGCGGCACTCTATCTGCAGGCGCAGGCGCATCTGGTGATGAACGACGCCGAGGCCGCGATCGAAACCGCCACCGCCGCGCTGGCCCGCGACCCGCGCCAGCCGCGGATGCTGCGGCTGCGCGCCACCGCTTGGAACACGCTGGGCGATGAAAAGGCGACGCTGGCGGACTATCAGGCCGCGCTCAAGGTGAACCCCAACGACGCCGACGCGTTGCAGAACGCCAGCCTGCTGCTCGCCCGGCTGATGCGCCAGGACGAGGCCACCGAGGCCGCCCAAAAAGCGGTTGCCGTGGCCCCCCAGAACGTGGAGGCGCGCCGGCGCCTAGCCAGCCAGCTGATTTCCAACGGCGCAACCGCCGCCGCGCGCGAACACTGCCTGGCATTGCTGGAACTGGACCCCAAGGACACCCAGGTGCTGGAGATGCTGGCCCGCATCAGCAGCCGCGAGCAGAACGTGGAGCTGCTCCCCATCGCGCAGAAGGCACTGAAATCCGCCGCGCCCCGCTCCCTCGACCGCGCCAACGCCAGTTTCGCCCTCGCCCGTATTGCCGATCAGGCCGGCGACAAGGAGGCCTTCGCCGCCCATAACGACGAGGCGAACGCCTGCATGGCCGCCCAGACGCCCTATGACTACGAGGAAAGCGAGCGCCAGTTCACCCGCATCATGGCCGCCTTCCCGGAGGCGGTCACCCCGGTGGACACCGCGCCGGACGGCCCGCGCCCGATCTATGTGGTGGGGATGCCGCGCTCCGGCACCACCCTCACGGAAACCGTGATCGGCCTGCACCCCGATGTGTTCCCGCTGGGCGAACGCGGCGTGCCGGCCTTCCTGCTGTATCCCTATCTGGACAGGGATCAGGACTTCACGCCCGAGGCCGCCCGCAATTTCGTGGCCGAGGACATCAGCCGCCTGCCCGATATGCCCGAAGGCACGGCGGCCTATGTCGATAAGATGCCCGACAATTACCGTCTGCTGGGCCACCTTGGCACCGCCTACCCGGATGCACGGTTTGTTCATCTTTGCCGCGACCCGCGCGACGTGGCGCTGTCGATCTGGCGCGGCTATTTCTCCGGCAGCTCGCTCACCTATGCCTATGATTTGAAGGCCATGGCGCACCGCTTCAACCTCTATGGCCGGCTGATGCAGCACTGGCGGCAGGTGATGCCGGGCCGGATCTATGACCTGCGCTACGAAGACTTCGTGTCTGATATCGAGGGCGAAAGCCGCAAGCTCGCGGACTTCTGCGGACTGGAGTGGGTCGAGGACATGGCCCACCCGGAACGGCACGAGGGCCAGGTTCTGACGCTGTCGAACACCCAGGTAAGGCAGACTGCGCACACCCGCTCGATCGGCAAATGGGAGAAATACGCCGATGTCCTGGCGCCCTTCATTGGCGGGCTGGATCCGGAAATCTGGCCGGAAATCAAAGGGTAACGGCGGCTACTTGGTGTAGGCCTTGCGCGCGATCTCAATCCGCGCATCCATCATCGACATCTCTTTCAGGATCTCCTGCCGGCGGCTGCGGTCGCCGGTCTCCTGCAGCTCCGCCCGCAAGCGCTGCAACTCGCGCGACAGGCTGACGAACTCCGGCACCCCGCCGCTCTCACGCACCAGCCGGTTGACCAGCGCATTCTCCGGGTCGTCGCATTGCGGCAGCGGCTTGCCCGCGCCCTGCAGATTATAAAAGGCGCCGTCCTTCTCGGCGGCTTCGATCCGGGCATTGATGAGGTCGATCAGCGGGTGGTCCATGGCCGTATTCTGCCACGCGTTCTGACCGTGCGAAAGCCCCCGCCAGCCCGTTAACGAAGGGCCGGCGAAGGTTACCAGTCGCTAAAATTAATGCGGCAGCCCTCCTGCCCGAATGTTTCGCGCGCGAAACATTGGGTCCGGTCCGGACCTATGCGCCGCGGCCTATTTCACCAGCGCAATCCGCCCGTCGGTATAGGGAGTATAGGGGCCTTGCGCCGCCAGATACTCCGCCAGCACATCCGCCAGGTCGGGGCCGAAGTCATAGGCGTTCTTGTCGTCGCCTTCGAACATCGCATAGCCGTCGCCGCCGTTGCGGACGTAGTCGTTGGTCACCACCACATAGGTCTTGGCCGGATCAATCGGCACAAAACCCGCGCCCTCCGCCACCAGCACCTCCTTGACCCGGCCCGCGTTCGGAGCCACAGAAGCATCCCAGCTGAATGTCAGCCCCGCCACCTGCGGGAAGCGGCCCTTGACGTCCTCCACCTGGCTGACACCGTTCTCCAGCGCCTCGACCAGCGTCTTGCCGTCAATCTCAAAGGTCGACAGCGTGTTCTGGAACGGCAGGATGGTCAGCACCTCGCCCATCGTGACTTCGCCCGCATCCAGGCTGGCCCGGATGCCGCCGGAGTTCGCGATGGCAATGGTCACGCCCTGATCTTTGACCCGGTCCAGCATCGCATCGGCCACCAGATTGCCCATCTGGCACTCCTGCACGCGGCAGACATCGCGGCTGCCGTCGATGGGTTCCGCCGCTTCAGCAACCACCTTGTTGCGGATCTCGTCCAGCGGCTGCGCCAGTTCCGCGATCCGGTCCAGCGTGGCCGCATCTTCACTGACGGCGGCATCCATAATCAGGGGCTCGCCGTCCGCGCGGATCACATTGCCCGCGTCGTCGAAGGTCACGTTCAGCTCGCCCAGGAACTTGCCATAGGCATAGGCCTGCACGATCTGCACCCCGTTCACCACGGTCGGATACGGTCCAACAGCCTTGTCCGAGGTGTTGGACAGATAGGTGTTCGAATGCCCGCCCACGATCACATCCACCCCTGTGGTCTCCGCCGCCACCCGCTGGTCGACGCCATAGCCGGAGTGGCTGAGGACCACGATCTTGTTCACCCCGTCGGCGGTCAGCCGGTCCACCTCCGCCTGCACCGCCGCCACGGGGTCGGAGAACTGCACGTTCTTGCCGGGGCTTGCCAGTTCATGCGTGTCCTCCGGTGTCAGGCCGATCAGGCCGATCTTCTCGCCGCCGCGCTCGATCACGGTGGATTTCTTCAGCACATCCGCCAGCGCCGGTTCCGCGGACACATCCGCATTGGACATCAGCACCGGAAACCCCACCGCATCCATGAAGCCGCGCAGAACCTCCGGCCCGTCGTCGAATTCATGGTTGCCGACGGTCATCCCGTCATAGCCCAGCTTGGTCATGAACTCCGCCGCGGCCTTGCCCTTGTAATAGGTATAGAACAACGAGCCCTGGAACTGGTCGCCGCCATCGACAAGGATCGCATTCTCCGCCCGCGCCCGCGCGTCCGCAATCGCTGTCACCAGCCGCGCGGTGCCGCCGAAACACTTCCCCTCGGCCTGATCCTCGGCATCGCAGGTGCTGTCGTATTTGTTGATCGGCTCAAACCGCGAATGAAAGTCGTTGGTGTGCAGGATGGTCAGCCTGTACTCGGCCGCCGCTGCACCGGCGGTCAGGGCCAGGGCTGCAACCGACGTGAGAATGCGTGCAATCATGAGGAGCGCTCCCGTTGTTCTGTTTTAGAGAGAGCCTGCGCCCAAAGCCCGCGCCGGTCAAAGGGGAAAAGCCGGCCTGCCGCCTCCCCTTGCGTCAGCGTGACCAGCCGCCCCGCCTCCAATCCCCCTTGATTCCGCTGCAATCGCAGGGCATCAGGCGCTCATGCTGATTTACAAGATTTTCCGGGCGGACGAATGGGCCGCGCTGCAGGCCGAGGGCGAAACGCCCGGCGCGCCGATTGATGTTGCGGACGGCTACGTCCATTTCTCCACCGCCACCCAGGCGGCGGAAACCGCGGCCAAGCACTTTGCCGGCGCCGAGGGGCTGACCCTGTTGGCCTGCGATGCGGAAGCGATGGGCGGCGATTTGAAATGGGAAGTGTCACGCGGCGGCGCCGAGTTCCCGCATCTTTACCGCAATATCCGCATGAGCGATGTGGTCTGGGCCAAGCCGCTGCCGCTGGCGGAAGGCGTGCATCAGTTCCCCGAGGAGATGGCATGAAGCTGACGGAGAAGCTGGCCCTGGCGGCAATGCACCGGATTGATCCGGAGGCCGCGCACGGGCTGTCGATCAAGGCGCTGACCATGGGTCTGGCCCCGGCCCCCGGCCCGGTCACCTCTGCCCGGCTCAGGACCACGCTGGCGGGGATCGAGCTGCCGAACCCGGTGGGCCTCGCCGCAGGATATGACAAGAACGCCGAGGCGCTGGCGCCGCTGGCGAGGTCCGGCTTTGGCTTCATCGAGGTTGGCGCCGCCACCCCGCGCCCGCAGCCCGGCAACCCCAAGCCGCGCCTGTTCCGCCTGACCGAAGACAAGGCGGCAATCAACCGTTTCGGCTTCAACAACGAGGGCATGGAGGCGATCGGCATGCGCCTGTCGCAGCGGCCCAGCGATGCGGTCATCGGGCTGAACCTCGGCGCCAACAAGGACAGCGCCGACCGCGCTGCGGATTTTGCCAAGGTGCTGGCCCATTGCGGCGCGCATCTGGATTTCGCCACGGTCAACGTGTCCTCCCCGAACACCGAGAAGCTGCGCGACCTGCAGGGCAAGGCGGCACTGTCGGCGCTGCTGGCGGGCGTCATTGAAACCCGCAACAGCCTCAGCCGACGGGTGCCGGTGTTCCTGAAGATCGCCCCGGATCTGGACCGTGCAGGGATCGAGGACATCGCCGCCGTCGCCGTGGAAACCGGCATCGACGCGGTGATTGCCACCAACACCACCCTGTCGCGCGACGGTTTGCACAGCGCCCACAGGGATGAGGCCGGCGGGTTGTCCGGCGCGCCGCTGTTTGAGAAATCCACCCGGGTTCTGGCGCAGCTGTCGGAGCTTCTGGACGGCACCGTGCCGCTGGTCGGTGTCGGCGGCATCAGCACCGCGGAGCAGGCCTATGCCAAGATCTGCGCCGGGGCCAGCGCCGTGCAGTTCTACACTGCCATGGTCTATGGCGGGCTGTCGCTGGCCGGTGACATTGCCCGCGGTCTGGATGAATTGCTGGCCCGCGACGGGTTTGACAATGTGGCGCAAGCGGTTGGAACAAAACGGAAGGACTGGCTGTGATCACCTACTGGCATAACCCCCGCTGTTCGAAATCCCGCGCAGGTCTGGCGCTGCTGGAAGAACGCGGCGCTGACGTGCAGGTGCGGCTCTACCTGCAGGATGCGCCTTCGGTCGCGGAGATCAAGGCGGTGCAGGCGGCGCTTGGCGTTTCTGCGGTTCAGATGATGCGGACGGGCGAGAAGGTCTTCAAGGACCTGGGCCTGAGCAAGGACAGCGCCGAGGAAGATCTGCTGGCGGCGATGGCCGCGCATCCGGTCCTGATCGAGCGGCCGATTGCGATCAAGGACGGCCAGGCTGTGATCGGGCGGCCCACCGAGGCGGTTGAGGCGCTGCTGTAACCGTTTCCCGGCGCGGGAAACGGCCAAAAATCCTGCGAGGATTTTTTGGCGCGGAGCGCCTGTTTTCCGCGCCGGAAAACGGGCCGGAATTCCCGCGGAATTCCGGGCGGCTCAGGCCTCCACCTGGGCCTCCAGCCGCGGATAGCGCAGGCCCAGGGTCACTCCGCGGGCGATGTTCAGCACCATCAGCGACGCCCAAAGCCCGTGATTGCCGAACACCGGCACCAGCACCAGCAGCGCCAGCACGTAGACGCCGACCGCCTGCACCATCGCCCGGCGCATCTCGCGGGTCCAGGTGGCGCCGATATAGATGCCGTCAAACATGTAGCTCGCAACACTCAGCACCGGCGCCAGCACCACCCATAGCAAATAGGCACGGCCCGCGTCGCGCACCTCGGGCGCGGTGGCCATCAGGTCGATCACCGCAGGCCCGGCCAAGGCAAACCCCGCCCCCAGCAGCAGCGCGCCGCCAGTGCTCCATTGCGCGGCAATCACCGCTGCCCGGCGCAGCCGGGCGCGGGCGCGGGCGCCGACCGCCCCGCCCACCAGGGCTTCGGCGGCAAAGGCAAAGCCGTCGAGCGCAAAGGCAGTGACCGACAGGAACTGCAGCAGGATCTGGTTGGCGGCCAGGTTCACGTCGCCGACGCCGGAGCTGATGAACAGGAAAGTAGTGAAAGACCCCGTCAGCAGCACCGAGCGCACCATGATGTCGCCATTCACCTGCACCATCCGCTTGAGCCGCGCCGCGTCAAACACCCGCGCCCAGTCGCGCCACTGCTCGCCCGCAAAGGCATCGCGGCACAGGTACAGCCCCAGCGCCAGCCCGGTCCATTCGGCAATCAGCGTGGCCAGGGCCACTCCTTCGACGCCCCAGCCGAAGCCCAGCACGAACCACAGGTCCAGCACGATGTTCAGCCCGTTCATCCAGACCTGCAGCAGAAACACGCCGCGGGTGCGCTCCACCGCGATCAGCCAGCCGGTCACGGCATAAAGCGCAATGGTGGCGGGCGCGCCCCAGATGCGGATTTCCAGATAGGCGCGGGCCAGGCTTTCGACCTCGGGACTGGCAGGCGCCAGCGCAAAGGCGCCCCAGAACACGCCCGCTTGGGTAATGACAAAGACAGCCCCTGCGGCAAAACCCAGAAGCAGCCCGCGCATCAGCAGGGCTCCGGTTTCGGCCCAGTCCCCGGCCCCGCGCGCCTGAGCGGCCATGCCGGTGGTGCCCATGCGCAGGAAGCCGAAGATCCAGTACACCGCCGCCAGGATCGCCGCGCCGATGCCGACGGCGCCGATCGGTGCGGCCTGCCCCATCTGGCCGACCACGCCGGTGTCAACCGCGCCCAGGATGGGCACGGTGGCATTGGACAGGACAATCGGCAAGGCGATCCTGAGCACCCGGGCGTGGGTGATCCCGGTGTCGGCGCTAGTCATGAAATCAGCCTTCGCCGCTTGCGTCCTGCGGCATCAGGAAATGGCCGGTGGCCTGGGCAAACAGCTTGTCCTTGTGGTCCTGCCAGGCCTCCACATGCACCGAGGCATAGCGGCGCCCCGAACGGTTCACCCGGGCGCGGGCATAGGCATCGCGCGGCAGGCCGGAGCGCAGGTAGTCGACGGTGAAGTCGATGGTCTTGGGCTGGCGCGGCAGGTTGCCCTTGGCCATCTCGGCCGGGTCCAGATCGCCGGATTCGATGCGCGGCCACAGAAACGACCAGTTGAGCGTGATCATCGCCGTGATCTCCAGGAACGCCGCGGTCACGCCGCCGTGGATGGCCGGCAGAAACGGGTTGCCGATCAGCTTGTCCTCGAAGTTCAGCTGCGCCGTCAGCTCATCGCCGCGGCGGTCGAAGGTCACGTTCAGAAAGCGGATGTAGGGCACCGAATCCACCAGTGCCGACAGCGCGGCATCGCGGCGCTGCTTGACCACCTGGATCGGTTCGGGACGGGGGCGGCTCAAAACTTCTTCTCCACGGTAAAGGCGCCTGCGGCGGTGGCCACGGGACGGTCCGCGTCCTCATCCATCGCCACGGCGCGGACAAAGGCGACGGAGCGGGTGATGTGGTGGCAGGTGGCGCGGGTGGTGATTGCCTGGCCCGGCGTGGCGGGCCGCATGTAGTCGATGCGCAGGTCGATGGTGGCGGTGCCGCCGGGGGCCGAGGGGTGGCTCATCACCGCCGCGCCGCAGCATGTGTCCATCAGGGCTGAGACCGCGCCGCCGTGAATCACCCCGGTCGCCGGGTCGCCGATCAGCTTTTCGTCATAGGCCATCCGGATCTCTGCGGTGCCGTCGCCGATCTCCGTCAGCTTCATGCCCAGTTGCTTGGCATGGGGAATGGCTTCGATGAACTGGCGTGCGAGCTGGGTCTTGTCGGCCATGGGGCTGTCCCTTTGAAATCTCTGCCCTATCTTTGGCTGCGGCCCGGCGAAAGCGCAAGTGTGCCGCCACGGAGGTTGCACTGTTCGCTGCAAGTGCATAGGTTCCCGCCAAGGGAGAAGACGGATGACCGACAACAAATTGTCATTCAAGGAAATGTGCGCTGAGTTCGACGTGACACCGCGGACGCTGCGCTATTATGAATACATCGAATTGCTGCAGCCGGACCGCGAGGGCCGCTCGCGCTATTACGGTGCGCGGGAGCGTGCCCGGATGAAGCTGATCCTGCGCGGGCGCAAGTTCGGTTTTCAGCTGGAAGAGATCCGCCAGTGGCTGCTGATCTATGAGGAAGAGGGCAACGACGCCCAGAACCACGCCTTTATGGAAATGGCCGACCGCCAGCTGGCGGAGCTGGAAAAGCAGCGCGAACAGATCAACGAAGCCATTGAAGAGCTGAGCGCCCTGCGCGCCAGCACCAAGGCACTGCTGAAGTAGCCCCCGCGGCGCCGGCGCACTGGCGCTGCACTGTCTGGCAGGGCGCAGCAAACCTGCCAGCCGCCTGCAAATTCTTGAAAATTTTTCAGCCGCCACGCGCCTGCGCGCGGGTGCAGCCCTGCCACTCTCCTGGCGGGGCGGCCCGGTGTGCCGCGCGGTGCCGCCCGCGGCTTGCGGGAATCCGGATCAGCAGATTCGCCCCTTCCGCCCTGCCGGCCGCCGGGGGACGCGGCCTGATGCCCCTTCCCCCGAGCGCTACGTTACGTCACATTATGTTCGTTTTGCGAACTACTGCCGCGCTCAAAGTGACGCAACGTACAACTTACGTAAACGTAAAGTCAGTCTTGATCGAAACGCGAACTGCGACCAGCTTGGTGCTGCACCAAGCCGTAAGAGTGACGACGATGACCGAAGAAACCATGACCATCCGCGAGATGTGCGAGGCCTTTGACGTGACGCCCCGCACCCTGCGGTTCTACGAAGCCAAGGAACTGCTGTTCCCGATCCGCGACGGCCAGAAGCGGCTGTTCACCAAGCGCGACCGGGCCCGCCTGAAGCTGATTCTGCGCGGCAAGCGGTTCGGGTTCAGCCTGGAGGAAATCCGCCAGCTGCTGGACCTGTACCATGTCGGCGACCAGCAGGTGACTCAGCTGACCAAGACATTCGAGATTGCCAAGGACCGGCTCGACGACATGGAGCGCCAGCGCGAGGAGCTGACCGAGGCCATCGAGGATCTGAAAGACCAGCTCGCCTGGGGTGAAAAGATGATCGCCTCAATGCGGGCCCAGAAAAAGGCTGCCGAATAAGCAGCCGCCCTGCCCCGTCTGCCGGCCTGCCCGGCACCTGATCAAGTCCAACAAGACCCCCGAAGAGGACCCTAATGCCTTCTTATACAGCCCCCGCAAAAGACGCCCAGTTTATTCTGCATGATGTCCTGAAGGTCTCAGCCCAGGATATCCCCGGCTACCCCGAACTGGAGCCGGATTTCACCGGCGCCGTGCTGGAGGAAGCAGGCAAGATCGCCAGCGAAGTGCTGCACCCGCTGAACGTGGTGGGCGATCAGGAAGGCTGCCGCCTGGAAAACGGGGTGGTCTACACCCCCAAAGGGTTCAAGGACGCCTTTGAGCAGGTCAAGGAAGGCGGCTGGCCGGGCATCGACATGCCGGAAGAGTTCGGCGGCCAGAACATGCCTTATGTGATCGGCACCGCGGTGGGCGAGTTCTTCTCGGCCGCCAACCAGGCCTTCACCATGTACCAGGGCCTGACCCATGGCGCGGCCTCGGCGATCCTGGCGCATGGCACCGACGAGCAGAAGGCAACTTATCTGCCGAATATGGTCAGCTGCCAGTGGACCGGCACCATGAACCTGACTGAACCGCATTGCGGCACCGACCTGGGCCTGATGCGCACCAAGGCGGAACCGCAGGATGACGGCAGCTTCCGCATCTCCGGCCAGAAGATCTTCATCTCCTCCGGCGATCACGACATGGCGGAAAACATCGTGCACCTGGTGCTGGCCAAGATCCCCGGCGGCCCCGAGGGCATCAAGGGTGTGTCCCTGTTCATCGTGCCGAAGTTCCTGGTGAACGAGGACGGCTCCCTGGGTGAGCGCAACGGCGTTTCGGTCGGCAAGATCGAAGAGAAGATGGGCATCCACGGCAACTCCACCTGCGTGATGAACTATGACGGTGCGGTGGGCTGGCTCTTGGGCGAAGAGCACAAGGGCATGCGCGCCATGTTCACCATGATGAACGAGGCGCGTGTGGGCGTCGGCATGCAGGGCCTGGCGCAGGCCGAGGCCGCCTATCAGAACGCGCTGGAATACGCCAAGGACCGTCTGCAGGGCCGCGACGTGACCGGTGCCAAGAACCCGGACGGCCCGGCCGATCCGCTGATCGTGCACCCCGACATCCGCCGCTCGCTGATGGATCAGAAAAGCTTTGCCGAAGGCGCGCGCGCGTTCCTGCTGTGGGGCGCCACCCTGATCGACCAGGCACACCGCGCCGGCGACAAGGATGCCGACGGCCTGATCTCGCTGATGACGCCGGTGATCAAGGGCTTCCTGACCGACCAGGGCTATGACATGACCGTGCAGGCGCAGCAGGTCTATGGCGGCCATGGCTACATCGAGGAATGGGGCATGTCGCAATACACCCGCGACGCCCGCATCGCGATGATCTACGAGGGCGCAAACGGCGTGCAGGCGCTGGACCTGGTGGGCCGCAAGCTGGGCCAGCACGGCGGCAAATACGTTCTGGCGTTCTTCGACATGGTGAAGAGCTTCTGCCAGGAGAACAAAGACGTCTCGGAAGATTTCACCAAGGACTTCATCAAGCCCCTGCAGGCGGCCTCCAAGGATCTGCAGGCGGCCGGCATGTTCTTCATGCAAAGCGGCATGAAGGACCCCAATCAGGCGCTGGCGGGTTCTTATGACTTCATGCACCTGTTCGGCCACGTGTGCCTGGGCCTGATGTGGGCCCGGATGGGCAAGGCGGCGCAGGAAGCGCTTGACGCGGGGGCCGGTGACGCGGCGTTCTATGAGACGAAACTCGCAACCGGCCGGTACTATATGGCACGGCGGCTGCCCGCGACCAAACTGCACCTGGCCCGCATCGAAAGCGGCGCGGAGACAGTGATGGCGCTGGACGCAGACGCCTTCTGACGCCTGAGGGCGCCCCATCGCGGGGCGCCCGATACAGCCCCGGCCGGTGCCTTGACATGCAAAGGACCCGCATATGCCGAAACGCTTCCGCCTGACCCGCCGCTTCCCCGTCGCGATGACCGAGGACGGCTACCGCAAGCTCAGGAAATTTGCCCGGGAGGCGGGGCTGGACGAGGGAGAAGCGCTGTCATTCCTGTTCGAGCATTTCGACAGTGTGACAGACCAAGAAAACCTGACCCACCGGCTGCGGCTGTTCAACGCCGAGCTGGAGGCGCGCAAGAAGTAGGCCCGAACACGGCCAAGGGGAGAGAAATGACCACCACGCAGTCCGCATGGATGACGGAAGAGCACCAGATGCTTGCCGAAATGACGGCCCAGTTCATCACCAATGAATGGGCGCCCAAATTCGAGACCTGGCGCAAGCAGGGCATGATGGACCGCGGGACCTGGCAAGAGGCCGGCGAGCTGGGCCTGCTGTGCCCATCGGTGCCCGAGGCCTACGGCGGCGCGGGCGGCGATTTCGGCCATGAGGCGGTGATCCTGATGGAAGGCAGCCGCGCCAATCTGGCCAGCTGGGGCCACGGCATCCATTCGGGCATCGTGGCGCATTACATCCTGGCCTACGGCACCGAAGAGCAGAAACAGCGCTGGCTGCCGAAGATGGTGACCGGCGAGCTGGTCGGCGCGCTGGCGATGACCGAGCCTTCGACCGGCTCCGACGTGCAGGCGATCAAGACCAAGGCGGTGAAGGACGGCAACGCCTACCGGCTGTCCGGGCAAAAGACCTTCATCACCAACGGCCAGCACGCCAACCTGATCCTGGTGGCGGCCAAGACCGACCCGGCCGCGGGCGCCAAGGGCGTCTCGCTGGTGGCGGTGGAAACCGACGGCGCCGCGGGCTTCAGCCGCGGCCGCAACCTCGACAAGATCGGCTGCCATGCGGCGGACACCTCGGAGCTGTTCTTCAGCGATGTGGAGATCCCGCCGGAAAACATCCTCGGCGGCGCCGAGGGCCAGGGCTTCTACCAGATGATGCAGCAGCTGCCGCAGGAGCGGCTGATCATCGCCTGCGGCGCGGTCGGCGCGATGGAAGGCGCGGTGGAGCGCACCGTGGCCTACTGCAAGGAACGCGAGGCCTTTGGCGGCCCGATCCTGCAATTCCAGAACACCCGCTTCAAGCTGGCCGAATGCCTGACCAAGACCAAGGTCGCACGCGCTTTCCTGGATGAGTGCATTGCCGAGCACCTGGAGGGCCGCTTGAGCGTCGAGAAGGCGGCCATGGCGAAATACTGGATCACCGACACCCAGGGCGAAGTGCTGGACGAATGCCTGCAGCTGCACGGCGGCTACGGCTATATGCAGGAATACGCCGTGGGCGAGATGTGGGCTGACGCCCGGGTGCAGCGGATCTACGGCGGCACCAATGAGATCATGAAGGAGCTGATTGCGCGGTCGCTGTAACCGCAGGGGCCGCGGCGGCACCGCGGGAGGCCGATGATGGAATGTGAGTATTTGGGGAAAGATGAAGCAAGGGCAGTGTCCCTGCCCCCAAGCCTTCGCCAAATGGGCAGGGACGTCTTCACCTTTCACGGCCATCGGCTCTCCAGCCTGTGCCGCAGGACCAAGGTAGCACGCCGCGCAAGGACGCAGGTTAACGCCCCATCATCTTTCCAAAAATACTCCACCGGGGTGCGGGGGTGTGAAACCCCCGCTCCGCCAGCAGACACAGGGAGCAACATATGACACTCAAACTGCATTGCTTCGGCGAAAGCGGCCATTCCTATAAGGCGGCGCTGGCGCTGGAGCTGTCGGGCCTGGCCTGGGAGCCGGTGTTTGTCGATTTCTTCGGCGGCGCGCACCGCAGCGACGACTACCGCGGCCTCAACGTGATGGCGGAGGCGCCGGTGCTGGTGGACGGTGATGTGCGGCTGTCGCAGTCCGGGGTGATCCAGCAGTATATCAGCGACAAGACCGGCAAGTTCGCAGGCCGCCCGGAGGACAAGTACGAAGTCCTGCGCTGGATCCTGTGGGACAACCACAAACTGTCCAGCCAGGCTGGCATGACCCGTTTCCTGATGAATTTCATCCCCGAGGACAAGCGCCCGCAGGAGGTGATCACCTTCATGCAAGGAAGGCTGAAGGCTGCCTTCAGCACCCTGAACACCCATTTGCAGGGCCGCGAGTGGATCGTGGCCGATGGTCTCACCAACGCCGATCTGACCTGCTGCGGCTACCTGCTTTACCCGGAGCCATTTGGCTTCGACCGGGCCGATTGGCCCCATATCGACGCCTGGCTGGACCGCATCAGCGCCCTGCCCGGCTGGAAACACCCCTATGACTTGATGCCCGGCAACCCGTCGGACCGGGCCTGAGGAGAGCACGATGACAGACGCATATATCTATGACGCGCTGCGCACCCCGCGCGGCAAGGGACGCAAGGACGGCTCCTTGCATGAGGTGACCTCGGTCCGCCTGTCCGCCCTGACGCTGAACGCGATCAAGGAGCGCAACAACCTGGAAGGCCACGCGGTCGAGGACGTGATCTGGGGCAACGTGACCCAGGTGATGGAACAGGGCGGCTGCCTGGCGCGCTCGGCGGTTCTGGCCTCGGACCTGGATGAGCGCATCCCGGGCCTCGCCATCAACCGTTTCTGCGCCTCCGGCATGGAAGCGGTGAACCTGGCGGCGAACCAGGTGAAGGGCGGCGCGGGCGATGCCTATATCGCTGGCGGCGTGGAGATGATGGGCCGGGTGGCCATGGGCAGCGACGGCGCGGCAATTGCGGTTGATCCGAGCCTCGCGATGGAAACCTATTTCGTGCCGCAGGGCATCTCCGCCGACATCATCGCAACCGAATACGGCTTTACCCGCGATCAGGCGGACGCATTGGCGATGGAATCGCAGCGCCGTGCCGCCAAAGCGTGGGAAGAGAAGCGGTTCGAGAAGTCGGTGATCACCGTCAAGGACCAGAACGGCCTGCCGATCCTGAGCCATGACGAATACATGCGCCCCGGCACCGACATGCAGACGCTCGGCTCGCTGAACCCCGCGTTCCAGATGATGGGCGAGCAGATGCCGGGCTTTGATAAGGTCGCCATGCTGAAATACCCGCATCTGGAGCGGATCAACCATATCCACCATGCGGGCAACTCCTCCGGCATCGTGGATGGCGCTGCGGCGCTGCTGATCGGCAACAAGGCGTTCGGCGAGAAGCACGGCCTGAAGCCGCGCGCGCGGATCAAGGCGACCGCCAAGATCGGCACCGATCCGACCATCATGCTGACCGGCCCGGTGCCGGTGACCGAAAAGATCCTGGCCGACAACGGCATGCAGATCGGCGACATCGACCTGTTTGAGGTGAACGAGGCCTTCGCCTCGGTCGTGCTGCGCTTCCAGCAGGCGTTTGACGTCGATCCGGAGCTGGTCAACGTCAACGGCGGCTCCATCGCCATGGGCCACCCGCTGGGCGCCACCGGCGCGATCATCATCGGCACCCTGCTGGATGAACTGGAGCGTCAGGACAAGCAAACCGGCCTCGCCACCCTGTGCATCGCTTCGGGCATGGGCGCCGCAACGATCATCGAGCGGGTCTGATGCCGAAGCTGGACCTATCCCAACTGCCCTGGCGGACCGGATCGGGTTACCCCGGCAAGCTGGCGGAGGCCTGCAAGGGCCGCAGCGTCCAGCCGCTGGGGGATCCGGGCGGGCTCAGCCAGTTCGGCGTCAACATCGTGCGGCTGGAGCCGGGCGCGATGTCGTCGCTGCGCCATTACCACATGGAGCAGGACGAGTTCGTGATGGTGACCGAGGGCATCTGCACCCTGATCGACGATCAGGGTGCGCATGAAATGCAGCCCGGCGATTGCGCCGCCTTTCCGGCGGGCGAGGCGAACGGCCACCACCTGGTGAACCGTTCGGACAAGCCCGCGGCGTTTCTGGTGGTAGGGACCCGCACTTCGACCGAGACCGGCTATTACAGCGATATGGACATGATGGTGAAATTTGCCGGAGGGCAGTTCACCTTCACCCGTAAGGACGGCAGCCCGCTGACGGCTGACCAGACTGGAGAAGATACATGAGCGATTTCAAATACAACGTGGACGCAGACGGCGTCGCAATCATCACCTGGGACGCCGAAGGCAAGTCCATGAACGTCCTCACCCGCGAGGCCTTTGGCCTGGTTGAGGAATACGTGGACCGGGCGCTGGCAGACGAGGCCGTGAAGGGCATCGTGATCACCAGCGGCAAGAAGGACTTTGCCGGCGGCATGGACCTGAACGTGCTGGCCACCATCCGCGAGGAGTCGGGCGAGAACCCGGCCCAGGGCCTGTTCGACTTCACCATGAGCGGCCACCGCATCCTGCGCAAGCTGGAGCTGGCGGGCATGGACCCCAAGACCAAGAAGGGCGGCAAGCCGGTGGCCTGTGCGATCAACGGCACCTGCGCCGGTATCGGCACCGAGATTGCGCTGGCCTGCCACCACCGGGTGATGACCGACAACCCGAAGGCCAAGATTGGCCTGCCGGAAATCATGATCGGCATCTTCCCCGGCGGCGGCGGCACCACGCGGTACTCCCGCATGGTGGGCGCGATGGCAGCGGCGCCGGTGCTGCTGGAAGGCAAGATGATGGACCCGAAGAAGGCCAAGGGCGCGCAGCTGATCGACGCGGTGTCTGAGGATCCGCTGGCCGCGGCCAAGGAATGGGTGCTGAACGCCAAGGATGCCGACCTGGTCAAGCCTTGGGACGCCAAGGGCTACAAGATGCCGGGCGGTGCGCCCTATCACCCCGCTGGCTTCATGACCTTTGTTGGCGCCTCCGCGATGGTGCATGGCAAGACCCAGGGCGCCTTCCCGGCGGCCAAGGCGCTGCTGTCGTCGATCTATGAGGGCGCGCTGGTCGATTTCGATACCGCGCTGAAGATCGAAGCGCGCTGGTTCACCAATGTGCTGATGAACCCGTCGTCCTCGGCGATGATCCGCAGCCTGTTCCTGAACAAGCAGGCGCTGGAAAAAGGCGCGGTGCGGCCCGCCGGCGTGCCGGACCAGTCGGTGAAGAAGATCGGCGTGCTGGGTGCCGGCATGATGGGCGCAGGCATCGCGCTGGTCTCGGCCCAGGCCGGCATGGAAGTGGTGCTGATCGACCGCGACCAGGACGCCGCCGACAAGGGCAAGGCCTATTCCGCGGCCTACATGGACGCCGGCATCAAGCGCGGCAAGGCGACCCAGGAGAAGAAAGAGGCGCTGCTGGCGCAGATCACCGCGACTCCGGACCTGGACGCTCTGAAGGGCTGCGACCTGATCATCGAGGCGGTGTTCGAGGATCCGGGCGTCAAGGCCGAGATGACCCAAAAGGTCGAGGCGGTTATCCCCGAAGACTGCATCTTTGCCTCCAACACCTCTACCCTGCCGATCACCGAGCTGGCCAAGGCCTCCAGCCGTCCGGAGCAGTTCATCGGCATCCACTTCTTCTCGCCGGTCGAGAAGATGTTCCTGGTGGAGATCATCAAGGGCAAGGAAACCGGCGACCGTGCGGTGGCCAAGGCGCTGGATTACGTGCGCCAGATCCGCAAGACGCCGATCGTGGTCAACGATGCGCGCTTCTTCTACGCCAACCGCTGCATCATCCCCTACATCAACGAAGGCATGCGGATGATCACCGAGGGCGTCAGCCCGGTGCTGATCGACAACGCCGCGCGGCAGCTGGGCTTCCCGGTCGGGCCGGTGCAGCTGACCGATGAGACCTCGATTGATCTGGGCGCCAAGATTGCCCGCGCCACCAAGGCGGCGATGGGCGATGCCTATCCGAAAAGCCCGGCGGATGACCTGATCTTCTGGATGGAGGACCAGGGCCGTCTGGGGCGCAAGGCCAATGCCGGCTTCTTCGAGTATGACGACAAGGGCAAGCGCGCCGGTTACTGGAAGGGCCTGCAGGAGAAATACCCGCTGGCGGCAGAGCAGCCCGATCTGATCGAGGTGCAGGAACGGCTGATGTTCGCGCAGGTTCTGGAAGCGGTGCGGGCGCTGGAGGAAGGCGTGCTGATGGACATCCGCGAGGGTGACGTGGGCGCGATCCTGGCCTGGGGCTTCGCGCCCTGGTCGGGCGGGCCGCTCAGCTGGCTCGACATCCTGGGCACGCCCTATGCCGCCGATCGCTGCGACAGCCTGACGGAGAAGTTCGGCGAGCGCTTCTCCTGCCCGGCGCTGCTGCGCGAGATGGCGGAGAAGGGCCAGAGCTTCTACACCCGTTTCGCCCCGGAAAAATCCGCGGCGGCCTGACGGCAGATCTGAGAATCAAAACGGCCGGGGTTTTGCCCCGGCCGTTTTTCTGTTCCATCCATCTGGCGCGGCTCAGCTCAGCGTCGGCTGGTACTCCGCCCCGGCCAGTGCGGCACCAGGCGCGGTCCAGTGCTCATCCTCGGCCATCAGCGACAGCACCAGCCCGCGCGCCTCTTCCGGCGGCAGCACCCTGTAGGCGCTTTCCTCCTGATAGACCCGGCCGCACATCAGGTCGCGCGGGGCCGCGGAAAATCCCAGCATCCCGGCCTCCAGATAGATCACCTGATCCTGGGCAAACCGCGGCGTGACCAGATCCAGCTGCGCGCCCGGATGCATCCGGCGGATGCCGCGGTAGCCCTCCAGCGCGCAGGCCGGCACCACCGCAAAAGGATCACCCAGGGCGTCCTCCACCAGCTCGCTCTCCAGCAGCACGCCCTGATCCGGCATCAGCCACAAGGGCACCCGGTTCATCAGCGCATCACGCGGCACCAGCAGCGGGCAGCGGGCCGGTTCCAGCTCCCCCTCGCCCGGCAGGATGGTTTCGCGCTGCAGTTCCACGATGGTCTGCATCCCGTGATCGAAGGTCAGCACCTTGTCGCCCGCCATCAGCGCCTCCACCGGGCGCCAGCCCAGGCTGGAGGCCACATGGGTGCCTGCCAGGAAGCCGCCCTGCCCCACGGGGATCAGGGGAAACCCGCTGTTCATGGCCCGTCCCATCGAGACCTGCGAGCGTTTCAGAAGCCAGTCCAGCATCCGCGTTCCTTTCCTGCGGCCCGGGCAGCGCGCCCGTTCGGCCCGTTCCGGATCTGCCTTCACCCGCGGCGGCAACAGCGCGCAAATGCGGTAAAATCCGGTCAATGTTCACGTCCCTGCGCCAATCTGCCTGCGGCCCCCGGATTGGTCCCCGGACCGGCAGAACCGGCGCTGTTTCCTGTCATTGGGATAGGAGAGAATCGTTAAAAGAGTATTCAAATTGCGCGATATCCTGCGCGCAGGCTTTGGCCACCGCCTCCGCCGCGGCCGCGTCGTAATAGGGCCGCCAGTCCCGCTGCCGCCCGCTTTCATTGACCCGGGGCAGTTCCAGCGAAAACCCGAGATGGTCAAACAGCGGCCGGGCATCGGTTTGAAACCGCTCCAGCCGGATATAAAGCTGGCACTGCTCCGTCCCGTCGGCATGGCGCATGTAGGAGGCCGCCGGGCTGGCCCGGAAGGCGCTGATGGTCTGCGGATGCTGCACGAAGGCGCGGAACGCCAGGCTTTGCGCCAGGGCGACGGCGGGATGATCGAAGCTCTGCGTCTGCAGCCAGTGGTAATAGCTCACCGCCCGGTCCCAAGGATTGCGCACCAGGGTGAAAGCAAACAGGCCGCGCAACTGTTCCTGCGGCAGCAGCCCGTCGATATCGGCCAGGGTGGAGTGCTTCCACAGCCGTCCGCGCGCCTGCGCGCCCTGCAGGCGGCGGCGGCGCTTCAGCGCCTTGGGGGTGTCGCCCAGCATCATGTCATCCGCCATGGCACGCGCCTCCAGCGCCAGCGCCAGCGCGGTGCCGCCGGTCTTGGGGATATGAATAAAGACGTATTGGCGGCCTTGCGACAGGATCATGCGCCGACCCTAGGATATTGATCCGCACATGGAAATGCAGATCTGCACCTTGCGGTGCAGGCCTCCGGCGGGAGTATTTGGGGAAAGATGAAAGCGCAGCGCGGCCCGCCCTTTCACCTTTTCGAAAATACTCCGGGGTGAATTGGCCCCGAGGGGCCAAGAGGGGCAGCGCCCCTCTTCTAACATTAACCTGCGGGGCAGCGCCCCTCTTCCAGCATTAACCTGCGGGGCAGCGCCCCTCTCCTTTATCTTGAGCGCAGCGCGATGGTGGTCCCGGCGGTGATGATCAGTGCGATCCCCAGCATCTGCCAGATGTTCAGCGCCTGTCCCCAATAGGCCCAGGCAACGCCGGGGCCGACGATCATCACTGAATATTCAAAGACCGCGACATAAGACGCCTCGCCCAGCTGGTAGGCCTTGGTGATCAGGAACACGCCGGCGACCGCGGCGCAGCCCTGCAGCAGGATCAAGTGCGAAACCTCCCACAGCGGCCAGACCCAGCCGCGGGTGACAAAGCCATCCGCACCCGCGGGCACGGCCTGCGGCCAGATCTCCAGCCCCGCCAGCAGCATCGCGCCCAGCAGCCCCTGCACCAGCAGGTAGACAAACAGCATCGCCACCGTGCTTTCGCCCTGGCAGTAAAGACCTGTCGCCAGGGAGCCGAGCGCATAGAACAGCCCGCCCGCCACCGGCACCAGGATCAGCCAGTTAAAGGCGGCCGGGTCCGGCTGCAGCACCATCAGGACGCCGGCAAAGCCGCACAGCACCGCGGCAATCCGGATCCAGCCGATCCGCATCCTCAGGAACAGCACGGAGATCACCACGATCAGGATCGGCGAGGTGAACAGCCCCGCCAGCGCCTGGGCAATCGGCATCAGCGCCACCGCGGAGAAGTAGAACACCATCGACACCGCCACCAGCACCGCCCTGAGCAGCACCGCGCCAAAGTTCCGGGGGCTGAGCCCGCCCAGCCCGGCGCGCGCCATCATCCACAGGAACGGCAGCGCGACAAATGTGCGCAGCAGGTAGAACTGGCCCAGCCCGATGGTCTCCGCCAGCAGCGGCACCGCATTGTCTGTGATGCCGATAATCAGCATGGCGGCCAGCATGCACTGGGCAGCAGCGGCCTGGCTGCCGCCTTCATGGCTGAGGGTTGCTGTTTGTTTCATACCCTTCCCATTGCCCGCAACTTTCCGCAATATCTGTCCCCTAAGCGACACCAAAGTGATTCAGGGGAGGAAACTGATGGGGTGGATGGCGGATGAAACCGGTCTGGAGAAGACCGCCGCAAATTATGTGCCGCTGACGCCGCTGTCGCATCTGCAGCGGGCGGCGCAGGTGTTTCCGGACCATCTGGCGGTCAGCTATGGCAAGCACCGCAAGACCTATGCCGAGTATCATGAGCGCTGCACCCGCCTGGCCTCCGGCCTGGCAACGCTGGGGGTGAAGCCCGGCGATGTGGTCGCGACCTTGCTGCCGAACATCCCCGCTCAGGCGGAGGCGCATTTCGGCGTGCCGGCCTGCGGTGCGGTGCTGAACACCATCAACACCCGGCTGGACGTAGGCACGGTTGCCTATATCTTTGAGCACGGCGGGGCCAAGGCGGTGCTGGTCGATCCGCAGTTTCTGGAACTGGCAGAGGCCGCGGTGGAGGAGATGGAAGGCCCTGCCCCGGTCCTGATCGAGGTGGCTGATGATCAGGCAAGCTGGCACGCCACCGGCCGCCACATGGAATACGAGGCGCTGCTGGCCAGCGGCGATCCGGACTTCCGGTGGGTCATGCCCGAAGACGAATGGGAGAGCCTGGCGCTGAACTACACCTCCGGCACCACCGGGCGGCCCAAGGGCGTGGTCTATCACCACCGCGGCGCCTATCTGATGACCATGGGCACGGTGGTGTCCTGGCGGATGGTGCTGCATCCGGTCTATCTGACCATCGTGCCGCTGTTCCACTGCAATGGCTGGAACCACACCTGGATGATGCCGCTGATCGGCGGCACCCTGGTCTGCTGCCGCGATATCAGCGCGCAGAACATCTACAACGCCATCCATTACGAGGGCGTCACCCATTTCGGCGGCGCGCCGATCGTGCTGAACATGCTGGTCAACGCGCTGGACGAGGAACGCCGCACCTTCGGCCACACGGTGGAGGTCTTCACCGCGGGCGCCCCGCCTGCCCCGGCGACACTGTCGAAGATCGAAAACCTCGGCTTTAACATCACCCATGTCTACGGGCTGACCGAAACCTTCGGCCATGTCACCGAATGCTACTGGAAGGCGGGGGACTGGGACGGGCTGGACAAGGCGGGCATTGCCGCCAAGAAATCCCGCCAGGGCGTCGCGATGCCGATGCTGGAGCCGGTGGTTGTGCGCGACAGCGATCACAACGTGCTGCCGATGGACGGCCAGAGCCAGGGCGAGATTGCGCTGCGCGGCAATGTGGTGATGAAAGGGTACCTCAAGAACCCGGAGGCCACGGCCGAGGCCTTCAAGGGCGGCTATTTCAACTCCGGCGACCTCGCGGTGCAGCACCCCGACGGCTATATCCAGATTGCGGACCGCGCCAAGGACATCATCATCTCCGGCGGCGAGAACATCTCCTCTGTCGAGGTGGAGGGCGTGCTGATGGCGCATCCTGATGTGCTGCTGGCCGCGGTCGCGGCGATGCCGGATGAGAAATGGGGCGAGGTGCCTTGCGCCTTTGTCGAGCTGAAGCCGGGCGCCAGCACCGACGAGGCGGCGCTGATCGCCTTCTCGCGTGAGACGCTGGCCGGCTTCAAGGCGCCGAAGAAAGTGGTGTTTCAGGAGCTGCCCAAAACCTCCACCGGCAAGATCCAGAAGTTCGAGCTGAGAAAAATCGCAAAGAACCTGTAATTTCCGGCTGTGAAGGCGATCCGGGGCGGCAAAGCAAATTGCCGCCCCTGTTTTATGTGATTAATCTGGCGGCAATGATAATCACGGGGGCCGGGCGGGCTGCATGACGGCATTAAAGGAATTCGAGCGGCTGGAGGCTGCGGGCTTGTGGCGCGCAGATCCTGAGGCGCAGCGGCGGGATGTGATCATCTCGCTGGGCGATGCGACGCTGACGATTGCTAGCATGAACGACCGGCCGCTGGCGCATTGGTCGCTGGCGGCGGTGGAGCGTGCCAATCCAGGAGAATTCCCTGCCCTGTTCCACCCCGATGGCGACCCCGGCGAGACGCTGGAAATCGCCGAGGACGAAACCGCCATGCTGGAGGCGATTTCCCGGGTGCAGAACGCCATCGGCCGCTCCCGCGCGCGGCCTGGGCGGCTGCGGGCGGTCAGCATCCTGGGCATGCTGGCGCTGGTGATGGCGCTGCTGGTGCTGTGGCTGCCCGGCGCCGTCACCCGCCACGCGGTCAGCGTGGTGCCTGAGATCAAGCGCAAGGCCATCGGCCAGGCGCTTTTGGGGCGGATCGAGCGGGTCTCCGGCCCGGCCTGCGCCACGCCGGAGGCGGCGCCGATCCTGAAGACCCTGGCACAGCGCACCGGGGTGCGGCAGCTGGCGGTCCTGCGCTCCGGCATTCCCGGCAGCCTGCATCTGCCCGGCGGCATCGTGCTGCTGAACCGCGCCTTTGTGGAGGATTTCGAGGATCCGGCGGTGGCGGCCGGCGCAATTCTGGCGGAACGCGCCCGCGCGGAGGCCAGCGACCCGATGTTTGAGCTGCTGGAGGCGGGCGGGGTTCTTGCCACCTTTAGACTGCTGACCACCGGCGATGTGGACCGCTCCACGCTGGACGCCTATGCCGAGGCCACCCTGGCCAGCCCGCGGCCTGCGCTTACGGACCAGGTGCTGCTGGCGGAATTTGCCCGCGCCGCCCTGCCCTCCTCGCCTTATGCGTATGCGCTGGATATCACGGGTGAATCGGTTCTGGGGCTGATCGAAGCCGACCCGATGGCCGGCCGCGAGCTGGAGCCAGTGCTGAACGACCGCGACTGGGTGCAGCTGCAAAACATCTGCGGCTGATCCCGTCCTCGGCCCTGCGGCCCGCTGCCGAAACCCTGCCAATCGCCCAAATGCGCCGGATCTGCTAGGATCGTCAAATCTGCGCAAACGCGAGTTCAGGGGGGATGGAGCCATGCCGGAGACTGCAGCCAGCTTTACGGGGGATATTCCAGGCTTTTACGACAGGGGCCTGGGGCCGGTTATTTTCTGTGACTATGCGGATGACCTGGCCGCACGGTGCCGCGGCCACAGCCCGCAAAACGTGCTGGAACTGGCGGCGGGAACCGGCATTGTCTCGCAACGGCTGAGGCAGAGTTTGCCGCCGGACTGCAAGCTGACTGTCACCGACCTGAATGAACCGATGCTGGCCCTGGCAGAGGCGAAACTGTCCGGCGCCGCCAATGTTACCCTGCAAGCCGCCGATGCGATGGCGCTGCCCTTCGACGATGGCAGCTTTGACCTGGTTGCCTGCCAGTTCGGGGTGATGTTCTTTCCCGACAAACCCGCTGCCTTCCGGGAAGCCGCGCGGGTGCTGAAGCCCGGCGGGCGGTATGTCTTCAGCGTCTGGGCGCCGATGGCGCAGAACCCGTTTGCCGAAATCGCCGACAGCGAGGCCGCCCGATTTTTCCCGGATGATCCGCCGGGGTTCTACAAGGTTCCGTTCCATTACGGCGACCCCGAAGCGGTGAAGGCGGATCTGAATGGCGAGGACTGGGCCGGCACCGGCCATGAAGAGGTTACGCTGGACAAAGCCCTGCAGGATCCGGAAAAATTCGCGGAAGCGCTGGTCTATGGCAATCCGTTGATCGACGAAATCCGCAGCCGGGGCGGCGTGGATCCCGACGAGGTTGCAAGCGCCATTCTGGACGCCCTGCGCACCCGCCTGGGGCCGCCGCCGCTGCGGATGCCCCTGGCTGCCCATGTCTTTACCTGCCGGCGGCAGTAGCGCCCGGGTCCGAGCCGTCATCGGGCGGCACCCGGGCAGGCAATGGAAAAAGGCCGGGCAGCAGCCCGGCCTGTTCATCCGCTTGCCCGCAGGACGTTATTTGCTGAGCCGGGCGCCGTTGAAACCGGCTTGCTGCGCCTTGGCCAGCGCGGCGGCAGCCTGGCCCTCGTCCCGGTACGGTCCCGCCATCACAACCTTGTAGGGCTGACCCTTGCGGCTGACGGTTCCCAGACGCACCGGCAGCCCCGTTGCGGCCAGCTTGCGGGCCGCGGCGCGGGCCTGATCCGCGTCTGCGTAGGTCGCGGCCCGGACATAGCGCGGTGCCGCGGCGGCGTGGTCCGGTGCCTTTGCGCCCGGTGCCGAGCGGGTGGACAGGCGCAGCCCGGTTTCCTTTGCCTCAGCCGGGCTGCGGCGGGCCTCGCGCGGCAGTCTTACCGTGGGACGGTCCAGCGGCAGCTGCACTAGGCGGCGCGGCACCTCGTCGTTCCAGACCCGCGCCATCTGCGCGTCCCCCTGCGGCGAGCGCAGGCCGCGCATCGGGTTCAGGCGGCCGTCTTCGCGCTCAACCCTCAGATAGCCGGGCGGGACCTGGGCCGCGCCGGTCACCACCGCAGGCCGCACCGTGCGCACCGCGCGCTGCGGGTTGAGGCGGCCATCGGTCCAGACAGGCCGGTAGCCCTGGGGCACCTGGAAACTGTTGCTGAGGCGGCGCTCCTGGTAGATGTGGGTCTGCACCACCCGGGTGTTCGGCGTCAGCGCCACGGAGGACTGCGGCACAGCGGCGGCGGGCGCCGGGGCTGCTTGCACCACTTTCCTGACAGCGGGCGCAGGCGCAGCAGCGGCGGCCACGGCAGGTGCCGGGCGGGCGCTGGCGGTTTGCGGTGTGCGGCGCGGTTTTGCGGTGGCCGCCACCTGGGGCGGCGGGCTGGCCGCAGGCCGCGCGGAAGCGGCCGGCGCGGGGTCCGCCGTCTGCGCGGGCTGCTGGCTGGGCTCCAGCGTGATCAATTCCGGCGCCGCGGCGCGCGGCTGCTGCTGGGTGGTTCCGGCCAGCTGGGTCGGCTGCAAACCGCAGATCTGCTTGCGCGAGCGCGTCACCTGCGGCACCCAGGTCACGTTGCCGTCGATGCCTGCCCGGATGTAGACGCAGCCGCGGCTGTCGACAAATTGCCGCCCGTCGTAGGAGGCCGGCGGATATTCGGCGGGCGGGCTGGTTGGGCGCAGGGTTTGTGCCTGTACGCCTGCTGCGCCTGAAGCCCCCGTGATGATGGCCAGTGCAATAATTCTAGTTATTTTCATTCCTGAGCCCCACAAAATATGGCTGCAGGATGCCTGACTCTGGCCTGTGAGTAAAGATTCTGCGGCAACAATACGGCTGCACCCGGGCAATTTTCGCGCCAATTGGAGCAAAGGGTTGCAGGGGCCGGGTCTGCCGGAAAGCGGCCAAGGCGCGCTGGGGCGCCTTGGCGCGGAGGCGGTTACTTGGTGCCGAACATCCGGTCGCCGGCATCGCCCAGGCCCGGCAGGATATAGCCCTTGGCGTTGATTTCGCGGTCCAGCGACGCGGTGACGATCGGCACATCCGGGTGCGCCTGCTTCATCCGGGCAACGCCTTCGGGCGACGCCAGCAGGCACAGGAAACGGATGTTGTTGGCGCCGGCTTCCTTCAGCAGGTCGACGGCAGCGGCAGAGCTGTTGCCAGTCGCCAGCATCGGGTCCACCGCGATCACCAGACGGTCCTTCAGCCCTTCGGGCGCCTTGAAGTAATACTGCACCGGCTCCAGGGTTTCCTCGTCGCGGTAAAGGCCGACAAAGCCGACGCGGGCCGAGGGGATCAGCTCCAGCACGCCGTCCAGCATGCCGTTGCCCGCCCGCAGGATCGACACCAGCGCCAGTTTCTTGCCGGCCAGGATCGGCGCTTCCATTTCCTCCATCGGGGTTTCGATGGTGGTGGTGGTCAGCGGCATCTCGCGGGTGATTTCATAGGCCAGAAGCTGGGTGATCTCGCGCAGCAGGCGGCGGAAGCCCGCAGTGGACGTGCCCTTGTCCCGCATCAGGGTCAGCTTGTGCTGCACAAGCGGGTGATCAACAACGGTCAGGTGGTCGGTCATGGGGCACTCCTCAGATTTGGTTGCAGCGCTTTTACGGGCTTGGCCGCGGCAGGCAAGCGGGTTTTGACCATGAGGTCAAAGAAAACTCTTGCCCGGGCCTTGGGCCGGGACGTTCAGATGGGCCGCGACAGAGACGCCCACATCGGCGAATTTGACCTGCCCGATGGGGCCTGCGTCAAGCCCTGCGATCAGAACCGGCACCTGTTCGCGCGTATGGTCGGAGCCGGGCCAGCTGGGATCGTTGCCGTGATCGGCGGTCAGCACCAGAATATCGCCCTGGCGCAGCTTGGGCAGCAGGCGGCCCAGTTCGGCGTCGAACCACTCCAGCGCGCGGGCGTAGCCGGAGATGTTGCGGGTGTGGCCGTAGAGGCTGTCGAATTCGACGAAGTTGGCGAATGTCAGGCTGCCGTCCTCCGCTGTCTCCACCGCGTCAAACAAATGCTCCATCAGCTTGGCATCAGAGCCTTTTTTCAGGGTGTCGATACCGGACATGGTGAAGATGTCGCCGATCTTGCCGATGGCGTGGACCTTGCGGCCCGCGTCCTGCACCCAGTTGGTCAGCACAGGGGCTGGCGGGGTGATGGCATAATCGCGGCGGTTGGTGGTGCGGGTGAAGCCTTCTTCTGCCGAGCCGATGAAGGGGCGCGCAATGACCCGGCCCACCTTCATCGCGTGCAGCCGCGGGGCAATCGCTTTGCAGAGCTTCAGCAGGCGGTCGAGGCCGAAAGTTTCTTCATGCGCGGCAATCTGAAACACGCTGTCGGCGGAGGTGTAGCAGATCGGCTTGCCCGTCCGCGTGTGTTCGGCGCCGAGGTCGCTGATGATCACCGTGCCGGAGGCGTGGCAGTTGCCGAGAGTGCCATCGGTGCCTGCCTGCTCCGCCACAAAGGCGCTCAGATCCTCAGGGAAGGAGGGCGCCTGATCGGGGAAGTAATGCCAGTCCCAGGGCACCGGCAGGCCCGCCAGCTCCCAATGGCCTGAAGGCGTGTCCTTGCCGCGGCTGAGTTCGCGGGCACAGCCCCAGCGGCCCTGCGGTTCAGCGTCCAGCCCTGGAAACGGCACCGAGGACGCCAGCCGCATCGCAGCCCCAAGGCCAAGCCGTTCCAGGTTCGGCACATTCAGCGGGCCGCTGCGGCCCTCCTCCGCCTTGCCGGCGGCGCAGGCCTGGGCGATGTGGGCCAGCGTGTTGGCACCTAGGTCCGGCAGGTCGCCGTTGAAGAAGGTGCCGGCATCCGGCGCGCCGCCGATGCCGGCGGAATCCATCACCACAAGGAAGGCACGGGGCATCAGCAGATCCTTTCGTGAACCAGCGGCGGCAGGGACCGGGGCGCCTCGCCGATGGAGATTGCCGCGAGAAAGGCCGCCTCCGCCGTCTCTGCCGCATCATCGCTGGCCGCGTGGATGCGGGCAAGGGTGTCCCCTGCCCCGACCTGCTGGCCCAGGCGGACAATGTCCGAAATCCCGACGCCCGGGTGGATGCGGTCGCTTTCCACCATGCGGCCGCCGCCTAGGGCGACAACCGCCAGGCCAAGCGCCTCGCCGTTCATGGCCGTGATATGCCCGGCTGCGGGGGCCGTGATCTCGCGGACAACTTCGGCGCCGGTCAGATGGTCCTGCCAGCGGCCGGCAAAATCCGCCGGCCCGCCCAGGGCGGTGATCATCCGGGCAAAGCGGTCAGCCGCGCGGCCGTCTGCAAGGGTCGCGGCAATCTTGGCCGCGCCCTCCGCCGCATCTGCGGCGAGGCCCGCGTGGGACAGCAGCTCGCCGCCCAGGATTGCGGTGATCTCTGCCAGCGGGCCAGACTCACCGCCGGTTAGCACCCGCATCACCTCCGCCACCTCCAGCGCGTTGCCAAGCGCGGGCGCCAGCGGCTGGTTCATGTCGGTGATCAGCGCCGAGGTCTTGCAGCCGGCCGCATTGGCCGTGTCACAGAGGGATTGCGCCAGCGCGCGGGCGTCGTCCGCGGTTTTCATGAAGGCGCCGGAGCCGATCTTGACGTCCAGCACCAGCGCATCCGGGGACGCGGCCAGTTTCTTGGACAGGATCGAGGCGGTGATCAGGTCGAGGCTTTCCACCGTGGCGGTCACATCGCGGATGGCATAGAGCCGTTTGTCCGCAGGCGCGATCTGGGCGGTAGCGCCAACAATGGCGCAGCCGACGTCCTGCATCATGCCCCGCAGATGGTCTTCGCTGACGTTGATGGAGACGCCGGGAATGGCTTCCAGCTTGTCCAGCGTGCCGCCGGTATGGCCCAGCCCGCGGCCCGAAATCATCGGCACATAGGCACCGCAAGCCGCCAGCGCAGGCGCCAGCAGCAGCGAGACGCAATCGCCCACGCCGCCGGTGGAATGCTTGTCCAGCACCGGGCCGTCCAGATCCCACCTCAGCACATCGCCGGTGTCGCGCATCGCCAGGGTCAGCGCGCGGCGGCCCTCGACGCTGAGGCCCTGCAGGCAGACGGCCATGGCAAAGGCCCCGGCCTGCGCGTCCGAAACCGCGCCGCTGGCCAGGCCATCGGCAAACCAGCGCAGATCCGCTTCGCCGGGGGTTTCGCCGCGCCGGAGCTTTGCATTGATGGCGCGGGCGTCCATCACTTGCGCTCCAAATGGTCCGTGTCAAAGGCGCCCGGCAGCAGGTCGCCGACGGTGGATTCCCGTTCGGCGCCATCGGTGGTGGCCATGGTCACCTTTACGTCATTGCCGGCGAATTCCTTGATCTTCTGGCGGCAGCCGCCGCAGGGCGGAATTGGCGACGGGCAATCGGCGATCACATAGACCTCGGCCAGTTCTGTCTCGCCCGCGGCCACCATCGCGGCGATGGCGCCCGCCTCAGCACAGGTGCCTTCCGGATAGGCCACGTTTTCGACGTTGCAGCCCACATAGATCTGGCCGGAGGCAGAGCGCACGGCAGCGCCGACCTTGAATTTGGAATAAGGCGCGTGGGCGTTTTCCCGGACCGCGGCGGCGGCGTTTCTGAGGCTCATGGCGATTCCCCGTTTTTTGATCATCTGGTCAAGATGCCGCAGGATAGCGGAAACGGCCCCGGGAGCGAAAGCCCCCGGGTGAGGTTCCGTCACTGCCCCAGCCTGGTATTGAACACGCCGGGCAGGGTCACCTCCAGCAGTTCAACGTCCTGCGACGGTTCACTGAGGCGGGTCTTCATGCCGGGCGGGATGACAAAGGCGTCGCCCTGTTCCAGCCGGTAGGGTTCACGGCCTTCACCCTCCAGCGTGACCGTGCCGTTCATCACAAAGGTGAAATGGATGTCGGTGTCATGCGCGGCCCATTGCGGCTCACCCTCGCCCCGGCGCACCACCTGCACGCCGGCAACGCCCTTTGTGTTCTCGGCAATCGTGGTGTCGCGGCAGATGTAGCCCGGCAGCCGGAACGGCATCCATTCGGCACCTTCGGCCTTGTTGAAGACAAAGCGCTGCCCCTGCCATTCCCGTTCGGGACGAAAGTGCGGCGTCGGCAAGGTCATCTCGTGGTCGATCTCGGTCACATGCTCAGCCGGGACGCCGATCTCGATCACCTGCACATTGTCGCTGGCCTCCAGCACCCGGTGGCGGATTTCCGGCGGCTGGATGAAGCAGTCGCCCGCCGTCAGCCGCATCTTCTCGCCCTGATCCTCATAGACCACATCGACCCAGCCGTGGATGCAGAAGATCAGCTGGAAACCGACGCGGTGGAAATGCACCATGTCCGGCACCGGGCCGCCGTCGGGAATGCGGATGTGGCTGGCGATGATCGAACCGCCCAACCGGTCCGGCACCAGATCCCGGTAGTGCATGCCCGCCCGCCCGATGATCCAGGGCGCCTGGTCCTTGAGGCGGCGGACCACGAAACTGTGCACCGTTTCCGGCATCACCATCGGCGGGTGGCGCTCCTCGATCTCCACCTTGGTGCCGTTGGGCGCGGTCAGGCGGCGCTGGCCTTCGGCAAATCCATCAGGATCTTCAGTCAGAATGCGGATTGTGCCGGGGCTTTCCTGCGCCCCCTTTTCGATGCGCAGCCGCAGCCCGTGGCCGGAAAACACCGCGGTGCGCGGATCATCCGCCGGATAGATCATATCCATTTTCATGCCCAAAACCTTGGTGTAAAACGGAATATCGTCGCGCAGCTCCTGCGTGGGCAGGCGGATTTCGGCGATTGTGCCGCTCATTTTTCACTCCCTTTTCATTTGCCCGGAACTGTGGCCGCAGGGCAGGCTTTATGCAAGAAGCCGCCGCCGGGCCGCCGCCGCGCCCAATTGCGTCAGTTTGCGCTAGGTTTCCGGCAGGAAAAATGGTTTAACACTAAACAATACGATTTTCGAGGAGCGCCAGATGTCCGATTCACAGAACCTGCGCCAAGCCGCACTCAACTATCACGAGTTCCCCCGTCCCGGTAAGCTGGAGATCCGCGCGACCAAGCCGATGGCCAACGGGCGCGATCTGGCGCGCGCCTATTCCCCCGGCGTTGCCGAAGCCTGCACCGAGATCCAGGCGGATGCGGCCAACGCGGCCCGCTACACCTCGCGCGGGAACCTGGTGGCGGTGGTGTCGAACGGCTCGGCGGTTCTGGGCCTGGGCAACATCGGCGCGCTGGCCTCCAAGCCGGTGATGGAGGGCAAGGCGGTCCTGTTCAAGAATTTCGCAGGGATCGACTGTTTCGATATCGAGGTGAACGAAAGCGATCCGGAGAAGCTGGCCGATATCGTCTGCGCGCTGGAGCCGACGTTCGGCGCGATCAACCTCGAAGACATCAAGGCGCCGGACTGCTTTGTGGTCGAGAAACTGTGCCGCGAGCGGATGAACATTCCCGTCTTCCACGACGACCAGCACGGCACCGCGATTGTGGTGGGGGCTGCGGCCAAGAACGCGCTGCATGTGGCGGGCAAGAAGTTCGAGGAGATCAAGATCGTTTCCACCGGCGGCGGCGCGGCGGGGATTGCTTGCCTCAACATGCTGGTGAAGCTGGGCGTGAAGCGGGAAAACATCTGGCTGTGCGATATTCACGGGCTGGTCTACGAGGGCCGCGAAGAGGACATGAACCCGCAGAAGGCGGCCTTTGCCCAGGCCTCGGACAAGCGCACGCTGGACGAGGTGATGGACGGTGCGGACCTGTTCCTGGGCCTCTCTGGCCCGAACGTGCTGCAGCCGGAAATGGTCGCCAAGATGGCCAAGCGCCCGATCATCTTTGCGCTCGCCAACCCGACGCCGGAGATCATGCCTGAGGCCGCGCGCAAGGTGGCGCCGGATGCGATCATCGCCACCGGCCGCAGCGATTTTCCCAACCAGGTCAACAACGTGCTGTGCTTCCCCTTCATCTTCCGCGGGGCGCTGGATGTGGGGGCCACCGAAATCAATGACGAGATGCAGATTGCTTGCGTCGACGGCATCGCCGAACTGGCCCGCGCCACCACCAGCGCCGAGGCCGCGGCGGCCTACAAGGGCGAACAGCTGAATTTCGGCGCCGATTACCTGATCCCGAAACCGTTTGACCCGCGGCTGGTGGCGGTTGTGTCCTCCGCCGTGGCCAAGGCTGCAATGGAAAGCGGCGTGGCGACGCGCCCGATCGAAGATATCACTGCCTATAAGCAGAAGCTGAACCAGACGGTGTTCAAATCCGCCCTGCTGATGCGGCCGGTGTTCGAGGCCGCCCGCGCCGCCGCCCGCCGCATTGTCTTTGCCGAGGGCGAGGACGAGCGGGTGCTGCGCGCGGCGCAGGCGATCCTGGAGGAAACCACCGAAACCCCGATCCTGATCGGCCGCCCCGAGGTAATCGAGCGCCGCTGCGAAAAGCTGGGGCTGGACGTCCGCCCGGGCCGGGATTTCCAGTTGGTGAACCCGGAAAACGATCCGCGCTATTACGATTACTGGAACAGCTATCACAAGGTGATGCAGCGCCGCGGGGTGACGCCGGATCTGGCCAAGGCGATCATGCGCACCAACACCACCGCCATCGGCGCCATCATGGTGCACCGCGGCGAGGCCGACAGCCTGCTGTGCGGCACCTTCGGCGAGTACCGCTGGCACCTGAATTACGTGCAGCAGGTTCTGGGCGGCGGCACCTATTCGCCGCACGGGGCGCTGTCGATGATGATCCTGGAAGACGGCCCGCTGTTCATTGCCGACACCCATGTGCATGTGGAGCCGACCCCGGAACAGATCGCGGAAACCGTGATCGGCGCCGCCCGCCATGTGCGCCGCTTCGGCCTCGCGCCGAAGATCGCGCTGTGCTCGCAGTCGCAGTTCGGCAATATCTCCTGCGACACCGGCAGCCGGCTGCGCGCCGCCATCGAAATCCTCGACGATAAGCGCCGCGATTTCGTTTACGAGGGCGAGATGAACATCGACACCGCTTTGGACCCGGAGCTGCGCGAGCGGATCTTCCCCAATTCGCGGCTGGAGGGGGCCGCTAACGTGCTGATCTTTGCCCATGCCGATGCGGCTTCGGGTGTGCGCAACATCCTCAAGATGCGGGCCGGCGGGCTGGAGGTCGGGCCGATCCTGATGGGCATGGGCAACCGCGCCCATATCGTGTCGCCCTCGATCACGGCACGGGGCCTTTTGAACATGGCCGCCATTGCCGGCACCCCGGTCGCGCACTACGGTTAACTGCGCGGCCCCGTTCGCCGGCCGCCCAATCAGGGAGGCCGGAGATGAGAGGGCATTGCCACTGCGGCGCGGTGCATTGGGAGAGCCAGGCCGAGGCGGCCTGGAGCTGCTACTGTCACTGCGCCGACTGCCGCCGCGTATGCGCAGCACCTGTCACCGCGTTCTTCGGGCTGCCGCATGAGGCGGTCGACTGGTCCGGTGCAGCGCCGAGCGTCTACAACTCTTCTGAAGGCGTCGAACGGCTGTTCTGCGGCACCTGCGGCACCCAGATGGCCTACCGCACCAGCCGCGATCCGGTGAACATTCACCTTTACACGGCAACGCTGGAAAGCCCGGGCGCCGTGCCGCCCAGGTTCCATGTGTTCCATTCCGATCATGTGAGCTGGCTGGAGCTGAAAGACAGCCTGCCGCGCTATGCCAAATCCTCCAGCGGGTGATTCCCTGCAGCAGCTTCGCGCGCGCAGCAGCTGGGTTTGCAAGTTTGCAAACTTTCTGCGCCTTTCCGGATTATTCTGCAGCAAACACGGGTTTGCAAAGCACGCCGGGTGCAAACCGGCCAGGGGTTGTAAATCCGGTAAAACATCTGCGTGAATCCGGGCAGATCCTGTAAATTCATTGACGAACCTTGCGTGCGGAAACGGCAAAACTTGCCCGCTCCCCGGTTCCTCGCCTACGCAGATGGAAGGAGGAGATAGACACCATGGGATATCAGGACATTTACGCCACTTGGAAACAGGATCCGGAAGGTTTCTGGATGGAGGCCGCCAAGGGCATCAGCTGGGACGAGGCCCCGAAGCAGGCGCTGTTTGACAAAGGTGAGGGGCTTTACGAGTGGTTTGCCGATGCCAAGGTGAACACCTGCTACAACGCCGTCGACCGCCATGTCGAAGAAGGCCGCGGCGAGCAGACCGCGATCATCTATGACAGCCCGGTCACCCATACCAAGCGTGAAATCTCCTATGTCGAGCTCAGGAACCGGGTTGCCACCCTGGCCGGCGCGCTGCGCGCCAAGGGCGTGGAGAAAGGCGACCGCGTCATCCTCTATATGCCGATGATCCCGGAAGCGCTGGAGGCGATGCTGGCCTGCTCCCGCATTGGCGCGGTGCATTCGGTGGTGTTCGGCGGCTTTGCGTCCAACGAGCTGGCAGTGCGGATCGACGATGCCAAGCCCAAGGCGATCATCGCCGCCTCCTGCGGCATCGAGCCGGGCCGGATCGTGCATTACAAGCCGCTCTTGGACGGCGCCATCGACCTGGCCGCGCACAAGCCTGATTTCTGCGTGATCTTCCAGCGCGAGCAGGAAGTGGCGGAGCTGGTTCCGGGCCGTGACGTGAACTGGCACGGCTTCCAGTACGGCGTGGAGCCGGCCGAATGCGTCCCGGTCGAGGGCAACCACCCCTCCTACATCCTCTATACCTCCGGCACCACCGGCCAGCCCAAGGGGGTGATCCGCCACACCGCAGGCCAGCTGGTGGCGCTCAATTGGACCATGAAGAACATCTACAACGTCGACCCTGGCGACGTGTTCTGGGCGGCGTCCGATGTGGGCTGGGTCGTGGGCCACAGCTATATCTGCTACGGGCCGCTTATTCACGGCAACACCACCATCGTGTTCGAAGGCAAGCCCGTGGGCACGCCCGATGCGGGCACCTTCTGGCGGGTAATTTCCGAGCATAAGGTCAAGAGCTTCTTCACCGCCCCCACCGCCTTCCGCGCGGTGAAGCGCGAGGACCCGAAGGGTGAATACGTCGGAAAATACGACCTCAGCTGCCTCAAGCAGGTCTATCTGGCCGGCGAGCGTGCGGACCCCGACACCATCACCTGGGCGCAGGAGCAGCTGAAAGTGCCGGTGATTGACCACTGGTGGCAGACGGAGACCGGCTGGTCGATTGCCGCGAACCCGCTGGGGATCGAGGAACTGCCGGTCAAGCTCGGCTCCCCTGCCGTGCCGATGCCGGGCTATGAAGTCGATATTCTGGATGAAGGCGGCAACCCGGTGGCGCCGGGCGAGCTGGGCGCGATTGCGGTGAAACTGCCGCTGCCGCCGGGCACCCTGCCGACCCTGTGGAATGCCGAGGACCGCTTCAAGAAAAGCTACCTGACCACCTTCCCCGGCTACTATGAGACCGGCGATGCCGGCATGAAGGACGAGGACGGCTACCTCTACATCATGGCGCGCACCGATGACGTGATCAACGTGGCGGGCCACCGCCTGTCGACCGGCGCCATGGAAGAAGTGCTGGCAGGCCACCCGGATGTCGCTGAATGCGCCGTGATCGGCGTGACCGACAGCCTCAAGGGCCAAATGCCGGTGGGCTTCCTCTGCCTCAACGCCGGGGCGGACCGCGACAGCGCGGAAGTGGTGTCCGAAGTTGTCAAACTGGTGCGCGAGAAGATCGGCCCGGTGGCGGCCTTCAAGCTGGCGGTGGTGGTGGACCGGCTGCCCAAGACCCGCTCCGGCAAGATCCTGCGCGGCACCATGGTCAACATCGCCGATGGCACCCCGTGGAAAATGCCCGCGACCATCGACGATCCGGCGATCCTGGACGAGATCACCGCGGCGCTGCAGACCATCGGCTACGCCAAGAGCTGAGGAATTCCTCAACAGGAAATTTGGAGAAACCGGGCGGTCCTGCCGCCCGGTTTCCCTTGCAACTCTGCCCTGCCCGCCTAGGCTGCGGACCCAGGGAGAAGAGCAGATGGCAAAGAATGACCTATGGCGCCTGAGCGCAACTGAACTGACCGCCCTGACCCGCGCAGGCGATGTCCGCGCAGAAGACGCGGTGCAGGCCTCAATTGACCGGATGAAGGCGGTGAACCCGGCCCTGAATGCGGTGGTCGAGGACCTGAGCAGCGAGGCGCTGGAACGTGCCTGCGCCTTGGACAAGGCACGCGCAAACGGCGCGCAGCCCGGTCCGCTGCACGGAGTGCCGGTCACCATCAAGATCAATGTGGATCAGAAGGGCCACGCCACCTCCAACGGGGTGACGGCACTGAAGGACCTGATCGCCCCGGCGGACGCGCCCGTGGTCGAGAATCTGCACAAGGCCGGCGCGGTGGTGATCGGACGCACCAACACGCCGGAGTTCTCCTTTCGCGCCGACACCGACAACCCGCTGTTTGGACGCACTCATAACCCCTGGGGGCGGCACATTTCCCCTGGCGGCTCCTCCGGCGGTGCCGGGGCCGCGGTGATGGCCGGGATCGGCGCGCTGGCACATGGCAACGACATCGGCGGCAGTTTGCGCTTTCCCGCCGCCGCCAATGGCGCCGTCACGGTCAAGCCGGGCCTGGGCCGGGTCCCTGCCTGGAACCCCAGCCAGACGGCGGAGCGCGGCCTGCTGGCGCAGCTGATGTCGGTGCAGGGGCTGATCACCCGTGCCGCCGAAGACCTGCACCTGTCGATGCCCTCCCTGATTGCCGCGGATCCGCGCGACCCCTTCCACGTGCCGATACCCTGGCGCGGCGCGGCGCTGGATGGTCCCATCAAGGTCGCCTTCACGAAAAACACCCATGGCTATGAGCTGCACCCGGAGGTCGAGGCGGCGCTGGACTTTGCCCGCGATGCGCTCAGCGATGCGGGCTATCAGGTTGAAGAAGTGGAGCCTCCATGCGTGTTTGACGCCGGGCGCACCGGCTACCGCGCGCTGATGGGCGAGATCTATGCGCTGATGAAGCAGGATGTGGACGCGGCCGGTTCGCAGACTGTGCGGGATATCTTTGCCGTCTACTTTCAGGAGTTTCCGCCCTTTGCCGGGCAGGAATTGCTGCAGATGATGGCCAAGCGGACCCATTACGCGCGGCAATGGTCGCTGTTTCTGCAGGACTACCCGCTGGTGCTGTCGCCCTTCCTGCCGCAGCCCTTCTTCCGCCCCGACCGCGACACAGAAGGCGCGGAAGGCGTGCATGAGGTGCTGGGCTGCGCGGTCTATTCCTATGCGATGAACTTCCTTGGCCTGCCCGCGGCCTCCGTGCCGGCCCGGCTGGCAGAGCTGCCCGGCGGCCCGCAGCCGATCAACGTGCAGATCGCAGCCCGCCGCTGGCGCGAGGATCTGGCGGTGGACGCCTGCGCCGCGATCGAGGCCCGCGCCGGCCGCATGTGCCTGCCGCTGTGGGAAAAAATGCAGGCGGCCTCCGCCTGAAACCAGCGGCCTGGCGAGGCACCGCGCGCCGCGTGAAAGATCTGGGGGCTTTGCCGGGTTTGGCAGCGGCCGGCGGCTCTCGCCAGGAGTGATGCAAACGGCCGCCGCCTGCCGCCTCTCAGAGCGCCGGACAGCAATCAGACAGCGGTGAGCGGACACTCCCCTGGCTGGGCATCCGCGTAAAGCGAGAGCCCGCCGCCAAGGGGGCCTGCGGCCGCACGCCCCCTGCCGGTTTCGGGCGGACCGGCTCGTTGCGAGAGCAACGCCACGCGCGGCTTCTCCAGCATTTTCAGACGCCGCACGGCACGCATGCGCCGGCCGCCTCGGCTGACGGGCGCTTGCTCCGCACTGCACGACAAGATGAAGGCAATGGCGAAAGGCACAGAAGACAGGCCAGCACGCCGGGCCTGTCACACAGGCAAGCCCTACGGCCCGTCTCACAGTCCAGGATCCGGATGCACGGGAGGCAGATCTAAGGTCCCGGGGAACGGTGTGAACCGCCCCCGGGGAACTTCCATACCCAGACAACTCGCTAAATACAGCGCCCCTCCCGCCATAACAGGCGGACCCGGCTTCGGGCGCAGGCTCCGTGGGCGTTACCGGCTGCAAACAAGGTCACTAATTAATCGAAACACGCCGGTACGGCACTGTGGTGCGCCAGCCCTGCGGCAGACGCCATCCACATCTGCCTGTGGAAAAGCATCGCATGGAATCGTTACCGGGAAGTTCACAAACTCGTGAATCTTCCGTTAAACGGTCAAGTGAACTGCTCGGAAATCAGCCTTTCTTCCAGCCCATGGCCGGGGTCGAACAGGATTTTGTGGCGGATCTGCGGATTGATGCGGATTTCGACCCAGTCGATATCGGCCACCGAAATCGAATCCGCATCGGCCATCACCGGGCGCTTGGCCGCCTCCAGCACGTCAAAGCGCACCATCGCGTTGCTGGGCAAAAGCGCCCCGCGCCAGCGCCGCGGACGAAAGGCGGCAATCGCAGTCAGCGCCAGCACGTCGGCGCCGATCGGCAGGATCGGCCCGTGCGCCGAATAGTTATAGGCGGTGGAACCCGCCGGGGTGGAGACCAGCGCACCATCGCAGACCAGCTCCTCCATCCGCACCCGGCCGTCCACCGACACCCTGAGCCGCGCGGCCTGCGGACCTGCCCGCAGCAGCGACACCTCGTTGATGGCGAGCGCCTTGTGGACCTCGCCGCGGCGGTCCATCGCGGTCATCGACAGCGGGTTGATGATCTCCTGCACGGCGTCGCCAAGCCTCTCGATCAGCCCGTCCTCGCGGTATTCATTCATCAGAAAGCCAACGGTGCCGCGGTTCATGCCGTAAACCGGCGCCGGATTGTCCACCATGGTGTGCAGGGTGCTCAGCATGAAACCGTCACCGCCAAGCGCAACGATGATGTCAGCCTCTTCGGGGGGAACATGGCCATAGCGGCGGGCCAGTTTGTCGAGGGCTTCCTGGGCAACCTCCGCTTCGCTGGCCAGAAAGGCGATACTCAAACCCATCAAATCTGTTTCCGGTATTAGGCAACTGGTTCCGAAACAATCACAGCTTTCCGCCAAAGGCCATAGTTGCCGTTCTGTCGCAGGGAAATGTCGCTTTACAGGCTTCCTGCGCAAAGATGTTTCCGATAGGAAATCGCTCAGTTCTGACCCCTACTCCAACGGAGCCACCATGACTGAAGCGACCCGTGACCCCGGCTTTTTCACCCAGCCCCTCGCCGAGCGCGATCCTGAGCTTTTTAGCGCGATCACGGCCGAGCTGGGCCGCCAGCGCGACGAGATCGAGCTGATTGCCTCCGAGAACATCGTCTCCGCCGCGGTGATGGAAGCGCAAGGCTCCGTGCTCACCAACAAATACGCCGAAGGCTACCCGGGGCGCCGCTACTATGGCGGCTGCCAGTATGTCGACGTCGCCGAAAACCTGGCGATCGACCGCGCCAAGCAGCTGTTCGGCTGCGAATATGCCAACGTGCAGCCGAACTCCGGCAGCCAGGCCAACCAGGGCGTGTTCCAGGCGTTGCTGCAGCCCGGCGACACCATCCTGGGCATGGATCTGGCCTCCGGCGGCCACCTGACCCATGGTGCTGCGCCGAACCAGTCGGGCAAGTGGTTCAACGCCGTGCATTACGGCGTGCGCCGCGATGACAACCGGATCGACTACGACCAGATCCAGGCGCTGGCCACCGAGCATAACCCCAAGCTGATCATCGCCGGCGGCTCCGCCATCCCGCGCCAGATCAACTTTGCCAAGTTCCGTGAAATCGCGGACAGCGTCGGCGCCTATTTCATGGTCGACATGGCCCACATCGCGGGCCTGATCGCCGCCGGTGAGCACCCCTCACCGTTCCCGCACGCGCATGTCGCCACCACCACCACCCACAAGACCCTGCGCGGCCCCCGCGGCGGCATGATCGTGACCAATGACGAGGCGATTGCCAAGAAGGTGAACTCGGCGATCTTCCCGGGCATTCAGGGCGGCCCGCTGATGCATGTGATCGCAGGCAAGGCGGCGGCCTTCGGCGAGGCGCTGAAGCCGGAGTTCAAGGCCTACCAGAAGCAGGTGCGGGCCAACGCGGCGGCGCTGGCGGACCAGCTGATCAAGGGCGGCCTGGACATCGTGACCGGCGGCACCGACACCCATGTGATGCTGGTCGACCTGCGGCCCAAGGGCGTGACCGGCAACATTGCCGACAAGGCGCTGGGCCGTGCCCATATCACCACCAACAAGAACGGCATCCCGTTCGACCCGGAAAAGCCGACCGTGACCTCCGGCCTGCGCCTCGGGACCCCGGCGGGCACCACCCGCGGCTTCGGCGAGGCGGAGTTCCGCCAGATCGCCGATCTGATCATCGAGGTGATCGACGGGCTGGCGGCCAACGGTGAAGAGGGCAACGCCGATGTGGAAGCCGCGGTGCGCGCCAAGGTGGCGGACCTCTGCGCCAAATTCCCGCTCTACCCGAACCTGTAAGCCTTTACGGCACTGACAGAAACGAACCGCCGCGGCCCATCAGCCGCGGCGGTTTTTCCTTGCCGCAAAGGCAGCCCTCCCGCGCCCCGCCGGTGCATCGCAGATGCCCCAGCACGGGCCTTGGGCCCGGCAGCGCCCCTAAGAGGGGCGCTGCCCGCGCCGTGCGGCCCGCACGGCGCCCTGCCCAACGCTTTCGGGACGGCCGCAGGCAGGCCGGAAAAGGGCGGGAGCGCTTGGCGCGGTTCAACGGAGCGCAAAGCCCCGCCCGGACTCTGGACGCCGCGGGTCAAACACGTGCACATGCCGACCGCTTCCTGATTGCGTTTTCAGAAAGATCAGGGAAAGGTTTTCCGGCAGGCCCGAGGGTTAGCTAATGTTTTGAACCAAGAAATTGTAGAGCAGCCATCCTATGTTCCTTTTCCAAGACTCACCGGCCACGAACCGGACCCGGCGCCTGGAGCGGCGTTTGGGCGACGGAATGCGGGCACGCCTGCCGCTGGCCGCCGCCGAGTTCATCATGTTTACCCTGAAACAGGGGTGGGCCGCCATCTTCGGGATCCTGCTGCTGGCCGGGCTGATTTTCACGGGCTGGTTCTGGCAGCCGGAATGGCCGCTGGCCCGCTATGACGCGCTGCTCATCTATGCGCTGGCGCTGCAAGGGCTGCTGCTGGCCGCCGGCATGGAGAGCTGGCGCGAGGTGCGGGTGATCCTGCTGTTCCACCTGACCGGAACCGCGATGGAAATCTTCAAGGTGCAGGCGGGCAGCTGGGCCTATCCCGGGGCAGGAGTGATCAAGCTGTACGATGTGCCGCTGTTTTCCGGTTTCATGTATGCCGCCGTCGGCTCTTACATGGCGCGGGTGATCCGGTTGTTCGACATGCATTTCGCCCCCTACCCGCCGTTCTGGACCACCGTGCTGCTGGCCGCTGCGATTTATGGCAACTTCTATGCCCACCACTATCTGCCAGACATCCGGCTGGGCCTGTTTGCCGCTACCGTGCTGCTGTTTGCCCGCACCCGCGTCTGGTTCCGCATCGGCGAGCAGTTTTATTGGATGCCGCTGCCGCTGGCGGCGTTTCTGTCGAGCTTTTTCCTGTGGCTGGCGGAGAATGTGGGCACCGGCACGAAAACCTGGCTCTACAACGGTCAGGCCAGCGGCGAGTGGGTGAGTCTGGCAAAAATGGGGTCGTGGTATCTTCTGCTGTACGTCAGCTTTGTCACGGTAACGCTGGTGTTCCGCGATGCGCTGTCTCCTGCCGCCGCGGCGGACCGCCCGCCGCCAGTTGCCGGGCAGCAGCGGCGGGTTTAAGGGCGGCCGGTCAGGAGAGGCTTTCACATCGCAGGCCGCGTAAAGCGGGAAATCAGACCAGCCCGCGCCAGCGCAGCACCACCACCAGCAGGATAAGAACCACCAGCACCGAAAAGGCCATGCTGCCGAGCACCCCGAGCCAGTAGCCCTTACGCCGGTCGGCAATGTCGATTTCCTTTAAGTGCGCCTTGACCTCGCGGGCGGCGCCGCGCAGCGGTTTTTCGTCCACCGTCTGCCGCAGCTTGGGGTGTTCCAGCAGCGGCAGCGCACCGGCCAGTTTCATGCCCTGCTTGTAAACCCGCCGCGGCAGGCGGCGGCGGACAAGTTTCAGCGCGGCGGCGAGGTCGCCGGAAGCGTGCTCGCGCTCCTTCAGGAGCGTGCGGATGTCTTCGATATCCTGATCCAGGCTGGCGGCCATTGCGGCACTCTCCCTCGGCTGATGTGTTGCGCCACCCTAGCCCGCGCCCGCGCCCGCCTCAATGGGGCTGGCAAGCCTTTGCCTGCCCGGTTATCAAGGCGCCATGCTGAACACGATCACTCATGGCTCCGCCACCGGAAAACCCCCGCTTCTGATTGCCCACGGCCTCTATGGCTCGGCCCGCAACTGGGGCGTCATCGCCAAGCGCCTGTCGGATGAGCGGCAGGTGGTTGCGGTGGACATGCGCAACCACGGCGACAGCCCGCGCAGCGACAGCCACACCTATCCGGAGCTGGCGGAGGATCTGGCGGAGGTGATCGCGGCCCATGGCGGCCGGATGGATGTGATCGGCCATTCAATGGGCGGCAAGGCGGCGATGATGCTGGCGCTCAATCACCCCGAGGCGGTGCGCAAACTGGTGGTCGCCGACATCGCGCCGGTGGCCTATGGCCATACGCAGATCCAGTATATCCACGCGATGAAGTCGCTGGACCTGGAGAGCATCGAGCGCCGCCCCGAGGCCGCCGCCCGGCTGGCCGAGGCCGGGGTGGACGCTGCGCTGCAGAGCTTTTTCACCCAGTCGCTGGATCTGCCGAACAAGCGCTGGAAGCTGAACCTGGACACGCTGGCAGAGCAGATGCCGAACATCATGTCCTTCCCGCAGACCGAGGCCGCCTGGGACGGGCCTGCCCTGTTCCTGTCAGGGTCGGACTCGGATTACGTGCTGCCGGAGCACCGCGGCGAAATCCGCGCGCGGTTCCCCAATGCCCGCTTTGCCAAGCTGCCCGGCGCGGGCCATTGGCTGCACGCCGAGAAGCCGCGGGAGTTCGAGGCCGCCGCGCGGGTGTTCCTCAACGCCTAGGCCCCGCGGGCATAGAGCTGCCTGGCGACCAGCCAAGCGACCGGCATCCCCAGAACGGCGCCAGCAGCCGCGGCGGCAAGGATCGCCTGGGTCGTGACCAGCCCTGCTGCAAGTACAGCGATCACCCCGGCGCCTGCCAGGCTGCTGCCAATCAGCGAATACAGGATGGATGCAAGACGCAACATGGGCTTTCTCCTTTGCCTCTGACTGTTCTGCGCACAGGCATAGGGATTCGCGAATATATACGCCTTGATCCTGATCAGTTCGGCATTGATGCAATTCTAGCGCGTGTACATCTGCTTCTTAAAGGCCCGCGTCCGGTCCGTCGCCGCGGCGGAGCCGTCGTGGTAGGTGCCGAACCATTTGTCGAAGGGGATTTCCGAGGTGCCGTAGTTGCACTCGAAATAACGGTGGTGCAGCTGGTGGAAGAAATCGCCGGCCTTCGCGGCCTCTGTGTCCCTGGCGATCACCCGTTCGAAGCCGGAGTGCGACAGCACCGGGCTGACCTGCTGGAACATCGCATGGAACACCAGGTGCAGCGGGTGCGAGGGCACGATCAGGTGGACGAAATAGGTGGTGAAGTAGAGCAGGTTCTCATACCAGTGGTTGGAGATCCCTGACCACGGCCCGATGTTGACGTTGCGGTGGTGGACCGCATGGACGTGTTTATAGAGCCGCGGGTGATGCTCCAGCCGGTGCACCCAGTAGAAATGCAGGCCGGACCACATCGGGATCAACAGCATCCAGACCACGCACCACACCGGGGCTTCGGCGAATGTCACGGTGGGCACCCAGCCATTGGCCATCAGCCAGTAGATGCCCCATTGATAGATGGTGGCCACGGTGATGGCGCTGCCAAGGGTCCACCACATGTTGTCCAGCACCTGGTTCTTGAAGGTAAATGTGCCGTTGCCCCGCGACAGGTCGCGTGTGTCGAACTTTTTCTGCATACCCTGGCCCTTACGGATGTAGAGCCACCAGTGCAGCCCCCCGGCCACCGCGGCCTGCGGCAGCAGGTTGGCAAGCCAGACCTGCAGCATCCAGCCGGGGCGGAAGGCGGCCATCTCTGCCAGCGGCGGCAGCAGCCAGGCGTAAAGGGCGAGCGCCAGCAGGAGGCAGACCGTCAGCGACGTGATCTCCATCCAGGCGCCGCGGTACCATCTGAGGACCGCCGCCGGGCGCGGCGGCCAGCTGAACAGCGGGTTGAGCGGCACCGGCCCCTTGGGGTGATAGTGCCAGCGGTCCGCCTCGCGGTCGGGGAGCGTGCCGTGCATTGGGTTGCCTCCTGTCCCAGGTTTCAGGTTGCGTAGTTGGAGCCCTCGTCGTCGAGGATCGCCTTCAGCTCCGCCAGGTGGCGCTCGGCCTGATTGGGGTAATCCTCCAGCTCCTGCGCGGTTTTCTCGGCGATCTCGTCGCTCAGCACCCGCAGTTCCCGGCCGGTTTGCAGGGCGCGGATATAGGTCTCGGCTGCGCGTTCGAAGTAATAGAGCCGGTTGAAGGTGTCCGCGACGCTATCGCCAATGACCAGCACGCCGTGGTTGCCCATGATCATCACCTTGACCTTGGGGTCCGTCAGCATCCCGGCGCAGCGCGCGCCCTCATCCTCAAACGCCAGGCCGCCGAAATCATTGTCGACCACATAGCGGCCATAGAAAGTGGCGGTGTTCTGGTCGATCGGCGGCAGGGTGCTGTCGGCTAGGCAGGCGAGCACGGTGGCGTGGATCGAATGCACATGCATGACGCAGCGCGCATGCGGGCACAGCCGGTGGATGGAGCCGTGCAGGCCCCAGGCGGTCGGGTCCGGCGCGCCGGGACGCTCCATCGTCTTGGGGTCGTCCGCGTCCAGCAGCAGGAGGCTGGATGCCTTGATGCGCCGGAAATGCGCCTGGTTCGGGTTCATCAGGAATTGGGTTCCGTCCTCGTTCACCGCCAGGCTGAAGTGGTTGGCGACGCCCTCATGCATGTGCAGCCGTTCGGTCCAGCGGAAGGCCGCGGCCATGTCGACGCGCTCCTGCCAATGGGTGAGATTCGGGCTTAGCGCCGCTTGCGTGTTCATTCCTGCGCCTCCGGAAGTGCGGTTGCGTTATTGGTGCCAGCCGGATTGTCAGCTGACAAACAATGGATTCAGCCGCTATGCATTAAGGAAACTAATGCACAGGTCATACATCCATGCCGCCCCCCGGATCGCCGCCCTCCTCCCTGCCCCCGCTCACCTGGCTGCGCGCCTTTGAGGCCAGCGCCCGGCACTTGTCGTTCACCCGCGCCGCGGCGGAGCTGAACCTGACGCAATCGGCAATCAGCCAGCATGTGCGCAGCCTGGAGAACTTCCTGGGCCGGGAGCTGTTCATCCGCAAAACCCGCGCGCTGGAGCTGTCGGAGGCCGGGGCGAATTACATGCCGATTGTGCGCGAGGCCTTTGACCTGATCGCGGCCGGAACCCAGGCCTTTACCGGCGGCGATCAGGGGCGCCATCTGGTCTTGCAGTGCAATATGGCCTTTTCGGTGTTCTGGCTGTCGCCGCGCCTGCCGCGGCTCTATGCGCGGTTCCCCTGGCTGGTGCTGAACATCGTGACACCGATCTGGGACCCGGAACGCCATGCCAGCTCTGCCGGGACCGAGATCCGCTTTGGCCGCCCGAACGACATGTCGGCAGCGGCGGTGCGGCTGACGCGGGACCGCTTCTATCCGGTCTGCGCACCGGGCTATCAGGGCGGCGCGGTTGATTTCGGCACTGCCACGCTGCTGGATTGTGCAGGCGTCACAGGCTCCTGGGGGGCGTGGTTCAAGTCGCAGAACCGGCCGTTTGACCGCAATCACGAGATCAGCCTGGCCTCTACTTACGTGATCGCCATGACCGCGGCGGTGAACGGGGCCGGGATATCCATGTCCCATGACACCCTGGCGGGCGGACTGCTGGAGAGCGGCCAGCTGGTCCGGGCCAGCGATCATTCGGCGGAGCAGCTGGAGAGCTATTTCCTGATGCCGCCGCCGAGCCATGCCAGCACTCCGGCGTCGCGGGCGTTTCTGGAGTGGCTGGAGGGGGAATTGCCGCCGGTATAGAAAGCACCGCCCGGCGGCACGCCGGGCAGCGCCCGTCCGCCCCCATGGGCGGGCGCTACGCTTCCGCCCGCGGCCGGGCCCTGCCCTCACCGGCCACCAGCCACTTTCAAAAATCTCCAACAAGTCCTGCCGAATGTTCGCAATACGCCCGCCGCTTGCGCCATTCCCGCCATGCTGTTAAACGCGCGCCACCGGTCGCAGCCTACCCGGTCACCAAAACAAGGGTTCAAACATGAAGACTATCGTTATCTGCTCGGGCGGGCTGGATTCCGTTTCGCTTGCCCATATGGTCGCTGAGGAGCATCAGCTGACCCGTCTTGTCTCCTTCGATTACGGCCAGCGCCACAGGAAGGAACTCGACTATGCCGCCGCCGCCGCCAAACGGCTGGGGGTGCCGCATGACATCATCGACATGCGCGGCATCGGGGCGGCGCTCTCCGGCTCGGCCCTGACCGATGACATCGACGTGCCGGACGGCCACTACGAAGAAGAGACCATGAAGGTCACCGTGGTGCCGAACCGGAACGCGATCATGCTGGCCATCGCCTACGGCATTGCTGCCGCCAACGGCGACGACGCTGTGGCGACGGCGGTGCATGGCGGGGATCATTTCATCTATCCGGACTGCCGCCCGGCGTTTACCGAGGCGTTTGACGCCATGCAGCGCGCGGCACTTGATGGCTATGCGGACGTGCGGCTGTATACGCCGTTCGTGCACCGCACCAAGGGCGACATCGTCACCGCAGGTGCTGCGCACAACACCCCCTTTGCCGAGACCTGGTCCTGCTACAAGGGCGGTGAGAAGCACTGCGGACGTTGCGGCACCTGCGTGGAGCGGCGCGAGGCCTTTCATCTGGCGGGGGTCGAGGATCCGACGGACTATGCCGACCCGGATTTCTGGAAGGCGGCGATTGCTGCCAAGGACGGCGCCTGATGTTCCGGATCACCAAGGAATTCCACTTCTCCGCCTCGCACCAGCTGACCCACCTGCCGCCGGACCATCAATGCGCCCGGCTGCACGGGCATAACTATGTCGTGGTGGTGGAACTGGCGGCGAAGGAGCTGAACAGCGACGGCTTCGTGCGCGACTATCACGAGCTGAAACCGCTGAAGGACTACATCGACGGCACCTTCGACCACCGGCATCTGAACGATGTGCTGGACGGGTATTCGACGGCGGAAAACATGGCGAAGCACTTCTATGACTGGTGCCATGCGCGCTGGCCGGAGGTGGCTGCCGTGAAGGTCTCAGAGACCCCGAAAACCTGGGCGGAATACCGGCCATGACAACATTGCGCATTGCGGAAATCTTCGGCCCCACGATCCAGGGCGAGGGCGCGCTGATCGGGGAACCCACGGTGTTCGTGCGCGCAGGCGGCTGCGATTACCGCTGCTCCTGGTGCGACTCGATGCACGCGGTCGACAGCGCCTACCGGCATGACTGGGCGGTGATGACGCCCGAGGACGTCATGGCAGAGGTGCGCCGCCTCTCCGGGGGCAAGCCGCTGACCGTCTCGATCTCCGGCGGCAACCCGGCGATCCAGGACTTTGCGCCGGTGATCGCCATCGGCAAGGAGGAAGGCTACCGCTTTGCCTGCGAGACCCAGGGGTCAGTGTCCCAACCCTGGTTTGCGGATTTGGATACGCTGGTGCTGAGCCCCAAACCGCCGTCGAGCGGCGAAAAGACCGACTGGCACAAGTTCACCCGCTGCCTGCATCAGGCCCAGGGCTGCGGCCAGGCGGTGATGAAGATCGTAGTGTTTGACGACACCGATTACGCCTGGGCCAAGGCCGCGGCAGAACGCTACCCGGAGCTGCCGCTGTACCTGCAGCCCGGCAACCCGGAGGTCGACCCGGACCTGCCGGTCGACTTGCAGCAAGCCACGGACCGCCTGTTGTGGCTGATTGAAAAAGTAACCGGCGACGGCTGGTTCACCCCCCGCGTCCTGCCCCAGCTGCATGTGCTGGTCTGGGGCAACAAGCGCGGCGTCTGACGACAAGGAACCCGATATGTCTGACAGCATCTACAGCAACCTGAAGCAGCTGGGCGGCGACACCATCGTGCCGCAAAGCCCGGAAGAGGCAGAACTGGAGCGGGTGCAGAACCCGCAGGCCGATGTGGCCTACAACGTGCGCTTCACCGCGCCTGAGTTCACCTCGCTCTGCCCGATGACCGGGCAGCCGGACTTTGCCCATCTGGTGATCGACTATGTGCCCGGCGACTGGCTGGTGGAAAGCAAATCGCTGAAGCTGTTCCTCACCTCCTTCCGCAACCACGGCGCCTTCCACGAGGATTGCACCGTCTCCATCGCCCGCCGCCTGGCGGATTTCCTGGAGCCGAAATGGCTGCGCATCGGCGGCTACTGGTATCCGCGCGGCGGCATTCCGATCGACGTGTTCTGGCAGACCGGCCCAATGCCCGAAGGCGTCTGGATCCCGGATCAGGGCGTGCCGCCCTACCGCGGCCGCGGCTGAGCCGGTATTGCTGCAGAAATGAGGACGGCCCGGGATCTGATGGTTCCCGGGCCGTTTTTTTGTCTGCCTGATGGCGCATCTTGCGCGCCGTCTCCGCCGCAGCGAAAGCCCGCGCGGGAACCGGTTTTCCTGCCAAGCGTTATGCCTCCAATGCCGCAGGCGGCCCGGCCCCTGCGGCCATCAGCACGACATATGCGCAAAGGAGGGGAAACAATGGCAACGGACTACACGCAAGGCGACCGCATTGTCCGGCATTCGCCCGCGGGCAGCAGCAACAGCCCCGAGGTTTGGGGCCTGTATGAACCGGAAAGCGGATCGGTCCAGTATATTTGCGCCGATCCCTCGACACGCAAGGCGGCGCTGATCGACGTGGTCTGGGATTTCGACCCGAAAAACGCGGGCACCGCACAGGACAGCATCGACCACGTGATGCGGGTGGTCGAACAGGAAGGCCTGACGCCCGCCTGGATCCTGGACACCCACCCGCACGCCGACCACTTCATGGCCTCCGCCCGGCTGAAAGAGCGCACAGGCGCACCCACGGCGATTGGCGAAAAGGTGCGCGAAATTGCGGAGCTTTGGCGCGGCTACTACCACATGCCGGAGGCATTTGATCCCAGCCGCGACTTTGACCGCCTGCTGGCGGATGGCGACACCATCGAGCTGGGCGATTTGCAGATCCGGGTAATGCTGTCGCCCGGTCACACGCTGGGCTCAGTCAGTTATGTCTGCGGCGATGCGGCGTTTGTCCATGACACGCTGATGCACGCCGACGCGGGGACCGCGCGTGCGGACTTCCCCGGCGGTTCCGCCGGGGAGCTATGGCAGTCCATTCAGGAGATCCTCTCCCTGCCGGAAAACACCCGCCTATTCGTCGGCCACGATTACGGCACCGATGACCGGGACGCCCCCGCGTGGGAGGCCACGGTGGCAGAGCATCTGGCGCGCAACCCGCATGTGAAGGCCGGGACCCGCAAGGAAGACTGGATCAAGCAGCGCACCGAGCGCGACAAAACCCTCTCCCTGCCGGACCGGATGCTGGCAGCCCTGCAGGTAAACCTGCGCGGCGGCCGCCTGGGCGCGGCGGAAAGCGACGGCAACCATTACCTGAAAATTCCTGTCAACAAATTCTGAGGTGCGGACAATGGCACAAACCATGGAAGAGATGGTCGAAACCGCCCGGGCGCAGACCAAGACGGCCAGCCCCCAAGATGCCCATGACGCGGCCGCAGCCGGCCACGTCATCCTTGACGTGCGCGAGCCCGGCGAACTGCAGCAGGACGGCTGCGTCTCCGGCAGCCTGCATCTTCCCCGCGGCGTGCTGGAATCAAAGGCTGATCCGGACAGCGGCGCCGCCGAGGCCGCGCTGACCAGCCGGCGCGATGATGCGGGTATCTACGTGCTCTGCGCCTCCGGCGCCCGGGCCGCACTGGCCGCGCACACTCTGTGCCAGATGGGGTATGACGCTGCCATCATCGAGGGCGGCCTGCAGGCCTGGAAAGACGACGGCCTTCCGGTTGAGGGCGCGTCCTGACGCCGCTGACGTCCTTCACGGCACATGACAGTCCGGCACGGCGCCGCCGCCGTGCCGGCGGGATGCAACAGTAGCGCGCGCCCTGCCCTGCCACAGCCGCGCCGCGAGCGGGATGGCCCGCAAAAAGCAGGTGCCTGCCAGCCGCATTTTTGCCTCGGCCTGCCGCCAATATTGTTGCATCTCATAGCTGCATTACCTTCCCCACGGTAAAGCAGATCATTTTCCGAAATTTTATTTAAGATTTTATGCAACTTGAACTCTTTAGCGGCGCTAGAAAGTTTTTCGGGCTATTCGAGTGGAAGACTTTACGACAGGGGACTTTAATGAATTCGCTCGATATGGGAAAAACGCTTTCGGGATACTTGCATACGCTTTCGCAGACCGGCCTGCAGGTCGAAATGTTCACGGATTTCGAGAAAGTGCCCGAGACCGCCGCCCTGTCAGGCCGCCAGTTCCAGATGCCGGGCTTTGCCATTGAGCGCGCCGACCACACCGAGAATTCGGCTTTCTGGCTGTTTTTGAAGGAGAACGGCACCTATATCGGCGGCGCGGCGGCAATGCTGCAGGACCTGGGCCGGGAAACCCTGGCAGATTTCCTGATGCGCACCTCCCGCCACCAGTTTCCCAACCCGGCAGGCGGCGGTGTCGAGAGCGTGGCCGAGCCGCTGGCCCGCGAAGTCAGCGGGCGTCTGGCTTATATCGGCGAATTGAACTTCCTGCCGGGCCGCCGCGGCAAACGCGCTGAGCGGCTGGCGCCCTTCATGCGGATTTTTCAGATTCTGGCGATCCAGAAATGGGATGTGGATTGGATCTATGCCTTCATCCCCGACCGCCACATGCAGGCGCGGCTGGATCTGGTTTACGGCTTCACCCGGGCGATCCCGCGCGCGCAGAAATGGCGCGCCCCGGAACCGGAGGTGCGCAGCAGCACCGAATGGTTTGTCGGCTCTTCCCGGCTGGAAATGGAGCACATGCTGCTAAGCGACCTAGCCGAATTTGATATCCTGTGAGAAATTGGCCACCAGGAGCTTGCCGTCCGGCAGGTAAACCGGCGCCAGGACCCGCCGGTACTGGCGGGTAAAGCGGCGGCCGTTCAGCAGTTTAACATCAATCGAAGGGTGGGTGATGACCGGCTCGCCGCGGTTGATCGCCTCGCTGTGGGCCATCACCAGATCGGCGTTCAGCTTGTCGCTGAAGCCGTTCAGCGTATCCCGCAGCTGGCCGCTGCTGGACACCTCGAAGCAGACCGAGGCGAGGCTGTGCCGCCCGGACTGGATCGGCTGGATCCGGTTCCCTTCCGGGTCCGGCGGATCGAACATGTCCACCGCATGCTGCAGCTGGTCGAACCCTTCCAGGCGGCCGCTGTTGGAAAACCACCAGTCCAGGAAATCCTGCAGCGAAACATCGCAGCCGCTGTACTGGCGGCTGCGGGCGGCGGCCTGCATCTGCGCGTTGAGAATCTCAAACGCCTTGCTGCCGGGCCCGCCCGCCTGGCGTTCCGGCAGCAGCTCCAGCCCGGCGGTATCGGAGGAAAAGTAGCGGAACGACACCCCCAGCCCGCGCGACAGCGCGTCCAGCGTGCTCCAGCCGATCTCGCGCTCATTCTTCAGCGCGCTGTTAAATGTGCCGTAAGGAATACCGCATTTCAGCGCGGCCTGCCGGTTGGACAAATTTAAATCCGCGAGCAAAGCGGAGATTTTCTGATGGATCAGCGCCATATGCCAAAGATCTTTCACATTCTGTGCGACATCTTGCATAATATTATCGTTACAGCAATGCAATCTTTACGTGATCGCGCCAAGTCCCCTTTGCACGGGAACGTCAAGCCAAGCGGCGCCGGAGCGGAACGGTTCTGTCAGGGCTGATGCGGCAATGGAGCCGGTGGTGCGGACGGCGGGACTCGAACCCGCACGGCCATAAGGCCAGGAGATTTTAAGTCTCCGGTGTCTACCATTCCACCACGTCCGCCGGCGGCACCGCCGGGCGGCGCCACAGCAGCAGGTCTAGCCTCCTGATTTCTGACGGACAATCGGTTTTCGGCGTTTGCCGGGAAATTTCTCGGTTGTGCGCGCGCTGCTACAGCTCCATATCCCCGGCCCCCGGCGGCGCCAGCGGCCCGCCGGGATCGGCCAGGTAACGCTCCGGCAGCCAGGGGTTCAGCGCCAGCGCTTCTGCCAGCGCGACCCGCGCCTCCTCCAGCCGCGACAGGCCGTACAGCGACAGCGCCCGCCCGCTCATCGCCGCGACATGGCGCGGCGACAGTTCCAGCGCCCGGTCCAGATCCCGCAGCGCGGCGGCAAAGTCGCGGCGCAGGTAATGCACAAAGGCGCGCTGGTTGTAGCCCTCGGCATAGTCGGGGCAATAGGCGATCAGCTGATCGAAATCCTCCAGCGCGCCGAGGAAATCAAACGACGAGCGCCGGGTCATGCCGCGGTTCAGGATCTCCTGCGCACGCTCATCCGGGGCATCGGCCCAGAACTCCCACATGCGGTTGGCGATCTCGCGCGCCTGCGCCTCGCTGCCGGCCTGCTGGACCTCGCTCAGCAGCCCTTCAAGCGGCGTGCTGTGGTCAGGTGGGGACGGGCAGCCGGCTGCGGCGGCCTGCGCTGCCAGCAGCAGGGCAGCAGCCGGTAGAACACAACTGGCTGGACGCCGCAGGGGTCCGGGAACAAATCTGAACATGCCCCAATGCTGGCACATTTGCAGTTTCGATCAAGTCACCTGTGCGCGCGCAGCTTCCGCAACACCCTAAAGCGGCCCCAGCGCGCCGTCTTCCTTGACCGCCTCCATCGCCACATAGGTGGAGGTCGAGGAGACATGCGGCAGGGAGGAGATCTTCTCCCCCAGCACCGCCCGGTAATCGGTCATCGAGCGGGTGCGCACCTTCAGCAGATAGTCGAAATGCGAGGCCATCATATAGGCCTGTTCCACCTCGGGCAGCTTGGACACCGCGGCGTTGAACTTGGCCAGCGCCGCCTGCCGGGTATCGTCCAGCTTCACCTCGACAAAGGCCACATGGTCCAGCCCCAGCCGGATCGGGTCCACCAGGGCGCGGTAGCCGGTGATGATGCCCTCCGTCTCCAGCCGTTTGAGCCGGGTTTGGGTCGGGGTTTTCGACAATCCGATCCGGCGCGCCAGGTCGGCGACGGAGATCCGGCCATCCTCCGCCAGCACGTTCAGAATCGCCCGGTCAAACCTGTCGATATCAGGAAAGGCCATTTGAACCGTCTCCCCGCTCAACTTTCTGCAACTTGACCTGCATGTTACACATTTTCAGGCGATTGTCCCGCCAGAAAGCGTGTATTCTTTGCAAAAGCCCTGCATGTTATCTGTGGAGTCCCCTGCATGACCACCCAATCCAAGCTGCGCTACCGGATCGACGCCGGCACCTATGCCGATCAGACTGCCATGCGCGACCGGCTGGTTGCCCAAGCCGCCCTGTCCGATGCCGACCGCGCCCGGATCTGTTCCAGCGCCGCCGCCCTGGTGCGCGACATCCGCGGCCATTCGGCGCCCGGGCTGATGGAGGTCTTCCTGGCCGAATACGGCCTGTCGACCGAGGAAGGCATCGCCCTGATGTGCCTGGCCGAGGCGCTGCTGCGGGTGCCGGATGCCGACACCATCGACGCGCTGATCGAGGATAAGATCGCGCCGTCGGACTGGGGCAAGCACCTGGGCAAATCCACCTCGTCGCTGGTCAACGCGTCGACCTGGGCCTTGATGCTGACGGGTAAGGTGCTGGACGAGGACCGCAGCCCCATCGGCGCCCTGCGCGGCGCCATCAAGCGCCTGGGCGAGCCGGTGATCCGCACCGCCGTCAGCCGCGCGATGAAGGAGATGGGCCGCCAGTTCGTGCTGGGCGAAACCATCGAAAGCGCGATGAACCGCGCCGCCGGGATGGAGGCCAAGGGCTACACGTATTCCTACGACATGCTGGGCGAGGCCGCCCGGACGGAGGCCGATGCCTCCCGCTACCACCTGTCCTACTCCAAGGCAATTTCGGCCATTGCCGCCGCCTGCAACAGCGACGACATCCGCAAGAACCCCGGAATTTCGGTGAAGCTCTCGGCGCTGCATCCGCGCTATGAGCTGGCGCAGGACGCCAGCGTGATGGAGCATCTGGTGCCGCGTCTGAAGGCGCTGGCGCTGCTGGCCAAGGCCGCCAGGATGGGCCTCAATGTCGATGCCGAGGAAGCCGACCGCCTGTCGCTGTCGCTGGAAGTGATCGACGCCGTGGTCTCCGACCCCGCGCTGGCGGGCTGGGACGGCTTTGGCGTGGTGGTGCAGGCCTACGGCCCCCGCACCGGCCTGGCGATCGACGCGCTGCATGAGATGGCGGAGAAATACAACCGCCGCTTCATGGTGCGGCTGGTGAAGGGCGCCTATTGGGACACCGAGATCAAGCGCGCCCAGGTCGAGGGCGTCGATGGCTTCCCGGTCTATACCTCCAAGCCGCTGACCGATGTCTCCTACATCTCCAACGCCCGCAAGCTGCTGGGACTGACGGACCGGATCTATCCGCAGTTCGCGACCCACAACGCCCACACCGTTGCCGCCATCCTGCACATGGCCGAAGGCATGGATAAGGGTCTTTACGAGTTCCAGCGCCTGCACGGCATGGGTGAAACCCTGCACCAGATGGTGCTGGAGCAGAACAAGACCAACTGCCGGATCTACGCGCCCGTCGGTGCGCACCGCGATCTGCTGGCCTATCTGGTGCGGCGCCTGCTGGAAAACGGCGCCAACTCCTCCTTTGTGAACCAGATCGTGGACGAGAATGTGCCTCCGGAGGTTGTGGCCGCGGACCCGTTTGATGCCGTCGCAGATGTAACCCGCAAGATCCCGACCGGGCCGGAACTCTATGCGCCGGAGCGTCCGAACTCCAAGGGGTTCGACCTGGGCCATGCGCCGACGCTGGCAAAGATCGATGAGGCCCGCGCGCCCTGGCGCAGCCACCAGTGGCAGGCCGCGCCGCTGCTGGCAGGCGATGCCCAGCCCGAGGCCGCCAAGGATGTGACCAGCCCCACCGACCTGAGCGCCGCCGGCACCGTCAGCCAGTGCAGCCCCGAAGATATCGAACTGGCGCTGGCGCTGGCAGATCCCTGGGACGCCCCGGCAGAGGAACGTGCGGCAATCCTGAACAAGGCTGCTGACCTATATGAGGAAAACTACGGCGAGTTGTTCGCCATCCTCGCCCGCGAGGCCGGCAAGACCATTCCCGATGCGGTTGCTGAACTGCGCGAGGCGGTGGATTTCCTGCGCTACTATGCGGCGCGCATTCCCGATGCGCCGCCCGCGGGGATTTTCTCCTGCATCTCACCGTGGAACTTCCCGCTGGCGATCTTCACCGGCCAGGTCTCTGCCGCGCTGGCCGCGGGCAACGCGGTGCTGGCCAAGCCCGCCGACCAGACGCCGCTGATCGCCCACCGCGCCGTGCAGCTGATGCATGAGGCCGGGGTGCCGCGCAGCGCCCTGCAGCTGGTGCCGGGCCGCGGCAGCGTGGTCGGGGCGGCCATCACCTCGGACCCGCGGGTGAACGGCGTCGCCTTCACCGGCTCCACCGCCACCGCCCTGCGCATCCGCAAGGCGATGGCCGACAACCTGCAGCCGGGCGCGCCGCTGATTGCGGAAACCGGCGGCCTGAATGCGATGATCGTCGATTCCACCGCGCTGCCGGAACAGGCGGTGCAGGCGGTGATCGAAAGCGCCTTCCAGTCTGCCGGCCAGCGCTGCTCGGCGCTGCGCTGCCTTTATCTGCAGGACGACATTGCGGATACCGTGCTGAAAATGCTCAAGGGCGCGATGGACTGTCTGCGCCTGGACGATCCCTGGCACCTGTCCACCGACAGCGGCCCGGTAATCGACGAAGGCGCCCGCGCAGGGATCCTAGCCCACATCGACAAGGCCCGGGCTGAAGGCCGGGTCATGAAGGAGCTGATGGCGCCGCAGGGCGGCACCTTTGTCGCGCCCACGATGATCGAAGTGCCCGGCATCAGCGCGCTGGAGGAGGAGATCTTTGGCCCCGTGCTGCATGTGGCCCGGTTCAAGTCGCACCAGCTGGATCAGGTGATTTCCGACATCAACGCAACCGGTTACGGCCTCACCTTCGGGCTGCACACCCGCATTGACGACCGGGTGCAGCATGTCTGCGACCGGGTGCATGCGGGCAACATCTATGTGAACCGCAACCAGATCGGCGCGATTGTCGGCAGCCAGCCCTTCGGCGGCGAAGGCCTGTCGGGCACCGGCCCCAAGGCAGGCGGCCCCTTCTACCTCAACCGCTTCTGCGCGCCGGACCGGCAGCAGGTCAGCGCCGAGTGGGACACCGAAACCGCCAGGCTGCCGGGGGCAAGCGGGGTGCCTGTGCAGCCCGTCACCACCTCCCTGCCCGGCCCGACCGGTGAGTCAAACCGCCTGACGGTTTCCGCCCGCCCGCCGCTCCTGTGCATGGGCCCGGGGCCGGAGGCCGCCGCGGAACAGGCCAAGCAGGTGATCAGCCTCGGCGGCACCGCGATAGAGGCGCATGGCCTTCTGGGGCTGAACCAGCTGCAGACAATTGAGGGCATCTCCGGCGTGCTGTGGTGGGGCGATGAGGCGACGGGGCGCGACATCGAGCAATGCCTTGCCAGGCGCGACGGCCCGATCATCCCGCTGATCCCCGGCAAGCCCGACCGCGCCCGCGTCCTGGCAGAACGCCACGTCTGCGTCGACACCACCGCCTCGGGCGGCAACGCCCAGCTGCTGGGCGGAAACGCCTGAGCTACCGGCGCTAAGCACTTGACGCTGGGCCATTTCCGGCCCAGCGTTCCCTCATGTTTCCGATCCGCGACCACAACCCGTCCGGCCGCAGGCCCTATGTCGTTTATGCGCTGATTGCCGCAAACGTCCTGGCCTATATCTACTACACCGCCAGCTATGCCTCACCGCGCGCGCTGGCCTATTTCTATGACGCCTACGCAATTGTCCCGGCCGAGATCATCCATGGCTACGGGTTTGAAACCCTCTTCACTTCCCTGTTCATCCATGGCGGGCTGATGCACCTGGGCGGCAACATGCTGTTCCTGTGGATCTTTGGCGACAATCTGGAAGAGGAGATGGGCCATCTGCCCTTCCTGTTGTTCTACCTCCTCAGCGGGCTTGGCGCCGGGCTGATCCATGTGATGTCCGCCCCGGGGTCCATGGTGCCAACGGTTGGCGCCTCCGGCGCCATAGCCGGCGTCATGGGCGGCTACCTCCTGATGTTCCCAAGGGCGCGCGTCGACATCCTGCTGATCCTGATCGTCTATTTCCGCATCTTCACCATCCCCGCCTTCGTGATGCTGGGCGTGTGGCTGGCGATGCAGTTCTTCGGCGGCCTCGGCTCTGACCCCAACCAGGGCGGCGTCGCCTATTGGGCCCATGCCGGAGGTTTTGCGGTGGGGCTGATCCTGTGCCTGCCCCTGTGGCTGCGCCGCGGCGGCCCGGCGTTCTGGAACCGCACCCACGGCACCCCGCCGCATCCGGAGAACGAGTATGAATTTACCGCCAGCCGCATCCCCAAGCTGCCACGCAAGAAGCGCAATCCGGGGCCGTGGGGGAAGTGAGACAACACCCGGCTTAAGCCATGGCATGCGGAAAAGGCGGCCTGCGCAACTTTCGAAACAAGCTACTGGTAAACACGCAAGCCGCCCCCCCCGACGGGCATCGGGGCAAGTAAATGGTAGGGCTGCGCCTAAGGTTTTTACGGGGAATTATCTCCGGTCTTAGTCAGCCTTGCGCCGCATATGACCCAGAAAGGACCATCGAATGCCCCATCTGAAAGCCACCTGCCACTGCGGCGCCGTTGAGATCGAGGCGGAGTTCCCCCAGGGCCTCGCCTCTGCCGCGCGCTGCGACTGTTCCTTCTGCCGCCGCCGCGGGGCGGCTGCCGTCACCGCCCTGACCGCCAGCCTGAAGGTGCTGAAGGGGGCCGAAAACCTTACCCTCTACACCTGGGGCAGCCATACGGCGAAGCATTATTTCTGCAAGACTTGCGGCATCTACACCCACCACCAGCGCCGCTCAGATCCGAAGGAATGCGGCGTCAACCTCGGCTGCATCGAGGGCGCCAATCCGCGGACGCACGCCGGGACCTATGGCGAGATTCCCTGGAACGACGGGGTGAACCATCCCTCGGATCAATAACTCTTTCGCCTGGCCGACAGGCCGGGCAGCGCCCGCCCGTCCCCATGGGCGGGCACCGCCCTGTTGGTGGGACAGCAGACCTGTTCGGAACAAAAAACGCGGCCCTTCAGCCGCGTCTTCTATCCCTAAATGTCCGGACTAACTCAGCCCCGGATCACCTTGGCGAAGTTCTCGAAAATCGGCTCGTTCGAGCAAACGACAGACCCGCTGTCGATGATGCCCGCGTCCGGGTCGATCGCCTCGGCCAGACCGCCGGCCTCTTTCACGATGATGATGCCGGCAGCCAGATCCCAAGCGTTCAGGCGGCGCTCCCAGAAGCCCTCGTAGCGGCCTGCCGCCACATAGGCCATGTCCAGCGCGGCAGAGCCCCAGCGGCGCACACCGGCGCAGGCGGGCATCAGGCGGGCCAGGTCCTGCAGCGTCAGCGGCAGGTCGGCGCGGCCGCCGAACGGCACGCCGGTGGCGAAAATCGACTCGATCATCCGGTGGCGGCCCGACACGCGGATACGGGTGTCGTTCATCCAGGCGCCTGCGCCCTTCTCGGCAAAGAACATCTCATCCTTGGCAGCGTCATAGACCACGCCTGCCACGATCTTGCCCTTGTGCTCCAGCGCGATGGAGATCGCCCAGTGCGGCAGCCCGTGCAGGAAGTTGGTGGTGCCGTCCAGCGGGTCGACGATCCAGCGGCGGGTGGGGTCTTCGCCCTCGATCTCGCCGCCCTCTTCCGCGATCCAGCCATAGGTCGGGCGGGCGTTGCGCAGCTCATCCTTGATGATCTTTTCAGCTGCGATGTCGGCCTTGGAGACGAAGTCGCCCGCGCCCTTCATCGACACCTGCAGGTTTTCCACCTCGCGAAAGTCTTTCACCAGGGAACGGCCAGCCTTGCGGGCGGCTTTGATCATCACATTGAGGTTTGCGCTGCCAATCATGTCTGCAGAATCCTGTCACGTCGGGGAGATGCCGGGTCAAACCGTGCCTATACGCCCCCTGCCCCCGAATGCCAAGGGGCTTTGCCGGCAAGGATGCAACAGCCCTGACGCCCGGTTACAGCCCGGCAGGCGGTTGAATTCCGCCCCCGCGAGGCCCAGTCTCTGCTGCAATCATTACAAGGAGGACTCCCATGCCCGACCAGATGCAGCGTATCGTGCTGGCCAGCCGCCCCGAAGGCCAGGCCAGCGAAGAGAACTTCCGCCTGGAAAGCGTGGACATGCCCCAGCCCGGCGACGGCGAAGTGCTTGTCAAAATTCACTATATGTCGCTGGATCCCTACATGCGCGGGCGCATGAACGCAGGCAAATCCTATGCGCCGCCGGTGGAGATCGGGGAAACCATGACCGCGGGCGGCGTCGGTGAGGTGATTGCCTCCAACAGCCCTGACTTCCAGCCCGGCGACTTTGCCCTCGGTGCGTTCGGCTGGGCCAGCCACGCCTGTGCGCTGGCCAGCGATATCCGCAAGCTGGACCCGGATATGGCACCGCTCACCACCGCACTTGGCGCTCTGGGCATGCCGGGGTTTACCGCCTGGCATGGCTTGGACGCCTATGGCCGCCCGCAGGCAGGCGAAACCCTGGTGGTTGCCGCCGCCACCGGCCCGGTCGGCTCGATGGTGGGGCAGCTTGCGAAACAGAAAGGCCTGCGGGTGGTCGGCATTGCCGGCGGTGCCGACAAGTGCAAGCTGGCGGTGGAGACCTTCGGTTTTGACGCCTGCCTCGACCACCGCGCCTACGCCAGTGCCGAAGGCCTGAGCGAGGCCCTGGCGGCAGAATGCCCGGACGGCATCGACATCTATTACGAAAACGTCGGCGGCAAGGTGCTGGAAGCGGTGCTGCCCCTGATGAACAACTTCGGCCGCATCCCGGTCTGCGGCATGATCGCCTGGTACAACAGCGCCGAGACGGATCTGACCGCGCCGGCCATCTGGCGCACGGTGCTGACCAAGTTCCTGTCGGTCAATGGCTTCATCATCTTCAACCACTACGACCGCTATGGCGATTTCCTGGGCGAAGTGGCCCCCAGGATCGCCAGCGGCGACATCAAGTATCTGGAGGATATCGCCGAGGGGCTGGAGAACGCCCCCCAGACCTTCCTGTCGATGATGCAGGGCGGCAATACCGGCAAGCAGATCGTCAAGCTGGTCTGAGCCGTGCGCCGGCATCCGCCGGATCACGCAACCGCGCGGAGCGGGCACAGGCGCCGGACCGGCGCAAGCCGCTCCGCGCCCGTCCTGGCGGCGGCATCTATTGATGCTGCAGCTTGCGTGCCTCCACCTTTGCCAAGCGGATCAGCTCCTGCATGAAGGGCTTCTCGCGGTCCTCCGTCCGGATCGCGGCATACAGGCTGCGGGTGATGCCGGTTTTGGTCAGCGGCCGGGTCACATAATCCGAAGAGTATTTCACCTCCCGCACCACCCAGTCCGGCAGCACCGACACCCCGCGGTTGGAGGCGACCAGCAGCAGGATCACCGCCGTCAGTTCCACCTGCCGGATCGAGGCAGGCTCCACCCCCGCCGGGATCAGCAGCTGGCTGAACACATCCAGCCGGACCTTGTCCACCGGATAGGTGATCAGGCTCTGGCCGATGAAATCCTCCGCCTCGATATAAGGCTTTTCCGCCAGCGGATGCTGCGCTGAAGCGACAAAGACAGGATTGTAATCAAACAGCTCGATAAACTCGACACCGGCAATGTCCTCCGGGTCGGAGGACACCACCAGATCCACCTCCTCCTTCAGAAGCGCAGGCAGCGCGTCAAAGGCCAGGCCCGGACGGATATCCACATCCACGTCGCCCCAGTTCTTGCGGAAGCCCTCCAGCACCGGGAACAGCCATTCGAAACAGGCGTGGCATTCAATGGCGATATGCATCCGGCCAGTATTGCCATCCCGCAAGGAGGAAAATTCCGCTTGCGCCGCTTCGACTTGCGGCAAAACCTGCTCTGCCAGCCGCAACAGCCGCAGGCCCGCGGGGGACAGTTTCATCGGCTTGGACCGGCGGATGAACAGCTCCACCCCGGCCTGGTCCTCCAGCCCCTTCACCTGATGGCTCAGCGCGCTTTGGGTGATGTTCAGCTGCTCTGCAGCCCGGGCCAGCCCGCCGGCCTCATGGATGGCCTTGATCGTGCGGAGATGGCGGAATTCGATATGCATCTTATCAGATCGCTCATGTTAATCTTGAGTATTATGAAATTGTCTCACAATGCTGCGCGTGCAACAAGTGCAGACAGACACATAGCGAGAGACCTGAGATGACGACGCCCAAGATTTCCTTCGAATTCTTCCCGCCGAAAAATCTCGAAGCCTCCTTCCGGCTTTGGGACACCGTGCAGGTCCTCGCTCCGATGGATCCGCGCTTTGTATCGGTGACCTATGGCGCAGGCGGCACCACCCGCACGCTGACCCGCGATGCGGTGGCGACCCTGCACAATTCCTCCGGCCTGAATGTGGCTGCGCATCTGACCTGCGTGAATGCCTCCAAGGCTGAAACGCTGGAGATTGCAGACCAGTTTGCCGAGGCCGGTGTGACCGAGATCGTCGCCCTGCGCGGCGACCCGCCCAAGGGCGAAGGCAAGTTCACGCCGCACCCCGAAGGCTTTGCCGACTCGGTGGAGCTGATCAAGGGTCTGGCGGCGCGCGGCGGCTTCACCATCCGCGTCGGCGCCTACCCGGACTGCCACCCGGAGGCCGCCAGCCAGGCCGCCAACGTGGAATGGCTGAAGCGCAAACTGGATGCTGGCGCTGATGAGGCTTTGACCCAGTTCTTCTTCGAGGCGGAAACCTTCTTCCGCTTCCGCGACGCCTGCGAAAAGGCGGGGATCGACGGCAGCAGGCTGACGCCCGGCATCCTGCCGATCGAGAACTGGAAAGGCGCCCGCAATTTCGCCAAACGCTGCGGCACCGTGATCCCGGATTGGGTCGAAAACGCCTTTGACAAGGCGCTGCGCGACGGCCGCGAGGAGCTGCTGGCCACGGCGCTGTGCACCGAGTTGTGTTCGGACCTTCTGGAAGGCGGCGTGGACAAGCTGCATTTCTACACCCTGAACCGCCCGGAACTGACCCGCGACGTCTGCTTTGCCCTGGGCGTCACGCCCAAGGTGGCGCTGGAGAACGTGGCGTAAGCCTTGCAGGCCCCGGCGCGCGGTTCCTAATGCGGGGGACACCCCCGCCAAGGATCCGCGCGCCATGTTTTATGCCAAACAGCCCTCCGACCTGCTGACGATAGAGCAGATATCCCGGATCTCCGGCCTCGATTTCATGCAAGGCATTCTGGAGGGCCGCCTCCCCGGCCCGCCGATTGCCGAGACGCTGGGTTATCACCTGCACAGCGTTCAAGAAGGCCGGGTTGAGTTCCGCGGCACGCCCGAATTCCACGTCACCAATCCGATGGGCACCGTGCATGGCGGCTGGTACGGCACGCTGCTGGACAGCGCCATGGCTTGCGCGGTGATGACCAGGGTGCCGCAGGGTTCGGTCTACACAACGCTGGAATTCAAGATCAACATCCTGCGGCCGATCCCTCTGGGCACCCTGATCACCTGCACCGGCACCGTCGACCATGCTGGCCGCTCGACCGGGGTGGCGCATGGCGAGCTTCGCGGGGTTGAGGACGGGCGGCTTTATGCCACCGGAACCACCACCTGCATCGTGATGAAAGCCGCCTAGCCCCGGCCGCCGGTTTTTTTGCCGCGGGCCTTGCCGGCAGCATTTTTGCAATTATCTTCAATCCCGTAACCTGACACGCAGCGGAAGGGCCGGCCATGCCGCTAAATGCCTTCGCGCGGGCCGCCACCGCCCGCATCCAAATCCTGGCCCCCGCCGCAGAGCTGGATTTCCTGGACACGCAGTCCATTGTTCTGCCAGTGCCGGTCACCCCGCTGGAGGCCTGGACCCTGATGCACGCGCGGCCACTGCCGGGCCTGAAGCTGGCGTTCTGGCTGCGGGACGCGATATCGGCCTGTTTTGGCGTCAAACGCATCGGCGGCATCACCAGCAAGCCGCACACGGGCGTGCAGCCCGGTGACAAGCTGGATTTCTTTCTGGTGGAAGCCGTGTCGGATACGGTCCTGACCCTGACCGTGCGGGACAGGCATCTGGACGTGATGACCTGTATCACCAGCAGCGCCGGCGTCCTGTCCGTGACCTCCTCGGTCAAGACGCGGAACCGGTTTGGCCGCGCCTACATGATCCCGGTCCGGCCCGCCCACAAGCTGATTGTCGCCCTGTCCCTGAAGCGCCTGAAGCAGGCGCTGGAGCAGCGCCGCGCCGCTGTCTGATCCGACAGCCCTCCCTCTGCATCTTGCATGCAAGCGGGAATGACGGTTTCCTTGAAACCAGGAAGCCAGCCGGGCCGGCCCTCCGCCTTCAGGTCTTGGAGAACATCGCCAGCCAGCCACCGGACGATGCGGCGTTCTGTCTTCCAGCATCGACACTGCTGTGCAGCCGTTCACTGGCGTCCAGCCCGACCCGGCGGCGGCTGCGCAGCAGGAAGATCTTGGCCCAGCCCTGCCAGGTGCCGACCGAGGGCGCCTTGGGGTCGACCGGAAAGCGCATCCGCCAGTCGCTGGGCAGCGGCAGGCCGCGCTCCTCGGCCTTTTCCAGCATCCAGATCAGCGAGACATTGGCCAGCGGCCGCGCTTCCTCGAACCCGCCCAGCTGGCCGCCCACATCGCCATGGGCGCCGCGGAACCAGACCTGCTCGACGTGGCCGTTCCAGCCCTTGGGGCAGTCCCACAGCACCGGCTTGAATACGTCGCGCGTCTCATCCAGTGCCAGCGCGTGATAGCCGCTCTTGATATGGGGACCCAATGTATGGTTGTGGAAATTGTGCTGCTTTTCCGCCCAGCGCCACAGCAGCGGCAGCCGCAGGCCCAGCGCCTTGACGGTGTCCCAAACGCCGACCATCTCGATCTCGACCTCGCCGTGGCAATACGCCTTGGTGAAGGCGGTGCCGGTCTTGGAGCGCCCGTTCAGCCGGTAATGGCGGTAGGCGGTGCGGATGTTGCGCACGGTTGCGTGCTCCGGCTTGAGCAGGCCGATCCGGTCGATCACCCCGGCCAGCGAGCGCACCGCATAGGCCCCGCGGGAGTAGCCGAACAGATAGATCCGGTCGCCCGGCCGGTAGCGCGAGGCGAGATAGCCATAGGCGCGGCGGATCTGGCGGTTGATGCCGCGGCCCATCATCACGTCCGGCGCGCTGCCCCAGCCCTTCCACTGGACGCCGGATTCATAAAAGACCGAGACCTGGCCGCTGGTCTGGCTGCACAGCCGGTACAGCTGGCCGGCGTGGGTTTCATGCCCCGCCTCCAGCGTCGACATGGTGCCGTCCAGGATGATCACATGCGCCTGCGGCCCGCGCAGCTTGGTTTCGCCGGAATGCTCCGAGCGCAGCGGCCGTCCCAGCCACCCTAGAACCCTTTTACTCAGCTGCTTCAGAAACATCCCTAAGCACTTCCCAAATCCTCAGCGGGGTGAAAGGCATGTCCACCTGCCGCACGCCGCGGTCCCAGACCGCGTCCTGCACCGCGTTTGCCACCGCTGCCAGCGCGCCGACGGTGCCCGCCTCGCCGCAGCCCTTCATCCCCATCGGGTTCTGTGTCGAAGGCACCGGCTCGGAGGTGAATCCAATCATGGGAACGCCGCTGGCCCGCGGCAAGGCATAGTCCATGAACGAAGCCGTGAGCAGTTGTCCGTCCTCGTCATAGACAACACGCTCCAGCATGGCCTGTCCCAGCCCCTGCGCCACCCCGCCGTGCACTTGGCCTTCGGCCAGCACCGGGTTGATCAGATTACCGAAATCGTCGACTACAGTGTAGCGCTCCACAGCGGAATTCCCAGTCTCCGGATCGATCACGACCTCGGCAACATGGGCACCGTTCGGAAACGAGCGCCCCGGCAGCCGGGCCCGCGCCGCGTGACGCTGCAGATCGAGCCGCCCGTGCGCGCGGGCCATCTCTGCCGCTTCCAGCATGGTGGGGGTCAGGTTCGAACCCGGTGCACGGAAGGTTTCGCCATCAAACCCGACAGCCTCTTCCTTCACCCCCATCTCCTCCGCCAGGAAGGGGATGAAGGCGGCGATCATCGCATCCACCGCCGCCAGCGTGGCATTGGCCTGCGTCGTCACCGAGCGCGAGCCGCCGGTGCCGCCGCCGGTGGCAATACGGTCGCTGTCGCCCTGGATGACCTGGATCTTTTCTGCCGAAATACCGCTCTGGTCGGCAAGAAACTGGGCATAGACGGTTTCATGCCCCTGTCCGTTGCTTTGCGTGCCGACATAGATATGCACCCGCCCGTCCTCCAGAAACTCCACTTCCGCGCTTTCCGAAGGATCGCCCAAAATGCTTTCGATATAGTAACAAAGCCCGGCGCCCCGTAACTTGCCGCGTTTACCATCTTCGGCGCGGCGGGCCGCGAATCCCGCGATATCAGCCTCTTGCGCGGCGCGGCTCAGGACTTTGCTAAAATCGCCTACATCATAGGTCTCTCCGGTCACGGTGTTGTAGGGAAACGCGTCAGCCGGAATGAAGTTCCGCCGCCGCAGCTCCCACGGGTCCACCCCCAGTTCGCGGGCGGCCCGGTCCATCGCACGCTCCAGCACATAGATCGCCTCCGGTCGCCCGGCGCCGCGGTAGGCATCGACCTGGGTGGTGTTGGTATAGATCCCCTCCACCTGCAGCCAGGCGGTCTGAATGTCGTAGACACCTGCCAGCACGCGGCTGAACAGCTGGGTCTGAATCGGCTGGCCGAAATGAGAGTTGTACGCGCCAAGGTTGCAGCGGGTGGTGACCCGGTAGGCGCTGATCTTGAGGTTTTCGTCAAAGGCCAGTTCCGCCAGCGAGGTGAGGTCGCGGCCGCCATTGTCGCTGAGCATCGCCTCGGAGCGGTCCGACATCCAGAACACCGGCCTGCCCAGCGTCCGGGCGGCATGGGCGACCGCGAAATACTCCGGATAAGGCATCGCCTTCATGCCAAAGCCGCCGCCCACATCGGGCGTGGTGACTTTCACAGCGGCCTCGTCCAGCCCCAGTTTGGCGGCAAGCTGGGATTTCATCGCCCAGACCCCCTGCCCGCCGTAGCAGAAATGCAGCCGCTCCGCGGACCACTCGGCAAAACAGCCGCGCGGCTCCATCGAATTGACGATGATCCGGTTGTCCTCGACCTGCAGCGCAACAGTATGGGCCGCGCTTTGGAACGCCGCCGCGGTGGCGGCCTCATCGCCCATGCCCCAGTCAAACGCTTTGTTGTCCGGAACCCCCGCGTGCAGCGGCGCACCGCCCGGCAGCACGTCCAGCTTCACCGGCAGATCGTCGATGTCCAGTTCGATCAGCTCCCCCGCATCGCGGGCCTGATCCAGCGTCTCCGCGATGACCACCGCCACCGGCTCCCCGACATAGCGCACCCGGCCACGCGCCAGCATCGGGCGCTCGGGCGCCGCGCCCTTGGTGCCGTCGCGGTTGGTCACCAGCGAGCCGTCCATCGAGGTGTTGATGCCCGCAGCTTCCAGATCGGCCAGGGTGATTACCGCATGGACGCCCTCCGCCGCGCGCGCATCCTCGACGTCCAGCGCTGAGATTTCCCCATGCGCCACCGGGCTGCGCAGCACCCAGGCGCGCAAGGCGTCCGCCGGGGCAGCATCCTCGATGTACCGCCCCTGGCCGGTCAGGAACCTGACGTCCTCGACCCGCTTTACCGGCTGGCTTTTCCCGAATTTTTCCATGCTCGCCCCCTGTCCGCGCTGGCTGCTGTTGCGGGGGCGAGACTACTGTCAGCGGGCCGCTTGTCCAGCCAGCTCAATCACCGTCGCCACGTCAGACAGGCCATAGCCGTTGAATTGCGTGCTCATGGCCGAGGAATAGGCGCCCAGCCCCGGAAACAGCACATAGTCCCCCGCGACGCAATCGCAAGGCAGCGGCAGCCCGTCCGGCAGCCGGTCAAGACTGTCGCAGGTCGGTCCGAACACCACCCGCGGCTTGCGGACACCGCTGCGGTGGGTGCCGTCGGAGGCCACGACCTCAACCCGGCCCGGCAGCCCCATGTCGCGGATATCGACCAGGCCGCCATAGATCCCGTCGTTCAGGAACACCACCGCGCCGTCCTTGCGCATCCCCTTGATGCGGGCGGCCAGGGTGAAGCTTTCGGAGACCATCGCCCGGCCCGGCTCGCAGATCAGCGTGGGCTTCTCCGCGCCGAACGCCTGATCCGCCGCCGTGCCAATGGCGGCAAAGACCTTTTCCAGATCCGGCGCCACGCCATCGCGGTTGGCGGCAAAGCCGCCGCCCACATTCAGGCGCGCAATCCGCACTCCCGCCGCATCGACGATCCGCTTTGCGGCATGGACATATTCGACCCAGGCCATCTCATCTTCGCACTGAGTGCCCGGGTGGAAACACAAGGCAGGCGTCCAGCCCTTGGCCGCCACCTGCTTCAGCAGTTCCACCGCCTCCTCCGGCGCGGCGCCGAACTTGCTGCCGAAATCATAGGCCGCGCCCGCCACCGGCAGCGCAAAGCGCACGGCGATCTCGCAGGCGCGCGGCACAGCGTCCAGCTTTTCCAGCTCGCTCAGCTCATCCACTGACCAGCTGGCGACGCCGTGTTCGATCCCGGCGGCGATCTCCGCTTCGGACCGCATCGGGTTGTTGTAATGCATCACCGCATCGGGGCTGGCGGCGCGCACCGCCTCCATCTCTGCGGGCGAGGCCACATCAAAGGCGGTGATCCCCGCCGCCACGAGGTTGGACAGAACCGCCGGGTGCGGGTTGGCCTTGACCGCATAGGTCACCAGCCCCGGAAACCCCTGGCTGAACCGCCGCGCCACCTCGTGCAGGACCCGCGGCGAGAAATACAGGATCGGATGATCCGGCGCGCTGCGGGCCAGGTGGGACTCAGGCGAAAGCCAAAGCGGGGGAATCTGCTGCATCTGTAACCCTCATTCGTTTTACATATTTTCCGCGAGTTTTCCGTCGATTCCGCTCGTCACTTTGCCTATAGTGACGAAAACTTTCGTCAGATCGCAGGCATTTCATGCAAACCGACGACACCGATCAGCGCCTTGTCACACTGATGCGGGAGAATGCCCGCCGCCCGGTGGCCGAGCTGGCGCGCCATCTTGGCCTTGCCCGCACCACAGTGCAGGCCCGGATCGAGCGGCTGGAGGCCACCGGGGTGATCACCGGCTACACGCTCAAATCCTGCGCCGCCGCCCGCCCGCCGCTGCAGGCCACGGTGCTCATGTCGATCGAGCCGCGCAGCGGGCCGGAGGTGCTGGCGCGGCTGCGCAAACTGCCGGGGGTTGAGGTCGTTCACACCACCTCCGGCCGGTTCGATCTGCTGGCGCAGGTGGTGGCGCAAAGCACTGCGGAACTGGACGAAACCATCGACAAGATCGCGGAAGCCCGCGGGGTGCGCTCGTCGGAAAGCCTGATCCACCTGGCGACCAAGCTGGACCGGACCGGGCAATAAGGGGCAGACGGTCCGTGCGCGATCCAGCTGCCTGCGGCGGAGATTACGGCCGCCGGGCCTAAGGTGTCGCGCTCTCCGGAAAATCGTGCGCCCGGCCCGTACCGCGGAATGCGCGTCAGCAGGGGCCGGGCGTCTTTGATTTCGGCGCCGCTGCGGGGCGCTTGAAAGACCGGTGCGCCACCGCTGTTCCGCGCGGCGCTTGGTTAACGGAAAACGCGCCCGCCCGCCGCTGGTTCCATAAAAGTTGACCGATGCCACGCCCGGCAGGCCGCCGCACTGCCCCGGTGCCGCTGGGACTTTCCCTTTGCCGCCCCTTTCGGTAAGGGATAGCGCGACCCCAAATTTACACGCACGCAGGACCTAGCGCATGGCGATGGAAAAGACATTCAACGCGGCTGAGGCCGAAAGCCGCCTTTACAAGGCCTGGGAAGAGGCCGGCTGTTTCAAGGCAGGCGCAAATGCCAAGCCGGAAGCCTCCACCTATTGCATCATGATCCCGCCGCCGAACGTCACGGGCGTCTTGCACATGGGCCACGCCTTCAACAACACGTTGCAGGACATCCTGATCCGCTGGAAACGGATGCAGGGGTACGACACCCTGTGGCAGCCGGGCACCGACCACGCGGGGATCGCGACCCAGATGGTTGTCGAGCGTGAGCTGGCCAAGACCCAGCAGCCGTCCCGCCGCGTGCTGGGCCGCGAGCAATTCCTGGAGAAGGTCTGGGAGTGGAAGGAAAAATCCGGCGGCACCATTGTTGAGCAGCTGAAACGCCTCGGCGCGTCCTGCGATTTCTCCCGCACCGCCTTCACCATGGCGGGCGCCCATGGCGACACCCGCGTGGGCCACGAGAACTCCCCCAACTTCCATGACGCCGTGATCAAGGTGTTCGTGGAGATGTACAACAAGGGCCTGATCTACCGCGGCAAGCGGCTGGTCAACTGGGACCCGCATTTCGAGACCGCGATCTCTGACCTCGAAGTCGAGAACATCGAGGTTGCGGGCCACATGTGGCACTTCAAGTACCCGCTCGCGAATGGCGCCACCTACACCTATGTGGAGAAGGACGCCGACGGCAACGTCACGCTGGAGGAAGAGCGCGACTATATCTCTATCGCGACCACCCGGCCCGAGACCATGCTGGGCGACGGCGCGGTTGCGGTGCATCCCAGCGATGAGCGGTATGCGCCCATCGTCGGCAAGCTGTGCGAAATCCCGGTCGGCCCCAAGGAGCACCGCCGCCTGATCCCGATCATCACTGATGAATACCCGGACAAGGACTTCGGCTCGGGTGCGGTGAAGATCACCGGCGCGCATGACTTCAACGACTACCAGGTTGCCAAGCGCGGCGGCATCCCGATGTACCGCCTGATGGACACCAAGGGCCAGATGCGCGACGACGGCGCCCCCTACGCAGAAGCCGTCGGCATTGCCATGGCAGTGGCCAAGGGCGAACAGACCCTGAGCGAGAATGAAGCCGACGCCATCAACCTGGTGCCGGACGACCTGCGCGGTCTGGACCGGTTCGAGGCGCGCAAACTGGTGGTGGAGCAGATCACCCGCGAAGGCCTGGCGGTGATGCAGACCGTCACCAAGACCGACCCTGAGAGCGGCGAGGACGTTCAGGTGCAGGTGCCTTACGTCGAGAACAAACCGATCATGCAGCCCTTTGGCGACCGTTCCAAGGTTGTGATCGAGCCGATGCTGACCGACCAGTGGTTCGTGGACGCGGAAAAGGTTGTCGGCCCGGCGCTGGATGCCGTGCGTAATGGCGATGTGAAGATCCTGCCGGAATCGGGCGAGAAGACCTATTACCACTGGCTGGAGAACATCGAACCCTGGTGCATCTCGCGCCAGCTGTGGTGGGGCCATCAGATCCCGGTTTGGTACATCCCCGGCGAGGAGGACTGGTACCCGATCTGCGCCGCGACTGAGGAAGAGGCGCTGGAAAAGGCACGCCTGCAGTCCGCCGAAGGCACCGAATTCCGCATCGTTGCAGATCAGCACGAAGCGGCGAAGATTCTGGCCGAACAGGTCAAGCTGATGGACGTGCAGGACGAAGGCGCGATCCGCAGCTTTGACGGGCCGATGCAAGTGCCGATGTTCCGCGACCCTGACGTCCTCGACACTTGGTTCTCCTCCGGCCTCTGGCCGATCGGCACGCTGGGCTGGCCGGACACCACTCCGGAAATGGAGAAGTACTTCCCGACCTCGACCCTGGTCACCGGCCAGGACATCCTGTTCTTCTGGGTTGCCCGGATGATGATGATGCAGCTGGCGGTGCTGGACGAGAACCTGCCGGTCAAGAAGCGCATCCCCTTCGACACCGTCTACCTGCATGGCCTCGTGCGCGACGCCAAGGGCAAGAAGATGTCGAAATCCACCGGCAACGTGGTCGACCCGCTGGAGATCATCGACGAGTTCGGCGCCGACGCGCTGCGCTTCTCCTCCGCCGCGATGGCGGCGCTTGGCGGCGTGCTGAAGCTGGATATGGAGCGGCTCAAGGGCTACCGGAACTTTGGCACCAAGCTGTGGAATGCGGTGAACTTTGCCCATTTCAACAACGTCTATGACCCGAACGTCCCCGCCTACGCCTGCCCGGATGCCAAGGCAGCCGTGAACCAGTGGATCATTGGCGAGACCGCCAAGGTGCGGGTTGAAGTGGACGCCGCCCTCGAGGCGTTCCGCTTCAACGATGCGGCCAATGCGCTTTATGCCTTTGTCTGGGGCAAGGTCTGCGACTGGTACATCGAGCTGTCCAAGCCGCTGTTCGGCTCCGAAGATGAGGCGGTGATTACCGAGACCCGCCAGACGCTGGGCTGGGTGCTGGATCAGTGCATGATCCTCCTGCACCCGATCATGCCCTTCATCACCGAGGAGCTGTGGGGCAACACCGCCAAGCGTTCGAACATGCTGGTGCATGAAGACTGGCCGGCCTACGGCACTGAGCTGGTCAACCCGCAAGCGGACGCCGAGATGAACTGGGTGATCACCGCAATCGAGAACATCCGCTCTACCCGCGCGCAGATGCATGTGCCGGCCGGGGCCAAGATCCCGATGGTGGTGACCGAATTCTCCGATCAGGCCCGCGCGGCCTGGGAGAAGAACGAGGCGATGATCCAGAAACTGGCCCGCATCACCTCGCTGGAACAGGTGGAGAGCTTCCCCAAAGGCTGCGCCTCGGTCGCTGCTCCGGGCGCCTCCTTCGGTCTGCCGCTGGCGGATGTGATCGACGTGGACGCCGAAAAGGCGCGGCTGGAAAAGACCCTGGGCAAGCTGGCCAAGGAGCTGGGCGGCCTGCGCGGGCGGCTGAACAACCCGAAATTCGCGGCCTCCGCCCCGGAAGAGGTTGTGGCAGAGGCGCGCGAAAACCTCGCCGCGCGCGAAGAAGAGGAAGCCAAGGTCAAGGAAGCGCTGGCACGCCTGGCTGAAATCGGCTGACACGGCCCTGCCGTTAATCATGGTTGAAACGCCCGCCGTGTCTGGCGGGCGTTTTCCTTTCCGGCGCAACATACTGAAACAACCGCAAATTCCGTCAGAACGGCAAATTCTTAATAACCGCCCCATTGTGTTCGGAACGGATTTGTATCAGCCTGAACTCAACCATAAAAAGAAGGGAGGCTGCACCCCATGCCCAAAGGATACTGGGTGGCCCACGTGGATGTGAATGACGCGGAGCGTTACAAGGATTACATCAGCGCCAACGGGCCGGTGTTTGCGGAATACGGCGCCAGGTTCCTGATCCGCGGCGGCCCGAAGGAAGTGCGCGAAGGGCAGATGAAGGCGCGCACGGTGGTGATTGAATTCAAGGATTTCGCAACCGCAAAAGCCTGCTATGATTCAGTGGCCTACCAGGACGCCAAGGCCTTGCGCGATCCGGTGTCTGCCGGTGATATGGAAATCATCGAAGGCTACGGCGAATAATCCCGCGCCCCGCCGCGCAGCTGACTGAGGTCATCGAATGCCCCTGCTTAAGAAATTCTTCCAAGCTTTCCGCCCGTCCGAACCGCCGGCCCTGCCCGACCCGGATGCCGAACTGGCGCTGGGGGCGCTCTTGGTGCGGGTGGCGCAATCCGACCGCGACTACCAGCTGGAGGAGATCAGCCTGATCGACCGGATCCTGGCCCGGCTTTACCAGCACAACGCGATCGAGGCCGCCAAGGTGCGCGCCACCTGCGAGAAGCTGCACGCCGCGGCGCCGGAAACCGACACCTTCGGGCGGCTGATCCGCGAAACCACCGGCCTGGAGGAGCGCCTCGCCGCGCTGGACGCGCTGTGGGAAGTGGTGCTGGCCGACGGCAGCGCCCACGAGGGCGAAGTCACCATCGTCGAGGAGGCCCGCAAGGCGATGGGCCTGTCCTATACCGACAGCCAGAAGGCCCGGGAGCGCGCCGAGGAGAAACTCGGCAGCACCGCTGGAGAGCATTGATGTTCCGGGAGCTTCTGCACCGCCTGCTGGAGCCCGCGCCTGCCACGCTGGATGACGAAGGCGCGCGGCTGGCGCTGACCGCGCTGCTGGTGCGGATTGCCCGCTCAGACCACAATTATTCCGAAGTGGAAAAGGACCGCATCGACCGCATTCTGGCGGCCCGCTACGGGCTGGACACCGGCGGCGCGCTGATCCTGCGCGAACAGGCGGAGGCGATGGAGGCCGAGGCCCCCGACACCGTCCGCTTTACCCGCGCGATCAAGGATGCCGTGGCCTATGAGGACCGCACCGGCGTGCTTGAGGCGCTGTGGCAGGTGGCCCTGGCCGACGGACGCCGCGATGCGAACGAAGACGCGCTCTTGCGGCTGTCAGCCAGCCTGCTGGGGGTATCGGACGTGGACAGCGCCAAGGCGCGCCAACGGGCAGAGGCTGCTTTATGATTGCTCATCTTGAAATGTACGACCGCCCGGAAACCGCGGCGGCAAACGACCGGTTCTGGGCCTCGATCCGCGATCACCTTGGCGGCGGCCCCGGGCAGCTGACCCGCGGCGCCGATTTCTGGGAGGTCTGGAAATCCCCCGATCTGCTGCTGTCGCAGACTTGCGGCTGCCCTTACCGCACCCGGCTTTACGGCGAGGTAGAGCTTGTCGGCACCCCCGACTACGGCCTGCCCGGCTGCCCGCCCGGCCATTACAACAGCGTCTTCATTGCCCGCAAAGAGGACGCAGGCCAGCCCCTTGGCAGCTTTGCCGGACGCCGCTTTGCCTACAACGAAGCGCTGTCGCAATCGGGCTGGGCGGCGCCGATGGTGCATCTGCATGACCGCAGCATCCTGCCCGGCGCGCTGGTGGACACCGGCGGCCACCGGCTGTCTGCCGAAGCCGTGACCGAGGGCCGCGCCGACTTTGCCGCGCTGGACGCGCTGACCTGGGAAATGGTCCGTGAATTCGATGGTTTCGCCGCCGGGCTGACAGAGATCGAGCGCACCGAGCCCACGCCCGGGCTGCCCTATATCACCGCTTTGGGCGGCGACACCAAGGCGCTGTTTTCCGCAATCGAATCCGCCATCCGCGGGCTGGACCCGGAGACCCGCCGCCTGCTGCACCTGAACGGCCTCGTTCAGATCGCTCCCAGCGGCTACCTGGCGGTGCCGACGCCGCCTGGCCCGGTGCTGACCAGTCAGCGCATCCGGACTGCAGAGCTGACGTAGCGCCCCTTCCAAAACGGCGGCACACTCCCCCGTTTTGCGGCCTGCGGTGCCAGCTTGTGCGGTTTGAACGTTGCATTCGGTCTTTTTTTCGGTCCAATAAGAACGAATTTCCACTCATAGGGACAACGACACCTTGACCGATACAACGCCCGTTCTGCAAATCCGCGGCCTGCACAAATCCTATGGTGAGCTGGAAGTGATCAAAGGCGTGGATATCACCGCCCACAAGGGGGATGTGGTTTCGCTGATCGGGTCTTCGGGGTCGGGCAAGTCCACCCTTCTGCGCTGCTGCAACCTGCTGGAAGACAGCCAGGAAGGCGAGATCCTGTTCAAGGGCGAACCCGTCACCTGGACCGGCCAGGGGCTGAACCGCCGCCCCTCCGACGCCAAGCAGATCCTGCGCATCCGCACCAATCTCAGTATGGTATTCCAGCAGTTCAACCTGTGGGCCCATATGACCATCCTGCAGAACGTGATGGAAGCGCCGGTCACCGTGCTGGGCCGCGACAAGTCTGAGGTGGAGGAGAAAGCCCGCTATTACCTGACCAAGGTCGGGATCGGCGACAAATGCGATGTCTACCCGGCCCAGCTGTCGGGCGGCCAGCAGCAGCGCGCCGCGATTGCCCGCGCGCTGTGCATGGAACCCGAGGCGCTGCTGTTTGACGAGCCCACCTCCGCCCTTGATCCGGAGCTGGAACAGGAAGTGATCAGGGTGATCAAGGACCTGGCTGCCGAAGGCCGCACCATGATGATCGTGACCCATGACATGAAAATGGCTGCCGACGTCTCCAGCCACGTTGTCTTCCTGCACCAGGGCCTGATCGAAGAAGAAGGCACCCCCGACGAAGTCTTTGGCGGCACCCGCTCCGAGCGGCTGCGCGCCTTCCTGTCCTCGACGCGCCACGCGCATTGAGCAATAACAAACAAGTCCAACAACCAACCAAAAACGGGAGTATACTCATGAAATCACTGATCCTTGGCACCGCCGCCCTGGCGCTGTCCGCGGGCATGGGCCTGGCGGAGACGGTGCGCCTTGGCACCGAAGGCGCCTATGCGCCGTGGAACTTCGTCAACGACGCGGGCGAAATCGACGGTTTCGAGCGCGAACTGGGCGACGAGCTGTGCAAGCGTGCCGAGCTGACCTGCGAGTGGGTCAAGAACGACTGGGATTCGATCATTCCGAACCTGGTGTCCGGCAACTACGACACCATCATCGCCGGCATGTCGATCACCGACGAGCGTGACGAGGTCATTGACTTCACCCAGCCCTACACGCCGCCGGATCCGTCCGCCTATGTTGCCCAGTCGGCAGACATCGACCTGGAATCCGGCGTGATTGCCGCCCAGGCCACCACCATCCAGGCCGCCTTTGTGGCCGAGCAGGGCTGGACCCTGGTTGAGTTTGCCACCCCGGAAGAAACCGTCGCCGCCGTGCGCAACGGCGAAGCTGACGCGGTTCTGGCCGACAAGAGCTTCCTCGACACCGTGGTTGGTGACGATCTGGTGATGCTCGAAAAGACCGAAGCTCTGGGCGGCGGCGTCGGCATGGGCTTCCGCGAGTCGGACGCTGAGCTGCGCGGCAAGTTCGATGCGGCGATCCAGTCGATGAAAGATGACGGCTCGCTGAACGAACTGATCGCCAAGTGGGAAGTGTCCTCCCAGTGGTAATCTGATCCTGTTCCAGGATCTGCAGGCCCGCCGCCGCGGCGCGCGGGCCTCATTCATTCTCTTCCGGCGGCCATGCTGCCGGGCACGGCCGGAGAAAGACAGGCACTAACATGTTTTCCTATTGCACGGACCCGTCCACGCTTGAGGGGCTGAGCTGGCTCAGCTGCTACCTGACCACGGGCAAGCACTTGAACCTTTACATCTCGGTCGTCGTGGTTCTGGTCCTGCTGGCCATCACCGCCCCGGTTGCGCTGCTGTTCGGCTTCGGCGCCGCCAGCGCCGCCCGCTCCAAGTTCCTGCCGCTGCGCTGGTTCGGAAAGGGTTATACCAGCATCGTGCGGGGCGTGCCGGACATTGCCTTCTTCCTGTTTTTCGTTATCGCGCTGGACCAGGCGTTCGAGTGGATGCGCCACAAGGTGAAATGCCCGGACTGGGATCAGCCGATCCGGCAGGGCATCGACTTTGTGGTCTGCGACGCAGCCAAGCTGCCGCTGTCCGCATCGCCGCAGTGGGTGCATGAAACCTACGGCTTTTTCCTGGCGGTTCTGACCTTCTCGATCGTCTTCGGGGCCTTTGCCGCCAACGTTCTGTACGGCGCCATGCGGGCCGTTCCGCGCGCCCAGATCGAAACCGCCGAGGCCTATGGCATGACCACACGCCAGGCGTTCTGGCGCATTCTGGTGCCGCAGATGTGGGTCTATGCGCTGCCGGGCCTGTCGAACCTGTGGATGGTGCTGATCAAGGCGACGCCGCTTTTGTTCCTGCTGGGGGTCGAGGACATCGTTTACTGGGCGCGGGAGCTGGGCGGCACCAAGACCGAGCGTTTCACGGAATACCCGCATCCGAACTGGCATGTCTGGTATTTTGCGGCGCTCTTGGTGTTCTACCTCTGCTTCACCAAGGTGTCCGAAGTGGTTCTGGCCCGGATCATGAAGCGCCTGACCAAAGGCCAGGCCACAGCGGGCGGCGAAGCACAAAGAAAGGCAGCGGCATGAGTTGCGTTGAAACCATCCAGGCCTATGCCTTCCGCTCCCTGGGGATTGGCGAACGGCTGCTGCCGCGCGGCGAATATACCCTGTGCGAGCATTTCACCCTGATCGGCTCCGGCCTGATCTGGAATGTCTACTTCGGCGCGCTGGCGCTGGCGACCGGCTTTTTCCTGGCGGTGGCGCTGGCGGTGGGCAAGTCCAGCCCCAACCCGCTGTGGCGCAAACCGGCGGAGTGGTTCATCTTCGTGTTCCGCGGCAGCCCGCTGTTCATCCAGTTCTTCTTTGCCTATGCCTGCTTCCTCAGCCTGAAAAGCGTCTCCAGCTTCTTTGACCCGTTCACCTCGGCCTGGCTGGGCGCCCTGGTCGTGCTGTTCTTCAACACCGCCGCCTATTCGGGGGAGATCTTCTATGGCGCGCTGCTGTCGATCCCCAAGGGCGATATCGAGGCCGCGGACGCCTATGGCATGTCCGGCTGGACCCGGTTCCGCCGCATCACCTTCCCGACCATGCTGCGGCTGGCCTGGCCCGCCTACACCAACGAGGCGATTTTCCTGTTCCACGCCACCACGCTGGTGTTCTTCTCCGGCTTCCCGGCCTGGCGGCAGCAGGGCGATGCGCTGTATTACGCCAGCTACTTCGCGGACAAGACCTTCAACCCGTTTGTCCCCTACCCGATCCTGGCGTTCTACTTCATCTTGCTGACGCTGGTGATCATCGCCATCTTCGGCGCGGTGAACAAACACCTGAACAAGCACCTGCCCCAGGAACGGCGGAGAAAATTTCGCTTGCGTCCTAATCTGATCCGGTAGTATCCATTATTTGATCAAATTCAGTACCCAGGTGTCCGGCCGCAGAATCCTGCGAGTTCATGGGCAAACCCTAGGCCGCGCTGGATTATGATCAAAAATTGGACCAGGGGTGATAAGCTGCCCCGGCCCTGCTGCGCCCCGTCCGGGGGCGCTGGCGGCCGGCGGTGCCCCCGAAACCGTCAGGTGATTAGATGAAGAACTGGCTCAGGAAAAACCCGCATGTGCGCACCATCCGCGTTGCGGCGGCGGACATCAACGGTCAGGCCCGGGGCAAACGCGTCCCTGCCCGCTTTGCCGACAAGGCGGTCGAGGAAGGCACCCGCTTTCCGCTGTCGGTTCTGAACCTGGACATCTGGGGCGAGGATATCGACGACAGCCCGCTGGTGTTTGAGAGCGGCGATGCCGATGGGGTGCTGAAGCCGACCGAGCGCGGCTTTGTGCCGATGCCCTGGCTGGACGCGCCTTCGGCGCTGCTGCCGATCTGGATGTACCGTGAAGACGGGCGCGCCTACGAAGGTGACCCGCGCCACGCACTGCGCGCCGTGGTGGACCGCTACAAGGCGCTGGGGCTGACCCCGGTGGTCGCGGTGGAGCTGGAATTCTTCCTGATCGACGACAGCGGCAAGAACCTGCAGGTGCCGACGTCGCCGCGGTCCGGCAAGCGCCGCAAGGCGGCGGAAACCATGTCGATCCGGGCGCTGGACCAGTTCGACACCTTCTTCACCGATCTCTACGACGCCTGCGAGGACATGGACATCCCGGCCGACACCGCGATTTCCGAGGCGGGCCTGGGCCAGTTCGAAATCAACCTGATGCACGGCCCCGACGCGCTGCGCGCCGCCGATGACGCCTGGCTGTTCAAGATGCTGGTAAAGGGCCTTGCCCGCCGCCACGGTTTTGCCGCCAGCTTCATGGCCAAACCGTATGAGGACTACGCCGGCAACGGGTTGCACACCCATTTCTCGGTGCTGGATCAGGACGGCAACAACATCTTTGACGACGGCGGCCCCAAGGGCACCGATGCCATGCGCCACGCCGTCGGCGGCTGCCTGAAGGCAATGGGCGATTCCACCCTGGTGTTTGCGCCGCACGGCAACAGCTATGACCGGATGGTGCCGGGCGCCCACGCCCCCACCGGCATCTGCTGGGCCTACGAGAACCGCACCGCCGCGATCCGCGTGCCCTCCGGCAGCCCCAAGGCGCGCCGGATCGAGCACCGCTTTGCGGGCGGCGACGTGAACCCCTATCTGATGCTGACCGCCATTCTCGGCGCCGCGCTTTATGGGATCGAGAACAAGATCGAGCCTTCGGAGCCGATCACCGGCAACGCCTATGCGCTGGACCTGCCGCAGGTGCCCAACACCTGGCAAAGCGCCATTGACGCGTTCGAGAACTCGGACGTCATCCCGCAGTTCTTCTCCGCCGAGATGATCCGCAACATGGTGCTGACCAAGCGCCAGGAGCTGCATTACATGGAAGAACTCACCCCGGAAGAGCGGGTGGAGATCTACCTGGATACGGTCTGACCTAACGGTGGCTTGCCCGCCGTCCTGGCGGCGGGCTACCGTCCCGTGCAGCGAACTTCTTCTGACTGGTGACTTATGAAAATCGGCATCCTGCAAACCGGCCACTCCCCCGAAGACCTGTATGAACCGTTCGGCGATTACGACGGCATGTTCCGCGGCATGCTGGATGGCAAGGGGTTCGAGTTTCAGACCTGGGCCGTGGTGGACGGCATCTTCCCGGACGGGCCGCAGGACGCCGACGGCTGGCTAATCACCGGCTCCAGGCATGGCGCCTATGAGGATCACGCCTGGATCCCGCCGCTGGAGGACCTGATCCGCGCCATCCACGCCAGCAAACAGCCGCTGGCCGGCATCTGCTTTGGCCATCAGATCATCGCCCAAGCGCTTGGCGGAAAGGTCGCCAAGTTCGAAGGCGGCTGGGCTGTGGGCCGCGTCACCTACCAGACGCAGGACGGCCCGCTGACCCTGAACGCCTGGCACCAGGACCAGGTGGTGGAGCTGCCCGAGGGCGCGCGGGTGCTGGGCGGCAATGATTTCTGCCGCAACGGCATCCTGGCTTATGGCGACCACATCATCTCCTGGCAGCCCCACCCCGAGTTTCCCAGCGCCTTTGTCGGCGGCCTGATCGAAAAACGCGGCCGCGGCGTGGTGCCCGACGAGGTGCTCGACCGCGCTGCTGCCGGTCTGGATGCCCCCGTGGATAATCAAAACATCGCAACCTTCCTCGCAGAGTTTTACAGGAAAGAGAGGACCTAATGTCAGCCTGGCTCGACGCCCTTCCCGATGCAGCAAAATCCTATCTGGAGGGCCGTCGTCTCGACGAAGTTGAATGCGTTATCTCGGACCTTCCCGGTATCGCCCGTGGCAAGGCGGTACCGGCATCGAAATTTGCAAAGACCGATTTTTTCCATCTGCCGGACAGCATCTTTTACCAGACCATCACCGGCGACTGGGCCGATGCTGCGGATGACGACGGCTGGATCGAAAAGGACATGACCCTGAAGCCGGACATGTCCACGGCCACGGCCGCGCCCTGGACCGCGGACTGGACACTGCAGGTGATCCATGATGCCTATGACCGGGACGGCGATCCGATCCCCTACAGCCCGCGCAACGTGCTGAAGCGGGTGGTGCAGCTTTATCACGACCAAGGCTGGAAGCCGGTTGTGGCGCCGGAAATGGAATTCTTCCTGGTGTCGCGCAACCTGGACCCGGCGCATGAAATCAAGCCGATGATGGGCCGCTCCGGCCGCCCGGCGGCTGCACGGCAGGCCTATTCGATGACCGCGGTCGACGAATTCGGCCCCGTGATCGACGACATCTACGACTTTGCCGAGGCGCAGGGGTTCGAGATCGACGGCATCACCCAGGAAGGCGGCGCCGGCCAGCTGGAAATCAACTTGCGCCACGGCAACCCGGTCAAGCTGGCGGATGAGGTGTTCTACTTCAAGCGGCTGATCCGCGAGGCAGCGCTGCGTCACGATTGCTTTGCCACCTTTATGGCCAAGCCGATCGAGGATGAGCCCGGTTCCGCGATGCACATCCACCATTCGGTGATCGACATCGAAACCGGAGAGAACATCTTCTCAGGCCCGCAGGGCGGCGAGACCGATGCATTCTTCCACTTCATCGCCGGGCTGCAGAACCACCTGCCCGCGGGTCTTGCGGTCATGGCGCCCTATGTGAACTCCTACCGCCGCTACGTGAAGGACCACGCCGCGCCGATCAATCTGGAATGGGCGCGCGACAACCGCACCACCGGCATCCGAATCCCGCTGTCCGGTCCTGAAGCGCGGCGGGTGGAAAACCGCATCGCAGGCATGGACTGCAACCCCTATCTGGGCATCGCCCTGTCACTGGCCTGCGGCTATCTCGGCCTGATCGAGGAGCAGCGTCCGCGCAAGCAGTTCAAGGGCAATGCCTATGACGGGGATGGCGACATTCCGCAGGTGATGGGCGAGGCGCTCGACATGTTCGAGGAGGCCACCGCCCTGCATGAGGTGCTGGGCCCGGATTTCGCCCGTGTCTACTCCATCGTAAAACGCGCGGAGTACGAGGAGTTCCTGCAGGTGATCTCGCCCTGGGAGCGAGAGCACCTGCTGATGAACGTCTGAAACCTCAGGCGCTGCGCCCCGGTGCAGCGCCCGTGCAATTGAGTATTTACAGAAAGATGAAGAGCAGGCGACGCGCTGGCGGGCCTGCTCCTGATGAGGTGCGTGATGGGGATGAACCTGCTCTATTCCAATGACCGCAAGGGCGAGTACCCGGACAGCTGGTATGCGGCGACGGCCATTCCGATGGAGCGCTTTGCAGCCCTTGACGGCGCGGTGGCCGCGGACGTCTGCGTTGTGGGCGGCGGCTATACCGGGCTGTCGGCAGCGCTGCATCTGGCCGAAGCGGGAATGTCCGTGGTGCTGCTGGACGCGCAGCGGGTGGGCTTTGGCGCCTCCGGGCGCAACGGCGGCCAGCTCGGCAGCGGCCAGCGCATGGACCAGGAGGGTCTGGAGGCGCTGATGGGCGGGCCGGAGGCGCAGAAGCTCTGGCAGCTGGGTGAGGATGCCAAGGATCTGGTGAAATCGCTGATCGCCCGCCACGGCCAGGACTGCCACTTGAAACCCGGCGTCGCCTGGACCGCCTTTTCCGAAAAGGAGGCGGCAGAGCTGCATGACTATGGCCGCCACCTGCAGGACCGCTACGGCTACGGCAGCATTGAGCTGCTCGGCAAGGACGCCTGCTGGGCCATGTGCCCCTCGCCCGCCTATAAGGGCGGCATTCTGGATCACGGTGCGGGGCATCTGCATCCGTTGAACTATGCCTTCAGCCTGGCCCGTGCGGCTGCGGCTGCCGGAGCCGTCATCCACGAGGGCAGCGAGGTTCTGGAGATCGAGGAAGGCGCCAAGCTGCGCATCCGCACCGCGGGCGGCAGCGTCACCGCCGATCATCTGATCCTTGCCTGCAACGGCTATCTTGGCGGCCTGAATGGCCAGGTGGCCGCGCGGGTCATGCCGATCAACAACTTCGTGGTGGCGACTGAGCCGCTGGGCGAGGACGTCGCCCGGGTGCTGGCCCGCGACGTGGCGGTGGCGGATACCAAATTCGTGGTCAACTACTTCCGACTCAGCCATGACAAGCGGCTGCTGTTCGGCGGCGGCGAAAGCTATGGCTACCGCTTCCCCTCCGATATCCAGGCCACCGTGCGCAAGCCGATGACGGAGATCTTTCCGCACTTGAAGGACGTGAAGATCGATTACGCCTGGGGCGGCACCCTGGGTATCACCATGAAGCGGATGCCCTATCTGGCGCGGCTGGCGCCCAACGTGCTGACCGCCTCGGGCTATTCCGGCCACGGTGTCGGCACTGCCACCCATGCGGGCAAGCTGATGGCGCAGGCGATCCAGGGCCGGGCAGAGGGGTTTGACACCCTGGCCCGCGTTCCTGCCCCGCGCTTTCCCGGCGGGCCGCGGATGCGCTCGCCGCTCCTGGTGCTGGCGATGACCTGGTTTGCCCTGCGCGACCGGCTTGGCGTTTAGGCGCTCCTGAGCCGGTTTTCGCGCAACTTCGCAACAATCCTGTGAAATTTTGCCGGGGCGCGGCAAATTCCGCCGCGTCCCCTCTTGGCAGCAGCACTGGTTAGTTTTATGTTTCCTGAAGCAACAATTCAGGATTTTGAAATATGGCCCTGCCGCCCAACGTTCATGACGCTGAGCCCATTCCCGCAGCCGCCCGCGAGGCCATCGACGCGCTGATGCAATCGGGCGATCTTTTCCGCTACACGGCGCCTGATGACGCTCCGGTCACGCTGCTGGAACAGGAATACGCTGAACTGCTGGGCAGCAAATACGCGCTGGCAGTCTCCTCCTGCTCGGCGGCGCTGTTCCTGTCGCTGAAGGCGCTTGGCCTGCCCCGCGATGCCCGGGTGCTGATCCCGGCCTTCACCTTTGCCGCCGTGCCGTCCTCGGTCGTGCATGCCGACTGCGTGCCGGTGCTGTGCGAGGTGGCTGACAACTACCGCATCGATCTGGGCGATTTCGAAGCCAAGCTGGACAGCGTGCAAGCGGTGATCATCAGCCACATGCGCGGCCATACCTCCGATATGGATGCGATCATGGCGCTGTGCGATGCCCGCGGCATCCCGGTGGTCGAGGACGCGGCCCATTCGCTGGGCACCACCTGGAACGGCCGGAACATCGGCACCATCGGCAAGGTGGGCTGCTTCTCCTTCCAGTCCTACAAAATGGTCAACGCTGGCGAAGGCGGCATCCTGATCACTGACGACGCCGACCTGATTGCGCGCGCCGTGATTATGTCCGGTGCCTATGAGCACAACTGGAAAAAGCACAAGGGCCCGCACAGCGATAACACGCCGGAGCTGGCGCAGGCCTTTGCCAAGTGGCAGAACCAGCTGCCGCTTTATAACCTGCGGATGAGCAACCTGTCGGCGGCCGTGATCCGCCCGCAGCTGCCGGAACTGGCGCGCCGGGTGCGCGACGGGCTGGCCAATCACGACTATGTGGCAGCCCGGCTGAACGCCTCCCCCTTCTTCGACGTGCCCGCACCGCTGGGCCCGGAACGCCGCGCGCCGGATTCGATCCAGTTCAACCTGGCGGGCCTCAGCGAAGACCAGACCCGCGCCTTTGCCGCCGCGGCGGAGGCCAAGGGCGTCAAGGTGCAGGTCTTTGGCCTGTCCACCGACAACGCCCGTGCCTTCTGGAACTGGCAGTTCTTGCGCGACCTGCCCGATCTGCCGCAGACCCGCGCCATGCTGATGAAGGCCTGCGACGTACGCCTGCCGGTCCGCCTCAGCCGGGCAGAGCTGGACGTGATCGCGGATATCCTGCTGGGTGCGGTTGAAGATACCATGGGCAAGGCCGCCGCCTGAGACGCAGCCAAGACCTGACAGTTGCAGCCCCGGCCCTGCGCCGGGGCTTTTTCGTGATTGCAATCCGGGCGTGTGCCGTCCACCTTGCCGCCATGAAAGCTCCATTGAAATTCAAGCGGCGCCCGGCAACCGCGCTGGTTGCGATGGCAAACTCCCTGAGCATGGGGGATCCGATCCCCAAGGGCGACCTGAGCCGGATCATCGGCGCGGTTGTGTCGGACCGGGCAGAACGCGCCGCGCTGCTGGCCGCCATCCGCGCCGCCAATGACCCGGACTGCGGTCTTGCCGTGGCCGACCTGCTGACCGCCTTTGCCACCGAGTCGGCAGAGGCTGAGGCGCAGGCCCGCGACGCGGATCAGGTGATCGGCCAATGGGCGCAGCGGCTGGCAGCCGGCGCGCTGCTGGCAAGCTTCGGCGCGGCGATTGCAGGCACGGTGACCGGGGGGCTGGCCTTTGGCCTCATCCTGCTGTCGTTTTCGGGGTTCATCTTCGCAACCGCCTCCCGGATCGGCGGCCGGGTGAAAATGCGCCACCGCGCGCAGGAGCGCGACAGCGCCGAAACCCTTGCCCGCCACGTGCTGGAAGCCGGTAAGCTCGGCGCGGACGGGAAGTGATATGGAATTTTCAGCTTTGTTGCCTTATATAGGGGAAGCAACCGGAGAAACGCATGTTTGAAGCCATGGGACTCGAAACAGTCATCGTCAGCACAATCGTCGGCGCCTGCGCCCTGTCTTTTGGCGCCAGCGCTTATCTGTTCCTGCGCGCGCGGCCAGCAGCTGAAGCCAAAACCCTGGACGAGATCGTGAAGAACGCGCCATACCACCGGCTGCACAATGTGCTGAAGGTCGAAGCCGGGTCGTGACATAACCCTGCACCATACCCTGCACCAAGCCCCCTTATAGAAAAAGCCCCCGCCAAGCTGGACCGGGGGCTTTTCTGTGGGATTTTCTGCCGGCGCGAGCCGCTCAGCCTCACTTCATCTTCGACAGCTTTTCCTGCAGCTCCGCCAGTTGCTTCTTGATATCGTCCAGATCTTCGCCGCTGCCGCCGGATTTCTCCTCCTCGCGCCCGCCGCCGGTCCAGCCCGCCGTGCCAAAGCCGCTGGTCATCGCCTTCAGGAACGCCTCCTGCTGCGCCTTCACCGCCTCGAACCCCGGCATCTTGGCCATCGGGTTCATTGCGGTCATGTTCTCCATCATTTTCGACTGGCTTTCGCGCAGCATGTCGAATGAGGTCTGCAGGAACTGCGGCATTACCCCGCCGCCGGGCACCATGTAGCTGCGCACCAGGTCGTTCAGCACATTCACCGGCAGCACGTTCTCTCCGCGGCTTTCATGCTCGGCAATGATCTGCAACAGGTACTGGCGGGTCAGGTCATCGCCGGTTTTCAGGTCGACGATCTGCACCTCGCGGCCATCCCGGATAAACCCCGCGATATCCTCCAGCGTGACGTAATCGCTGGTCTCGGTATTATACAGCCTGCGGCTGGCATACCGTTTGATCAGCAAGGGTTTGTCCTGTTCTGCCATGTGTTCCCTCCCCGGTCATGACGCATCGCAGCAAAGCCTATGCCACTGCAGAACAAAAGGGAAGCCTCAGCGCCGTTTCCGCAACATTTGATCCTGCCAGCCCCGGTGGCGGCCTGCTGCGGCAGGCCTTGACCTGAACCGGGCTTGAGCTTTTACAGGTCTGTCCTGCAGCACATTCCGCGGCAGGAGCGCATTGAAAATGAAAGTTCTGATTCTCGGCGGCACCGGATCCATCGGCACCGCCGTCACCCGGGAACTGGTCCGCAGCGGCCACCAAGTCACCGGCCTCAGCCGCTCGGCGGCCTCGGACAGCAGGCTGGGCGCGATGGGCGCCCGGCCACTGCGCGGCGATTTGCGCCGCCCCGAAGGCTGGGTGCAGGAGGTTGCCAGCGCCCATGCGCTGATCCAGCTGGCCGCCACCTTCGGCGATGGCATGGCCGCGGCCGACACCACGGCCATCACCGCCATCCTGCACCATGCCTCCCGGCGCCCTGAACCGCTGCGGCTGCTCTACACCGGCGGCTGCTGGCTCTATGGCGCCACCGGCGACAGGATCGCCAATGAGGCCAGCCCGCTGCGGCCGATCAAACCCTTTGCCTGGATGCAGGAAAACGGCCAGAGGGTTCTGGCCTCACCTGCCCTCTCTGCCGCTGTGGTGCATCCGGCGATGGTTTACCACGCGGGCGGCGGCGTTTTCAGCCGCTATCTTGAGGCTGCCCGCAGCGCCAGGCCGTTTGAGATCTGGGGCAGCATCACCACCCGCTGGCCGCTGGTCCACCGGTCGGATCTGGCCCGGGCCTACCGGCTGCTGCTGGAACAGCCGCAGCTTACCGGCCACTTCAACGCCAGCGCCGAAACCGGGGTTTCAGTGGCGGACATCACTGCAGAGATTGCCCGCCGCCACGCGCATGATGCTAGCTATGTGGTGCGCAGCTTGAAATATGTGCTGACCAAACACGGCGCTTGGGCAGAAGGGCCGGCATTGGACCAGCAGATGGAGTCCGGCAAGCTGCGCCGCCTGGCGGGCTGGCAGGTGAAGCATTCTAACTTCCGCACTGCGCATTTTTGACGCCGAAGCGGAACACATTGAACCAGATATCATATTTTTTGCATCTAAAGAGCACCAAAAAATTCTCAATATGATACAATTAGCGTCAGGTCTTTCGAGTCTGCGGTACTAGGGAAAATGGCTGACCAAGGGGACGGGCAAAAACAAGCTGCCATACTGATTGCTGATGTGGCCGGATATTCCGCCTTGGCTGAGGCCCGGGAAGCGGAAACCATTGCCGCGGTCCGCGATCTGGGCAGCCGCATCATCGCCCCGGCGGCACGGGAGCATGAAGGACGGGTTGTCAAAACAGTGGGTGACGGGTTCCTGCTGGAATTCCCTTCAGCAGTGCCCGCAGTCAAGGCGGCCATGGCGATTTCCAGCAAGGCCGCCGCCTGCCGCAACGGCCCCCGCGGGCTGAGCCTGAGGCTGCGGATGGGCATCCACGCGGGCCTGGTGTTCCCCGCCGGCGAAGACCTGCTGGGCAACTGCGTGAATATCGCCGCCCGCTTGCAAAGCCTTGCCGCGCCGGGGGAGATCTGCATTTCCGGCACCGTGCATCAACAGGTCCGCGGCAGGGTCGGCGCGGCCTTCGACGACCTCGGATTGCAGCAGGTCCGCAATATCGCGGAACCGGTGCGGATCTACCGCATCACCGGCAACTCGCTGCCCGCCCTGGAGCCGGAAGGCCCCTCGCCAGAGGCATCGGTGGCGGTGCTGCCCTTTTCCAGCGCCTCTCCCGCCAGCGAACACACCGAAGCCATGGCGCAGACGCTGACCGAGGACATCACCATCGGCCTGTCCCGGTTCCGGGCGCTGCGCGTTGTCTCCCGCAATGCGGCGCAGCGCTTTGCCGCCAGCGGCGCCGGGGCGCCGGTTGTCGCGGCTGAGCTGGGCGTCCGCTACCTGGCCGAAGGCAGCGTCCGGCAGCTGCCCGGCAGGCTGCGGATCACTGTCACGCTGTCCGATGGCACCAGCGGCCTGTCGCTGTGGAGCGGCCGGTATGACCGGGATCTGTCCAATGATTTCGCCCAGCAGGATGTGCTGGCGGCGCAGATCACTCAAACCCTGGCGACGCAGCTGCAATCCATCTCGCGGCAGAAGTCCGCCGCGCTGGCGTCAAAACGCGGCACGCTGACCGCACGGGAGCTGGTGATGCAGGCCAAGTCCGTCATTCTGGACTCCCGCGGCAGGCTTAAGAAGTGCCGCACCCTGTACCAGCAGGCCTGCGATGCCGATTTCGGCAATGCGACCGCCTATTCCGGGCTGGCGCTGACCTATCTGGTGGAGTGGATGAGCGGCTGGGCAATGTCGGCGGAACTCACTCTGGACAAGGCCTTTCCGCTGCTGCGCCATGCCGCCCGGATCGACCCGCTCGACAGCGTTGCGCAGCGCAGGCTGGCCGTGATGCATTTGTGCAAGGGCAATTTCGCCCTGGCGGAGGACCATTTCCAGCGCGCCCTGATGCTGAACCCCAACGATACCGATGCCATGGCGTTCCGCGGACTGTCGCTGATTTATCAGGGCAGGCCGGAAAAGGCGCTGGCCGAACTGGACCAGGCAACGGCGCAGAACCCGTTCCACCCGACCTATTTCCACTGGTTCCGCGGGCTCGCGCTCTACATGTGCCGGGCCTATGATCCGGCGGTTTCAGAGGTGTCTAAGGCGATTGAGCTGTTTCCGGGCTTCCCGGCGCCGCACCGCCATCTGGCGGCCTGCTACGCGCAGCTGGGGAACCGGCCCGCGGCCGCGCGCGAATGCGGGCGCATCCTGGACCTTGAGCCGAAATTCTCGGTGGCCCGCATCGGCAAGACGCTGCCTTTTGCCAGGGCGCAGGATCTGGAGCATTACTGCGACGGCCTGCGGCAGGCTGGATTGCCCGAATGATCCCCTGAAACGCAAAAGGACAGGCCTTGCGGCCTGTCCTTCTTCACGGTCCGGCTCCGTCAGGGAGGAGAGCGAGGGCCGGATCGTGGTCGTTCTTACTTGGCAGCTGTCGAAGCTTTTTTCGCTGCGGTGGTCACCTCGTCAGTGGCCTTCTTCATCGCAGCGGTTGCTTCTTCGGACATGTCCTTGCCGGCCGCCATCATCAGTTCGACGGTGTCCATCTGGACCTTCTTGGCCACTTCGGCGAAGGCAGCCATGTTTTCGGCAGCCACTTCAGCGGAAGCGGAGGCGAAGTCGGTTGCCGCCTTGGCGTAGTCGGCCGGCTCAGCCTTGACCTTGGAAACGTCGCTCAGCTTGGCGATGGTTTCTTTGGTCCACTTGCTGGAGATCTCGGCGGATTTGCCGGCAGCGTCCAGCGCAACGGCGGACAGCTTCTCGTTCAGGGCTGCGGTGTTTTTGAAGACGTCTTCCATTGCTTTGGTGTCAACCGGGAAGGCGCCCATGAAGTCTTTCATCATCGCGGTGAAGTCTTGGGTCTTTGCCATAGTTCTAATTCCTCAGAAAGCTGCAGCAGGACCATCCTGCGCTCTTAGCATGAAAGGAATATGCGCGCTGCACTGCAGCATTTCAAGGGTTTTGATGCTGCGGCGCAGAAAAAATTTCTGCGCCTGCAATATCAACGGTTTGCCTTGACCTTCACATAGGATCCCGGCGCCGGCATCAAAGAGGGATAGCCCGAATCCCCCACCTCGCGGGCGGGAACCTGCTTGCCGGACCGTTTCTTGAGCCAGTCATTCCAGCGCGGCCACCACGACCCCTCGTGGTACTGAGCGCCTTCCATCCAGGCCTCGCTGTCCCCCTTCAGGTCATCGTTGGTGTAATGGCCGTACTTCTTCTTGCTGGGCGGATTGACGATGCCTGCGATATGGCCGGACTGCGACACGATAAAGCTTTTGCTGCGCGACCCCATCTGCTGCACGCCGCGGTAACAGTCCTTCCAGCGGGCGATGTGATCGGTTTCGCAGGTGATCGACATCACCGGCACATCCACGTCCTTGAGTTGCAGCTTGTGGCCCATCAGCTCGAACCCTTCGCCGGCGAATTCATTGTTCTGGCACAGGCCGCGCAGGTACTGGATCGCCATCCGCCCCGGCAGGTTGGCGCCATCGCCGTTCCAGTAGAGCAGATCAAAGGCGGGCGGCGTCTCGCCCATCATGTAGCTTTTCACTGCCGGGCCATAGATCAGGTCCTTGGAGCGCAAGAACGACATGGTGCGCGCAATCACCCACGACCGCAGCAGCCCCTCCTGTTCCACCTGCGCCTCGATCCCGTCGACGAAATCGTTCTGCAGGAAGGGGGTGAACTCGCCCTGGTCGCCGAAGTCTGTCAGCGTGGTGAAGAAGGTTGCCGATTTCACCGATTTGTCACCGCGCTGTTTCAGCAGCGACAGGGTCAGGCTCAGGGTGGTGCCCGCGATGCAGTAGCCCACCGCGTTGACCTGATCGGCCTTGCAGACCTCCTTGGCCTTTTCGATCGCGGCCAGGAAGCCCTCTTGGATGTAATCCTCCATCCCCACATCGGCGAGGCTGGCGTCAGGATTGACCCAGGACACCACAAACAGCGTGTAGCCCTGCTCTGTCACCCATTTGATCAGGCTGTTCTGCGCCTTCAGGTCGAGGATGTAGAATTTGTTGATCCAGGGCGGGAACAGCACAATCGGGGTTTCATGCACAGTGTCCGTCACCGGCTTGTACTGGATCAGCTCCATCATCCGGTTGCGGTAGATCACGTCGCCCGGCGTAGTGGCGATGTTGCCGCCCAGCTCAAACGCGCTTTCATCCGCCAGCCGCACCACCAGCTCGCCGTTGTTGGCCTCCAGGTCGGTGACCAGGTTCTCCAGCCCGTCGATCAGCGACTGGCCCTCGGTTTCCACCGCCTTTTCCAGCGCGTCCGGATTGGTCGGCAGGAAATTGGTCGGCGACATCATTTCGATGATCTGATCGGCAAAGTAGCTCAGACGCTGCTTGTCCTTGGCATCCATCTCACCTGCACTCTGCACCGCCTTGCGGATCGCCTCGGCGTTGGTCAGGTACTGCTGTCTGACATAATTGAAGTACGGGCTGCTCTGCCACAGCGGATTCGAAAAACGGCGGTCCGTGGGGCCGCCGTCATCCGTGCTGTCCAATTGTCCGGTCAGAGCTTTCTGCGCTTCGGCGAAATTCAGCACAGACTTGCTCCAGAATTCGAGCTGATGCTCCAGAAGTTTGGCGGGATTCTGCATGGCCTCCGTCCAATAGGCGGTTGCTGCACGCGCATAAAGCTCTTGATTCGGACCGTCCAGAGCCGGGTTATGCGGCACCTTCCGGGACATAACGTCAGCCAGGCGCTTGCTCAGCTCCTCGACGCGGATCATATTTTCCTTAAGTTTTTCAAAGCTCTCAGAATTGGACGTTGCGGATACTTCGTCACTAGTTGTCATATAAAGGAATCCCTCATAGGCTTTCTGCTATGCAGAATACTCGTCTGCAAAAGGCAGGGCAAAGCGGCGATTGGTCCGATGTTCCGGATTTTCTGGTCCGATGACGCGGGGACAGAGCCCGTAAGGAGACGCGCATGCGATACATGATGACCTACGACCTGATGGAGACCGTCCGGAACACCAACCAATGGCTGGGCGCCACCGCCCTCTCCATGGCATCTTACCCGGTCTTTTCCGCCTTGCCAAATCCTGCGCTCAGCTGGATGGCGGCTTGGGGCGAAGTGACCGAACGCACCTACCAGCGGATGGTGGTGAAACCCGCCTGGGGCATCCGCACCTTCACCTGCGAAGACGGCAAGGACCACTTGGTCGACATTACCACCGTGGTAGAACGCCCCTTTGGCGACCTGATCCATTTCAAGGTCAACGGGCGCGCAGAACAGCCGCGCAAGGTGCTGCTGGTTGCGCCGATGTCCGGCCACTACGCCACCCTCCTGCGGTCCACCGTCAAAAGCTTGCTGGTGAACTGCGAAGTGTATGTGACCGACTGGCACAATGCCCGCGACATTCCTGTTTCTGCAGGGAAATTCGATATCGAGGACTACACGCTCTACCTCGTCGACTTCATGCGGGAGCTGGGCCCGGACACCCATGTCGTCGCGGTCTGCCAGCCGGTGCCGCTGACGCTTGCCGCCACCGCCTACCTGGCGGAGCGCGAGCCGGATGCGCAGCCTTCCTCGCTGACCCTGATCGGCGGCCCGGTGGATCCGGACGCCACCCCGACGGAGGTCACTGACTTCGGCCGCCGCGTCACCATGGGCCAGCTGGAGGAAACCATGATCCAGCAGGTCGGCTTCAAATACCCGGGCGTCGGGCGCAAGGTCTACCCTGGCCTGCTGCAGCTCGCCTCCTTCATGTCGATGAACGGCGAACGCCATACCAAGGCGTTCCTGGACCAGATCCAGCGCGTCTCCCGCGGGGAAGCCTCGGACCACGACGCCCACAACCGGTTCTACGACGAATACCTGGCGGTGATGGATATGACCGCCGAATTCTACCTGTCAACGGTGGAGCGCATCTTCAAGAAGCGCGAGATCGCCCGCAACGTCTTCACCGTCAACGGCCACAAGGTCGATTTCAGCAAGATCACCGATGTGGCGGTCAAGACCGTCGAAGGCGCCAAGGACGACATCTCCGCCCCCGGCCAGTGCGTCGCGGCGCTGGACCTCTGCACCGGCCTGCCGGAAAGCAAAAAGGCCAGCCATTTGGAACCGGGCGCCGGCCACTACGGGATCTTTGCCGGCCGCAGCTGGCGCGACAATATCCGCCCGCTGGTGATCAACTTCATGAACGCCAACAGCCGCAGCACACCGGCCCGTAAACCGGCCAGCAAACCGGCCAACAAGAACACGGCTGCCTGACGGGATGGGCGGCGGCCTGGCATTCTCCTGCAATTGCGGGACCTTGCGCGGCGAAGTTTCAGCAGCGGGTGTCAAAGGCGGCACCCGCGTCGTCTGCTACTGCGCCGACTGCCGCGCCAACGAACTGTACCACGGCCAGCCGGATCCGGCCCCGGATCCGGTCGATTTGTTCCAGCTGTCGCCCGACACCATCACCATCACCCACGGCGCAGAGCAGCTGAGGGCGATCCGCTTGGGCCGCCGCGGCCCCTTGCGCTGGTACGCCGCCTGCTGCGGCACGCCTTTTGCCAACACGCTGGCCAAGCCCGGCCTGCCCTTTGCCGGCATGCGCTCCAACCTGTTTCAGGATCCGTCCGCCCTGGGCAAGATCCGCGCCAGGGCCTTCCTCCCCGTTCCCGGCAAACAGTCCAGAACCAAGGGCGGCGGCGCCATGGCCTTGGGCATCCTCAGCCGGATGATCACCGCCCGCCTGTCGGGCCGCTGGAAAGACACGCCATTCTTTGATGCGGACACCGGCAAACCGGTGGCCGAGCCCGAGCTGCTCAACAAGGCACAGCGCGCCGCGCTCTACCCTTAGGCCGGCACTGCCAGCCAGTGCAGCAGCGCCCGGTTCACCGCATCGGGCGCCTCCAGCACCGGGAAATGCCCTGCCTCCGGGATGACCTCCAGCCGCGCGTGCGGGATCAGCTGCGCCAGCAGCTCCTGCTTGGCACGCGGCACGATCGTGTCATGCTCCCCCGCCAGCACCAGCGTTGGCACATGCACCCGCCGCATCGTGGCCTGCTGGTCGGGCCGCCGCTGCAGGGCGCGCGCCTGCGCCACATACAGTTCCGGCCCCAGCTCCATTCCCATGTGGCAGAACAGTCTGTGCACCTCCAGCCGCGACGGCCCCGGCGCCAGCGCTTCCATCGGCAGCGCCGCGCGCAGGACATCCTCCAGCCGGCCGGTGCGTGCGGCAATGATTTGCGGCTCCCGGTCGGCGGCCTGCTCCGGCGTCTCCGCCAGCGGGCTTGCTCCTATCAGGCACAGGCGGCTGATCCGTTCCGGCGCCCGTCGCACCAGCTCCATCGCCAGGATCCCGCCCATCGACATCCCCGCCAGGGCAAAGCGCGGCGGCAGGTGGCTCAGCATCCGGGCGGCAATCTTCTCTACCGTGTCGCCGCCTGCCAGCGGCAGCACCATCACCGGCATGCTGCCGGAAAATGTCCTGATCTGAGCGTCAAAGATCCGGCCGTCGCACATCATCCCCGGCAGCAGAACCAATGGTTCGCGGCTCGGTTGCTGGTCATGAGGCATATCCTGCCCTCGCGGTTTGGCTGCCACCCGTCTCTGCAACTGTGCGGAGAGGCGGCAGCCGGATCAAGAAAAACCTCCCCAAGGCAGCGGTTTGCCGAACCGCTGCCGCCGCCGCGCCACGCTCAGTAGCCGTTCCAGCGGAACGCGCCATTCTGCGCCAGCGGCGAAAACGGGTTGAAGGCGATCTCCCAGACATGCCCGTCCGGGCTGCGGAAATAGCCATGATGGCCGCCCCAGAACACATCCTGCACCGGTTTCAGCACCTCTGCCCCCGCGGCCTCCGCAGCCGCCAGCAGCTCTGCCACCGCCTCCCTGCTGCGGGTGTTGTGGCTCAGCGTCATCGCGCCGGTGCCCAGCTCCGCCTCCGCCACCCCGATATCTTCCGCCAGCGCCGCCAGGGGGTAGAGGCCCAGCGTCTGCGAGATCAGGTCAAAGGCGATCACCCCGTCCGGGCTCTCCGCCCGCTGCCAGCCCAACGCCTCGTAAAAGGCCGCGGCCTTCTCCATATCCGGCACGCCCAGCGTGATCAGGCTTACCCTCTGTTCCATTTCTGAAATTCCTCATCCAAAAGACCTATGCCTTCAGCCGCCCGCGTGGCCCCGGTAAAGCCCGGGGCGCGCTCTGCGGCACCGCAACTCTAATGGCTTTGCCCAACTGGACCGATACGTGAACAAGCCACTGCAATCGCAAATGCCTTGGCAGCCTGTCGGCATTTCGATCACCTTTTCGATCACCTTAATGCCGCCTCAGGCACCGCCCAGCACGTCCAGCACGTCCAGCACAGCATTTTCGATCAACTTCAGGCAGGCAGCGTCCGAGAACCGGTGATCGGCATCTTTCACCAGGGTAAGCCGCATGTCCGGGCAGGTCGCATGATCCATCAGCCGCAGCGCTGTTTCCGTGGACACCGCGGTGTCCGCGGTGCCCTGCAGGCAGCGCGTCTTGAACGGCAGAAACAGCGGCGAGCGCAGCACCAGGTGCTTGCGGCCGTCCTCGATCATCCGCTTGGAGATATGATAGGGTTCCATATAATCGCTCGGCAGCTCCACATAGCCGCGGCTCGCCAGCTCCGCCTTCTGCGCCTCGGAGAAGTTGGCCCAATAGCCGTCCTCGGTGAAATCCGGCGCTGCGGCGATGGTCACCATGCCCTTGATCCGCTCCGGCATCTCCCGCGCCAGCAAGAGCGCCTGCCAGCCGCCCATGGAGGAACCCACGGGCACGATCTCGCCCTCCGTCAGCTCTTGCACCGCCGCCAGCGTGTCCTCATGCCAGTCACCGATGCAGCCCTCCTCGAAAGTGCCGGAGCTTTCGCCATGGCCAGAGTAGTCAAACCGCAGAAACGCTTGCCCGCGCGCCTTGGCCCAGGCTTCCAGATGCACCGCCTTGGTGCCCTCCATGTCCGACTTCAGCCCGCCCAGAAACACCACGCACGGCCCCTGCCCTTCGCTCTTGTGATAGGCGATGCGGCGGCCCTTGGCGGTGCCGAGAAACGATGTGGCGGGCATGTCTTTGGTCTCCTGTCCTTTTCCTCAAAATGTGGCATGGCTCCGCCTTACCTGCAAGCGGCAGCACAGCCTGCTTGCAAGTCCCCTGCCGGTCTCCTTATGGTCTGCCGGAAAATTCCGGGGGGCCGCGGGCATGTCAAAATTCTTCAAAACCGCGGTGCTGGCCGCTGCCGTCCTCGCGGTGGCGCTGGCCACCGCCTGGGCGGCGCTGGCGCTGTGGTACCGGCTGCCCTTCGCCACGCTGCCGCGCGCCGCTCTGTCGGGCGGGTTTGCCTTGCTGGGCGTTGCCGTCACCGCCGGATTGTTCCGCAGCCACGCCCTGCGGGCGCTCACCACCTTCACCCTGGCCCTCGCTGCGGTCATCCTGTGGTGGTCCACCCTCACCCCGCCCGAAGACGGCACCTGGTCGCCCGATGTGGCGCGCCAGGTCACCGGCGAGGTGCAGGGCGATATCCTGACCCTCACCGATGTCCGCAACTTCACCTGGGAAACGCCTGATGACTACAAGGTGAACTGGGAAACCCGCAGCTACGACCTCACGGCGCTGCAGACCGTGGACCTGTTCATGTCCTATTGGGCGGGGCCGCAGATGGCGCATATGATCGTCAGCTTCGGCTTTGAGGACGGCGAGCAGATCGCCTGGTCGGTCGAGGTGCGCCGCCAGGAGGGCGGCGGCTTCTCCCCCGTGGCCGACATGTTCAAATCCAACACCCTGGTGATGATCGCCGCGGATGAGCGCGACCTGGTCGGCACCCGCACCAATGCCCGCGGCGAAGACGTGCAGCTGTTCCGCATCGGCGTCAGCCCCGACACCGGCCGCGCCCTGCTGCTGCGCTACGTGGCCGCTGCCAACAGCCTTGCGGCGCAGCCGCAGTGGTACAATTCGCTGACCACCAATTGCACCACCGTGGTGATGGCGCTGATCCGCACCTTCGCCGCTGAGGTGCCGCTGGACTGGCGGGTTCTGGCCAACGGCTACCTGCCGGAATACGCCTGGGAGCAGGGGGTTCTGGACCAGACCCGCAGCGTCGAGGAGCTGCGCGCGCTCGGCAGCATCACCCCGATTGCCCAGGCGCATGGCCTCACCCCCGACTATTCCGCCGTTATCCGCGAGGGCGTGCCCTCGCCCGCACCCTGATCCGGGATCCTTTTCATCTGGCTGAAAATATCCCGGGGAGCGCGAGGGGCTGGCCCCTCGCTCATAGCTTGGCAGGCATGATACCCGCCGGCAGCTATGGCATCAGGACAGGCTGGCAGCCGGTACTCCGTTGACCTTCTGCGTCTGCAGGCGGCCAAGCAAGCTTTGAATCCGGCTCAGGGCTTCCTTCGTCCGCACAGCCTTCTCCTGGCTCACCCCGCCTTCGATATACGCGCAATGCTCATAGGACAGATGGCGCTGCGACAGGATCTCCCGGGACTGGCACAACGCGGTTTCAATAAGATCCACATCTTCAACCGTCAGGTCAAAGCTCGGGTTCGGGCGGGTCATCGGAACACTCCTGGTATGTCCATCGGGCCTGAGATTTCGGCCACCCTGCCCCGGATCGCGTTCCATGGCAACATTTTTCTTATTATTTTTCAATTACTTACCAGTATACACATTTGTACAACCGCATACACGGGCACACAATGGGATTTTCCCGCGCAATTACAATCACATGCAAAGCTGCCTTGACTTGCCCCCGCTTTGACCGCAAAACGCGGCGCACAAACACATACCCGCAACCGGGCGTTCTGTGGGCGCCAAACCGACGAGGAGCAGCCAGCAAATGGCCCAAATCTCTCTCACCTTCCCCGATGGTAATGCACGATCCTATGACGCAGGCGTAACGCCCGCGCAGGTGGCTTCCAGCATTTCCACCTCGCTGGCCAAAAAGGCCATCTCCGCCACCGTGAACGACAAGCACTGGGACCTGCAGTGGCCGATCGACGCGGACGCCACCATTGCCATCCACACCATGAAGGACGAGGCCCAGGCCAACGAGCTGATCCGCCACGACCTGGCGCATGTGATGGCGCGCGCGGTGCAGGAAATCTGGCCCGACACCAAGGTCACCATCGGCCCGGTGATCGAGAACGGCTGGTACTACGACTTCGACCGCGCAGAGCCCTTCACCCCCGAAGACCTGGGCGCGATCGAGAAGAAGATGAAGGAAATCATCAACAAGCGTGATGAAGTCCGCACCGAGGTGTGGGAGCGCGACCGCGCGATCCAGCATTACACCGACAACAATGAACCCTATAAGGTCGAGCTGATCGAAAGCATCCCCGGCGACGAGCCGCTGCGGATGTACTGGCATGGCGACTGGCAGGACCTCTGCCGCGGCCCGCACCTGCAGCACACCGGCCAGCTGCCGGGCGACGCCTTCAAGCTGATGAGCATCGCAGGCGCCTACTGGCGCGGCGACAGCTCCCGCGCGATGCTGCAGCGGATCTACGGCGTTGCCTTCACCGGCAAGGAGAAGCTCAAGGCGCATCTCCACATGCTGGAAGAAGCCGCCAAGCGCGACCACCGCAAGCTGGGCCGCGAGATGGACCTGTTCCACATGCAGGAAGAGGCGCCGGGCCAGATCTTCTGGCACCCGAACGGCTGGAAGGTCTACACCACCCTGCAGGACTACATGCGCCGCCAGCAGGAAAAAGGCGGCTATGTCGAGGTGAACACCCCGCAGGTCGTCGACCGCAGGCTGTGGGAGGCTTCGGGCCACTGGGAGAAATATCAGGAGAATATGTTCATCGTCGAAGTCGACGAGGAGCACGCCCGCGAAAAGGCAGTGAACGCGCTGAAGCCGATGAACTGCCCCTGCCACGTGCAGATCTTCAACCAGGGCCTCAAATCCTACCGCGACCTGCCGCTGCGCATGGCCGAATTCGGCTCCTGCAACCGCTATGAGCCCTCGGGCGCGCTGCACGGGATCATGCGGGTGCGCGGCTTCACCCAGGACGACGCGCATATCTTCTGCGCCGAAGACCAGATCGAGGCGGAAACCAAGAAGTTCATCGACTTCCTGTCTGAGATCTACAAGGATCTGGGCTTTGAGAAGTTCTCGGTCAAATTCTCCGACCGCCCGGAAAAACGCTCAGGCTCCGATGCGGTCTGGGACAAATCCGAAGCGGCGCTGAAGGCGGCGACCGAAGCGGCCGGCTGCGCCTTTGAGCTGAACCCGGGCGAAGGCGCCTTCTACGGTCCCAAGCTGGAGTTCGTGCTGACCGACGCCATCGGCCGCGACTGGCAGTGCGGCACCCTGCAGGTCGACTTCGTGCTGCCCGAACGGCTGGACGCCACCTATATCGGCGCCGACGGCGCCAAGCACCGCCCGGTCATGCTGCACCGCGCCACCCTCGGTTCGTTTGAGCGCTTCATCGGCATCCTGATCGAGGAGCACGCAGGCAAGCTGCCGTTCTGGCTGGCGCCGCGGCAGGTGGTGGTCGCCTCGATCACCTCTGACGCCGACGCCTATGTGCAGGAGGTCGTGGCCGAACTGAAGAAAGCCGGCGTGCGCGCCGAGGCCGACATCCGCAACGAGAAGATCAATTACAAGGTCCGCGAGCATTCCGTGGGCAAGGTGCCGGTCATTCTCGCCGTCGGCCACCGCGAGGTGGAGGAGCGCACCGTCTCCGTCCGCCGCCTGGGCGAGAAGCAGACCAAGGTGGAAAGCCTGGAAAATGTTACAAAGGCGCTGGCGGCGGAAGCGACCCCGCCCGATCTTCTGTAACAATTCCCGCCATTTTCAACGCAAGCGGCCCCCACCTGGGGGCCGTTTTGTTTCAGCCAACTCCCAAACCCCTGAAAACCATAGGCTTAGTCATCTTCGGCGCGCGCCTTCGGGTCACAGGCTCTGACGCGGATGTGAGACACGGCCTCGTGACTTAAACTCTGGAAAACCTCGGGTTAGTGTTTGCGTGTCATCACGACACCGCATGTAGAACCGAAAGGAATTCACGAGATGTCGAACACCGCAAAATCCCTGGCCGTTGCAGGTGCCGTTGCCGCCGCTCTGACCGCAGCGTCCACCATCCCCGCCGCCGCCGGCACCAAGGAAAAGTGCTACGGCGTGTCGCTGGCAGGCCAGAACGACTGCGCCGCAGGCCCTGGCACCACTTGCGCAGGCACCTCGACCGTCGATTACCAAGGCAACGCCTGGACCCTGGTTGACGCAGGCACCTGCGAAGGCATGGACCTGCCGGCCATGGCAGACGGCACCGAGCGCAACGGCTCTCTGGAGCCGCTGGAGCGTGACCTGCCGGCATAATTGCCGCTCGAATTCAGGGGCGGGAGTGCGAATTCCCGCCCCTTTTGCCCCCGCAAACAGGACCCGCCATGCTTGACGCCGCTGCCCATGATGCACTGCCCGCCGCCCCTGGCGTTGGCTACAAGCCGCAGCATTTCGCCCAGATCACCGCGGGCTCCAGCGCGGTCAAATGGCTGGAAATCCACGCCGAAAACTACATGGGCGACGGCGGCCGCCCGCTGGCGCAGCTGCGCCACCTGTCCGAACGCTTTGCCATGTCGGTGCATGGCGTCGGCCTCTCCATCGGCGGCGAAGGGCCGCTGGACAAGGACCACCTCGCCCGGCTCAAACACCTGGCAGGATGGCTGAACCCCGCCAGCTTCTCCGAGCATCTGGCCTGGTCCACCCACGACAGCCACTTTTACAACGACCTGCTGCCGCTGCCCTACACGGATGCCAGCCTGCAGCGGATCTGCGATCATATCGACCAACTGCAAGAGACCATCGGGCGGCGGATGCTGCTGGAGAACCCCTCCAGCTACCTCGCCTTCGCCGAGAGCACCTGGGCAGAGCCGGAGTTCCTGGCGGAAATCTCCCGCCGGACCGGCTGCGGGCTGCTCCTGGATGTGAACAACGTCTTTGTCTCCGCCAGCAATCTGGGGTTTTCGCCGCAGGGCTACATCGACGCCTTCCCGCTGGACAAGGTGGGCGAAATCCATCTGGGCGGTCATGACGAGGATGACGACGGCCAGGGCCGCCCGCTGCTGATCGACAGCCACGGGCGCGAAGTGGCGGATCCGGTCTGGGCGCTCTTGGACTATACGCTGGCGAAATCCGGCCCCAGGCCGGTGCTGATCGAATGGGACAACGACGTGCCGGACTGGCCGGTGCTGGAAGCAGAGGCCGCCCGCGCCGCAACCGCGTTGGAGCGCATTCCGGCATGAGTGTTTCGCAGACAGATTTCACCCGCGCCATGATGGATGCGGGCCAGCCGGTGCCGGACGGGCTGACCGATCATCTCGGCCAGCCTGCGGGCCGCCGGTTCAGCGTCTACCGCAACAACGTCGCGGTCTCGCTGACCGAGGCGATGCACAGCGCCTTCCCGGTGATTGCGAAACTCCTGGGCAAGCAGAACATGGACGGGCTGGCAGGCATCTACCTGCGCCGCCACCCGCCGTCGTCGCCGCTGATGATGTTCTACGGCGCAGAGTTCCCGGCCTTCCTGGAAGCGATGGAGCAGCTGAAGCATCTGGGCTACCTCGGCGATGTGGCCCGGCTGGAGCTGGCGCTGCGCCGCGCCTATCACGCCGCCGATGCCGCCCCCATCGCGCCGGAGGCGCTTGGCGCGCTGCCGCCGGATGCGCTGCTGGACACGCGGCTGGAACTGGCGCCTGCGGTGCAGGTGCTGCGCTCGCCCTGGCCCATTCACGCCATCTGGCGCTACAACACCGAAGACGGCGCGCCCAAGCCCGCGGCACAGGCCGAGGACGTGCTGATCACCCGCCCCGAATTCGACCCCATTCCCCAGGTCCTGCCGCCCGCCGGCGCGGTCTGGATCAGCGCCCTGATGGCGGGCGCCACCATCGGCGCGGCGATGGAACAGGCCGCCGCCGAAAACGAAGCATTCGACCTGGGCGCCACCCTGGCCCTGCTGTTGCAGGGCGGTGCGGTCACAGGACTGAACAGCAAAGGGTAAGACCATGCACGCACTAGTCTCCATTCACGACGCCGTTTTCCGCCAAGTTGAAAGGGCCGGCAACTGGCTGCTGCCGCTGGCGGCGCGCTTTGTCTTCGCCTCAACGCTGCTGCTCTATTTCTGGAATTCCGGCCTGACCAAGCTGGGCGACGGCATCTTCGGCCTGTTCAGCCCCTCAATCGGCGCCTACAGCCAGATCTTCCCAAAGCAGCTGGAGGCGGCAGGCTATGATGTGGACCAGCTGGGTGTCTTTCACTGGGCCGTGGCCCTGGCAGGCACCTACGCCGAGTTCATCCTGCCTCTGCTGATCGTGATCGGGCTGCTGACCCGGCTGGCCTCGCTGGGCATGATCGGCTTTGTGGCCGTGCAGTCGCTGACCGACATTTATGGCCACGGGGCCACCGATGACAAAACCCTTGGCGCGCTGTTTGACCGTTTCCCCGATGCGGTAATCCTCGATCAGCGGCTGTTCTGGATCTTTCTGCTGTCCGTCCTGGTGGTCAAGGGCGCGGGCGCCCTGTCCGTGGACACCCTGCTGCGGCACCGGATGCAACCTGCCATCGCCTGACGCTCTGGCCCAGAAACAAAAAAGGCGCCCTGCCCCCGGCAGCGGCGCCTTTTTCGTTTCCCGGCAAGCCTCAGAAATGCGCCTTGGGCTCATCCGGCTGGCCCGCGGCCAGCGCCATCAGCCCGGCAGTGGCGGCAAAGCTGATCGGGAAAATGGTAAAGACATTAAAGCCGAAGCCCGCGTACATCCCGGCCGCAGACCCCAGCAGCAGCACGCCGCCCCACAGGGCCCGCGCCCGCGCCATCGCACCGCCGGCAATCGCCAGCAGCGGCGACAGCACCGCCAGCAGGCGCAGCTGCTGCACGTTGCCGACCTGCTCCGCCAGCCCTTCGATCTCGCCGAAATGCTCGACCGCAGCGGTGTAGCCGTAGCCGAAAAAACCCACAATCATACCGAAAATCCCGGCGGTAATCCCCAGAACCAGGGCTGCGTTGCGCATCGTCAATCTCCCGAAAACTGCCGCACCGACATAATCAGCCGGTCACGCGGCACCAAGGGCCGCCTTCGTGTTCTGATCCCAACCCAGGAATAATTCCCCGTCACGCTCGATCAGCGGCCGCTTCATCAGCGCCGGATGCGCCCGCAGCAGATCCAGCGGCTCACCGGCGCGCTCTTCTTCGCTCAGGCCGCGCCAGGTGGTTGACCGCGTGTTGACCAGCTTGGCCCCGAATTGCGCATAAGCCGCCTCCAGCAGACCGTCCGGCATTCCGTCTGCCCGGATATCGGCAAAAGTCGAATCAGGAAGCTGTTTCAACGCCTTGCGGCACGTATCGCAGGTCTTCAGCCCGTAGATTTTCATACATCCCCCTATGTCCCGCGCCGCGGCGGGCACAATTTATGGTAGAATTCACCGGTTTTTCTTGATTTTTGCCCGGCCCGTGTAACACTCAAGGTTGTCCGGCTTCCCCCGCGGAATTTTGGCAGGGTGCGGGCCGGATGCCCTGGGCAGCCCCCATGGCGGAGTGCAAAGTAGAAGGAGACACGGGAAATGCCAAGCGGCACCGTGAAGTGGTTCAACACCACCAAAGGGTACGGGTTTATTGAACCCGATGAAGGCGGCAAGGATGTGTTTGTGCACATTTCAGCGGTAGAGCGGTCGGGCATGACCGGCCTCGCCGACAATATGAAAATCGGCTACGAGCTGTCCGAAGGCCGCGACGGCCGGAAAATGGCTGCGGAGCTTAAGGCGCTTTAATCAACTGATGATGCACTGCGCCCGGACTTGGGCTGGGCGCAGGCACTGACGGGCCGGGGGTCTCGCCCCTTTTACGCCCGCCGCAGATATTCAACCATCACGCAGGCCGGATCGCTGTCCCGCAGGACCGTTTCACCGGCCTTGACCCATTTGTCCGGCTCGAACGCCGGGAAATAGGCGTCAGCATCTGCAATGGTCAGATCCACCTCAGTAATCAGCAGCCGGTCCGCCATGCCCAGCATGCCGCGGTAAATCCCCTCGCCGCCAATGCCGTAGACGCGCCTGTACCCCTGCGCATGGGCTTCCGCCACCGCCGCCCCGATTGACGGCAGCACGATGTCTGCCGCCCCAGGGTTCGAGGACACCACCAGATTGAGCCGGTTCTTCAACGGTTTCACCGGCAGGCTGTCCCAGGTCCTGCGGCCCATGATGATGGCGCCGCCCAATGTCTCGCGCTGGAACGCCTTCAGATCCTCGGGCGCAAACCAGGGGATATCGTTGTCCTTGCCAATGGCCCCGTTGCGCGCCCGCGCAGCGATCAGGGTGATCATGGGTATCTTCCTTTGAGATCAGACCGCCACCGGCGCCTTGATCGCCGGATCAGGGTCATAGTTCAGGATCTCGAAATCCTCGTATTTGAAATCGAAGATCGAGCTGACCTGCCGCTTGATCCGCAGCTGCGGCAGCGGCTTGGGCGTGCGCGACAACTGCAGCCGCACCTGCTCCACGTGGTTGGAATAGATATGCGCATCGCCCATCGTATGGACAAAATCCCCCGCCTCATACCCGGTGACATGCGCCAGCATCGCCAGCAGCAGCGCGTAGGAGGCGATGTTGAACGGCACCCCCAGGAACATGTCGGCAGAGCGCTGGTACAGCTGCAAATGCATCTTGCCGCCCGCCACCCGCACCTGCCACAGCGTATGGCAGGGCGGCAGCGCCATGTCCGGCACGTCCGCTGGATTCCAGGCCGATACGATCAAGCGGCGGCTGTCGGGGCTTTTGCGGATCATCTCCACCAGATCCGCAATCTGATCGACGCTGCCGGCGCGGTAGAGCGGCTCATCCCCGGTGGTGCCTTCCGCCAGCTCCAGCTTGGGAAACCGGCGCCACTGATGGCCGTAAACCGGACCCAGATCGCCGTTCTCATCCGCCCATTCATCCCAGATCGAGACGCCGTTTTCCTTCAGGTAACGGATGTTGGTGTCGCCCGACAGGAACCACAACAGCTCATGGATGATGGAGCGCAGATGCAGTTTCTTGGTGGTGACCAGCGGAAACCCGTCGGCCAGGCTGTAGCGCGCCTGCATCCCGAAACAGCTCAGCGTGCCGGTGCCGGTGCGGTCGTCCGATGGCACGCCATTGTCCAGAATATGGCGCAGCTGATCCAGATACTGCTGCATGGAGCCCCCCCTGGCTTTGCCCTGTATATCACGCCCCGGAATACCCCCTGCACCGCCAGCCGCCAAGGGTAAAAATCCGTGCCGGGGCGCGTCCGCCCCACAACATATACGCCGCACAACCGGGCCAAAGCCTACATACGGGTAGCGCATCCGCCACGGTTGCGCCGGAATCCTCAGTGTTCAATTGACTTTGCCGCGGCCGCGCCCGAAGGTGGCGCAAAACGATAAAGATATTGAGGTAGAGGCAGATGAGGCGCTTTTGGCTAGGGATCGCGGCGGCGGCCGCGCTGTCCGCGTGCGGCGGGGGCAACCCTTTCATCACCAGTGATGATGACCCTACGGACGTCACCGGCACAATTCCGGAAGACCTGGCCGGGGACGTCGACAGCGTCAGCTACAACGCCGCCAATCAAACCCTGACGGTGACAGGCGTAGGCCTGGATGACTCACCCTTCCCTGCTACATATGTCCGCAAGCCCGCGCTCGACCGGGCCGGGTACGAGGCCTACACCGTCCAGGACAACGAATTGACGGAACACTCCACCGCCTATGTGCGCACAACAGAAGGCGGCTACGCCGCCGTTGTCGTGACCGGCGGGCAGTTCGGGTTTTTCCAGGGCGGCACCACCTACGGGCGCACCGGCACTTATTCGGCGCCGGACACCAGCCAAAGCGGCACTGGCATCGTCAGCTATGCCGGCACCTACGTTGGCCTGCTGAACGTCGACGGCGACAACGGCGATCTGATCGACCCCTCCAACGGCACCAACCCGTCCATTCTGCCTGGCCAGGCAGCTGAGGTCACCGGCGACGTCTTCATCAATGCCGATTTCACCGACAACCGGGTAAAAGGCGGCATCTACAACCGCCAGATCACCGATCAGCCCGGAACCGCAGTTGAAAACCTAGCCCTCAACCCGACCGGCATCGCTTCCGACGGCAGCTTTACCGGCGACGTCTCAACGGATGGCAGCGCAGTTGGTCAATACGGCGGCGTCTTTGCCGGCTCCAATGCCGCCGCAGTGGCAGGATCGCTGCACGCTACTGACCACATCAGTGCCCTCCGAGGCGGCACGGTTCCGATCGAGGAATACGGCGTCTTTGTGCTTGGCTCCTGCGACGGCGCCAGCCCGGACCCGGCCTGCCCCTAAACCATGCGCAAGGCAATTGCGGCATGTCTGATGCTGGGCCTGGCAACGGCCCAGCCCTCCGCTCAGGAGACCAAGCAGCCCCAGATGCACCTGTCGCTCCAGCAGGGGCATGTTCTGGCGGCGCATGCCTTGAGTTCCGGCAACCACCAGCTGGCGCTGCGGGTGTCGGAGGCGCTGCTGCAGGCCGACCGCAAGAACCACCTGGCCTGGCACCTTCAGGCCGCCGCCTATGCGCAGGCCGGGCAGCCGGATAAGGGCCGCAAATCCGCCGCCCGCGCCTTCCGCTTCGCCCCCGACGACGCCACCAAATACCAGATGGCCCAGCTCGCCTCCCGCCTGGCGTTCCAGGGCGGCAGCCCGGTCCTGTCGCAATACTGGCTGCGCCGCACCGCAGTCTACGCGCCCGACAGGAAGGCCGAAGAGCTGATCGCCAAGGACTATCAGGCGCTGCGCCGCATCAGCCCCTGGTCCTTCCGGCTGAGCGGCGGGCTGAAACCATCGAACAATGTGAACAACGGCTCCGATGCCGCGACGCAGGAAATCGACGGGCTGTCGTCGCATGAAAACCGGTTCGGGCCGCGGGCGGTTGCCCTGTCCGGTCTCATTGGCACCCTTGATGCCGGCATAACCCGCCGCCTGCGCCAGAGCGGCACCAGCCTGACCACGCTCAGCGGGCGCCTCTATGTGCAGCGCGTGGCCCTGTCCTCCGGCGCCAAGGCAGAGGCGGCAGATCTTGCCGCCAGCACCGGGACCACGGCCCCCCGGAATTCAGAATTCGGATCGACCTATGGCGAGATCACCCTCAGCCACGCCTTCACCGCAGGCCCTGCGGACAAGGGCGGCAGCGCCCGGGCCGACCTGACCGCCGCCACCTCCTGGTACGGTGGCCAACGAAACTACAACCTTGCGAAACTGTCTGCCGCCCGCAGCTGGGCCCTCTCGCCCCGCAGCCGCCTCACCCTCAACGGCAGCGCCGAACACCGCCTGGATCCGCGACTGGCCAGCCTGCAAGCCGATGTCTTCGGCCTTGGGGCATCGCTGTCGCGCAAGCTTGAAAACGGCGACAGCCTCACCTTCACGCTTGGCCTGCGCGACACCCGGGCAAACAGCGTGAACTCCAGCGGCCAAACCGCCACCGTTCACGTCGGCTATGCCTTCGGGCAGCTGGTCGGCCCGGCCAGGATCAGCACCGGCCTGATTTTGGGGGCCGCCGATTACCCGGACCACATCTTCTATGACGGCAGCGACTGGCAGCCCATCCCCGGCGGCCGCCAGGACCGCTCCGTCTATGCTGACCTGAACCTGTTCTTCGAAGACTACGACTACGCCGGCTTTGCGCCAATGCTGCGGGTCCGGGCCGGCAAGCGCAGTTCCAACCACAGCCGCTTTGACAGCTCGGAATTCTCCGTCTCGCTGGGGATCGAGTCAAAATTCTGACACCGCCCGGCGCTTTTGCTGGCCTTCCCGCGCCGCGCCGCTAAAGTCCCTGACAGCGATAACAGGAGACCCCCATGCCCCTCAAATATCTGCACACCATGGTCCGGGTGAAGGATCTGGAGAAATCCATGGCCTTCTACGAGCTGCTGGGCCTCAAGGAGACCCGGCGCTGGGAAAACGAGCAGGGCCGTTTCACCCTGATCTTCATGGCACCGCCGGGCCAGGAGGAAACCCCGCTGGAGCTGACCTACAACTGGGACGGCGACGACGCGCTTCCCGATGACAGCCGCCATTTCGGCCATCTTGCCTATGGGGTGGACGATATCTATGCCACCTGCCAGCACCTGATGGACAACGGCGTCACCATCAACCGGCCGCCGCGCGACGGGCATATGGCCTTCGTGCGTTCGCCCGACAACGTCTCCATCGAACTGCTCCAGAACGGCGAGTCGCTGGCCCCGGCAGAACCTTGGGCCAGCATGGAAAACACCGGCCACTGGTAGGCGCCGGCAGGCCGCGGGGTCCGGTGCGGACCGGCGGCGGCCCGTTCGATCGGTTCGGCTGAAAAGAAATCAGCCCTCCGGCTTGCACCGGAGGGCGATCAGGCGGCTTCGCGCGGCGCGCGTGTCTCCGCCCCCTCAGGCCCGGCGGGTCTGGGATCCGTACGTCAGCGTCACCTGCGAACGCTGCCCGGCGATAAAGGGGCTGCCGCCATCAGGACCGTCGTCGTCCTCTTTTTCTTCCTCATCAAGCAGGGCCGCGCGCATATCGTCCAGATCGGCGCTGTGCATAAAGCCCGCACCGCTCAGCGGATGGGTATACTGAAACATCACCGCTGCCTCCCTATGCGGACTGCTGCTGCGAAAAGCCCGGCAGCCCGGTGCGGCGCAGCTGGGTCAGGCAGCGCATGATCTCATCCTTGGTCCGCAGGCGCTGGCGCTTCAGCCCCTGCAGCATCATGCTGCACGGCGACGGGCGTTTCAGCTCCTTGGCGATTTTCGCCTTCAGCGACTGGTGCTTCAGGCGCAGCTTGGCCAGCCTCACCTGCAGCGAGAAAACCTTTACCCGTGGACTGTTCTTCATCAATTGCCTCCTTTTTTCCGGTACCGGCGGCACACCACCCCGCCGCCTGACACTCAAGATGGGCTGCAATTGCCTTTTAAGAAGCCAATAGTATTGTGAATAAAGATAGGTTTTAGCTATCCAACGCAATGGAGGGCCCCAGATGCCGGAGATCACCCTGCGCCAGCTGCGCTATTTCTCTGTCCTCAGCAAAGCCCTGCAATACCGCAATGCGGCGCGGCAGCTGGGCATCAGCCAGCCCTCCCTCAGCCTGCAGATCGCCGCCCTGGAGAAGGCCCTGGACACGCGCCTGATCGAACGGCGGCGCAGCGGCCTGATCCTGACGCCGGCAGGACGGGACACCGCCCTCCAGGCCGAAAAGATCCTGCAGGATGTGGAGCGGCTCAGCCAGACCGCGGGGGCCTCAGGCGCCCAGCTGGAGGGCACCCTGCGGCTCGGTTCGTCGCCGACAATCGGCCCCTACCTGCTGCCGCGGGTGCTGCGGCGCCTGCATCAGTCTTTCCCGGACCTCAAGCTGGTCATCCGCGACGCCCCCCCGCGCGAGCTGACGGAGGATCTGCTGGCGGGCCGGCACGATCTGATCCTGACCCAGCTGCCGGTGCCGCGCGATGACATCCGCCACACCTTCCTGTTCCGGGAGCCGCTGAGCCTGGCTGTGGCCCGGGACCACCCGCTGGCCGGCCAAAAGCGGGTGAAGACCGCGGATCTGGCCGGGGAGAACCTGCTCAGCCTCAACCCGTCTTACACGCTGAGCCGCCAGGTCTCGCATCTCAGCGCGGCGTCGGGGGCAAACCTGCGCGAGGATTTCGAGGGCACCAGCCTTGATGCGCTGCGCCAGATGGTCTCGCTTGGCATGGGCGTCACGCTGCTGCCCGCGCTGTATGTCGGCTCCGAAGTCAAGCGCGGCGAAGGCGATGTCGCAGTGATCCCGATGCAGCCGGTGCTTTACCGGCAGGCCGGCCTGGCCTGGCGCCGCAGCAGCGGCAGCCCGCCCGCCTTCCTGAAACTCGCAGACTTCATCCGCAGCGTTGCCGAACAGGAATTTTCCGATCAGGTGATCCTGTAAACCCGGACACAGGCCAGGCCGCGCGGGGGCCGCCGTGAACCGCATCTGTCCGCCTGGCGGCAAGGCCCCAGGCCAGCGCCCGGTCCGCTGCCGGCAGCCCCAGCCCAGTCAGCCCGGCCAACGCAGCCAGCCCGCCAACGCAGTCAGCGTGATGGAGCTTCGCTTGGGCGGCCCCGGTTGCGCAGTTGGCTGTACCGCCCGGCACAACGCAAAAAACCGGCACAGCGCCTGACCGGTGCTGTCCGTGCCCGGCGGTGCAATACCCCGCCTTCCGGTTTTCTGAAAAACACAAACCAATAATAATTTCCGCTTCAGCGGGACAAGCCGCCGCAGGGTAAACCCCTCATGCGGGAACAAGGGCGGTCACTTCTGCAACCTTCAGCCGCGGCCCCGCACGGGTCCCGGCGCTTTGCCCTTCAATACACCCGGAACACGGTTTCCCCTCATGCCCGGTTTTGGCCTGCCAGTGCTTTGCCAGCATTTCACGGCCCGTCGCCACCGGGATCATCGCCCGGCCAGCGCCTTAGTAGATATAGCGGATCTGATCCGACCAGTAGCGCTCCACCCGCTTCAGCGAGGCGGTGATATCCTCGATCCCCTCCGAGGAGATCACGTTCTTGCCTTCCAGCCCTTCGGCATGGCGGGCAAACAGCGCCGACACGATATCGCGGATCTCACGGCCGCGCTGAGTCAGCCGCACCCGCACCGAGCGGCGGTCGATCTCGCAGCGCTGATGGTGCATATAGCCCATCTCGACCAGCTTCTTGAGGTTGTAGCTGACATTGCTGCCCTGATAGTAGCCGCGGGTCTTCAATTCCCCGGCGGTCACCTCATTGTCACCGATGTTGAACAGCAAAAGCGCCTGAACCGCGTTGATTTCCAGCACGCCGACGCGTTCAAACTCGTCCTTGATGACATCCAGCAGCAGACGGTGGAGACGCTCGACAAGGGCCAGCGCCTCCAGGTAGCCAGTCATGAAACCTTTGCGGTCCGTCCGGCTAATTGGCAATTCCATACTCATTCGCATCTCCGACTCGAATTTGCTTCTGAGGTAAGATGCCAACAATTCCCGAAAAATCGGTTAAGCCGGTATTTTATTATTTTTGGTACGTTTGCGCTATGTCCGCGACCAGTGCGCGGAACCGCTCCTGCGGCTCCGCCTGGCCGGTCACCCACTGGTACAGATCCTGGTCGTTTTCGTGCAGCAGCTGGTCATAAAGATCCAGCTGCGCAGTATCCATCTGCTCCAGATTGGCGGCTGCAAAGGCCGACAGCAGGATATCCATTTCCTTGATACCCCGGCGCATAGAGCGCATCTGCAGCCGTTTCAGGCGGATGGTCCGGTCTTCCTGCATCCTGGTCTCAGGCAACTTCTGTGGTCTGGCCGTCATTGACCTGCAGCAGGGTCCGCAGCTTCTTCTCCAGCCGCGCCGCCCGCTCCGCATTCTGGCGCATTTCGCTGCGCAGGTCACGCAACTCGTTCAGAATGCTTGTGAAATCGCCCGCTTCCAGCTCCAGCGGCGCCGGTTCCGACATCCCTTCGCCCTCGCCGGTCAGCAGCCAGGACATCGACACGTTCAACACGCCGGCCAGCATCGTCAGCTTGTTGGCGCGCGGCTCCGCCAGGTCGCGTTCCCAGGCGCTGAGCGTGGACTTCTTGATCCCAAGCCGGCGCGCAAGCTGGCCCTGGGTCATTCCGGCAGCTTCCCGTGCAGCCGCCACGCGGTCGCCAAATGTCGCTGCGTCCGGGCCGTACCAGTCTGTAGTCTGCTCCGTCATTGCCAGTTCTCCTCATCCAGTTTGAACGCGGCTTGATCGCCGTCCAGCCGCACCCTATGACAGTTGCGAGCAACATACAAACCGAGGCCGCAGACCATGTCTTTCCTGTCCGAGACCTTATCCCGCGTCAAACCGTCACCGACCATTGCGATGACTGCCAAGGCGGCCGAGCTGAAGGCCGCCGGACGCGACGTCATCGGCCTCAGCGCCGGCGAGCCGGACTTTGACACGCCGCAAAACATCAAGGACGCGGCCGTCGCCGCCATCGCCGCGGGCAAGACCAAATACACCGCCCCCGACGGCATCGCGGAGCTGAAACAGGCGGTCTGCGCCAAGATGAAGCGCGATCACGGGCTGGACTACACGCCGGCGCAGGTCTCCGTCGGCACCGGCGGCAAGCAGACGCTGTACAACGCCCTGATGGCCACCCTGAACGACGGCGACGAGGTGGTGATTCCCGCCCCCTACTGGGTTTCCTACCCCGACATGGTGCTGCTGGCGGGCGGCACGCCGGTGATTGCCGAAACCTCGCTGCAGACCAATTTCAAGCTGACCGCGGATCAGCTGGAGGCGGCGATCACCCCCAACACCAAATGGTTCATCTTCAACTCCCCCTCCAACCCCACCGGCGCGGGCTACAGCCGGGAGGAACTGAAGGCGCTGACAGACGTGCTGCTGCGCCACCCGCATGTCTGGGTGATGACCGACGACATGTATGAGCATCTGGCCTATGACGGGTTCGAATTCTGCACCCCCGCCCAGGTGGAGCCGCAGCTTTACGACCGCACCCTCACCTGCAACGGCGTCTCCAAGGCCTATGCGATGACCGGCTGGCGCATCGGCTATGCCGCAGGCCCGGAGAAACTGATCGCAGCCATGCGCAAGGTGCAGTCGCAGTCCACCTCCAACCCCTGCTCGGTCAGCCAATGGGCCGCGGTAGAGGCGCTCAACGGCACCCAGGAGTTTCTGGCGCCCAACAACGAAACCTTCGTCCGCCGCCGCGATCTGGTGGTGTCGATGCTGAATGAAATCGACGGCATCTCCTGCCCCACGCCCGAGGGCGCGTTCTATGTCTACCCCTCCATTGCCGGTCTGATCGGCAAGACCACGCCCGCGGGCAAGGTGATTGAAACGGACGAGGATTTTGCCACCGCCCTGCTGGAAGAGGCCGATGTCGCCGTGGTCTTTGGTGCGGCCTTCGGCCTGTCGCCGAACTTCCGCGTCAGCTACGCCACCTCGGACGCAGCGCTGGAGGAGGCCTGCCGCCGCATCCAGACCTTCTGCGCCGCGCTGGCCTGACAGGAGACAAGGCATGAGCGCCGATCTGCCGGAGTATTATTTCCGCGTCCGTGAAAACGGCGCTTTTGTTTTCCGCGTCGACACCGAAAACCGCCAGCGGCGGATCGAGATGGACCAGATCGCCGTTGTGAACATCCGCAACGGCGAGATCAAGCCGCACGGCCAGCGCCAGCTCAGCGATCAGGACATGGCCGAGATCAAGTCCTGGATGGCGGCCCGCACCGCCACCCTCGCCGCCCGCGATACCGACGATATCCACCGGGCCATCGACCATCTGAACCTGACCGCCCACTGGGCCAACAGCCGCGCCACCGATGAGCAGCTGGAGGATGTCACCGATGCGCTGCTGCTGGCCATGCACGACCTGCGCAGCGTGCTGGTGCGCAAGAAGGCTGATCGGCTGATCAAGGCCCGCGGCGGCGAATAAGCCACCCGCATCGCGGCCGGGTCAGCCGCAAAACAGCGAGCGCACCGAATAAGACCGGAACCGCACCGGCGGCGGCGGCCGGTCCCGGCCGTCCAGCCCCGAAGCACGCGGCGGCAGCAGCGGGTTCCCCAGCAAGAACAGGCTGCGCTGCCATTGCTCCAGCGGCGTTCCCGCCTGCGGACCGCCCAGTTGCAGCCGCCACTGCAGATGCAGTATACCCCGTGACCGCGCATCGCCGCCCAGCCGGAACAGGCCGCTTGCGCTTGCAGGCACAGGCTGCGGCTCCGCGCCCTCCACGCTGGCGATCTGGCAAATGTGCTGGGCCGCCACCGCCGCCTCCAGCCCGCCGCCCGGTTGCTGACGGAACAGGGTGACGGCGTGACCGGCCTTGATGCCAGCCCCGCGGATGGCAAACTCAAGCACCCGCGGCAGCTCAAACCGCTGTGTTTGCGCACCCGGCCCGAACAGCCGGTCCTCGCCCTGCCAGCGTTCGCCGCTGGCAAACCGCAGCACATAGCGCCCCGGCGGCACCAGCACCTTGAAGAATGCGCCGCCCTCGATATAGGCCGCCAGCGCCGCCGCGCCGGTCTCTGCATCGCTGAGGGTGAGGTAATAATCCGCCCCCGCCGGCGTCTTCACTTGCAAGGGAAACACGGCGGGCAGCCCGGTGCGGTTCCACATCAGCCCGGCCCTTGGCGGCGCGGGGCTGGTCTGCGCAGGCACAGCAGCCGGCAGCAGGCAGGCCAGCAGCGCCAGCAGCGCCAGCAGCAGGACCTGCCGCAGACCCGGCCACCGCGTGCTGATGAAATGGCGTCGTGCCATGCTGGCGCCTCCCTGCCGGCGGCAATCTTGCTCCCCCTGTAGCTTACCACAGCGCCGCCGCAGGAAAAGCGTGGCGCAATCAACCTTTACGATATTAACAATCCTTAAACACAACTTAATTACCACACCAATGCCGCTGCCGCCCTGGCAGCCGGGAACGGCACCTGCGGCGGCACCCCGGCGCAATTTCTCTGGTTTTCAGTTACAACAGGATCCCCCATGCAAAAAGTGACTCTGGCCCTGGCCGCCGCAACCGCCTCCGCTTTGCTCACCAGCACCGCCGCTTATGCGGTTGATGCGGCCCCGGTTGCTGATGACGTGATCGCGGCGCAGCGCGCTGCGCTTACTGCCCGGACCAAAGGCGCGGGCTTCGGCCCGCAATCCCCGCGCGACATTGATGCCGCTTCCGGCGCCAACAGCCGCAGTTTTGAACCGGCCCCGCCCTCCACCGCCATGAACCTCTGCAACATCCACTTTCACAAGAACGCCGAACACCGCGGCGGTGAATTCACCACCTATGCCGGCAATGGCGACGGCCAGGGCCACGGCACCGGCTACACATACGACGGCACGCTGACCGCGGCAGAAACCGCCGCGCTGGACCACCCGATCGGCGCCTCCGCCCATGGCGGCCTGCAGCCCGGCGACACGATCGAGGTGCATTACGTCCACTCCACCGCCCAAGTGCAGCCCGGCCCCACGCTCGGCGCCTGCCTCAGCGATGCGATCAAGAACCCCCAGCTGAGGGTGGAGGCGCAGGTGTTTGTGCTGGTGAACGATGACGCCGCGCTTGATTTCGCCGTGCTGGCCGAACCCGGCATGGCCAACGGGCTGCATCAGGCCGTCAATATTCCCAGCTCCACCGGCACCCCGGTGCAATATGCAGGCTCCACCACCGGCCCCGGCTATAACGAGGCTGGCTCCCCCTTCCAGGTGACCTGGAGCGTGCGCCCCAAGGTTGCCAAGGTGAACATCCATTCGGTCGGGAAGTGGCTGGACGGCAATGTCTTTGACGAGGACCACGCGCACGGCGTGCGCAATCTGGTGACCAATCCGGACCTGCTGTCGCACATCACCCGGTAACCGCCTGGACCGCTCCGCCTGGCCTGCTGCCGCCCCGGACGCAGGCCAGGCAAGGGGCTTCGCGCCGCCCGGCCCGCCCGCCCGGCACCGGAACAATCGGCCAGCCGGGACGTTGTTTCTTTGTCCATACGAGAAACAGGAGCAAGACCATGCAACAGGCTCAACACGGCTCTGGCGGCAGCCTCGTCTCGACAAATGACGTCACCGGCACCGCGGTCTACGACAAGACCGGCGAGAAGGCGGGCACCATTGATCACCTGATGATCGACAAGTCCTCTGGCAAGGCCGTTTACGCGATCATGACCTTCGGCGGCTTCCTGGGCCTTGGCGAACGGGAATTCGTGATCCCGTGGGGGGCGCTCTCATACGACAGCGGCCTGGACGGGTTCCGCACCAGCATCACACCGGACCAGCTGAAAAGCGCCCCGGCGCAGTACGAAGGCTGGCACCGCGACCGCAAGCACGAGGAAAGCATCTACGATCATTACCACGTGCCCTATTACTGGTTCTGACCGCGCCTCCCCTATCCCCTATTCGGCGATGTCTTCCGCCCACAGCTCCGGCTTTTCGCGGATGAACCGCTGCATCAGCGCGATGCAGTCCGGGTCCTCGGCGATCACCACCTCGACACCGCGGGCGCGCAGGAATTCTTCATTGCCGCCAAAATTCTGCGTGTCGCCGATCACCACCCGCGGAATGCCGAACTGCACGATGGTGCCGCTGCACATCATGCAGGGCGACAGCGAGGTATAAAGCACCGTATCGCGGTAAGACGTCTGCCGCCCCGCCTTGCGCAGCGCATCCATCTCGCCATGCGCAATCGGGTCGCCCATCTGCACCCGCTGATTGCGCCCCTGCGCCACCACCTGGCCGCCGCGCGCCAGCACTGAGCCGATCGGGCAGCCGCCCTCGTCAAATCCCGCCTTGGCTTCCTCATTGGCAATCCGCAGCAGGCGTTTGTCGTCGTCGGTCATCATGGGCAAGAGGCTTTCCGGTTGAAAATCAGACTGTTCCAGAACCCTGCCCGCAGGGCGCCAGACGGTCAACCCCGCGCCGCGGCGCGCAGCAAGAGACTGGAGCGAACGGCCGCCCCGTGCCACACTCGCCCAGGCCGGGCCGCGCCCCGGCCGATCCTTGGGAGGGCCGCCATGTATGTCGCCGGATTCGTGATCCCCGTGCCGGAAGAAAACTTCGAAGCCTACAAGGCCTGGGCGAAAACCAGTGCCAAGCTGTTCCGGGAATACGGCTGTCTCGAGTCTGTCGATTCCTGGGAGGACAACGTGCCGGACGGCGAGACCACCGATTTCCGCCGCGCCGTCGCCGCCCGCCCGGGGGAGCGGATCGTCTTTTGCTGGCAGGTTTGGCCCAGCCGGGAAGACATGGAAGAGGCCGAAGCCCGGATCGCCAAGGACACCCGGTTTGACATCCCGGTCGAAATCCCCTTTGACCACCGCCGCCTGATCCTGGGCGCATTCTCCCCCATCCACACCATGGGGCGCGGCACCGGGTGGGAGTGACCGGCCCTGCCCGGCCTACGCGGGCTTCGCCCCCACCCGTTTGATTGACTGCCCCCAGAACCGCTTCATCAGGAACAGCCCCGCTGCGGTAAGCCCCGCAACCAGCCCCATCCAGACGCCGGCGCCGCCCCAGCCAAGCACGAACCCCATGACATAAGAGGCCGGGATGCCCACTGCCCAATAGCTGAGCACTGCAATCACCATCGGCACACCGGTGTCCTGCACCCCGCGCAGCAGGCCCAGCGCAACCGCCTGCATCCCGTCCATCATCTGAAACAGTGCCGCCGCCGCCAGCAGGCCCCCGCCGATCAGCAGGATCTGATCCTTCTGCGGGTCAGCCGGGTCAAGAAACAGCGACATCAGCGGGCCGGGGATGGCCAGGAACAGGGTGATCCCCACCACCGAAACCCCCAGCGACATCACCGTCACCACCTTGCCGCCGCGCGCCATATGCGCCCGGTCGCCGCGGCCAAAGGCATTGCCCGCGCGGATGGTGGCGGCATTGGACAGCCCCAGATGCACCATGAACGTCAGCCCCGCCAGCGAGATCGCAATCCCATGCGCCGCCAGCGGCACCGTGCCCAGCCAGCCCATCATCATCGCCGAGGCCGCGAACAGGCTGCTCTCGCTCAGCGTCGTGAGGCCAATCGGCGCCCCCATCCGGAACACCCGGGCCAGCATCTCCCAGTCGGGCCGCTGGAAGTTCTTCAGCAGTTCATGCTCCGGCAGCGCCTTCAGCGCATAGGCCAGCACCAGCGCAAAGGACACCCCGTTGGTCACCAGGGAGGCAATCGCCGCCCCGGTAATCCCCAGCTCCGGCGCGCCCCAGTTGCCGAAAATCAGCGCATAGTTCACCAGCGCATTCAGCACCGCCCCGATCACCGACAGCCACAGCACGATCTGGGTCCGCTCCAGCGCCGCCAGATAGGATTTGGCGACCATGTACAACAGCGCCGGAAAGACCGCCCAGCCGGCGATCCGCAGATACTCTGCCGCCGCATGGGCCACCTGCGGCTCCTGCCCCAGCAAAAGCAGGATCGGCTCCGACCACCACAGCAAGGGCATCGCCAGCGCGCAATAGGCCAGCGACAGCCACAGCCCCATCCGGGTGGAGCGGCGGATCTGCCGCTCCTCGCCCGCGCCGGCCGCCGCCGCCACCATCGGCATTACCGCAAAGGCAAAGCCGGACCCAAGGAGGAAGATCGAAAAGAAATAGGTCGAGCCCAGCGTCACCGCTGCCAGCTCCTCCACCCCGTACCAGCCCAGCATCACCGTATCGGTGAGGCCGATGGCAAACTGCGCCACATGGCCGCCGATCAGCGGCAGGCCAAGAACGGCGATTGCCCGGGCATGGCCGCCGGGGGACATTTCGGAGTGTCGGTTCGTTAACGTGCTCATGAAATCAGCCTTAGGCCCGCCGGAAGGCTCCGGCAAGAGCAGAGTCTCCTTGCCCCCCGCACAGGCCCATGGTGGTATTCTGCACAGACCGCCCCACCGCTTGCAGGAGCCTATTCAAATGACCGACCCCTTTGCGCAGCTGATCCCCGACGCCCGCGCCTTCCTGACGGAGCTGTCGCAGGACAACAGCCGCGACTGGTTCACCACGCATAAGGACCGGTATGAGGCGCAGCTCAAATCCCCCGCCCTGCTGCTGCTGGACGAGGTCGCGCAGGCGATCACCAAACGGACCGGCAGGCAGGCCGTGCCCAGATTGTTCCGCCCTCAGCGCGACGTCCGGTTTTCCAAGGACAAGACGCCCTACAAGACCCATCTGCACATGATGTGGACGGTAAACGGCGCAGGCTGTGCGCTGTTCTTCGGCATCGACCCCAAGTCCTGCACCACCGGCGGCGGCATCATGAACTTCACCAAGGCGCAATTGCCTGTCTGGCGCACCGCGGTCGACGGCGAAACCGGGGATGAGGCCGCAGCCATGTTGGACATCCTCGCGCTCAAGGGCTTTGCCTCTAATGAGCCCGAGCTGAAACGCGTTCCCGCCCCCTTTGGCAAGGCCCATCCCCACGGCCACCTGCTGCAGCGCAAGTCGCTGACCTTCTGGCACGAAATGAGCCCGCGCGAACAGGCCGCCCCGATGGCGGCGCTGATGTCCGCCTATCTGACGCTGGAGCCGATGTTCAAACTTCTGGAAGACGCACTGGAAGCCTGAGCCTCACAGCGCCCGCAGCATGATCTGAAAGGCCAGCACGGCCACCACCCCGCCCGCCAGGATCTCCAGCACCGCGGCAGCGCGCAAGGCACCGGTTCCCTGCATCTGTGCCAGCGCCCCCTTGCGCATCGTGACGGCAGCGGCGGCCACGGCGACCGTGACCGTGGCCGTGCCCAGCCCCATGGCGAAGGCGCCGGCAATCCCGGACCACAAGACGCCCATCCGCCAGGTCAGCAGCAGCAGGAACACCGCCCCGGTGCAGGGCCTCAGCGCCACCGCGCCGATGATCGCCAGCGCGTCGCGCAGGGAGTGGACATTGGCCGCCTCCTCCGCCGTTGGCCCGTGCCGGTGCCCGCAGGAGGAACACACCTCCCCAGCCTCATGATCATGGTGGTGATGGCCGTGGGCGCCGTGTCCGCCAGCCCGGCTGCCCAGCAGCCGCCGCACACCGCGCGCCAGCAGCCACAGGCCCACCAGTGCAATCAGCCCGTAGGACAGCGGCGCCAGCACATCCTCGGCCGCGCTGGTCAGCTGCTCGCGGCCCCAGTCCAGCAGCATCAGCCCGCCCGCCACCAGCAGCACCGCCGTGGCCGCCTGCGCCAGCGAGGACGCCAGCGCCAGCCCGGCCAGCCGCGCCAGGGGCACCGGCTTGCCCATGCCATAGCCGCCGATCACCAGCTTGCCATGGCCCGGCCCGGCGGCGTGGAAAAACCCGTACGCGAAACACAAGGACAACAGCGCCGTCAGCGCCCCCGGCTCACCCGCGCGCAAGGCCCGCAGGCCCCGCGCCATCGCATTCTGCGCCTCCCGCTGGCCTTCCGCCGCCCAGGCCGACACCAGCCCGGCGCCGCCGAACCCCCACAGCCAGACCGCCAGACCCGCCACGCCCAGCGCAGCTATGGCCAGGAAAAAACGCACCTTACGCCCCGCAGCTCAACCGCACGGTATCGGCAAAGGCCTCTCCCACCTCCGGATAGGCGTCCTCTGCCTGGTCCGCAGGCATGGCATAAAGCAGCTCTTCCACCTTGGTATAGGCTGCATCCAGATCCGGCGGCGTGACGCTGGCCTGGCAGCCGCCCGAAACTTCCAGGCCGCCGGTCATCGTGTAAGCGGTGTAATAGCCCGGATCATAGGCCTTGATCACCACGCCATCGGCGGCCTGCGGCTCTGTCAGCACGCGGCGGTGCCGGGTGGTGATGCGCCCGTCCGCCACTTCGGTGGCCAGATGCTCCGGCGCGCCCATTTCCAGCGCTTCGCCCGACCGGGTCAGATAGGTGTCGCCCTGAAACCCCTCGACCCAGGCCATGTCGAACCCCTGCAGCTTTGCCAGCTCCTGCGCCGTCAGCGCGCCGTCGTAATCGCCATCCAGCCCCCGGTCCTCGAAAATCAGCAGCGAATAGAACTCGTCATAGGCCCAAGTGATCTCAACCGCCTCCAGCTGCCCGGAGTCCGAGACAATCACCTTCAGGGCGGTATCGACAAAGATATGCGGATGCGACCCGGCATCCTGCGGGGCCAGCACTGCTGCGGCCAGCAAGGGAATAATACGCTTCATGGGTCAAAGCTTTACGCCTCCGGCGGCAGCCCCGCAACCGCGGGACCGCGCCGCAGGCGGGGATCAGCGCGCCCGTGTGCCGGGATGCAGCGCCTTGCCCAGGATGTGGTCCGACTGATGGATCACGTGATGCGCCTGCCCCACGATCAGCGGATCCGGCACCGCCGCGATCTCCGGATCCTTGCCCGGATACTCCAGCGACGCCAGGAAATGCCGCATGCAGTTGATCCGCGCCCGCTTCTTGCAGTTGGACTTGATCACCGTCCAGGGCGCATCCGCGGTATCGGTGTAAAAGAACATCGCCTCCTTGGCCTCGGTGTAGTCATCCCATTTGCCGAGCGACGCCTTGTCGATCGGCGACAGCTTCCACTGCTTCAGCGGATCGGTCTCGCGTGCGCCGAACCGCCGTTTCTGCTCTTCCTGGGTGACCGAGAACCAGTATTTGTACAGCCGGACACCCGAACGCACCAGCATCCGCTCGAACTCCGGCGCCTGGCGCATGAACTCCAGGTACTCGTTTGGCTCGCAAAAGCTCATCACCCGCTCGACGCCTGCGCGGTTGTACCAGGAGCGGTCATAGAACACGATCTCGCCAGCCGTCGGCAGATGCTGCACATAGCGCTGGAAATACCACTGCCCGCGCTCCTCGTCCGAGGGCTTGTTCAGCGCCACCACCCGGGCCGAGCGCGGGTTCAGGTGTTCGGTGAACCGCTTGATGGTGCCACCCTTGCCCGCCGCATCGCGGCCCTCGAACAGCATCACGAACTTTTCCCCGGTCTCCTGCGCCCACAGCTGCACCTTCAACAGCTCCGCCTGCAGCCGCGCCTTCTCCGCCTCATAGGCCCGGCGCGCCATCTTGCGCGGGTACGGATACTCTCCGCTCTCAAAGGCCCGCCGGATATCCTCCGCGCTTGGCGCCCGCGGCGCGGCCGGCACCGGCTCCTGCCCTGTTCCCGTCCCTGTCCCTGCGGCGCTGTTCACAATCTTCTCTGCTGCGGCGTCCATAAAAAACTCCCTCTTTCAATCTGCGCCGCAACCATACCGCCGCCGCCGCCGCCCTGCCCTGACCTGCATCAAAAGATATGCGGTTTGCACATCAAAAGCGGCCCCCCGGGGCCGCTTGATCCGCTTCATCTGGCTGCAAATATCCCGGGGTGAGGCCCGCAGGGGCCGAGGGGCGGCGCCCCTATTTGTGCCCCCAATCGCCCGGATCGTCCGAATTGTTCGGGCTCAGCCCCAGCACATCCCCCTTGGCAGAGCATCCCAGCCCCAGCACCGTCCGGTTGGCATAGGCGAAATAGGCGGTCACCTGGTTGATCTCCAGGATCTCCCCGTCATCGAACCCCGCGTCCCGCAGCGCCCCGATATCCGCCGCGGTCACGCTGGCGGGTTCTTCGGTCAGCATCCGCGCATAGCCCATCGCCAGCACCTGCGCCGCCTCCAGCGGCGCGGCTTCCGGCTCGCGCGCCTCGATCGCCGCCCGGATCGCCCGCCCGCGCTCCGCGTCGCCCAGCAGCCGCTGCAGGCCTGCAAAGTGATGCTCGACGCAATAGGCGCAATCGTTCAGGGACGAGACCCAGACCCCCAGCACCTCCAGAAACCATTTCGGCACCTTGTTGCCGGTGTGGTGCAGCACATTCTTGTACAGCGCCATGTGGCCTTCCATCGAATGCGGCCGCAGGGAATGCACCATCATGATGTTGTCGACATTGTTGCCCGGCCCGGTCACCCGCTCATACAGCATCTTCAGCTTGCCGGTTGCCTCTTCAAACGGAACGGTCCTGATCCAGGCCATGTCTCTCTCCTTGTGTGTCCGGCATGGAGAGTAGCGGGATCTGACGTGGCGGAAAGACGGAACCGAACGTCACAGATGTTACGCAAGGCGGCACCGCCGCCCCGCGCCTGCCTGCCCCCCGGCAGGCGCGTTCACCGGCGCAACAAGACGCAACGGCAATCATCTATCGCGCCGGGCGCCAAGCCGCCCCGTCACGCCTGCGCCCGCCCAGGCAGGCGCGGGGCTCATCGCTTTACGCCGACGCCTCCCGCACCACCGCGGCAATCGCCGCAAGCACATCCGCCTCGCGGCTGCGGTGGTTGGTAATCGCGGCGCGCAGCATCACGCGGCCCCCTGCCCGGGTGGTCGAGAACACCGCCTCACCGCTTTCCTGCAGGGTCTGGGCAATGCGGGCATTCACCTCCGACTGCGCCTCCGGCGCCAGATCGCGGCGCGCGGTGAAGACGCAGACGTTCGACACCACCGGTGCCCCCAGGGCCATCAGGGGCTGCGCCTCGACCTCTGCCGCCATCAGCGCCGCCAGTTCGCAATTGCCGGTGATCGCTTGCGCAAATGCCGCCTCGCCGTAGGTTTCCAGCGCCGTCCAGACCTTCAGCGCCCGGTTGCCGCGGCTCAGGTCGATGCCATAGTCGCAGAACCACGGCTCGCCGCCCGCCAGCCCGCGCTCGGCGCCTTCCAGATAGGCGGGCCGCGCCGCAAAAGCCGCCCGGTGCTCCTCCTCGTTGCGCAACAGCGCCATGCCGCAGTCATAGCCCACATACATCCACTTGTGGAAATCCAGCGCAATGCTGTCGGCCCGCCCGATGCCATCGGACAGCGACCGGTAGGGCTCTGCCGCGATCCGCGTCCAGGCGCCGAACGCCCCATCCACATGCAGCCACAGCCCCAGCGCCGCCGCCGTATCGGCCAGCGCGTTCAAATCGTCAAACAGCCCCAGGTCCACGGTGCCCGCATTGCCCACCACCAGAAAGGGCACCGCGCCCTCGGTCTTGTCGCTTGCAACCATCTCCGCCAGTGCGGCGCAGTCCAGCTTGCCGTCCGCCAGCGGCACCATCCGCAGGTTGTCCGAGCCGATGCCCAGCAGCTCCACCGCCTTCAGCGTCGCATTATGCACGCCCGCGCCCGCATAGGCGGTCAGCCGCACCGCGCCCTGCCCCTGCTTGCGCAGATCCTTCAGCACCCGCAGCCGCGCCGCCTGAAAGGCAATCACCGTCGCCTGCGAAGTGCCGGTCACCAGAATGCCGCTGGCGCTTTCCGGCATCCCCATCTTGGCCCGCGTCCAGTCCACCACCGCGCGCTCCATGTAGTTCGCGCCGTGGTCGCGCCCGCCCATATTGGCATTGACCGCCGCCGCCGCCAGGCTGCTGATCAGATCCGAGGCCAGCCCCGATCCCTGCACCCAGCCCCAGAACCGCGGATGGGTGTTGCCGCCATGATAGGGCAGCACATCGCGGATGATCCGGTCCACCGCCGCCTGCGGCCCCAGCGCCTCCGCCGTCACCGCATAGCGGGCGCCGATGTCGTCCGGCACCGGCTGCCAGGGGCGGTCCGCCGCCTGCTGCATCTGGTCCAGCGCCGCCTCCAGCATCCGCTGCGCCTCGGCCCGGAACGCCGCCCAGTCCTGCGTCTTGATTCCCTTCTCAGCCACCCGGCGGCCCTCCTCCTGCCCTTCGCTGGCCGAGGTTTAGACCGCAGCCCCCCGCGCCGCACGGAAAATATCGACGCACCCGGATAACCGGAACTTACCTTCGAAGGAATGAAAACGGTTTCCGCGCCGCCGCAGCGAAGCCGCCGCGCCGTCTGCCAGAAAATCCGCCCGGCCCCCCCCCGCCCGCGGCCGTGCAAGGCCCTCTCCGCTCAATTTCCCAGCCTTTGCAAGGCCCCGCCCGGCCTTATCCACAGCCCCCTGCACCCCTCTTCCACCCGGCTGCGACACCTGCCATAATGGCCGCCAATCAACACCAAGGAAGAGCAGTTCCCGCACATGGCCGACGATCTCCTCAGCACGCCTGCAGCCGATACCTATGACGCCTCCTCGATCGAGGTTCTGGAAGGCCTCGAACCGGTCCGCCAGCGCCCCGGCATGTATATCGGCGGCACCGATGAGCGCGCGCTGCACCACATGGTGGCAGAGATCCTCGACAACTCGATGGACGAGGCCGTCGCGGGCCACGCCAACCGGATCGAGGTGACGCTGCACGCCGACTATTCCGTCACCATCTCCGACAACGGCCGCGGCATCCCGATTGACCCGCACCCCAAGTTTCCGGATAAATCCGCGCTGGAGGTGATCCTCTGCACCCTGCACGCGGGCGGCAAATTCTCCGGCAAGGCCTACCAGACCTCCGGCGGCCTGCACGGCGTCGGCTCTTCCGTCGTGAACGCGCTGTCGGATTCCATGGTCGTGCAAGTGGCCAAGAACAAGGAACTGTTCGAACAGCGCTTCTCCCGCGGCCTGCCCCAGGGCCCGGTCGAGAAGATCGGCGCCGCCCCCAACAAGCGCGGCACCTTCGTGACCTTCCACGCCGATGAGCAGATCTTCGGCTCCCACCGGTTCAAGCCCAAGCGCCTGTTCACCCTGGTGCGCTCCAAAGCCTACCTGTTCTCCGGCGTCGAAATCCGCTGGAAGACCGAGATCGACGACGGCGAGACCCCGACCGAGGCCACCTTCCACTTCCCCGGCGGCCTGCGCGACTACCTGACTGAGGTGCTGGGCAAGGCCACCACCTACGCCGACGCGCCCTTTGCTGGCAAGGTCGAGTTCCGCGAGAAATTCGGCGCGCCCGGCTATGTCGAATGGGCGATCAACTGGACACCCTCGCGCGACGGCTTCACCCAGTCCTACTGTAACACCGTCCCCACGCCCGAGGGCGGCACCCATGTCGCCGGCTTCTGGGCCGCGATCCTCAAGGGCATCAAGGCCTATGGCGAGCTGGTCAGCAACAAGAAAGCCGGCAACATCACCCGCGACGACCTGATGGCGGGCGGCTGCGCGCTGGTCTCCTGCTTCATCGCCGACCCCGCCTTCGTCGGCCAGACCAAGGACCGCCTGTCGACCGAGAGCGCCGCCAAGATGGTGGAAAACTCGGTCCGCGACCATTTCGACAACTGGCTGGCCGCCGACACCAAATCAGCCGGCGCCATCCTCGACTTCCTGATCCTGCGCGCCGAGGAACGCCTGCGCCGCAAGCAGGAGAAAGAAACCCAGCGCAAGTCCGCCACCAAAAAACTGCGCCTGCCCGGCAAGCTGACCGACTGCACCTCCAAGGACCGCGCCGGCACCGAGCTGTTCATCGTCGAGGGCGACTCCGCGGGCGGCTCCGGCAAGGGCGCGCGCAACCGTGAATACCAGGCGCTCTTGCCGCTGAAGGGCAAGATCCTGAACGTGCTGGGCGCCGCCTCCAACAAGCTCGGCTCCAACGCCGAGATCAACGATCTCTGCGAGGCGCTGGGGGTTGGCCTCGGCACCAAGTTCAACCTCGACGATCTGCGCTATGACAAGATCATCATCATGACCGACGCGGACGTCGACGGCGCCCATATCGCGTCCTTGCTGATGACCTTCTTCTTCACCCAGATGCGCCCGCTGATTGACAGCGGCCACCTCTACCTCGCCTGCCCGCCGCTGTTCCGCCTGACCCAAGGCGCGCGCCGCGTCTACTGCCTGGACGAGGCCGAGCGCGACAGATGGCTGGAAAAGGGCCTGGGCGGCAAGGGCAAGATCGACGTCTCCCGCTTCAAGGGTCTTGGCGAAATGGACGCCAAGGACCTGAAGGAGACCACGATGGACCCCAAGACCCGCAAACTGATCCGCGTCACCATCGACGAGGACGAGCCCGGCGAGACCGGCGACCTGGTCGAGCGCCTGATGGGCAAGAAACCCGAACTCCGCTTCCAGTATATCCAGGAGAACGCGAAGTTCGTGGAGGAGCTGGATGTTTGAGGGGCGTTGACATCGCCACTCGCGCCAAATAGAACATAAAGAGAACACGGAGTCGCTATGGGACAAGATGGTCGAGCCGTCGCGAATTTCGTTCTTGACGTTTGTGACGAAGAAGGAATTTTGGTTACGAACCTTGCACTGCAGAAGTTAGTTTACTTCTGTCATGCTTGGCACCTCGTTGAATTTGATGAGCCACTTATCAAACAAAACTTTGAAGCCTGGGATTACGGTCCCGTGCTTCAGTATCTTTACCGAGAGTTTAAGCACTGCGGTCGCTCAGCAATTAGAGCCAGGAGCAAGAAGCTTAATAGGTTCTCAGGCGAACAAGAGATCGCACTCTTTGAGGCCCCTAAGGATAAAATAGAATTTCTAAGGAAAGTAATAGGATTTTACGGGAAGTTATCGGCGTCACAGCTTGTAGAAATCAGCCATGCTGAAGGTGGCCCATGGGACAAAGTATGGAATCACGATGGGAAAATAAATCCAGGGATGAGGATTGAAAACGCCGATATCCGCTCCTACTATTCTACTCTCCCCCGCGCTGCAAAGGTTCAATAAACATGACTCAGAAAGTTCTCAACGTTCCGTCGGCACAGCACCTAGCTCGGAACTGGCGTGAACGACCTGAGATGATTGCGAATGAGCTGGTTAGGCTGTTCGATAACACGCCGATGTTTAACTACAACGCACTGGTGCACGCAGTCAGGGACTACCTAGTCTTTGGGGTTCCGTTTGATGACGTCGAGAGAGGTATCAGGGAGAAAGTGAAACGGGAAACCGTGCGAAACAATTTCCTCGAGATTCTGCCCCTGCTTAGACGCCACTTTGAAAATGAAAAGCCGGACTTTGTGAATGCGGTTAGCCCACGTTTTTACCCACTTGCTCGTGGCGCGGACGGCAGGACACTGAGCATTCCCTTCAAGCCGCCTATGGTATACGGCGTTGGCGGCAAGCTTGTTTTCCCTTGGTTTATTTTCTGGCGCAAAAACCCTCTCAATGGAGAGAAACTCTCGCTCTTCGTGAGTGTGGTCAAAGAGGTTCTGGCGCAGGATCCTGACCTTGAAGACGCAGAGTTTCAAATCTTGGATTTCAGCTCGGTCAAACCCGATCAGCCGCGAATTCTAAGAAGCATTAACGCAAATGACGTTCCGGAGATTTCAGTTTCTCGCAGGAACGAGATGCTTGAACAATTTTCGCAAGGTTTCTTTTTGGCGCAAGAGCGCATTGCAGAGCGCCAAGAGAAGAAAGAACGCGCCAAACGCGAACAAGAAAGGCGTGAGGAACACGACCCACGCCAACAAACTTTCTTCTAGTTTCCATCATAGCGTTCCAAAAATACTGAAATAGGTCCTCTCTGGCAGGACACTTCCCCCCATTCACCTTTGCAAAAATACTCCCGCCGGAGGCATCCAGAAACAGGTCTGCGCCTGCCGGGAGGCAGGCAGGCGCAGACCGGGCCGCAAGCGACCCGGTCGGGGTTGTTGCGCCAAACCCCAAACCACCGCACGCCCCGCTTGCGCCCCCTTAACCCCGCTCTGCCACACTCCAATCCGTCGCGACACACCGGTGCGGACTGACACCCCGCACCACCAGGAGATACGGGAGCCCCCAAGACCACCTCTTCATCGGGTGCAGGGGTTCTCCGCAAACCGAGAGCTTTCGAGCGGACATGGGGGCTTGCGACCCCCTGCCCGGCCCTCCGCCTCTGGCCCCTCCGGGCCTCTTGGCGGCGCCGCCACCTCTACCCGGCCAGCACGGCACGGCCACACAAGCAAAACGGCCCCCGGCCCCAGACACCGCCAGCACCGGACGGAGACCCCCTCCCGCCCGGCCAAACCGGCGCGCCGGTGACAGCTTCGTGAGGGCTGTTGCCTGAAACCCCTGTCCCTTCCTATGGTCAGGCCAGCCAGACACATCAGGGGACCTGCCATGGGCTTCATCGCGGACAACCAGCTGCCGCTTCTCATCCTGTTCTTCCTGACCGGCCTCATCGCCACCGCCTTCCTGTTCCGCAAGCCGCCGGGCCACCGGGCCTGGAAACTGGCCGATCTGGTCTGGGTGCTGCTGGGCGGCTTCGGCGCGCTGGTCGCGGTGATCTCCGGCATCTACGCCGCCGACTCATCCAAGCTGGAACGCCAGATCGACATCGCCTATGCCGCCACCGCCGCCTTCGACCGCGACGCCGCCCGCTTCCGCCTGCGCTTCTGCGACCCCGCCTATGACGCCGACATCGCGGTTCTGTGCGAAAAGGTGGAATTCCTCTCCGCCTCCACCGCGGGCAACGCCGAACTGCCGCTGTTCATTGCGGTGACGGATGAGGTGGCACCGCTGCAGGGCCTCAGCTTCCTGTTCAGCGGCACCCGCGCCGGGATGGCGGAGATGAAGGACATGGAAGCCCAGGCCAGCGCCTTCGACCCGGAGGCGTTTCTGGTCTTCACCGCGCTCGACGGCCCCGCGCAGGAAGCCGTCGCCAACATGCGCCGCAAGGTGCCCGCCATCGCCGGCGACTTCCTGATCATCGCCCGCGCCTATGACGACCTGATCGCCCATGTGTCCAAGCTCAAGGACGAATGGGAATACTTGCAGGACAACGCCCATATCCTGGTCTTGCAGATCATCGCGCTTTGCCTCGTCAGCTTCGCCGCGCCTTTCCGCCTCGGCAAATCCATTGTCGAGCTGCGCGCACGCCGCTAACCTGAGGAGACGCCAACAGGACCCCGCCCATGCGCAGCTTTGACGAGATCTATGCCCTTTCCGCAGACCGCCACGGCGGCCCCGCGGCGCTGGAGGAAAAGCTCGCCAAACCGGCCCCCGATGTGACCGCGCTGCCGGAGGACCGCTGGCTCTCTGTGATGACCAAATGCATCTTCCAGGCGGGCTTCAACTGGAAAGTGATCGAGGCGAAATGGGACGGGTTCGAGGAGGTCTTTCACGGCTTCGACCCGGGCGCCTGCGCCTTCATGCCAGAGGATGAATTCGACCGGATCCTGAGCGATACCCGCGTGGTCCGCAACGGCGCCAAGCTGGCCGCGGTCCGCCACAACGCTGCCTTCCTGATGGATCTGCGCGACCAGGGCGGCGCGGGCAAGGTGCTGGGCGGCTGGCCCTCCGCCGATTACATCGGGCTGCTGGACATGCTCAAGAAACGCGGCGCCCGGCTGGGCGGCAATACCGGCCAGTACGCCATGCGCTTTGCCGGCCGCGACAGTTTCATACTCTCCCAAGACGTCACCGCGCGCCTCATCGCCGAAGGCGTGATCGGCAAACCCGCAACCTCCAAATCCGCACTGAAGGCGGTGCAGAAAGCCTTCAACACATGGATGGACCAATCCGGCCGCTCCCTCACCGAAATCAGCCGCGTGCTGGCGATGAGCTGCTGAGCTGAGGCGAACCGCATGATCCGCTGCCTGTTCCTCGTCCTCCTGCTCCTCGCCGCCTGCGGCCGCCCGCTGACAGAGACGGAGCGCGCCTATTTGGGCACCCTGCACGGCACCAGCCTCAACCCGGACAAGGTCCGCATCGTGGACGGCGCCCCCTTGGGGCCGATCACCCTGCACCGCACCCCGCGCCCGCGCGTCACCTGCCGCGAGCGCATCCTGCCGCCGGTCAGGGAGGAGATCATCACCACCAAACCCGCCGCTGTCGCCCTGTTCAACCGCATCTTCTTCACCCGCGACTGGTACGTGGACAACTACCTGCCGGACTACCCGGACCGGCTGCACCTGGTGGAGGCGATGCTGCTGGCGCATGAGGCCACCCATGTCTGGCAATGGCAGAACCGCAGCCGCACCGGCTATTCCCCGCTGCGGGCGGCGGCAGAGCACGGCCCGGACCGCGACCCCTACTTGTTCGACCTGGAAGGCGGCGCCGATTTCCTCGCCTACGGGTTTGAACAGCAAGGCGCCATCATGGAGGAATACGTCTGCTGCCGCTCCCTGGCCCCGCAGGCGGAGCGCACCAAACGGCTGCACAGGATGCTGGCCGCCGCGATGCCGGTCAGCCCGCTGCCGCAAAGCCGCGAAAGCGACGTCTACCTGCCGTGGAAGGACGCCAGCCTCAAGGGGATTTGCGGCTGACGGGCGCCAGGTCCGCAGGTCCCCGCCCCTCCGCCTGCCAGCCCGCCTGCGCCTCCGCCCGCCCGGCCGCCTGCCCGGCTTGCAGCCCCGCGCGCTTTGACAGCAGCCCGGCCACGGCGGCCGCCACGGCCGTCATCAGCGCGATCAGCAGCAGATAGCACGTCAGGATCTGCGCTGCGGGAAGCGTGAAATTCAGCTGCGGGAAGGCGGCCAGAGCCACCGGCAGATACCAGGACACCGCCGAAACCGCGCCCGAGGCCGCAAACAGCGTGCGCTGCTTATGCCCCATCCCCTCAAACAGCGGCCGCCCGGCCTGCCTGCGCAGATGCGGCAGGATCACCGCATGGATGAACAACCCGTTCAGGGTCAGCACCGCAACCACCAGTAGCTTGGCATGAACCTTGGGGTTCTCCAGCTTCACCGGATCCGTCAGCGCATAGTGCAGCAAAAAGCCGAACCCGGTCAGCCAGAGAAGCTTCAGCCCCGCATCCACTACCTTGGACGCAAACTCGAAGATGGCAACACGCTCGGCGCTCACCTGCCCCTGCAGGAAAAACCGCAGCAGCAGCAGATCCAGCAGCGTAGCGCTGCCCAGCCCTGCGGCCAGGCCGATGAAGTGCAGGAACCTCAGACCGGTTCTGGCGGTTTCGGCAGGATCATCAAGAAACAGGCTGGGAAGGCTGGACAGCGGCATGTGGGCCTTTGGCGGAGTCAGAGTTGCGGAACGTGGCGCCTGCATACATGCAATTGCAAATCATTCGCAACTAAAAAGTCAACACACCCGCACATCGGGCCGCAACGTAGCACTTGTTTTGCCGGGCAGATCCCGTCCACAAAACTGCCAACGCACCTGCAGGAGCCGCACCATGACACACTACGCCCTCATCATGCTGGCCGCAGGCCTTGGCATCCCGGTGCTGGCGGCGCTGAACGCGGCGCTCGGCAAGCTGATCGGCTCCCCGGCCTCGGCCGCGGTGGTGCTGTTCCTGATCGCGCTGGTTGCCACCATCCTTTACGCGCTGATCGCCGGCCCGCAGGCGCTGGCCAAGATCCCCGCCGCGCCCAAGCATCTGCTGCTGGCGGGCGTCCTGGTGGCCTTCTACGTCCTGTCGATCACCCACGTCGCGCCGCATTTCGGCGTCGGCAACGCGGTGTTCTTCGTGCTGATCGGCCAGCTGATCTCAGCAGCCGCCATCGACCACTTCGGCCTGTTCGGCGCCCAGATCAGCCCGCTGACCCTGACCCGAGCGGCCGGTATTTCGGTGATGGCACTGGGGGTCTGGATCACCCAGATGGCGTGAGGGTACCGCTTACCGCAACCTGTGCCGGGCAGGCGCTCCATTGCCCCCTAACCCGCCCCTGCTCGCGGATAAAAAGTCAGTCCCGCACACAGCACCCAGGATACCCGCTTGAGCAAGACAGCATTAAGAATTACGTCTATCGCATTATTATTTTTGGTAAAACCATATGAGAAACAACACACGCCTGCGGCAGATTCCCTTCCTGATCACCTGCACTCTCACCGGTGGGCTGGCTGGCACCCTAGCTGCAAATCTGCTGCTACCCACCGTTTTCCCCGATAGCAAACCGGAAAGCTGGCCCGACGGCCTCATCGTGATACTGGCTTCTTTGCCCATGCTTGGCGGCATGCTGGCCGGGATCTGGCTTCACGGGGCAGTTGCCGCCAAACGGCAGAATTCCGGAACCGCCATCACAAGACGATCCCTGCTTTGGCGCATCCCAGCCTTCTCTGTCTTTGCCCTGGCGCTGTTCACGGCAATGGTGGCCGCCGGATCTAAACTGTCAGTTTCGTTAACAGCCGGATACGCCGAAGCCGCCGAACCGCAGCAGTGAAGCACCGGGCTAGAGGTTTCCGGCCTGACAGCGCAAAGACTTCAGCCGGCCACCTTCTTCACAAACTGCGACTTCAGCCCGATCGGGCCGACGCCCGGCACCTTGCAATCAATGTCATGATCGCCGTCCACCAGCCGGATGCCGCGCACCTTGGTGCCGACCTTGATGACCGAGGACGTGCCCTTCAGCTTCAGGTCCTTGATCACCGTCACCGTGTCGCCGTCGGCCAAGAGATGGCCGACACTGTCGCGCACCTCCCTGGCGCCGGCCGCGGCCTCCCCCGCCGCCCATTCATGGGCACATTCGGGGCAGATCAGCAGGGCATCCACCTGATAGGTATAGGCAGAGGAACATTCGGGGCACGGCGGCAAGGTGTCTGTCATGCCCCGCCAATAGCCGGCAAGGCGCTGGAACGCCAGACGGAGGCCGGCAGGAATGCCCCGCCCCGGGCCGGCGGCCCAGCGGCCTCAGCTCTTGCCGCTGACCTTGATGTTGCCTTGCAGCTGTGCGCCGCTTTCGGTGGACATGCTCTGGGCCGAGACATCCGCCTGCACTTTCGAACCGGCCGCCAGCCGCAGGTCCTCGCACTGGATCTTGCCGCTGTAGACGCCTTCGACGGTCACAGACTTCGCGCTGAGCGCGCCATCCACGGTGCCGCCTTCCAGCACCGTCACCGCCTGCGCCGACACATCGCCGACCACCCGGCCGCGCACTTCGACGCTGCCCTTGCTGGAGGTGATATTGCCTTCGATCGTCACATCTTTCTCGATTACCGAATTCACCACGTCTCAGCCCTTTCTGCGCATCCCCGGACAGCCTACCCCGCCCGGCCAAGTTTTAACAGCTGATAGCAAACCGCCGCCCCGGGGCCAAAGCCGCCCCGGCCCAGGCGGCAAGGTTCCGCCAACCGCCCGCACCTGCCGCCTATTCCACTTGCGGAAAGGGCGCTGCCAGCGGTGCGGAACCGTACTGGAACAGCGACCCCCAGAACCCGCCCGGGCTGGGCTGCCAGGGTGCCGTGTTCATGTCCAGCGCCACGCAGGGCGAGGACCGCGTGGCCGGGTTCACCTTGGCCCGCTCGCAGCGTTCCGGTGTGGAGTGGCAGGCCACGAGGAAAGCCCGCGGCCCGGGTTTGCCGCTGTCCTCCTGATAGCAATAGCGGAGGGCTTCCTCCTGCAGCTGGGCGCGGGCCTGCTCGACCAGCTGCAGGTTGCCTGCCACCGTCCTGCTGGCCGTCTCCAGCGCCGCCGCCGCGTCCTGCTGCACCAGCTCCGCCTCGCGCTGCAGCTCCGTTGACCCGGCCTCCGCAGGCCCCGCCTCTGCTGCCTGCAGCGCCTCGGTCAGCCGGGCGTTCACCTTCTGCGCCTCCGCCAGCGCGGTCTGCAGTTCCGCCACGGTGGCATCGTATTCGACCAGCTTCGATTTCCACTTGAAGCCGGCAAAGCTGCCCTCCTCGAACCCGGCACTGACCAGAATGGCGTTCAGCCTCTGCGGAAACAGCAGGAACACCGCAAACAGCGCAATCACCGACAGATCGCGCAACAGCACCACCAGATCCTTCAGGACCGAAACCGTCTTCTGCATCTGAACCCACCGTCACTGGAACCAAACCAGTGACAGAGTGGCCTAGCGCAGGGGATCAGGTCAAATACCTTGGATTCAGCCGGGCGAGACGCGGAAACAGCACCCGGCGGCGCTGCGCAACGCCCCCTGGCCCAGCCGCCTAAACCGGCACCAGCAGCCCGTTCTCCAGCCTCACCTGCCGGTCCATCCGCGCCGCCAGTTCCAGGTTGTGGGTGGCGATCAGAGCCGACAACCCAGTGCCGCGCACCAGCTCCATCAGCGCCGCGAACACCTGATCGGAGGTGCCGGGGTCCAGGTTCCCGGTCGGCTCATCCGCCAGCAGCACCCGCGGGGCATTGGCCAGTGCCCGGCAGAAGGCCACCCGCTGCTGCTCGCCGCCCGACAGCGCGGCGGGGCGGTGATCGGCGCGCGCCGCAAGCCCCACCGTGCCCAGCAGATCCGCCGCCCGCGCCACCGCGGCCTTTTGCGTGGCGCCATTGGCCAGCTGCGGCAGCACGATGTTCTCCAGTGCGGAAAACTCCGGCAGCAGGTGGTGGAACTGATAGACAAAGCCGACTTCCTGACGGCGCACGCGGGTGCGGCGGCGGTCGCCCTTGCGGGTCACGTCCTCGCCCGCCACCCGCACCTCGCCCGCATCCGGCGTGTCCAGCAGGCCCGCGATATGCAACAGCGTCGACTTGCCCGCGCCCGACGGCGCCACCAGCGCCACCACTTCGCCCGCCTGCAGGCTCAGGTCGGCGCCGCGCAGCACATCGACCTGCCCCGGCGTGCCGGTCAGATAGGATTTGGTGATCCCCTTCAGCTCCAGCGTGATCTCACTCATAGCGCAGCGCCTCCACCGGGTTGAGGCGCGCCGCGCGGCGGGCCGGGAAAATGGTCACGAAGAACGACAGCCCCAGCGACAGCGCCGTGGCCGAGATCACATCGGCCAGCCGCAGTTCCGCGGGCAGCGCATAGATGCCGCGGATCGACGGGTCCCAGACGCCGCCGCCCATGACATAGTTCACGAAGGAGAAGATCGGGTCGATATACAGCGCAAAGAGGCAGCCCAGCACCACGCCGCAAAGGGTGCCGATGACGCCGGTGAAGGCGCCGCAGATGAAGAACACCCGCATGATCGACCCTTCGCTGAGGCCAATGGTGCGCAGGATGCCGATGTCGCGGCCCTTGTTCTTGACCAGCATGATCAGGCCCGAGACGATGTTCATCGCCGCGATCAGCACAAGGATCGACAGGATGATGAACATCACGTTGTCCTCGACCTCCAAGGCGCGCAGGAAACCGCCGGAAGCATCGCGCCAGGTCCAGACCCCCGCGGTGCCGCCCGCCGCCTGCTGGATCGCCAGCGCCATCGCATCGGCGTTTTCGGGGTTGTCGACCATCACCTCGATCTCATCCGCCACGCCCTCGCGGTTGAAGAAGGCCTGCGCCTCGGCAAAGGGCAGATAGACGCGGGTGCGGTCGATGTCCCAGCGCCCGGCGGTGAAGACATAGACCACCTCATAGGCGTTGACCCGCGGGCTGGTGCCGAAGGCGGTTTTCACCCCGTTGGGCGAGATCAGCTTGATCTTGTCGCCCACGCTCACCCCCAGCTCCCGCGCCACGCCGGAGCCGATGGCGATCCCGTCCTCAAACCGTGCGAGGTCGCCCACGGATTCTTCGCTTTGCGCCACGCCCGGGATGCCCTGGATGTCCTTGGCGGAGATGCCGAACACCTCGACGCCTGCATTGCGCTGGCGCAGGTTCGCCATCACCTGGCCCTTGACCAGCGGCGCGGCGCGGGTGACGCCCGGCACTGCGGCGACCTTTTCCGCCAGCGCCCCATAATCCGGGAGGCTGCGGTCCAGCACCCCGGCCTCGTTCACCTCGCCATAGGAATAGACGGTGACATGCGCGTTGGCGCCCAGGATGGTGCCGACAAACTCCGACCTGAAGCCGGAGCGCACCGCCAGCGTGGCAATCAGCGCAAAGACCGCGAGCGTGATGCCGATGAGGCTGATCCAGGTCATCACGCTGACTCCGCCCTCGGCCTTGCGGGCGCGCAGATAGCGCCAGGCGATGATCCATTCGAAACGGGAAAACGGCGGTGGTGTCGTGGCCATAGAGGGGTCCTGCCCGGGAAATTTGCCTGCAACCTGTGCTGCCTAACGCCTGGGGTCAAGGTGCGGTTGCATATCGGCCCGATAATCCGCCGGCCCAGACCGGAACCGGCCCCGCACGGCGTCACCGCATCGTGACCTGCCGCATCTGCCCATTGCCTTGCGTTCGCGCTGCAGTAAGGCTTTATCAGCCCGGTTCGGGTTTTAATTGGTGAGAACGATGGACAGATACTTCAAACGCGCGCTTCCGCATCCCTCGCTGCGCACGGTGATTATGGCGGGGCTGGGTGCCTTTCTGGCAATTGCTGCGCTGTCGCTGCTCACAACCCATGCCAACCTCCTGCTGCTGATCGCCCCCTTCGGCGCCAGCTGCGTGCTGCTGTTTTCAGTCCCCGCCAGCCCGCTGTCGCAGCCCGCGCATGTGGTCGGCGGCCATGTTCTGGCCACTGCCGTCGCACTGGCGCTGAACGCGCTGCTGCCGGACAGCTGGTGGGCGCTGGCGCTGGCCGTGGGTCTGTCGATCGCGCTGATGGCGGCGCTGCGGCTGACCCATCCGCCCGCGGGCGCCGATCCGCTGGTGGTCTTTGCCACCGATCCCGGCATTTCCTTCCTGCTGTTCCCGGTGCTGACCGGCGCCGTGGCGCTGGTGGCGATTGCCGCGCTGTTCCACCGTCTCTCGGGCCATGAATACCCGCTGAAACACGGCTGAGCGCGCGCCACTGAGGCCAAGGTCTATTTACCGCGCACCGCCTGCGCCATTGCGGCATAGGAGTTCACCAGCCCCTGTGCCGTCGGCCGCGGCTCCGGCGCCTGTCCCGGCTCGGTCAGCCCGGCGGCCTTGACGATGGTGTTGATGAAGCTGAAGACGCCGCAGACCTCCACCACCTCATAAAGCGCGGCTTCGCTCCAGCCTGCCGTGACGGCCTCCTCAAAGGCCTGCGAAAGACCTTCGGCCTCGCCGCCGTGCAGGGCACGGGCGTATTCCAGCAGGGGCCGGATACGGTCCTGTGTTGCCGCCACCGGGCCGCAAAACACGTCCGAGAACAGGCTGTGGTAGTGAACGCAATAGGCCACATCGTTCAGGCCGGAGACATAGGCGGCAATCGCCTCGCGTTCGCCCCGCGACAGCGCGCCGCTGCCGCACATGATGCTGTCCAGCAGATGCAGCAACTGTTCCGCGTTCCGGGGAAAAGACGACAGCACATGCGTCAGCCCGCTGTCTTTTTCGATACCGCTGAAGCTGGCCACGTCCGTTCTCCCGCCTTGGATACTGCCAAGGCTAGCAGCCGGGCTGCCCTCTGTCAGTGCCCCTGCCCGCCCGGCAAAGGAAAACCCCGCCAGCATCTGCCGGCGGGGCTGTTTCCTTCGAACTGGCAGGCTGGCTCAGAAGCCGCGGCCGGTGCGGTGTTTCTCATAGATGGCCACCACCTTCTTCACCGCCTCTTCCGGGCTCAGCTCCTCGCTTTCGCCGGTGCGGCGCGAGGTCAGTTCCACCACGCCGTTCTTCAGGCCCCGCGGGCCGACGGTGATGCGCCAGGGCAGGCCGATCAGGTCCATGGTGGCAAACTTGCCGCCTGCCCGCTCGTTGCGGTCATCATAGAGCGGATCCAGCCCGGCCGCGGTCAGCGCCGCATAGAGCTGGTTGCAGGCCGCGTCCGCCTCGTCGTCGCCCTGCTTGAGGTTGACGATACCGCAGTGGAACGGGGTCACGCCTTCGGGCCAGATGATGCCGTTGTCGTCGTGGCTGGCCTCGATGATGGCGCCCAGCAGGCGCGAGACGCCAATGCCGTGGCTGCCCATGTGGACCGGCACCGGCTTGCCGTCGGGGCCCTGCACGGTAGCGCCCATCGACTCGGAATACTTGGTGCCGAAGTAGAAGATCTGCCCCACCTCGATACCGCGGGCAAAGCGGCGGCGCTCTTCCGGCACCTGCTCCTGGAACACCACCTCGTCGTGGGTTTCGTCGGTGCGGGCATAGCGGGAGGTGAATTCCTCCAGCACCGCCTGGCACTGCTCGACGCTGTCATAGTCGATATCGCGGTCGCCAAAGGTCAAATCGGTCACGGCGCTGTCATAGAACACCTCGGACTCGCCGGTTTCCGCGAGCACCAGGAATTCATGGGTATAGTCGCCGCCGATCGGGCCGCCGTCGGCGCGCATCGGGATCGCCTGCAGGCCCATGCGCTCATAGGTGCGCAGATAGCTGACCAGGTGGCGGTTGTAGGCGTGCAGCGCGTCTTCCTTGGAGAGGTCGAAGTTATAGCCGTCCTTCATGTAGAACTCACGGCCCCGCATCACCCCGAAGCGCGGGCGGATCTCGTCGCGGAACTTCCACTGCACCTGGTACATGGTCAGCGGCAGGTCCTTGTAGGAGGACACATGCGCCCGGAAGATGTCGGTGATCATCTCCTCGTTGGTGGGGCCGAACAGCATGTCGCGGTCGTGGCGGTCCTTGATGCGCAGCATTTCCTGGCCGTAGTCGTCATAGCGGCCCGACTCGCGCCACAGATCGGCGGGCTGCATGGTGGCCATCAGCATCGGGATGTGGCCCGCGCGGATCTGCTCGTCATGGACGATGCTTTCGATCTTCTTCAGCACCTTGAAGCCCAGCGGCAGCCAGGAATAGATCCCGGCGGAGGATTGCTTGATCATCCCGGCGCGCAGCATCAGCCGGTGGCTGACGATCTGGGCTTCCGAGGGGTTCTCTTTCAGAACCGGCAGAAAATAGCGGGACAGGCGCATCTTGGCTCCATCGGTGATGTGGGTTCGCGTTCCCGCCCGGTTTAGTGGGTGATGGGGGTGCGGGCAAGGGGATGATCCAATGCGGCGGCGGTGTGCCCTTGCGACGTGGCGCGCAGCGGCCCGGCCCGCGCCTGACCTTCCCGTCATGCCAGAGGCATGCTTTTAGCATGACGAAGGCGCTTCACGCCTCCCCAAGGTCAGGCCCGGGCCTTGTGTCGCGTGACGCCGGACGCAAAGCGGGCCTTTGCCTGCCCCCTCCCATGCCGTTTTTCACTCTTCCTGCCGCAAAAGAACTTGAACCGTTGTTCAAGATTCGAAACTGTTACCGGAAACACCGCTCTCAGGGACAAGGGAGAGAGAGACGTGGCCAAGACCATTCTGGAGCCGGCACGGGAGATCCCGGTCATTCATGAAACCGAGGTGCTGGTGGTGGGCTCCGGTCCCGGCGGGCTGGCGGCGGCGCTGGCGGCGGCGCGTGCAGGCGTCGAGGTGACCCTCCTGGACCGCTTCGGCTGCTTTGGCGGCAATATCACCACCGTGGGGGTCGAGGGCTTTGCCTGGTACCGGCACGAGGAAACGGTGGAGGCCGGCGGCATCGGCTGGGAGTTCGAGGAGCGTGCCAAGGCGATGGGCGCGGCAGTGCCGGAGAGCCAGTCGCTCAGCTATGAGCTGGACAGCGAAGGCTTCAAGCTGGTCGCCGATAAGCTGGTGGAGGAAGCGGGCATTCACCCGATGCTGCACCGGGTGTTCGTAGCGCCGATCCGCGAAGGGAACCGGATCACCGGTGTGATCGTCGAGAGCAAGGCAGGCCGTGAGGCCATTCTGGCGAAGCGGGTGATCGACGCCACCGGCGACGCCGACATTGCCCATATGATGGGCGCGCCTTGCGTGAAAACCCCGGTGGAGCAGATGCAGGCGGCCAGCGTGATGTTCCACATCGCGGGCGTGGACAAACAGAAGTTCATGGAAGGTGTCAAAGCCGATCCGCAGACCTATGCCAACTGGTCGACCGGCGAATGGCAGGTGGAGACCTCAGGCAAGGAAGACGCAATGTTCTCCCCCTTCCTGGCCAAGCCCTTTGCCCAGGCGATCCGCGACGGGGTGATTCCGGCGCATCTGAACACCATCGGCGGCACCTGGGGCGCGGTGCATGACTCGGGCGAGATGACCTATATGAACCTGGTGCATCTGGCAGGCATCGACGGCACTGACCCCGACAGCATGACCCGCGGCGAGATCGAGGGGCGCAAACAGGCGATGCACGCGATTGATGCCTTGCGCGCCTACACGCCGGGCTGCGCGGGCGCGCGCTTGAGGAACTTCGGCATGACCATCGGCATCCGCGACACCCGCAAGATCGACGCGCATCATAACATCACCGAGGACGAGACCCGCAACCAGGGCCGGTTCGAGGATACCATCGGGATTTATCCGGAGTTCATCGACGGCTACGGCGTGCTGATCCTGCCCACCACCGGGCGCTACATGCAGATCCCCTACCGGTCGATGCTGCCTAAAGGGGTTGAGGGGCTGCTGGTGACCGGCCGCGCCATCGGCGGCGACAAGATCGCCCATGCGGCGACGCGCAACATGGCCTGCTGCGCGGTGGCCGGTCAGGGCGCAGGCGTGGCGGCGGCGTTGTCGGTGACGTCAGACTGCGCGCTGGACGCGGTCAGCCTTTCCGCGCTGCACGGGGAACTGCAGCGCCAGGGGGTGCGGATTCACTGACAACGGGCCGCGGCGCCGCCGGGTCTATCCAGAATTTGCCCCCGGCCTTTTGCGCCTTATCCCCGCCTTGCCCACAGGCGATTTGCCCGCGGCCCTTGCAAGCGCCCGCCCCATCAGGGAAGACTACCGCCAAGGATCCTGAACCAAAACGGGCCAAGGGCGGGTTGTCTGATCATGGCGCTACCAGCAAAGAAACAGTTTAAATACTGGGGCGTTGCCGCCCTGGTCTTTGCCGTGGTGATGTGGTCGCTTGGCCATGTGCTGCTGCCCTTCATCCTGGGCGCCGCGATTGCCTATATGATCGACCCGATTGCCGACCGGCTGGAGGCCTGGGGCATGAGCCGCTCGGGCGCCACCGCGACCATAACGGTGGGCACGCTGGTGGTGTTCGTGCTGCTGCTTCTGGTGGTGGTGCCAACGCTGATCTACCAGATGATCGACCTTGCCAATGTGCTGCCCAAGCTGATCGGCGATGCGCGCAACTTCGTCAATGACCGCTTCCCGGCGGTCTTTGAACAGGACAGCCGCATTCACCAGGCGATCTCCGCCCTCGCCGAGACCCTGCAGTCGCGCGCGGTGCAGGTGCTGCAATCGGTGGCAGGCTCCGCGGTCTCGCTGCTGAATGTGGTGGTGCTTCTGGTGATCGTGCCGGTGGTGGCGGTCTATCTGCTGCTGGATTGGGACCGGATGATTGCCCGCATCGACGAGCTGCTGCCGCGCGACCACCAGCCGGTGATCCGCCGCCTGGCCGGTGACATCGACGCGGCGCTGGCGTCCTTTATCCGCGGCATGGGCACGGTCTGCCTGATCCTTGGCACCTATTACGCGGTGGCGCTGATGCTGGTGGGGCTGAACTTTGGCCTCGCCGTCGGGTTCATTGCCGGGCTGGTCACCTTCATTCCCTATCTTGGCGCGCTGATCGGCGGCGCGCTGGCGATCGGGCTGGCGCTGTTCCAGTTCTGGGGCGACTGGGTCTCGATCGGGCTGGTGGCGCTGATTTTTGTCGTCGGCCAGGTGATCGAGGGCAACTTCCTGACGCCCAAGCTGGTCGGCGACTCGGTCGGGCTGCACCCGGTCTGGCTGCTGCTGGCACTGTCGGTGTTCGGCGCCCTGTTCGGCTTTGTCGGGATGCTGATCGCGGTGCCGGTGGCGGCGGCGCTGGGGGTGGTTGCCCGCTTTGTGACCGAGCAGTACCTGGACAGCCGCCTGTATCAGGGCCAGGGCCACCGGGACGCGGGAACGGAATAAACCAGATGGCACATCAGCTGAGCTTTGATCTCCCGGCGAAACCTGCGCTGGGGCGAGAGGATTTCTTTGTCGCGCCCTCCAATGCGATGGCGGTGGCGCTTTTGGACCCGCAGTTTGCCTGGCCCAGCGGCAAGCTGGTGCTGACCGGCCCCAAGGGCGCCGGCAAGTCGCATCTGGCGCATGTCTGGGCCAGCCAGACCGGCGCCCGCATCATTCCCGCCGCAAAGCTGACAGCCGGGGCGGTGCCGGAGCTGGCGCACGGCCCGATCGCGGTGGAGGACGTGCCGCAGATCGCTGCCGACCCTGAGCGGCAGAACGCCCTGTTCCATCTGCACAATCTGGTTCTGGCGCAGGGCCATGCGCTGGTGATGACCGGCCAGCCCGCGCCCAATCTCTGGGGCCTCACCCTGCCCGACCTGCAAAGCCGGGTGCAGGCCGCCACCCACGCCGAGCTGCAGCCGCCGGACGACCAGCTGCTGGCGGTGGTGCTGGCCAAGCTGTTCAACGACCGCCAGATCACGCCGAAGCCCGATGTGATTCCCTACCTGGTGGCGCATATGGACCGCTCCTTTGCCGCCGCCGCGCAGATGGTGCGGCGGCTGGACCACCTGTCGCTGGCCGAAAAACGCAGCCTGACCCGGCCCCTGGCGGTGCGGGTGCTGTCGGAAAGCCGGGAGAAGGAAACGGAAAATGACGCAGCCGCAAGCGGTTGACCCCTGCCCGCCCTTCGGCGATCCTGACCGCGGATTGCAAGACGGAGCCCTCATGAACGTCACCCAGGACCCCGCCGCCGCCAGCACCGATTGGGGCCCCTTCGGGCGTCCGATCTTTCACGACCCCGGCGCCCGGGCGCTGTCCCGCGTGGGGGTGGTCGATGTCGGCTCCAACTCGGTCCGCCTAGTGGTGTTCGACGGCGCCGCCCGCAGCCCGGCCTATTTCTATAACGAAAAGATCATGTGCGCGCTTGGCGCAGGCCTGTCGGATTCGGGCCGCCTGAACCCCGAGGGCCGCGCCCGCGCGCTGTCGGCGCTGCACCGGTTCCAGTATCTGGCCAAGGGCATGGGGCTGCCGCCCTTGTCCGCCGTCGCCACCGCCGCGGTGCGCGACGCCGAGGACGGGCCGGAATTCTGCGCGGAAGTGCTGCGCCAGACCGGCCTCAAGATCCACGTGATCGACGGGCGCGAAGAGGCGCGGCTGTCGGCGCAGGGCGTGCTGCTGGGCTGGCCCGGCGCCTATGGCCTGGTCTGCGATATCGGCGGCTCCTCGATGGAGCTGGCGGAGATCCAGGAAAACACCGTGGGCCGACGGGTGACCTCGCCGCTGGGACCCTTGAAGCTGTGCGACGTCAAGGGCGGGCGCAGGGGCCGCAAGGAATACATCCGCGACGTCATCGAGCAGCTGAAGGAAGAGATGGGCACCCAGCGCGACCGGCTGTTCCTGGTCGGCGGCAGCTGGCGCGCGATTGCCCGCATCGACATGCACCGGCGCGGCTATCCGCTGAAGGTGCTGCATGAATACCGGATGTCGGCCAAGGACGTGCGCGAGACCGCGCGCTATATCGAGACCCGCAACCTCGACAAGCTGCGCGACGCCTGCGGCGTTTCTGCCAGCCGGATGTCGCTGGTGCCTTATGCGATCGACGTGCTGACCCGGCTGGTCAAGACCTTCAAGCCCAAGGACATCGCGGTTTCCAGCTATGGCATCCGCGAGGGGCTGTTGTACGAGCAGATGCCGCAGCGGCTGCGCGCCCGCGATCCGCTTATCGAGGCGTCGCGCTTTGCCGAGATGAAGGACGCCCGCGTCCCCGGCTTTGGCAAGACGCTTTATGATTTCGTGAGCCCCCTGTTCGCCAATGCGCGCCACAGCAAGCGGCGGCTGGTCAAGGCGGCCTGCCTGCTGCATGACGTCAGCTGGCGCGCGCATCCCGATTACCGCGCCGAGGTCTGTTTCGACAACGCCACCCGCGCCAACCTGGGCGGGCTCAAGCATTCGGAGCGGGTGTTCCTGGGGCTGGCGCTACTGCACCGCTACAGCAACAAGCGGCGCGGCAGCAGTTTCGAATACCTCTATCATCTGCTGGACGAGAAGGGGCAGCACGAGGCCGAGGTTCTGGGCAAGGCGATGCGCTTCGGCGCCATGCTGATGGTCACCGGCAACGGCAACATCGGCTCCCTGCGCTGGCAGCCGCGCAAGCGGGTGCTGCATGTGGAACTGCCGGATGCGGCGCGGCCGCTGTACGGAGAGGTCGCCGAGGCCCGGCTGCAATCGCTGGGCAAGGCGCTGGAGGCGGAGATCGACCTGAAATTCAGCAAGCCCGCCCCGCCGCCGGAGACCGAATAACCCAGGCGGAGGGCGTCAGATCTCGGTCACGCCTTCCTCTTCGGCGGTTTCCTTGTCGGCGGGCGCGTTGTCCTTGGGCTTTTTGCGGATGATGATATCGCCGTTGGGCAGGATCTCGGGCATCTCATAGACGCTCCAATCCTCCACCTCCTTGGCGATTTCCGCCAGCGCGGGTCCCATCTCAGCCAGGAACGCGCCCATCGCCGGGCCGATCTCCTCCATCATGCCCTGCAGGTCTTCCAGTGCCGGCGCCATCTCCTGGCGCAGGCCCTCCCAGAACAGCTCCGCCCCGCGCTCCATCAGCGAGGGGCCGCTGTCCTCCCCTTCCGCCTCCTGGGCGGCAAGCGGGCTGGAGATGAGGGCAATCAGGGCGGCGGGCAGAAGGATCTGTTTCATGGGGCTAATATAGGGGCACCCGCGCTGCGCGAACAGAGGGGGTGGAAAATGGTGCCGGGCCGGGTGTGTCTTCGGCCCGAAAACATTCAGAGCACTTTGCCGCTGGCACAACCTTATAGATATTAAGCCACAACAAATTAGTGTAATCTGGCTTGGTATGTTAATTTGTACAAGGAGACCACTTCATGCGCTCCCTTTGGGTTTTCCTATTAACTTTGATCCTCGCCGTTTCCCCTGCTGCGGTTCACGCAAGTGAACTAGCCGAGGCACTGACAAAGCTTCGGGCGTCCTTCGCGCGCACGGCTTTTTCGCATTTCAAGGCCATGCCTCTGCACCTCCGGTACGATGTGGAAGTTGGCGAAGTCATCCGCATCCAGGATGAACAGCGGCTGTTTGAAAGCGCCAAATGCTACCCGGGACTTGAGATTGAAGAAGACACCACAACGGAATCCGTATCCGTTTCGCTGTCGCGGAAATCGGCGGTTACCTTGGGTCTTGGGGGAAGCGCAAGCGTTTACGGCATCCCCGCTTCCGCCGAGGCTCAGTTCAACAGGAATGTTCGCAGAAGCGTCCAGTCGGTACTGGTGAGAACGTCCCTGGCTTACCCGATGGCCGGTGCAATCGAATTGGTGTCCCCTACAGGGGATAGTCCTGACTGCGAGGCGCTTTTTCCGCCTGCCAGTATTCCGATGGGCCCCGGACTGCTGGTGTCGTCTGTCTTCACCGGCAAACTGATCACGCAGCAGGCAATCGACAGCGACATTGCAGCCGGGATTGAGGCCAGCGCCAAGCTGACACCCAGAGGGCTGCCGGTGGAAGTTACTGGCGATGTGGATGCGAGCACCAGCACAACATCCGTCATCGCCCATATGCGCCCGGAAGGCACTATCGCTGTGCAGTCCGCCTTTATCAGCCGCCGCGCCCTGATGGACTATTATGCGCTGGCTCAGAATAATCTGGAGACCTGGGCGGAACTGGAAGCGCTGATCGAAAGCTATATTTCGGGCGAAGAGCCTGGCCTGCTGGCAGACGTTAAAAAAGAAATCTGGTCGCTATGGGAAAGACTCGACCAGCCTGAAGAGAGCCTTACCCAGTACAGGGAACGGCTTTTTGCGTCAGAAGATGCAGATTTTGTGGAGAAGGCCGCAGACCTGGATGTTCCTGAAGAAGCCTGGGATCGTATCGGAGACGTTGCGGCGGCTGAAGTGATCGTCACAACAACCATCGCTGAATAAGCATTATATGGCGGCGGCATGGCCGGGGATTATGGCCCGTCCGGGTCCCCGCCATCACTCCAGCGCGATATCCAGCGTCACCGGGAAGTGGTCGGAAGCCTTGAGCAGCGCGTCGCGCAGGTCCTCGTCGGCGTAGCATTCCGCATCGTCGAACGGGTGCCAGATCCGCCACTGCGGGCTAAACCTCATCAGGCTGTGCGAGATCATCACATAGTCCAGCAGCGCCGGGAAATAGCGTTTGGTGTCAGGGTTGTAAAACCGCGAGGTGCTGGGCAGCGAGGTGGCGCGCGGCTGCAGCAGGGATTGCGCGTTGGGGTCGTTCAGCAGATCACCCAGGACGATCTCGATGGAAGACTGGCCGAAGTGCTTTTCGTAGTCGTCAGCGCCGGGGCCGTCGTTGAGGTCGCCCAGAACGATCACATGCTCGCCCGCGGCCACATGCTCCGCCACCCGCCGGTGCAGCCAGTTCGCCTGCGCCAGCTGCTTGCGCTGGTTGGCGATGGACAGAGTGGTGATCTCCTCCGGCCCGTTGGCCCCATGCGGCGCCTTGGACTTCAGATGCGCCCCGATCATCCGCAGCGCGGTGCCGCCACGGGTGGTGACCGCCAGCTCCAGCGGCGGTTTGGAGAAGGCAACCGTGTCCCGCTGGTCGTCCACATCCAGGTCGATTTCAAACACGCCGTTGAACTGCGGCGCGGCGGCGCTGGCGCGGGCGTCATGCACCGCATCCAGCACTTCGGGATCATAAAGCAGCGCGATCTCCTGATGGGTGTCATTGGGGAACCCGGTGACCGCCTCGCAGGCGCGCAGCCCGGCCTCTGCCGCAAAGGCCTCCAGCGCGCGGGTGGTGCGCTGGGTGCGTCCCGTGTTGGGGGCCTCGATCACCATCACGGCATCGGCGTCCAGGCGGCGCAGCACATGGGCAATCGCGCGCCCCTGTGTATAGCGGTCGACGCCGTAAACGCCCGACGGCTTGCCGTCCAGCATCAGCCGGTCGTTCTTATCGAACAGATAGGCGAACCATTCGATATTATACGTGGCCAGCCGCATTGCCGCCGCACCCGCTGATTTCATCCCAGGCGCGGTTGATGTCGCTCATCCGCTTTTCCGCCAGCCGCACCGCTTCCTCCGGCACGCCGCGGGCGATCATCGCATCCGGGTGGGTGTCGCGCACCAGCTTGCGCCAGTGCTTGCGGATGTCTTCCTTGCTCATCTCCGGGCTGACGCCCAGCACCGTGTAGGGATCCTTGGGCGCATCCGGCACGAAGCGGGCGCGCAGCGCCTGGAACTGCTGCGGCGACTGGCCGAAGATGCGGCTGACCTCCTCCAGAAACTCATTCTCGCCGGGATGATAGAACCCGTCGGCCATGGCGATGTGAAAGAGCCCCTCCATCAGATCGCAGAGCGTGGTCGGGTCGTCGGCAAACATCTTCTGGATGCGGCGGGCGTATTCCTGGTAGCCCGCCACGTCGGTGCGCGCCATGTTGAACACCCGCGCCGCGCCGGTCTCGTCGTCCTGGGCGATCTGGAACACCTCGCGGAAGGCGGTGACCTCGTCCCGCGTGACCTGGCCGTCGGCCTTGGCCATCTTGGCGCCAAGCGCAATGACGGCAATGGCAAAGGCCACGGTGCGCTCGGGCGGGGCGCGCAGGCGGTCGAAGACTTCGCTGAGGCCTTCGCCTGCGGCAAGCGCGGAGAGCGCGTCGGATATGCGGGTCCAAAGTGACATGGGCTCAGCCTATCCGGGATTGACGGAACTGTCAGGGGCGGGAATGCCCGGTGTCAGGATTTTCTGCATGAAAACAGTGTCCAGCCAAAGGCCGTTCTTACAGCCGAGCTCCGGCATCCGGGCGGTTTCAACGTAGCCAAGGGCGGCGTGAAAGGCGATGGCGCCGGGGTTGGCGCTGCTGACGCTGGCGATCAGAACGTGCAGCCCCGCCTCCTTTGCCCTGGCTTCCAGCGCCTGCATCAGCGCCCGCCCTGCCCCCTGCCCCTGTGCCGCGGGCAGCAGGTGGATGGTGTGCTCAGCCGTGAAGCGGTAGCCGGGGCCGGAGCGGAACGGGAAATAGTGCGCGTGTCCGAGGATGCTGCCGTCCTGCTCCGCCACCAGATAGGCGCCGTTGCTGGCGGCGATCTGGCCGCGCACCTGCTCCGGCGTCTTTTCAATAGTGTTGAAGGTCGCCAGGGTGTCGCGGATCACCCAGTTGACGATGGCGCAGACGGCCTCGGCGTCGGCGTCGGTTGCGGGGCGGACGATCATCTGAGCAGCCTGGTGCCATGCGGGGTGGCGAATTCCGCCATCATAGCGGGCGCGCCCGGCTCCACCTCGACGCGCGGGTCGCTGAGGATGCGGTCCAGCGCCGCCTGCAGCGCGGCGGCCTCCGGGTGGCTGACGATCAGGCGGCGCAGGCGGCAGCCCGATTGCGGCAGCCTGGCGGCGGGCGGCTCTGCCTGCCATTCAAGAACCGCGGGGAAGAGATTGGCGAACGGCAGCAGCCCGTCCGCAGGCACCGTCATCAGCCAGCTGAGGTCCCCGCGCTGCATCTGCACGTGGCGCTGCGCATGGGGCGGCAGCAGGGGTTTCTCCGCCTCCAGGTCCTCGCTGCGCAGAATCCAGTTGCTCAGCCGTGCGGGGCCTTCGAACCGGTCGAGGTTGAACCAGCGCGGCTGCTCCTGCGGCCGGGCGTCGGGGTCGATGGCGATGGCTTCCAGATAGAGGCCATCCTCCAGCCCGGCCAGCCGGTTATGGGTGCCAAAGCGGGCGTGGGAGCCGCCGGGGCCGAGGGGGATGCCGAGGGCTTCTTCCGTGTGGGCAACGGCCTCCTCCAGCGTTGCGCCGGCCACTGCCAGGTGATCGAGTATCATATCCGCCCTCCCCTTTTTGCGCGTGAGACTAGCGGCGCTGCGGCGGGGTGCAAGGCGGGAAATGGTGGCGGCACGCCGCCTGCGGCTTGTTTCCGGGCGCAAGCCTCACAGCCACACTGCCAGCGCCCAGACCCCGGCAATCACGGTCGGGTAAAACGTCCCGGCAAACCCCAGCCCGCGCAGGGGCGGCGACAGGTGGTAGCCCGCCCAGAACAAAACCCGCATCAGCGCAAAGGACAGGCCAAGGGCAATCGCCACGGCGCCTCCCAGGGTGACGGCGGCAAAGGGCCAGAGGACCAGCGCCAGCACCAGCTGTTCGAGGGTATTGGTCAGCACCCGCTGGTCGGTTTCCGCCCCAGAACCGGGAGAAAAGGGCTGCCCGTCGATGATCGCGTAGTCGAAGAACCGCCGCTGCGCCAGGCGGCCGATGAGCAGCGCCAGCACCAGACCGGGTGCAAGGAAGGCGCCGGGCAAGGCGATGGGGGCCGGGATATAGGGCAGGCCCAGCCATTGCGGCAGGCCGGTGACCAGCACGCCCCAGAGGGCGCCGAGGGCCATGCCGGTGAGGATCTGAGGGCGTTTGGAGCGCAGCATGGCGCCACTCAACCACCGCCGCGCAGATTTGCCAAGGCATGGCGCCGCCGCCCCGGCGAAAAGCTGCGGCTGGCAGCATCAAGCCTCTGAAAAACAGGATCTCCCGCCCGGCGGCGGCTTGTGCCTTTGGCACATCCGCGCCCGTTGGGCGCGGCATCGCACGCCATCCGGCGTGCGATGCAGGCAGCCCGCCCCATCGGGGCGGGCTGCCGGACCCAAAGCCGCCAAGGGGGCGGCCCGAAGGGCGGGTCCCTGCGGGAGCGGGAGAGCCTCCCTGCCCCGCAAGGCCCGTTGTTTGCTTAAGGGCGCGCTTCGCGGATCAGGCGCAGGATGTCCTGGGCCGCTTCCGGAATGTTGGTGCCGGGGCCGAAGATCGCCTTGACGCCCTTGGAATACAGGAACTCGTAGTCCTGCTGCGGGATCACCCCGCCGCAGATGACCAGAATGTCCTCTGCGCCTTCGGCCTTCAGCGCCTCGACCAGCTGCGGTGCCAGGGTCTTGTGGCCCGCGGCCTGGCTGGAGATGCCGATCACATGCACATCGTTGTCGATGGCGTCCTGGGCGGCTTCTTCCGGGGTCTGGAACAGCGGGCCGACGTCGACGTCGAAACCGATGTCGGCGAAGGCGGTGGCGATCACCTTGGCGCCGCGGTCGTGGCCGTCCTGGCCCATTTTCACAACCAGCAGACGCGGGCGGCGGCCCTCTTCTTCGGCAAAGTCCTCGATCGACTTCTGGATCGCGGCAAAGCCCTCATCGCCTTCGTAGGCAGCGCCGTAGACGCCCGCCAGGGTTTTCACCTCGGCGCGGTGGCGGCCGAATTCCTTTTCCATTGCCATGGAGATCTCTCCGACTGAGGCCCGCGCGCGGGCGGCTTCGACTGCGGCTTCCAGGAGGTTGCCGCTGCCTTCCCTGGCGCGGCGGGTGAGTTCTTCCAAAGCAGCCTGGCAGGCGGCCTCGTCGCGGGTCTTGCGCATCGTCTCAAGGCGGGCGATCTGCGACTCGCGCACCGCGTGGTTGTCCACGTCGAGGATGTCGATCGGGTCTTCCTTGTCCTTGCGGTACTTGTTGACGCCAACCACAACCTCTTCGCCGCGGTCGATCATCGCCTGGCGGCGGGCGGCCGATTCCTCGATGCGCAGCTTGGGCATCCCGGATTCGACGGCCTTGGTCATGCCGCCCATCTCCTCAACCTCTTCCATCAGAGCCCAGGCCTTTTCGACCAGTTCGTTGGTGAGGCTTTCGATGTAGTAGGAGCCGGCCAGCGGGTCGACCACGTTGGTAACGCCGGTTTCCTCCTGCAGCACCAGCTGGGTGTTGCGGGCAATGCGGGCGGAGAAATCGGTGGGCAGCGCGATCGCCTCATCCAGCGCGTTGGTGTGCAAGCTTTGGGTGCCGCCGAGCACTGCCGACATCGCCTCATAGGCGGTGCGGATCACGTTGTTGTAGGGGTCCTGCTCCTGCAGAGACACACCGGAGGTCTGGCAGTGGGTGCGCAGCATCTTGGAGCGTTCGGACTTGGCGCCGAATTCGGTCATCACCCGGTGCCACAGGGTGCGGGCGGCGCGCAGCTTGGCGATTTCCATGAAGAAGTTCATGCCGATCGCGAAGAAGAAGCTCAGGCGGCCTGCGAATTTGTCCACGTCCATGCCGGCGTCGATCGCGGCGCGCACGTATTCGCGGCCGTCCGCGATGGTATAGGCCAGCTCCTGCACCAGGTTCGCGCCGGCCTCCTGCATGTGGTAGCCGGAGATCGAGATGGAGTTGAACTTGGGCATCTCGTTCGAGGTGTATTCGATAATGTCCGAGATGATCCGCATCGAGGGTTTCGGCGGATAGATATAGGTGTTGCGGACCATGAACTCCTTCAGGATGTCGTTCTGGATGGTGCCCGCCAGCTGCGATCTGTCGTGGCCCTGCTCCTCGCCCGCGACAATGAAGGAGGCCAGGACCGGGATCACTGCGCCGTTCATGGTCATCGAGACGGAGACCTTGTCGAGCGGGATGCCATCGAACAGGATCTTCATGTCCTCGACGCTGTCAATCGCAACGCCGGCCTTGCCGACATCGCCGACCACGCGGGGGTGGTCGCTGTCATAGCCGCGGTGGGTGGCGAGGTCGAAGGCGACCGAGACGCCCTGCTGGCCGGCGGCCAGGTTGCGGCGGTAAAACGCGTTGGATTCCTCCGCCGTGGAGAAGCCCGCATACTGGCGGATGGTCCAGGGGCGGCCTGCGTACATGGTGGCCTTCACCCCGCGGGTGAAGGGGCCGAACCCGGGCAGCGTGCCCATGTGGGGCAGATCCCGGGTGTCGTCTTCGGTATAGAGCGGCTTGACCTCGATGCCTTCCAGCGTCTGCCAGTTGAGGTCATCGACCGCCCGTCCGCGCAGCTCTTTCTCAGCCAGAGCCCGCCATTCGTCTTTGTTTGTCATCAGGTCTTCCTCTTGTCAGTGCGATACGGGGCGGGTTCGTGCCCGCCGCCAGTTTATCCGGGTCGTGCGCCAGCGCGGCGAGGCCGTCCGCCCCGCCCGCAAGCCACATCATGTCGTCGGCATAGGCCTCGCGCAGATATGCGGTCTGCGCGTCTGTGAAGGGGCGCCAGCGGCCTGTGCCCTCTGGCAGCTGAGCCGCTGCGGAGGACGGCAGGCTGGCGCGCAGGTCCTGCAGGCAGAGCGACGCATTCAGGCGCACCCGCGCATGGGTGCGCGGTGCCTTGAGGCCGGTGAGGGACGCCAGCGCCGCCTCGGGCCGGGCGCCGAAGGTTTCGAACGGCAGCACATGCAGGCGCACGCCGGGCATGGCGCAGGCAATGTCGGTGATCACGTCGCGCCAGCTGCGCGGCCCCCGCGCCAGCCGGTCCAGGCTGTTCGCCGTGGGCATCTTGTGGCCGCGCGCCACCGCATAGGCCAGCGCCGAGGTCCAGTAGCCGTCAAGGCTGCGGATCGACAGCGCCACATCGGTCACCGCGCCGCCAAAAGCCTCGGCAAAGCGCGCCATACGCTCCCCCGCGCCGCTGTAGAGGTCGCCGAGGCGCAGGTTGGCGCGGACCGCGCCAAGCATGTTTTCCTCGCTGACCAGCAGCTGCTGCACGCCTGCCTCGCGGCTGGCCGCCATTTGCAGCTGCAGCCGCCCCTTGGCCCGCTGCACCAGATCGCGGCCGGTGACAGGCGCCGGGCCGGGCTGGATGCCGTGGAACAGCGCCCCGCCGCGGGTGCGGTACGGTCCCCAGAAGCCGATGCCCTGGCAGGCCAGCGGCTGCGCGTTCTGGCGCATGTATTCCTGGAACGATGTCGTTGCGCAACGATGCGCGCCGGTGTGAAGGATGACTTTCATCGTTGTACGGGACCTCTGCTGGAGGGCCGCAGGCCGCAGCCCGGTCGTCGGGAATTGCACAATCATGGCCGGCAACCCCTCATTATCCCGTTAACGATGATATTTTTTGGCCAAGCCGCAGACTTCGCGGTCGCATTTGCCGTTACGGTGCATATATTCAACGGGACAGGAGAGATCATGAGAGCAATCCTAACCGTTGTTTTGGCAGGTTTTCTTCCGCTGGCGTCGGTGGCGGCCGATGGCAGCACATCCGATTTGATCCAGCCCGGGTATGACGTGGCGCTGGAGGAATTCCAGTGGACGCACCGGCCGGTGGTGGTGTTCGCCGACAGCCCCGAGGACCCGCGGTACCATGAGCAGATCGAGCGGCTGATGCAGGGCGCCGAAGCATTGCGCAAGCGCGATGTTGTGGTGCTGACCGATACCGACCCGGCCGCCAAATCCGCGCTGCGCAAGAAGCTGCGGCCGCGCGGGTTCATGCTGGTGCTGGTGGGCAAGGACGGCGGCGTCAAGCTGAGGAAGCCGCACCCCTGGACGGTGCGCGAATTGTCCCGCACCATCGACAAATTCCCGGACCGGCTGCGCGAAGTGGAAGAGCGGCGCGGCGAGTGAGCCCGCCCCGCACGTCCGCTCAGCCGTTGCCGCGGACGTAGATCAGCGCCATTGCCTGTTTGTCCAAGACCACCATGGCGCCGGTTTCCGGCACGAAGACCAGGGTGGAGGACGGATTGCGGATCGCCTGATAATACACCGATTTGACCAGATCGGTCATGCAGCTGAGCCCCGCCAGCCCGGAGTTCAGCACCTCCAGCCCCTGCGGCAGGTCGCGGGACATGATGTCCTCTGTTACCGCGTTGGGGGATTTGCCGGCCACGGCAAACATCACCGGCTCGCCGCTCTCCAGCATCGTCATGCCGGTGTTGAGCGAGCGGGCGCGTTTCACCAGCGAGGTGATGCGCGGGTTCTCCGCGGTGTGGAACACCGCTGCAGTGCAGCTCATCGAGCTTTGGAAGAAAAACGTCTCCCCCAGCTCCACCCAGGCGGACAGCTGGGCGCGCAGGGCCGCCTCCTTGTCCAAGGCACAGGCCGGCAGAAACGCCAGAGCGGTCAACAGGCAGGTCAGGAGACGGGTCATGCGGCACCTTGAGGTCGTCAAACCGCCGCAGTGTCGCAGAATTTTCTGAAGATTCGGTGCATGGCGCACCCTGCGCCGGGGCAGGCACGGCAGCAGGGGCGGGATAACCCGCCTGCCCGGCTGCATATGTGCCTGCCCCGAGATGCATTATTCGAATTCCATGATCACATCGTCGACCGCCAGGCTGTCGCCCGGCGCGGCGTTGATCTTGGACACCACACCCTTGCGCTCGGCGCGCAGGATGTTTTCCATCTTCATGGCTTCGACGGTGCACAAGTTCTGGCCCTCCTGGACCTCCTGCCCCACTTCGACATCGACCTTCACAATGAGGCCGGGCATCGGGCAAAGCAGCAGTTTGGAGGTGTCGGGCGCGACCTTTTCCGGCATCAGCGCGGCCAGCTCGGCCTGGCGCGGGGTGCGCACCTTTACGGCCAAGTCGGCGCCGCGGGAGCGGATGCGGAAGCCCTGGGTCGCCTTGCCGGTCTTCAGCACCAGGGTCTCGCCGTTGACTTTCACGGTGGCCAGCTGGTCGCCCGGGGTCCAGTCGGAGGTGACACGGTAGCTGCCGCCGCCCTGGAAGTTCACCGTGGCGCCTTCGCGGTCGGCGTCGATCACCACGTCAAAGGACTGGCCCTGCAGGCTGACCACCCAGTCGGTGCCGACCTTGCGCTCGTGGTTGTCCATCCGGCCGGAAACGCGGGTGCGGCGGATTTCGGCAACCCGGTGCATCGCGGCGCAGGCGGCAGCGATCTTGCGCAGGTCGTCGCTGTGCAGTTCCACGCCCTCGAAGCCTTCCGGGTATTCCTCGGCGATGAAGGCGGTGGTCATGTCGCCGGAGATGAATTTCGGGTGGTCCATCACCGCCGACAGGAACGGCAGGTTGTGGCCGATGCCCTCCACCTCGAAGCTGTCCAGCGCGATCCGCATCGCGTCGATCGCCTCTTCGCGGGTCGGCGCCCAGGTGCAGAGCTTGGCGATCATCGGGTCGTAGTACATCGAGATCTCGCCGCCCTCATAGACGCCGGTGTCGTTGCGCACGGCGGTCTCGCCCGCTGGCGCATCGCCCTGCCACTTGCCGTTTTCCAGCATCGGCCCGGCAGCGGTTTCCTGCGGCGGGCGGTAGCGGGTCAGACGGCCGATGGAGGGCAGGAAGCCGCGGTAGGGATCTTCGGCATAGAGGCGGTTTTCAATCGCCCAGCCGGTGAGCTTAACATCTTCCTGGCGCAGCGGCAGTTCCCCGCCGGCGGCGACGCGGATCATCTGTTCCACCAGGTCGACGCCGGTGATCAGCTCCGTGACCGGGTGTTCCACCTGCAGGCGGGTGTTCATTTCCAGGAAGTAGAAGTTCTTGTCGCCATCGACGATGAATTCCACGGTGCCGGCAGAGGCATAGCCCACCGCCTTGGCCAGGGCGACGGCCTGTTCGCCCATCGCCTTGCGGGTTTCTTCGTCCAGGAACGGCGACGGCGCTTCTTCGACGACCTTCTGGTTGCGGCGCTGGATCGAGCATTCGCGCTCGCCCAGGTAGATGCCGTTACCGTGCGTGTCGCAGAGCACCTGGATTTCGATATGGCGCGGCTGGGTCACGAACTTCTCGATGAAGATCCGGTCGTCGCCAAAGGAGTTCGCGGCCTCGTTCTTGGAGGACTGGAAGCCTTCGCGGGCCTCTTCGTCGTTCCAGGCGATCCGCATCCCCTTGCCGCCGCCGCCGGCGGAGGCCTTGATCATCACCGGGTAGCCGATCTCATTCGAAATCTTCACCGCCTCGTCGGCATCGGCAATCAGGCCCATGTAGCCGGGCACGGTGGAGACGCCGGCCTCCTGGGCGATTTTCTTGGAGGTGATCTTGTCGCCCATGCTTTCAATCGCATTCACCGGCGGGCCGACAAAGGCGACGCCTTCGGCGGCCAGGGCCTCGGCGAATTTGGAGTTCTCGGACAGGAAGCCGTAGCCCGGATGCACCGCCTGGGCGCCGGTCTTGCGGATCGCCTCCATCACCTTGTCGATGACGATATAGGACTGGTTGGCCGGCGGCGGGCCGATGTGGACAGCCTCGTCGGCCATCTGCACATGCAGGGCCTGCTTGTCGGCGTCGGAGTAGATGGCAACGGTCTTGATGCCCATTTTCCGCGCGGTTTTGATCACGCGGCAGGCGATCTCGCCCCGGTTGGCGATCAGGATCTTATCAAACATAGGCAGTCCCTTGTTTCTTGGTATTCCGGAATGCAAAACGCCGCGCCCGGGGCAAGCCCAGGCACGGCGTCAGCGCGACAGGATGGCCGGCCCCGGCGGGGCGGCTGTTCAGAGCTGCGGCAGCAGCCTCAGCATTTGCGGGGGTTCTGTTCGCAGTAGACGAGGTTTGCGGCAACGCCGACAGCGGCGCCGGTGACCAGGTTGGCGTCGAGCAGCGCAGCGCCCGCCGCGCCCGCGCCGGCGCCGTAGACGACGCGCTCGCCGGTGGTGTCGCCACAGGCCGCCGCCAGGCCGCACAGCGAGAGCGCTGCGATAAGAGATTTTGCCCGCATGTCCATGTTCCTTCTTCCGGGGACGTGATTGTCCCGCCGGAATTTGCAGGCAACAAGGCGTTGCGCAACGGCGCAAATGCACCGCCCTCCAGTTGGGCGGAGGCTTGCCGCATCGGGGGGGTAGAACGGCAAGCTTCCGCCGCTGCCTGAAGGGGATAAAAGACGGGCAGGCCGCGGATGGGGTCGCGTACCTGCCCGTTCAGGCGAAGGGGCCGGAACAGATGCTCGGCACGGCAGCGTGGCTGCGCTGCCAGGTTCACGATGCACGCCCCGAAGGCTGCTGTAAGCCCCGGATTTCCAGCGCCGCGGATTTGGGCAAGTTCCCGCTGTTTCGCGAGACCCGTGTGCAAGTTCACGCCGACGTTACGGGCGGTTGCCGGACGGTTGCCGCGGGTGCGCATCAGCGCCGTCACATATCCGTGACGCAGGCGACGCTGCCGTGAGCCAGGGCAGCCCCGCAGCCGGACAGCGCGTGAGCAGCCGCCCGGTGCGGCAAGGGAAATCCGCTGTGCCGGCACGGGGTTGGCGTGCGGCCTCACACGCCCGGCATTGGCGCGCGAGCCTGCGTCACTTTTTGCGGCGCGGCTGGTAACGGCGGCTCTCCCGGATGTCATTTCCCGTTGCACGAACGGCGTGGGAGCCTTGCGGGACATCACATGAGGAGGAGGGATAACCCTATGAAAAGAGTACTTAACCGGCCATTGACCCTGGCTGCTGCAGCCCTCGCCGGCGGTGCCGGGCTGGCGCAGGCGGACACCCAGTCCGAACTGCTGGACCTGCGCGCGCGGGTCGAGGCGCTGGAAGCGGAGAACCAGCAGGCCGGCAGCATCCCCGGCGACTTCCGGCTTGGCGGCACGTCGGTCGATATCTACGGCTATGTGAAGGCCGATTTCTTTTACGACTTCGACTTCATCCAGGGTGACAGCGCATTCGTGAACAACATCGGTGAACCGGTGAACGCCACCGATGGCAGGTTCGACGCAACCATCCGTCAAACGCGTCTGGGGATCCGTACCAGCACCCAAACCGGTGTCGGCCTGCTTCAGGGCCAGCTTGAACTGGACCTGTTCGGCGGTTCTTCCAGCAGCCCGGAGCTGCGGGTGCGCCATGCCAATATCCAGATCGGCGACCACTGGCTGATCGGCCAGACCTGGACCAATTTCATGCCCATCGGCCAGTATCCGGCCTCGGTGGAATTCAACGGCCCGGTCGGCATCGCCTTCGCCCGCAGGCCGCAGGTGCGCTACAGCAACAGCTTCGGCAACGGGTTCGATTACAGCCTGTCGATCGAAGAAAGCGCGGTGCCGTCCGACGACCCGGTCTTCACCGCAGCGGTGCAGTACAGCAATGACGTGGTCACCGCCCGGATTGCCGGCCTGACCGGCAATGCCGTAAGCGGCGGCGTCGAGACGGACCAGACCGGCGTCACCCTGTCGGGTGCGATCACCCCGTGGAATGGCGGCCTGTTCCAGGCCACATATGTCACCGGCGAAGCGATCGGCCCGCTGCTGATCGGGCTTGGCGATGCCATCTCCGGCGGCCAGGCCAATGACGTCGACGGCTATACGCTGGAGTTCCGGCAGCAGATCAACGACCAGTGGAACGTCGGTATCGCTTACGGGCGTGAAGATTACGATCTGCCGACCTCGACCGGCACGCTGTCGTTCACCGAGTTGGAGACCATCCACGTGAATGCGTTCTACAGCCCGGCCGACAATCTGACGTTCAGCGCCGAGTACATCTTTGGCGAGCGCAACGACACGATCTCCGGCAACAGTTTTGACGGCGACCGGATCCAGCTGGCGGTGCAGCTGGACTTCTGACCGGCGGGCCGCCCCGCAGCGCACAGCCCTGCCCCGCAAGCAGCCTTGCGGGGATGCGGGCGCGGTATGCGTGCGGGGCGCCTGCATCAGTTGAACGCCTCCGGGAAGGAGGCGCGTGCGACCGCCTCGTCAATGACCAGCAGCGCCTCATAGCTTTCGGGATCAAACGGATCTTCGGCGGGAACCACCTCGCGGCCGAACAGCCAGCTGAGGCGGCCTGCATCAAGGTTGCCGCGCTCGAACGGCTGGTCGCCGAAATGCTCCCACAGAGCCTGCATGAACGTCTGGTCGACACGCCTGTCGACGTGCTTGCGGTCGCGGAAGCGCTCGCGCCGGATCAGCGGCGTGACCCCTTTGGGGTTGGGGCGGCGGATGGTGAATTGGAAATCAGTGCCGGGCATACGGCCCGGGAACCCGCGGTGTTTCAGCATTTGGGTGCCTCCGGTCCGGCACCCCACGGGGCGGCGGGGGCCGGCCGCAGGGCCGGACCCCTGTAGGGATTAGTTGTACTTGCCGGTGAATTCCGGCTCTTGCGAGACCGGCTGCGGCTCAACCACGACGAACTCTTCTTCCTGCTGGGCGCAGGCGGTAACAGCGGCCAGCAGGCCGGCCAGGGCGATAAGCTTGATGCTCTTGGACATTTCTGTCTCCTGATAAAATTCGTGAAACCTGCGGGGGCTGCGCCCGCCGCATGCCTCAACCTCAATGCGAAGGCAGTCAAACAACTGCCCGTGCTGAGGATAGCCGGGTTTGCAGCCAAGTCACATCCAAATCGCGGCAAATGGCAGCGCTGTGGCTGCAATGCCGCAAGTTTTTGCCGATCTAAGCTTTGCCCCGCAAGATGTTGTGGACGCATCAGAAAGCCTCCCACATGCAGGCCGCGCCGTCGGGGCGGTAGGCCTCGAAGAACTGGGTCGCTTCCGGGTCCTGCGCGCCAAAGGGCAGCTCCCGGTCGGACAGCGATATCACCACCCGCGCAGCGGTCATCCCGTGTTCGGCCAGATAGGGCAGCGCCAGGGTGCCGCACAGGTGGTCCATGTCGGGGGCCGCGGTGTCATAGCTGACGGTGCCGGTGCCGCGGGCGATCTGCGGCGCCAGGAAGCGGAACCGCGCCCAGAGCTGCGGCGGCTGGCCCGGCTGGCCGGGCGCCTCGTCCAGCAGCACTTCTGCCAGGGTCACGAGCTGGCCCGAAGGCACGGCAATGGCGTCTGCGGCCGCCGCGGCCTGGGCAATGAGCGCAAAGGGGATGGCCGCCAGATATCCGCAGCCCCGGCCCCCGGTTTCCCGGGCTCCTCCGGCCGGAGCTGCAGGCGCTGCGCTAGTGGCGCGCGCTGTCTGATATCGGCTGGAGCGGATCATGACGCTGATTCGCCCTTCATGTCAATTTTTGCCGCGAATCTGTGCGAATCCTTCGCATCTGCCCGGGAATCACGCAGCGCGGCACCCTGCCGCCCGCCGGCATGGCGGACCCAGCGGGCCCGGCTGGACGCATTTTCCAGAACCTCAGCGATAAGCCCGGCGGCATTGGACGGCACCCGGCCCATCACCTGGCCGCCTGCCCGCACCTTGACCCCCTGCCCCTCGGCGGTGATTTCCACCACCGGGGAAAAGCCGCGCAAAGATTGCAGCTTGCGCCACATGTCCTGGCGGATCTGATGCGCCAGCCGCAGCGGGTCGCCCGCGGGCAGCACCGTCACCGCCGCCACATCAAACTGCGCAGGCAGACGGCGCGACAGCGTCAGGCTGCTGTCCGTGCGGATGATATGCCAACGGCTGCGGGTCATTCAGACACTTCGATCCGGATCAGGTCGCCGGTTTTCCAGTTTAAGTTTTCAAGACCAAAGACCACGCGCCTGCTTGGCGGGATGGTCCGGTAGTCCGCCTCAGGTCCATTTACCAGCTCCACGAAGTAGTCATCTGGCAAGCCAGCATCCGTAGAAGCGGCAAACCGCACCATGAGAGAGACGGTTGCGCGTATGGAAGAAACTTCCTGAGACGATGGTTCCCGGGAGTTCAACTCCCGGCCGAGATCAGAGCGGAACACGGCGAGCATGACTTCACGCGCATCGCGTCCGTTGGAAACCTCAAAAAAATCAAGATATTCCAGCGGCACACGACCAGAACCGAAAGTCACAGCCTCAATTTCGCTCTGATCTGCCATTACCAACTCACAGCGGAATGTTGTCGTGCTTTTTCCACGGGTTCTTCAGCTGCTTGCCCCGCAGAGAGGCAAAGGCGCGGCTGACCCGGCGGCGGGTGGACTGGGGCATGATCACCTCGTCGATGAAGCCGCGCTCAGCCGCCACGAAGGGGTTGGCGAACCGGTCTTCATACTCCGCGGTTTTCTGGGCGATCTTCTCGGGATCGTTCAGATCGGCGCGGTGGATGATCTCGGTGGCGCCCTTGGCGCCCATCACCGCGATCTCGGCGGTCGGCCAGGCATAGTTGAAGTCGCCGCGCAGGTGCTTGGAGGCCATCACGTCATAGGCGCCGCCATAGGCCTTGCGGGTGATCACGGTGACCTTCGGCACGGTGGCTTCGCCATAGGCGAACAGCAGCTTGGCGCCGTGCTTAATGACGCCGCCGTATTCCTGCGAGGTGCCCGGCAGGAAGCCCGGCACGTCGACGAAGGTCAGGATCGGGATTTCGAAACAGTCGCAGAAGCGCACGAAACGGGCGGCCTTGCGGCTGGAGTCGATGTCGAGGCAGCCGGCCAGCACCATCGGCTGGTTGGCGACGACGCCGACGGTCTGGCCTTCGAGACGGATGAAGCCGGTGATGATGTTCTTGGCGAAATCCTCTTGGATCTCGTAGAAATCGCCCTCGTCCGCGACCTTGGTGATCAGCTCCTTCATGTCGTAGGGGCTGTTGGGGTTTTCCGGGATCAGAGTGTCCAGGCTGCTCTCCAGGCGGCCAGGCTCGTCGAAGAACGGACGCACCGGCGGTTTTTCGCGGTTGTTGAGCGGCAGGAAGTCAACCAGGCGGCGGACTTCGGCCAGGGCTTCCACATCGTTTTCAAACGCTCCGTCAGCGACGGAGGATTTCCGGGTGTGGGTGGAGGCGCCGCCCAGTTCCTCAGCCGTCACCACCTCGTTGGTCACGGTTTTCACCACGTCCGGGCCGGTCACGAACATGTAGGAGGTGTCCTTGACCATGAAGATGAAGTCGGTCATCGCGGGCGAATAGACCGCGCCGCCCGCGCAAGGCCCCATGATGACGGAGATCTGCGGGATCACGCCGGAGGCCATGATGTTGCGCTGAAAGATTTCGGCGTAGCCGGCCAGGGCATCGACGCCTTCCTGGATGCGGGCGCCGCCGGAATCGTTGATGCCGATCACCGGCGCGCCGTTCTGCACCGCCATGTCCATGATCTTGCAGATTTTCTGGGCGTGGGTCGCGGAGACCGAGCCGCCCAGCACGGTGAAATCCTGGGAGAAGACATAGACCTGGCGGCCGTTGATGGTGCCCCAGCCGGTGACCACGCCGTCCCCTGCGGGCTTGTTGTCTTCCATGCCGAAATCGGTGCAGCGGTGGCTGACGAACATGTCGAATTCTTCGAAGCTGTCCTCGTCCAGCAACAGCTCGATCCGTTCGCGGGCTGTCAGCTTGCCGCGCCCATGCTGTGCGTCGATGCGGCGCTGGCCGCCGCCCAGCCGCGCGTCTTCGCGGCGGTCTTCCAGCTCGGAAAGGATGTCTTTCATGGCACATGTCCCCTGTAGATGTCACCGGGACCATATATTGCGCAGGCGCCAAGCCAAAGGACATTATCGCAAATTTGCAAACCGTTAGCATACGTGGTTAGCAAATTTGAAAATCAGCAAATTTTCCCAGCTTTCCGCGAGGGCAGAGCAAAAATCTGGTGACTTCACGGGGACTCGCCTCTAAGCGAAGTCCCGCAAAACAAAAACACTCAAGGAGCTTTGAATTTGGCTTTCTTTAACCGGCGCAGCTTTCTTGCGCTTGCTTCTGCTATTGTGCTTGCAGCCTGTGAAGAACACACCGCACTGGTCGACCCGTCGGTCAGCTCGAACATCAATATCGTCGATGTGCAAATCAACCCCGGCTCCCTGCCGTTGAAGGAAGACGGCTCCGTGCGGACCGGCCGTGACTACCCGTTGACCGAAACGCAGTTCAATCAGCAGCTGGACATCGCGCTAACGCGTCAGATCCGGGCCCGAGGCATGAACGGCGGCACCAATGCGGTTCTTTCTGTCACGCCAACAAAGCTGGCACTGGTCTCGCCCGGGCAGTCGTTCGTGGTCGGCGGCCGCAGCCAGATTGAAGGCATTGTGACCCTGAAAACCACCCAAGGCGAAACTCTCGTGGCCCCCGTCACAGTCAAGGGCTTCACCGACGAATTGCGCGCCGGCGGCCTCATCGGCGCGATGACCACCCCCTCTGCGCCAGAAGATTACCGCCGCACGCTGGACGGGTTTGCAAACAACGTGTCACGCAAGCTGTTCGAAAACCTTACCGTCGGCATTGGCGGCACGGTCATCAACTGATCGGGCACGTGAAGCCGGGCCGCCCTGTCAGGCGGCCTTGGCGATGTCCGCCATCTGCCGCAGGGCGCTGGTCAGCGGCGCCTTGACCGGGACGGAGACGCCAAAGGGGTTGTCTTCGACCATGGTGATCACCGGATCGTTCCTGAGGAACTTGAGATAGGCCGCGATCTGGGCCAGCAGCGCCTGCGCTGCGGCCTTGCGGGCCTCGCCGGTGGCGGATTTCATCTCGAACAGCGCCTTCATCAGGGCGGTCTGGTTGCCGTCGGTGACCCCGGCCAGCCCGGCGTCGGCGATCTGCGCCAGCACCGGGTGGTTCTGGGAGCGCAGCGCCGCCTGCAGCTCGGAGACGCCGCGGTCGACGTCCTCCTTGGCAGCCTGCCAAATCTCCATCACGTCTGCCTGCGGCGCCTCAGCCTCTGCCGGGGCGTCCAGCGCCTTGATCAGCGCCTTGAGGCCCGCTGCGGCGTCCGGCAGGGCGCCGGATTTGAGACTGGCGGCGATGGCGCGGGCCTGCTCCGCCAGCGGTGCTGCCTGCTCCGGCGGCAGGGTCTTGATCCGGGCTGCCTGCGCCGCCAGCAGCTTGCTGAGCTTGGCGGCCTGTCCGGACTGCGCCGGGGCCGGTTCGGGCTGCGCCTGAAGCTTGGCCAGCGCCGCCTCCAGCCGGTCGAGCCGGGCGGCGCAGCCGTCGTGATCGCCCTGCCCCAGCAGCTTGGCGCCAGCCTTGAGTTCCGGGGCGAGCCTGGCCGCGAGCTCAGGATTGCCCAGCGCTTTGACCGCCGCGGCGGCGGCGGTGACGCGCTGTTTCAGCGCGGCTGCCGCGCCCCCATCCGCCTGTGCCGGGGCGCTGGTTTCCAGCGCTTCCGCGTCGTCATCCGGCAGGCTGTCCTCGTCGATGATGCTGCCGTCAGGACCGACCAGCACCGGCTTGAACTTGACCATGCCTTCGGCCTTGAACCGCTTCTTCAGCTGCTTGACGATGCCCTTCAGCGGCTTTTCCGGCATCAGGAAGACCTCGTTCTCCTCCACCCGAAGGGTGCCGAAACAGGTCTTCTTGATGCCCGGCATCTTCTTCATGTCGCCGCGCAGCACCTTGCCGGGCTTGCGCAGGTCGACCATCAGCCCGCAGTTTTCCGGCTTGCCCGCCAGGCCGAAGGCGAAGGGCAGCTCGTTGCCGCTGGCCTTGGACTTCTTCAGCAGTTTCAGGACGGCATCGGAATCAAAAGCCTGGTCTGGCATGGTATCCTCCTAGCTGGCGCTGCCGGCGGCGGCGGCCCAGTCTTCGGCGCTCATATCAACAAACTCCAGATCCGCCTCATCGCCGGGATCCGACAGCGGCTGACCGGGCCAGATCATCCCGTAGGCGCGGCGGAACAGCGCCTCAAGCTCCTGATCGCTGAACGGGTACTGCTGGCCTGCAAACTCACCGATGCGGCCGCGCGGATTGGCGATCAGGGAATCCAGCGCCAGCCGCAGCCAGTCCAGGTTGCCCTCCTTGTGGGCGCGCCTGTGCATGGCGCGGATATCGGCGTCGAACTGGGAGAGGTCAGCCATCGGATCGGGCGCGTTGACGGCCCGGCCCATGGTCAGCAGCCGCGTGTAGCCTGCGATCAGTTCCTTGCGGATTTTCATGGGATCATATTCCCCGGATTGGCGTTGGTGTAGGTCTTTGTCTCATTGTCCCAGCCGTCGGCGACCGGATACTGCTGCATCATCACCCAGCGGCCCGGGATCTTGGCCGGGGCGGCGCCGTGCCGCTCCTGGTATTTAGCGGCGTAATCGGCGTTGTCCTGCGGCTTCACCTCCGCATGGGCCGTGCCGGGGGCGGGATGGTCCGTGGTTTCGGCGGGCAGCTTCTCCGGCTCCCAGATGAAGTTCACATAGGCGCGGGTCAGGCCCTCGATCTCCTCGAAGGTTTCATAGGTCTTATCGGGGACCGGCTCGCCGTTGTCGTCCAGGCGCACATGCTTCTTGTGGCCGACATAGGCCTTGTCGATCGGGCGGCCATGCTCGACGGTGCAGTCGAAGTTTTCCTCGGGCCAGTCGAGCGGGTCGCCGGAGACCGTCATTTCCGTATCGTCGATCTCGACGCCCTTGGCCTTGGCCGCCTGAGCCGCCAATTCGCGGCCCGCCAGCCAGTCCTGCGGGCTGTGGAATTTGGACGACGCACCGGTGTAGGAGCGCTCGTCGTCGGTTTTTGCGTTCGGCGGCTTGCCGGTCTTGAGGCGCTGGATCAGGTCCTCGTCGCTGACGCCGGGGCCGTGGCGGTCCAGCGAGTGGCCTGCGTTGCTGTCCACGCCGTCCTTCGCCTCGCAGTCCCCGGCGGCTTCCTTGCAAAGCGCCTGCAGGTCGGTGCGGATGCCGTCAAAGGCGGTCTTGGCCGTCGCGAAATCGGGTTTCTTCGCCTCATCCTCCGCCGCCGCGGCACGCTCCTTGAACGGTGTCAGCTTGCCGGCATCCGTGCCGGCCCGTTCAAGGGCCTTGAGGATGCCCTGCACCTGGAAGCGGGCGGTGGCCATCGGCTTGACCTCCGCCAGCAGTTTCTGGTGGGCGTCCAGCATCAGGAAGGCGTCGCCGTATTCCCTGTCACTGTCCGCCCGGTCCGTGGCGGTTTTCAGCGACTCGTCGAGCTTGTCTTCGGCCGGTTTCAGATCGAGGTATTTCTTGGTCCGGCTGTGCTCTTTTTCGACCCTGGCCAGCTTGGCGCGGTAGTCCGCCATCGCCAGCACCAGGTCCATGTAATCGGTGCCGTCCAGCACCGCCTGCAAATCGCTGGCGGCCTTGGCGGGATCGCCGCCGCGGGCCGTCACCTCTGCCGCCTTGAGCGCCGCATCCAGCGGGCCGGTCAGCTCATCCGCGTCGCCCGGCAGCATCGCCAGCAGATCTTCGGCAGCCTGCTTGGCCTCCAGATATGCCGGCATCGCACGCAGCAGCGCCAGCGCGCCGGGCACCGCGGCCACCGCCTCGGGGTACTTCTGCGCGGCTAGGGCAGTGTTTACCGGCTGCTGGAAATCATACCCGGCAGCCGCCGGATAGCGCTGCAGGATCTGCGCCATCTCGCGCCGCTCATCCACGACCTTCAGCAGCTGGAACAGCGCGTTGAGCTTGACGTGGTACTGCGGCGCGCCCGCGTCCTTGTCGAAATTCCCGGCATCTGCCAGCGTCTTATGCGCGTCCCAGGTGGCGGTGAGGTCGGACAGTTCAGGCTCCGCCAGAACCTTCTTGAGCGCCTCGTATTTCTTCTCCAGCGCCTTGACGATCTGCTTGGAGCGGCTCTGGCGCATCAGCACGCGGTTCGCCTTTTCCCAGACCTTCAAATCCGCCATTGCCCCGGCAGGATCGTTGGTGCCCTTGAACTTCTGCTTGGCATCGGCTGCGGCCAAGGCATCGCGGAAGCCCTTGTCGGCCCTCAGCGACGCGTCGAAGGTGCGCATGTAGCGGGCCAGCGCGCTGCGGTCCGGGGAGCTGTAGGCGATCAGCTCCTGCAGCAGCGCCTCGGCTTCGGCGAACTTCTGTTCCTTATAGGCCTTCTTCTTGGCGTTTTTCAGGTGGTTGCGGTAATCCTTGGCGTCCGGCACCATGCTGGACAGGATGAAGTCGCAGCGGTCGTGGGTGTTTGCCATGTAGTCCGCCAGCAGCGCGTCAAAGCTGAGCGCCTTGGCCAGATCGCCCTCGTCGCCGAGGTTGGTTTTCCAGCCCTCCAGCGCCGTTTTGGCCGCGCCGAAATCCCCCGTCTTGGAATGGCCTGCGGCGGTTTTCAACCGGGCGCTGCGGTCAGCCTCCGCGGTGTCCTTGGCGCCGCCGCTGAGCGCGGCAATCAGCGCCAGCGTGCCGCGGGTCCAGGTGTCGAAGAACAGGCCGTAGGTATTGGCGGCCTCCGCCTTGGCGGTGATATCCTTGGCCGAAGCCTCCACCGTCTCGAAATCAGTGGCCGTGACCGCGGCGGCCATGGCCTTGTGCGCGGCTTTGATCAGCCCTTCCAGATAGGTGAAAGCGCCCTGATCGAGACTGTCGCGCACCGACGCGCACTTGGCCTCAGCCGCGGCAAGGGCGGCTAGGGCCTTGTCCCTGGCCGCTGCGGTGGCGGTCTGCGCGGCGATCTGGCCGGACAGCTTTTGGATATCGCTGTCGATCTGATCAAAAGCATCCGCGCCGCCGGCGCTGAGGATTTCCTTTTTCAGCGCCTTGCGCCCGCCCGCCAGGCTGCGCCGGGCGCCGGAGCTGAGCGCGGCAGGAATGGTGATCTTGGCCAGTTCCGCCAGCGCCGCCTTGCGCCGCAGGTCGAGATCCTCATCCCCGGGATCCGGCATATCCGGCATGGTCCAGGCCTTGACGGCATAAAACCGTTCGGCCCATTCGCGGATGGCCGGGTTGTTGGCAAGCGGATCCGGGGTAGTGGCCATGTATCACCTCAACACAACAAACGGGCGGCCCTGGGGAAATGCGCGGAAATACGCGCTGCCTGAGCAACCATAGGTGACGCCGAGAAATTCTTGCAAGGAACTTTTGACGCTGCGGCACCTCTGTGCGCCGCTGCGCAGAGGATTGATGGACAACGCCGGCCGACTGCTCTAACCGGATGGTATGTCCACATATGATACCCGGGCCGCCGGCCAGCGGACGCCTCCGCGCATCTTCACCCTGATCCTGCTGGCAGGCCTCTCGGCGCTTGGCATGAACCTGCACCTGCCGTCGCTGGCGGGCATGTCGGAGTATTACGCGGTTGACTACCGGGTGATGCAGCTGTCGGTGGCGCTGTATCTGGCGGGCAATGCGGTGGTGCAGATCTTTGTCGGGCCGATTTCCGACCAGATGGGGCGGCGGCCGGTGATCCTGACCAGCATCGTGCTGTTCCTCCTGGCGACGCTGGGCTGCATCTATGCGCCGACGGCAGAGGTGTTCCTGATGTTCCGGGTGGCGCAGACGGCGGTTGCGGCCACCATGGTGCTGAGCCGCGCCGCGGTGCGCGATCTTTATGACACCAACGAGGCCGCCAGCATGATCGGCTATGTCACCATGGGCATGGCAATCGTGCCGATGATCGGCCCGGCGATCGGCGGGTTTCTGGATCAGTGGATGGGGTGGAAGGCCAATTTCTGGATGCTGTTCCTGGTCGGCGCGGCGACGCTGGTGATCACCTTCACCGATTTCGGCGAGACCGCGCACAAGAGCGGCAAGACGCTGGTGGCGCAGTTCCGCGAGTATCCCGAGCTGCTGCGCTCGCCGCGGTTCTGGGGCTATTCGCTGTCCTCGGGTCTCGCTTCGGGGGCGTTCTTTGCCTACCTGGGCGGCGCGCCATTTGTCGGCACCGAGGTCTACGGGCTGAGCACGGCGGAACTGGGCGTTTACTTCTCTGCGCCTGCGGTGGGGTATTTTGCCGGCAACTTCATCTCCGGCCGCTACTCCATGCGGCTGGGGGTCAACCGCATGGTGCTGTGGGGCTGCGTGATCAACGGCGGCGGGGTGCTGCTGTCGCTGCTGATTGCGATGGCGGGCGCGGACAGCGTGTTCACCTTCTTTGGCCTCATGTGCTTTGTCGGCCTGGGCAACGGCATGGCGATCCCGAATGCCACCGCCGGCGCGATTTCCGTCCGGCCGCATCTGGCGGGCACGGCGTCAGGCCTTAGCGGCGCGATCATGATCGGCGCCGGTGCGGCGCTCAGCGCCTTTGCGGGCATGCTGCTGGTGCCCGGGTCGACGGCAGTGCCGCTGCTGGTGATCATGTTTGCCACTGCCGCCAGCGGACTGATTGCGATCCTGCTGGTGGTCTGGCGGGAGCGGCAGATCCGCGCTTAAGCGCCGCCGCGGCCTTGCAGGCGCCCCTTTGCAATTATACTGTTCGCAGGAGTTCGATTTGCAAAGGCGCGCCCCATGGCCACCCAGAAACTTTACGCCGGCGCCAAGCTGCGCGAGATGCGGCAGCGGCTGGAGCTGACGCAGAAGGATTTCGCCGCCAAGCTGGGCGTCTCCCTGCCCTATCTGAACCAGATGGAGAACAACAACCGCCCGGTGTCCACCACGGTGGTGCTGGCGCTGGCGCAGGAGTTCGGCATGGACGTCACCGAGCTGAGCGCGGGCGACAGCGAGCGGCTGGTCAGCGACATGCGCGAGGCGATGGCGGATCCGGTGTTTGCCGATGATGCGCCCCCCCTGGCCGACCTGCGGCTGACGGCCTCGAACGCGCCGGCACTGGCGCGGGCCTTTCTGGCGCTGCACCGGGCCTACCGGCAGACGCATGAACGCCTGGCCTCCCTGGATGAGGCGCTGGGGCGGGAGGATGCGCGCATTCAGGCCAGCCCCTGGGAAGAGGTGCGCGATTTCTTCCACTACTGCGACAATTACATCGACGCGGTGGATCACGCGGCAGAACGGTTTGCCGCCACCAGCGACATCCGCGCCGCCGCCATTGCCGAGCTGGAGCGCGGCGGCATCACCGTGCGCCAGACCGAAATGGAGGGGCTGCGGCATTATGATGCCGGGGCGCAGGTGTTGCATCTCTCCAACCGCTCCGCGCCGCAGACGCAGCTGTTCCAGATGCTGCTGCAGGTGGCGCTGCTCAGGCAGAACACTTTGCTGGAGGCCACGCTGGACTTTGCAAAGTTCCAGAGCGAGGAGGCCCGCTCCATCGCTAAGATCGGCCTCGCCAACTATTTCGCGGGCGCGGCGCTGATGCCCTATGGCCGGTTTCTGGAGGCCGCGCAGGCCTGCCGCCATGACCTGGAGGTGCTGGCGATCCGGTTCGGCGCCTCGATCGAGCAGATTGCGCACCGGCTGTCGACCATGCAGCGGCCCGGCGCCAAGGGGGTGCCGTTCTTCTTCGTGCGGGTCGATCAGGCGGGCACCATCACCAAGCGGCATTCGGCCACGCGGCTGCAGTTTGCCCGGTTCGGCGGCGCCTGCCCCTTGTGGAACGTGCACCGGGCGTTTGAGACCCCGGGCCGGTTCCTGCGCCAGCTGGCGGAGACGCCGGACGGGGTGCGCTATATCTCGCTGGCGCGGGATGTGTCGAAACCCGGCGGCTCCTTCGGGGCGCCGGTCAGGCGCTATGCGATTGCGCTGGGGTGCGAGGTGCGCCACGCGGATGCGCTGGTCTATGCGGACGGGCTGGATGTGAGTCAGGACAGCGCCTATGAGCCGATCGGCATCTCCTGCCGCATTTGCGAGCGCAAGGACTGCCACCAGCGCTCTGTCCCGCCGCTGGAGCGGCGGCTGACCATCAACACCGATCAGCGCGGCGTGCTGCCCTATGAGGTCAGCTGACGCCGCGGCTGGCCTGCAGCCGCCGCGCGCTTTAGGTTAGGGACCATGGCGGCATTTGAACAACTGGTCCTGTCCGGCGGCGGATGCCGCTGTTTCTGGCAGGGCGGCTTTCTGCACGTGGTGCAGGATGCGCTGCCGCTGAGACCCGTGCGGGTGACCGGGGTGTCCGGCGGCGCGCTGACGCTGGCCGGGTTCCTGTCGGGCCGCGGGGAGCGCGTGCTGGCAGAGATGAAGGACGCCTTCCGGAAGACCAGCAGCAACATCAGCTGGCACCAGCCCGGCGACGGCGGGCTGACCCCGCACCAGCGGGTCTATGGGGAGGTGGTTACCCGGGCGCTGGACGGCGATGCGATGGCGCGGGTGGCCGCCGGGCCGCAGGCGCAGATCCTGCTGGGCCATCCGCCATCGCACCGCTGGGCGCGGCTGACGGGCAGCCTGGCCACGCTGGCCTATGAGGCGGAGCTGCACCTGGTCGGCTCGCCGCATTTCAACTGGGCGGAGCGGCTGGGTGTCACCTCCAGCCTGGTGGACGCAAACGCCGCGGCGCGCGACGGCAGGCTGGCCGATCTGGTGCGGTTTGCCGCCACCATCCCGCCGGTGTTCGCGCCGCCGCGCTGGAACGGGCGGGCGGTGATCGACGGCGGCATGGCCGATCAGGCGCCGATGCCGGAGCCCAACGAGGGGCGCACGCTGGTGCTGCTGACCCGCCGCTACAAGCGCCTGCCGGAGGTGGCGGGACGGCTGTATGTGGCGCCTGAGGAAGAAGTGCCCGCCGACAAGATCGACTTTACCGATCCGGCGAAAATCCAGGCGACCTGGGACGCCGGGCTGGCCGCGGGAGAGGCCTTTTTGCGGGACGCCGCCGCTGGCTGATCCACGGCTTCGAGCGCGTCACGGCGCGCGGGATTGATCTGCGTTATTGCAGCAGAATTTTTGCGATGGAACACTGCATCTGTCAGGCACGGCCATACGCGGCCGCAGCAGTTCCGGCGTTCCCTGCGGGATGGGGAAAAGCCGCGCCTGGGTGTCTCACGCTTTTGTTTGGTACGGGTATTTCTGGTTTGGGAGGATGACATGACTATTGCCAAGAAAATCGGGCGCAAGCTGCCCGCGGCCGTTTACGCATGTGTTTCGCTGATTGCATTCGCAGGTCAGGGCAGTGCGTTTGATGAAGCCGCACAGGTGGCCTTGGGCCACACGGAATACATGGCGCAATGTGCATCCTGCCATGGCCCGAACGGCAAGGGGGACGGCCCCGTGGCCCAGGTGCTTGTGAACAAGCCGCCGGATCTTACGGCCATTTCGGCGCGCTACAGCGGCCAGTTCCCGGCCGATGACATTCAGGCGATCATCGATGGCCGGAACATGGTCAACCCGCACGGCGACCGCGGGATGCCGGTCTGGGGCAACCGTTACTTTGCCTTGGGCATGGAAAAGTCAAAGTCGGTTCCCCATGACGTCGATGCGCAGGCGCTTGCGTTCGGACGTGTGGCCGCGCTGGTGAAGTTCCCGCAGTCTATTCAGGCAGAATGACCGGCTGCGGCAGCCGCGGCGGGACACGCCGCCAGCCAGGGCCTTTGGCGGGGCGCAAAAATGGGGAGCATCAGCGATGCCCCCCTTCGGTCACAAACCGGTCTTTGCCTTACGCTTTGGACAGGATCCCCCAGATCTCATCCTTCAGCACGGCGCGCTGTTTGCGCATCTCGGTTTCGGCCTGAGCGCTGACCGGCTCCACGTTGGTTTCCGCCCGGTGCACGGCGCGGTTCACCTCGTGGTATTCATCCGCCAGCTTGGCAAAATGCGCGTCCGACTGTTTCAGCTGGCTCATCAGCGCCGCTTTTTCCGGGAATTCGTCGGCCAGTTCATGGGGAGTATTGGACACCTGCTCGCTCCTTTTTCCTAGGGTCGGTTGCAGATTATGCCGTGCCCTGCCCCGCCACTTTGACGCGGATCAAAAGATGTGCGCGGCGCGCTGATTTTCAGAAAGAATTTTGCGGAAAGTAAGCCGCCCGCACAAAGGGGAGGTGGCGGGCGGCTTGCTGGCTTGGCAGCAGGATCAGCGCTGCGCTTCGCGCCAGTTCGGGTTGAACCACGGCTCTGCGTTGGAGGACGGCAGGCGGCGGCCCAGGATGTGGTCGGAGGCCTTCTCGCCGGTCATGATCGAGGGGCCGTTGAGGTTGCCGTTGGTGATCCGCGGGAAGATCGAGCTGTCGGCAACGCGCAGGCCGTCGACGCCGATGACGCGGCATTCCGAGTCGACGACGGCCATCGGATCCTCAGCCGCGCCCATCTTGCAGGTGCCGCAGGGGTGATAGGCGCTTTCCACATGCTCGCGCAGGAAGCCGTCGATCTCGTCGTCGGTCTGCAGGTGCTCGCCGGGCTGGATCTCATGCTTGAGGAAGGGCTTCATCGCGTCCTGAGCGAAGATCTCACGCGTGAGGCGCACGCATTTGCGGAAGTCGATCCAGTCCTGTTCTGTCGACATGTAGTTGAACAGGATGTTCGGCGCGTCCTTGGGATCGGCGGAAGCCAGCGTGACCTCCCCGCGTGAGGGCGAGCGCATCGGGCCGACATGGGCCTGGAAGCCATGCCCCTCTGCCGCCGCCTGTCCATCGTAGCGGACCGCGATGGGCAGGAAGTGGTACTGGATGTCCGGGTAATCCACGCCCTTGTCAGACCGGATGAAGGCGGCGCTTTCGAACTGGTTGGAGGCGCCCAGGCCGGTCTTGGTGAACAGCCACTGCGCACCGACCAGGCCCTTGCCCACGAGGTTCCAGTATTTGAACAGGGTGATCGGCTGCTTGCAGGCGAACTGGAAGTAGAATTCCAGATGGTCCTGCAGGTTCTGGCCGACGCCGGGGCGGTCGGCGACCACATCAATGCCGTGCTCGGCCAGGTGCTTGGCCGGGCCGATGCCGGAGAGCATCAGCATCTTAGGGGAATTCAGCGAGGAGGCCGCCAGGATCACCTCGGCGTTGGCGCGGATCACCTCGACCTTGCCGCCGCGTTCGATCTCGACGCCCACGGCGCGGCCATCCTCGATCACCACCTTGCGGGCGAAGGCGCGGATCAGATCGCAGTTATCGCGCTTCAGCGCGGGCTTCAGATAGGCGTTGGCGGCGGACCAGCGGCGGCCCTTGTAGACCGTCATCTCCATCGGGCCAAAGCCTTCCTGCTGTTCGCCGTTATAGTCGGAGGTGACCGGGTAGCCTGCCTGCGCGCCTGCCTTGACGAAGGCGTCGTGCAGCGGGTTGTCGCGGGGGCCGCGGGTCACATGCAGCGGGCCGTCCTTGCCGCGCCAGTCCGGGTCGCCGCCGTGGCCGCGGTCGTTCCAGGTTTCCATGCGTTTGAAGTAGGGCAGCACGTCGGCATAGGACCAGCCGGCAGCGCCGGACTCGGCCCAGTGGTTGTAGTCGCCCGCATGGCCGCGCACATAGACCATGCCGTTGATCGAGGAGGAGCCGCCGATCACCTTGCCGCGCGGGCAGACCAGTTCGCGGCCGCCCAGATGCGGTTCGGGCTGGGATTTGTAGCCCCAGTCATAGAGCGGCATGTTCATCGGGTAGCTGAGCGCGCCCGGCATCTGGATAAACGGCCCGGCATCGGTGCCGCCGTGTTCGATCACCAAGACCTTCTTGCCGGCCTCGCTGAGCCGGTAGGCCATGGCACAGCCCGCAGAGCCGGCGCCGACAATCACATAATCCGCGTTCATTTCTTCTCTCCGTCGCTGAGACCGGGGGCTGCCCGCCTGCCCGGCTCTGCCTTGCATTTCCTGCCGGGCTGCCCGCCTGGGCAGGCAGCTCCGGTTGTCTCGCGCCCTGCCCTGATTGCCCTTTTGGGCAACGGGGCGGGCGGGTGGGCGTTGCCCGAAAGGGCAATCAGAACGCCGCTTCGACGTCGCCCATGCGGACGTAGACCGACTTCACCTGGCTGAAGTGCTTGATCGCCTCTTTCGAGTTCTCGCGGCCCACGCCGGAGGCCTTCACTCCGCCGAACGGCGCCTCGACCGGCGCGTCGTTGTAGGAGTTGATGAAGCAGCTGCCGGCCTCCAGCTGGCCGATCACCCGGTGGGCGCGGCTGAAGTCGTTGGTGAAGACACCTGCCGACAGGCCGAACTCTGTGTCATTGGCCCGCGCGATCACCTCTTCCTCGGTGTCGAAGTCCAGAACCGACATCACCGGGCCGAAGATTTCCTCGCGCGCGATGGTCATGTCGTCGGTCACATCGGCAAAGACGGTGGGTTCAACGAAGAAGCCCGGCATATCTGCGCGCTTGCCGCCGCAGATCAGGCGGGCGCCTTCCTCTTTGCCTTTTTCGATGTAGCCCAGCACGATGTTCATCTGGTTTTCGGTGACCATCGGGCCGAAGTTCGTCGCCTCGTCCTGCGGATCGCCTAGCACGGCGGCGCCGGTGCGTTCCGCCAGGCGGGCCAGGAATTTCTCCTTGATGCCTTTCTGCACAAACACGCGGGTGCCGTTGGAGCAGACCTGGCCGGAGGAGTAGAAGTTGCCGTTGATGGCGCCGCCGACGGCGTTTTCCACATCCGCATCGTCAAAGATGATCAGCGGCGATTTGCCGCCCAGTTCCATGGTGACGTGCTTCATGCCTGCGGCGGCGGCAGCATAGACCTTCTTGCCGGTCGGCACCGAGCCGGTCAGCGAGACCTTGTCGACGCGCGGGTCGGTGACCAGCGCGGCCCCGACCTCACCCATGCCCTGGATGACGTTGTAGAGGCCCGCGGGCAGGCCCGCCTCGTGCAGGATCTCGGCCACTTTCAGGGCGCAGAGCGGCGTGGTCTCGGACGGTTTGAACACCATCGAGTTGCCGCAGGCCAGTGCGGGCGCGCCTTTCCAGCAGGCGATCTGGGTCGGGTAGTTCCAGGCGCCGATACCGACACACAGGCCCAGTGCCTCGCGCACGGTATAGACCCAGTCCTCGCCCATCGGGATATGCTCGCCGGTCAGGGAGCCTGCGAGGCCGCCGAAATACTCCAGCGCGTCGGCGCCGGAGGTTGCGTCGGCCACCAGGGTTTCCTGCAGCGGTTTGCCGGTGTCATAGGTTTCCAGAACAGACAGTTCATGGTTGCGCTCGCGCATGATGTCGGCGGCGCGGCGCAGGATGCGGCCGCGCTCGGTGCCGGTCATCTTGCCCCATGCCTTCTGCGCTTCCTTGGCGGTGGACAGCGCCTGTTCGACGATTGCGGGCGTGGCCGCGTAGACGGTGGCGATCTGCTCACCCGTTGCGGCGTAGATCACCGGGATCGGGGTGCCTGCGGTGTCTTCGACGTATGCGCCGTTGATGAAGTGGCTGGCTTTGGGCTGTGCGGGATGTGTCATGGTGTGTGTCTCCAGCGGGGGTTTTCAGCAGGGGAGATGCTGAACGGTTGCTATGGTTATTCGCCCCGGGGAAAGCGTTTGCTTTCCTCGAGGGTGTCGAGATTCATGTGGTTGCGCATGTAGCGCTCAGAGGCCTTTTGCAGCGGCTGGTAGTCCCAGGGGTAGTAGCCGCCCTGGCGCAGCGCCTCGTAGACGACCCAGCGGCGGGCCTGGCTGGCGCGCACGTCTGCGTCGAAGGTCTCCAGGTTCCAGCGCGCCTCTGACTTGGCGCGCAGCGTCTGCAGGGTGCCGGCGTGGGCCGGGTCCTCTGCCAGATTGGTCAGCTCGTGCGGGTCGGCCTCCAGATCGAACAGCTGATCAGGGTCGAGCGCGCAGCGGTTGTACTTCCACTTGCCGTAGCGCATGGAGACCAGCGGCGCATAAGACGCCTCTGCCGCGTATTCCATCAGCACCGGCTCGGTGCGTTCGGTGCCGGTGGCCAGCGGCACCAGGTTCTGGCCGTCGGTCCAGGGCTCGATCTCGCCCATGTCGGCACCGGCCAGCGCGCCCAGCGTCGGGGTCACGTCGATGGTTGAGACCGGGGTTTCGATCAGGCCCGCAGGCAGGTCCGGCGCCGAGATCATCAGCGGCACCCGCGAAGAGCCTTCGTAGAAGTTCATCTTGAACCACAATCCGCGCTCCCCCAGCATGTCGCCGTGGTCGGAGACAAACAGGATGATCGCCTCCTGCCGTGTGGTTTCCAGCACGTTCAGGATCTCGCCGATCTTGTCATCCAGATAGGAGATGTTGGCGAAATAGGCGCGGCGGGAGCGCTTGATGTCCTCTTGCGAGATGTCGAAGCTGCGCCAGTCGTTGGCATCAAAAATCCGCTGCGCGTGGGGGTCGTGGTCCTCGTATGCCATCGCCGGAACCTCGGGCAGCAGGTGTTCGCAGTCCTCATAGAGATCCCAGTACTTGCGGCGGGCCACATAGGGGTCGTGCGGATGGGTGAAGGAGACGGTGACGCACCAGGGGCGGTCGTCCAGACCGCGCGACAGCTCATAAAGCTTGGCGGTGGCGTTGTAGGCAACCTCGTCGTCGTATTCCATCTGGTTGGAGGTCTCCGCCACCCCTGCCCCGGTGACCGACCCCATGTTGTGGTACCACCAGTCGATGCGCTCGCCCGGCTTGCGGTAATCCGGGGTCCAGCCGAAGTCGGCCGGGTAAATGTCGGTGGTCAGCCGGTCCTCGAACCCGTGCAGTTGGTCGGGGCCGACAAAGTGCATCTTGCCCGAGAGGCAGGTGTAATAGCCGGCGCGGCGCAGGTGGTGGGCGTAGGTCGGGATGTCACTGCGGAACTCAGCCGCGTTGTCATAGACGCCGGTGCGCGAGGGCAGCTGCCCGGACATGAAGGACGCCCGGCCCGGCGCGCACAAGGGCGATGCGGTATAGGCGTTGGCAAAGCGGGTGGAGCGTTCCGCCAGTTTCTTCAGGTTCGGAGCATGCAGCCAGTCGGCGGGGCCGTCCGGGAAAAGCGTCCCATTCAACTGGTCAACCATCAGGATCAGGATATTCGGGGCACTCATCGCGGACCTCCCAAGAATTGGCGATGCTTTGCAAAGGCGCCTGGCAGGCCCGAAAGCGCTGCCAGGCAGTTGGTGGCTGGTCCCCTCATTCGGGGAAACTTGGGGGCCAGCCGGGAGACCGCCCTTAGTGGGCTGTCTTGATCTTCTCGAAATCGAGGGTGTTTTCCTCGGGCGAGGCGTCGATGCTCATCACGTCGCTGCGCTTGAAGGCCAGGATGTAGGCGAGGCAGGCCACGTAAATGCCGATCACGATGGTGCCGATCCACTGGATCTGCAGCCACTGGCTCTGGAAGGCCAGCGTGAGGCCGAAGAGCACAACCGCGTTGCCGAGCACATAGGGAATGGTGCCGAACCGCTTGGCCGTCAGGTTCAGGTTGTCGGTGTAGAGGCGGATCAGCGAGTCAAAGGAGTTGACCACGAAGATGATGCCCACCGCGACCATGGAGACGTTGATCAGCAGCGTCGTTTCGATGCTGTTCAGGTGGTAATAGTACAGCACCGAGAACCACACACCCAGCGGGATCGACGGGAAGATCAGCAGCGCTGCCAGGACCTGCCAGGTCTTGAGGCCGCCGACAAAGCGCGAGGTGAACTGGCCGATCATGATCGACCATGCGAACCACCAGAACAGGTAGAACTCATGATAGTCGGTCAGCGGCAGGATGAACTTGTGGATGTTGGAGAAGTAGCCGCCGATGTTGCCTGCGGTCTCGGCAAAGGCGCCCAGGCCCATGCCCGCATAGGCCCACATGCCCAGGATCAGCGCCATGAACAGCACGGTGGAGCCAACCGACAGGATGCGCACGTATTTGATGTCGGTGGAGGAGAAGGCGGCAAACAGGATCACCAGGAAGGTGATGACATAGAAGGCCGGGATCACGGTTTCGCCGTCGCCCATGAAGGTGGCGTAATACGGCAGGTAGATTAGAAACAGCGCGCCGGTGAAGGCGCAGGTGCCGATGATCACGATGTTGTTGATCCATTTCACCAGCGGGATCTCAAAGAACTTCACCCGCGGCTCGATCACGCAGAAATAGAAGGTCGTCAGGAAATAGAAGCCCCAGATCAGGAAACCCCAGAAGCCGAACTCCAGCGCCAGCGGGTTGGTGAAGCCATAGGCCGGTTCCGCGGCGGTGTCCGCATAGAGCGGGAAATCCCAGGCCAGCGGGAACATGATCAGGCCCACATCCAGACCGGAGGTGAACAGGATTGCAATGAAGGTGAAAAGGTGAACCGGGGTCACGCCGACGTTGCGGACGTTCCACCACTTGATCACGCAGAACGCCACCAGCGCAAAGGCCAGCAGAATCCCGAATGAGATGATTGAAGTCATATGTCCCTCCCATTTCCGGACGGTTTCCGCCCTTAGACATGGATTGGGTACATATCACAGCCGGCTGACCGGCCAAACGGTTTTTTGAATGGCCGTTCAAGATTTCATTTCCTTCTAACAACAGTTGAAACGGCGCCCCAATTGCCGCACAACTTTGTCATGAGCAGGAAACGCATCCGGGACATCCGCAACGAAGAGCTGATCGAAGCCACCATCATCGCCGTGCACAAGCGGGGCTATGGGGTTGTAACGATGGCGGAAATCGCCAGGGAAGCCGGCGCGTCGGCGGCCTCGATCAACTATTATTTCGGCTCCAAGGAAGGGCTGATGGAAGCCACGATGCTGCATCTTTTAGGCAAGCTGCGGCGCGCAATGAGCGACGGATACGCCACCGCGCGCACCCCGCGCGAGCGGCTTTATGCGGTGATGGATGCGAACTTTGCCGACGATCTGTTCACCGTTCCCCAGTGCAGCATCTGGATGCAGTTCTGGGCAAATGCCCCCTACTCGCCGCGGCTCAGCCGCCTGCACCGAATCAACCGCGCCCGGGTGCGCAGCCATTTCCTGGCCGAGCTGCGGGCGCTGCTGCCGGCGGAACAGCTGGAAACCGCGCGCCAGGCGCTGCAGTGCTACATGGATGGTGTCTGGCTGCAGGCGGCGCAATCCGAGGAGGCGCTGAACCCGCAGGACGCCCGCGCGGCGGCGCACCGGGTGGTGGATCTGGTGATCCCCTGAACGCCTGAGACTTTGCCCTAGCCCTCCGGCAGGCGCCGGTAGACCAGCCGGGTGCCGCGCGGCAGGTAGATCAGGGTCAGCTCATCGCTGCTAAGAGACTGGATCCGGTAGCACAGGCCGGTGCCGCGTTCGCTGTCGCGGGCCAGCAGAAAATCTCCGGCCGTGCCCGCGCCGTGGCAGGTGTCCAGCACCGAGACGAATTCCGGCGGCATCGCGCTGCCCCTGTAGCTGACCTGACGCACCGCGCCGGACAGGGTGAAACTGTCGCCGGGATCCGCCGCGGACACCCAGCGTCCCTGCATCTGCCGCAAGAGCCGGTCATGGCGGTTCGGCTGGCGCAAGGCGGCGCTGTGCAGGTCCAGATCACCGTGAGAGCCGAAGGAACTGATCAGTTCCCCCTCGACCGCGAGCGGGGCGCCCTGCTGCAAAGTCATCAGAAACGCAAATGCAGGCACGGCAGCCTGTTTGCCGGCGGTGGCCCGGATCTCCATGCCGCCGCCGACAAAGCGGCAGGCCGCAGGGGCGCCCTCCTGCTCCGGGCTGCAGCCCTGCAGGACAACAGCTGCCGCGTAGGGTGTGCCGCCGGCTTCGTCTGTGTCTGGCGCAGCGGCCGCGGCCTGGGAACGGGAACTGAGCGGAATCTTCTGACTGTCCGTGCTGATGCGGGCCCTGGCGAAGGCCTGTTCGCGGTAGCCGCGGGCGGCGCAATCGCCGCTGCCCCCGGCGCGGAACGGCCCTGCTTTGGTACAGAAGCGGATGCTGTCGTCGCGGAACTGGTATCCCGGGCTTTCGGCGCGGAAGTAGAAGAACCGGCCCTGATACCCCTCCGGCAGAGGGTTGGTGCAGTCGCCCGGCGCCAGAGCCTGCCAGCCCTGGGTGATCCAGCTGCCATCGGTGCGCGCCGTCACGGCGAGCTGGTGCAGGGCCCCGGTATCATTGCAGATACTGGTCCCGGCACTGGCGGCCGCCGGCTCTGACAGGGCAGCCAGCAGCAGCGCTGGCAGCCAAAGGAAAAACGCCATTCACAGCCCCCGCTGACACTTGTAAGGGCGGGAGATTACCCCGGACTTGTAACATCTATAAGACGATCAAAGCCCGGCCGGGTTACCGGAAGGTGTAGCGGCTTTCTTTTTGATCCTAGCTTCACGCCAGGAGATGAAACTGACCGCCGCCAGGATCAGCCCGCCGCCGGAAACCACCCAGATATCCACCGGCTCTGCAAACACCAGGGCGCCCAGCAGGGTGGCCCAGACCAGCTGCAGGAAGGTGACCGGCTGGGTCACCGTCACGGGTGCGGCGGCAAAGGCCAGGGTCATGGTGTAATGGCCCGCAGTGGCAAAACAGGCGACGCCGAACAGGATCGCGACCTCTGTCAGGGTGGGTGTCACCCAGACGGCCAGGGCAAAGGGGGCAAGCCCGAGGGTGACAAAGACCGAGAGCATCGCCACCACCACCGCCGGGCTGTTGCTGCCGACGGTGAACTTGGCGATCAGGTAGGAGGCGCCGAAGGACACCGCGGTGAACAGCATGGCAATGTGGCCGGGCGAAACCTCGCGGAAGCCCGGGCGCAAGATGATCAGCGCGCCGATCAGGGCAACAGCAATGGCAGAGATGCGGCGGAAGGCCAGTTTCTCGCCCAGAAACAGCGCCGCGCCCAATGTCACATAGACCGGCGACAGGTAGTTCATCGCCGTGACCTCGGCCAGCGGGATCTGTGTCATGGCGTAGAACCACAGGATCACACCCGCTGTATGCACCGCACCGCGGCCCGCATAGAGCCCCCACAGCCGCGGGGTCAGCTGCGCCCTGCGCAGGGATCCGGCCATCGGGATCAGAAACACCAGCCCCAGCAAATAGCGCAGAAACGCGCTTTCGGCAGGCGGGATGCGGCTGCCCAGGTATTTGACCAGTGCCGTCACCGCGACAAAGCACAGCCCCGTGACCACCATCCAGAACACGCCCTTAAGCGGGTTTTGGAGGGCTGGTGCGGTGTCTGCGGTCTGGCTCATGAGGTGACAGAACACCCGTTCGGGCGGCGGCACAAGGCTTCACATGTGAAATAGTTCCGGGCGGGCCGCTTTGCGCGCCGGAACGCTGCGGCGTCAGGGCAGCGGGATGAACTCCTGATCATCGCCCGGCGGCAGCTGAAAGCGCCCGTGCTGCCAGTCGCCGGCAGCCCAGGATTCCTTGGCCGCCTCGATCCGGTCGCGGGAGGAGGCGACGAAGTTCCACCAGATATAGCGCGGCCCGTTCAGCGTCTCGCCGCCCAGCGCCATCAGCCGGGCGCCCTGGGGGCCTGCGGTCACGGTGATTTCGTCGCCCGGGCGGAACACCATCATGCGGCCGGCCTCGAAGGTTTCGCCGGCAATTTCCACCGCTCCTTGGGTCACATAGATGCCCCGGTCCTCATGATCCGTGGGCAACGGCAGCTTGGACCCGGCCTGCAGCACCACATCGGCATAGAAGGTGTCGGAATAAAGGGTTGCCGGCGCCTTCTCTCCCCAAGCGGTGCCGAGGATCAGACGGGCGGCCTTGCCCTCGCCCTCCAGCAGCGGCAGTGCCTCCTTGCCGTGGTGTTCAAAGCTTGCGGGCGCATCCTCGTGGCTTTCGGGTAGCGCGATCCAGGTCTGGATGCCAAACAGGCTGCTGGCCCCTTTTCGGGTCGCGGCGGAGGTGCGCTCGGAATGGGTGACGCCCTCGCCCGCCACCATCCAGTTCACCTCGCCCGGGTAGATCATCTGGTGGGTGCCCAGGGAATCGCGGTGTTCGAACTCGCCCTCGTAGAGGTAGGTAACTGTGCCGAGGCCGATATGCGGGTGCGGGCGCACGTCGATGCCCTGGCCGGTCAAAAACTCCGCCGGTCCGGCCTGGTCGAAGAAGATGAAGGGCCCGACCATCTGGCGGCGCGGCGCAGGCAGCGCGCGGCGGACCTCGAAGCCGCCGATGTCGCGGGCGCGCGGGATGATCACCGTTTCGATCGCGTCGAGACCGCCCGCATCGGGGCATTGCGGTTCCAGTGCCGGGTTCCAGCTCATCCTTCCCTCCTGTCGGTGGCTACAGGGAAAAGGTAGCGCAATTCCGCGCAGGCGTTAGGGCGAGACGCGCACAGGCGCTGTTCGTCACATCAGGAGCAGCTTTACCGCAATGGCCCACATGGTCAGGCCGACAACGGCGTCCAGCACCTGCCAGGCGCGCGGGCGGGCAAAGACCGGAGCCAGCAGGCTGGCACCATAGCCGAGCGTGAAGAAGAAGGTGAAGCTGGCGATTGTGGCGCCGGCGGCAAAGACCAGGGGCTGCGGATACTGGGCGGAGATTGAGCCGAGGAGCACCACCGTGTCGAGGTAGACATGCGGGTTCAGCCAGGTGAGCGCCAGCACGGTGGCCAGCACCGGCAGCAGCGCTGCGCCTGCGCCCTCCTGCGCTGCTTCCAGCTTCTCCCCGCCCTGCCAGGCGGCCCGCAGGGCGCGGGCGCCGTACCAGATCAGGAAGGCCGCACCGCCCCAGCGCATCGCCTGCTCGAACCACGGTACCGCCAGCGCCAGGGAGCCGAACCCGAAGACGCCCGCGGTGATCAGCACCGCGTCGGAGCCCGCGCAGGTGAGGCAGATCCAGAACACATGCTGGCGCCGCAGCCCCTGCCGCAGGACAAAGGCATTCTGGGCGCCGATCGCCATGATCAGGCTGAGGCCAAGGGCAAATCCGGCGAGCAGGCTGGGGGGCATCGGTGTCTCCATTCATGTGCTGGTGTTTGACTAAAACCTCGCTCGGGATTAATCCAGTTAAAGAGGTTTAAGTCAGATTAGAGTTGCTAATGCAGATGGATCCCAGCCAGCTGGCAGCGCTGAGCGCGGTCTTGCGCCTCGGCGCGTTTGAGGCGGCGGCGCATGCGCTGTCGGTGACGCCTTCGGCCATATCCCAGCGGATCAAGGCGCTGGAGGACCGCACCGGCACCGCGCTGGTGCTGCGGGGATCGCCCTGCACCGGCACCGCGGCGGGGCTGCGGATCGCCAAACATGCCGAAGATATCGGCCTCTTGGAGGCGCAGCTGGCGCGCGAGCTTTCGCTGGAGGCGGACCAGGGCCCGGTGCGGCTGCGGATTGCGGTCAATGCCGACAGCCTGGCGAGCTGGTTCATCGGGGCGATGGCGGCGGTGGAGGGGGTGCTGTTCGACCTGCTGGTGGATGATCAGGACCACAGCGCGGAGTGGCTGAAACGGGGCGAGGTCTCTGCTGCGGTGACTGCCAGTTCCAAGCCGGTGACCGGGTTCGAAGCCTATCCGCTGGGCACGCTGGATTACGCGGCGACTGCCAGCCCGGCGTTCATGGCGCGCTGGTTTGCACAGGGGGTAACGCCCGAGGCTGCTGCAAAAGCGCCCTGTATGATCTTCAACGCAAAAGACAATCTGCAGCGGCTGTGGCTGGAGCGCAATGTGGCGCCCGGCCTGTCGCCGCCCGCCCATTTCCTGCCGTCGACCCAGGCGTTCATCGACGCTGCCGCGGCGGGTCTGGGATGGGGCATGAACCCGCTGCCGATGGTGGCGGAGGACATCCGCAGCGGCCGGCTGGTGCCGCTGATTGCGGGCAGCACGCTGCCGGTGCCGCTGACCTGGCAAGTGGCGCGGGTAATGGCGCCCGCCCTTGCCGAAGTCACCCGCGCCGTGCAGAAATCGGCAAGACAGTATCTGACGCAAAACTAGCCTGCCGCGCCGGAAAGGGCCGCGATGTTTTCTGAAGGCAAACCGCTGCCCGTCCTGCAGCTGGCGCCTGCCCCGGCCAAGGCGGCGGCAGGGCTGAACGGATGAGCGCCCTGCCCCCGTCTCTGCCGCGCAGCCTGGCGCTGCAGGTGGTGCTGCCGCGGGGCTGTCTGGTGCTGGGATGGCTGGCGCTGAACCAATGGGTGCGGCTGCCGGTGCCGCTGGCCTTTGTGCTGATGGCGGCGGACGGGCTGTTTCTGCTGTGGCAGGCCCGGGCGTTTCAGCTGAGCGCCGATGCGCATGTGCGCAGCACCGGGGCTATGATGGCGGTCTGGGGCGGTTATCTGGTGCTGCTGTTTGCAGGGTTTGCGGCGGTGATCCTGTGGTGGGACGCGCTGCTGATTGCCCGGGCGGTGGAGGCGCCCGCCTATGCCGAGCAGCGGCGGCTGGAGCGCGAGGCCCAGTACAGCCTGAGCGTATCCGAAGACGGGCTGGTGCTGGTGTTTGACGGCGAAATCACCCATGGGCTGACCCGGCGGATGGAGGCGCTGCTGGCCGCCGCGCCGGAGGTGCGCCGGGTGCGGCTGGCGGGGCCTGGCGGGCTGATCTACGAGGCCCGCGGCGCGGCAAAGCTGATCCGGCGGCATCAATTGGATACCGAGGCCGCGGCGCTGTGCGCCTCTGCCTGCACGCTGATGTTTGCCGCCGGGCGCACGCGCCGCCTGGCCGCCGGCGGGCAACTGGGGTTTCATAGCTATGCACTGATGTTCGAAGGCGGGCTGCCGCAGGTGGATCTGCTGAAGGAACAACGGAAGGACCTGGCCTTTTTCCGGCAGCAGGGCATCCGCGCGGCATTTGCACGCGAGATCTTTGCCGTTGGCAACGGGGCGCTGTGGATCCCGTCACGCCCCGAGCTGCGGGCGGCCGGGGTGCTCACAGGCGAGGCGTTCTGAGGGGGCGCGCCCTCGTCCCCTTGGGCCTCACACCCGGGGACATTTACAGCCCCAAGAAGCGGTCTTGCGGGGCTGAGCTACGAAAAAGGCCCGCCGGGATGGCGGGCCTTGATGGATCGCGCAGGGCGGCGGCTTAAAGCTGCGCCATGACCTCGTCGGAGGCCTCGAAGTTGGTGGTGACGCGCTGCACGTCGTCGTCGTCTTCCAGCGCATCGACCAGCTTCATCAGCTTCTGCATGCCGTCCAGGTCCAGCTCGGTGGTGGTGGTCGGTTTCCACACCAGCTTGGTCGACTCGGATTCGCCCAGCTCCGCTTCCAGAGCGCTGGACACGTCATTCAGGTCGGTGTCGGCGCAATAGATGATGTGGCCGTCCTCGGAGCTTTCGACATCCTCGGCGCCGGCTTCGATCGCCGCCATCATCACGGTGTCCGCATCGCCGGCGGAGGCCGGGTAGGTCACCTCGCCCTTGCGGTCGAACATGAAGCCGACCGAACCGGTTTCGCCCAGGTTGCCGCCGTTCTTGCCGAAGATCGAGCGCACGTTGGAGGCGGTGCGGTTCTTGTTGTCGGTCATCGCCTCGACGATCACCGCAACGCCGGCCGGGCCGTAACCCTCATAGCGGATTTCGTCATAGTTCTCGGCGTCGCCGCCGATGGCCTTCTTGATGGCGCGTTCGATCACGTCCTTGGGGACGGACTGCGACTTGGCTTCCTTGACGGCCAGGCGCAGGCGCGGGTTCTTGTCGGGATCGGGGTCGCCCATCTTGGCGGCCACGGTGATCTCCTTGGCCAGCTTGGAAAACAGTTTTGACCGCGCCGCGTCCTGACGGCCCTTGCGGTGCTGAATGTTAGCCCATTTTGAATGGCCTGCCATGGTGCATCCTTGCTGCTTAATATCCGAATTGGCGCTCATATAGCCCGTGCCGGCACCTGCTTTCAAGCGCCCCTGCCCCGGCTTCGCTCTTGTTCCCTTGTTTTGGATGGCTAAGGTGGCGGTATGACATTCGATCAAGCCGTTTTATTTGCCCTTTTTGCCGCCGTTTTCGGCCTGCTTCTGTGGGGGCGCTGGCGCTACGACCTGGTGGCCTTTGCGGCGCTGCTGGCGGGCGTGGTGCTGGGGGTGGTGCCCGCGGGCGAAGCGTTTTCCGGTTTCGGGCATCCGGCAACGCTGGTGGTGGCGCTGGTGCTGATCGTCTCTGCCGGGCTGGTGCGCTCCGGCGCGGTGTTCCTGATCACCCGGACGCTGGTGGATTCCGCCCGCGGCCTGGGCGCCCATATTGCGCTGATGGGCGGCGTGGGCGCGGTGCTGTCGGCCTTTATGAACAATGTGGCGGCGCTGGCGCTGTTGATGCCGGTGGACATCCAGACTGCCCGCAAGGCAGGCCGCGCGCCGGGGCTGAGCCTGATGCCCCTGTCCTTTGCCACCATCCTGGGCGGCATGGTCACGCTGATCGGCACGCCGCCCAACATCATCATTTCGGCGATCCGCGAGGAAACGCTGGGCGAGCCGTTCCGGATGTTCGATTTTGCCCCGGTGGGCGGTGCCGCGGCGCTGGCAGGGCTGGCGTTTGTGGCGCTGATCGGCTGGCGGCTGATCCCGGCGCGGGAAAATGCCGCCGGCGCCTCGGAGGCGCAGCTGGCGCCCTATATCGCAGAGCTGACGGTGGGCGAAGAGTCCGGTCTCATCGGCAAGCGCCTGGGAGAGCTGGATGAAGAGGCCGAGAAGGCCGATGTCGCCATTCTCGGGCTGATCCGCGATGGCAAGCGGCGCTACGGGCGTTCTGTCGCGGCCATTCTGCGGGAGGGCGACGCGCTGGTGATCGAGGCCGAGCCGGAAGCGCTGGATGAATTCCGCAGCGCGCTGAAGCTGGATTTTGCCGATGCCGCGCGGCAGGAAAAGCTGACTGCAGCGGGCGAAGGGCTGGAGCTGCTGGAGCTGGTGGTGCCCGAGACCGCACGCATCCGCGGCCGCAGCGCCCAGGCCATCGGCCTGTCCTGGCGGCAAAGCGCGGTGCTGCTGGGCATTTCCCGGCAAGGCCGCCGGATCACCCACCATATCCGTCAGACCAAGATCGAGGCGGGGGATATCCTGCTGCTGCTGTGCCCGCGCGGGCACAGCGCCGATGTCGCCGACTGGCTGGGCTGCCTGCCGCTGGCCGCCCGCGGCCTGGCGGTGACGTCCAATGACAAGACCTGGGCCGCCATCGGGCTGTTTGCCGCCGCAGTGCTGGCGGCCTCTGTGGGGCTGCTTTATCTGCCGGTCGCTCTGGGGCTGGTTGCGGTGGGCTACGTGCTGCTGAAGATCCTGCCGGTGGCGGAGATCTATGACCATGTGGAGTGGCCGGTGGTGGTGCTCCTCGGCTCGATGATCCCGCTGGGGGCGGCGCTGGATTCCTCGGGCGGCACCGCGCTGATTGCCGGAGCGCTGACCACGCTGACAGAAGGCCTGCCGGCCTGGGCGGTGCTGACGGTGCTGATGGTGGTCACGATGACGCTGTCGGATGTGCTGAACAACACCGCCACGGCAATTGTCGCGGCCCCTGTGGGCATCCAGATGGCGGACACCCTGGGGGTCTCGCCCGATCCGTTCCTGATGGCGGTTGCGGTGGCGGCCTCCGCGGCCTTCCTGACGCCTATCGGGCACAAGAACAACACGCTGGTGCTGGGGCCAGGCGGCTACCGCTTTGGCGATTACTGGCGCATGGGCCTGCCGCTTGAGGTGCTGGTCATCGCCGTGTCGATCCCGGCCATTCTGGTGTTCTGGCCGTTGTGACGGGGCGGCGCAGAACTTTTACACAAAAGTTCTGCTATAAAATTCTTCACAAGAATTTTGCCGCCTGCACCGCAGCCACCACCGCCTGTCCCGCATCGGACGCCCAAGCCTGCGACACCAGCGCGATGACCGTCGAACCAGCAAGCACAACAAACAAGAAAATTCTCCGCGTCTCCATGATACCCCCTATGAACACTCACCCTGTTCTATATGGGGCCCGCACTGCTAATTTCCCGTAAAGACTTGCCCGCCCGGCGGCTGTCCGCCGCGTCCGGCTCACTCTCCGGTGGTCAGAGCGGCCAGATGAACGGAATGATCAGCGACGCCAGCATACCGACGGTCAGGTTCAGCGGGATGCCGACACGCAGGAAATCGGTGAACTTATAGCCGCCAGGGCCGTAAACCAGCGTGTTGGTCTGATAGCCGATCGGGGTGGCAAAGGAGGCCGAGGCCGCCACCATCACCGCCACCACCAGCGGCCGCGGGTCGACCCCCATCGCCTGGGCGAGACCGATGGCAATCGGGGTCACCACCACCGCCACCGCATTGTTGGACACCAGCTCAGTCAAGACCGACGTCAGCAGGTAGACCGCCCAGACCAGCAGGAACGGCGGCAGCATCGACAGGGCCGGCGCGATGGCGTTGACGATCAGGGCAACCGCACCGGAGCTTTCCAGCGCCGCGCCAATCGCCAGCATCGAGAAGACCAGCGCCAAGAGCCGCCCGTCGACAAAGGAAAACGCCTCATCCGCGTCGATGCAGCGGGTGATAAAGACCAGCGACACCATCAGCACCGACAGCATCAGGATCGGCGCCACGCCAAAGGCGGCCAGCACCACGATGCCCAAAAGCGCGGCAACCGCAATCGGCGCGTGACTGCGGCGGTAGGCGCGCTGGGTCGGCTGCGAGACATCCGCCAGGTCCATGTCGGCGGCCAGACGCTGGATGTCGGCGGGCGCGCCCTCCAGCAGCAGGGTGTCGCCGATCCGCACCACCAGATCGTCGAGCTGCACGCCGATGTTCTGGTTCCGCCGGTGCACCGCCAGCGTGTAGACGCCGTAACGGCGGCGCAGGCGCAGGGCGCCGAGCGAGCGGCCCACCATGCGGCAGCCCGGGGTGATTAGCACTTCGACAGTCTGGGTTTCCACCGCGGAAACCTGGTCGACCCGCTTCAGTTCCTTGTTGGTTTGCAGGCTCAGAAGCTCGGTCATCCGCGTGCGCAAGACAACCCGGTCGCCGACTTGCAGCTCAACCCCTTCGAGGTTACGGCGCAGGGACTCGTCGCCGCGGATCACGTCGATCAGCCGCACGCCCGGGCGCTTGAACAGCTGCACGCCGGTGACTTCGCGGCCGATCAGGTTGCTTTCCGGCGGGATCACCGCCTCAGTGAAGAACTTCATCCTCGACTTGTCGCTCAGCATGGCCGCCATGCTGTCGCGTTCCGGCAGCAGCCGCGGCGCGATGAAGCGCAGGTAAACCATGCCGTAGGCGATCAGGATCAGGCCCAGCGGGGTGACTTCGAAAATGGTGAAGGGGGCCAGCCCCTGCGCCCGCGCGACACCATCCACCAGCAGGTTGGTCGAGGTGCCGATCAGCGTCAGCGTGCCGCCCAGGATTGCCGCATAGCTGAGCGGAATCAGCATCTTGGAGGCCGAAACGTTCAAGATCCGGGAGATCTGGATGAACACCGGAATCATCACCACAACCACCGGCGTGTTGGAGACCACAGCCGAGGCGGACACCACAAACGCCATCAGCAGCGCCACGGCGAGCCTTGGATTGACCTCCGCCTGTTTCTTGGCGATCTGAGTGAAGGCATCCAGCGCGCCAGTGCGCACCAGCGCGCCCATGATGATAAACATCGCTGCGATGGTCCAGGGCGCCGGGTTGGCCAGCACCGGCAGCGCCTCGCCGTAAGGCAGGACGCCGGTGGCCAGCATGGCAGCCACGCCGGTCAGCGCCACCACCTCGGTCGGGTAGGTCTCCCGCAGGAACGCCACAAACATGGCCAGGACAATCGCAAGCGCCAGGAAGGGGCTGCCGGTGTCACCAAATTGGAAAAACTGCATGTGCCGTGACTATGCCCATATTGTTTAAGGCGGGTTTAGCGCGCGGGACAGCGCTCTGCCATCGCGCAGTTTCCCTGAAACCCTTTGGCGGAGCAAGAAATTCCGCACCTGCTCAGGCGCGCCCGGTGCCATTCGGGAGAATCCGCAGCAATTCCCGGCAATTCCGGCCGGGCTTCCCGCCTCAGCCTGCCGGCGGCAGCCAGCGGCTGCCGCTCAGAGAGCCGATTCCTGCAGCAGTCCGCCGTTGCGCACCATGCGAATCTGTTTGGCGGCGCCAGTGCGGTCGTCGGTCTCGACAAAGACGCCGGACAGGGTGGCTTCTCCGTCTGCGGGGGAAAAGCGCGTCTTCGGCATACCGGTCAGGAAGCGGCGCATCGGTTCGGCCTTATCCATGCCGATGACCGAATTGTAATCGCCGCACATGCCCGCATCGGTCAGATAGCCGGTGCCTTCGGACAGGATCTGCGCATCCGCGGTCGGCACATGGGTGTGGGTGCCTGCAACCAGCGAGGCGCGGCCGTTGCAGAAATGGCCCATTGCCATCTTCTCGGAGGTGGCCTCGCAATGCATGTCGACGATCACCGCCTGCGCCAGCCCGCCGCGCGGATGCGCCTTCAGCACCGCCTCCACCGCGCCGAAGGGGTCGTCAAAGGCGCGTTTCATGAACACCTGGCCCAGCGCCTGCACCACCAGCACCTTGCGCCCGCCCGGCGCGTTGAACAGGCGGTAGCCGCGGCCGGGGGCACCCTTGGCAAAGTTCAAGGGCCGGATGATGCGCGGCTCTTTCTCGATGTACTGCAGCATGTCCTTCTGGTCGAAGGCATGATCGCCCAAGGTCAGGCAGTCGACGCCTGCGTCCAGCAGCAGCTTGGCGTGCTCGCCGCTCAGCCCCATGCCGTTGGAGGCGTTCTCGCCGTTCACCACGACAAAATCGAGCCGCCAGTCCTGCCGCAGCCGCCGCAGATTTTCGGTGATGGCACGGCGCCCGGCGCGGCCCATCACATCGCCTAAAAACAGAATTCGCATTACGGCGTGGTACGCGGATGCGCCCGGCAGGACAAGTCCCGCCGCAGGCGCGCAAAACTTTTCTGAAACGTTTTGCCAGGATTTTTCACAAAAATACTGGCCGCCCAGGGCGGCGTCAGCGTGAAAACTGCAGGATGCGGCTTTCGGTGACGATCATGTCGAGCGGCTGGTCGGTGGGTTCCAGCGGCAGGTCTTCGGCCTCTTGCGCGTCAAAGGCGAACCCGATCGCCAGCGTGGCGCGCTTGCTGCGCAGCAGTTCCAGCGTGCGGTCGTAAAAGCCGCCGCCATAGCCAAGCCGCCCGCCGTTGGCATCAAAGGCAACCAGCGGCACAATCAGGATTTCCGGTTCGAAGAAGTCGTCCACTTCCGGCACCATGGCGCCAAAGGGGCCTTCGCGCAGCGGGCCTTCGGGCTGCCAGCGGCTGAACTTCAGCGGCTGACCCGCCCCCAGGATCACCGGCACGCCGACGGGGCCGTGCGCCGCCGCCTCGGCCATCGCGGGCACGGGATCAATCTCTGTACGGATCGGCATGTAGCCCGACAGCGGCACACCGCGGTAGCCGGCCAGCACCTCTGACAGGCGGCCTGCGGCGCCGGGGATGTTGCGGTCGAACGCCCCCTTGCGGCGGGCAAAGGCGGCTTTGCGGGCGGCGGCCTTGATTTCAGTCAGATCCGTCATGGCGGTCTCCTACAGCAGTACGGCGGCGGCCAGGCCGAGGAAGGCAAAGAAGCCGACCACATCGGTCACCGTGGTCACAAAGGCGCCGGAGGCAAGCGCGGGGTCAACTCCGGCTTTCTCCAATAGAACCGGGATCACCGTTCCCGCCAGCCCCGCCACGACCAGATTGACCACCATAGCGACGGCAATCACCACACCCAGCATCGGAGAGCCGAACCAGGCCAGCCCCACCAGCCCCATGACGATGGCAAAGATCACCCCGTTGACCAGCCCCACCAGCACCTCCCGCCGGATCACCCGCCAGACGTTGGAGCCGGTCAGGTCGCGGGTGGCAATGGCGCGCACCGCCACCGTCAGCGACTGGGTGCCGGCATTGCCGCCCATGGAGGCGACAATCGGCATCAGCACGGCCAGTGCCACGATCTGGGCAATCGCGGCTTCGAACTGGGCGATGACCAGCGAGGCCAGCACCGCCGTCACCAGGTTGACCGCCAGCCAGGGGAAGCGGCGCTTGGTGGTCTCGATCACCCGGTCTGCCAGCGAGCTTTCCTCGCCCACACCGGCCAGGCGCAGGATGTCCTCCTCGTGCTCTTCGTCCAGCACGATCATCGCGTCGTCGATGGTGATCACCCCGACCAGGCGGCCCTCGTCATCGACCACCGGCGCGGAAATCAGGTGGTACTGGTTGAAGGCATAGGCCACGTCTTCCTCATCCTGATCCGCCGGAATGACCTGAAAGGTGTCTTCCATCAGATGGGTCAGCGGCACCTCGCGCTTGGAGGCCATGATCCGCCCAAGGGTGACATTGCCGACCGGATGGGCGCGCGGATCGACCACCACCACGTGATAGAACTGTTCCGGCAGATCGTCGGATGCGCGCATGTAATCAATGGCCTGGCCGACGTTCCAGTGTTCCGGAGCCATCACCACCTCGCGCTGCATCAGGCGCCCGGCGGAGCTTTCCGGATAGCTCAGCGATTGCTCGACCGCGACCCGGTCGGCATCCTCCAGCACCTCCAGGATGGCTTCCTGCTGCGGCTCTCCCAGGTCTTCCAGGAGGTCGACCACGTCGTCGCTTTCCAGCTCCCGCACCGCCTCGGCCAGAACCGCGGGGTTGAGGATGGAGATCACTTCCTCACGGATGCTTTCATCCAGTTCCGAGAGGATTTCGCCGTCGAACTCGCGGTCGTAGAGGTGGATGAGCCGGGTGCGCTCAGCAGACTCGATCTGCTCCAAAAGGTCGGCGATGTCAGCCGCGTGCAGATCTTCCAGCAGGCCGGTCAGGGTCTGCTGGTCGCCCTGCTCCACCGCCTCCAGAACCTGGGCCACCAGCTTGCGGTCGAGGTGGTAGGCGTCGTCCTGAGACACGTCGCCGCTGATGTTGTCGCCGCTGCTCATGTGATGCCCCCGGGTTATTTTGTGAGTATTTGCCTGCAAAATAGAAGAAGCCGCTACCGGAAAACAATGACATTGGCATAATCTGTCCGAAGCTGATGCGGCGGGTATCCTGCATGGTCCGAATTTGCAAGGAAAGGGTTGGAGAAATGGCCACCGGTTTCATCCTGAAGGGGCAAGTTCTGTCCTTCTCCGGCTCCCCCTTTGGCGGCGGGCAGCCGGAAGACGCGGCCCGTCTGCAGGAGGCGGTGGCGGTGCGGGACGGGCTGATTGCAGGCGCCGGCACGCTGGCCGAAATGCAGGCGCTGCTGCCGGAGGCTGAGGTCCGCGAACACGGGCAAAGCCTGATCCTGGCCGGCTTTGTCGATGCCCATGTGCATTACCCGCAGACCGCGATCATCGCCAGCTGGGGCAAGCGGCTGATCGACTGGCTGAACAGCTATACCTTTCCGGAAGAGATGCGGTTCAGCAACCGCGGCTATGCTGATGAAATCGCGGGGCGCTACCTGGATTTGACCGCGGCGCATGGCACCACCACGGTCTGCAGCTACTGCACCATCCATCCCGAAAGCGCGGATGCGTTCTTTGCCGCGGCGCAGGCGCGCGGGCAGCGGGTGGTCGCGGGCAAGACCTGCATGGACCGCAACGCACCGGAGGGGCTGCGGGACACCGCGCAGTCGGCCTATGACGACTCGGAGGCTTTGATCGAACGCTGGCACAGGGTGGACCGGTTGGAATACGCCATCACGCCGCGGTTCTCCCCCACCTCAACGCCAGAGCAACTGGAGGCAATCGGGGCGCTGTGGGCCAAGCATCCGGAATGCCTGATGCAGACGCATCTGAGCGAGCAGACCGATGAGATCGCCTGGGTCCGCGAACTGTTCCCGCAGGCGCGGGATTATCTGGACACCTATGAGGAATTCGGCCTGCTGGGCGCCAAGGGATTGTACGGCCACGCCATCCACCTGGAGGAGCGCGAGCGGCACCGCCTGCGCGAGTATGGCGCCGCGCTGATCCATTGTCCGACCTCGAACACCTTCATCGGATCCGGGTTGTTCGACATGGCCGGGCTGATGGCCGAGGGGCAGCGGATCGGCCTTGCCACCGACACCGGCGGCGGGTCGAGCTTTTCGATGCTGCGCACCATGGCCGCGGCCTATGAGATCGGCCAATTGCGCGGCACGCCGCTGCATGCGGCGCAGCTGTTGTGGCTGGCCACCAAGGGATCGGCCGCGGCGCTGCGGATGGACGGCAAGATCGGCAATATCGCAGCAGGCATGGAGGCGGATCTGGTGGTGCTGGACCTCGCTTCCACCCCGGCCATTGCCCAGCGGGCGGAACGGGCAGAGGATCTGTGGGAGGCGGTGTTTCCGACCATCATGATGGGTGACGACCGGGCGATTGCAGAAGTCTGGATCGGCGGCAGGCGGGTAACGGGCGGATAAATGCGCCGCCTCAGCAGCCCGGGCGCGCCAGCACCATCACCCAGATATTGCCAGCGCCGCGGGCGATGGCGAATTCGGTCACTTCGCGGCTGAGCATGTTTCTGCGGTGGCCGCGGGAGGCCTGCCAGCTGGCCATCACCTCCGCCAGGCCGGGCTGGCCCTTGGCAATATTCTCGGCCGCCGCACACCAGCCGTACCCGGCACCTGTCAGACGGGTGCCAAGAGTGCTGCCGCTGCTGCCGGTGTGAGAGAAGAACCCTTTGCGCGCCATGTCCCCGGCATGGGCGTGCGCGGCCTGTTCCAGCCTGGCGGAATAGGCCAGCGGCGGCAGGCCGGAGCCTGCGCGCAAGCTGTTGACGCCGGCCAAGGCGGCGGACCGGTCCACATCTTCCGCCTGGGCCTGCACGGCCCACAGGAGGAGGAAGGCTGCGGCAAGCCGCCGTTTCTTCATGGCGTCACCCCTCCATCAGCCGCTGCGCCAGCCCGCGGTGGCGCTCCAGCAGCCGGGGCAGATCCACCGTGGTCAGCTCGCCGCCGCGGATGACCTGCCTGCCCTCGACAAACAGGTGCTTGACCCGGGTTAGGCCGGCCAGCAGCAGGGCGGCGGCGTCCCAGCTGCCGCTGGAGGCAACGCCGGTGGTGTCCCAGATGGCGATATCGGCGCGTTTGCCCGGTTCCAGACGGCCGCAGTCCGGGCGGCCCAGAACATCCGCGCCGCCACGGGTGGCGATCTCCAGCGCTTCATAGGCGCTCATCGCGTCCGCGCCATAGGCGACCCTTTGCAGCAGCATGGCCTGCCGCGCCTCGGCGCTGAGGCTGGCCATGTCGTTGCTGGCGGAGCCGTCGACCCCCAGCCCCACCGGCACCCCGGCGTCGCGCATCGCGCGCACCGGCGCGATGCCGCTGCCGAGGCGGCAGTTGGAACATGGGCAATGGGCAACCCCGGTGCGGGTTCTGGCAAAAAGATCAATCTCTTGCACATCAAGCTTAACGCAGTGCGCGTGCCAGACGTCATCGCCGGTCCAGCCCAGTTCTTCGGCATATTGGCCGGGACGGCAGCCGAATTGCGCCTGGGAGTAGGCGATGTCCTCGTCGTTCTCCGCCAGGTGGGTGTGCAGCATCACGCCTTTGTCGCGGGCCAGCAGCGCGGTATCGCGCATCAGCTCGCGGCTGACCGAAAACGGCGAGCACGGCGCCAGGCCAACCCGGCACATGGAGCCTTCGGAGGGATCATGGAAGGCATCCACCACCCGGATCATGTCGTCCAGGATGGCGCGCTCATCCTCGACCAGGCTGTCCGGCGGCAGGCCGCCGTCGCTTTCGCCGATGCTCATGGCGCCGCGGGTCGGGTGGAACCGCAGGCCGATGCTGCGGGCCGCGTGAATGGTGTCCTCCAGCCGCGCGCCGTTGGGATAGAGGTACAGGTGGTCTGCGCTGAGCGTGCAGCCCGACAGCGCCAGTTCGGCAAGGCCCAGCTGGGCGGACACAAACATCTCGTCCGGGGTGAAGCGCGCCCAGACCGGATAGAGCCGCTGCAGCCAGCCGAACAGCAGCGCGTCCTGCGCGCCCGGCACAGCGCGGGTCAGGTTCTGGTACAGGTGGTGATGGGTGTTGACCAGACCAGGCGTCACCACGCAGCCGCGGCCGGAGACAGTCTCGCCGCTGGTCTGAAGCCCCTGCCCCACCGCAGCGATTTCGCCGCCGCGGATCAGCACATCCGCATCGTGCAATACGCGCCGCGCATCATCCATCGTCAGGACGGTACCGGCATTTTGAATCAGGATTTCTGCCATCTTCACACACTCCTTTTGGCAGCCCGCTTCAGTGGAATGTGCGATTGGCCGATGGAAAACGGGCGAAGAACCGGCCTGCCGCGCAGACTACAGGCAGGCTCCGCCGGTTTCAAGCCCGTCAGGCCTGGCGCAGAAGCTCCAGCGCGGCGGCGTGAATACGGGCATTGGCCGCCGCCAGCGCCCGCCCGCCCTGATGGGCCGGGTTGCCCTGCCAGTCGGTGACGATGCCGCCCGCCGCCTGGATCAGCGCAATCGGCGCCTGGATGTCATAGGCGTTGAGACCGGCTTCGATCACCAGGTCCACCTGCCCTGCGGCCACCAGCGCATAGGCATAGCAGTCGGTGCCGTAGCGGGTCAGCTTGGCGCGGGCAGACACCCGCTCGAAGCCGGCACGCTCCTCGGCGGTGCCGACCTCAGGGAATGTGGTGAACAGGATGGCGTCTTCCAGCGCAGCCGTGGCGCGGGTTTCCAGCGGCCGCTCGCCCAGCGGGCCGGTCATCATGGCGGTCTCAGGACCGCCGCAGAAGCGCTCGCCGGTGTAGGGCTGGTCGATCACGCCCAGGAACGGGCCGTTTTCATCTGCAAGCGCAATCAGAACGCCCCAGGTCGGCGTGCCGCTGATAAAGCCGCGGGTGCCGTCGATCGGATCCAGCACCCAGGTGCGGCCGGAGGTGCCGGGCTCAGCGCCGAATTCCTCGCCCAGGATGCCGTCCGCGGGGCGCAGCTCTGCCAGCACGGCGCGCATCGCCTGCTCCGCGGCGCGGTCGGCCACGGTGACGGGATCAAACCCTCCAGCCAGCTTGTTTTCGGTGCTGAGAGAGGTGGTGCGGAAATGCGGCAAGATGGCAGCGCGGGCCGCGTCTGCCATCCTGTGAGCAACATCGAGATCGGAAAATGCAGCTTGTGTCATGCTTGAACGGGTGCCACCCGGCCGGTGTCAATGCAAGCGCAAATCCCGCCGCAAGGCCGGTTTTGCGCCGCAAGGACCGTCAGGACCCGTCCAGCTTTCAGGCGGCGTCGCTCAGCACCCGCGCCAGTTCGAACAGGCGGCGGCGCTGGTTTTCCGGAATTGCGTAGTAGGACCGCACCAGATCGAGCGCTTCCTTGTCGCCCATCAGGTCCTCCGGCACAGCGGTTTTATCGGCCGCGGCCTTGCCCTCTTCCTGCAGGCCTTCGAAGAAAAAGCTCACCGGCACTTCGAGGGCGTCGGAAATATCCCACAGCCGCGATGCGCTGACACGGTTTGCACCGGTTTCATACTTCTGAATCTGCTGAAATTTGATGCCGACTTGTTCGGCTAGCTGCTGCTGCGTCATGCCGATCAGCCACCGGCGGTGGCGGATGCGCTTTCCCACATGCACGTCAACGGGATGAGCCATGCGTTTCTCCTAAGTCTCAAAATCCGGCTGCACCCCGGACCGCTTCATTCCTATAACCTGTTCTGGCGCCTTCAAATCTTTGCCGGAACACGGTTCCCCATCAGAGCGATCTGAGATCAACCTCTGCGCAAAAGTGTACAACCCTTGCGTTTGATTGCAAGACTGCCGTCGCCCCCGGCGGGGTCCGCAAGCTCAACCGCATGATTTCATGTATCATTTTTCTAAACGTTTTATTGCCAAGCGGCTGCCGATCGCGTACCTCCCCAAAAATAGCGAGGTGTGCCCGGGTGTGGAGGCCCGGCAGTGTGCTCCTGCGAATCACCCCGATTCCCGCAGAAGGTGAGGAGAAATTATGCTGGCTTATCAAGTTTCCGCCTTTGACAAACCGGCGGCCCTGACGGAAACCGCATGCCCGTCTCCGGCGCCCGGACAAGCGGCTGTTGCGCTGCGGGCCTGCGGCCTGAATTTCGCCGACCTGCTGATGATGAAGGGCAGCTATCAGGACACCCCTGAACCACCCTTCACCCTGGGGCTGGAGGCGGCCGGCGTGGTGACGGCGCTTGGGGAAGGCACCGAAGGATTTGCCGCCGGCGACCGGGTAGCGGTGTTTGGCGGCTGCGGCGGGCTGGCCGAGGCGGGCGTGTTTGATGCCGCGCGGCTGATCCGGATCCCCGATGCGATGAGTTTTGAGCAGGCCGCTGCGATACAGATCGCCTATGGCACCAGCCACATGGCGCTGGACCATTGCGCCCGGCTGCAGCCCGGCGAAACCTTGCTGGTGACAGGCGCTGCGGGCGGTGTCGGACTGACCGCGGTGGAGATCGGCAAGCTGATGGGGGCAACGGTAATTGCCCAGGCCCGCGGCCAGGAGAAGCTGGAGGTGGCCGCAGCCGCCGGGGCGGATCATCTGATCGACGCCGGTGAAGACCTGCGCAGCACGGTCAAGGCGCTCGGCGGCGCTGATGTGGTTTACGACGCCGTGGGCGGCGACGTGTGGAAGGCCGCCTTCCGGTCCGCCAATCCCGGCGCGCGGTTGCTGCCGGTGGGCTTTGCCGGCGGCGAGGTGCCGCAGATTCCGGCCAATCATCTGCTGGTGAAGAACCTGACCGTGATCGGCTTTTATCTGGGCGGCTACATGAAGTTCCGCCCCGAGGCGGTGCGGCGCTCCTTTGAGACGCTGTTTGCCTGGCACAGCGAGGGCCGCATCAAGCCTCACATCAGCCATGTATTGCCGCTGGAACGGGCCGGCGAAGGGCTGGAGCTGCTGCGCAGCCGCAAGTCCACGGGCAAGGTCGTGATCACGACCAGCACCAGCGGCTGACAGCACGAAACCTCTGACAGAAGAACGCCTGGCGCCGGGGCAGCTCCCGCCCGTCGCCGGTGCATCTGAACATGCACCGCTCCCGTTGGGTCAGGCTCAGCGCCCTTGGCGCTGAGCCTGACCCAAGGCCGCTAGGGTGCGCTGGCGCAGCCAGGGCACCCCGCGGGCGCGGGAACCCTTGCCGGTCAGCCCAAGCCTGTGCTTGTCCTGCAAACCGGTCAGACGTCCCGGCCCGTGCTGCCGGGACTTAACTCGCGGCCCGCATCGGTGCCGACCACAGCCCCTGGAAGCCCTGACGGATGAACTCGGCCAGCTCTTCGACATAGGGCGCGCGCACCCGCTCTGCCCCGTAGAGGTTGATGTGCTGCATCGGCAGGTCCGGCAGGCCGCAGCTCTGGCCGATCAGCTCCTGAAAGCCGGGCTGAGTGCCCTCCAGCAGCACGCCCACGGCAAGGTCGGCGCTGACCGTCGCCTCCACCGTCCGGTCGGAATCGCTGTCGAGCGCCATCTCCCATTCGATGCCCGCCTCGTCCAGCGCCGCCGTGGCCACCGGACGGAAACTGCAGTTGCGGCAGAAACCCAGCCGCAGCGGGCGCTGCCGCCAGACCGACCCGTCCGGCGCGCCGACCCAGCGCAGCGGCATGCTGTGGATCGTCTCGCCGCCCTCGCCCGCACCGGTCTCGGTGGTCAGGATCAGGTCAAAGGCGCCGCGCCCGAACTCTGTCTTGAGATCGCGGGTGTTGGAGGTGCAGAGGTTCACATTCACCCGCGGATAATTGAGGTTGAACCGCTTCAGAACCGCCGGGATCACCGGGTGCACCACGTCATGCGGCACCCCGAGCAGCACCTCCCCCTCATAGGCCTGATCCGTCAGCCTGCCGATCACCTCGTCATTCAGCGCCACCATCCGGCGGGCATATCCCAGCAGCTGCTCGCCCTCCGCCGTGAGCGCGATGGTGCGGCCGGAGCGGTCCAGCAGATTCACCCCCAGCAGCTCCTCCAGCCGCTTCAGCTGCATGGAGACCGCCGACTGGGTCAAATGCAGAAAACCCGCCGCCCGGGTCACACCTCCATGGTCCGCCACCGCCGCAAATGAGCGGAGCGTGGTGATATCGAGATTCCTTACCATCACAACACCTGATGCATTTCATCAAAAACATTCGTTTTCAATATATGGCACAGAGCGCCATATTCATCAACAGAATTGATCACCCACAAGGGAAGCATCACAAACGCAACTGAAGGACCCGCCGACATGACCCATGCAACAGCCTCCTGCCCCGCCAGCTGCCGCCCCCAAAAGCCGCACCGCTCGCTGCTCAGCCGCCTGCGCCTGCTGTGGACTGTCCGGCGCCAGAGGAATCAACTTGCCGCGCTGGACGAGCGGGCGCTCAGGGACATCGGGGTGACCCGGGCAGAGGCGGATGCCGAAGCCCGCCGCGGGTTCTGGAGCGCACCCTCGCACTGGCTGCGCTGAGCGGGAAACCCGCCCGCACCCGGCTTTTCCGGCGGGCCGCTGAAAAGCGGCCCGTTTACTTGCCTTTTTCATGTATTTCTTGGTCCGGAATACTTGAACCGCAAGGCGCTTCGCCCGATATTTAGCGGGAAAGCTGCCAGCCGCGGCGAAATTCGCGCGCAGGCAGCAAGGGAGTAGATTACGGAGACCATTGAGAATGGCACAGTTTGACACCATCCGGTCTGCAGCCGGCGCCCGCGCCGCGCAGATTGATGAGGGCCTGCGCGCCCACATGAACAAAGTCTACGCCACCATGGCGGCAGGCACGTTCATCACCTTCCTGGCCGCCTGGGCAGTCGCCGGGCTGGCTGTCACCACCGACCCGGCCAACGCCGTGGCGCAGCTGAGCGCTGACAAGTATCTGACCAACGTCGGCTATGCGCTTTATGCCTCGCCGCTGAAGTGGGTGATCATGTTTGCGCCGCTGGCCTTTGTGTTCGGCATCGGCGCCGCGGCCAACCGCATGTCCGCAGCGGGCGTGCAGCTGCTGTTCTACGCCTTTGCCACCGTGATGGGCCTGTCGATCAGCTCGATCTTTCTGGTCTTCACCGGCGAAAGCATCGTGCAGGTGTTCCTGATCACCTCCATCGCCTTTGCGGGCCTGTCGCTGGTGGGCTACACCACCAAGAAGGACCTCAGCGGCATGGGCGCCTTCCTGATCATGGGCCTGATCGGCCTGATCGTGGCGTCGATCGTCAACATCTTCCTGGCGTCGTCGGCAATGGCCTTTGCGATCTCGGTGATCGGCGTGCTGATCTTTGCGGGCCTCACCGCCTATGACACCCAGCGGATCAAGAACGACTACCTGCAGATGGCCCACGCGGGCGACCAGGAGTGGCTGGCGAAGTCCGCGATCATGGGCGCGCTGAGCCTGTATCTGGACTTCATCAACATGTTCATGATGCTGCTCCATCTGCTTGGCAACCGCGAATAAGCGCACCTCAATTTCAGGCACGGCAAGGGGCGGATCGGATTGATCCGCCCCTTCTTTTTTTCAACAACAATAAAAAGGTTTATCCCATGAAAATAATTGAGGTTCCCGCCGCAGACGCAGAGCGCCTGGTGCCGCTGCTGCAGGATCTGCACGCGCTGCACGTTGCCTACCAGCCGGAGCGCCACATTCCGGCGCCGGGCAGCGATGGCCTGGCCGGGTGGCTGCAGGGCTGGCTGGGCGCAGAGACTATTTTTGCCTTGGCAGCGGAAAGCACGCAGGGCACCCTGCTGGGGTATCTGATTTATGAGCTGCAGGACCGCCCTGCCCTGCCCCTCCGTCCGGCCGAGACACGCGCCATGCTGCATCATATCTCGGTCACCGGGGCCTGGCGGCGGATGGGCGTCGGCAAGGCGCTGGTGGAAGCGATGAAAGCCCGCGCGCTGGACGCCGGGGCCACGGTGATCGCGGCCACCTATGCGCCCTTCAACACGGCCTCAGCCGCGCTGATGAAGGGAATGGGAATGGAGCCGGTGCTGATCATGGCGGAATGGCGCGCCTGAGGCGCGCCAAAGGCTCAGCGCCCTGAATTCAGGACTCCGCGCCCGAGCAGTCCAGCCCTGTGGAAATCGCAATGGTCCCGCGGCTGCTCGCCACTTCGCGGATATCGCCTTCCAGGCGGCAGCCCGACGCCCTGACCACCAGGCCGCGGAAGTCCGCTTCGGCGATATCCGGCAGGCTGTTCACCGCACTGTGCTCAGGCACGCTCAGCACGGCCATTCCCGCGCTGCCGGACCGGACCAGGCTCAAGGAGAGCTCCCGCCCCTGGATCTGCACGGTTCTGTCCACCACAGCCCTGCCTGCGGGCTCCGCCGCCGCAACCGGGGCTGCCGGCGCGGCATGCAGGTGAACCGCCGTGACCGCTGGCGGCAGCGGCACTGCCGCCCCTGCATCAAAGGAACTTGAAACCGGCGCCGCGGCCGCTGTCAGCGCCGCGGCAATCAGTAGTGTTTTCACAGCTCATCCACCCGCTTGCTCATTAACCCACAAGGTCCAGGCTAGAGCGGAATTGCGGCGGAAAGATGCCGCATCGTCCGGCAGATACGGACAATCAAAACCGCATTTACCGGTAATTGACGGCAATCCCCCCGGGCGCCGCCGGGGCCGCTCTCTGCAAAAGAAAACGGGCCGCGACTGGCGCGACCCGTTTCCGGAAATCATCCCGAAGGAAAGGCTTACTTGATTTTGCCTTCCTTGTACTCGACGTGCTTGCGCACAACCGGGTCGTACTTCCGCACAACCATTTTTTCGGTCATGGTGCGTGCGTTCTTCTTGGTGACATAGAAGTGGCCGGTGCCCGCGCTCGAGTTCAGGCGGATCTTGATGGTGGTCGGCTTCGCCATGGTGCTTCTCCTGCGTCCGAAAAGGCAGGGGCCTCTCGGTAAATTCCTATCTGAAGCCCGGCTTTTACCCGCCTCAGCCCCCAAGTCAATAGGATTCTCCCCCATTCCCCAAGGGATTTATGCGCAGAAGGCCTGTAAGCCGGATCCTGTCCCCCCGGGACCGTAATCCCGGGTTCGACGGCCATTCATCTAGGCGGCGCATTGCTGCGCCGCTCAAGCTGCCAACCCGGCCCCTCTCGGCTGAAGCGAACCTAGCGGCGGTTTCCCGGTTGCCCGGGACCTGCCCGCGCGGGGGCCCTATTTGGCATTGCTCCCGGTGGGGCTTGCCGTGCCGCCGCTGTTGCCAGCAGCGCGGTGGGCTCTTACCCCACCGTTTCACCCTTACCCGCGCGGATGCTCCTTTGGCGGACCTCCGGTCCGGCGGGCGGTTTGTTTTCTGTGGCGCTTTCCGTCGGGTTTCCCCGCCCGGGCGTTACCCGGCACCGTTGCTTCATGGAGTCCGGACTTTCCTCGTGGGGCGCTTGCGCGCCCCGCGCGGCCGTCCAGCCTTCTGCGCGACTGGAGGCGTAGAAAGATCGGTGAGCGGCGTCAAGCGGATAGTGCGGATTGAGGGGCTTTGCCCCTCTTGGCCCCGCCTTTGGGCCGGGGCCAATTCACCCCAGGATATTTGCGGCCAGAAGAATAAAGGATCCAAACTTCTTCTGGCCGCAAATATCCCGGAGCGCGAGGCAGAGCCTCGCATCATATCAGGCGTTAAGCGCGTCCGGCCCAAGAGCGGCGAAATCCGCTGGCGACAACGGGCCATGCGCCCAGGGCCGGAAGCGCAGGCGGACGGCGGCCAGAAGCGCCTCGTCCTCCGCCTCCGCAGTAAAGCCGGCGGCCGCGGCGGCGCTGCGGAACTGATCAAAGGAAGGGGTGCGCGGCACCTGGCCCTTGCCCGGCCCGGCTGCCAGGCCCTGCCGCGCCAAGCGGTTCCAGTCAAACCGCGGGCCCGGGTCGAACTTGCGCCCCGGCGCCATGCAGGAATGCCCGATCACCCCTGGCGCCGGGATGTTCCAGCGCTGCATCACGCCGCGCATCAGCTCCTCCAGCGCGGCCATCTGCGGCGTGCTGAACGGGTGCGTGCCGAGGTTGTCGAGTTCAATGCCGATGGAGCGGGAGTTGATGTCCGCATGCCCGTGCCACGCGCCGGCGCCGGCGTGCCAGGCGCGGTGCTCTTCCGCCACCATCTGCCACAGGGTGCCGTCAGCGCCGATCAGATAGTGGGCGGAAACCTCCGCCGCCGGATCGCAGAGCCGCTCAAGCGCGGCCTGCGCGCCCTGCATGGCGGTGTAGTGCAGAACGATCAGGGACGGCTTCAGTCCGTCCCTGCGCGGCCCGAAGTTCGGGCTGGGATGCCAGAGGGCGCCCGGCTGATCAGCCCCGCGCGGGTCCGCCGTCATCAGTTCTGGACAGCCAGCCGGTAAGGGGCCGGGTCCCACCCGCAGGCATAGCCGTCGCCATCCGGGTCCAGCGCCTTGCGGTCGCGCTCCGGCCCGCCGGTGGCGAGAAAGGCGACCTGGGCCTGGTCGGGGGAGGCAAACTCAGCGCAGTTGCGCTGGTTGCGGGCCTTCAGGTTGATGCCGGTGCGGCTGTAGACCCGCACGCCCTTGGGATTGCTGGTGCCGAGGGCATAGCGCACGATGTTGGGGCCTGTGTCCTCTGTGCGCTCGGGCACCGCCACCGGCTGCACCTGCTGGTATTGCGCCCGCTGGCGCTCCAGCCGGGCGGCATCGCTTTCGATCGACTGCCGGGCAGCGACCGCCTCAAAGTCGTTCTCATCCGAAATCCGGCCGTCGCCAGCCAGCTGCGGTGCCGGGTTCGAGGGGTTCGCCTGCAGCGGCTCACCGCCGGAGCCGGTGCTGGAGACGGCCAGCGCTGCCGCGGTTTCGCGGGCGATGTCCGCGCCGCTGGCAGCGGTGCTGGCCGTGGTGAACGTGCCCGCCGCAGCCGCCGAGCCGGGGCTGCGCGGTGCTGCCGCGGGCTGGACCGGTTCTGACGATACCCGCGCCGGCGGCACTAGCGGTTCGCCGGTGATGGTGGTGCCCGCGGCGGGCGGCGGCGCGAAGGGATCGCCGTCAATGCCCGCGGCACTGTCCGGAACCTGTGGCGAACAGGCAGCCATAACCAAAAGGCTGCCTGCGGCGGCGTAAGATGCGAATGCGCGCATGGGGTTACCTGTCTGCTCTGCTCAAGTGCTGAGGCAGAGGATTACCACCATTGCTGCGGCTTGGCTACAAAGCCGGCCGCATTTTCCAGAGCATAGGCAGTGTTCAGCAGATCGCCCTCTTCCCAGGGCTTGCCGATGAGCTGCAGACCCAGCGGCAGGCCCTGTTTGTCGAGCCCTGCCGGCACCGCAATGCCCGGCAGGCCCGCCAGGTTCACGGTGACGGTAAAGACGTCGTTCAGGTACATCTGCACCGGATCCGCCTCGGTCATCTCGCCCAGGCCAAAGGCCGCCGACGGGGTGGCCGGGGTCAGGATGGCGTCGACACCGGCGGCAAAGACGTCCTCGAAGTCCTTCTTGATCAGGGTGCGGACCTTGCGGGCGCGATTGTAGTAAGCGTCATAGAAGCCAGCCGACAGCACGTAGGTGCCGACCATCACGCGGCGCTGCACCTCATGGCCGAAACCTTCGGCGCGGGTCTTCTCGTACATCTCGGTGATGCCGTCGCCGGCCTCCAGCGTGGCGCGGCGGCCATAGCGGACGCCATCGTAACGGGCGAGGTTCGAGGACGCCTCGGCCGGGGCGATCACATAATAGGCGGGCAGCGCGTATTTGGTGTGGGGCAGCGAGATGTCGACGATCTCCGCCCCTGCCGCTTTCAGCATTTCGGCGCCATCGGACCACAGCTTCCCGATTTCTCCCGGCATGCCGTCCATGCGGTATTCCTTGGGGATACCAATCTTCTTGCCGCGGATGTCGCCGGTCAGCATCGCCTCGAAATCCGGCACCGCCAGTTCGGCAGAGGTCGAATCCTTGGGGTCGTGGCCGCACATGGCTTCCAGCATGATCGCCGCGTCGCGCACCGATTTGGTCATCGGGCCGGCCTGATCCAGCGAGGAGGCAAAGGCGACGATGCCCCAGCGCGAGCAGCGGCCGTAGGTCGGCTTGATGCCGACGGTGCCGGTGAAGGCGGCGGGCTGGCGGATCGAGCCGCCGGTGTCGGTGCCAGTGGCCGCAAGGCAGAGGTCAGCTGCCACGGCAGAGGCCGAGCCGCCGGAGGAGCCGCCGGGGGTCAGCTGGGCGTCGTCATTGCCGCGGCGCCAGGGGCTGACGGCATTGCCATAGACGGAAGTTTCGTTGGAGGAGCCCATGGCGAACTCATCCATGTTCAGCTTGCCCAGCATGACGGAGCCCGCGTCTGCCAGCTTCTGGCTGACGGTGGATTCATACTCCGGCTTGAAGCCTTCGAGGATTTTGGAGGCTGCCTGCGAGGGCACGCCCTTGGTGCAGAACAGATCCTTGATGCCGATCGGCAGGCCGCACATGGAGGGCGCCTCGCCCGCCTTGATGCGCTCATCCGCAGCCTTGGCACGTTCCATCGCGATCTCGGGGGTCTTGTGCACGAAAGCATTGAGCGCATCAGCTGCGTCGATTGCTTTGAGGCAGGCCTCGGTCAGCTCGACGGAAGTGGTGTCGCCCTTGCGCAGCGCGTCGCGGGCCTCTGCCAGGCCCAGTTTGTTCAGATCGCTCATGTCTCTCACTCCACGACTTTGGGCACTGCGAAAAAGCCTTCGCGGGCGTCCGGCGCATTGGCCAGGATCTTGTCCTGCTGATTGCCGTCGGTGACTTCGTCCTTGCGGCGCTTGAGGCGCTGCGGGGTGACGGAAGTCATCGGCTCGACGCCCTCGACATCCACCTCGTTCAGCTGCTCGATGAAGCCCAGGATATTGTTGAACTCGTCTGCCAGCGCCGGAAGTGCTGCGTCCTCAACCTTGATCCGGGCCAGTTTGGCCACCTTGGCGGCAGTGCTTTGGTCAATCGACATGGAAACCCTCATCTGGTGTTGGGTAGGCATTTACCGCCGCGCCGCCTGCGCTGCAAGCCGGCATGGGGTGTTCGCTGCGTTGCGCGGGCTTGCCGCGGCAGGCGCGGTCAAATTTCCGAAGGCTTCAATTCCATTTCGCATCAGGCCTGTTAGGCTTCCGCCAAAGACAACGCGAGGAGAAAACCGATGAAGATCATTTGGCTGGGCCACGGCTCATTCCGCATAGAGACCGGCGGCCTGGTGCTGCTGGTGGACCCCTGGCTGAGCGGCAACCCGGTGCTGCCTGAAGACCAGCACGAAGCGGCGATTGCAGGCGCCACCCATATCCTGCTGACCCATGTGCATTTCGATCACGTGGTGGATGTGCTGCCGCTGGCCAAACGGCTGAAGGTGCCGGTGATCGGGCAATACGATCTGATGGGACTGTGGGGCGAGACCGAAGGGGTTGAAACCACTGGCTTCAACAAGGGCGGCACGGTGGATCTGGGCGGCGTGCAGGTGGCGATGGTGCCGGCCTCGCACAGTTCCACTTTCAGCACCGAGGACGGACTGCGCACCGGCGGCTCGGAAGTGGGTTACATGCTGATGGCAGAGGGCAAGACGGTTTACCTGTCCGGCGACACCGCGATCATGGCGGACATGGAGTGGATGGGGGATTATTACAAACCCGATGTAGGCATCCTGTCGGCGGGCGGCCATTTCACCATGGACATGAAACAGGCAGCCTATGCGGCCAAGCGGTACTTCAACTTCAAAACGGTGATTCCCTGCCACTACAAGAGCTTCCCGGTCCTGGAGCAGGACGCCAAGGACCTGATCGAGGGGCTGCCTGGGGTGGAGGTGATCGAGCCGGAAGTGATGACGGCAATCGAGGTCTGAGCCGCGCAGGCTGGCGCGGCGTCTCCCGCCCGTCGCCGGATCTGCCGGGCAGATCCGCTCCCGTTGGGCATGGCGCCGGGCCTGACGGCCCGGCGCAGGCGGCCCTCAGGCCGCCGGTTTCATCTGCGGCACAGTGAAAGCCGCGCGCGCCGCGTCGGCCTTCTGGCGGCAGATGCAGCCGCGGGCGTGGTCATTGATCAGCCCCATCGCCTGCATGAAGGCAAAAACCGTGGTCGGGCCGACGAATTTCCAGCCGCGTTTCTTGAGTGCCTTCGACAGCGCCACGGACTCGGGGCTGGTTGAGGCGGTCTGCGGCTCCGGCAGCTCTTCCGGCTTTGGCTCATAGCTCCAGAAGAACGCCGCCAGCGAGCCCGCCTCTGCCACCAGTTCCTGCGCCCGGGCAGCATTGCTGATCACCGCCTCGATCTTGCCGCGGTGGCGGATGATGCCCTTGTCCTGCACCAGCCGATCCACGTCCGCCGCGCCGAAATCCGCCATCTGATTAAAATCGAACCCGGCGAAGGCGGCGCGGAAGTTCTCGCGCTTGTCCAGAATGGTGCGCCAGCTGAGGCCGGACTGGAAGCTTTCCAGGCAAACCTTCTCAAACAGGCGGATGTCGTCGCCAACCGGGTAGCCCCACTCCTCGTCGTGGTAGCGCAGGAAATCCGGGGCCGAGGCGGCCCAGGCGCAGCGGGGCTGGCCGTCGGCGGCAGTGAAGGTGCGGCTCATTCCCCGCCCCGCAGGAAATCAAGCCGGGGGTCCATCATGGTGGGCGCCACGCCGATGATTTCCGGCTCCACCACACCGCCGGTCACAAAGGGATCCTGCGCGACGCGGGCGGTCAGGTCCTCTTCGCTTTCCCCAACGGCAAGGATCGCACCGCCTTCGCCATCGGTCATTGACCCGGCCGCAAGGAATACCCCGTCCTCAAACCCCTGCTGCAGCCAGGCCTTGTGGCCCTCCAGAAATTCGGCCAGCCGGTCTGTCTGCGCCGCAAATGTCAGCAATATGAAATACATGTTCGTCTCCTGTGATGCGTTCTAAAGGGGATGCTCCGGCGGCAGCTGATCCCTGAGCCAGTCCTGCATCAGCGCCACCTCGCGGTTGATGAAGTCCGTGTCGCCAAACGCCTGCGCCAGCGTCGCCACACCCTGGCTGCGGGCCAGCAGATGCATCGCCAGCCCGCCGGACCGCGCGCCGCACCCCAGCGCCTGAAACTGCTGGCTGAGCCAGTCCTGAAACAGCGTAAAGAGTGCGGCAGCCTGCGCCTGCGCAGCGTGGTTCAGCTTGCCCAGCTCGGTGACCAAGGACCCGACCGGGCAGCCATAGAGGGTGATCTTGGCCTGGTTGGCAATCAGGATGCGGATGAAGCAGGTGATCCGCTGCGCGGGGCTTGCGCTCTGCGCCTGCCAATCGTTCAGCATGGCACGGGTACTGGCCATGCGGCGCGCGATCACCGCCTCAAGGATCTCGTCCTTGGTCTTGAAATGGTAATAGAAATTGCCGCGCGAGATGCCCACCGCCGCAGCGATATCCGCAAAGGACGCCGCGTCAAATCCGCGTTCATAGAACAGCTGATCCGCAGCTTCTGTAATCCGGTCCCTGGTTGTTTCCTGCACCACCTCAGCCCTCTAGGACAATTGACCTACAAACCGCAGATTAGGACGATCAACCTAACTCATCAAGCGCGAATGCAAGCTATCCTTCTGCAGCGTTGAGAAGAGCCCCGAGCAGGTGGAGTTCCGGATCATTCCCGAGCCGGCCGCCGTTTCGCCAGGCAATCGAGAGCGCGCATTTCGCAGCCGCCCATTGCAGGAGCCGCCTTCGCCCCACTTGGAACTCCTGCGACCAAAGGGTCGCCAGGAATCTGATGCGCTCTGGCTCACGCACCAGATCCGGCGCCCCGCGCGGGTGGCGAAAAGCATTGGCAAGTTCATAAGCGCGCTCACCCAGAACTCCCTTGGCATCAAAGGCGCAATAGCCGCGATCGCCTAGACGGATGTTGCTGTGATGCAGATCGCCATGCAGCGCACGCACGTCCTGCGGATCAGCCAGAAGCCGCCGCGCGAGCGCCTGGCTGCGAAAGATGTTTGTGCGTGCATCCTCGGAAGCCCCGGCTGAAACCGTCAACGAAAACAGCGCCGTAAACCAGTCTTCGAGCCGCGGATAGCCTGCTTCGGGGATAGCACTCGCATGCAGCCCGTTGGCGACCTGCACCAGCTCCGCCGCGGCTTCGGCATCCCTGCCGGCGCGGCTGAGATTCCCCAGTGGCGGCCCGCTGAGCCACTCTATCAACGCAGCCGACGCCGTGACTTTGTAGACCTTGGCCGCCGGACCGCCCGCAGCAGCGAGAAACCGGAACCCCTCGGACTCGTTCCGCATCCCCTTGGAACCGTAGATCTTGAGCACCGCAGGGCTGCCATCGGCGCGACACACCTTCCAAAGAACTGCAAGCCCTGTTTCCTCCACCAGTTCAGGTGCGGAAACGCCAAATTCAGCTAGAATTTTAGGCGCCGGGTTCATTCGGCAGCCTTTTGCCAGCAAAAAATTCCTTAAGCAGCGCGCTGGCCTCGCCTTCCGCGATCCCGTCATAGACTTCCGGCGTGTGATGCGCCTGCGGATGAGAGAACACGCAGGCGCCATGCGCCACCCCGCCGGACTTGGGATCGGCGGCGCCGTAGTACACCCGGCGGATGCGGGCGGCGGCGATGGCGGCGGCACACATGGCGCAAGGCTCCAGCGTGACATAGAGGTCGTAGCCGGTCAGCCGCTCGCTGCCCAAAGCGGCACAGGCTTCGCGGATGGTCAGGATCTCGGCATGCGCGGTGGGGTCGTTCAGCTCACGGGTTCGGTTGCCTGCCAGCGCCGCCACCTGCCCGTCCGGCGCAATCAGCGCAGCGCCAACCGGCACCTCGCCGCGCGCTGCCGCCGCCCGCGCCTGTTCCAGCGCCTTGTCCATATGCGATTTGAATGCCATGCCCCTTCCTGCCCGCGATTGCCCGCTTTCGCAAGGCAGCGGAATGCTCTATGGCACGAGGCATGAGCAAAACACCCGCATCCCCCAAGGGCAAACCGGCCCCGAAATCCCAGCCCCGCAAGGCCACCGCAAAACCGGAGGGCGCCGCGCCTGAGGGCGACCGCATCGCCAAGGTCCTGTCGCGCGCAGGCGTCGCCTCGCGCCGCGAGGCTGAGCGCATGATCGCCGAGGGCCGCGTGTCGGTGAACGGCAAGAAGATCGACAGCCCGGCGCTGAACGTGACCGCGAAGGACCGCATCAGCATTGATGGCCAGCCCCTGCCGGAGGCGGAGGCGCCGCGGATGTGGCTGTATTACAAGCCCATCGGGCTGGTGACATCGAACAGCGACGAGAAGGGCCGCACGACAATCTTTGACGAGCTGCCGGAAGACATGCCGCGGGTGATGACGGTCGGCCGCCTTGACCTCAACTCCGAAGGGCTGCTGCTGCTGACCAATGACGGCGGCATCAAGCGCAAGCTGGAGCTGCCTGCCACCGGCTGGCTGCGCCGCTACAGGGTACGGATCAACGGCCGCCCCAAGGACGAGGATTTTGCCCCCCTGCGCAAGGGCCTGGTGATCGAGGGCGAGAGGTTCCAGCCGATGACCGTGTCGCTGGACCGGCAGCAGGGCGCCAACGCCTGGCTGACCGTCGGCCTGCGCGAAGGCAAGAACCGCGAGATCCGCCGCGCGATGGAGGATATCGGCTTCAGCGTGAACCGGCTGCTGCGGGTATCTTACGGGCCGTTCCAGCTGGGCAATCTGAAACCGGGCGAGGTTGAGGAACTGCGCGCCCGCGTGGTGCGCGACCAGCTGGGGCTGGCGGAGGAAGAGGAAATACCGGCGGCCCGCCCGACCCGCGCGCGCGGCGGCAAGCCCGCAGGTAAACCGATGGGCAAGCCTGCAGGTAAACCGATGGGCAAGCCTGCAGGCAAACCGATGGGCAAGCCCGCAGGCAAACGGGTCGGGAAACAGGCCGCGCAGCCTTCGGGCAAGCAGGGCAACCCGGGCAGAACCGCAGGCAAAGCTCCGCCCGCACGCGGCACCCGGCCGGATCAGCGCGGCGGCGGCAAACGGCCCGCCGGCAAGAATCCCCGCCGCTGAGCCATTTCCCGCGGACTTCCCCCTAGCAACAGCGCCAGCTATCCCCTAGATTTCCAATCAGTTAATCTTCGCTGGCCGTTCCTGGGGGAGCTTGCGTGCAAAAAATTGCTTATGTCGCCCTTTTGATCCTGATGTTCGGGCTCAGCACTGGCTGGATCGTGGGGGGCTGAGCGGATGGCACAGCGCTACGGCGGCAAACACAGCCCTGGCAAAAAAACCGGGCCGCACGGCTCCGCTCCGCAGCAGACTTACCGCAACGCGCAGGTGGATCCGGTCGGGATGCGCGCCAACGTGCTGTTTGTGCCGCCTGCCCTCCTGGCCCTGCTGTCGCTGAATGACGGCGCGGCCGGGCTGGCCTTGGGGCTGGCCGGCGCGGGGCTGTGGACAGGCGGCGCCTTCCTGCTGCGCGAAGGGCTCAAGGCCGAAGCCGCCTATGCTGCCCGCAAGGTGGCCCGCAGGCCCGCCCTGCCCCGCAAGATCCTGGCAGCGCTGCTGGCAGGCGCCGGCGCTGCGCTGGCGGCGTGGAAAGGGGAACCCGGCCTGCTGAGCGCCGTGATCTATGGCACGGCGGCGGCCGGCCTGCATCTTGCGGCCTTTGGCATCGACCCGCTTCACGACAAGGGCGCGGAAGGCACCGACACCTTCCAGCGGTCCCGGGTGGCGCGCGCGGTGGATGAGGCCGAACAAAACCTTGCCGCCATGAAGGACGCTGCTCTGCGCGCCCGCGACCGCACGGTGGAGGCACGGGTGGAGCAGTTCCAGTCGGTTGCGCGCGAGCTGTTCCGCACGGTTGAGGAAGATCCCCGTGACCTGACCGCGGCGCGAAAGTACCTGACCGTCTATCTGCAGGGCGCCCGTGACGCGACGGTGAAATTCGCCGATATTTACGCCCGCAGCCAGGACGCCCAGGCCCGCGAAGGCTATTTGGCGCTGCTGGATGATCTGGAACAGAACTTTGCCGCGCGCACCCGCAAGATGCTGGTGGAGGACCGCACGGACCTGACGATTGAGATTGATGTGCTGCGCGACCGTTTGCAGCGCGAGGGGGTCCATCTGGACCGGAACTGATTAGCGAGGAAGCCGTTCATGTCTGAAGCTGTGCAACAGAAGGCCGCCCAGGCCGAGGCCCTGGTTCAAGAGGTCACCGCCATCGAACTGCCGGAACCCGTGGCGGAAGTGCAGCCGCTGGAGCAGGCCGACGCCCCCACCAGCGAAGCCATCCGGGTGCGGATGGACCGGATCGACATGGCCGATACCAATTCGATCATCCATTTCGGCTCTGCCGCGCAGGCGGAGCTGCAGACGATCAGCCAGGCGATGCTCTCGGATGTGCGCAACAAGGATGTGGGGCCTGCGGGCGACAGCCTGCGCAATATCGTGACCACCATCCGCGGCTTCTCCGTTTCCGAGCTGGACATCCGCCGCAAGCCGACCTTCTGGGAGCGGCTTTTGGGCAGGGCCGCGCCCTTTGCCAAGTTCACCGCGCGCTATGAAACCGTGCAGGAGCAGATCGACAGGATCACGGATGATCTCCTGGGCCACGAGCACCGGCTGCTGAAGGACATCAAGTCGCTCGACCTGCTGTATGAAAAGACGCTGGGCTTCTATGACGAGCTGGCGCTTTACATCGCGGCGGGCGAGGCCAAGCTGGCGCAGCTGGACAGCGCGGATATCCCGGCCAAGGAGGCCGAGGTGCAGGCCGCCGCAGAAGGCGATAAGGTCATGAAGGCCCAGGAGCTGCGCGACCTGCGCGCGGCGCGCGACGATCTGGAGCGGCGGGTGCATGACCTGAAGCTGACCCGCCAGGTCACCATGCAGTCGCTGCCTTCGATCCGGCTGGTGCAGGAGAACGACAAGTCGCTGGTGACCAAGATCAACTCCACCCTGGTCAACACCGTGCCGCTGTGGGAGACCCAGCTGGCGCAGGCGCTGACCATCCAGCGCTCGGCCCAGGCGGCCGCCGCGGTGCGCGATGCCAATGACCTGACCAATGAGCTGCTGACTTCCAACGCCGCCAACCTGCGGCAGTCGAACGAGATGATCCGCCAGGAGATGGAGCGCGGCGTCTTTGACATCGAAGCGGTGAAACAGGCCAATGCGGATCTGATCGGCACCATTCAGGACAGCCTGCGGATTGCCGATGAGGGCAAGGCCAAGCGCGCCGCCGCCGAGGCCGAGCTGGTGAAGATGGAGGCCGAGCTGCGCGACACGCTTGCCGCGGCGAAGGCCCGCCGCGACGGGACCGGCGACACGGCCGGCACCGCGGTGCCGAACTGAAGGCGGTGGCAGGCCTGCAGGCATATAAGGCGGTTTGGAAAGGCGGCGCGGCGCTGGCCGGCCTGGCAGCCCTGGCGGCATGCCTGCCAGCTTCCCAGCCGGAATCGCTTGTGCCGCAGCCCCGCCCGGCGGTGCCGCAGCCTGCGGTTTACAAACCCTCCGCCGACAGCGCGCAGCTGGCCTATTACTACAACGCCCTGCAGCGCGACCTGCTGACCCGCGGCCTGCTGCGCACCGATGGCGGCGGCCCGGACACGCCCTATGACGCCGAGGATCTGGCGGAGAGCTTCGAGGCGCTGGCGTTTTACGACGAATACGGCGGCTCCGGCATTTCCGGCGGCTTGGGCCGCTGGGCAGGCCCGGTGCGGATCGCGGCGGAGTTCGGCCCTTCGGTGCCGGCCGCCCGGCGCGCAGAGGACCGCGAGACCCTCAGCGCCTATGCCGCCCGGCTGGCCCGGATCACCGGCCATCCGGTCGCCACCGTGGCCGCGCGCGGCAACTTCCACGTGATCTTTGCCAGCCTCGACGACAGCGCCTTTGTCGCCGAGCGGGTGCGCGAGCTGCTGCCTTCGATCAGCGCCAGGGACCTGTCGCTGCTGGCCGCGCCGCCGCGCAGCTTTTACTGCCTTGTGGTGGCGGGCGGGCCGCAAAGCGACCCGCTGTCCTACACCCGCGGGGTGGCGCTGATCCGGGCCGAGCACCCGGACCTGGTGCGCAGAAGCTGCGTGCATGAGGAAGTGGCGCAAGGGTTGGGCCTGAGGAACGACAGCCCGCGGGCGCGGCCCTCGATCTTCAACGACGATGACGAATTTGCGCTGCTGACCAGCTTTGACGAAAAACTGCTGCAGATGCTGTATGATCCAAGACTGACAACTGGGATGAGCGCCGAGGAGGCCCGCCCCATCATCCGCATTCTCGCCCGCGAGGCGATGGGCCAGGAACTGTAGGCCGCCAAAGGAAGAGGACCTGAAACATGGGTATTTTCGATTTTCTCAAAGGCGAATTCATCGATGTCATTCACTGGGTAGATGACACCCATGACACCATGGTCTGGCGGTTCGAGCGTGAAGGCCATGCGATCAAATACGGCGCCAAGCTGACGGTGCGCGAGGGCCAGGCGGCGGTGTTCGTGCATGAGGGCCAGCTGGCGGATGTGTTCACACCCGGTCTCTACCTGCTGGAGACCAACAACATGCCCGTGATGACCACGCTGCAGCATTGGGACCACGGCTTCCAGTCCCCGTTCAAGTCGGAAATCTACTTTGTCGACACCACCCGGTTCAGCGACCTGAAATGGGGCACCAAGAACCCGATCATCTGCCGCGACCCGGAATTCGGCCCGGTCCGGCTGCGCGCCTATGGCACCTATACGATCAAGGTCGCCGACCCGGCGCGCTTCCTGTCGGAGATCGTCGGCACCGATGGCGAGTTCACCATGGACGAGATCTCCTATCAGATCCGCAACATCATCGTGCAGGAGTTCTCCCGCGTGATTGCCGGCTCCGGCATTCCGGTGTTGGACATGGCCGCCAACACTGCCGATCTGGGCAAGCTGGTGGCGGCGGAAATTTCCGGCACCCTGGCGGAGTACGGGCTGATGATGCCGGAGCTCTACATCGAGAACATCTCGCTGCCGCCCGCGGTGGAGGAAGCGCTGGACAAGCGCACCCAGATGGGCGTGCTGGGCGATCTGGGCCGTTACACCCAGTTTTCCGCCGCCGAGGCGATGACCGCCGCGGCCAGAACCCCGAACAGCGGCATGGGCGCAGGCATGGGGATGGGCATGGGAATGGCGATGGCCCAGCAGATGGGCCAGGCCCTACAGGGAGGCGCCCCCTCTCAGGCAGCGGGTCAGCCGGCCGGGCCATGGGGCGCACGGCCCGCACCCGCTGCGCCGCAAGCGGCTGCGCCCGCGGCACCGCCCCCGCCGCCGGTGGAGCATGTCTGGCACATCGCGGCGGACGGTCAGACCTCCGGGCCGTTTTCCAAGGCTCGGATGGGGCGGATGGCGCAGGACGGCAGCCTGACGCGGGACACCCACGTCTGGACGCCGGGCCAGGACGGCTGGAAACGGGCGGGCGATGTGATGGAACTGGCGCAGCTGTTCACCATCCTGCCGCCGCCGCCCCCGCCCCCGCCGGCCCCGCCAGCCGGCTGAGCCTTGGCTGCGGCGGTGTCCGGACCGCGATCCCGCCGCGCTCATTCCTTCTGTTGAATTATCACCGCAGGTTTCCCTCCCCGTGACGATGCCCCCGCCGCCGCCAGCCGCCAGCGCGCCCTCTGCCCAGGAGGACAGCCACCGCTTCCCCTGCCCCAATTGCGGTTCCGATTACCGTTTCGACCCGAACGCAGGCGCGCTGATCTGCGATCACTGCGGCCACCGCGAAGAGGTGCGCAGCGGGCCGTGGAAGGGCTCCGCCCTGCGGGAGCTGGACTTCCGCACTGCCGTGGCCGAGCAGCTGCCGGAGGCAGAAATCGAAGTCACCCGCGTCTCCGTCTGCCCGAACTGCGCAGCCCAGGTCGAGTTCGACCCGGACACCCACGCCAAGGAATGCCCCTTCTGCGCCACACCGGTCGTGACCGGCACCGGCGAAAACCGCCACATCAAGCCGAAGGGCGTGCTGCCCTTTGCGGTCACGGAGCGCGTCGCGCACAAGGCGATGACCGATTGGCTGGGGCAGCTGTGGTTCGCACCCGGCGGGCTCAAGGACTATGCCCGCAAGGGGCGGCGGATGCAGGGGATCTATGTGCCCTATTGGACTTATGACGCCCAGACCCGCAGTTCCTATACCGGTCAGCGCGGCACCGTTTACTATGTCACCGAAACCTTCCAGCGGGACGGCAAGATGCAGACCCGGCAGGTGGCCAAGGTGCGCTGGCGGCCCGCCTCCGGCCGGGTGCAACGGTTCTTTGACGATGTGCTGGTGCTGGCTTCCAAAAGCCTGCCGAAACGCTATACCGAGGCGCTGGAGCCCTGGGACCTGTCACAGCTTGAACCCTATCAGCCGCAGTATCTGGCCGGCTTCCGGGCCGAAGCCTATGCGGTGGAGCTGGAGGCTGGCTTTGCGGAGGCAGGACAGAAAATGGAGCGCGTCATCGAGCGCGATGTGCGGTTTGACATCGGCGGCGACCGGCAGCGCATCAGCAGCATCGACACGCAGATGTCCGGTGTGACCTTCAAACACATCCTGCTGCCGGTCTGGCTGGCAGCCTACAAGTACCGCGGCAAGACCTACCGTTTTGTGGTCAACGGGCAATCAGGCCGGGTGCAGGGCGAGCGGCCCTATTCCGCGTGGAAGATCGCCATTGCGGTCATTCTGGCGCTCGCCATTGCTGCGGGCATCGCCCTGCTGGCCAGCCAGCAATAACCCCTGAACATGCGGAAGGGGGAGCTGCCTCCCCCTTCCTGACCCGGCCAATGCCTGTTCCCGGCTGCTGGCGGGAACCAAGACCGCTCCCTGTCAGCCTTCTGTCAGCCCTTACTGATCTCGATCTTGCGGGCGGTCTCTGGCTGCTCCAGCGCCTTTTTCGGCACAGAAATATGCAGCACACCGTCCTCCATTCTGGCAGAAGCCGCCTGACCGTCAGCATCTTCCGGCAGGCGGAAGGAGCGGCGGAAGGCACCATACTGGCGTTCGCTGAAATACCAGGTGTCGCCTGTCTTCTCGGACTGGGTTTTCTTCTCGCCGCGGATCGTCAGCACGCCGTTGTCCACGGTCAGCTCAACATCGCCCAAGGCAACGCCCGGAAGCTCCATCGCAATATCGTAGGCTTCCTTGCCCGAAGAGGCCTCAGTCGCGGGATTGAGCCAATCGGCGAGACGGGTTCCGAAGCTTCGGAACGGATCATAAAGCGACGGCCAGAAACCGCCATGTTCGGTTTTTTCCACCATAGTCCAGCCTCCTTTCCTGTTACGGCCCATAGTAGCTCTGACGCTGCGGCACGGCTTTGATCCGGCGCAAGCGGGGCGCTTGCGCAAAAGAAATTCTGACGCCAGTCTGGCCGTCAGCCGCCTGGAGGGACTGGACGTGACACCGGATTTGCAAAGCCTGAACACCCTGTTTGACGCCCGCCACAGCTGCCGGGCCTTCCGCCCGGAGCCGGTGCCGCGCGCCGTGATCGAAGACATCCTGCGCACCGCGCAAAAGGTGCCGTCCTGGTGCAACGCGCAGCCCTGGAAGGTGACGGTCTGCAGCGGTGCCGAAGCAGATCGCCTGCGGGCCGCCCTTCTGAAGGCGGCGGAGGGCGGCGGCCACAGCCCGGACCTGCCCTTTCCCGATGGCTACTCGGCTGAGTACCAGCAGCGGCGGCGGGACTGCGGCTGGGCGCTTTATGAGGCGGTCGGCGTGCAGAAAGGCGACCGGGCCGGGTCGGCGCGGCAGATGATGGAGAATTACCGGCTGTTCGGCGCTCCGCATTGCGCAATCCTCTCCTCCCCGGCAGAGCTGGGGTCCTACGGCGCGATGGATTGCGGCGGCTTTGTTGCCGCCTTCACCCTGGCTGCCCGGGCGGCTGGGGTTGCCAGCATCCCGCAGGCGGCGGTTGCCTCCTTTGCGCCGCTGCTGCATGAACTGCTGGAGATACCGGACGACCGGATCATCCTCTGCGCCATTTCCTTTGGCTATGGTGACGAGGACCACCCGGCCAACAGCTTCCGCACCAGCCGGGCGGCGCTGGAGGACTTTGCGGACTGGCGCGGCTGAGGCAGGACAAGGACGGGCACACATGCGGGCATTGATACAGCGGGTCAGCGAGGCCTCGGTCACGGTGGATGGCGAGACCCTGGGAGAGATCGGGCCCGGCCTGCTGATCCTGGTCTGCGCCATGCAGGGCGACAGCGAGGCGCAGGCGGATCAGCTGGCGGCGAAGATCTCCAAGCTCAGGATCTTCAAGGATGAGGACGGCAAGATGAACCGCTCGGTGCTGGACACCGGCGGCAGCGCCCTGGTGGTCAGCCAGTTCACCCTGGCCGCAGACACCCGGCGCGGCAACCGGCCCGGATTTTCAGCAGCCGCCGCCCCGGCTGAGGGCGAGCGGCTGTATGAATACTTCGCCGGCCGGCTGGCACAGCTTGGTTTGGAAACAGCCAAGGGACGGTTTGGCGCCGACATCAAAGTGCGGCTGCTGAACGACGGCCCGGTGACCATCTGGATGGACACCGAACAGCTCTGACAGGCCCGCGCAGCCCTGCCCCGCCCGGCCCGTCTGAACCGCACTGGCGGCCGCTTGATCCAGGCGCCGGAGGCGGCGTTTTCAGGCCAGAAAGCATCGATTCTCCCCCAGTTACCGCCAACACTTGGCACCATCCCGGCCAATTCATAAAAAATCCGTCATTCTCGCGCACAAAAATTTCTTGTCGCATTCCAGATGTTTTTTTGATTTACACCCGGCATGGCAGCCAAAAACGGCACCTTGCTTGAGAAAGGCGACCTGCCTTCTACGGGCCTCACCGGCGTGTATGCCGCCTCACCAAGCGCTCCGCGAATAACGCTTGCTAGGTTGCGGCAAATGCGCAAATCTTGAACCATCAATCAAAAAACAGGTGCCTGGAGCACCGCAACCAATCGGGAGAACTCAATGAACAGACACATGCAGTATCTGGCCAGTCAGGCTGTGGCGGGCAAACTTTCGCGCCGTGACTTCCTGGGCAAGGCCGCCGCACTGGGCTTTACCGCTGTATCCGCCAACCTGCTGCTGTCCAGCGCCGCCAAGGCGGCCGGCCCGCAGAAAGGCGGCACTATCCGTCTCGGCCTGCAGGGCGGGTCCACCACCGACAGCCTGGATCCGGCGCTGGTCACCAATACCGTTGGCCTGATGGTCACCCGCCTGTGGGGGGAAACGCTGGTCGAGCTGGCAGAGGACGGCGGCATCGAAGGCAAGCTGGCCGAAAGCTATGAAGCCTCGGCCGACGCCAAGACCTGGACCTTCAAGCTGCGCTCCGGCGTGACCTATTCGAACGGCCAGAACGTGACCGCCGAAGATGTGGTCAAGACGATGGAGCGCCACAGCGGCGAAGACACCAAGTCGGGCGCCCTGGGCATCATGCGCGGCATCAAGGACGTGCGCGCGGACGGCGACAGCGTTGTCTTCGAACTGGACAGCCCGAACGCCGACCTGCCCTATCTGCTGGCCGACTACCACCTGATCATTCAGCCGGGCGGCGGCATGGACGATCCGGCAGCCGCCATCGGCACCGGCCCCTACATCATGAAGTCCTCCGACATGGGCGTGCGCTTCGTGGCCGAGAAGAACCCGAATTACTGGGGCGATCTGGGCAACGCGGACACCGTGGAAATCATCGTCATCAACGACGACACTGCCCGCGTCGCGGCGCTGCAGTCCGGCCAGGTGGATGTGATCGACCGGGTGCCGCCGCGCACCGCGAAACTGGTGGACCGTGCGCCGAACATCACCGTGCATTCGACCTCCGCGGCCGGCCATTACGTGTTCATCATGCATTGCAACACCGCGCCGTTCGACAACAACGACGTGCGCCTGGCGCTGAAATACGGCATCAACCGCCAGGAAATGGTCGACAAGATCCTGAACGGCTACGGCACCGTCGGCAACGACACCCCGATCAACGCCTCCTATCCGATGTACACCGAGCTGGAACAGCGCCAGTTCGACCCGGACAAGGCGATGCACCACCTGAAGAAGTCCGGCCACGACGGCTCGATCCTGCTGCGCACCTCGGACAACTCCTTCCCGGGCGCGCCGGACGCGTCTGCGCTGTTCCAGCAGTCGCTGGCAGGCGCCGGCATCAAGCTGGACGTCAAGCGCGAGCCGAACGACGGCTACTGGTCGGAAGTCTGGAACAACAAGCCGTTCTGCACCAGCTACTGGGGCGGCCGTCCGACACAGGACCAGATGTTCACCACCGCTTACCTGTCCACCGCGGACTGGAACGACACCCGGTTCAACAACGAGCAGTTCGACCAGATGCTGGTGGCCGCACGCGGCGAACTGGACGTTGCCAAGCGGACGCAGATGTATGCCGACATGTCGACCATCCTGCGCGACGAAGGCGGCCTGATCTGCCCGATGTTCAACGACTTCGTCGAGGCAACCACCGACAAGGTCGACGGCTTTGTCGAGGGCATCCCGGGCCAGGTTCTGATGAACGGCTATGCGGCCAGCAAGCTGTGGGTCAAAGCCTAAATGTCCCCGGTTGTAAAACTTTTGGCTCAGCGCATCGCGCTGAGCCTCCTGCTTCTTTTGCTCATCTCAGTGGTGATCTTTGCCGGCACGATGGTGCTGCCCGGCGATGTCGCCCAGTCGATTCTGGGCCAGTCGGCAACCCCGGAAGCGCTCGCCAACCTGCGGGCAGAGCTGGGTGTCAACGATCCGCCCGTGCAGCGCTATTTCGCCTGGCTGTTCGGTGCCATCCAAGGCGACCTGGGAACTGCGCTCACCAGCGGCCAGGATATTTCCGAAGCCCTCGCCAGCCGCTTCTGGAACACGCTGTTCCTCGCATTCTGGGCTGCCGTGGTGGCGGTGCCGCTGGCCATCTTCCTGGGCCTGGTCGCCGTCCGCTTCAAGGACCGCTGGCCCGACAAGCTGATCTCCGGCGTAACCCTCGCCTCGATCTCCATCCCCGAATTTCTGATCGGCTATGTGCTGATGTATCTCGTCGCAGTGAAGCTGCGATGGTTCCCGTCGGTGGCGATGATCAACGACAACATGAACCTGTTCGAAAAGCTCAACGCGATCGCCCTGCCCATCGCCGTGCTCACCCTGGTTGTGCTGGCGCATATGATGCGGATGACGCGGGCCGCGATCCTGAACGTGATGCAGTCGGCCTATATTGAAACAGCCGAGCTGAAGGGCCTCAACGCCTTTCAGGTGATCTACCGCCATGCTTTCCCGAACGCCATTGCCCCGATCGTCAACGTGGTGATGCTGAACCTCGCCTATCTGGTGGTCGGCGTTGTGGTGATCGAGGTGGTGTTCGTCTACCCCGGCATGGGCCAGTATCTGGTTGACCATGTGTCCAAGCGGGACGTGCCTGTGGTGCAGGCCTGCGGCCTGATCTTTGCCGCTGTCTATATCGGTTTGAACATGATCGCTGACATCGTCGCCATTCTGAGCAACCCGCGCCTGAGGCACCCGAAATGAAGAATATCCCCATTTCCGCACTCATCGGGCTGTTCTTCACGGCCCTGTACTTTCTCGGCGCGATCTTTGCGCCGCTGCTGGCCCCCTATGGGGTGGGTGAAGTGGTTGGCGACGTCTGGGAACCCGCCAGTTCCGACTTTCTCCTGGGCACCGACAACATCGGCCGGGATCTGCTGACCCGGATGATCTACGGCGGCCAAACCACGATCTTCATCGCCACCGCTGCAACCTTGCTGTCTTTTACGACCGGATCCATTCTGGGCTTCATCGCCGCCGAGGCCGGCGGCTGGCTGGATCAGGCGATGTCGCGGTTTGTCGACCTGATCATGTCGATCCCGACGCTGATCTTTGCCCTCGTCGTGCTATCGGTCATGCCGGTGACCATCCCGATCCTGATCGTGGTGATGGGTCTGCTGGACTCGACCCGGGTCTACCGGCTGGCGCGGGCGGTTGCGGTCGATATCGAGGTGATGGACTACGTCGAGGCCGCGCGCCTGCGCGGCGAGAAGACCTCCTGGATCATCTTCCGTGAAATCCTGCCCAACGCGCTGTCGCCGCTGGTGGCCGAGATGGGGCTGCGGTTCATCTTTGCGGTGCTGTTCGTCTCCACCCTGTCCTTCCTGGGCCTGGGTGTGCAGCCGCCGGCAGCCGACTGGGGCGGCATCGTGAAGGAAAACAAGGACGGCATTGTCTACGGCATTCCTGCGGCCCTGATCCCGGCCTTTGCCATCGCCACCCTGGCGATCTCGGTCAATCTGGTGGCTGACTGGGTGCTGAACCGGACCACATCGCTGAAAGGAGGCCGCGGATGAGCGATACCCTGTTGAAAGTCCGCGACCTGAAAATCGGCGCGACCATCTATCCGCCGGGCGAAAAGCCCCGTGATATCGAGATCGTGCACGGGGTCAGCTTTGACCTCGCGCCCGGCAAGGTGCTGGGGCTGATCGGGGAATCCGGTGCCGGCAAATCGACCATCGGCCTGGCCTCCATGGCCTATGGCCGCGGCGGTGTGAAGATCACCGGCGGCGAAGTCTGGGTCAACGGCCGCGACGTCCTCAAGTCCAAGCTTGGCGACATCCGCAAGCTGCGCGGCGGCGAGGTCACCTATGTGTCGCAATCCGCGGCAGCCTCCTTCAACCCGGCCAAGAAAATCATGGAGCAGGTGGTCGAGGCCGCGGTGGAGCAGAAGAAGTTCTCCCGCAAGGAGGCCGAGGCGCGGGCACGGACCCTGTTTGCCAAGCTGGGCCTGCCGGATCCGGAGAACATCGGCGAGCGCTACCCCCACCAGGTGTCGGGCGGCCAGCTGCAGCGCTGCATGACCGCGCTGGCACTGTGCCCGGAGCCGGATCTGGTGGTGTTCGACGAGCCGACAACCGCGCTCGACGTGACCACCCAGATCGACGTGCTGATGGCGATCAAGGAAGCGATCCGCGACACTGGCGTTGCCGCGCTCTACATCACCCACGATCTGGCAGTCGTGGCGCAGGTCAGCGACGACATCATGGTGCTGAAGATGGGCAACACGGTCGAATACGGCCCTGTCGACCAGATCATCAACAACCCGCAGGAGGAGTACACCCAGGCGCTGGTCTCGGTGCGCTCCATCGAGCATGAGGAAAAGGCCCCCACCGCGGAGCCGGTGCTGAGCGTGCGCAACATCACCGCGCGCTACAAGGGCACCCAGTTCGACGTGCTGCACAATGTGAACGTCGATCTGTACCCCGGCCAGACCCTGGCGGTGGTGGGCGAGTCCGGCTCCGGAAAGTCCACCCTCGCCCGCGTGATCACCGGCCTTCTGCCGCCGCGCGAGGGTGAGATCGAATTTGCCGGCCGCACCCTCTCGCCCGACCTCAAGGGCCGCAGCCGCGAAGACCTGCGCGAGCTGCAGATGATCTACCAGATGGCGGACGTCGCGATGAACCCGCGCCAGACCGTCGGCACCATCATCGGCCGCCCGCTGGAGTTTTACTTCGGCATGCGGGGCAAGGAGAAGCGCAAGCGGATCATCGAGCTGCTGGACGAGATTGAGCTGGGCGAGAAGTTCATGGACCGCTATCCGGCAGAGCTGTCCGGCGGCCAGAAGCAGCGTGTCTGCATCGCCCGCTCGCTGGCGGCCAAGCCCAAGATGATCATCTGCGACGAGGTCACCTCGGCGCTGGACCCCTTGGTGGCGGACGGCATCCTGAAGCTGCTGCTGGAGCTGCAGAAGATCGAGGATGTCGCCTATCTGTTCATCACCCACGATCTGGCGACTGTGCGGGCCATCTCCGACAACATCGCGGTGATGTATCAGGGCAAGGTGCAGCGCTACGGCAGCAAGTCCAAGGTGCTGAGCCCGCCGTTTGACGATTACACCGATCTGCTGCTCAGCTCCGTTCCGGAAATGAAGCTCGGCTGGCTGGAAGAGGTGATCGCCCACCGCAAGATGGAAAGCGCCGGCAACTGATTCCACCGCTGGATGCAAAGCCCCTGCCCCGCTGCGGGCGGGGGCTTTTTCTTTTTTCCGGCGTTTCTGTTTTGTGGTACTTTGTCGCCACTGGGAGAGTGCGGCGATACCAGCCGCAAGCAAGAAAATCATGACCGAGCGCAGCTGATTTCCTGCAGGCCGGCCCCGAAACCTCCGGGCAGTTTTGCTTTTCACGCAGAACAGGAGGGAATGTCATGACGGATTGGGCCATTCACGGACAGGAAATCGGCAACTGCAACTGCAATCCCGGGTGCCCCTGCCAGTTTTCCCAACTGCCCACGGACGGCACTTGCGAGGCTTTGCTGACCTACCGCATCGACAAGGGGCATTACGGCAGCGTCAAGCTGGACGGCCTGTATGCTGCGGTTCTCTATAAATGGCCGGGTCCGGTGCACGAGGGCAACGGCCAGATGCAGATGATTATCGACGAACGCGCAACGGACGAGCAGCGCGCAGCGCTGGAAGCGATCATGACAGGCAAAGACACGGACGAATTTGCCACCATGTTCTCGGTGTTCAGCCTGATGAGCCCGACCCGGCACGAGACGCTGAGCGCGAAAATCTCACTGGACTATGACGCGGAGAGCGGCACCGGCACCGCAACAGTGGGCAGCTATGCAGAAACCAAGGTGCAGCCGATCCCGAACATTGTCTCCGGTGATCCGCATTTCATCAGCATCACGCTGCCGAACGGGTTTGAGTTTTCCAAGGCCACCATGGCATGCGGCACCACCCAAACCCGCAATGCAGCCATCAGCCTGGAAAAGAACAGCGGAACCCACGCCCATATCGCCGAGTTGCACCTGACCGGCAGAGGCGTTGAGCGCGCGGCCTGAGAACGCCACGCCGCGAGCCCAGCACAGCACGGGGCCCGCGGAATGGCTGGCGCGCCGTGGCGAAGCCGTGGTGCTGGGCGCCGCGGCCATCGTTGTTGCGCTCAGCGCGGCCTATACGGTGCTTGGCGCGGGCATGGAAATGACCGCGGTCGAAATGACCCGGATGGCCGGCCCCATCGGCGAACCGATGCAGATGGGACCCGGCACCGCCTGGACGGCGGGCTATGCCGGTCTGATCTTTCTGATGTGGTGGCTGATGATGATCGCCATGATGACCCCCAGCGCGGCCCCTGTCCTGCTGCTGTTCACCGCCCTCAAGAAAGCCGGCTCAAGCCCCGCACGGGCACCGCTGCTCAGCCTTTTGTTCCTGAGCGGCTACCTGCTGGCCTGGGCAGTCTTTTCACTCGCCGCCACCGCTGTGCAGTGGGGGCTGGAAACCGCTGGCCTGTCAAACGGGCCTATGATGTCGCTCAGCAGCCGTGCCCTTGCGGGGGCGCTGCTGCTGGCGGCGGGCGCCTATCAGTTTACCCCCTGGAAGCACGCCTGCCTCTCCCACTGCCGGACGCCGGTTCAATTTCTGACCGCGCACCACCGCACAGGCATGGCTGGTGCTGTACTGATGGGCGCCCACCATGGCGCATACTGCCTGGGCTGCTGCTGGGCGCTGATGCTGCTGCTTTTTGCGGGCGGGGTCATGAACCTGTACTGGATCGCCGGTATTGCGCTCTACGTGCTGGCCGAAAAGCACCTGGCGCGCGCCCGGCTGTTCGCTCCGGCCGCTGGCCTCCTGCTGATGCTTGCCGGCGCCAGCCTGCTGGCCACCGCGTTCTGAGCCGCGGCAGGCCTGCCCTCCCCCAACATGGTGCCGGTTTCAGACCATCCCTTCGCTTTTTGAATGGCGCTTCAGGAAACTGACATCAAAATGGGGCACCGAAGCCACTGCAAGGCAAAGAGGGATTCGGGCCATGGACACAAAACTTCTGCTCATCATTCTGGACGGCGTGCCCTGGCGCAACTTCCGCCGCCTGTTCGGCAACCTGGAAGGCTGGGTGGACAGCGGCGACGCCCGCGTGTGGAAGCTGCGCAGCGTGCTGCCGTCGATTTCCGCCAGCTGCTATGCCTCGATCCACACCGGCGTGGCCCCCGCCGTTCACGGCTGCACCGGCAACGCCAACGTGTTCCGGCTGAAGGAGAAGGACGTGTTCAGCCAGGTCCGCGCGGCAGGCGGCGTCACCGGGGCCGTGGCGCACAGCTTCTGGTCGTCCTTCTTCAACCGCCACCCGTTCGACTGCGTGCGCGACATCGAATATGACGAACCGGAGAGCAAGACCATCAGCCACGGCCGGTTCCACACCATGACCGGTTACGGCAAGGACAATCAGATGACCCCGTCAGATGTTGACCTGTTTGGCACGCTGACCAATCTCTGCCTGCGCTTCGGCCTCGACTACGGGATGCTGCACACCTGCACGCTGGACAGCATGGGCCACCGCTATTTCCACGACTGCCAGGAGATGGACCACGCCTGTTTCGTGATGGATGAGATGCTGGCACCCTTCATCACCCGCTGGCGCGATCTGGGCTATGAGGTGATCGTCACCGCCGACCACGGCCAGGACGAGCGCGGCCATCACGGCGGCCGCAGCCCGCTGCAGCAGGAAACCGCGCTCTATTACTTTGGCGAGGCCGACGGCCCCGACCACAGTGACGTCATCGACCAGCGCCAGCTGGCCCCGACCATTCTTAAGCGGCTGGGCGCGCCCATTGCCGAAACCATGAAGGCAGAGCCGTTCCTGAGGTAACGCGATTACGGCGGCCCGTGTGCTATTATGGCCCTCAGCCGCCGTTTTCAGTTGCCGGAAAGGACTGCCATGAAATCCCTTGCTGCCGCCTTCTGCCTGTTTGCCGCGCCGGTTCTGGCCGGCGACACCTGCCACGACCTTTGGTTCACCCGGAACGCGGTGATCGACCGGGCCGGCTACTGCTTCGGCTCGCCGCTGGGCCAGGCCGTCTTTGACAACCGGGGCTGCCTTGGCAAATCCGTTTCGCTGCCGCCGCAGGACGAAAGGCTGGTGGCACAGGTCAAGCAGATGGAGGCCCGCATCGGCTGCCGGGTGAACAACAAGCAGACCTACCTGAACCTGCAAGACCTCCATCTGCGCTACCAGCTGTGGGACCTGCCGGTGCATGACGAGTTCGAAGGCGCCTGCCTGGGCTGGCTGGGGCCGGCGATGGGCCTGCGGGCCGGGCACCGGCCGGATGCCCCGCTGGTCGGGCGGATCAATCCCGGCGACTACGTCAAGTTTTCCCATATCCCGGTGGGCAGCTGGACCTATGTCACCACCTCCGGCCCGGACTGGCAGGTGATCAGCGGCGGCTGGCTGGATACGTCGCAGTACGAGGAGCGGTGCCGGGATTTTGCCGGCTAGGCGTTCCTAATCGTCATAGGCCCAGATGCCCTGCCCCAGCGCTTCGATGGCAACCGAGATCCGCTCAAAGCTGTCACGGGCGCGGCTGACGCTGTGGCGGGCGCGCAGATAGCCGTGGATCAGACCCGGCTCGTTGATCCAATGCGCCTTGCCGCCGTCACCGAGGATGCGGTCCCGGTAATCGCGCGAGTCGTCGCGGACCGGATCGCAATCGGCTGTCACCAGAACCGTCGGCGGCAGGCCGGAAAAATCGCTGTCCTGAAGCGGTGCAAACAGCGGATCGCTCTTGGGCGCTGCGCGGTCCGTGCGGATGTTCATGTAATACAGCACATCCTCGCGGGTCAGCATCGGCGCCTGGGCGTGTTCGATGTAGGAGCCCTGGTCCGTATCACCGCCAAAGACGCCGTAGATCAGCACCTGACCCAGCAGCGCATCGGTCCGGCCCCGGGCGTGGTGCGCCACCGCAGCGCAGATGTTCGCCCCGGCGCTGTCGCCCGCCAGCACAATCCCCTTGCCATAGGTCTTTTCGACCCAGTTCAGCACCGTCCAGGCATCTTCGAATGCGGCGGGGTGCTTGTGCTCCGGGGCCAGCCGGTAATCCACCGCCACCACCCTGTAGCCGGTCTGGGCACAGAGCTCGGCGCAGATGTCGTCGTGGCTGTCCAGCCCCCCCACGACAAAACCGCCGCCGTGGCAGAACAGCACCGTGCGGGTGGGATCGCCCGCTGTATAGATCCGCACGGGCACCCCGCCGGCCCGGGCGTCCTTGAAGGTGACGAAGTCCGGGCGCGGCGCCCGGAACTCCCGGGCCATGCAGTCATAGATGCGGCGCTGCTCGTCTATGGACATGTCCGTGGCGTCATCGGGATAGAGCTCGCCGGTCTTCTGGATGAAATCCCAGGTCTCCTCGTCGATCAGCCGTTCATAGTCCATCTGCGAGCCTCCCTGCACGCCGCGTTTTCCCGAGCCTAGGCAGAGATTCCCGCAAATGGAATGCCTGAATGGAAAAGCGCCCCGCAGGGCGCCCTTTGATGTTGCATCGGATGACAGCGGTCACGCTGCCGCGGCAGGCTCCCACGGCCGGGTGAAGCTGTTCAGAACACCGTTGATATCCGCCTCCGAGCTGCCGTTGGCGGCGACCTGCGCCACCAGCCCCCGCTTCTTGTCATCAATCACGCTGACAACCCGCGCAGCGATTCCAGCCTGTTCCAGCGCCCCGTTGTAGACACGGGTGATCGCCAGTTTGCGCAGATCAGGCTTGAACACCTTGCCCACCGCAGTTTTCGGCAGCTCATCCAGCACCGTCAGATGCTTGGGGATCGCCGCGCGCTCATGCACGTGGATCTTGCAGTATTCCAGCAGCTCCTTCTCGCTGACCGAAGCGCCATCGACCAGTTCGACAAAGGCGCAGGGCAACTCTCCGGAATGGGCGTCCGGCTGGCCGATCGCGCCGGCAAAGGCCACCGCGGAATGCCCCAGAAGCGCCTCCTCGATCTCAGCCGGGTCGATGTTGTGGCCTCCGCGGATGATCAGATCCTTGGCGCGGCCGGTGATCCACAGGTAGCCATCCTCGTCGATGCGGCCCAGATCGCCGGTGCGCAGGAATTTCTCCTGATAGTAGAGATCCACGTTCTTGTCGGCTTCGGTATAGGTGCTGCCGGCAAAAACCCCGGGGTTGGACACGCAGATTTCGCCCACCTCGTCCACCCCGCATTCCAGCGGGCCGCCGTTGGTCTGTTTGACGATCCGCACGTCCGTATAAGGGAACGGAATGCCGACAGAGCCGACCTTCTTCTCGCCGCCGGGCGGGTTGCAGGACACCAGGCAGGTGGCCTCGGTCAGGCCATAGCCCTCGACTATGGTGACGCCGGAGGCGCTTTCGAACCGCTTGAACAGCTCCATCGGCATCGGGGCGGAGCCGGAAAACGCCGTCTTCACGGTCGAGATATCCGCATCCACCGGCCGCTGCATCAGCGCCGACACCGCGGTGGGCACGGTGATGACAAAGGTGATCTTCCAGCGCTCGATCAGCTTCCAGAAATTGTCGAACACCCCCTCGCCGCGGTAGCCCTGCGGCGTCGGGAACACCACATGCGCGCCAGAGGCCACCGCCGCCATCATGATCACATGCACAGCAAAGACATGGAACAGCGGCAGCGGGCAGATGATGTTGTCTTCCTCGGTGAACAGCAGGGTGCTGCCCAGCCAGCCGTTATAGACCAGGCCCGAATACTTGTGCTGCGCCACCTTGGGCATGCCCGTGGTTCCGCCGGTGTGGAAATAGCAGGCCACCCGGTCGCCGGTGCTGTCCGCAAAGGCCAGCGTCTTGGGGTGTTTCGCCATCTCCTTGGCAAAGCTCATGTAATCGGCATGCGCGGCCTTAGCCTGGTTATCCAGCTTGGGCCGTACCAGCGGGACGATCCAGGATTTCGGCGGCGTCAGATAGCGGTTCAGATCCACCTCCAGCACCGTGTTCACCCCCGGCGCGTGGCGCACTGCCTCGGCCACTTTCTGCGCCACGTCGGTCTTGGGGAAAGGCCGCAGGGTTACAACCACCTTGGCCTTTGTCTCGCGCAGGATCGAGGCGATCTGCTCCGGCTCCAGAAGCGGGTTGATCGGGTTCACAATCCCCGCCACCGCGCCGCCCAGCATGGTCACCAGCGTCTCGTTGCAGTTGGGCAGCACATAGGCCACCACGTCCTTTTCACCGATACCCAGCGCGCGGAACATGTTGGCTGCCTGGCTCACCTGCTCCTTCAGCGTGCGCCAGGTCAGGGTTTCCGCCTTGTCCTTGGGGCCAGAAAAGATCTGATAGCTGACCGCATTGCTGTCCGGATACTTGTCCGCCGTGCGCGACAGCAGCCCATACAGCGTGGCTGGCAAATCCCGCGCCTCGTACGGCATTTCATTCTGCAGCGCGTTACGGTCCGTAATCCCGCTAAAACCCATTCGTCTCCTCCCCGTACCCCCGGTGTCTCGGGGTGTGTTCTCGTTCGCCACAGACTATTGGAAACACGCATTTGCGCAAGCTCCGGCACGGGGTCACGTCAAGGCAGGTTGCGGCATGACGTGACGCCAATTCCACCGGGAACCGGCCTTCTGCCGCAAAAAACGCCCCGGACAAGGTCCGGGGCGCCTGGAATCATGCAAATGGCAGCGGTTACTCCGCGGCCAAACCCTCGGTGAACTGCAGCTTGGCAAGGCGCGCATAAAGGCCGCCCTGCGCCACCAGCTCATCATGGCTGCCGGTGGCGACGATGCGGCCCTGGTCCATCACCACGATGCGGTCCGCCTTCTTCACGGTGGCCAGACGGTGCGCCACGATCAGCGTGGTGCGGCCCTGGCTCAGCTCATCCACCGCGGCCTGCACCAGCCGTTCGCTTTCTGCATCCAGCGCCGAGGTCGCCTCGTCCAAGAGCAGCACCGGCGCGTCCCGCAGGATGGCGCGTGCAATGGCGATCCGCTGCTTCTGCCCGCCCGACAGCATCACGCCCCTTTCGCCGACAAAACTGTCATAGCCGTCCGGCAGCGTGGAAATGAACTCATGCGCCGCGGCAGCCTTGGCAGCGGCTTCCACATCCGCATCGGAGGCGCCGGGGCGGCCAAACCGGATGTTCTCGCGGGCCGAGGCGGCAAAGATCACCGGGTCCTGCGGCACCAGCGCGATATGGCGGCGGAACTCATCCCGCTGCAGGTGTTTCAGCGCCACACCGTCCAGCTTCACCGCGCCCTGGTTGGGATCATAAAAGCGCTGCAGCAGCTGAATGATGGTGGTCTTCCCTGCACCCGACGGGCCGACAAAGGCCACAGTCTCACCGGGCCGCACCGTCAGCGACACATCCTCCAGCGCTGAGACGTCCGGCCGCGACGGATAGCGGAAGGAGACATTCTCAAATGCGATCTCCCCCCTGACCGGCGCAGGCAGCACCTGCGCGGCCGCCGGATCCACCACGGTGTCCTCGGCGTTCAGCAATTCCACCAGCCGCTCGGTTGCCCCGGCGGCCCGCTGCAGCTCGCTCCAGATCTCCGACAGCGCCGCCACCGAGCCAGCAACCAGAACCGCGTAGATCACGAACTGGATCAGCGTGCCCTCGGTCATCACGCCGGCGCGCACGTCGTTGGCCCCCATCCACAAAACGCCGACAATGCCGGAAAACACCAGGAAGATCACGATCACCGTCAGATAGGCCCGCGTCCGGATGCGGCGGCGTGAGACGTCAAAGGCGGTTTCGGTCATCTCGCCGAACTTCAGGCGGCTGGCGTTTTCATGGGTAAAAGCCTGCACCGTCTGCACCGCCCCCAGCGCCTCGCCCGCGTTTCCGGACGACGCCGCGATCCAGTCCTGGTTCTCCTTGCTGATCGCACGCAGACGGCGGCCCAGGAACAGGATCGGCACGATCACCGCCGGCACGATCAGCAGCACCATCGCGGTCAGCTTGGCCGAGGTCAGCAGCATCAGCACCATGCCGCCCAGGAAAATCAGCAGGTTGCGCAGCGCGATCGACACCGACGAGCCCAGCACCGACTGAATCAGCGTGGTGTCCGTGGTGATCCGGCTCAGCACTTCTCCGGTCATGATGCGTTCGTAGAACTCCGGGCTCATGCCGATCACCCGGTCAAACACCGCCTTGCGGATATCGGCCACCACGCGTTCGCCCAACCGGGTCACCAGCGCGTAGCGCACGCCGGTGCCCACGGCCAGCAGCGCGGCGATGACCAGCGCAGCGCTGAAATAGAGGTTCAGCAGCTCGGAGTCGGAGATCCGGAAATTGTCCACCACCCGGCGCACCGCCAGCGGCAGCGTCAGCGACAGCGCCGCCGTCAGCACCAGCGCGCAGGTGGCTGCAAACATCAGCCCCCGGTAGGGCCGCATGAACGGCCACAGGGCCGAGAGCACGCCAATTTTCCGGGACTTTTCCCGCTCCTGTTCCGCGTTCGGGGCCGCTTGTCTCCGCGCCATTCCGGATCCTTCTGCACTTTTGGTCTTGCGGGCCTGGAACCCGCGCATTTGCCAAGGTTCATGGCCCCGCAGGCTCCGCACGTCAAGCGCAGAGCAGTTTCAAACTGTGTATGAGAATGGCAACGGCCCGCGTCACACTGTATCAGCAAAGGCTTGGTATCAGCGCGGCGCTTGGGCAGGCAGTGCGGGGAAGGTCTGGAGCGGGTAGCGGGAATCGAACCCGCACCTTAAGCTTGGAAGGCTCTTATGATACCATTTCACCATACCCGCTCAGGACATCTGCTGATTTATGGGAAGCGCCGGAGAAGGTCAACCACCTTGAATTGCTTTCTCCCGGGGCGGTCGGAAAATTCTCTGCGGCCCTTGCGGAACGCCCCCCAAGCTCCCCAAATGACAGGATAATCCCGCTGCCCGGCAGCCCCCTCAACAATCCGGACGCACGCTGTGACCCAAAGCCCGCAAACCGCCGTTATCACCGCCCACGGACAGCCCTCCGCCCCCGGGCCCGCCGAAGCGGATCTGGCAAGCCTCGCGGCGGAAGTTGCCGCGTTTTTACCGGGCTGGGACATCCGCTCCGCCACTCTCGCCACGCCGGAGCGGCTGGAGGAGGTGACGGCAAATGGCGCTGTCGTCTACCCGTTCTTCATGTCGCAGGGGTATTTCACCGCCAAGGTGCTGCCAGCGCGCCTGAACGGGATCAGCTGCCGCATCGCGGCGCCTTTCGGCCTGGATGCCGCCCTGCCGCCTCTGGCGGCCCAGGCTGTTCATGAAGCGGCGCAGGCGCAGGGGTGGAATACGGACGGGCTCCACCTGCTGCTGGCCGCTCACGGCTCCGCGCGCGGCCCCAAGGCGGCCGAGGCCGCCGAAGACTTCGCCGCCAGACTGCGCCCGCTGCTGCCCGGCTGCACGGTCACCCCCGGCTACGTCGAACAGGACCCGCGTATTGAAACCGCGGCGGCGCAGCTGCCCGCCCGCGCCCTTTGCCTGCCGTTCTTTGCCCAGGCCGGCGACCACGTGAAAGAGGACATTCCCGCAGCGCTGGAGGCGGCCCGGTTCGGCGGCGCGGTGCTGCCGGTCACCGGCGCGCTGCCGGGCGTTCCCAAGCTGATCGCCGCGGCCATCCGCACCGCAGCCTTGGACGTCGAACCCTGACCAAACCCCGGCCCGGCGGGATTCTACCCAACCGGAAAGAAAAATAATATTCGGCCAGGGCAAAGGCAAAACGCCTCTTGCGCCAGCGCAGTGCATGTGATTAATCACGCCTTACACCACGGATGGCGAGTTGGCGGAGTGGTGACGCAGCGGATTGCAAATCCGTGTACACCGGTTCGATTCCGGTACTCGCCTCCAAAATTTCTCAGCGAAAACATGGACTTATCGGCTGGCGGCAATCAGGTCGATTGTCCGCGAACAGTATAGACACAGTACGGCGCAAAATAATGTTCCTGCGATGCGATCAGCCCAGAGTGGTTCCTCACCGGGCCCCAAGGGCTCAAGCACGCGAAAATTGACTTGGAGGGAACACGCTAGGATAAGTGGGAAAAACAAATTGTTAGATGATTGAGGACTGGCAGTGACGCTCGATATCCGCGGTAGCCTGAAGAACACTCGCATCAGTAAGAACCCACTGGTGGTCGTGGACGAGCTGCTGGCGAACTCGATCGACGCGTTCCTGATCCGAAAGAGGGATGAGGCCGATGCGGTCGCCCTGGACGTGACGCTCCAGGTGAAAGCTACGAAAGCGGACTTGCTGGGCGAGGAGTACGACCTTGAGATCACCTGCGAGGACAACGGTTGCGGTCTTGGGCCAGACCAGCGCAAGGCCTTCCTGACTAAGGACACCTCCTACAAGGACGACCTCAACATCCCTGGCATCGGGAAATGTAAGGGAACCGGTCGCGTCCAGTTCTTCCACCACTTCACGGCTGTCTCACTGTCGTCCATCTACAGAGAGGGGGACGGGTTTAAGCACATCTCCCTGCCTTTTCGGCGCGATCGCAAGACCATCGAAGAGACCGATTTCACGATGGAAGCGCGGGATACGGGCGAAGTCGGGACCCAGATACGCCTATCGCACGTGGTGTCGAGGCTGCGCGAGACCAACCTATCCGTCGCCAGCGTGCATCGGACGTTCACCGCCGAGGCGATCAGACAGCACGTTCTCTTCAATCTGCTGCAAAGGGTCGTCAGTCTTAAGGATGACCTCGGCGAGTTCCAGATCAAGTTCGTCAGTGACCTTGGGGCACCAAGTCCGAACAGACACTGACGCCCACTGACATCCCGGAGCACACGTCCGTGACGCCGATCACCGTCGAACACGTCGAAGGTGAGGACACGGTATCGGCCGACTTCACCATAACGCACTACAAGCTGGACGAGACGCAGTACCCGTTGCCTCGCAACATCATAGGCTTGTGTGCTAAGGCCTCGATCGCTGAACTCATCACGGGTCGCTATCTCAAGACCAAGACGCTCGAGAACAACGCCATTGAAGGCTATTACCACATTGTCCTCGTCGAAGGGGCCCTGTTGGATGACGGTGTGAACGAGCAACGCGATGGGTTCGACAAGATACCTGTAGACGACGGCTCAGGCGACCTCTTCGGAGGGATGCAGGTCACTTTTGAGGACATTTTCTCGGTTCTCGACGACAAGGTGCAGGAGCTCATAACGCCACCTGATTGGTCCAGGGACACGATCGTGAAAGACGTGGCGCAGGACTTCGGCGTCTCTGAGGAGATGCTCTCGTACTCGAACACGCGCGTGAAGTTCGGGGACACGCCGAAAGAGGTCGCGAAGCGTGTCTTGACGAACCTTCAGGAGCAGGTGGTCAACGAGACTTCCAGCCTTTCGGCCATGAAGGAAGCTATCAAGGGGCTTGCACCTGACAGCGAGGACTTCCGGCGCCAGATCGACGACCTGTCGTGGGAATACGCATCTTCGCTCAAGACTATGGACATGGCCAACCTCTCACAGCTGGTCGTTCGCAGGTCAGCTCTGATCGACGTGCTGGACCTAGCCGTGAATGAGGGCCTCAACGTCCAGACCGAACTACCGGACGGACAGCGCCGCAAGAACGAGGCCCTGATACACAGCATCTTTTTTCCAATGCGGAAGGACAGTGAGGAGGTCTCGGACCACGACGTCTGGTTGCTCAGCGAGGAGTATCACTACTACGACTACATCGCCTCCGACATGCCATTAAACCAGATCAAATGGGACAACGGCCAGAACATCTTCGAAGCCGACGTCGATGATGCCGTCGGTGATCTGCTCAATCGGATAGGTGACGAGAACGGGGGCTGCCGCCCGGACATAGCGCTGTTCCACGAAGAAGGCTCCGTCGTGATCGTTGAGTTCAAGGCGCCGGGGGTCAGTCTCGACGAGCACGACAACGACCTGATGGAGTACGCCACACTGCTCGCGGCGAAATCTGGTGGGAAGCTGAAGAAGTTCTATGGTTACCTGATCGGTGACACCATCAACGCGATCCGCCTGCGCGGTTACAATCGTCTGCCCGGCGAGAACGGCTTCTTCAGCACCGACGACGTAAAAGAGCCGCAAAGCCAGGCCACACTTGGTCAACTCTACTCGGAGCTCCTGTTCTACGGGGACGTCGTGGATCGAGCTCGCAAACGTATTGGCGTCTATCGCGACCGGCTGAAGCTGCCGAAGACGTAACGTTACTTTCGCAGAAGGTTCTCTACCTTTGAAAGCAAGCCTAGAGCCTCCTCCCGTCGGCCGAGTTGATCCTCACCGGTTGCGTCGGGAGACCAAGGCGGTCCGCCTTGGGAACGCCGAGCCTCGTCGTCGGTCGGAACGTTTTCCCCGGCACGGATCATGGCGGTGCGTAGGTCCTCGGCGTCCCGATGCTTAAGACGAGCCTCGGGGTAAGCTCGCATAGTCGTATCGTGGACCTGTTCGTTGGTCGATCCGTCCAGGATCAACTCGCGCATCGTCTTTTCGATCAGGAGTTCTTTGGTGGATTTCGGCTCGGTGCTGCCATCTGGCGGCGAAGTTGACAGCTCCAGGCCGGCTTGGCGAGCTGCATTCTTGAGTTCGGTCTCCGTCGGAACATCCTCGCCGTTCGATCTGAGCTGGTTTCTGTACCAAACGATCGACGCCATCTTCGTATTGCCGTCGGGGTGCAGACGCTTGACCTCGTCGAGGACCTCGTGATTTCGCAGACCACGCCTGATCGCGTCGTCCGCGACTTGTCCGATATTCCTAGTGTCTTTCGCCAAAAGCGATCCTCCGCAGAATCACACACCACCACGGGTTGATCCTAGCGGAGGAAACGTTCGCAACAAAGGGTTTAGGGCGCCTTCGTCTTGCGACGCATGGGAACGTCCACGCCCTTTGACCTGCCGCCCGCGAAATCCCTCACCATGATGTAGAGTCTGCCCAACCTATGTAGGAGCAGACGAATGCGTAAGAGCCGTTACACCGAGGCGCAAATCATCGGGATGATCAAAGAGCAGGAAGCCGGGATGCCGACGGCGGAGGTGTGCCGCCGGCATGGGCTGAGCCCGGCGACCTTTTACAAGCTGAAGTCCAAGTATGGCGGCATGGAGGTATCGGAGGCGGCGCGGCTGAAAGCGCTGGAAGATGAGAATGCCAAGCTGAAGCGGCTGCTGGCAGACACGATGCTCGACAATGTGGTTCTGAAAGACCTGCTGGGAAAAAGCTGACGGCACCGAAGGAGCGGCGAGAGGCAGCGCTCACTGCGATGCGGGATCATGGCATCTCGCAGCGCAGGGCCTGCCGGCTTGTCGGTGTCGACCCCAAGACGGTCCGGCGCAAACGCCCGCCCGACCATCCCGAGATCCGCCAGGAGATGAAAGAGATCGCTGGCAAACGCCGCCGGTTCGGCTACCGGAGGATCGGCGTGCTGCTTGAGCGCAAAGGCATGATCATGAACCACAAAAAGCTTTACCGCCTCTACCGGGAGGAGGGTCTTGCAGTGAAACGGCGGCGGGGCCGCAAACGCGCCCGGGGCTCGAGAACGCCGATGCCCGAAGCCACACAGCCCAACCAGCGCTGGTCCCTGGATTTCCTGGCAGACAGCTTCGGCGCGGCGCGGAAGTTTCGCATCCTGGCCGTGAATGACGACTGCTGCCGGGAAAACCTGTGCCTGGCGGCAGACACCAGCATTTCAGGAGAGCGCGTTGCCCGGGAGCTGGACGCGCTCGTCCGGATCTACGGGAAACCCGCTTGCATTGTCAGCGACAACGGCACGGAATTCACCAGCCGGGCAATCCTGAAATGGGCCGACAGGAACGGCGTGGATTGGTATTACATCGACCCCGGGAAACCGCAGCAGAATGCCTTTATCGAGTCATTCAACGGCAGCCTGCGGGACGAGCTTCTCAATGAAGAGCTGTTCGATACCCTGGACGATGCCCGCCGCAAGCTGGCGCTGTGGCGCTACGATTACAACAACGTCAGGCCGCATTCTTCGCTGGGGAACAGAACGCCAATGCAAGCGCGGCAGGCGCTTGAGCTATTTGAGGGCTCCGCGCCTGCCGCGCTTGCCAAGCCCGAGACCGACGATTACCAAAACCAAACCCGCAGACTCTCCTCATGAACGAGGGACCAGCGGGGGGCAGGTCACTGAACGTGGCTTATCGACCTGAGTGTCAAGTTTGGGACTCTCAGGCACATTCGCAATCTTGCCGTTCTCCTGAGCGTACTTGAGAGCCTTTCGGATCGTGATGATGTGTTTCTTCTGGGTGGACACAGCCAAGGGGCTTTTCCGGTTCCCGTTGACCGTGGCGATGTACGATCTCATCACAGCAGTTGTCAGAGCTTTGACGTCGTAGTTGCCCAACTGAGCCAGAATGCCGTCCTCTGCACGTTTGAGCAGCACCCAGTCGTCCTTGTGCGATTTGGGTATCATCCGTGCGTAATACTCGAAGGAGTCATCCGTGTTGGCTTTGGCGATGTGCTGGTTCGCAGCTTGTAGATAATCGTCCTTCCACTCACGCGCGACGGTCGTGGCATCGAGCCTCTTGGTCTCCCCTGTACTCTTCACGACGTACTTGTTTTTGCGGCGATCCCACAGGCGTGCCATCCAGTAACGGCTGCGACCTGTCTTGTAGATCGTAAGGCCCTTTTCTACGGTTTTTTGTGCGTATGCTGATTTAAGGTCACGGCAGAAATCCTGTGAAAAACCTACCGCAACTCACGGATTCACGCTGCGGCTACCGTCTGCATACAGCGGAAAAAACTTAGACACAACTCTCAGACACATCCGTATAACTTGTTGTTTTTACAGCATCGTCACTGGATTGCAAATCCGTGTACACCGGTTCGATTCCGGTACTCGCCTCCACCTCAGTTCCCTAAGTTCCGTGACACCCCAACGCGCTGCAGCCGCACAGGCCGCACGCGCGCTGCGCCGCTTCGAACCACCCCGGCGGCAAGGCGGCCGCCAAGGGGGTTCTGCAAGTGATACCCGCTACAGCTAGCTCTTCAGCCGGAACCGCTGGATCTTGCCGGTCTCCGTCTTCGGCAGCGCGCCGGTGAACACCACCGAGCGCGGATACTTGTACGGCGCGATCACCGCCTTCACGTGGTCCTGCAGCTGCTTGACCAGTTCCTCCGACGGCACCTGCCCTTCGGCCAGCACCACATGCGCCTGCACGATCTCGCCGCGGGCCTCGTCCGGGGCACCGACCACGGCGCATTCCGCCACCGCCTCATGCGCCAAGAGCGCCGCCTCCACTTCCGGCCCGGCAATATTGTAGCCGGCCGAGACAATCATGTCGTCGTTGCGCGCGGCGAAATGGAGATAGCCGTCCGCATCCTGGATGAAGCTGTCGCCGGTGATGTTCCAGCCGTCCTTCACGTAATCCGCCTGGCGGCTGTCCGCCAGATAGCGGCAGCCGGTCGGCCCCTTCACCGCCAGCCGCCCGGCCTCGCCGCGCGGGGCCTCGTTGCCGTCTGCATCCAGCACCTTCACCTGATAACCGCTCACCGGCTTGCCGGTGCAGGCCGGGCGGTGGTCGCTGAACCGGTTGGTGATGAAGATATGCAAGAGCTCCGTCGCGCCGATCCCGTCCAGCATCGGTTTGCCGGTTTTCTCCATCCACTCCTGATATACCGGCGCAGGCAGCGTCTCGCCAGCGGAGACCGCGGCCCGCAGCGACGACAGATCCGCCCCCTCCTCCATCGCCCGCAGCATCACCCGGTAGGCAGTCGGCGCGGTAAAGCAGACCGTTGCCTTGTATTTCTCGATGATCTCGATGAGGTTCGGCGGCGAAGCGTTTTCCAGAAGCGTTGCCGCCGCGCCAAACCGCAAGGGAAAGATCGCCAGCCCGCCCAGGCCAAAGGTGAAGGCCAGCGGCGGCGAGCCGACAAACACATCCTCCGGCTTCACATCCAGCACTTCGCGGGCATAGCCGTCTGCGATAATCAGCAGATCGCGGTGGAAATGCATCGTCGCTTTGGGCGATCCGGTGGTGCCGGAGGTAAAGCCCAGCAAGGCCACATCATCGCGGCCGGTTTTAACCGCCTGATAGGTCACCGGTTTTTCCAGCGCCAGCCGGTCCAGTTCCGCATCGTGGTTGGAGGTGCCGTCAAAGCCCACAACCGTCTTCAGGAACTTCGACTCCTTGGCGCAGGCCACCAGCTCATCCTTCAGACGGGTATCGCACAGGGCGTGCGACACCTCGGCCTTGTCGACGATCTTGGCCAGCTCCCCCTTGCGCAGCAGCGGCATGGTGTTGACCACCACCGCGCCCGCCTTGGTCGCCGCCAGCCAGCAGGCCACCATGGCGGGGTTGTTGGCCGAGCGGATCAGCACCCGGTTGCCGGGCTTCACGCCCAGGTCTTCGCTCAGCACATGCGCCAGCCGGTTGGTCCAGTCGGCCAGCTCTTTGTAGGTGCGGTAGCGGCCGTTGCCGATCAGCGCGGTATGGTCGCCAAAGCCCTTCTCCACCATCGCATCAGTCAGTTCGACTGCCGCGTTCAGGTACTCTGGGTACTCGAAGCCCTCCAGCAGGAACTCCGGCCACTGGTCCGCCGGCGGCAGGTTGTCCCGGGTGAATGTGTCTACATGGGCCGTTGGTCCCAGCATCTCAATTCCCTCCCTGAAAGGCACCCAGCGTCTGGCGCGCGATCACCACCCGCTGCACGTCCGAGGCCCCCTCGTAAATGCGCAAGGCCCGGATATCGCGGTACAGCTCCTCCACTTTCTGCCCCCTGCGCACACCGTCGCCGCCATGCAGCTGCACCGCCTTGTCGATGACCTGCTGCGCCTGATCGGTGGAGAACAGCTTGGCCATCGCTGCCTCCCGCGTGACCCGCGCGGCACCGGAATCCTTGGCCCAGGCGGCGCGGTAGACCAACAGCGCGCTGGCATCCACATCCAGCGCCATGTCGGCGATATGGCCCTGCACCATCTGCAACTCAAACAGCGGCGCGCCCTGCACCGTGCGTTCGCTCACCCGCTGCAGCGCCTCGTCCAGCGCCCGGCGGGCAAAGCCCAGCGCCGCCGCCGCCACAGTGGAGCGGAAGACATCCAGCACCGACATCGCAATCTTGAAGCCCGCGCCGGGCTGGCCCAGCAAGGCAGACTTCGGAATGCGGCAGTCAGTGAACCGCAGCGTCGCCAGCGGATGCGGCGCGATCACCTGCTGGCGTTCCGACACCTCGAACCCGGGCAAGCCCGCGGGCACGATAAAGGCCGACAGCCCCTTGGCCCCCGGCGCCTCGCCGGTGCGGGCAAACAGCGTGTAAACATCGGCAATCCCGCCGTTGGAGATCCAGGTCTTCTCGCCATTCAGCACATAATGGTCGCCATCCAGAGTGGCGGTCATGGTGGAATTCGCCACATCCGACCCTGACTGCGGCTCGGTCAGGGCAAAGGCCGAAATCGCCTTGCCCGCCCGCGTCAGCGGCAGCCATTCCGCCTGGTGCTCCGGGGTGCCGAACAGCGAGATCGCCCCCGTCCCCAGCCCCTGCATGGCAAAGGCGAAATCGGCCAGCCCGTCATGGCGCGCCAGCGTCTCGCGGATCAGGCACAGCGTGCGCACATCCAAGGTCTCACCGGCTTCGGCACCGCTGTGCCGGGTCCAGCCCGCCGCACCCAGCGCCGCCACCAGAGACCGGCAGGCCGCATCCGTGTCCGAATGATCAATCCCGCCCAGATGCGCCCCGGCCCACTCATCCAGCTCCGCCGCCAGGGCACGGTGCCGGTCCTCAAAGAACGGCCAGGTTAGAAAGCTCTTGTCCGCCATCCGCGTTTCCTCCCGCTGAACAGGCTGCCGCCCGTTTCATCTTTCCCAAAATACTCCCGCCGGAGGCACCTGCACCCTCCTCCGGCGCAGGCTCCAGCGGTGTCACGGCTCAGTCGCCTTCAAACAGCGGCTTTTCCTTCTTCACGAAGGCATGATAGGCGCGTTCGAAATCCGCAGTCTGCATGCAGATCGCCTGCGCCTGGGCCTCCGCCTCGATCGCCTGTTCGATCGACATCGACCATTCCTGCGCCAGCATGGTCTTGGTCATCATATGCCCGAAGTTCGGCCCCGCCGCGATCCGCTCCGCCCAGCTCTGCGCTTCAGCTGCCAATTCATCTGCCGCAACCAGCTTGTTGTGAAAGCCCCAGGCGTGGCCCTCCTCGGCGCTCATAGACCGCCCGGTATACAGCAGCTCCGCCGCCCGGCCCTGGCCGATGATCCGCGGCAGGATTGCGCAGGCGCCCATGTCGCAGCCCGCCAAACCGACCCGGGTGAACAGGAACGCGGTCTTCGCCTCCGGCGTCGCGATCCGGATGTCCGAGGCCATGGCGATGATCGCGCCCGCGCCGACGCAGATCCCGTCAATCGCCGCAATCACCGGCTTGCCGCAGGTCACCATCGCCTTGACCAGATCGCCGGTCATCCGGGTGAACGCCAGCAGCTCCTTCATGCTCATCTTCGTCAGCGGCCCGATGATATCATGCACATCGCCGCCAGAGCAGAAGTTGCCGCCGTTGGAGGCAAAGACCACCGCCTTGACCGTATCGTCATACTGCAGATCCCGGAACCAGTCGCGCAGCTCCGCGTAGCTGTCGAAGGTCAGCGGGTTCTTGCGCTCCGGCCGGTCCAGCGAGACGGTTGCCACCCCGTCTTCGATCCGGCACAGGAAGTGTTTCGGGTCCTTGTTCAGCATCACGCCTTGCCTCCGTTTTCCAGACGCCGCGCCACCGCGTCCAGGCTTTCTGTTATTCTCTGCGCCTCATCCGCGGTCAGCCCGTCAAAGGCCGCATTGATCCAGCCTTCATGCGCGTCCGCCTGCCGGGCAAACTCCGCCTTGCCCGCTGGCGTCAGCCGCACCAGGTTGGCGCGCCGGTCGCCCTCGACCTTCTCGCGCAGCACATGGCCGTCCTCGACCAGCCGCTCGACAATGCCCGTCACATTGCCGTTGGAGACTTTCAGAACCCCCGACAGCTCGCTCATCTTCAGGCCTTTATCGTGCTGCATCAGCGCCGCCATCACGTCGAACCGCGGCAGCGTGGTGGAGAAATCGCGGCGCAGGTTTTCCCGCACTTCGCTCTCCACCGCCTTGGTGGCTTTCAGCACCTTCAGCCACAGCCGCAGCCGGTCTTTCGAAGTTGTGCTCAAATCTCCCCTCCCGAAATCGGCAGCGCGCTGCCGTTGACTGACCCCGCGCCTGCGCTGGCCAGCCACAGCGCCGCCTCTGCGACTTCTTCCGGCTGGATGAAGCGGTCCTGCGGGTTGCCCCGGCGCAGGGACTTCGCCGCCTGCTCCGCTGTCATGCCGGTCTTGGCCACGATATTGTCCAGCGATCTTTGCAGCAGCGGCGTTTCAATGAAACCCGGGCAGATCGCATTCACCGTCACACCCGTTTTCGCCAGCTCCACCGCCAGCGCCCGGGTCAGGCCCACAACCCCGTGTTTTGCGGCGCAATAGCCCGAGACATAAGGGTAGCCCTTCAGCCCGGCGGTGGAGGCCACGGCAATCAGACGCCCCCAGCCCTGCGCCTTCATCCCCGGCAAACAGGCCTGCCACAGGTTAAAAACACCGGTCAGATTGACCGACAGCGCCGCCTCGAAATCCGCCGGGGTCATCCGCTCAAAGGGTTTGGAGGGCGCAGCACCGGCATTGGCCAGCGCAATGCTGACCGGCCCGTTGGCCTCAGCCGCCTTGGCCAAAGCGGTATCCAGCGCCGCCCTGTCCGTCACATCGCACACAGCGGGAAAGGCGCCCGTGCGGTCCGCCACCTCCTGCAACGGCTCCATGCGGCGGCCCAGGATTGTGACCCTGGCACCGCCCGCGGCAAACCGCGCCGCAAGCTCGGCGCCGACGCCGGAGCCGCCGCCAGAGATCACCGCATGTCTGCCGTCCACGCTCATGCCCGGATCACCTCCGCCTCGCGGTCCGCCAGCCGCCACAGCTGATCGCGGCCCGCGTGATAGGGCAGCGGCCACTCGCCATGCCGGTCGCCGATCCGCGCGGCCTCGTGCAGCGTCCAATAGGGATCAGCCAGATGCGGACGCCCGACGCAGACCAGATCCGCCCGCCCCGCCATCAGGATCGAATTGGCATGGTCCGCCTCATAGATGTTGCCAACCGCCATCGTGGCAATCCCGGCCTCGTTGCGGATGCGGTCGGAAAACGGCGTCTGGAACATCCGCCCATAAACCGGCTGCGCATCAGTCGAAGTCTGCCCGGCAGAGACGTCAATGATATCGGCACCGGCGGCGGTGAAGGCCTTGGCGATCTCCACCGCCTCCTCCGGCGTAACACCTTCATCGCCCACCCAGTCGTTGGCGGAGATCCTGACCGACATCGGCTTGTCTTCCGGCCAGACCGCGCGCATCGCCTGGAACACCTCCAGCGGGTAGCGCAGGCGGTTTTCGAGTGAACCGCCGTACTCATCCTCCCGGATGTTCGATTTTGGCGAGATGAACGAGGAGATCAGATAGCCATGCGCCGCATGAAGTTCGATCATGTCAAACCCTGCGCGCTCCGCCATCTGCGCGGCAGCCACGAATTCCGCCTTGATGGCGTCCATTTCATCCCGCGCGATCTGCCGCGGGGCCGGGTTGTTGTCCGACCACGGGATCGCCGAGGCCGAGACCGTCTCCCAGTTCCCCTCCGGCAGCGGCGCGTCCATTTCCTCCCAGCCCAGCTGGGTCGAGCCCTTGCGGCCCGAATGGCCGATCTGGCAGCAGATTTTCGCGCTGGTTTCACCGTGGACGAAATCCGTCAGCCGCTTCCACGCCGCCTCATGCTCCGGCGCATAGAGGCCCGGGCAACCGGGCGTGATCCGCCCCTCCGCCGACACACAGGTCATTTCGGTGTAAACCAGCGCCGCCCCGCCCTTGGCGCGCTCGCCGTAATGGATCAGGTGCCAGTCCGTGGGGCTGCCATCCACCGCCTTGTACTGCGCCATGGGGGAGACCACGATGCGGTTCTTCAGCTCCATACCACGCAAGGCATAGGGCGCGAACATCGGCGGCCGCACCGGCGCATCCGCAGGCGCGCCCGCCTTGTCCTGAAACCACTTCTCGGCACTTTGCAGCCATTCCGCATCCCGCAGGCGCAGGTTTTCGTGGGAAATCCGCTGCGAGCGGGTCAGCAGCGAATAATTGAACTGCACCGGATCCATGTCCAGATAGCGCTCGACCTCCTCGAACCACTCCAAGGAATTGCGCGCCGCCGATTGCAGCCGCAGCACATCCAGCCGCCGCTCTTCCTGATAGCGCTCAAAGGCGCGCTCCAGCGACGGTTCGGTGCTGACCAGCTCCGCCAGCGCAATCGCGCTGTCAAAGGCCAGCCGCGACCCCGACCCGATCGAAAAATGCGCCGTAGCCGACGCATCGCCCAGCAGCACAACATTCTCATGATGCCACTTCTCGCAGAGCACCCGCGGGAAGTTGATCCACACCGCCGCCCCGCGCAGATGCGCCGCGTTCGACATCAGCGCGTGACCGTCCAGATGATCGGCAAAGATCTCCTCGCAGGTGCGGACGATCTCCTCCTTGCTCATGCCCTCAAACCCCCAGGCTTCCCAGGTCTCGGCAGAGCATTCGACGATCACCGTGGCGGTATCGGCGTCGAACTGATAGGCGTGGATCCACATCCAGCCGTGCTTGGTCTTCTCGAAGATGAAGGTGAAGGCATCATCGAATTTCTGATGCGTGCCCAGCCAGATGAACTTGCAAGGCCGCACATCGATTTCCGGTTTAAAATGCTCCGCGAACTCATTGCGAACACTGGAATTCAAGCCGTCGCAGGCGACGACCAGATCGTATTCTTTCTGATATTCGGCCGCGGTCTTGGCAACGGTTTCAAACTGCAGGTTCACGCCCAGTTCCCGCGCCCGGTCCTGCAGCAGCAGAAGCATCTTCTTGCGCCCGATCCCGGCAAAGCCGTGGCCGCCCGACACCGTGCGGGTGCCGTCATGGACAACCGCAATGTCGTCCCAATAGGCAAAGCTCTCCCGGATTGCCGCTGCGCTTTTGGGGTCGTTTGCACTCAGGTTCTCCAGCGCGTCATCCGACAGCACCACGCCCCAGCCAAAGGTGTCATCCGCCTTGTTGCGCTCGACCACCGTGACCTCCGCCTCCGGCTGGCGCAGTTTCATCGAGATCGCAAAGTAGAGGCCGGCAGGCCCTCCCCCCAGACAGACGACTTTCATGACCATCCCCTCCCGCTCAGCGCTGTTTACGGCGATCAGGATAAGGGGGTCCGGAAAAACTTCAAGCCTAAAGTTTTAAGCTTGAAGCAAATCGCCGCAAGAAGCTCCTGCGCCCCGGATGCCAGGCCGCTCCAAGAAAGCTAAGCGCAATGGCACTTCGTCCGGGCGGTACGGCCAGACCGGCCCGCCACACAGCCCGGCGCGGATCACAGCCCCCGCAGGTACTCCATCACCGCCGGGCGCACCGCCTGGTCGCCGCGGTGGCGGGCGTCAGCGATGATCTTGCGCAACTCGCCCAGATCCACCCGCAGCAGCAGCGATTTCACGGGCCCGATCGAGGCCGGGCGCATCGACAGCGTGCGGATGCCCATCGCAGCCAGGCAGACCGCCTCCACCGGGCGCCCCGCATCCTCGCCGCAGAAGCTCAGCGGCGTGCCTGAGATGGCGCAGCGTTCGACAATCCGCTCAATGAAGCTCAGGAAGCTGACGTTCAGCGTGTCATAGCGGCGGCGCACCCGTTCATTCTCGCGGTCGGCCGCAAAGAAGAACTGCTTCAGATCGTTGCCGCCGATCGAGATAAACGCCACCTCGTCAAAGAACTTCTGCGGCGCATAGGCCAGCGACGGCGTCTCCAGCATCGCGCCCACTTCCAGATCGGAAGGCAGAACGTGGCCCAGAATACGCTCGCGCTCGATGGTCTTTTCGACCTCGGCCTTGGCGGCGCGGTATTCCTCGAATTGCGCCACAAAGGGGAACATGACCGACAGCGGCCGCCCTTCGGCGGCGCGCAGCAGCGCCTGCAGCTGCATCCGCATTACCCCGGGCTTGTCCAGCCCGACCCGGATCGCCCGCCAGCCCAGCGCCGGATTCGGCTCATCCGTGGGCTTCATGTAAGGCAGCACCTTGTCCGACCCGATATCCAGCGTGCGGAACACCACCGGCTTGCCGTGCGCCGCATCCAGCACCCGCTTGTACAAGGCTTTCAGCTCCGACCGCTTGGGCATCTGGTTGCGCACCAGGAACTGCAGCTCCGTGCGGAACAGCCCCACCCCCTCGGCGCCGGAGCCGTCCAGCGACGGCAGATCCGCCATCAGGCCCGCATTCATCATCATGTTGATGCGCTGCCCGTCGGTGGTAACCGCGGGCTTGTTGCGGATCGAGGCATAACGCTCCTGCGCCTGAGTGTGCATCGCGATCTTGTCGCGGAAGGCGCCGACGACGGTTTCATCTGGACGCAGATGCACAACGCCCTGGTCGCCGTCCACCATGATGTGGTCGCCATTCAGCGCCTCGGTGGTGATGCGCTTGGCATTCACCACCAGCGGAATCGCCAGCGCCCGCGCGACAATGGCCGCGTGAGAGCCGACGGAGCCCTCCTCCAGCACGATCCCGCGCAGGCCGCGGCCGTATTCCAGCAGGTCGCCCGGGCCGATGTTGCGGGCAATCAGGATCGGGTTCTCCGGCAGCTCCGCGCCCGTATCGGCCCCCTGGCCGGTCAGGATGCGCAGCAGCCGGTTCGACAGGTCGTCCAGATCGCTGAGCCGTTCGCGCAAATAGGCGTCCTGCACTTGGCTCATCCGGGCGCGGGCCTGGGACTGCTCCTTCTCCACCGCCGCCTCGGCGCTCAGGCCGCGGGCGATGTCCTCTTCCATCCGCCGCATCCAGCCCTTGGAATTGGCGAACATCCTATAGGCTTCAAGAACCTGCAGCTGCTCCTTGTCGCCGTTGCGCGACACCTCCAGCATCTTGTCGACACCGACCCGCAGCTCCTCCACCGCATCGTGCAGCCGCTCCAGCTCGCGCTGCGGATCATCGGCAATCGGATTGGTGACAATCACCCGCGGCTCGTGCAGCCAGACATTGCCTTCCGCCGCGCCCTCCTGGGCGGAGGTGCCGTGGATCAGCACCGCCTGCTGGTGCAGCGGCGACAGCGCCGCGCCCTCGCCGACAAAGGCGCCCAGTTCGGTCATCTCGGCGATCACCATCGCCACCACTTCCAGCGCATAAACCGCATCCGAGGAAAACTCGCGCGCTTCCTTGGACTGCACCACCAGCACACCCAGCATCTCGCCCAGCCGCTGAACCGGCACGCCCAGGAAGGAGGAATACCGCTCCTCCCCGGTTTCCGGCATGTAGCGGAAGCCTTTGGCATTGGGCGCGTCCGGCGTGTTCACCACCTTGCCAAAGCGCGCCACCCGGCCCACCAGGCCCTCGCCGATGCGCATCCGGGTCTGGTGCACCGATTCGATGTTCAGGCCCTGGGTCGCGCACAGCTCCAGCGTCTCGTCATCGCGGAACAGGTAGACCGAGCACACCTCGGTCCCCATGCTGTCGGCGATCAGATGGGTGATCTTGTCGAGCCGCGCCTGACCGGCATCATCACTCGCCATCGCCTCGCGCAATCGGCCCAGAAGCTTCCTGCTTTCGGATTCCGTACTATCGGCCATTCTCACCCTCTCCCGAGGTCGTTTCCCCGCACGCTGCCGTCCGACTGCTGTTCCGGAACGGATACCGCCCAGAGTAGTACGCCAGCGCTCTCTCCTCCACCTACTTGTCCCACCCTGAACTGAAAAGTCCAAGTGTTTTTACTGCATTGCCTGCAATCAGAGCAGCGCCTGCCGGGGCTGCGCAGAATACAGCGCGGTGCAGCCCAGACACAACAAAGGCGCCGGAAGGGCGCCCTTGCAGTGAGTCGGTTCTCAGGTCAGGATCAGCGCTCAGCCGGTTTTATGCAGCTCAAACGCATCATGCAGCGCCTGCACGGCCAGCTCCATGTACTTGCGGTCGATCAGCACCGAAATCTTGATTTCCGAGGTGGTGATCACCTTGATGTTGATGCCCTCGTCCGACAGCACCTTGAACATCTTCGCCGCCACGCCGGACTGCGAACGCATACCGATGCCGACCACCGACACCTTGGCCACATTCCGGTCGGCCAGCAGCTCGGCATAGTTCAGCTCGCCCTTTTCCTTGATCGCCAGCAGCGCCTGCTCGGCGCGGGCAACCTGATCGGTCGGGCAGGAGAAGGTCATGTCGGTGCGGCCCTCTTCGGAGATATCCTGCACGATCATGTCCACGTTCACGCCCGCGTCGCTCAGCGTGGTAAAGATGGTGGCCGCGATGCCGGGGCGGTCGGCCACCGACTGCACGGTCAGCTTGGCTTCGTCACGGGAATAGGCCACACCGGCCACAACATTGGATTCCATGATTTCCTCCTCGTCGCAGACCAGGGTTCCGGCCTCGTCGGACTGTTCCTCAAAGCTCGACAGAACGCGCAGCTTCACCTTGTAGCGCATTGCCAGTTCGACCGAGCGGGTTTGCAGCACCTTGGCCCCCAGCGAGGCCAGCTCCAGCATCTCTTCAAAGGCGATTTTATCCAGTTTGCGCGCCTTGTCGCAAATCCGCGGGTCGGTGGTATAGACCCCGTCCACGTCGGTGTAGATATCGCAGCGCTCAGCCTCGAACGCGGCGGCAAACGCCACTGCCGTGGTGTCCGAGCCGCCCCGGCCCAGGGTGGTGATCCGCCCCTCGGGGCTGATGCCCTGGAACCCGGCGACGACGGCCACCTTCATGCCTTCGGCAAACTTGGCGCGGATGTTTTCCGGCGGGATCTCCTCGATCCGGGCCTGGCTGTGCGCCGAATTGGTCTTGAGCGGCACCTGCCAGCCCTGCCAGCTGCGCGCCGGAACATCCATCTCTTGCAGCGTCAGCGCCATCAGGCCCGCGGTCACGTTCTCGCCCGAGGACACCACGGCGTCATATTCGCGCGCGTCATACAGCGGCGAGGTCTCGTCAACCCAGCCCACCAGCTCATTGGTCTTGCCGGACATGGCAGAGACGATGACGATCACGTCATAGCCCTTGGCCACTTCAACGCCGACGCGTTTGGCGGCGCGGCGGATGCGGTCCAGGTTGGCGACAGAAGTGCCGCCGAATTTCATCACAAGTACGGGCATATGGAACGGGTCTCCCTGCGCTTGCGGGTTTCGGTCCCGAGCCTCATATGCGAGCGGCCCTGCAAGGGCAAGAGCGCGCAGGCCCATCCGGCAAGGAAGCTGCGGCTGAACCGCCCCCTCCGGCGCGGCAAAGCGCCACAACCGCCGGTTTGCGCAATTTCTGCCAATCCGCAGGCCTTCAGCCGCGCCAGAACCGCACCGTCAGAATGGCATAGACCGCCATCAGCTCCAGCCGCCCGATCAGCATTGCCGCGCTCAGGATCCATTTCGCCGGGTCGTTGAGGGTCGAGAAGTTCCCGGCAGGCCCGATGGTATCGCCGAGACCCGGGCCGATGTTGGCCACCGCAGTGGCCGCCCCCGACACCGCGGTGACGAAGTCCAGCCCCGTCAGCGCCAGCGCCCAGGCCACCACGCCCAATGTGACCACGAAGAACATGAAGAAGGAGATCACCGAGCTCAGCACTTCAGCGTCCACCGGGCGCCCGTCATAGCGGGTGATGAACACCCCGTGCGGCGACCGGATGCGCTGGATCTGGTTGCGGATCGAGGCAAACAGCAGCTGATAGCGGAAGATCTTGACCGAACAGGCGGTGGACCCCGCGCAGCCGCCGATCAGCCCGGTGAAAAAGAAGATCATCACCAGAAAGCTGCCCCATTGCATGTAATCGGCACTGGCATAGCCGGTGCCGGACATGATCGAGGTGATGTTGAACAGGGCCGAGCGCAGCGCTTCCTCGCCGCCGTGCGGGCGCGCGTAATACAGCACCCCCGCGGCGATCGCGACCAGCAGCCCCAGCGTCATCATGAAGCCGCGGATCTGGCTATCGAGCAGCATCGGCGTGCCATGGCCGTTGATCAGCTGCACATAGCGCACGAACGGCAGCGCCGCGAGGATCATGAAGACGGACGCGGCATATTCCACCGGCCCGGCAAAGGCGCCGAAGGACGCATCGTAATTGGCAAAGCCGCCGGTGGCGATGGTGGTCATCGAATGCACCAGCGCATCGAACGGCCCCATGCCCATCACCATGTAGACCAGCATGCAGACCAGCGTCAGCGACACGTAGATCAGCGAGATCTGCTTGGCGATCGCCTGCGCGCGCGGCAGGATTTTGCCAAAGGTGTCAAAGCTTTCGGATTTAAAGATCTGCATCCCCCCGACCCGCAGCTCGGGCAAGAACACCATCGCAACCACAATGATGCCGATACCGCCCAGCCACTGCAGGATACCGCGCCACAAAAGCAGCCCGCGCGGCAGATCATCCAGCCCCGAAATCACCGTCGATCCGGTGGTGGTCAGCCCCGACATCGCCTCAAAAAAGGCATCGACAAACCGCAGCTCGGTGGCTCCCAGCATCAGCGGCACCGCCCCGAACAACGGCAGCGCCAGCCAGACCGTCGTGGTCAGAAGGAAGGTCTGGCGGATGCTCAGCCCCTCCTTCACCCCGTTGGCGCAGCTCAGCGCCAGCAGGCCGCCCACCAGGATGGTGAACACTGCGCTTTCGAGAAACACATGCCATTCGCCGCGGCCGTCCAGCAGGTCGACCAGCAGCGGGAACACCATCATGGCTCCCAAGATGACGACCAGCAGGCCGATGACATACCCTACCGGGCGGAGATCCAACATGCGGCGCAGCGTTGGCCCCCCGCGCGGTAAGTGTCAAGTGTGCGGCGCTATTCGCCGCGGCCGCTTTTGCCCGCGGCGTTGCGCTGCGGCATCTTCGGCGGTGAGGACGGCTGGCGCGGCCGCTTCGCAGAACCGGATTGGGCTGCCTCTGCCTTGGCAGGAGCTTGCGCCTCCGCGGCTGGGGCTTTTGCCTCGGGTGCTTTGGCCTCTGCTGCTTTCACCTCAGGCGCCTTTGCTGCCGGCGCCTTTGTTTCTGGCACCTTTGCTTCAGCCGCCTTTGCCTCCGGCGCCTTTGCCTCCGGCGCCTTTGCGTCAGGCGTTTTTGCTTCAGGCGCCGCGGCCTTTGCTTCAGCTGCCTTTACCTCCTGCGCCTTTGCCTCAGCGGCCTTTGCTTGCGGCGCTGCGGCAGGTGCTGCGGCGGGCTTGGCCGCGGGTGTATCTTCCGCCTTGGCGGCCTGTTCCGGCGCGCTCTTGCGGGCGGAGGAGGCGCGGAACACCGCAGGCGCCTCTTTCATTCCGGCTCCGGCAGCCGGTCCGTCTTGCTTGGCGGCCTGTTTGTCCTCTGCCGCTTTGGCGGGCTGCGCCGCGGCCGGTTTTGCCTGCTCCGGCTTCGCCGCCGTATTTGCCGCCGCTGCACGGACCGGGGCCTTTCGCGCGGCAGGCTTGCGGGTTGCGGTCTTGCGGGCCGCTTTCCGGGCCGTCTTGGCAGCCGGTGCCTTGCGGGGCGCCGCCTTGACTGCGGCTTCCGCCTCGGGCGCGGCTGCGGTGTCCGCCTTCACGTCCGCTTTGGCCGCCGGTGCGGTCTCCGCGGCTGCCGGGTTTGCCCCCATCAGCCGCCGTTGCGCCTCAAGCATTGAATGCGCCATCCGCATCTGCTCATAGGGGGCCTGCAGCGCGGCCTCTGCCGCCTGGCGCCACAGCTTCAGCTGCATACCGGCTGCAAAGCCGGCCCATTCATGCGCCCGGGCCGTGAAACCGGCAATATGGTGAAAGCTCGTCATCTGATACTCCTCAAGTCCTGCACTGGCCTCGCGCCGGGTCTGCGTTGCGATCTCCGGGCAAAGGTAACGGGGAGCGGCCGCCGGTTCAGCACCGGGCCGGGTACAGCAGAATCCGGGCCGTCAATTGCAGACACCTGCGCACAAGCTCCCCTGCCCCCGGCAGGATAACCGGGGGATTCGCAAGGCAGGCTAACATGCGTTTCTGCGCAGCGGCATAAATTTTGCGGCAATGCAGAAAATGCCGCGCCGCAGGGCCGATTCAGGCGGAAACCTGCCTGCACAACAGGCAGGCCCGCGTCCGGCTCAGCCGTGGTGGATCAGGGTCGCGAACAGTTTCGGGTCCAGGCTCATCGCCTTGAACAGCGGGCCCTGGGTCAGCACGCTGACGGCATCATGGCTGTGCAGGCTCTCCTGATGGCTGGCCACCACCCGGAAATCGCCGATCCGGGGATCGCCCTGCAGCGCCTCGCAAAACAGCCGCGCCGCATCCTCGACAAAGATCGGGTTGGCAGCGTTCAGCTCTGCAAAGGCCTGCTCGTCCTCGCGCTTCACCATCACCTGGGTCTCGGTCGGCACCGCCTTGCGGCACAGCTCGATCAGGTCCTCGAACCACAGGCACTGGCTGCCCGGCACCGACTGCACCGAAATCCGCGCGACAGAGCGCTGCGAATGCGGCGTCGCCAGCTGGCCGCGCGCCTGGCGGGCGTGCTCCGACAACTCCAGCGAGCATGGGCAGGTCGAGGAATAGACATAGTCCAGGTGCATGATCTTCTCGCGCACCCCGTCGTGGTCCACCAGCTCCAGCGCAAAGTCGTAATACTGGTAGCCGCTGAGGCCCGAGCGCAGGCTTTCCACCCTTGCAGGGAAGGAAAACCGCATCTGGATGCGCGCATCCGGGCTGTCCAGATCGCTCAGGTAGTCATCCAGCGCTCTGGCCATGACCTCGAAGCTGAACGTGCGCTCCGCATGTTTGTAGAAAGTGCGCATGATCCGGGACATATTGATGCCCTTCTTGCCCGCATCCAGGGACACGGTGCCGGTCACACTGGTTTCCAGCGTCAGATCGCCGTCGTCGCGGGTATGAAAGCGGATCGGCAGGCGGAAGTTGGAGATCCCCACGTGCTGGATCTGCTCCTTCGCACCGCGGATCAGGCTGGTCGGCCCGTTCTGCAAATCAGGCAGCGTCGCGCGGTAGGCGTCGTCGGATTTGAAATCCTCGGGGTAGGTCCGCGACAGATCCGGATAATTGCCCACCTCGCGGCCCGGCAGCAGCCGCGCCACAGCAGGATCCAGCTCGGCAATCTCGGTCTCGGTCACGGTGCCGGCCCAGGCCCGCAGCACATCCAGCGCGGCGGCAGCTGCCTCGCGGTCCGGCGCCTCAGCAGCGTCGCGGTTGTGAATGTTCATCGGCGTTTCCCCCAAGTGATACGGCCCATATAGGGTGCGGCAGGCCACCCTCATATACTGTTACGCGGCAATTATCAAAACGGATCCGCCATTTGCGGCAGAACCGGCGCCTTAACGGACCCCCAACGCCTCAGCAAGCGCGCTCAACCGCCGCGAACGCGACTTGTAATGGGCCGTGACCAGGACATAGGGCCGCGCCATCTCCAGCGCCGGGCCGGGCAGCCGGTGCAGCCTGCCCGCGCGGATTTCGCCGCCCGCCACCTGCTCCGGCAGCAGCGCAATGCCCAGTCCCGCCTGCACCAGCGACACCACAGAAGGCACCGATTGTCCTATGACCGCAGAAGAGAGGTCTTGGCGTTCAATCCCGTGCTGCGTAAAATACGCCCGCCAGCCCGGAACCGACGATATCGTCTCGCCCCAGGCAACCTCGACCAGCGGCGCGCTGCGCATATCGGCCTGCGGGTCCGCCCCGACGGGCACCAGCCGGTCCTTGAACAGCACCTGCGTGCGGTGCTCGGGATGCTCACCGCCATAGGTCAGCCGGGCATCAATGCCCTCAGCCTCCAGATCAATCCTGTCATCCTCGATTCTAAGCCGCACCGGCACATCGGGCCGCGCCTGCGCAAACAGCTTCAGCCGCTCCGGCAGCCACAGCTGCGCCAGCGCCGGCGTGGCCGAAATCACCAGCGGACGCCGGGTGCCGCCCTCGGTCAGCGCCTCGGTAAAGCTCGCTATCTCCGCCAGCGAGACCGCGGCCCGCTGATAGTAGTCCCGCCCCGCATCGGTCAGCCGCACCTGATTGGCGCGGCGGGTGAACAGCGTCAGCCCCAGCCACTCCTCCAGGTTCTTGACCTGCATCGACACCGCCGCCGAACTCACTCCCAGCTCCGCCCCCGCAGCCGAAAAGCTCCCGGTCCGGGCGGCGCACTCAAAGGCGCGCAGGGCATTGAGCGGCGGCAGTTTCATGGCCGCACAGTGCAAGTTTTTCTTATGCTCGCCAAGATATTTTACAGTGGTCAGCCCCCCGCCCCGCGCGCAGGCTTGGGAAAAGCCCAAAGCCCCCCAAGGAACACCCCATGCGCGGCATTCTTGATCTCGACCGTTACCCGCTCGACCGCCCCGCCAGCCCGGAATGGCAGGTGCTGGTGGACCGCTGCCGCGCCGAACTGGCCCGTGACGGCATGTTCAGCCTCGGCGGGCTGATGAAGCCGGAGGTGGCGCAAGCCGCCGCCGACGCGCTGAAAGGCAAGTTTGAGACCGAAAGCTTCCACCATAAGCGCGCCCACAACATCTATTTCAAGGACCGTGTCGAGGGGCTGGCGCCGGACCACCCGGCGCTGCAGAAGGTCGAGACCTCGAACTTCACCCTCTGCGCCGACCAGTTCCCCGGCTCGCCGGTTCTGCGGCTTTACGACTGGCCGCCCTTTGCGGAGTTCCTGGCAGCGACGATGGACAAGCCCGCGCTTTACACCATGGACGACCCGCTGGCGCGGCTGAACATCATGTCCTACGGGGCGGAGCAGGCGCTGAACTGGCACTTCGACCGTTCCGAATTCACCACCACTATGCTGCTGCAAGCGCCCGAGGCAGGCGGCGAATTCATCTACAGCCCTGAGCTGCGCAGTGACGGCGACCCGAATTACGCGGGCGTCGAGCGGCTGCTGCGGGGGGAGGACCCCAACATGCGTTCGATCACCCTGGCCCCCGGCACTCTGAACATTTTCCGCGGCAAGAACTCGCCCCACCGTGTGGGTACGGTCAAAGGCGGAAAGACGCGGGTGATCGCTGTCTTCACCTTCTACGAACGCCCCGGCGTGCGCTTCACCGACGCGGAAAACATCGGCTTCTACGGCCGCGCCTCCTGACCCGAATGCGCCGAAAAGAGAGAGGGGGCTGTCTGCCCCCTCTTGAGCCTTCCGGCTCAATTCACCCCCGAGAGTATTTCGAGAAAGATGAAAGTCTGCCGGATCTCAGGCCTGCGCGGCCTCCAGCGCGGCCTTGATGTCAGCGATCAGGTCGTCGGCATCCTCCAGCCCGACCGAGAAGCGCACCAGGCCGGGCGTGATGCCCAGCTCCGCCTTCAGTGCATCGCTCAGGCGCTGGTGGGTGGTGGTCGCCGGGTGGGTGGCGATCGACTTGGCATCGCCCAGATTGTTGGAAATCACCGGGATGGTCAGCGCGTTCAGGAACTTGAACGCCGCCGCCTTGCCGCCCTTCAGGTCCAGCGACAACACGGTGCCGCCCTTGCCGCCCAGCTGGCTCTGCACCAGCGCGTTCTGCGCATGGCCTTTCAGCCCCGGATAGATGGTGCGCTCCAGCGCCGGATGGCCGTCCAGCGCCTCGGCAATCTTCAGCGCGGTCTCAGCTTGCGCGTTGACCCGCAGCGACAGGGTCTCCAGCCCCTTCAGCATCACCCAGGCATTGAACGGGCTGAGCGACCCGCCGGTGTGCTTCATATAGGGTTCCAGCGTGCCGCGGATGTAGTCTTTGGTGCCCAGCACCACCCCGCCCAGCGCCCGGCCCTGGCCGTCGATATGCTTGGTCGCGGAATAGATCACCACATCGGCGCCCTGCTGGATCGCGTTGGAGAACACCGGGGTCGAGAACACGTTGTCCACCACCACCGTGGCGCCAGCGGAATGGGCGATCTCCGCCACTGCCTTGATGTCGATCACCTCCAGCGTCGGGTTCGACATGCTCTCGAAGAACACCGCCCTGGTGTCCGGGCGCACGGCGGCCTTCCAGGCGTCAAGGTCGGTGCCGTCAATGAACGTCACCTCCACTCCGAAGCGGCCAAGCACATCCGCCAGGATATAGTTGCAGGAGCCGAACAGCGCCTTGGCCGAGACGATGTGATCGCCCGCCTTCACCAGCGAGGTCAGCGCGCCGTTGACCGCCGCCATGCCGGAGGCGGTGGCAAAGGCGTCCTCGGCCCCTTCCAGCGCCGCGATGCGCTTTTCGAACATATCGACGGTCGGGTTGCCGTAGCGGGCATAGATGAACTCATCCGGGCCGGTCTCGATGAACCGCGCTTCTGCCTGCTCGGCAGTCTCGTAGACAAAGCCCTGGGTCAGAAAGATCGCTTCGCTGACCTCGTTGTACTGGCTGCGGCGGGTGCCTGCATGCACCAGCTTGGTGCGGCTGTTCCAGGTGTCGCTCATCTTCAGTCTCCTCGCGCCCATAGCGCACAAAAAACCCCCAATCGGCCAAGCGAAAGGGGGTCCTTCACGTCCTGACCTCTTTAGCGGGATTGTTTAACGTGGCCCGCAATCCGGTAACAAATCGCCACGATGTGATGCAGCGGCTTTACGCATCTTGCGGGATTCGGTCAAGCGGCTGGATCCCCGCACGCCACCCGCCAGGGTCACAGCGATGTGAGCGCTAATGCCCCTTGCCCGGCCCCGCGCCCCATGCTCCTGTGGCCGGGCATACAGACGGAGGCACGCGATGCAGGACCCCATCCGGCTCTTCTACTGGCCGACACCAAATGGCTGGAAAATCTCCATCGCGCTGGAGGAGATGGGCCTGCCTTATGACGTCACCCTGATCGACATCGGCAAGGGCGACCAGTTCGCGCCGGAGTTCCTGAAGATCTCCCCCAACAACCGGATGCCCGCGATCATTGACCCAGACGGGCCGGACGGCGCGCCGGTCTCGCTGTTCGAAAGCGGCGCCATCCTCCAGTACCTCGCCCGCAAGACCGGGCAGTTCTACGGCAGCGGCGAACGCGCAAGGCTCAAGGTGGATCAATGGCTGATGTGGCAGATGGGCGGCGTCGGCCCGATGGCGGGCCAGGCGCATCACTTCCTGAAATACGCGCCCGAAGATATCCCCTACGCCAAGGACCGCTACCGCAGCGAGGTCGCCCGCCTCTATGGCGTTTTGGACCGGCAGCTGGCGGAGAACGAATATGTGGCGGGAGCGGACTGTACGATTGCCGACATGGCCATCTGGCCCTGGGCGTCCTTATGGGAGGGCCAGCAGCAGACCCTGGAGGACAAGCCGCATCTGGCCCGCTGGCTGGATCTGATGTGGTCGCGCCCCGGCGTGGTGGCGGGCCGGGCGCTGCACGCGGACCTGCGGGCGGACAGGTCGGACAGCAAGGCGCAGCAGGTGATATTCGGGCAAGGCCGGTAGACCGCGCAACCGCAGCGCACCGCAGGTGCGCTGCCCGGCCCAAGGCTTTGCGCCGCATCTTTGATGCGGGGCAAAGGCGCGGGAGCCCGCCGCTGCCGCCGGGGGTTACTCCGCCGGGCCGGCCTCTTCCTCGTCGCTGTATTTCTGGAACAGCTGCCCCTGCAGCATGAAGAAGGCAAACATCGCCACCGGCAGGCCGAAGGTCTTGAAATAAACCCAGGTCTCGGTGCTCTGGCTGCGCCAGATCAGCTCATTCGCCACCGCCAGGCCAAAGAAGAACGCGCACAGCCGCCGGGTCAGGATCATCCAGCCCTCCTGCTTCAAGGGCATCAGCTCCTCCATCACCACCTTGAGCCAGCTTTGCCCGCGCATCAGCCCCAGCCCCAGCAATCCGCCGAACAGCAGATACAGCATAGTCGGCTTCATCTTGATGAACCGGTCGTCGTTGAACCACACCGACATGCCGCCAAACAGCACCACCAGAATGAGCGTGGCAAACTGCATCCGCGACAGATGCCCCGTCAGCTTCCACAGCGCGAGCGTGGACGCCACCATCAGCGGAATGAAGGCCGCGGTGATGACGATGAAGCCCTTGTATTCGCTGCCGCCGATCAGAAACACCTCATCCTTCAGCTTCAGATAGCCGATGAAGAACAGAACCACGGGTCCCAGTTCCAGCACCATCTTCAGGGTCGGGTTGATCTTCTTTGCGGCCATGGGGCCTCCTCAATGCTCTCGCGGCGGTCTCAGCCGCCCATTTCCACTATCACGGCGCCCAGGGCGATCAAAGCCATCAAGGCGATCCGCCGCGGCCCCACGGTTTCCTTCAGCACCAGCCAGCCGATAAGGGCGGCAAACACGGTGGAGGTCTCGCGCAGCACCGCCGCCTCCCCCACCTTGTCCAGCCGCGTCGCCAGCATGATGGCCCCAAAGGAGGCAAAGGCCACCAGCCCGCCAAAGACCCCCCGGACCATCAGCGGCCCCGGTGCGGGCGGTTCCGCCATGCTGCGCCAGCGGGTGAAGGCAATCACCGGAAACACCAGCCCGTCGATCATGAAAAACCACGCCAGGAAGGTGAACGGATCCGCCGTCGCCCGGATGCCATAGGCGTCATATGTGGTGTAGGCGGCCACAAACAACCCGGTCACAACCGCCAGCCCCAGCGCAATCCCCAGCGTGTCGCGGTTCACCGTCAGGTAGCGGTAGTTGTATCCCGCAAGGCCAAAGATCCCCGCCAACAGCACCGCCACCCCCAGCCACTGCACGAGGGTGAACACCTCGCCGAACAGAAAGAAGGAGCCGATCACCGTGAACAGCGGCCCGGTCCCGCGCACCACCGGGTAGACCACGGTATAGCTGCCCTTGGTATAGGCCAGCGCCTGAAACAGCTTGTAGAAGACGTGGATCACCCAGGCGACGGCAAAGATCAGCCACATATGCGGCTCCGGCCAGGGCACCACGAACAGCGCAAAGGGGGCTGCCATCACGCAATAGGAGAAGTCGATCGCCCCGCGCGACAGCCAGGGGTCATGCCGCCCCTTTTGCAGCGCCCCGAACACCGCATGCAGAAAAGCCGCCCAGATCGCCAGGAACAGCGCCGCCTGATGCCCGGCCTCAGTGCCTTCCAGGGAGATCAGCCAATCGCTCAAATCAAATGCCTTTGCGCGGGAGGAAAGCGCCGGGGGCTCTGCCCCCGGACCCCCGGGATATTTTCAGCCAGATGAATAAAGGATCAGGATTTTTCAAGGCCGGTGAGCGCCGCGGCAAACTCTTCCGGATCGAAAGGGGCCAGATCGTCGATTTGCTCGCCCACCCCGATGGCGTGGATCGGCAGGCCGAACTTGTCGGCCAGCGCCACCAGAACGCCGCCCTTGGCGGTGCCGTCCAGCTTGGTCATCACCAGGCCGGAGACATCGGCCAGCTGCTGGAAGGTGCCGACCTGGCTCAGCGCGTTCTGGCCGGTGGTGGCGTCCAGCACCAGCAGGGTATTGTGCGGCGCGGTCTCGTCCTTCTTGCGGATCACCCGGACGATCTTGGCCAGCTCCTCCATCAGGTCGGCGCGGTTCTGCAGCCGGCCTGCGGTGTCGATCATCAAAAGGTCTGCACCGTCCTCCTGTGCCTTGGTCATTGCATCAAACGCCAGCGACGCAGGATCGGAGCCTTCCGGCGCTGTCAGCACCGGCACGCCGGCCCGGTCGCCCCAGACCTGCAGCTGTTCTACGGCAGCCGCGCGGAAGGTGTCGCCCGCAGCAATCACCACCTTCTTGCCTGCGCCCTTGAACTGGCTGGCCAGCTTGCCGATGGTTGTGGTCTTGCCGGAGCCGTTGACCCCCACGACCAGCACCACCTGCGGGCGCTTGGCATAGATCGGCAAGGGCTTTGCGACCGGTTCCATGATGCGCGCGACTTCCTGCGCCAGCAGTTCCTTGATCTCGCGGCTGGAGACCTTCTTGCCCATCCGGCCCTCGGCCAGGTTGGCGGTCACCCGCAGCGCGGTATCCACGCCCATGTCAGCGGCGATCAGCAGCTCTTCCAGCTGCTCCAGCATGTCGTCATCCAGCGCCCGGCGCGGCTCGGCAGCGGCGGTGCCGCGGCCCATCAGACGGCCCAAAAGGCCCGGCGATTTTTTCTCAGGCTCCGCTCCCGCCTGCGGCGCAGGTTCGCGGGCCGCTGCCGGCTCCGGCGCGGGCGCAGGTTCGGGCGCAGGCTCCGGCTCGGCCACAGGGTCAGGCTGCAGAACCGGCGCCGGGGCGGGCTGCTCCGGCGTCACCGCCGGGGCCGCTGCCAGGGCCTCCGCCGCCTCATCCGCAGCGCTCTGCGCGCCCTCCTCGACAATCGCATCGAGCCCCTGCTCGAGCTTGGAGGAGGATTTGAACAGCCGCTCCTTGAGCTTTGAGAAAAACGCCATCTTGGTCTCCGCAAAAGGGTCTGCCCCCCACCTAATGCGGATTGGGCCGGAGTGCAAAGCGCAACGCGCCGCGGACCTCAGGAAAATGCCGCCAGAAAGCCCGCTTGCGCCCCCCAGTAAAGCGGCCAGACCGCATAGGGCGTGATCCGGCGCAGCGCATGATCCTCCGGCAAGACAAAGGTCTCCGCCGCCAGCACCATGTCCGACAGCATGAAGGCCGCGGCCGCGGCAATGACCCAGGTGCCGAACGGCAGCGTCAGCGCCGCCGCCCCCATGCCGAGGATGATCGGGATATAAGCCAGCACCGGTCCCTTCAGCGCACCCGCCCGCGGCGCCAGAACGCGCGCCATCGCCAGCCCCAGCAGCAGCAGAGCCGCCGCGATGATTGCCCCCGGCATCTGCAGCAGCCGCGCCGGATCGCTGTCACCGTGCGTCAGGAACAGCACCGCATAGGCCAGATGCCCGGCGGCAAAGGCGCCGACGCCCGCCATGAACGCGGCCTCGCCGTCGCGCGACAGGAACAGATCGCCCAGCGCGCAGAGCCCCAGCGCCAGGGCTAGCAGCCAGGGCGCCCCCGCCAGCACCGCCGCCAGCGCCAGCAAAGCGACCGATGCCGTTTTCAGCACACTGCGCAGCAAACCGGGCGGCTGCGCTGCCATGGCCAGATAAACCAAAGCGCATGCCGCAGCCCCTGCCCATAGCATCAGTTCCGCCGCCATGTCCTGCCCCCCTTCGATTTTCCGCCACTCTGTCCCCGCAGGGCGCGCGCCGTCAAAGGTGACCCGGCGGGAGCCTGCGCAGAAACACGCAACGCTTGGCGCCGGCGCCGGTCCTGAGGCACAGTGGCCTCATGCGCTCCTTGATGATTCTCCTGCTGGCAGCCCTGCCCGCCCCGCTGGCGGCAGGCGAGCCGCTTGGCGCCGCGGAATTCGACCGCTACACCCAGGGCCGCACGCTGTTCTATGGCTTTGGCGGCTCCCTCTACGGGGTCGAACGCTACCTGCCGGACCGCCGGGTGATCTGGTCTTTCCTGGACGGCAAATGCCAGGACGGCAGCTGGTACGAGGAAGCGGGCCAGATCTGTTTCATCTATGACAACCGCGATGATCCGCAGTGCTGGACCTTTGAGCTTACCCCCGGCGGGCTGACGGCCCGGTTCGAGGATGATCCAGCCGCGACCGAGCTGTACGAGGCCGAGGACATCGGCGAGGACATGCTGTGCTACGGCCCCGACGTGGGCACCTGAGGCCGCCGCAAATGCCCCGCTAGAGCAGTGAGCCCTGGCCGCCGCCCTTTGCCGGCGGGTTCGGTCCCTCCGTCTTCGGAGCGTCAGCGGCGCCGCCGTCCAGATCCAACGTGCCATCGGCAAATTCGATCTGCAGGGCACCGGCCTTGGCGGCAGCAGCCCGGGTGGTCAGGATCTCATCCCCTGAACGCACCACCGCATAGCCACGTTCCAGCGTCGCCTTGTAGCTCAGGATTTCCAGCTGCCGCCCCGTGGCGGTCAGGGCCTGCCGCTGGCGGTCGATGCGCGCGGCCTGCGCCGCATTCAGACGCTGCACGAGATGCGCAAGCCGGTCCTGCTGCTGCTTCACCTCTCTTTGGATCGGCCGCAGGCTGAGGCGCGAGGACAGGTTCTGCAACCGGTTTCGCCGCCCCTCGACCAGCTGGCGCAGGGTGGCCGGGCGCAAGCTGGCCGCGGTTTCGCTCAGATGCACCCGGCGCCGCTGCACGCCGCTGATCAGCGCGCCGGGCAGCCGGTCGGAAATCCGGTCCAGCCGCTGCCGCGGGGTTTCCAGAAGCGTGTCGGGTTTCGGCAAGGCCCGGGCCAGATCGTTCAGCCGCTGGCGCCTGAGCTGCACCGCCTGCCCCGCAGCCCGGGTCAGCCGCGCGCCCTGGGTCTCCGTCCAGGCCATCAGCTCCAGCCGCACCGGCACCGCCAGCTCCGCCGCCGCGGTTGGGGTCGGCGCCCGGCGGTCGGACACGAAGTCGATGAGCGTGGTGTCCGTCTCATGCCCCACGGCAGAGATCAGCGGGATCTGCGAGGCCGCCGCGGCGCGCGCCACGATCTCCTCGTTGAAGCCCCACAGGTCCTCAATCGAGCCGCCGCCGCGGGCCACGATGATCAGATCGGGCCGCGGCAGCGCGCCGCCCGGCGTCAGCCGGTTGAAGCCCTCGATGGCGCGGGCCACCTCCGGCGCGCAAGTTTTCCCCTGCACCGCCACCGGCCAGACCAGCACCTTGCGCGGAAACCGGTCGCGCAGCCGGTGCAGAATATCGCGGATCACCGCACCCGACGGCGAGGTCACCACCCCGATGATCTGCGGCAGGTAAGGCAGCGGCTTCTTGCGCTCGGGCGCAAACAGGCCCTCCGCCTCCAGCTGCTTCTTGCGCTTTTCCAAGAGCGCCATCAGCGCACCCTGCCCGGCAACCGCAACCTCATCCACGTTCATGTTGTACTTTGACTGCGCGCCAAAGGCCGTCAGGCGGCCGGTGACAACCACCTCAAGCCCTTCCTCCGGCACCACCGACAAGCCGCTGATCTGCCCCTTCCACGTCGTGCAAGCCAGCACCGAGCGGTCATCCTTGATGTCGTAGTACAAATGCCCGGAGCGCGCCTTGAACACCCGCCCCACTTCGCCGCGCACCCGGATGCGGCCGAATGTGCCCTCCAGCGTACGCTTCACCTCGCCGGAAATCTCGGAAACGGTGAACTCCGGGGCGTTCTGCCCAGGCTGAGGATCGTCAAACAGGTCGGACATCGGGGGCTGCTCTCCTGCGGCTTTAGGCCGGTCTTGTTTTGAAGTCGCGCGCAGCATAGAACGCGCCGCAAGCAAGGCAAGCCCCGGGAGGCCACCCGGGACGCCACAGGGCTCAGGCAGATCGGAGAATGCGCCAATGAACATCCTTATCCTCGGCAGCGGCGGGCGTGAACATGCACTGGCCTGGGCAGTGATGCAGAACCCCAAATGCGACAAGCTGATCGTGGCGCCGGGCAACGCGGGCATCGCCCAGATCGCCGATTGCGCCACTTTCGACATCGAGGATGGCGGCACCGTGGCCGCCTTTGCCGAGGAAAACGCCATCGACTTCGTGATCGTCGGCCCCGAGGCGCCGCTGGCCGCGGGCGTTGCCGACCGGCTGCGCGAGGCAGGCCTCCTGGTGTTCGGCCCCTCCGAGGCCGCCGCCCGGCTGGAAGCCTCCAAGAGCTTCACCAAGGAAATCTGCGACGCGGCAAACGCCCCCACCGCGGGCTACGGCCATTTCACCGATGCAGACGCCGCCAAGGCCCATGTGCGGGCCAACGGTGTTCCCACCGTGGTCAAGGCTGACGGTCTGGCCGCCGGCAAAGGCGTGATCATCGCGATGACCGAGGACGAGGCCATGGCGGCCATCGACGACATGTTCGGCGGTGTCTTTGGCGGCGCCGGCGCCGAGGTGGTGATCGAGGAGTTCATGGAAGGCGAGGAAGCCTCCCTGTTCGTGCTGGTGGACGGCGAGGACGTTCTGGCGATCGGCTCCGCCCAGGACCACAAGCGCGTCGGCGAAGGCGACACCGGCCTTAACACCGGCGGCATGGGCGCCTACTCCCCCGCGCCGGTGCTGTCGGCTGAGGTCGAGGCGAAAGCGATGGAAGAGATCGTGAAGCCCACCATGCGGGTGATGGCGGAACGCGGCATGCCCTATCAGGGCGTGCTCTATGCGGGTCTGATGATCAAGGACGGGCAGCCGCGGCTGGTGGAATACAACGTCCGCTTCGGCGATCCGGAATGCCAGGTGCTGATGATGCGCCTCGGCGCCCAGGCGCTGGACCTGATGCACGCCGCGGCTGAGGGCCGCCTGAGCGAGGCGCAGGTGAACTGGGCCGACGATCACGCAATCACCGTGGTGATGGCGGCAGAGGGCTATCCCGGCTCTTACGAGAAATTCTCCGAAATCAAGGGCCTGGACGCGCTGCCCGAGGACAGCAGCAATATGGTGTTCCATGCGGGCACCCAGGAACAGGACGGCAAGGTGCTGGCCGTCGGCGGCCGGGTGCTGAACGTGACCGCCCGCGGCGGCTCCCTGCAGGAGGCCCGCGACCGCGCCTATGCGATGGTGGACGGGGTGGAGTGGCCGCAGGGCTTCTTCCGCCGCGACATCGGCTGGCGCGCGCTGAAGTAACACGGCAGGCAGGCAGGGGCTCCCGCCTGCTCCCGGTCAATCACAGATTGCCCGTCTCAGTTGGGCGTGGCCGGGCGCTGCCGCGCCCGGCAGCGGCGTCCGGCGGCAAGTGCCGCACCCGATTACGCCCCTTGGCGCCGCAGCCTGGCAGACCGAGAGCCGCCGCACCGGCGCTTGCACCCTGGGTCCGCACCCGCCGCCCGGTACGCCGCGCCGGAACCGGGGTACTTTGCCAGCCGCGCCAAGCGGCTGCCTTCGGGCAACGGAACGGCGTCTGGCCCTGCCCGCTCTGGCACGTCGGCGCAGCTGCTGAACCGGCCCGCCCTGCCGGGAAGAGACGGTGAGCGCACGCTGCGAGCGCCGCTCAGGTTTTCCCCTCGTTTCAATAAGTTCTGAGAAAAAGCTCGCGCAGGTCCGCCTGCGCGGGCGGGTGCGGACCCGTCCGCGCCCGCCTGTGTTCCGTTTGCCCGTCTGTGTACTGTCCGCCCGCCAGTGTACCGTCTGAAGGCAGTGCCCCGCAGCCGCAATCCCGGACAGCCGGAGACCGCGCCAGCGGCGCGCCTCTGCCTGCCCTTGTGCTCCTGACTTCAAAACCAAAGCTCCGGCAGGCCTGTCAGCCCCCGACAGGCCCGCCCAGGCCGCTGCCGGATCAATACGGCACGCTGCTTTCAGTCTGCCCGCCGGGCAGCGCGGTCAAAAGCCTGCAGCCGGCACCGCGGCCCTAGAACGTGTTCAGATCGCTCAGCAACAGGAACCGCTTGCGGAACTGATCCAGCATCTCCGGCTCCAGGAAATCGGCCGGGTGGGTGGTGCCAAAGGCGGAAAAGGCGCGGTCCTTCATCTCCACCAACTGGCGTTCGATATCCAGCTGCGCAATACCGGACGGCAGGCCCAGCGCGGTTTCGAAAATACTCCGCAGCGGCGGCGACCCGATGATATTGTACCAGTGGGCGTTTTCGCTGCCGCCCGCATCTACAACATCTTGCAGCTCGCGCTCCAGCGCCAGCGCCAGCCGCATGTTCGGATCCGAGTTGCCGATCTCGATTTCAAACTGGCGGGTGGTGTAAAGCTCGGCAAGTTCCTCGGCAAAGCCTTCCGGATACTCCCGGCTGGTCTCCCCCGCATTGAAGGAGAAGGCCTGTGTCATGGCCTTCAATCCGGTATCATAGTGCGTGTTGGCGTAGGACGTGCTGGAGGACAGGTCGGACTCAAACGCCTTCAGTACGGTATCGAAATCAGTGCTCCGCTTGCTTTGGCCGAACAGGTCCAGCGTGGCCTCGAACAGGCTCAGGTCAAAAACCAGTTCCCGCGGGTTGGTGAAGGTGCCCAGCTTATCGGTAATCTCCTCCGCGAACACCTGCATCTTGCTGACGGGCTCGGGCCATTGATTCTGGAAGGCCTCGGCAAAGTCGTAAAAGGCCAGATTTTCCGGCTGGTTCACGTAGGAATTCGGGTCGGACAGGTCGGATTCCAGAACCTGTCTCAGATAGGTCTCCCCCCGGTCGCTGAGGTTGAAAGTGTCCAGCGCATGCGCCAGCAGCTGCGGGTTCGACAGCAGCTCCTCCGGATCGGTCATCGCGTTGATATCCGGCCAGCCGAAGCCAAAGGCCTCTGACACCGCAAGATAGCGCTTGTCCTCCAGCTGGTTGACGAAGGAGTCGGGATCGGTGGTATCCGAATTCAGCACCCGCCGCAGGAAATCGGGATAGGTTCTTTCCAGACCGAACGTGTCAATCACGGCCTGCAGCAGATCTTCATCCGCCAGCAGATCATCCGCGCTGGCCAGGCCCTCAGTGTGCTGGTTGAACTCGCTAACCAGCGCCTCGATGCTGTTTTCATACTCCGGCGCCTGGCCGAAATCGAACTGCCCGGCAAAGGCCGCATAGCGCGGATCAGACAGCTTGTTGGCAAAGGAGCTGGGGTCGTCGAGGTCGGATTCCAGGACTTTCTGCAGGAAGAACTGATTGTTTTCCAGCCCCTCCAGCCCGGCATTGCCAAGCGCCTTGCGCAGCAGGGTGCTGTTTGACAGCAGGTCATCCGGCGTGGCGATGCCGGCAAATTCGCTCCCCGCCCTGGCACTGGGCAGCTTGGGTCCGTCGGAGCTGCCAAAGCCAAAGGTTTCCGCCAGCGCCTGGTACCGGCTGTCGTTCAGCCGGTTCACGATCGACTTGGGATCGCTCATGTCGGATTCCAGCACCTGCTTGATGAAGGCCCTGTTGTTGATATCCTCATCCAGGCCAAAGGCGCCCAGGGTCACGGTCAGCAGGTTGTAGTCATCCAGCAGCTGGTCCGCCGACTGTATACTGGTGATGCGCTGCGTGAAATCCTGCACCGTCCGGTCAAGGACGGGCGATTTCTCGTAAACCTCCTGCTGCTGGTCCCGGGTCCGCTGCAGGAAGCTCCATCCCGCAATGCCGGTGCCGAACACATATGGCGTAAAGCTCACCCTGCTGTCTCCTGTAAAACCGTTCCGGGCCGGCGCGCCCGGATCTGCCCATCCGGCACAAAGAGTACCCCAAGGTGGTGAATAAACCGGAAACGGGCGCGGAGATTTTCGGACCGCAGGCGCGCGGGCGGCGCTTAGCGGCAGGCCAGCGCGTGCCGCAGGCCCGTGTCCGGCCGGAACGGGCCGATGTCCCGGCTGGCGATGCGGCCCTCCTGCAGCCGTGAGGCCATGATCCGGCGCCAGCCGCTGCTGACCGTCACCAGCTCCGGCCCCTCGCCGCAATCGCGGATCCCGGAGGTAATGAAATCGTCTCCGATCCGGTGATTGGTCAGGCCGGGCGCACTGGCAACCTCGCTCAGCGCACCGTCCGGAACCGCCAGATGCGCAGGGTCTTTGCCAGATGCGGCCGGTCGATATAGGCGATCTCCGCATGCCCGTCGCCATCCAGATCCGCAGCACCAATGGGGGCGAGCCAGCGGTGGCTCTGGCCGATGTAGGGCGTCTGTGCAATCAGCTCCAGGCGGCCCGCCCGCAGGCCGTAAACGGCAATCTGCGCCCCCTTGCTGCGGTGGCTGCGCACTGTGATGATTTCCGGATGCGCGCCACCGTCGAGATCGGCCAGCCGCGGCGCCAGATCCTCGAACACATGGGCCTCGTCCAAAGTCACGCTGGCACCGCAGCGGCCGGGCAGCGCCGGCGACCAGTACCGCAGCGTCTCCGGCTCCAGCGCATCGCCCAGAACCCCGTGCCCGTAGCGGCCTGTCAGATCCTCATAAGCGGCGGCCGCTTCGCCCAGCCGGACCAGCGACCCCTCCACCGTGCGCGGGCTGGAAAACGGGCCGGGGCCGCAGCCTTCATCAGCCTGCGCCGCAGACGGCCCGGCCAACGCCAGCCCCAAACACACCGCCCGCCACGCGCGGCGGGCAGAACCGGGCCGGGCGCGCATCCGCAGACGCCGCGCTGCCGGCCCGTTGATCATCAGATCTGCTTTTCGGGCATCTGCACCACCAGACCGTCCAGATCGTCGGTCACCTTGATCTGGCAGGTCAGGCGCGAGCGGGCCGGATCGGGCTCATAGGCGAAATCCAGCATGTCCTCTTCCATGTCGTCCTTGGCGGGCAGCTTCTCGACCCAGTCCGGCGCGATGTACACATGGCAGGTCGAGCACGCGCAGGCGCCGCCGCAATCGGCCTCGATACCCGGAATGTTGTTGTCGCGCGCGCCTTCCATCACGGTCAGCCCGCTGGCCACATCCACAACATGTTCGGTGCCGTTGTGCTCGATGTAAGTGATCTTTGCCATTGTCAGCTCTCTTCCCTTTTCCGGTACTTGCGCGACTGTGTAGCCAAGCGCCCGCGCCGGTGCCAGCCCCAATTGCGACCCCGCCCTGCCGCAGCTGGACTTTCCGGCACAATGTTCTATATTTGTTCACTCTGGAAATTTCTCAACCGCGGAGCCCGTTTGCCTCATGCCAGCCCCCTCTGCAGCCGCTTCTGCAGCCCCACCCGCAGGGCCCGCCGCCGCAGCGCCCCCGGCATCGCCCGGCCGCGCCCGGCCCTGGCCGCGCCCGCCCCACTGCCTGCCCGCCGCCCGGCTGCAGGAGCCGCCGGAAAACGCCCGTGTCACCGTCGCGGGGCTGGTGATCCTGCGCCAGCGCCCGGGCACCGCCAAGGGGGTCATCTTCGTCACCCTCGAGGATGAGACCGGCGTCGTCAACGTGATCGTCTGGCGCAAGATTTACGAGGCGTTCCGCCGCGCGGTGATCTCCGGACGGCTGCTGCGCGTCACCGGGCGGCTGCAGCGGGCGCATTCGGTCACCCATGTGATTGCCGAAACGGTCGAGGACATCTCCCCCATGCTCGACCTCCTGCTGGCGGAGCAAGGCCGCCAGGGCGATCCGGCCTTTGCGGACGGCAGCGAACTGAGCTAGGCTGCCGCCAAAGCAAAAGCGCCCGGCACCGGCAGGGGCGCCGGCCACAGGCACCCTGACAAAGGCATCCGGGCATGACGCCACCCCTCCTCACGACCTGCCGGCGTCTCGCGCCCGCGCTGCTGCTGGCCGCCCTGGCAGCCCTGCCCGCCTGCGTCCAGCCGCCGCCCGGCGGCGATGTCTCGCGCGCGGGGCGCTATGCCCCGCCCGGCGCGCCGCCCGATACCTGCTGGAGCAAACACACCTCCCCCGCCGTGATCGAGACCGTCACCAGCCAGGTGCTCGCCCGGCCCGCAGAAACCGACAGCAGCGGCCGGATCGTCCGCCCCGCGCTGTTCCGCACCGACACCCGCCAGCAGATCGTGCAGCCGCGGCAGGAACACTGGTTCGAAATCCCCTGCCCCGCCAGCATGACGCCTGAGCTCATCCGCACCCTGCAGCGCGCCCTGACCGCCCGCGGCCTCTACCGCGGCCCCGTCCACGGGCAGATGGACGCCGCCACCCGCGCGGCGGTGCAGCGCTACCAGGCGCCGCTGGGGCTGGACAGCGGCACCCTGTCGCTGGACACCGCCCGCAAGCTGGGGCTGGTCGCGGTTGCGGGCTGAACCACCCGGTTCAGTTCCCCGGTTCCCCGGGGGCCACGCCTCTGCTAAGCTCCGCCGGACTGGGCTCCAGACGCAAAGAGACTTGGCCATGCTGACAACCCGCCTGCCGGATTCCGGCTTCCTTTCCGGCGCCTCGGGCCCGCTGCGCCGGATGCTGGAAAGCCAGGCCACAGAGGTGCGCCTGCGCCAGGGCGAGGTGCTGTTCGAACAGGGCGATGCGGGCGATGCGCTCTATGCGATTGCCGAAGGCGCGCTGGAGTTTTCGGTGCTGTCGGCCTCGGGCCGCAAGCTGTCGCTCGACATGATGCGCCCCGGCGCGGTGTTCGGCGAGATCACCCTGTTCGATCCGGGCGAGCGCACCGCCACCGCCATCGCCGCCGAGCCCAGCCGGGTGCTGCGCCTGCGCAGCGGCGACGTGGTGGACCAGATCCGCCAGCACCCGGACCTGGCCGCCGACCTGTTGCGGCTGGCCGGGCAGCGGATGCGCTGGATGAACACTCAGCTGAACGAACAGGTGTTCCTGCCGATGCCAGTGCGGCTGGCGCGCAAGCTGCTGTACCTCGCGCCCGAAGGCCGCGACGGCCGCGTGGCGCTGTCCCAGGCGGAGCTGGCGGAGTTTGTCGGCGCCACCCGCGAGGCGGTGTCCAAGACCCTGGCCGCCTGGAAGCGCAGCGGGCTGGTCGGCATCAGCCGCGGCGGCGTGCAGATCCTCGACCGCAGCGAACTCGCCGTGCTGGCGGAACCCGATTCCATCTGACCGCGCCGCAGGATGCAGATTTCTGCAAGATAATCCGCGCTCTGTAATCCCGGTCACAGATCCCGCCGCCGCCGCGCGCCATAACGGCCTTACAGAAAGCCATTAACCGTTCCATCCCGATGGCGGCCTGTCCAACAAGAGCCATGTGCCCGCCAGCACATGGCTCTTCCCTATTGCCGCCCCCACCCTGACAGCCGCCGGAATTCGACGCGAATTCCGGCCCGGAAAACACGTGTTTTCCGGGCCGTTTCCCGCGCCGGGAAACGGTTCCCTCTCCCGCCCGCCATCCCTCTTGTTCAAGAAATATTCACTTAGCCATTCCCCAATCCGGCCGCTACGGTGCCGCGCATGGCTTATGACTACGACAAACTCTACCGCGAAACCCCGGATGCCCTTGGGGCGCCATCCGCCGCCTTCACGGCCTTTTTCGACCGGCTGGACGCGCGCGGGCTGGACGTTCTGGATGCCGGCTGCGGCCAGGGCCGGGATGCGCTGTTCATCGCCCGCATGGGCCACCGGGTGACCGGCGTCGACATCTCGCCGCACGGCATCCGGCACCTTCTGGCGGCGGCTCAACGGGAAAACCTCGCCATAACCGGCATCGCCGCAGACCTTACCGTCTGGGCGCCGGACAAGGACTACGACATCCTGATGTTCGACCGGACCTTGCATATGCTGGCAGCGCCTCAGCGGCGGGCGCTGCTGACCCGCTGCCTGCCGCACCTGCGCCCTGGCGGCTGGGTCCTGATCTCGGATGAACAACGCAATCTCAAAGAGTTCCGCCAGATCGTCGCCGGCCAGAACGGTGACTGGCACACGGACCAGAACAGCCGCGGCCTCTTGTTCGTAAGGCGCGGCTGAAGTCCCGGCGGCAAGCAAAATGGCCGGGCTGATGCCCGGCCATTCCTTGTTCCATCGGTTCCGCCTCCGGCGGTTACTCCGGCAGGTTCAGCGCCACAAAGCGCGGCTCGCCGCCGCGGCGCACCAAGAGCAGCAGCGACTTGCGGCCTGCCTCCTTGGCTTCCTCGACCCGGGCTTCCAGGTCACTGATCGAGATGACCTTCTGCTGGCCCGCCTCGGTGATCACATCGCCGGCGCGCAGGCCCTTCTCCCAGGCTTCCGAGGTCTCGTCCACCGACAGGATCGCCAGGCCCTCGACCTCTTCCCCGACATTCAGCTCGCTGCGCATCTGCTCGGTCAGCGCACCGACCGACAGCCCCAGCAGCTCCTTCTCGGAGGAATCCGGCTGCCCGTCGCCGGTCTGCGGGGCGGAGGGACCGCGCTCCGCATCCTCGCGGCGGCCCAGGGTCACCCGCAGGGTTTCGGTCTTGCCTTCGCGGTAGACCACGACACGCACGGTCTTGCCCACCTCGGCATTGCCGACCTGTCGCACCAGGCCGCGGGTGTCGCGCACGTCCACGCCGTCAAAGCTGACGATCACATCGCCGGCCAGCACGCCCGCATCCTTGGCCGGGCCGTCCGGCACATCGGTGACCAGCGCGCCGCGCGCCTTCTCCAGCCCGATCGCCTCGGCCAGGTCCGCATCCACATCCTGGATCTTCACGCCCAGCCAGCCGCGGCGGGTCTCGCCGTATTCCTTCAGCTGCTCGACCACCTTGACCACCACGTTGGAGGCCATCGAGAAGCCGATGCCGATGGAGCCGCCGTTGGGCGACAGGATTGCGGTGTTCACGCCGACCACATCGCCGTCCATGTTGAACAGCGGCCCGCCGGAGTTGCCCCGGTTGATCGCCGCATCGGTCTGGATGTAGTCGTCATAAGAGCCCGACAGCTCTCGGTTGCGGGCCGACACGATGCCCGCCGACAGCGAGAACCCCTGCCCCAGCGGGTTGCCCATCGCCACCACCCAGTCGCCGACGCGGGCGGTGTCGCTGTCGCCGAACTTGACGAACTTCAGCGGTGCCGGGGCCTTGACCTTCAACAGTGCGATATCGGTGTTGGGATCGGTGCCGATCACCTCGGCCGGCAGCAAGTCCCTGGGCTGGCCTTCGCCCGGATAGAACTCGATCTCGATCTCGTCGGCGCCCTCGATCACGTGGTTGTTGGTGACGATATAGCCGTCCTCGGAGATCACAAAGCCGGAGCCCAGCGCCGAAGAGCGGCGCGGCCGGCTGCCATTGCCGTTGCGGTCCTGGAACTCGCGGAAGAAATCCTCGAACGGCGAGCCTTCCGGCACGATGCCCTGCGGCCCGGTGCGCCCCTCGACAACGGTGGTGGTGGTGATGTTGACCACCGCCGGGCTCACCCGCTCGGCCAGCGGCGCCAGGCTTTCGGGCCGGGCCATCGCGGATACCGCCTGCATCAGCAGGACCGCCATGCTCAGCACCGCAAGCCAGATCAGGCGCATCGTCATGCCCCTGCTGCCTGCCTGGCCGGAAATTGCAATTGCCTGTGGCTGCACGGAACTACTCCTTGTCCTGTCTAATTCTTCTTTTCCCCCGGCCCGGCGCAAACGCCAGACACGCCCGGGGGAGTCTTATGCACCCAATGTAAGAACTTCCGCCCGGCCCGCAACAAATGTTGCAAGGAATAAAGCGGCTGTGAGCCGGAAATCCGGCCGCAGCCGCAGGCGCAGGCCCTGTTGGCGCCATCCTAACAGGGCAGACCTGAATTTTCGCTGAAATTCTGCGTGTGCCGCGGCGCGTCAGAACCCGATCCGGTAGGCCAGCCAGACCAGGATCAGCCCCAGCGCCAGCGCCGCCAGCCCGGCATTGCGGCGCTGCTCCTCGGTCAGCGCCCGCAGCATTTCCAGCAGGCGCTCGACAAGCGAAGGGGCCAGTGCGTACACCAGCCCCTCTGCAATCAGAACCAGCCCGAGGGCCAGCAGGACGAAGCCCATCACTGCACCGCGGGCTTGCCGTCAGACGATTTCAGGTAGTTGAAGAAATCGGAATCCGGCGACAGCACCATGGAGGAGTTGCTCCCCTGCAGCGCGCCCACGTAGGCGTTGAGGCTGCGGTAGAACTCAAAGAACTCCGGATCGGCGCCATAGGCAGTGGCAAAGATGCCGTTGCGCTCGGCGTCCGCCTCACCGCGGATCACCTCGGCCTCGCGCTCGGCTTCGGACACCAGCTCGACCTCGGTCCGGTCGGCCTGGGCGCGCACCCGCTGCGCCGCCTCTTCACCGCGGGCGATCTCGTCCGCCGCTTCCCGCTCGCGCTCGGCGCGCATCCGGGCAAAGGTGGCTTCCAGGTTGGCCTGCGGCAGGTCGGTGCGCTTCAGCCGCACGTCGATCACTTCCAGACCCAGCTGGCGGGCCTGGGTGATCGCGCCGTTGCGGATCCGCAGCATCAGCGCCGCCCGGTCCGACGACAGGATGTCGTTGGAGCTGACCGAACCCAGCACCTCACGGGTCTGGGCGCGCATGATCTTGTCCAGGCGCTGCTCGCCGGCGCCGATGCCGCCGCCGCCAACCGCCTGGCGGAAGGTTTCCACATTGGCGATCCGGTAGCGCGCGAAGGCGTCCACGATCAGGCGGCGGTCGTCCAGCGGAGTGACCTCCAGCGGGCCGACTTCGAGGCTCAGGATACGGTCATCGTAACGCACGACATTGTCGATAACCGGCAGTTTGAACGCCAGACCCGGGGTTTCCTTGATGTCCACAACCCGGCCAAAGCGCAGCACCAGCGCCTTTTGCCGTTCGTCCACGATGAAGACCGCCGACAGCACAGCAATCGCCGCAACCACCAGAACCGGCAGAAGAAGAGTAGATTTCCGCATCAGTTTTCCTCCGTCCGGCGCAGTTCATTGAGCGGCAGATACGGCACGACAGCCTGCCCGCCTTCGCCGGTGGTGTCATCCAGGATGATCTTGTCGACACCGCTCAGCACTTGCTCCATGGTCTCCAGGTACAGGCGCTTGCGGGTCACTTCCGGCGCTTTCTGGTATTCCTCCAGAACCGCGCTGAAGCGGCTCGCCTCACCCTGGGCTTCGTTCACCACCTGGGCACGGTAGGCCTCGGCCTCTTCCAGCGTCTGCGCGGCCTGGCCGCGGGCACCTGCCAGCTTGCGGTTGGCATAGGCATCAGCCTGCTTTTCCAGCCGGTCGCGTTCCTGGCCTGCCGACTGCACCTCGCGGAAGGCGTCCTTCACCGGCTCTGGCGGATCGGCACCGTCAAAGTTCACCCGCACGATGTTCACGCCGCTGTTGTAGCTGTCCAGCGTGGTCTGGATCAGCTCTTCCAGACGGGCGGTGATCGCGCCGCGGTCACGGTTCAGGATCGGTGCCAGTTCGGACTGGGCGATGATCTCGCGCATGGCCGATTCCGACACCGCGTTGATGGTGGTGCGCGGGTTGGCCAGGTTGAACAGGTATTTCGCCGGATCGGAGATGTTCCAGACCACCTGGAAATCCACGTCGATGATGTTTTCATCGCCGGTCAGCATCAGACCCGCCTCGCCGCCGCGCGAGCCGGCGCCGATGTTCTCGGTCTGCTCGACCCGCACCGGGATCACCTCATAGGTAACCACCGGCCAGGGGGCAAAGTTCAGACCCGGCTGGCCGGTGTCCGAATACTTGCCCAGGAACAGTTCCACCGACTGCTCTTCCGGCTTGACGGTATAGATGCTGGCAAAGCCCCACAGGACCACAGCGGCAACAGCCGCCAGGCCCAGCGTGCCCTTGGTGAACAGCGGCGCGCCGCCGCCCGGTCCGCCGCGCCCGCCACGGCCGCCGCCGCCGCCGCGTCCGCCCATCAGCACGCGCAGCTGCTCCTGGCCTTTCTTCACCAGCTCGTCGATTTCGGGAATCTGGGGATCTTCCGGCTTGCGGCCGCCGCCGCCATTCTTACCGCCGTTGTTGCCCCGGTTGCCTCCTCCGCCGCCGGAGGAGCCGCCGCCCCCCCATGGGCCACCGCTATTGCCCGCCATTTGTCTCCTATCCGTTTGCTGCCGCCCGTGATCTTTCACGACAGGCGGCATGTGGTGTCAGTTATTGCCGGCGCCGCGTCTTATCTTGAGCGCACCGGAGTCTTCAGCGTTACCAACTCTTCCGACATTGTCGGATGCACCGCAACCGTGCGGTCGAAATCTTCCTTGGTTGCACCCATCTTTACGGCGATTCCGGCCAGCTGGATCATCTCTCCCGCACCGGGTGCGACGATATGGCAGCCCAGCACCTTGCGGGTTTCCTTGCTGACGATCAGCTTCATCAGCACCCGTTGCGCCCGGCCGGCAAAGGCCTGCTGCATCGGTTTGAAGGACGTCGCGTAGACCTCGATCGGCTCCCGCTCGCCTGCCTCTTCCTCGCTCAGCCCGATGGTGCCCATCTCCGGCTGGGTGAAGATCGCAGTCGGGATCAGCTCGTGATCGGGGCTGGTCGGGTTGCCCTTGAAGACCGTCTCGACAAAGGCCATCGCCTCGCGGATCGCCACCGGCGTCAGGGCCACCCGGTCGGTCACATCGCCGATCGCGTAGACCGAGGGAACCGAAGTCTGGCTGTATTCATCCACGACGATCTCGCCCTTGCGGCCGCGCTCCACGCCGATCTCTTCCAGGCCCAGATTGCCCGCATTCGGGTTGCGGCCGGTGGCATACATCACCTTGTCGAACAGCCGTTCCTGCCCGTTGGTCGACTTGACCCGGATCTTGTCCCCGTCCTGGCGCATCTCCAGCACGTTGGTGCCCAGATGCACATCAATACCCGCCTGGCACATTTCCTCGGAGATCAGCCCGCGCGCCTCGTCGTCAAAGCCGCGCAGGATCTGCGCGCCGCGGTAGTACTGGGTGGTCTCGACGCCCAGCCCGTTCATGATGCCCGCGAACTCGCAGGCGATATAGCCGCCGCCGACGATCAGCAGGCTTTCGGGCAGCTTGTCCAGGGTGAACATCTCGTTCGAGGTGACCGCCAGCTCCGAGCCCGGAAACTCCGGCACCGACGGCCAGCCGCCGGTGGCGATCAGGATATGCTTGGCGGTCTTGCGGGTGCCGTCGGCCAGCTCCACCGTGTGGGCATCGGCCAGCTTGGCGCGCTGATCGAAGCTTTCGACGCCGTTGTTCTTCAGGATATTGCGGTAAACGCCTTCCAGCCGGTCCAGCTCCGCGTGCAGCTTGCCCCTGAAGGTCTCCCAGTTGAAGGCACCTGGCTGAATGTCCCAGCCATAGGCCCGGGCGTCCTCCACCATGCCGGCGTATTCGGAGGCAAACACCATCAGCTTTTTCGGCACGCAGCCGCGGATCACGCAAGTGCCGCCATAGCGGTCTTCCTCTGCCAGCGCCACCTTGGCGCCTTCCTGCGCCGCGACGCGGGCCGCCCGCACCCCGCCGGAACCGCCGCCGATGACAAACAGATCGTAATCAAAGCTCATGAATATCCGCCCTTTGCATGTCCTGTGCTGGTATCCCACAACGGAGCACCAAACGCCATATGCCCAAGTGGGCGTTATTGCGCCGCTTTCAACCTTTTGGCGCGGAATCACGCGGGGTTGTGAAGCCGGCAGGCCCGGTTTGCCCGCGAGCCGGCAGCCAGCCCGCGCCCGCCCGGCAGCGCCGCGCCGCCGGGACAAACGCAAAACGCCCGCCCCGGCAGCTGCGGGACGGGCGCGGCCCGGCCTGACGGCCGGGTGCCAAGCTCACACTGAGCCGCAGCTTAATCGTGCAGGTCGGTGAACAGGTTGTCGGTGTCGACGAACTCCAGCTTGTCCTTCTCGACAGTGCCTTCGTTGATGTCGCGCACCTCGACCCGGCCGTCGCCATAGCCGATCACCACGGTATCGCAGATGTCGATGAACAGCCCGTTCTCGATCACGCCGGGGATCTGGTTCAGCACCAGCGCCAGCTGGCGGGCGTTGCCGATGCGGTGCAGATGCAGGTCCAGGATATAATTGCCCTCGTCGGTCACAAACGGCGCATCGCCGTTCATCCGCAGCGTGGTGCTGCGGCCCATCACGTCCATCGACACCAGGGTTTCCTCGATCAGCGCCTGGCTGCTCTGCCAGCCGAAGCGCAGCACCTCCACCGGCAGCGGGAAGGCGCCCAGGGTCTCAACCGATTTGCTGGCGTCCGCAATCACCACCATTTGGTCCGAGGCTGTGGCGACAATCTTCTCCTGCAGATGCGCGCCGCCGCCGCCCTTGATCAAGTTCAGGTCGGCATCGAACTCATCGGCGCCGTCGATGGTCATGTCCAGCCATTTGGCCTCATCCAGCGACACCACGTTGATGCCCACATCGCGGGCCAGCGCGGCGGTGCGCGAGGAGGTCGGCACGGCGGTGATCTTCAGCCCGTCCTTCTGCACCATCTCGCCCAGGCAGCGCACCAGCCAGGCCGCGGTGGAGCCGGTGCCCAGGCCGACCCGCATCCCGTCCTCCACCATTTCGGCCGCCCGCTTGGCAGCTACGAATTTCGCCTTGTCGATGGGCGACAGTTCTCCGGTCATGTGTTCGGCTCCGTGAAACGCGTTTGCCGCGGTTATAGGCAGTTTGCCGCCCGGGTGCGAGAGGGCTTTTGCAACGCCCCAAAAGTGGAAACCGCGCCATTCCGGCCTATAGGTTAACTATTTAAGGGGGACCGAAGTCATGCTGCAATTCGACGAGGAAACCACCCGCGTGCTGGAAGACGCCTATCAGGGCGCCGACATCTCCCGGCGGCGGCGCGCCAGTTTCGACGCGCTGGCGCCGCAGCCGGGCGACCGGATCCTGGACCTGGGCTGCGGCAACGGCCTGCTGACAGCGGAACTCGCCCGCGCCACCGGCCCCGCAGGCCATGTCACCGGACTGGACGCCAGCCCCGACATGCTGGCCGCCGCGCGCCAGCGGCTGCAGGGGCGCAGCAACACCACCCTGACCGAAAGCGATGCCGCCAGCCTGCCGTTTGAGCCGGAAAGCTTCGACAAGGCAGTGTCGGTGCAGGTGTTAGAATACATCACCAGCCGCCGTCCGGTGCTGCGCGCCCTGCATCACGTGCTGAAGCCGGACGGCCGCCTGGTGATCGGGGATATTCACTTCGACACCTTCGCCTGGCACAGCGACAACCGCGCCCGGATGCAGCGGTTCATGGATATCTGGGACAGCCACCTGGCCGAACGCGCGGTGCCTGCCCGCTTGCCGGAGGAACTGCGCGACTGCGGTTTTGCCCTCGAATCGATGCGGCCCGTCACCCTCTGCGATACCAGCCTGCGCCCCGACGGCCTCGCCGCGGTGCTGATCCGCCTGATCCGCGCCTATGCGGTGCAGACAGGGGCCACCGACGAAGACGACGCCGCCGCCTGGGCGCAGGAGCAGGAGGAGCTGGCGCAAGAGGGCCGGTTCTTCTTCTCCCTCACCCATTTCGTCTGCACCGCCCGGCGGATCTGACCCGGTATGCGCCGCCCCGGGGCAACGGCCAGCCCCCTGCGTCAAGCACCCCTGTCCCGATCCGGCCGCGCCCCGCGGCATTTCTGAACGCCTGCGTTGCGGGACGGAGCCGCCTTTCGCTGCGGCCGCAGCCTCGACAGCACTCTGTGGCCGCAGTGCGCGACAAGCAGGCTTTGCCAGTTAGATTGTAAGGCACATGCTGGACATCACGTACTCAGTTCGTCAGTTTAGCTCTGCATTCAAAAAATCATAAAAAATCATACTGTTGCGGACAGTTTGAGGAAGCAATCAACTTTTGCGTGTCTTTGAGGTTTTACCTTGAGTGCGCCTAGGCAATGAAGTGGTTCTATTGATGACAAAAAGACGGGCTGTTGGGCGGTTGCAAAAGATGCTTGACGAAGAACACACAAGTGAGAGCCGTTTACCTTTAGCAGGCTGCTGAAGAAGTCGGCTCTCGACGCGGTCTGAGGAACATGATTCACCCTCAGCATAACTTCAGCGGGGTTTGATGATGCGCGGGACGGACGAAGCGAGCGGATCGCTTTTCAGCTATGTCGATCTGGAAGAGCGCATCCCCGCGCGGCACCCGCTCCGCAAGATCAGGCAGGTCGTGAATGACGCGCTGGCCAGCCTGGATGCCGATTTCGAGGCGCTCTACACCGATTTCGGCCGCCCCTCGATCCCGCCGGAACGGCTGATCCGAGCCTGCCTACTGCAAATCCTGTTTTCGGTCCGCTCCGAGCGGCAACTGATGGAACAGATGCAGTATAATCTGCTGTTCCGCTGGTTTACCGGCCTCGGGATCGATGACCCTGTTTGGGTTCCCACGGTGTTCACCAAGAACCGCGACCGGCTGCTGACAGCCGATATGTCGCGCAAGGTGATGGCGGCCATTCTGGCGCATCAAGTAGTCGCGCCACTCCTGTCGGACGACCACTTCTCGGTCGATGACACGCTCATCAAGGCCTGGGCATCGATGAAGAGTTTCCAGCCGAAGGCCGCAGGCACACCGCCCGGCGATGACGGGTCGGATGACCCGCCTTCGACATGCATCACCCCTACCGCACAGCCCATCCTACCCGAAACCGAGACCGATCAAATGCCCCGCTCCAACCGCCGCAGCCGAAATCCCGAGGTCAACTTCAAGGGCGAGAAGCGTTCGAATGCGACTCATGCTTCGGTCAGTGACCCGGACGCACGGCTCTACAAGAAATCCCCCGGCACGGGTGCGGTGCTGTGCTTCATGGGGCATGCGCTGATGGAGAACCGGCACGGGCTGGTTGTTCAAGGCGACCTGACCCATGCTGACGGCCGCGCCGAACGCAAGGCCGCATTGGACATGCTGCACCGCCACTCCCCCGGATCGCCCCGGCAGCTGACCTTGGGTGCCGACAAGGGATACGATGCGGCCCAATTCGTCGCGGATCTCCGCCAGACCTGTGTCACCCCGCACGTCGCCAGGAAGGCGCGGCATTCAGCAATCGACGGGCGAACAACCCGGCACAAAGGCTATGCCCTGTCCCAGAAGCACCGCAAACGGAATGAGGAGGCGTTTGGTTGGGCCAAGACCGTTGGCAGCATGTCCCAGACCGTCTATCGCGGCGTCGAACGGGTGCGGTCGCGCTTCATCCTGACGCTCGCCGCTGGAAATCTCGCCCGGCTGCCCCGGTTGCTGGCAGAATGAGGCTGTATGAGGTAGCCACAAGCCTGCTTCCAGCCCCCCGATCCGGAAGGGAGACAAGGGAGACCACCCCCTCAGAGAGAACAGCGTCCCGCTGGCCTGACTAATTCAGCGCCCTGCTAATGACCGACCATGTTCAAACCCCCACTCGTTTCCGCCGCGCTGCTTGCTGCCGCGGTGGCAGCCTCAGATCCTGCTAATGCCGCAGACCGGGACACAAGCTGGACCGCAGAACTCAGCGCAATCAACGATGTAACCGGAAAAAGCTATGAATACGCGGTGTCCGGGTATCGCATCCGCATGGACTTTATCGCCCCGGACCGCATTCGATGGACCCGCGTCGAGGCTCCGGATGGCACTGCCGGCACCTCGGGTGAGGAAGAGATCGTGCATACCGATCTGCGCCCAGGCGTCTTTGTGATTGCCTTCACCGAGGCTGATGGAAACGTGGTGGATGTCTTCGACATTCAGCGCAACCGGCTCTTCGTCAATTACATCACCAATGGTGGAACGCGCTTTCACAGTGAGACTGTGATCGAAGACGTGTCTCAATGACCCAAAGGAAGACTGAAGATGGATGTAACCCGCAGAATGTTTGCCGGGCTGATTACGGGCTCGGCAGTTGCCGCGAGCCTTCCTGCTGCGGCGCAAACGACCGCTTCACCGATGTATGAGGTCCGTGATGTAACCTTTCCCAGCGGTGCCGAGACGCTGGCCGGGAAACTTTTCATGCCTCCCGGCGAGGGACCTTTTCCAGCTGTGGCGGTGGTTGGCCCGGTGGCCTTTGTGAAAGAGCAGTCTCCGGTGCAATACGCCACGCGCTTGGCCCGCCAGGGGCTGACCGTGCTGATTTTTGTTCCGCGCTATCACGGGGCCAGCTCGGGTGAGCCGCGCCGTTTTGAATCCGGCGAGGCAAAGTTAGAAGATATCGGCGCCGCCCTGACATTTCTGTCCGTGCAGGACGGTGTGGCACAGGACAAGCTTGGTGTTTTGGGCATCTGCCAGGGGGTGAACTGGGCGATAGAAGCCGCGGTTCGTGACCGCCGCGTGTCAGCGCTTGGCATCGTGGCCTGCCACTATCTGACCCCCGCCACGGCAACACTCTACTTGGAGAACGACCAAGCGATTGCTGCACGTAAAGAGCGTGCCGCCGAAGCGCGGGCTGTCTACGAAAAAAGCGGCGAGGTCCACTAAATTCCGATTATTGGATCGGACGAGGCCTTGCTGACAGCTGAACTCATAGCGCAGTGGTACGCGCCTTGGGACAACCGCGCCCCTTGGTTTGCCTATCGGGGCGGGTGGGAAAACCGCATCACCGCGATGAGCGAAGAAGTTATCTGGGGCTGGAAAATCAATGAAACGGTCACCAGGCTTCAAACGCCTGTACTGATGGTGCATGGCGACAAGGCTGCATCAGGTCCAATGATCCCCCGTCAGCTGTTCGATACGATTCCTGCAGCAGACAAGGCACTTTATTGGATCAAAGGTGCCAACCAGCTGCAATTCTATGAAGACCCGCTGGTCATAGATGCCGCCCTGGCCCCGCTTGCTGCGCACTTCAAGAAAGGGCAATGAACCGGCACTATTGAGAAAGGCGAACAAAACCGGGCTTTGATGCGCTTCACACGAAGAAACGCGTTCCGCCCGGCACAATCTAGCCACCGCGAATTGGCGCTTTGTGCGGCACTGTGTGAGTTAACCGGCTCCAGAACCTCGCAGTCGCAGCGAACGGCTGAAACGGCGGGCTGCGCCGCAGCACAAAACCTCGGCTGGTTGCGCCAAACGGCCGAATTTGCAAAGGGCGCTTCCTGCAGCTCCGCTGCCCCTGGTGCGAGCCGCAGCATCACCTGAGAAAGCTCAACCCTGCCGAGAGGCAGCTTCTCTAATTGGGCGTTTGGGTCAAGCTCGTTTTCCTTCCTTGTACGGGATCATTGTCGCTCATCCGGGTCACGCTTCTCTTCGCAGTCTGGGTGATGCCGGGTGAAGGCATCGCTGCACGCATGTGTCGGATTGGTTGTGGAGAGCCTCGCTTTCGGACGCGCTTGTCGTTGCGCAGCAGACATTTTCGGCTTCTTCCACGAACCCCGTCCGGTGAGGACGATCCCGTTCAGTTCTGGTATTGGGCTATTAGGTCATGCCATGCCCTCCACCGTCCCTGATCGGAACTCGGTGCCATCTACCCACATGCGATGGAGCAGAACGGCCAGTTTGCGGGCGACAGCCACGACAGCGCGGCGACGCCCCTTGGTGCGCATCAACCGCATCCCCCATGATTTGATCTGAGAGCCCGCCTTGGTTCGTACCAGCAAGGAGTTGGCGGCGGCGTAAAGTGTCGCCCTCACGTCTCGATCCCCGGCCTTGGATATTCGACCGGGATTATCTTGTTCACCGGACTGGTATCTTAGGGGCGTCAAACCAAAGTGAGCGGCCACGGTGCGAGATCGTTTGAAACGCGCGGGGCCATCAACCGCAGCCTTGAAGGTCAATGCTGTAACCGGGCCCACGCCGGGGGCCGTCATCAGGCGCAGGCAGACCTCATCCTGGCGGGCCGCGCGTTTGACCCTCCGGTCCAGTTCCAGGAAGTGTTGGTGCAGCGCCAACCGGGCATCAAGCAGCGGCAGCAAGGCATGGGCCAACACCTCATCCATCTCGACAATTGGCCGGACCATACCGTCAAAGCTGCCATGCTGCACTGTTTTGGGCAGGCGGATACCGAAGATCTTCAAAAGACCGCGGACTTCGTTGGCCAGATCAATGGTCTTGCTCAGCGGAGCTTTCCGTGTGCTCAGAAGCGCCCGAATGCCGTGCGCCTCCCGGCTCTTCATATAAACGGGGTTGAACCACCCCATGCGCAGGACTTGAGCAATTCCCCGAGCATCGTTCCGATCCGTCTTGTTGCGCATCGCCGATAGTGCGGCGCTGACCTGACGCGCTTCCATACAGACAACTTCAAACCCTTCAGACTTCAAGCCGTAGTACAGATGCTGACACATCGCACCGGCTTCAAAGCCAACACGCTCAATTGGAAAGCGAAGCGCAGTCAGATAGCCTGCGATCTCCTCAATATCACAAGGCAGTTCTCGCTCGTGCAGAACCGTGCCTTTGCCATCGACAACACAGACCGCGCAGGACCGCAGCGAAACGTCCAAGCCCGCGAAATACTCCATTCGAAATCTCCCATGTTCACAGATCTATCGTGATCCTATCGGGAGCTCGACCTCAGTTCCGGGTCTGCCCAATTACGTATGCTTTCGGGAAAGTGGCCATGGAAATTTGCACCGACAGCATCATTGCCCCCCGTCGCCATGTCTATGTCCGCTCTGGGCTGTGACTGGCGTGCTGCCCCAGCGAAGGGCCGCCCCCAGGGCAATGACGGCTGAGGGCTTTTTCCGTTGAAAAACTCGGCATTGCCGCCGCCCTGAGGCCTTCTACAACAAAGCGCGTTCTCCGCTCTTCATGCCGGACGCGGCGTTTGCGGTAGGGGTAGCAGCTTTGCGAGCTTTCTGAGGTTCTGAGCGGTGGCTGCGAGGTGGAATTCGTCGCGCGCGCCGCATCTCGACCTTCTTTCTGAGCTTGCAGGAGAGCGCAGGGTGCCGTCCTTATTGGCGCCCGATCGGGGTGTCGTGAACGCGCGCCGTTATTGCTTGAGCTCCTTGCCGCAAGGGCAGATGTAGGCGTCGTTCTCGGCATCGTAGGTGAAGTCGGCCCTTTCAAAGGTGCCGTCCTTGCGACCGGACTTGTCGATCACCGGGATATGCGGGGCGATCCCGCGCTGCCGGTCAAGCCAATCGAGCATTTCGCCCGTGCCGTAAGCGGTATCGGCGATCAGGCGTTCAGGTTTCAGGTCGAAGGTATCGCTCACCCGATCCACCATCGTCCGCACGGCACCGACCTCGGCTTGCCGGATCGAGCGGGTCGCCTCGACATCGAGGATCACGCCATTGTCGGTGTCAATCAGGTAGTTCGTGGAATAGGCAAAATAGGCGGGTCCACCCCGTGCGCCGGTCCATTGCGAGGCCGGATCGGAATGCGAGGTGAACTTCGGCTTTACCGGGCTGGCCACGCAGAAGGCCGCATCGTCGAGCGTCGCCAGATACTCCCTGACAGCGCGCGGCGCGTTCTCGTGGGCGATCTTCTCGGGGGCCCAGTCCGCTTGCGGCGACGAGTTCTGCCGGTTGGCATCGGCCTGAATCAGGCTGGCATCCGCCGCAAAGCGCTGACCACTCGCCAACCCTTCCTCGATGCAGCGCGCGACCACCGTCTCGAACAGATGCCGCAAGAGATCGCTATCGCGGAACCGACCGTGCCGGTTCTTTGAGAAGGTCGAATGGTCGGGCACTGGGTCGGTCAGATCGAGGCGGCAGAACCAGCGATAGGCGAGGTTGAGATGCACCTCCTCGCAGAGCCGTCGCTCCGAGCGGATGCCCATCTTGTAACCGACCAGGAGCATCCGGATCATCAGTTCCGGATCAACCGACGGCCTGCCTGTCGAACTGTAGAAAGGAGCCAGGTGCCGCCGGATGCCAGACAGGTCGACGAACCGATCTATCGCCCGAAGCATGTGATCCTGCGGGACATGATCCTCGATCGAGAACTCATAGAACAGCGCGCCCTGCGCTTCCTGCCGTGGTCCCATCATTGCCACGCACCTCCGCTTGCCTCGCGGAAAGTGAATCAGCACTCAATACCCAAAACAACCCGAGTTTTTCAACAGAATAGGCTCTGAACACCCTTTCACCGCGTTGGGCCTGAACGGCTTCTTTCCGCCGCTTCAGGCCCTGCCTGCCAAACATGCATCACAAAGGCGGGTTTCCTATTGGAAACGCCGGAAACGGACACATATCCCGCGCGTCTGCGTCATAATACTGTGTCATGAAACCCGAGTACCGCCTGCACTACGCCCCCGACAATGCCTCGCTGGTCATCCGGCTGGTGCTGGAGGAGCTTGGCCAGCCCTATGAAACCCTGCTGGTCGACCGCAGGGCCGAGGCGCAGAACAGCCCCGCCTACCGGGCGCTGAACCCGAACGGGCTGATCCCGGTGCTGGAAACCCCGGACGGGCCGCTGTTTGAAACCGCCGCCATCCTCCTGTGGCTGTCCGAACGCCACGGCGCGATGGCGCCGCAGCCCGGCAGCGCGGACCGCGCCGCCTTCCTGAAATGGCTGGTCTTTGCCTCCAACACCCTGCACGCCGACCTGCGGATGCTGTTCTACCCGGAGAAATACATCGGCCCGAAGCAGGCGCATAAGGCGCAGCTGCAAACCGTGCTGCGCCAGCGGCTGCACCAGCATCTGACCAACCTCGATCAGGCCGCCGCCGCCCGCCCCGCCTGGCTTGGTGCGCCGCAGCCCTCGGTGCTGGACTATTACCTGGCTTGCCAGATACGCTGGATGGCGCTCTACCCTGCGCAGGCCGACAAATCCTGGTTCACCCTGGCCCATTACCCCAGCCTGCAGCGCCTCTGCGCCGCACTGGAAAGCCGTCCCGCCGTTGCCGTGTCGCGCGAGGCCGAGGGCCTCGGCGCCACCCCGTTCACATCTCCGGCCTACGCCAATCCCCCAGAAGGATCAGCCACCTAATGTTCCTCTCCGTTTTCGACATGTTCAAAGTGGGCATCGGCCCGTCGTCCTCCCACACCATGGGGCCGATGGTTGCCGCCGCACGCTTCCTCGGCATGATGCGCGCCTCGCCGTTTGAATTTCACGGGCTGCGCGCCTCGCTGCACGGCTCGCTTGCCTTCACCGGCGTCGGCCACGCCACCGACCGCGCCACCATCCTCGGCCTCGGCGGCTTTGTCGCCCATGACTATGATGACGAAAAGGCAGAGGCCTTCCTGGCGGAGCTGAACAAGACCCATAAGATGCACCCCGAGGGGCTGGGCGAACTGCATTTTGACCCCAAGGCCGACATGATCTTCGACTATGATCACGCGCTGCCGGGCCATGCCAACGGCATGATCCTGATGGCCACCGATGCCCAGGGCGACGTGATCCTGAAACAGGTGTTCTACTCGATCGGCGGCGGCTTTGTCGTCACCGAGGAGGAACTGGCCGCAGGCAAGGCGACCGACGAGGGCGACCCGGTGCCCTACCCGTTCAAATCCGCCGCCGAAATGCTGGAGATGGCCAAGGCCAGCGGCAAGTCGATTGCCGAGATGAAGCGCGCCAACGAGATTTCCCGCGGCTGCTCCGAGAGCCTCGCCAAGGGCACCGCCCGGATCTGGCAGGTGATGAACGACTGCATCAACCGCGGGCTGGAGCGCGACGGCATCCTGCCCGGCGGCCTCAAGGTGCGCCGCCGCGCCAAGGGCATCTATGACGCGCTGATGGCGGAACGCGGCCTGAACCAGACCGCGCCGCACACCATCAACGACTGGATGAGCGTCTACGCGATGGCGGTGAACGAGGAGAACGCGGCCGGCGGCCAGGTCGTGACCGCCCCCACCAACGGCGCCGCGGGCACCCTGCCGGCCGTGATCCGCTACTACCTCGACCATGTTCCGGGCGCGTCTGAAGCCCATGTCGAGGACTTCCTGCTGACCGCCGCGGCGATTGCCGGGCTGGTCAAGTACAACGCGTCTATCTCTGGCGCCGAAGCCGGCTGCCAGGCAGAGGTCGGCTCTGCCGCCGCGATGTCCGCCGCGGGCCTCTGCGCGGTGATGGGCGGCACGCCCGAACAGGTGGAAAACGCCGCCGAGATCGCATTGGAGCATCACCTGGGCATGACCTGCGATCCCGTAAAGGGGCTGGTGCAGGTCCCCTGCATCGAACGCAACGGTCTGGCGGCGATCAAGGCGGTCTCCGCCGCGTCTCTTGCCCTGCGCGGCGACGGCCAGCACTTCGTGCCGCTGGACGCCTGCATCGAAACCATGCGCCAGACCGGCGCCGACATGCACGACAAGTACAAGGAAACCTCGCTCGGCGGCCTCGCGGTGAACGTGCCGAACTGCTGAGAAACCCAGCTTTCCTGCAAGGCTAGCGTGACATAAGGCCCGTGGCTGACTTTGGTGAGGCGCGTATGCGCCTGACCGGGGTGAAGGTCAGGCGCGGGCCGTGCCGCTGCGCGTCACATCCCAACGAGGGCGCAGCGCTCCTTTTTTTCCCGCAACTCCAGCTTGCGCCGCAACCCCTGCGGGCCTAGCGTGGCGCCATGACACAGGACCGGCCCCTTCTCGGCATCGCCTTGATGCTGGGCTTCTGCATGGTGATCCCGCTGGGCGACGCCATTGCCAAACTGCTGACCAACCGGGTGCCTGTTGCCCAGATCGTCTTTATCCGCTTTGCCGCCCAGGCCGCGATCCTGCTGCCGCTCGCCCTGGCCCTGCGCCTGCCGCTCAGCCTGTCGCGCCGGGTGGCGCCGCTCCTGTTCCTGCGCACGCTTCTGCAGATGGGCGGCATCGCCGCCATGTTCACCGCCTTCCGCTACCTGCCCCTGGCCGATGCGGTGGCAATTGCCTTCGTGATGCCCTTCCTGATGCTCCTGCTCGGGAAATATGTCCTGCACGAGAACGTCGGCCTGCACCGCCTCGGCGCCTGCGTCGTCGGCTTCACCGGCACTCTGCTGGTCATTCAGCCCAGCTTTGCCGCGGTCGGCTGGAACGCGCTCTGGCCGCTCCTGGTGGCGGTGATCTTTGCCCTCTTCATGCTGATCACCCGCAAGATCGCCAAGGAGACCGACCCGATTTCCGTTCAGGCGGTGGCCGGCGTCATGGGCACCGTGCTGCTGGCCCCGGTGCTGCTGATCGGCGATGCCGCCGGTGTCGCCGCCCTCTCCACCGCCCTGCCGCCGCAGGACACCTGGGGCCTGCTGGCCGCCGCCGGCGCGCTCGGCACCATCGCGCATCTGCTGATGACCTGGAGCCTGCGGTTCGCCCCCACCTCCACCCTCGCCTCGATGCAATACCTGGAGATCCCGGTGGCCGTGTTCTTCGGCTGGCTGGTCTTTGCGGAACTCCCCAACACGCTCGCCGCCTTCGGCATCCTGCTGACCATCGGCGCAGGCCTTTATGCGGTGATGCGCGAGCGCAAACCTGACGAAATCGAAGAGCGCATCAACCCCGCCTAAGGTCCCGCCTGAGGTCCAGCCGGACCGCGCCCAGCACATCCGCCAGCAGCCGCCGCGGCACAATCGCCAACAGGCCCGGCCCGTCCGGCAGCAGCCGCACCGGACCCAGCGCCCGGTTCGAGGTGCCGATCCGCCCCATCGGCGACATCACCAGACCCTCGATCGGCCACTCCAGCCCCTCCGAACGCCCCGTCGCCTCCTGCATCGGGAACAGCGAAATCACCTCGCCCGCCCGCGCCGGCAGCGCCACCTCATGCGCCAGGTGAAAGATCACCTCGGTTTCGCCAATCAGCACGCACGGCGTGTCATGCCCCTGCACCAGCGTGCTGAACGCCGCCAGCTGGTGATCCACCCGCGCCCCCAGGAACCCCACCGCCAGCACCGCCGGCGCCGCAATCGCGCGCAGCGCCTTGTCGAAATCGGTGCTGTCCTGCTCCGCCACCGGGTGCAGCGCCTCCGGCGGCAGCTGCGCCCGCACCGCTTCGCTCAGCGAGTCGAAATCCCCGATCACCGCCTGCGGCCGGTATCCCGCCGCCAGCGCCGCCGCCGCGCCGCCGTCCGCCGCCACCAGCTTGGGCGCCAGCACCAGCGCCTCCTCCAGCGCGCCGGTGGCGATTTCGCCGCCGCCAATCAGGGTGATTGGTTCCGGAGCTTCAACAATCAGTCTGTCCATTCGGCATATTCCCGCCTGTTTTGGAAACAGGTCACAATCTGAACACAAAATGATACGATCAATTGCACGGATTCGAGCAAAATTGGTCCTTCCAGCCAATAAGGTGAACGGCAACAGATGTGGCGAAGACGAGCGAGCTGATGGTACACAATAACAAAGTCTTGACGGTATCCTATGGAACCTTTTCCTGCACATTGGAAGGGTTCGAGGACTCCTTCGGCACGATGAAGGCCATCGCCGAGTATTTCCGCGACCTGGCCGCCGACGACCGGTACTTCGGCGCTGAGCCGCCGCAGCCCGATGCCGACATGCTGGCCCGCATCGCCCAGCGCGAGATCGCCCGCCAGGTCGAGGCCCGCACCAGCGAAAGCGGCATCCACCTGCGCGCCGCCACCCCGGCGCTTGGCGCCGCCCCGGCGCCCGCGGCGGCTCCGGCTCCGGAACCGGTCGCGGAACAGCCCGCCCCTGCCCCGGCAGAAGACCCGGCCGCCGAAGTTGAAACTGAAACTCCCGTAAGCGCCACCGCAGAAGCAGCGGCCACCCCGGCCTCCGCAGCGGAAACCGCGGAACCGGAGGCTGAGACCGAAGCGGCGCACTCCGCCGAAGCCGAAGCCGAAGCCGAAGCCGAAGCCGAAGCCGAAGAAACCATCGCCGCGGCACTCGAAGACGCAAGCGCCGCCCCGCAGCTGGAGCAGCCTGCTGACACTCCCTCGGTCGAGCTGCTGGAAATCAGCGAATCCGCCCCTGAGGACGTCTCTGAAGCCGAAGCAGAGGATACCGCCCCGGCGCCGCACCAGCCCTTGGAACCGGCCGCCGACAGCATCGCGGCCAAGCTGCAGCGCATCCGCGCCGTGGTGGCCCAGGCGCCCGAAGAGGACTTCAGCGAAGACGAGCATGCCGACGACGTGCTGGAAAACGCCGCAGAGGAAATCACCAGCGCACTGATGGAGGACGACGACAGCGGCGCCCCCGATTTCGATGACGAGGGCGACGACGAAATCGCCCGCACCCTGGACCGCCTGGACCTGGGCCGCGCAGCGGCACAGCAGCCGGACACCGCCGCGCAGACCCGCGCCGAAGAGGCTGAAGAGGCCGCTGAAGATACCCCTGACGGCAGCCTGTTCGCGGACCTCGGCGGCGACGCTGCAGCAGATCAGGACGACCAAGATGCAGCTGCCAGCCTGCCGGCAGAGGATGACGCCGGTGAGGCGCCCGCCCCGGCCCCTGCGCCGCGCGTGCGCATCACCAAGGTCAAGCGCAGCGATTTCGACAAGGCCCTCGCCTCCGGCCGCCTGCAGGACACCGGCAGCCGCCCGCAGCCGGACCCCGCTCCGCCGGCGCTGTCAGAGGAGGACGAAGCCGACCTGATGCGCGAACTGGCCGAGGTGGAGGCGGAAATCCTGGCCGCATCGGACCGGCCCGATGACTCCGGTGCCACCGCCGCCAGCGATGACAGCGATGACAGCAGCACCGCGGCGCCTGCCGCCGCGCAGGCCGCAGCCTCCCGCCTGGCAGACAGCGATGTCAGCCGCCTGATGGCCGCCGCGGATGAAAAGCTCGAAGACCCCGAATCGGCGTCCTCGCGCGAGGCCTACAGCCATCTGCGCGCCGCCGTAGCCGCGACCAAGGCCGGCCCGGCAGGCGGCACCGGCGACAGCGACGACGCGCAAGCCTACCGCGAGGATCTGGCCAGCGTGGTGCGCCCGCGCCGCCCGGGCAGCCGCCAGGCAAGCTCCGAGCGTCCGCCCGCCCCGGCATCCCGCCCGGCGCCGCTGAAACTGGTTGCGGCCCAGCGCATCGACCAGGGCGCGGCCGCGGGCCAGTCTGCGGGTCAGGCCGCGGGTCAGCCGGTGCGCCCGCGCCGGGTCTCGGCCGCGGTTCTGGGCGAGCAGCCCGAAACCGGCGGCAGCGGCTTTGCCGCCTACGCCGAAGAACGCGGCGCCGCCGAACTGCATGAGCTGCTGGAGGCCGCCGCCGCCTATATGAGCTTCGTCGAGGGCCGCGACCACTTCTCGCGCCCGCAGCTGATGAACAAGGTGCGCAGCGCCGGCAGCAGCGACTTCAACCGCGAAGACGGGCTGCGCTCCTTCGGCCAGCTGCTGCGCGACGGCAAGATCGAACGCTCCGGCAACGGCCAGTTCACCGCCTCCGGCGACATCGGCTTCAAACCCGGAAAACGCGCCGCGGGCTGACCCCTGGCCAGACAAACAAAAAGGCGGCCCTGCAAAGCCGCCTTTTTTCGTTTCCAAAGCCCCGCGGGCTTCATCTTTCCAGAAATACTCCGGGGTGAATTGGCCGCGAGGCCAAGAGGGGCAGCGCCCCTCCTGATATCAAACCTGCGGGGCAGCGCCCCTCCTAGCATCAAACCTGCGGGGCAGCGCCCCTCCCGTTACTGGTCCTCAGCGTCCGGGTCTGCCTGACCCACGCCGCGGAACACGAACTTGAACGGCAGCACCCAGACGATGCCGAGGCCCACATAGACAATCAGCTCCAGCCACAGCGGCGGACGGTCCAGCCAGTTCATCACCGTGACCGCGGCCACGATATAAACCGGCATCCCGACCAGCAGGATGATCAAAGCCCAGCGCCGCCGGGCCTTGTAGCTCAGGCCTTGCTTCTCAGCCATCAGTCAGCGAACGGGTCGGTCACCAGGATGGTGTCGTCCCGCTCCGGGCTGGTGGAAAGCAGCGCGACCGGGCATTCGATCAGCTCTTCCACGCGCTTCACGTATTTGATCGCATTGGCGGGCAGGTCGTTCCAGCTGCGCGCGCCTTCGGTCGACTCGCTCCAGCCCGGCATCTCTTCATAGATGGGGGTGCAGCGGGCCTGCTGGTCGGCGGCAGTCGGCAGGTAGTCCAGACGTTCGCCGTCCAGCTCATAGCCCACACAGATCTTCAGCGTCTCGAACCCGTCCAGCACATCCAGCTTGGTCAGCGAAATGCCGTTGATGCCGGAGGTGGCGCAGGTCTGGCGCACCAGGCAGGCATCAAACCAGCCGCAGCGGCGCTGGCGGCCGGTGGTGGTGCCGAACTCATGGCCGCGGGTGCCCAGACGCTCGCCATCCGCATCCGGGGTGCCGTCTTCTTTCAGCAGCTCGGTCGGGAACGGCCCTTCACCGACGCGGGTGGTATAGGCCTTTACGATGCCCAGCACATAGTCGATCGAACCCGGACCGATGCCGACACCGGTCGCCGCCTGGCCCGCAATCACGTTGGAGGAGGTCACAAACGGGTAAGTGCCGAAATCAATGTCCAGGAGCGCGCCTTGCGCGCCTTCGAACAGGATCCGCTTGCCCGCCTTGCGCTTCTCGTTCAGCACCTTCCAGACCGGCGCCGCAAAGGGCAGGATCTGCGGCGCGATCTCTTTCAGCTGGGCGATCAGCGCGTCGCGGTCCACCGGGTCGACGCCCAGGCCCTTGCGCAGCGGATCGTGATGCTGCAGCGCCCGGTCGACGCGGGCAATCAGGGTCGCCTCATCCGCCAGGTCGGCAACCCGGATCGCGCGGCGGCCCACCTTGTCCTCATAGGCCGGGCCGATGCCGCGGCCGGTGGTGCCGATCTTGGTGCCTTTCGACGCGGCCTCTTCGCGCGCCCGGTCCAGCTCGCCGTGCAGCGGCAGGATCAGCGGCGTGTTCTCGGCGATCATCAGGGTCTCCGGGGTGATCTCCACGCCCTGCGCCTGAACGGTCGCGATTTCCTTGATCAGATGCCAGGGGTCCAGCACCACGCCATTGCCGATGACGCTCAGCTTGCCGCCGCGCACCACGCCCGAGGGCAGCGCGTGCAGCTTGTAGACCTTGCCGTCAATGACCAGCGTGTGGCCGGCGTTATGGCCGCCCTGGAAGCGGGCGATCACGTCAGCGCGCTCGCTCAGCCAGTCCACGATCTTGCCTTTCCCTTCGTCGCCCCACTGGGCGCCGACTACGACGACATTGGCCATATCCGGTCCTTTACAGTCTGGTTCAAACCCACGCTCATATAGCGATGCTGCGCAGGCAGTGGAACCGGAAATTCGCCGCAGGAGATGGCTTGGCCAAGGTTTTCGCCCCGATCACCAAGGGCTGCGCCTGCCTGGGCGGGCGCGACTGCCCCTGCCTGTTACTGATTCCCAAAGAACACAACGCCAACCTCAGGGCGCGTGCCTGCCCGCGGGGTGGCGCTGCAACGGCTGTGCATGGCAGTTTATCCCGGCACCGTCCGTACAAGCTAACGCGAGAGCACTGCCCCCTCCAAAGCGCCCGCCCGGTGGGGCGGGCAGGCGCTCGCCCGGCGGCGCTGCGCGCCTTGTTCCGGGCGGGATGGCGCTCATTCGCAGGGTGTTGCGCACCCGCCGTACGCTCCCTTCACGCAAACCTCACCCGGCTCTGCCACACTCCCAGACGATCGCGATCCCCCGCCATGGCTCCGCGCATGGGCCATGATACGAGGCGCAGGCATCTGTGCGGCTGCCTGCGCAACACCCGGAGACCGGCCCTGATAAAAAGGGGGTCGTCCAAGCGAGCTTGTCCGAGCAGGCCCCCGGCGGGGTCTGTCCACCTCCACCCGGCGGCGCCGCCCCCTTAACTGGGTCACAGGCACACCCGAACGGAACGGAACGCGGAACGAAACAAGAGAAACCGCCCAGGCCGCCCAGGCCGCCCAGGCCCCGGCGGCCAAAGCCGCGCGCGCTCAGCCCCGCAGCTGCACCGGCGCGCCATGCGGCGTCGACAGATAGGCCTCCTCCCAGCGGCTGCGCATCACCTCGGCCTCAGCGCGCGACGCGGCCCCCTGCTCCGCCAGGAACATCTCCAGCGTCTCCAGCCAGGCGCGGAAGTAATCCTCGCCGCCATCCAGCTCGCGGCTCAGGCCGTGGCGCTTCAGCGTCGCGGAAAACCGCTCCACCCAGTCGGCCCAGCTGAACCGCCCGGCCTCATTCAGATGCACGGTCAGCGCAAAGACCTGCGCGTGCCAGGGTTCGGCAAAGACAGGCTCCGGCGCGGAAACCTCGGGACAGATACTCATAACGGCTCCAGATAGCTCTGCCACAGGTCCAGCACCACCTCGTCCTCCGGGTGCTCGGGATGCGCCCACAAAGCGCTGGCATGAAACCGCACCGCATACAGCGGCTCCGGCGCCTCGCCCAACCCGTGGGCGCTGCTGTCGGGGAAGACATGCGTGCCATGCAGCCGCAGGATATAACCCTGCGCCCCGGCGGCATAGGCAGGCAGCCGGGTGTGGCCGCCATCCACCAGCGCGTTATCCGCCGGTATCCGCGCCCGCACCGCCTGCCCGGGCGAGAACCGCGGCGGCGGCCCGCCCTCCCGGTCCGCCGGGCCGCCCTTGGCCAGCACCCCGGCAACAGTCTCCGCCTTCAAGGCCCGCTCCGCCAGCTTATGCAGACCGGCGGCGCCCTTCCCCTCCAGATCCGCGCGCGTCAGCACGCCCTTCTCCACCAGCAGATCGGCCAGCGCCGCGATCCATTTCTCGTAATAGGAAAAGCGCGCGTAATCCTTCGGCGACAGCTTCTCCCGCGCATGGCGCGAAGTGTCGATGTTCCACTGCCCCAGCGCGCCGCAGGCCAGCGTCACCGCCAGCGCGCGGGCGTGCCAGTCCTCGGCAAAGACCGGCGCGTCCGCCGCCTCGGGCGCCACCGGACCGTCGCCGAATCGCCCGCCCATGTCATGCACCCGGGTCATGCCGGCACCTCCCCCGGCGCCTTGGCCAGTCCGGTGCCGATCATGCTGTCGCGGGTGACCAGCGCCGCCAGCTCCTCCTCGCCCAGGCCCTCCGAGCCTTCGGGCCGCGCCGGCAGCACCAGATAGCGGACCTCAGCCGTCGAATCCCAGACCCGCACCGCGGTCTCGTCCGGCAAGGTCACACCAAACTCCGCCAGCACCTTGCGCGGCTCGCGCACCGCGCGGGCGCGGTAGGCGTCAGACTTGTACCAGCCCGGCGGAATGCCCAGCAAAGGCCACGGGTAGCAGCTGCACAAGGTGCACACGACCATATTGTGCTGCTGGGCTGTGTTCTCCACCACCACCATATGCTCACCCTGGCGGCCGTAAAGCCCAAGCTCCGCCAGCACCGGATCGGCATCCGCCAAAAGCGCCGCCTTGAAATCCGGATCGCTCCAGGCGCGGGCCACCACCCGGGCGCCGTTCTGCGGGCCGATGCGGTTCTGGTAGGTGTCGATGATCTCCTCCAGCGCGGCGGGGTCGATCAGGCCTTTCTCGGTGAGAATCGTCTCCAGCGCCTTGACCCGCAAGGCAGGGTCTGGCGGCAGGAGGGCGTGCGGATGGTCGTCGTGATGATCATGAGGCATGAAAAAACTCTGCCCCGCGCCAAGGGCCTGCGTCCAGCCGCAAAACAGTGGCGCGGCCGCCTCTGACTGCACGTCACAGCTGCTGCCCGGCATCAGGCAAACTCCGCCCTTGCCCCCCCGGGCAATCTTGCCTATTTACCGCCCGATACTCAGCCAACCGCCGCAGGGACCCATGGAAAACGTTGTTCTCATCATCCATCTTCTTCTGGCTCTCGGCCTTATTGCCGTGGTGCTGCTGCAGCGCTCCGAAGGCGGCGGTCTGGGCATGGGCGGCGGCGGCGGCGGCGCCATCTCGGGCCGTGCGGCGGCCACGGCGCTTGGCAAGGTGACCTGGCTGCTGGCGATTGCCTTCATCTGCACCTCGATCACCCTGACCATCATGGCGGCGCAGAAATCCGCAGGCTCCTCGGTCACCGACCGGCTGGCGGCGCCGCAGTCCGAAGACAGCGGCGCACCGGCAGTGCCGGCACCGCTGGGCAGCGACCTGCTGCCGCCCAGCGAAGGCGACAACGCGCCGCTGGTTCCCAGCGCCGACTAACCTACTACACCTTGAGAGGGTTATAGGAACCGCAACAGCATCTTGCGGTTCCCTTGCGCATTTCGTGCGAATCCTTTATATATGAAGTCCCGTGATGCTGCGGTTTTTGGAATGATTCCGATCACCGCCGGGCAGCTGAAATCTGACTTCTCACGGGGGCAGCCGAACACATATGGCGCGTTTCATCTTTATCACTGGCGGTGTTGTTTCATCCCTGGGCAAAGGCCTGGCTTCGGCAGCACTGGGGGCACTTCTGCAGGCCCGCGGATACTCCGTCCGCCTGCGCAAGCTGGACCCCTATCTGAACGTCGATCCGGGCACCATGAGCCCGTTTGAGCACGGCGAGGTCTTCGTCACCGACGACGGTGCCGAGACCGACCTCGACCTCGGCCATTACGAGCGCTTCACCGGCGTGCCCGCCCGCAAGACCGACTCGATCTCCTCGGGCCGGATCTACACCAACGTGCTGGAGAAGGAGCGCCGCGGCGACTACCTCGGCAAGACCATCCAGGTCATTCCGCACGTCACCAACGAAATCAAGGACTTCATCTCCATCGGCGAGGATGAGGTCGATTTCATGCTCTGCGAGATCGGCGGCACCGTCGGCGACATCGAGGGCCTGCCCTTCTTCGAGGCGATCCGCCAGTTCGCCCAAGACAAGCCGCGCGGCGAGTGCATTTTCATGCACCTCACCCTGCTGCCCTACATCAAGGCCTCCGGCGAGCTGAAAACCAAGCCGACCCAGCACTCCGTGAAGGAGCTGCGCTCCATCGGCCTGGCGCCGGATATCCTGGTCTGCCGCTCCGAAGGCCCGATCCCGAAGAAAGAGCGCGAGAAGCTGGCGCTGTTCTGCAACGTGCGCCCGGATTCGGTGATCGCCGCGCAGGACCTGAAATCCATCTACGAGGCGCCGCTGGCCTACCACCGCGAAGGCCTGGACCAGGCGGTGCTGGACGCCTTCGGCATCTCCCCTGCCCCCAAGCCGAACCTGGAGCGCTGGGAAGATGTGGCCGACCGCATCTACAACCCCGAGGGCGAAGTGCGGGTGGCCATCGTCGGCAAATACACCCAGCTGGAAGACGCCTACAAATCGATCGCCGAGGCGCTGACCCACGGCGGCATGGCGAACCGCGTCAAGGTCAAGATCGAATGGGTCGATGCGGAGCTGTTTGACAAGGAAGACGCCGCCCCGCACCTGCAGGGCTTCCACGCGATCCTGGTGCCCGGCGGCTTTGGCGAGCGCGGCACCGAGGGCAAGATCAAGGCAGCCCAGTACGCGCGCGAGAACAAGGTGCCGTACCTCGGCATCTGCCTCGGCATGCAGATGGCGGTGATCGAGGCCGCGCGCAACGTCGCGGGCATTGCCGAGGCGGGCTCGGAAGAGTTCGACCACGAGGCCGGCAAGAAGCGCTTTGAACCCGTTGTCTACCACCTCAAGGAATGGGTGCAGGGCAATATGACGGTCGAGCGCAAAGTGGGCGACGACAAAGGCGGCACCATGCGCCTGGGCGCCTATGACGCGACGCTGGCCGAAGGCTCCAAGGTGGCCGAGGTCTATGGCAGCACCCATATCGAGGAGCGCCACCGCCATCGTTACGAGGTCGACACCAAATACCGCGAGCAGCTGGAAAAATGCGGCCTCACCTTCTCCGGCATGTCGCCGGACGGCCGCCTGCCGGAAATCGTGGAGTGGACAGACCACCCGTGGTTCATCGGCGTGCAGTTCCACCCGGAGCTGAAATCCAAGCCGTTCGCGCCGCACCCGCTGTTCGACGGTTTCGTGCGCGCCGCCAAGGACGCGTCGCGGCTGGTCTGAGGGATCGCGCGGCAGGCGGAATTCTCCCGCCCGTCGCCTGCGCATGGCACATGCGCGGCTCCCGTTGGGCCCGGCGCCGCCAAGGCGGCGCCGGGAGAAAACAGAAAAAGGCGGGCCTTGGGCCCGCCTTTTGCATTTTGATTGAATGCGTTTCTGGCGCGCTCAGAAGCCGTGCATCCGCTTGGCCCATTGATAGGCCACCACCAGCCCCTTCATCCGCGGCAGCATGATCAGCGAGGCCCCCACCGTGATCACCGACATGATGATCGCCAGCGTCCACGGGTCCGGGCGCAGCTGGGTGTAGACGATGTGCAGCGCGAAGCCGAGGATGTGGCCGACCACCAGAATGGTCAGATAGGCCGGACCGTCATCGGCGCGCTGGTGGTGCAGCTCCTGGCCGCACTCGGTGCAGCTGTCGTTCACCTTCAGGTAGCTGTGCAGCAGCTTGCCGCCGCCGCAGTTCGGGCAGCGCAGTTGCAGCCCCTTCAGCAAGGCGGGCTTCAGCTCCCGCGGCTCCTGTTCGGCTAGATCAATCCCGGTCATCGCGGCGTCTCCTTGGGTTTGCGGCCTGATACCGCGATTCCACAATTGAATGCAAACAATATGCAATCATTGATATTGCATTTAATGCCACACTGATGCATTGAACCAATCATTCACGACACAAAAAGACCCCCGGAGGCAGCGCGATGAAACAATGGACTCCTGCCCGGCTGGACAGCGGCAAGCCCCGCTATCTGGAAATCGCCGAGGCGATCGGGGCCGACATCGAGGCAGGCGTGCTGGAACCCGGCGACCGGCTGCCGCCGCAGCGCCGGGTGGCGCAGGAGACGGGGCTGGATTTCTCCACTGTCTCAAGGGGATACGCCGAAGCGGTGCGGCGCGGCTATATCGAGAGCTTTGTCGGCCGCGGCACTTTTGTGCGCGCCGCCGAGGCCCTGGCCAGGCGCCCCGATCCGCGCCGGGCGCTGGAAGAAGACCCGATGATGAACATGCCGCCGGAGCCGGACGATCCGGCCCTGCTCGCCCGGATGCAGGAGGGGCTGCAGCATGTTTCGGCCAGCCTCCTGCCGTTGTTGCGCTATCAGTCGGTGACCGGCAGCCCGCAGGACCGCGCCATCGCGGCGGCGTGGATGCAGGCCAACGGCCTGCCCTGCGCGCCGGAGCGGCTGGTGATCACACCGGGCGCCCATGCCAGCATCTATGCGATTCTGACGGTGCTGTGCGAACCGGGCTCCACCGTGCTGTGCGAAGATGTGACCTATCCCGGGCTGCGCTCGATTGCGGCGCGGCTGGGCCTCCGGCTGGTCGGGCTGGCGGGCGACAAGGACGGCATCCGGCCGGAGGCCCTGGCCAAGGCGGTCCAGGACCACTGGCCCGCGGCGCTGTACCTCAATCCGACGCTGCAGAACCCGACCACCCGGACCATGCCCGCCAAGCGGCGGCAGGAGGTCGCGGCGGTGCTGCAAACCCATGACCTGCCGCTGATCGAGGATGATGCCTACTGCTTTGTCGACAATGGCGCGCCGCAGCCGGTCAGCAGCCTGATTCCCGGCCTTGGCTGGCATATCGCGGGGATTTCCAAGTGCTTTGGCGCCGGGCTGCGGCTGGCCTACACCACGGTGCCGGAACGCGCCGCGCCGGGGCAGTTCAGCCAGGCGCTGCGCGCGATGCATGTGATGGTCTCGCCGCTGAACCTGGCGCTGCTGGGCCGCTGGATCGAGGACGGCACCGCGGCGGCGATTCAGAAATCGCTCCGCAAGGCGGCCGCGGAACGGCAGGCGCTGGCGGGGGAGGTGCTGAAGGACTGCTTTACGCAAAGCGATCCGCTGGCCTTCAACCTGTGGCTGACCCTGCCCCGCGGCACCAGCCGGGCCGAGCTGATGGGCCGCATGGCGGGCCGCCAGATCGGCATCATGCCCAGCGATGCCTTCACCGTTTCGGGCGTGCCGGAGGAAGCCGTGCGGGTGTGTCTGGGCGGCCCGATCGGCCTGGAGCAGCTGCGCGCGGACCTGATGGCGCTGAATGATGCGGTCACCCGTAAGGACTGGCTGGGATGAGCCGCGGCTGGTAAGCTTGCGCCGCACCCGCAACGAGGTCCCGCATGATCCGCGCCTTCCGCAACCTGATCGAACGGCAGCTGGCCAAAGCCCAGGCCGAAGGGCAGTTGCAGGGCCTGGAAGGCGAAGGCAAGCCGCTGCCCGACCGCAGCGGCGAGGCGCATCTGGATGCGGGTTTGGCGGCGGGGTTGCGGATCATGGCGGAGGCCGGCGTGGTGCCGGAGGAGTTCCGGCTGCAGGCGGAACTGGACGCGGCGCGCAAGGATTATACCGCGCTGACGGACCCGCAGGCGCGCCGGGCGGCGATGGCGCGGATCTCGGATCTGGAAATGCGCTGCAACATGGCGCGGGATGCGCGGAAATCCTTCTTCCGTTAGCGCAACACCCCGTTGTTTCCGGCGCAATTCACGCTATAGACAGCGCCAAGACATCACACCATCCGCAAGAGAGTGAGGCATTATGGCCAAAGACGCTTCCGTACAGCAGGAACAACTCGACCGCATCGCCAACGGCAAGGGCTTTATCGCCGCGCTGGACCAGTCGGGCGGCTCCACCCCGAAGGCGCTGAAGCTTTATGGCGTGAACGAGGACGCCTATTCGAACGACGACGAGATGTTCGCCGAGATCCACAAGATGCGCACCCGCATCATCACCTCGCCGAGCTTCACCAAGGACCGCATCCTGGGCGCGATCCTGTTTGAAAAGACCATGGACGGCGAGATTGAGGGCAAACCGACGGCCGAGTACCTGTGGGACAATTGCGGCGTGGTGCCGTTCCTGAAGGTCGACAAGGGCCTGGCGGACGAGGAAAACGGCGTGCAGATGATGAAGCCGATGCCGGAACTGGACGCGCTGCTGGCGCGCGCCAGCGACAAGGGCATCTTCGGCACCAAGATGCGCTCTGTCATCAAGGACGCCAATGCCGAGGGCATCAAGGCGGTTGTCGCGCAGCAGTTCGAAGTGGGCCAGCAGATCGTTGCGGCCGGCCTGGTGCCGATCATCGAGCCGGAAGTCGACATCAACTCCGCCACCAAGGCCGAAGCAGAAGAGCTGCTGAAGGCAGAGATCAAGGCGCAGCTGGACGCGCTGCCGTCTGATGCCAAGGTGGCGCTGAAGCTGACCATCCCGTCCAAGGCAGGCCTCTATGATGAGCTGGCGGACCACGCCAATGTGGTGCGGGTTGTGGCGCTGTCAGGCGGCTACACCACCGATGACGCCTGCGCGCGCCTGGCGCAGAACCCCAAGATGATCGCCTCCTTCAGCCGCGCCCTGACCGAGGGCCTGAACGTGGCGATGAGCGATGAAGACTATGACGCCGCGCTTGGCGCCAATATCTCCAAGATCTACGACGCATCGCTGTAATCCGGCTGGTTCCGGACATGGCAAGGGCCGCGCCTGCTGAGGCTGCGGCCCTTTTTTTATGCAGGCTGGCGGGCGGGCCGCCGGGCCGGTGCGCGCCCCGGGGTCAGGCGGCAGATCAGACCCCGGAGCGCCCGGCGCAGCAGACCGCCAGCACCAGCCCGGCACCGCTGAGGAAGGGCAGCCAGAAGTAGCGCAGCGCCGCCAGGGTGAACCAGCCGGGCTGCGCCTCCGGCGCCTGGCCGGCCCCGCCGAGCCAGACCCAGAACACCAGCGCCGCGGCGGAGATCAGAACCCCGCTGAAGGCGAGCAGCCAGCGGGCGGAACTAGGCATCCGCGCCTCTGCCGCGGTGTGCCGCTCCGCTATCCGGCTGGCGGCAAGCCATCCGCTCACGCCGCTTCGGTCAGCGACGGGCGCAGGCCAGTGCAGCTGACCCGGTTTTCGTTCGAGGCCAGATAGCGCTGCGCCTCCTCTCGGTTGCCGAAGCTCAGGGCCTCGTCATAGAAATATGTGATCCTGTCCCCGGTCCGGGACAGCAAGGCGCCGCTCTCAAACAAAATAAACCACTTCTTACGCACCAGATGCATCAGCCTCACTCCTTTCTGAAGCCCGGCCCAGGGCGGTCTCAGCCTGGCCGGTTCCACTGCAGTTCCAGAGGGTGCGCGCAGCCGTCCGGGTCCCCCGCTGTCCGTCTGCCAGGTGCTGGATCTGCCCCTGTTGCGCCCTCTTGAAGTCAGGTTTTGCGCCCAGAGGTTGCCAAAAGGTTAACGTGTCTTTCTGCTGGTTTTACGCGGCATTATTCTGCCGGCAGGCGGCGGTTTCCCGCTTGCGTCGGCGGGTTTACGTAAAATTTGGCAAAAACCCGCCGTTGCAGTTTCCGAGGTTGCTTTTTCAGCAAAAACGCCCCTGGCGGGCGCTGCCGCCCCGCCCGGCGGGACGGGGTTTTTCCGGGCCGGGGAACGCGGCCCGCGCGGGGCGTTTGCCGCGCCGGACCGGCCTGCCCTCAGCGGAAGTTCGGCGGCCGTTTCTGCAGCTGGGCGGTGACCGCCTCCATCTGGTCGGGCTTGCCGATCAGCGCCAGCTGTTCGGCGCTTTCGGCCAGCAGCACCTCGGCCTGGGAGGCGCCGCTTTCGGCCTGGGCAATCAGCCGCTTGGCGGCGCGGATCGCCGAAGGGCTTTGCGCGGCGATGGTAGCGGCCAGTTCAGAGGCGCGCGACAGCGGGTTGCCGGCCAGCTCTGTCACCAGGCCCCAGTCCAGCGCCTGCTGCGCTTCGATCTTTTCCGCCGTGTAAGTCAGGCGGCGCAGCACATCGGAGCGCACCAGCCGCGGCAGCAGCGCCATGCCGCCCATGTCCGGGATCAGCCCCCATTTCATTTCCATCACCGACAGCTTTGCCTCGGGGTGGGCGATGCGGATATCGGCGCCCAGCGCGATTTGCAGCCCGCCGCCGAAACAGGCGCCATGCACCGCGGCGATCACCGGCACCGGCACCCGCCGCCAGACCATCGCCACCTCCTGAAAGGCATTGGCGTCGTGGTGGGTGCGGTCCATCACAAAGCTGTCGAGGTCGCGCTGCGCCAGCACGGCGAAGCTGGCCATGTCGAGCCCGGCACAAAAGCTTTTGCCGGACCCGGACAGCACCACCGCGCGGGCGTCCGAGGCGGCCACTTCCTGCCCGGCGGCGATGATCGCCTGCACCATCTCCTCGTCCAGCGCGTTGTGCTTGTCCGGCCGGGCAAGCGTGACATAGGCAATGTGGTCCTTGTAGCCGGTGGTAACTCTGGCCATGGTCTTCTCCCCGCTGGAATTTCCCGGCCAGCCTGCCCCGGAAGCAAAGCCGTTTCCAGTGCAACGTCGGGGCAGGCGGGCGCGGGGCCGGCGCTGCGCGGCAGGCCTTGCCGCGCACCGCCGCTTGGGGTTATCTGCCGCCATGACTGGCCCCCGTTACACCCCGCTTGCCCTCTCCCTGCCCGCCACCGTGCCCTTTGTCGGGCCCGAAACCCAAGAGCGCGCGCGCGGCGTGCCCTTCACTGCGCGGCTGGGGGCGAATGAAAACATCTTCGGCCCTTCGCCCAGGGCGGTTGCGGCGATGGCGCAGGCCGCCGCGGAGATCTGGAAATACGGCGATGCCGAGAACCATGACCTGCGCCAGGCGCTGGCGGCGCATCACGGGGTGCGGCCGGACAACATCATGGTCGGCGAAGGCATCGACGGCCTGCTTGGCTGCCTGGTGCGGCTGCTGATCGGCCAGGGCGATGCGGTGGTGACCTCGCAAGGGGCCTATCCGACGTTCAATTACCATGTGTCTGGCTTTGGCGGTGTGATTCACACGGTGCCCTACAAGGACGACCGCGAGGATTACGGCGCGCTGTTTGCCAAGGCGGCGGAGACGGACGCCAAGATCGTCTATCTTGCCAACCCCGACAACCCGATGGGCAGCTGGCACAAGGGGGCAGACATTGCCGCGGCGCTGGACACGCTGCCCGCGGGCTGCCTGCTGCTGCTGGACGAGGCCTATGTGGAATGCGCGCCCGAGGGCACCGCGGCCCCCATCAGCGCCGATGATGCGCGGGTGATCCGGATGCGCACGTTTTCCAAGGCCTACGGCATGGCGGGGGCGCGGGCGGGATATGCGCTGGGGCATCCGGAGCTGATTTCTGCCTTCAACAAGGTGCGCAACCATTTCGGCATGAACCGGGCGGCGCAGGCGGGCGCGCTGGCGGCCTTGCAGGATCAGGCGTGGCTGGCGCAGGTGACGGCGCAGATCGAGGCGGCGCGGGGGCGGATCGCGGAGATTGCCGCGCAGAACGGCCTGAGCGCCCTGCCCTCGGCCGCCAATTTCGTGGCGATCGACTGCGGCCGGGACGGCGCCTTTGCCAAGGCGGTGCTGGATGCGCTGGTGGATCAGGGGGTTTTCGTGCGGATGCCCTTTGCCGCGCCGCAGAACCGCTGCATCCGCGTGAGCTGCGGGCCGGAGGCGGAGCTGGACGCCTTTGCCGCCGCGCTGCCACGGGCGCTGGAGGCGGCGGGCCGGGCGGGCTGAATTTTGCCAGCGGCGCCCGGATCGCGGCGGTTTTACCGGACATTCACCACTCCTGTACTACCATTTTGCAGTAGTACTTGGAGATAAGTCATGCGTGACCACGAACTGCCGGACGGCATGCCGGATTTCTTCACTGCCGCGATCACTTTTACCGGAATCAACCTCATGTGGATCTTCTTTGTGATCTGGGTGATGTACGGGCTGGTTCCCGTGCTGGTGGTGGCGGTACTGATCAACCATTTCATCACCAGGCTGGACATCCGGCTGAAGTCGCAAAAGGCGTGACGCCGCCTTTTGCCCGCGCCCGGGCGGAGGCCTAGACGCCCGCGAGCGCGGTTGCCGCGGCCTCCAGCGCGCCGTCCCCGTGCGGGATGTCCAGCGCCTTGAGACCTGTTTCGATGCCGCCCAGCAGGCCCATGATCATATGGCCGTTGACATGGCCCATGTGGCCCAGCCGGAAGAAGCCGTGCCATTCCGGGCTGCGCGGCGGCGCCATGCCCAGGCCGATGCCAAGGGTGAGGCCCAGGTTCTGCTCCAGCCACATCCGCAGCTCGGTTCCCAGCGGCGATCCGATGTGCAGCGCGGTGACCGCGTGGGAGCGCAGGGCGCGGTCCGGCACGTTCATCTTCAGCGGGCCGTCCCGGCCCCAGACCTCGCAAGCGGCCCAGATGGCGCGGGCCAGACGGGCGTGGCGGGCCCAGACCGCCTCTATCCCCTCGGCGTGGATCATGTCGAGCGCGGCGCGCAGCCCGTAGAGGTGATGGGTCGGCGCGGTGCCGCCGAAATACTGATAGAACTCCTCCGGGTTGGCGCGCGGCTCCCAGTCCCAGTAGCGGCTGATCCGCGGCAGCGCCCGGCGCGCGCCGGCGGCGCGGGCGTTGAAGAACACAAAGCCCATGCCCGCAGGCACCATCAGCCCCTTCTGGCAGGCGGTGACCATGACATCCACACCCCATTCGTCCATCTCGAACCGGTCGCAGCCGAGCGAGGCGATGCAGTCGGCCATCAGCAGCGCCGGGTGGCCGGCATCGTCCAGCGCCCGGCGCAGGGCGGCGACGTCGTTGCGGATCGAGCTGGAGGTGTCCACATGCACGCCCAGCACCGCCTTGATGCGGTGGCCGGTGTCGGCGGCCAGCGCCGCGGCGATCCGGTCCATGTCCCAGGGCGCGTGATTGCCGAAGTCCAGGATCTCGGTCTCGATGCCCAAACCTTGCGCCATTTCCGCCCAGCCGATGGCAAAGCGGCCCGACGAGGGCACCAGCACCTTGTCGCCCGGCTGCAGGGTGTTTTGCAGCGCCGCCTCCCACGCGCCGTGGCCGTTGGAGATGTAGATCGCAACCTGATGCTGCGTACGCGCCACCCGGCGCAGGTCCGGAATCAGGGTGGCGGTCATCTCCACCAGCTCGCCCGCGTAGATATTGGGAGACGGGCGGTGCATCGCCTGCAGCACCTGGTCCGGAATGACCGAAGGCCCTGGGATGGCAAGGTAAGACCGGCCTGCCGACACGTTCACTGATCCGCTCATCTTAGGTGTTCCTTGCAGCGCGGAGGACGCCCCTGCCCGCCGCGGTTGATCTGTCCTGCCACACTAGCCGCACGGCGCGCCGGGTCAATTCCGCAGAGCGCTGCGTCACGGCGAATTGCTTGCGCCCTGCTGCCCACCTGCTTAAATGGCGCAGGAACGACAGGGAAAGGCCCGCAATGACACGAATTTCCTGCCGGAAATCGCTGCAATGAGTCAGAAACCGCACAAGTCCTCGAAGGAACTGTTCGGCTGGCTGTGGCGCGGATACCTGCGCCATTACATCGGGCTGCTGGGCGTCGCCGTGATCTTCATGCTGGTGGAAGGCGCCACCATGGGCGCGCTCGGCTATATGATGCAGCCGATGTTCGACCTGGTGTTTGTCGCGGGCAATTCCGACGCGCTGGTCTGGGTCAGCCTGGCGTTTCTGGCGATCTTCACTCTGCGCGGCGTGTCCAGCGTCACCCAGAAAGTGCTGCTGAGCAAGGTGTCGCAAACCTCTGCCGCGCATCTGCGCAAGGACATGCTGGCCCGCCTCATCCGCCAGGACCCGGCGTTTCACCAGCAGCACCCGCCGGGGCTGCTGATCCAGCGGGTGCAGTCGGACGTCAATGCGATCAACGCGGTCTGGCAGGCGGTGATCACCGGCGCGGGCCGCGATCTGGTGGCGCTGGTGGCGGTGCTGGGCGTGGCCTTCAGCATCGACTGGCGCTGGACGCTGATCCTGCTGATCGGGGTGCCGGTGCTGCTGCTGCCGATCGCCTCGATCCAGCGCTACGTGCGCAAGAAGGCGTCGCGGGCGCGCGATCTGGGCGCCGATCTGGCGACCCGGCTGGACGAGATCTTCCACGGCATCGTGCCGGTCAAGCTGAACCGGCTGGAGGAGTACCAGGCCCGCCGGTTTGGCGAACGCCAGGACGAATTTGTCCGCTCCGAGGTGAAGGCGGCCTTTGGCACCTCCTCGATTTCCGGGATGACCGACATCATGGCGGGCGTCGGCTTCATGGCGGTGCTGCTTTATGGCGGCAATGAGATCATCGCCGGGGAAAAGAGCGTCGGCCAGTTCATGAGCTTCTTCACCTCGATCGGGCTGTCGTTTGAACCTATGCGGCGGCTGGCCAATATCTCGGGCGTGTGGCAGGGCGCGGCGGCGGCCTTGGAGCGGATCAAGGAGCTGCTGGACGCGCCGATCCTGCTGAGCGAGCCTGCCGCGCCGAAGCCGGCGCCGGAGGGGCTGCCGGAGATCCGGCTGGAGGGCGTTGGCCTGTCCTATGGCGACGCCCGGATCCTGCAGGGGCTGAACCTGGCGGCCGAGGCCGGCAAGACCACGGCGCTGGTCGGGGCCTCCGGCGCGGGCAAGTCGACGATCTTCAACCTGCTGACGCGGATGGTCGATCCGCAAACGGGGTCGGTCACTGTCGGCGGGGTCGAGGTCCAGGACCTGAACACCGCCGACCTGCGCAGCCTGTTTTCGGTGGTGACGCAGGATGCGATGCTGTTTGACGAGACCTTGCGCGAGAACATCGTGCTGGGGCGGACTGATGTCAGCGACGAAGAGCTGCAGGCGGCGCTGGATGCCTCGCATGTGGCGGATTTCCTGCCCAAGCTGGAGCATGGCCTGGAAACCCGGGTCGGCCCGCGCGGCTCGGCCCTGTCGGGCGGCCAGCGGCAGCGGGTGGTGATCGCCCGGGCGCTGTTGCGCAACACGCCGGTCTTGCTGCTGGACGAGGCGACCTCGGCCCTGGATGCGCAGTCGGAGAAAGTCGTGCAGCAGGCGCTGGACAAGCTGGCGGGCGGGCGCACCACGCTGGTGATCGCGCACCGGCTGTCGACCATCCGCAACGCCGACAAGATCGTGGTGATGGACCGCGGCCGGGTTGTGGACCAGGGCAGCCATGACGAGCTGCTGGCGCGCGGCGGCATCTATGCCGATCTGTACCGGCTGCAGTTTCAGGACGGCAAGACGCTGGTGGATACCACCAGCATCGCCGCCCAAGCAGAACAGGTGCCGGAGGGCGCGGCGCATAACGGCAAGGAACGCTGGTTCCGCCGCTTTGCCCGCAAGGTGTTCGGGTAGTCAGGATGAACTGTTCCGCCCGGCCGAAAGGCCGGGCAGCGCCCGTCCTCCCCCATGGGCGGGCGCTTCGCTTCCGCCCGCGGACCGGCGCTGCCCTCTCTTCTATTTCCTGTAAGAAGCCGCCAGTTTGTGTGTGTCGCACCCCAGAAAGTAACACGCTAGCGTCCACAGGTTCCGCCCCCCGCGCCGCAACCAGCCGGCGCGCTGATAACGCGCCGCGCTGGTCAGCGCCGCTGAGGGCAAGGCGGTCAGCCCCTTGAGGCGGCGCACCAGCGCCACATCCTCCATCAGCGGCTGGTCGGGGTAGCCGCCCGCGGCCTCATATTCCTCGCGGCGGATCAGCAGGCCCTGATCGCCATAGGGCAGCCCGAACAGGCGGGCGCGCAGGTTGGCCCAGCCGGCGACCCAGGCGGGCAGCAGCCCGCGCGCCCGGAAGCGCAGCCGGAAGTAGGCGGGATGCCCCTGCCCCTCCTGCACATGCTGCGCCGCCGCTGCGGCCCAGCCCGGCTCCAGGCGGGTGTCGGCGTGCAGCACCAGCAGCCAATCGCCCCTGGCCGCCGCGCAGCCCCGGCGCAGCTGGCCGCCGCGCGAGGGCGCGCCGCTGATCCATTCGGCACCTGCGGCCTGGGCGATGGCGCGGGTCTCATCGGCGGAGCCGCCGTCGGTGATGATCAGCTCGCGGATCAGCCCGGCGCCCAGCCCCTCCATCAGATGCTCCAGGCAGGCGGGCAGCTCCTCCGCGGCGTTGAGGGTCGGGATCACGATGCTGACCGGCGCGGGCATGGGGGCCTCCTGGGCGGATTTGCTGTTTTCTTCCGCCCTGCTTCCTATATCACTGGGCCAAGCAGCGAAACGCCCCCAGAGGCACACAGGAGAAAACACATGAGCGACCGCCGTATCCTGCGCCTGAGCGGCAGCGACGCCAAGAGCTTCCTGCAAGGGCTTGTCACCAATAACGTGGAGCGGCTGGAAGACGGCTTGGTTTACGCCGCGCTTCTGACGCCGCAGGGCAAGTACATCGCGGATTTCTTTCTGGCGGGCGATGGCGATGCGGTCCTCTTGGACGTGGACGCCGCGCTGGCCGAGGGCTTGCTGAAGCGGTTGAACATGTACCGGCTGCGCGCCGATGTGCAGGTGGAGATGACGGAGCTGCAGGTCAAGCGCGGCACCGGGGCGGCTCCGGACGGGGCGCTGGAGGATCCGCGCCACCCGGCGATGGGCTGGCGGCTCTATGGGCTTGAAGGCGGCGATGACGGCAGCGATTGGGACGCGATCCGGGTCGCCCATTGCATCCCGGAAACCGGGGTCGAGCTGGGGCCGGAGAGCTATATCCTGGAGGCGGGGTTTGAGGCTTTGAACGGGGTGGACTTCCGCAAGGGCTGCTATGTCGGCCAGGAAGTGACCGCGCGGATGAAGCACAAGACCGAGCTGCGCAAGGGGTTCCGCACGGTTGAGGTCGAGGGCGCGGCGCCGGTGGGGACGGAGATCACCGCCGGGGGCAAGCCGGCTGGCACGCTGTTCACCCAATCGGGCGGCAAGGGCATTGCCTACCTGCGGTTCGACCGCGCCAAGGGGGAGATGCAGGCCGGGGACGCCCGCGTCACCTGGCAAGAGTGAGCGGGCTGAACCAGACGGTTCTGTCCCTGCTGGGCGCGGCAGTGGCGCGCGCCCGGCCGCTGCATGGCGGCGACCTGTCGGAGGTGCAGCTTCTGTCTTTAAGCGATGGCCGCCGGGTGGTGGCCAAGACCGGGCCGATGGTTGCGGCGGAGGCGGCGATGCTGCGCGCGATCCGGGCCGCGGGCGTGCCTGCGCCTGAGGTGCTGGGCGTTGCCGGTCCTGTGCTGCTGATGGAGGCGCTGGAGGAGACCGCGGCCGGCGCGGCGGGCTGGCAGGCCTTGGGCGCTGCGCTGCGGCAGTTGCATTCGGTGACAGGCCGGCAGTACGGCTGGGCGGAGGACTATGCCTTTGGCACCGTCGCGATCCCCAATGCGCCGCTGCCGGACTGGCCGGCGTTCTGGGCCCGCCGCCGCCTGCTGGCCGCCCCGGACGCCCTGCCCCGCGATCTGCAGCTGCGGATTGAGGCGCTGTGCGCGCGGCTGCCGGACTTGCTGCCCGCCGCGCCGCCTGCCGCCCTGCTGCATGGCGATCTGTGGACCGGAAATGTGCTGTTCAGCGGCGCTGGCGCCTATCTGATCGACCCGGCCTGTTATCACGGGCACGGCGAGGTTGATCTGGCGATGCTGCACCTGTTCGGCACTCCGCCTGCGGCGTTTCATGACAGCTATGGCGCGCTGGAGCCGGGGCATGAGGCGCGCCGCCGCATCTATCAGCTGTGGCCCGCGCTGGTGCATCTGCGGCTGTTCGGCGCCGACTACCGGGGGATGGTGGAGGCGCGGCTGGAGGCGCTGGGGGTCTGACAATCCTCTGTTCACATCCTTGCGCTAGGGTCGCGGGCAAAACCTGCGGGTGATCAACGAAAAGGATGTTTCATGCGACTGATATTCGGGGCCTGCCTGGCTGCGCTGGCGGCCTCCCCCGCGCTGGCGGATTACTGGAATTACAATGACTGGCATGCCGCCACCGAGCCGCATGTGACGGAACAGGACAGCTATCTGAGCTGCCGCGCCTGGACCGGCGGCGACGGCGATCCGGTCCTGGCGCTGGAGGTGTTTTCCGGCGATGCCGGCCCGCCCGCAGCCTATCCGATGGCCCAGGTGCAGGAATATGCGGCGCGCCATTACCCGACCATGATGCAGCAGGGCGGCACGGTGGATTTCATCTTTGACTTCGACCGGACGTTCTCGATCGCGGCAGGGATCAATTCAAGGATCAATGAGGAAGGTCTGGCGGAGGCCGAAAGCGTTCTGCGGTTTGAGGACCATGTGCCGATGCTGCAAGCGATGAAACAGGGCCGCTGGGTGGAGATCTGGGCGGGGAACGATATGGTTTATGAAGCCTCGCTCAGCGGCTTCACCGCCGCCTATGGCAAGATGATGGACGAATGCGGCTTCAGCCTGGCGCTGCCTGCGGGGTGATCCATCCGCCGGCGCACAGGTTTGCTGAAAACGTCTGCCAAGAGTTTTCAGAACCGCCTTAGGCGCCGCGCAGGAACGGAAAAAGCCGCCCCCGAGGGAGGGCGGCTTTCTCACGTCCGGGACGCGGCCTGGATCAGGCGCGCTCGGAATACTCCATGGTCTCGGTGTTGACCACGATCATCTCGTCCTGGCCGACAAACGGCGGCACCATCACCTTGACGCCGTTGTCGAGGATCGCGGGCTTGAAGGAGTTGGCGGCGGTCTGGCCTTTGACGACCGGCTCGGTCTCGACGATCTTGCAGGTGACTTTCTGCGGCAGGGTCGCGTTCAGCGCCTCGGACTCGTGGAATTCCACCACGATGGTCATGCCGTCCTGCAGGAACGGGCGGCGGTCGCCCAGAAGCTCTGCCGGCAGTTCGATCTGCTCGTAGGTTTCAGCGTCCATGAACACCAGCATGCCGTCGCTCTCATAGAGGAACTGCTGGTCTTTCTGCTCCAGGCGCACCTTCTCGACCTTATCGGCGGAGCGGAACCGCTCGTTCAGTTTGGAGCCGTTGCGCAGGTTGCGCATCTCGACCTGGGCAAAGGCGCCGCCCTTGCCGGGTTTGACGTGATCGACCTTCACCGCTGCCCAAAGGCCGCCATTATGTTCCAGGACGTTGCCGGGGCGGATTTCATTGCCGTTGATCTTGGGCATGGAAAAATGCCTTTCAGATGGTTGATGAATTCTTACCAGCCCCTATATCTGGCGGGCTTGGCGCTGGCAAGACAAGGATATGGTGTGGAATCGGTGAAAAAGGTATGCGCAATTTGCATGAAAGCTATGCATCTGCGCCCTATCCGAATCGTCACAATTCCGCCATAAGCAGCGCTACGCCGAAAATTGCAATAGCAAGAACAACAAGGGATACGAGATGCGAGATTTCGTAGACGGCACCGCTTATAACAACGAGCAAGGCAACCGCGCCCGCAAACTGTTTGCTGCCGTGGTCCTGGCCGCATTGGATGATGCCATCGCCGACGACAAGAAATACGGCAATGGCCCGGAACAAATCGCCCGCTGGGCGCGCTCGCGCGATGGCCGCGAAGTGCTGTCCTGCGCCGGTATCGACCCCAACGAACGGGTGGTCGAAGGCCTGATGGACTTCGTCGGCCGCGGGGTACGGACCTCGGTCGCGCTGTCGCGCGAGGAAAGCGAGCGCCGCAATGCCGCACAGGCTGAAGCCGCCTAAAGGCTGCTGCCAGCATTGCTGAAAAGCGCGCCCTTCGGGGCGCGTTTTTCTTTTGCCTGCGCGAATTTCCCCAACGTCAACCGGTCGCCCCGGGGCAGCGTGCCGACGGTTCCGGCGCAGCCGTTATGGACGGCAGCGTCTAACCTGCTATGCAGGCCCGTGAAATGCGGGGCGCAGGCAGGGAGATGGCAGCGGGATGACACGCGCGCGTTCGATCATGATCCAGGGCACCGGCAGCAATGTCGGCAAGTCTTTGCTGGTGGCGGGGCTGGCGCGCGCCTATGTGCGGCGCGGGCTGAAGGTGGCGCCGTTCAAGCCGCAGAACATGTCCAACAACGCCGCCGTCACGCCCGAGGGCGGCGAGATCGGCCGTGCGCAGGCGCTGCAGGCGCGGGCCGCCATGCGTCCGCCGCATACCGACATGAACCCGGTGCTGTTGAAGCCCGAGACCGATACCGGCGCCCAGGTGATCGTGCAGGGCAAGCGCCGCGGCACCCAAGGCGCGGGCTCGTTCCTGCGCGACAAATCGGGCCTCTTGGAGGCGGCGCTGGAGAGCTACCGGCGGCTGGCGGCGGATGTGGATCTGGTGCTGATCGAGGGCGCGGGCTCGCCTGCCGAGACCAACCTGCGCAAGAACGACATTGCCAACATGGGCTTTGCCTGCGCGGCTGGGGTGCCGGTGGTGATCGCCGGCGACATCCACCGCGGCGGGGTGATCGCGCAGATCGTCGGCACCCATGCAGTGCTTGAACGCCAGGACCTGGAGCGGGTCGTGGGGTTTCTGGTGAACCGGTTCCGCGGCGACCTCAGCCTGTTTGACGGCGGGCGGGACGATATCGCCGCGCGCACCGGCTGGCCCAGCTTGGGCGTGGTGCCGTGGTTCTGGGATGCCTGGAAACTGCCGGCCGAGGACATGATGGACATCGCCTCGCACAAGGGCGGTGCCTGCAAGGTGGTGGTGCCGCAGCTGGAGCGGATGGCGAATTTTGACGATCTGGACCCGCTGGCGGCGGAGCCTGCGGTGACGGTGGAGATCGTGCCGCCGGGCCGGGCCCTGCCCGGCGATGCGGATCTGGTGATCCTGCCCGGCAGCAAGTCGACCATCGGCGATCTCGCCTATCTCCGCCGCCAAGGCTGGGACATCGACATCCTGGCGCATTACCGCCGCGGCGGCCATGTGCTGGGCTTGTGCGGCGGCTACCAGATGCTCGGGCAGACCATTGACGACCCCGAGGGCGTCGACGGGCGGCCCGGCAAGGTCGAGGGGCTGGGCCTGTTGGACGTGCACACGGTGATGGCAGGCGAAAAGCGGGTGACGCTGACCGAGGCGGTGACCCGCGACGGCAACCTGGCGGTAAGCGGTTATGAGATCCACATGGGCCGCACCACTGGCGCCGACTGCGCCCGCGCCTGGCTGAGCATCGGCGGCCGCCCCGAAGGCGCAGCCTCTGCCGACGGGCGCGTCAAAGGCTCCTACCTGCACGGGCTGTTTTCCTCGGATCCTTTCCGCGCCAGCGTGCTGGGGGCCTTGGGGCATGAGAGCCAGGCTGGGTATGAGGACGGCGTCGAGGAGACGCTGGACGCGCTGGCCGGTCATCTGGAGCGCTACATGGATCTGGACCAGCTGCTGGAGCTGGCGCAGCCCGTCACGCTCTGACCCCGCCGGTTGCGGCGGCGCTCCCGCCCCCGCAGGCCTGCCCTGGCTGGCGCCAGAACCGTCCGCGGCCTTGGGCGTGGCGCCGCGCACAGCGCGGCGCCACGCCCAACGGGCAAGCGGCTTTGTCTAAAAGCCGCGCGCCGGGCGGGAGCCCCTTATTGAAAGGCGGCAGTTCAAGGCTGTGGTGACGGGCTGCGTTGCAAGGCTGCGGCGGCCGGTCCGCCTCTCCCTGTTTCTCCGGGCTGGCCAAACAGAAAAGGCACGCCCTCGGCGTGCCTTGCTGGACCCTGTTTCAAACAGCGGTTTGCCGGCTGCGGTCAGGCCTTAGAGCAGGTCATGCGCGGCCAGGGCGCGGTGGATTTCGCGCCGGACCAGCTTGCGCACATTGCGGGTGATGCGCTCGCCCAGGGGGCCCTGAAGCTCTTCGCGCACGATGCTGGCGACCAGATCGCGCAGAGCCTCTTCGTCGAGATAGCTGTCGCCGGACTCCGCCAGCGCATCCATGGCCGCACCGGTGAAGGCGGCCTCGACCACCGTCTCCGCCGCGCTGCCGGCATCCGCGGGTTCCGCAGGTTCGCCGGCGGCCTCCAGGATCTCCTCCGCAGGGCTGAAATCAGCACCAGATTCCGCCTGAGCGGTGCTGCGGACAGGCGCCGGTTCGTCGCGCCATTCGATGGTATCGACCAGGGTGGCGGCAAAGGGGGCTTCGGTCTTGCTGTCAGGCTCCCACTGCTGCTGCGCCTGATCCCGCGCGCCAGAGCTGCGGGCCTCCAGTTCGGCGATCTTGCGGACCACCGAGGCGGCGCGGGCGCCGGCTGTGCCGCCCGCCAGATCCTCCGCCAGACCCCCAGCCGGGGTATCCTGCGGCGCGGTGCCGGATGCGGCCGAAAACAGCGTGGCATCGGGGTCGGCCCAGGGCGCCTGGGCCGCCGCGCCGCCGGGCTGCGCAGGCTCTGCAACGGACTCCGGTTCGCTTTTCTGCGCGGGGCGCAGGACAACCGGACCGGCCTCGGAAACCGGGCCGGAGGTGGAGTCGGAGCGCGCATCGCGGTGGCGGAAGGAAACAGAGGAGTCCGCTGCGGTTCCGTCTGCCGCCTCTTCCGTGCGGCCAGCGTCCTCCGCAAGCTCAGCGTCCTGCGCCGGGCGTGCCGCGGCGGCGGCGTCCTGCGCGGGCGCCTCATCCGGCTGCGGTGTGCCGCCCGGGGTGCCCGGGCGATCCGCCGGTTCCGGGCTGCGGGTTTGCGGATCCTTCACCCGCAGCGCAGGCGTCAGCACCAGACGGGCCGCCGGTTCCGGCGCCGCGGGCTGGCCGCGGCTGTCTTCGCTCACCAGGCGGCGGATCGAGGACAATACATCTTCAATCTCAGCATGGGTAACTGGGTCGGACATTTTATAAACCACTCTTGCCTCTTGCCGGAAAGTGTAGCCGCCTTCCTGCAACCGCACAACAGATAGGATGAATTATCAGTTACGTCCCAAGGCCTTGAGCACCCGGTCCAGATCCTTGCCGCGCTTGCTGCGGTGGGCGGGCGCGTCCTTGACCAGATTGTAATAAAGCGTCGGGTCGTAAATCTCCACCGCGAGGCCCAAGTGCTCGGCGGTCAGCAGGCCCTGCGCCTGCAGCAGCTGATAGGCCGCAATCGCCTGGTTGGCGCGGGCGTTCACCTGCTCGGTCTGGGCGTCGAGGTATTCCTGCTCTGCCTGCAGCACGTCGAGCGTGGTGCGGGCGCCCAGGGTGGCTTCCTCGCGGATGCCGTCAAAGGCGACCTTGGAGGCGCGCACCCGCTCCCCGGAGGAGACCAGGCTGGCGCGCGCGGTTTCGACGTTGAAGTAGGCCTCGCTCACCGCCTGCCGGACGGCGCGCTGGGTGTTGATCAGCACGCCGCGCTCTGCGTCGGCGTTGGCAATGGCCCGGCGGCGGACGGCGGCATTGCGGCCGCCGGCGTAAAGATCCTGCGACATGGTGATGCCGATGCTGGAAGAATTCGCGGCCCCCAGCCCGTCCTGCACGTCCTCGCTCACCCCGGCGTTTGCGCGCAGGCTCACGGTCGGCCCAAGGCCCGCAGTTGCAGACGCGACCTGATGCTCCCGCGCCTTGACCACGTGCTGCTGCGACAGCAGATCCGGCTGGTTCCTGAGCGCGACGTTATGCGCGCCGTCAAGCGACACCTGCTGGCGGGGCAAGGCCGGCTGGCCGGCAATGGCACCCGGCGCCCGGCCCACAATCTGCTGGTAGGTCGCCCTGGCGGTCAGCAAAGTGCCCTCGGCATCCGTCAGGTTCGCCCGCGCCGCCGCGACGCGGCTTTCGGCCAGCGCCACATCCGTGCGGGTGACTTCGCCCACTTCAAAGCGGTCCTGGGCGGCCTTCAGCTCCTCCTGCAGCAGCCGCAGGTTGTTGCGGCGCAGGGACACGTTTTCCTGCGACTGGAGGACGCCGACATAGGCCTGCACCGCCTGGAACAGCACCGTTTGCTCCACGCTCAGCAGGGCCTGCCGGGTGGCCAGCACGATTTCCTGAGCCGCCAGCCGGTCCAGGCGGGTGGCGCCGCCATCATACAGCAGCTGGGTCAGCTCCAGCTGGGTGGAGAGGGTGTTGCGGGTCTGATTGAAGTTGACCTCGTTATAGGAGTTGGCCGCGTTCACCGTCCACTGGACCAGCGGGCGCAGCCGGGACAGGGCAATTGCGACGTCTTCGTCCGCGGCGCGCAGCAGCGCCCGGTTCTGCTCCAGCAGACCGCTGGTCTTATAGGCGCCGATCATGGCGTCGGACAGGTTGTCCGCAGCCGCCTGAAGCGGCATCAGCGCCGTGGCGGCCACGCCGCCGGCAAACACAAAAGCCTTAAACACACTCGCCGGGAATTTCATTCGCATTGCCTGCCTTTTGTTCTGCCGCGCCGCCAGCCGCGGTGAGTTGTCCGTGTCCAGGCGCCAGCGTCACCGGCGTCCGGCCTCTCCCCTGTGGCGGCGGCCCCGCCCCGTCAGCCGCCGTGCCCGACCGGTGCGGTCAGAGCGCAAATTCACGCGCAGCAGCAAAGCCCGGCAGCACCGGCGCGGCGGCGTTGAAGTCGAACCGCCAGGAAATCCCGCCGCCGCTCTTGTAGCCGATCTTCACCTCGCCCAGCGCGCCGGTCATCATCAGCGCCGCAATCCGGCCGCCGTCCTTGAGCTGCGCCAGCAGCGGCGCCGGCAGCTCCTCTGCCCCGCCCTGCACCAGGATCACGTCATACGGCCCGTGTTCGGCCGCGCCCTCTGCCAGCGGGCCGGTGTGCACGATCGCATTGTCGGCACCGGTCTCGGACAGCAGCGTCTGGGCGTCCTCCGCCAAATCCTCGTCTTCCTCGACGCCGATCACCATCTGCGCCACCCGCGCCGCAACCGCGGTGGAATAGCCCAGCCCGCAGGCCACATCGAGCACCAGCTCGTCCTTCTGGATGTCCAGCGCATCCAGCATCTTGGCCAGGGTGCGCGGCTCCAGCAGCACGCGGCTGCCGCCGAGGCTCACGTTCTGGTCGGCATAGGCCGCCTCGCGCTGCGCGGCGGGCACGAACTGCTCGCGCGGGACCGCCAGCATGGCTTCGATAATCGGGTATTTGGTGACATCCGACGGGCGGATCTGGGTGTCCACCATCATACGGCGGCGTTCGGCGAAATCAGGCATTTGCTAAACTCATGTGTTCAGTCTGTTGCATCAGGTTGTGGCACATCCCGGCAGGCACGGCAACGGGGCCTTTGGCGCGAAAGCCGCGACTGGTGCAGCGCTGCCGCGGCGCGCCGCCGCCGCCCCCGCCGCAAACGGCAGCAGCCAGCGGGACGGGCGCCCGCTGGCTGTGAGAAGCTTATGGTTTCCGGCGGATGCGGGCGCGCGGCCCGTGCGGCTGCGCCCTGCCCCGGCTAGGCAGCGCAGCTTTTGCAGAACGGCGAGGCCGGGCGCTGGTCCAGCCAGTCGTCGGCGATATCGTCGCCGCAGATCTGGCAGAAGCCGTATGACCCCTCGCGCAGGCGGGCCAGCGCCGCGTCGATGCGGCGCAGCTCGTCCAGGCTGGCCTTGGCCGGCACCCCGGCGGCCGGTGCCCGCTGCAGACGGGACGCGGCATAGGCCGCGGCCGCCTCCGCCGCGAGTCCGGCCTGCGACAGAATCCCCGCCAGCTCCATCCGGCGCACCTCAAGCGTTTGTTTTCTGGTGGAAAAGTTCATAGTCCATACCCTCCAGCTCAATTTTTCGCGCAACGTGCCGCAAGGTCAAAGCCACAGCCTTGATCCAGATCAATATGCCCGCGATTTCGAAGGATTGCACTACCTTATAAGTTGCAAATTTTTGGTAAACCCCAGCGGCCGCCGCTGGGGCCGGGGCGCAGGCTCAGCCCGCCCCCTCCGCGGCGCAGGTCTTGCACAGCGGCGCGGCGGGCAGCAGGTCCAGGCGCGCGTCCGAAATCATCTCGCCGCAGGAGGCGCAGATGCCGTAGGTGCCCGCCTTGATCCGGGCCAGCGCCGCATCGATCCGGCGCAATTCGTCCAGTTCCGCCTTGCCGAGGCTTTCCAGCACCTCATCGCCCTGCCGCTCGGAGGCGCGGTCCTCCCAGTCCTTGGGCATCGGCGCGTCCAGCGTGTGCTCAACCTCGCTCAGATGCCCGGTCAGCTCAGTGCGGCGCGCCTCCAGCGCCTGTTTGCGGGTGGAAAGATCCATAATGTCTGCCTCCTGTAATGTCCTGCGCAGAGTAGCCCGGCCCCGGAGCCCCGGCCTTGACTTGGCTCAAGCCCCTTGCCTGCCCCGCAAATCCGCCGGCCTGCAAATCCGCTGGCCTGCGCCGGGGCGGCTTGCTAGGTATTTGCCAAAGGGTTTGAGCAGAGATGAGGAGCCTTCGACGATGATCCGGATTTTCACATGTGCGCTGATGCTGCTGGGCCTGGCGGCCTGCGAGACCACCAAGGGCGCGGGGCGCGACATTTCCAAGGCCGGCCAGGCGATCAGCGGCGCCGCGCAGGACGTGCAGGACGCACTGTAAACCGACCGGACTTGCAGCTTGGAAACGCCCGGTTTTGCCGCCGGGCGTTTTCTGTTGCGGGTTATTCGATGCCCAGCAGCGTCTTGGCTTCGGCCAGGGTCTGAACCGAGGCGTCATGATCGCCGCTGTCATGCAGGGCCTGGCCCTCGTCGCGCAGTTCCTGGACGGTTGCCAGATCTTCTTCCGACAGTTCGGTGCCAGCCGCCAGTGCCGCGTCGATGGCGGCAATGTCGGCGGGACATTGCCCGGCCAGCACCGGAGACGCCAAGAGAGCGATCGCGGCGGCCAAAGTCAGGTGTTTCATGGTGTTATCCTCCCCAGATGAACGGGGTGGAGGATAGCATGGAACGGGTGGGTTTTCAGTCGGAGAGTTGCGGGGGGGCGGCGGATGGGCGGAGAGTGGCGCATGGGGGACTCTCCGCCCGGATGGTAGCGGAGATGTCAGATCCGAGCGCGGAGGTCAGCGCTCGGCCCGGCGGGGTGGGAAGCGAAGCGCCCGCCCCGTGGGGGGCGGGACGGGCGCTGCCCGGTCTGGCGACCGGGCGGAACATAGACAAAGCTACAACGTAATGGCAGTCGGAGATTTATCTAGCCTCCTTAAGAAACCCATTTATCGAATTGCTTTTTATACCTCACCGGTACGCTCTCACGATCAACGCTTTTGAGAATAGACACATATTTATTCCTGCACCTGTTTTCTGTTTTGATTCGAGATGCGACAAGGTTGCGTTCATTTGGAATATCCAGCATTCTAGCAATCATAGCAGCCGAAAATTTTTCAATAGCTTGCTTGTAGTAAACATCTGCTCCACGCGAGGTTCCATATTCATTACCCACAGAACAAGTAATTAGGGTATCCACGAGCTTATCTCGAACCGTCTCAGGCGGCGTAGTTTGACTGAAGGTTTCGAGCAACCTTTCAGCAAAAGGAACTTCGTTATAAAAATTGTCAAACTGATTATGAACATTCATCAGCCTGTCGCACTCACGACTAAAGAGATCATGAATTTCACTCTCAGACAGGCAATCGACTCTTCCTATTTGACGGAAAAACTCTCTAGATGCAGCGACTTTTGCTTCCTCACCACGCCCTTTGTATTTTATGTGCGCGTCTATCGCCCCAGAAAGCTCTGATGGCGTCTCAAAAACTTCAGACGCCACATCGATGCAATTTTGCCGAGTGCTCTGGGCCGACCCCGGATCACAATAAATCCCGTGCAGCGAGTTAGCAATAAAACTCTTTTGAGCAGAATTAGTACCTGAGATTTTTTGCTCCCAAAACTCTTTCTGAGATTCAGTGAGCGTTGCCCCCTTAAGCGCCTTAACCAACTCAGAAATATCTACTCCAGTCGGCGTTTCCGTTCCTGAAAGAGCATATTTGGCACATCGGCTCATGAAGCTTATTACTTCATCCTCATCCACATCTCCCATAGATGGGTGCGCAGCAGAAAAGTGGTTGCGCATAGCTCGGCACTGATCAAGCTTGAAGTGGGCCTCTTCAGAAAGCAAGTTAAGCTGCAGGCACAACTTTAGGAGATCAAAATCTTTCGACTCCTTAAGGCTTTCCTCCGTATAGTTGTCGCCAGTCATCTGACTGACAGTATTGAGACCAAACGTGGAAATTTTTCTCCGCAATTCGAGAATAGTAGCATTCCAAATGTAGTTTATAGAACTATCAAATAGACCCACACTTGCTGCCAAACACAGCCGAACCATGCCCAAGTCCCTTAATTCAGGGGGGATCTTACGCAATTGACGCGGAATATTGCTCCAAACATGAGAAATTTGCTCATCGCTTGGCAATAGCTCTCTATCTACGCCAAGTGCGCTTGTTACATCAGAAATTAACTCTTCTGAATTTGCCTCTATTTCGGGCAACAGAACAGACGAGTGCTGGGGGGCGAGGGCTGTTTTGCCTTTCGACTTAGACATTTTCCTGACTCCGATAGAAATGCCAGGATTAAGTACGCCCAACCTACTCCTCACGCAACCCTAGATCAGCCCATTCATCCACCCTCAACGCAGAGATGATTGCCTCTTGTGATATGTCCATCTTGCCGAACTGTCGCATCTTCTTGCCCGCCTTTGGCTTGTCCAAGAACTTAAGGTTCCGCTTCCGCTTAGCGTGCCGCCGGGCGGGACATTGGATCGGCCAGCAACGAAAAACGGGGCCGAAGCCCCGTGTTGCAACCGTTTGAATAGGTCTCGTTTCCGCCGCAGAACGCCGGGGTGCGGGCACGCAATTGGCTGCGCCAACCGCTTTCGCCCGCGCGCCCTCGAAAATGGTCAGCCTTAGCTGTCCATTTTGAGGGCGGAAATGAACGCTTCCTGCGGAATATCCACCTTGCCGAACTGGCGCATCTTCTTCTTGCCCGCTTTCTGCTTGTCCAGAAGCTTCCGCTTCCGGGTGGCGTCGCCGCCGTAGCATTTGGCGGTCACGTCCTTGCGGAGCGCCGAGAGGGTCTCGCGGGCGATCACCTTGCCGCCGATGGCGGCCTGGATCGGGATCTTGAACATGTGGCGCGGGATCAGTTCCTTGAGCTTCTCGCACATCGCCCGGCCGCGCATCTCGGCCCGGTCGCGGTGGACCATGGTAGAGAGCGCATCCACCGGCTCGTCGTTCACCAGCACCGACATCTTGACCAGGTTGTCCTGGCGGTAGCCGATCATCTGGTAGTCGAAGGAGGCATAGCCCTTGGTCACCGATTTCAGGCGGTCGTAGAAGTCGAAGACCACCTCGTTCAGCGGCAGGTCATAGACCACCATGGCGCGGGAGCCGGCGTAGGAGAGATCCATCTGGATGCCGCGGCGGTCCTGGCAGAGCTTCAGCACGTCGCCCAGGTATTCGTCCGGCACCAGGATGGTCGCCTTGATGCGCGGCTCCTGGATGTGGTCGACCTTGGAGGGGTCGGGCATGTCGGCGGGGTTGTGCAGCTCGATCATCTCGCCGGGCTCGTTGTCCTTGCCCTTCATGTAGACGTGGTAGATCACGCTGGGCGCGGTTGTGATCAGCTCGATATCATATTCGCGCTCGATCCGGTCGCGGATGACTTCGAGGTGCAGCAGGCCCAGGAAGCCGCAGCGGAAGCCGAAGCCGAGGGCGGCGGAGGTTTCCATCTCGAAGGAGAAGGACGCGTCGTTCAGCGCCAGCTTGTCGATGGCGTCGCGCAGGTCCTCGAATTCGGCGGAGTCGACCGGGAACAGGCCGCAGAACACCACCGGCTGGGCGGGTTTGAAGCCCGGCAGGGCTTTTTCGGTGCCGTTGCGGTCGTTGGTGATGGTGTCGCCGACGCGGGTGTCGCGCACCTGCTTGATCGAGGCGGTGAGGAAGCCGATCTCGCCCGGCCCCAGCTCGTCCACCGTCTGCATGGCGGGGCGGAAGACGCCGATGCGGTCGACGTGGTGCAGGGTGTTGTTCGACATGAACTTGACCCGCATGCCTTTTTTCAGGACGCCGTCCATGATGCGGACCAGAACGATCACGCCGAGGTAGCTGTCGTACCAGCTGTCGACCAGCATCGCCTTGAGCGGCGCGTCGCGGGTGCCCTTGGGCGCGGGCAGGTGCTGGACGATCGCCTCCAGTGTTTCGCGGATGCCCTGGCCGGTCTTGGCCGAGACCTGGATGGCGCCGGAAGCGTCGATGCCGATCACATCCTCGATCTGTTCCGCCACCCGGTCGCAGTCGGAGGCCGGCAGGTCGATCTTGTTCAGGACGGGAACGATCTCGTGATCGGCTTCAATCGCCTGATAGACGTTGGCGAGCGTCTGCGCCTCCACCCCTTGCGTCGAGTCGACGACCAAGAGCGAGCCCTCAACCGCGCGCATGGAGCGGGAGACCTCATAGGCGAAGTCGACGTGGCCGGGGGTGTCGATCAGGTTCAGGACATAGGTCTCGCCGTTCTGCGCGGTGTAGTCGATGCGCACGGTGTTGGCCTTGATGGTGATCCCCCGCTCGCGCTCGATGTCCATGGCGTCGAGCAGCTGTTCCTTCATGTCGCGGTCCTTCACCGTCCCGGTCTCCTGGATGAGCCGGTCAGCGAGGGTGGATTTGCCATGGTCGATATGGGCGACGATGGAGAAATTGCGGATGTGAGCGAGGTCAGTCATGCTCAGGCATATGATTTGGATTCGGGGTTTGGTCAAGGTGGATTGAATGGACATGGATGAGCAAGATCGCAATGAGTTGGAGGCAGAGTTTCAAGCTTTTGCGTCCAGACTTGCTGAACCAACGGCAAAACCCTTCCACAATGTCCTGCTAGTTCGAACCGCTCTCACTACCATCCCACTACTGGCTGCAGGACTGCCAAGTCCAGAAGAAGGCCCTCGTGCAAATCTCTTCTTCTTGTCACACCTTCGCAGCCTGTTGGGCCAATGTTGTTACATACAAGATCCAGACGCACTGCCGATTTTTCCATCCATCACAATGGCGAATGCATTTTTAAACGAACACTCCCCAGATGTTTCAGTCTGGCTATCCAATTCAGGTGAGGCATCAATTTTAATAGACCACAGTGCGCGGCAACTGGCTACACAATCAGCTACACCGGAACCAACTGATATTATTGAAAGACATCTGTCTAACTTTTCCTTTCAGACCTGTATGCGAGAGCTTCACCGCCTCCAAATGGAATTGGCTCATCTGCCTGATGACCCTTCACTACTGTTCTACCAAAGATTAGGCGGGTCATTCGACTTGGCTTCATGGACAAAGAAACTATCCCATAGTTGTTGGTCCTTTTGGCGCACTTGGTACCAAGGCTTTCTTGAGGGAGAACCGCTCGACTGGGAACTCCAGCGGCAGGTTGCCCTAATCGAAGATCCCGTCTGGAACGCTAGCCCCGAAGCCGTCGCAGCCGAAATCGAGCGCATCAGGGCTGAATTCGACGCGCCGCCGACAAGCAAAGAAAGTTTCCCTAAGCACGAACCCAAGTCCGTCAGCCACTTGTTCAAAAACCGGGTTATTGCCTCTGCAACCCTGCAAGGCCTCGCCGCGCAGGTCACCCAAAGCATTGAACGCTTTCACGCGGAAACCGGCGCCAATGCGCTCCCTGAAGCGTTGGAGCCTCTGGCGGCTTTACCTGCCTTGCTGCTGGCGGTGAATTCAACCATTCAGGATGCGCCCAGCGACAGGACCATTGCGAGTGAAACGGAAGATCAGCTGCGCGCAGAGATTGGCCGCCTCAATGCGAAAGTCGCTCAGCTCGAAAATGAACTTCAGAAAGCGAGCATCTCAAAACCCTCGGTTTTCTCCGATGCCTTCAAGAAGCAACTGGGCACAAGCCTAGGCGACTGGAAACTGTACGCGGCTCTTTGCACTGGCCTATGGTTCGTGAGCGGAGACGCCGAAGGCACACAGCGCCGGCTTGAAAACATCTCCCACTATCGCGACATGATTTTTGGTGACGTATCTTCACCTTCCAAAGCCGTTCCCGCACGCACACCGGTGTCGGCAGAGAGCACGCTAGAAATCTAGCCTCCCGCCCGGCCGAGAGGCCGGGCCGCGCCTGACCTTCCCCACGGGAAAGCGCGATGCGCCTCCCCAAGGTCAGCCACAGCCCTCGACGACCACCATCGGACAGTGCTCATAAACCTCCCGCCCGGCGGCACCGCCGGGCAGCGCCAGATCCGCCCCGTCAAACCAAAGGTTTGCCTCCGGCAAAACGGGCGGGCACTGCCCTCCGACTTGCTGCACGGCCTTTGGTCCCTGCCCTTCCCGCACCTCCCGAACCCCTCAAATTCTCCCGGTTCCCTGCACGCCCGGCCAAAATGCGCTATACTCCATGCCTACCGCGAGACGCGCGCCCCGCTGACGGGTGATGACCACAGCAAAGGAGGACGACCCGCATGGATGCAATCAAAGCCGCTGAGTATGCTCGCGCGCTCTACAGCGCGCATGGCGACAAGGCCGAGGCCGAAGCCGCGCAGAAAATGCGCGAATGCGAAGAAGCCGGCAAGGACGCCGAGGCCGCAGACTGGAAAGCCGTGCGCCAGGCCGTGCGCGCCATGCGCGGGCCGAACCAGACCTGAGCACCAGGCCGCCGGAGCGCCGCAAGCCGCAGCGCTCCGGCGCCTTTGCCCCCCCGTTTACCACGATTGAAACGCGCCCCGGCTTGCGCCATACTGCGGGCCATTCCCGCGGGCATCAGACCCGCTTGCCAAGAACCGGGGCATGAGCAGATGAAACCTTTCCTGACAGCCGCGCTTTGCGCAGGATTTCTTGCAGCACTGGCGCCCGCAGGCGTCTCGGCCGGCGCCATTGAGCGCGCCTGCCGCCAGTCGGACCGCACCGCCGCGACGCCGTCCTTGTGCAGCTGCATCCAGAATGTCGCCAACCGCAGCCTGACACGCTCGGAGCGCAAGACCGTCTCCAAGTGGTTTGCGGACCCGCACAAGGCCCAGGTCGTGCGCCAGTCCAGCAACCGCAATGACGAGCGGCTGTGGCAGCGCTACAAGGCCTTTGGCGACCACGCGGCGCGCAGCTGCAGCTGAGCCGCGCCGCCTGCCCAGGCAGTGCCAAGGCGTCCCCCGGGGGCGCCTTTTTGCCGTTTTGATACATTCGCGCTGCGGCATTTTCGCAGCGGGCCGGAGCCTCGGCCCCGCCCCTCTTGACCGCACTGCCCCAAACCGGAAAGAACGGCGCAAGGTATTGGAGCAGTTCATATGTTGATCAAAGGTGTTACCCTGCGCGGGCTGGAAGTGTTCGAGGCTTTGGCCAAGACCGGCTCGGTGGCGCAGGCGGCTGAGCTGACCGGCCTGAGCCAGCCCGCCGTCAGCCAGCAGATGCGCAACCTGGAAAAGGCGCTGGACAGCGAGCTGATCGACCATGGACGCCGCCCGATGGTGCTGACGGCGGCGGGGCGCAGCTTCCTGTCGCGGACCGAGGCGGTGCTGGGCGAGCTGCGGCTGGCGCAGAGCGAGCTGACGGTGATGGACCTGTCCCACCTGCAGGCGCTGTCGATCGGGCTGATCGACGATTTCGACAATGACCTGACGCCGCGGCTGGCCACCATCCTGGCCGACAGCCTGACCCAGTGCCGGTTCAAGATGATCACCGCCTCCAGCCACGACATCATCCGCGCGCTGGAGGCGCGCGAGCTGCATATCGCCGTCGCCGCCACCGCCGGGGGCTTGCACGAGGGGCTGGTGGAATACCCGCTGGTGCGCGATCCCTTCATCCTGGTGGCGCCGCGCGGTGCGGTCTCGGACGCGGCGCAGGCGGCGGAGCAGCTGCAGGGGCTGCCGTTCCTGCGCTATGCCCGCGAGCAGCTGATCTCGCAGCAGATCGAGGCGCTGCTGAGCCGCCAGAAGCTGGAGGTCGAGGACCGGTTCGAGGTCGGCTCGCATCTGGCGCTGATGGCGATGGTGGCGCGGCGGATCGGCTGGGCGATCACCACGCCGCTGGGCTTCATGCGCGCGGGGCGCTTCCACGACCAGATCGACGCCTTCCCGCTGCCCTTTGGCGAGATGTCCCGCACGATCTCTCTGTTCACTGCCGCCGACTGGGCCGACCGGGTGCCGCGCGATGTGGCCGAAACCGTGCGCCGCCTGGTGCAAAGCAAGATGATCGACCCGGCGGTGCAGCAGCTGCCGTTCCTGGCAGGCGGCTTCCGGGTGATTGCAGAGTAATCAGAGCGCCGCCTTGAGCCCCTTTGCGGCCTGTTCGATCAGGTCCAGGCAGCCGTCGAAATCACGTGTGTAATAGGGATCCGGCACATGGTCCGCGCCGCTTTCGGGCGCGTAATCGGTGAACAGGCGCACCGGGGTTTCGCTGCCTGCCGGGCGCAGCGCCTCGATGTTGTCCAGATTGCTGGCATCCATGGCGACAATCAGATCGAAGCTGCCGAAATCAGCGCCCCGGAACTGCCGCGCGCGCAGGTCCGAGAGATCCAGCCCCCGCGCCCGCGCCGCCGCCTGCATCGGGCCGTAGGGCGGCTCTCCCACGTGGTAGGACGCCGTGCCGGCGCTGTCGGTCTCGGCTTCCGGGCAGAGTGCGCGGAACACCCCCTCCGCCGCCGGGGAGCGGCAGATGTTTCCTAGGCAGACAAACAGAATACGGGTAGGCATTGGCAAACGGCTCCTTTGGACGGGAGCAGTGATAGGGGGTTTCAGGGCAATGGAAAAGAGCGCGAAGATAGTGATCCTGACCGGCGCCGGGATTTCCGCCGAAAGCGGGCTGGGAACCTTCCGCGATGAGGGCGGCCTCTGGGCGCAGCACCGGATCGAGGATGTGGCGACGCCGGAAGGCTTCGCGCGCAACCCGGATCTGGTGCATGGCTTCTATAACGCCCGCCGGGCGCAGGCGGCAAAGGCGCAGCCCAACCCGGCGCATCAGGCGCTGGCGCAGCTTCAGGCGGACCATCCGGGCGAGGTGGTGATTGTCACCCAGAATGTCGACGCCCTGCATGAGGCGGGCGGGGCCGCGCAGGTGCTGCATATGCACGGCACGCTGGCAGGCGCGCTCTGCGCGGTTTGCGGGCACCGCTGGCCTGCGCCGCTGGAGATGCAGACCGGCCAGCCCTGCCCCGCCTGCGCGGCACCTGCGGGGCGGCCCGATGTGGTCTGGTTCGGCGAGATGCCGTATTTCATGGAGGAGATCTATGCCCATCTGGCGGAGGCGGATTTGTTTGCCGCCATCGGCACCTCGGGCGAGGTCTACCCCGCCGCGGCCTTTGTCGATGAGGCGCATCTGGCGGGCGCGCATACGGTGGAGCTGAACCTGGAACCCTCCGCCGCCGCCTCCCGCTTTGCTGAGCGCCGCTTCGGCCCGGCCAGCGAAACCGTGCCCGCCTGGGTGGCGGAGCTGCTCCGCTAGCCCCAAACACCAAAAAAGCCCGCCGCAAGGGCGGGCTTTGGGCGCGAAGGAGGGCTGCGGCGCAGCCTGACGCCGCGCCCGCCCTGCCCTGCGGGCCTTAATTGGTGTGGGTGGAGTGATCCATGTTTCCGTGGGCCCCGTCCTGGCGCTCCAGATCCACCGGCACGTCAATTTCGACCTCGCCGGCTTTCTCGAACACCAGCGTGACCTTCACCACATCGCCGTGGTTCAGCGGCTGCTTCAGGCCCATGAACATGATGTGGTCGCCGCCGCGCTGCAGCATATGGGTAGCGCCTGCCGGCACGGCAAAGCCTTCCTCCACATGCATCATCTTCATGACGCCGTCGCCGCCTTCCTTGTGGGTGTGCAGCTGCACCTTGGCCGCCACGTCGGAGCGCACGCCGATCAGCTGATCATCGGCCTCGCCCTTGTTCATGATTTCCATGAAGGCGGCACCGGCCTTGGCAGCCGGCGAGGACACCCGCGCGTACTGGCCGTGCACCATGATCATGGCATCGCCCGCAAAGGCAGAAGTGGCAAAGGCAGCAGCCGCCGCGGCTGCAAAGACAACAGACTTCAGGGACATATCCTGTCTCCTCTTGGTAGGTATTCAGTTTTCAAATTGGGAGTGGTCCTGGCCGTTCAGGCGGCAGCAGGCGGCGCGCGGGCGGTGGCGCGCAGGATCTGCTGCACCGCGGGCAGCGCAGCTGCCCGCACGGCAGCCACTTTGCTGGAAACCGCAACCGGCAGCACCAGCCCCGCAGGCTGCATCACCGCGTCCAGGACATGCACGACACAATCGGGGCAATGGTGCGGCGGCTTTACCGGCTGACCCTCGCTGTCCACATAGATGATGACCGGGCCGGTGCCGGTGCAGATCACCATCTGGCCCGCGGCATCGCGCTCCCCCTGCCGGGCGGCGGCGCTGTGGGCGGTCAGGGCGACCATCAGGGCCAGGAACAGGCCAAGGGATATGCGCAAGGCACGGATCATCACCGCAAGATATGCCCCCGCGGCGCGGCCCCCGCAAGGCGCAACCCTGCGGCAGATTGCGCAAACGCAAACACCGCGCAAGGATGCCCCTGCGCGGTGTGTGTAATCCGATCCGGTGAAGGGATCAGGCCAGGAAATTAAGCCTGTGCGGCTTGTGCCTTGGCGATCTCTTTCTTCACTTTCAGCGCGTTTGCCGACAGCTCTTCGTCCTTGGCTTTGGCCAGGAACGCGTCCAGGCCGCCGCGGTGGTCGACCGAGCGCAGGGCAGCTGCGGAGATGCGCAGCTTGACGCCGCGGCCCAGAACTTCGGACTGCAGGGTCACGTCGTTCAGGTTGGGCAGAAAGCGGCGCTTGGTTTTGTTGTTGGCGTGGCTGACATTGTTGCCAGTCATCGGGCCTTTTCCGGTCAGTTCGCAACGGCGCGACATATCTTCATCCTTCGTTTTTTGGAGGCGCTGGCAGTCCGGCGCCAAATCACAAGGGGCGCGGCCATTGGCTGCGCCCGAAAACTGGTCCGCTGCTCTTACGCTCAACCGGCAACAGCGTCAAGTGATTCAACTCAGCTTTCTTGCCGGGCTTACTGCACCCGTTTCCGGCCGGCCGCAAGCCCCTGCAGCCGCCCTTTTTGCCCCGTCAGGCGGCGTCAGGCAGCGCCCAGCGCCTGCAGCATTATCTGCGCCGCCTCGCCCGGGCTTTTGCCGCCGCTTGCAACTGTGCCTGCCAGCTCTGCCATCTGCGCCTTGGCGTCCGGTGTTTCCAGCCGCGCCAAAAGCGCCTGGCGCACCTCCTGATCGAACCAGTAGCAGGCCTGATCGGCGCGGCGGCGCTCCCAGTGGCCGTTCTCCCTGCGCCAGGCGGTCAGCGCCTGCATCTCCTCCCAGGCCTTGTCCAGCCCGTGTTCTTCCACCGCGGACACCATCAGCGCCTTGGGGAAGCCCTCCGGGTCCTGCGGGCGCTTGCGCAAGAGGCGCAGGGCGCCGGAGTAATCGGCGCAGGTGCGGGTGGCGACGGGTTTCAGGGGGCCGTCGGCCTTGTTCACCAGGATGAGGTCGGCCATTTCCATGATGCCGCGCTTCACCCCCTGCAGCTCATCGCCGCCCGCGGGCGCCAGCAACAGGAGGAACAGATCCGACATCTCCGCCACCACGGTTTCCGACTGGCCGACGCCAACCGTTTCGATCAGCACCACGTCGAACCCAGCAGCTTCGCACAGCGCCACCGCCTCGCGCGAGCGGCGGGCGACGCCGCCCAGGTGGCTCTGGCTGGGGGACGGGCGGATGAAGGCGTTCTTGTCCCGGCTGAGCCGTTCCATCCGGGTCTTGTCACCCAGAATGGACCCGCCGGAGCGCGCCGAACTGGGATCGACCGCCAGCACCGCCACCCGCAGGCCAAGCCCGGTCAGCATCATGCCGAAGCTTTCGATGAAGGTGGACTTGCCGACGCCGGGCGTGCCGGACAGGCCGATGCGCAGCGACTGGCGCTTGTGTTTTGCCAGCTCCGACAGCAGTTCGCCCGCCATGGCGCGGTGATCCTTGCGGCCGCTTTCCACCAGGGTGATGGCGCGGGCCAGCGCCCGGCGGTCGCCATCGAGGATTTTCTGCGTCAGCTGTTCGGTATCCATGCGTGCCTTCCTGTCGTGATGGGCGGACCTTGGCGCAAGCGGCGCCGCAAAGTCCAGCCCCTGCCGTCTGGCGCGCAACCTACAACACACGCCGCCGCAGGGAAGGCGGCAAATCCGCCGCGGCTGGTGCGGTTTGCGTAGCGGGAGGAAGCGCAATGGGGCGCATTGGTTGCGATGTCTGTACCGCCCGGCTGAAAGCCGGGCTGCGCCGGCCCGCCCCCATGGGGCGGCGCATTCGCGCCACCCCGCGGGCCTCTGCAGCCCTATGTGTTAAATCAACAGCCTCTTGTTCAGGACACACCGCTGGACCTGACCCGCCCCTTTGGCGATAAGGCGGGCATGACCAGATTGCCGATCGAAGACGCCCTCCCCGACCTCCTGGACGCCCTGCGCGCCCGCGGCCGTGCCGTGCTGCAGGCGCCGCCCGGTGCGGGCAAGACGACGCGGGTGCCGCTGGCGATGCTGGAGGCAGGCCTGACCGCAGGCCGCATCGTGATGCTGGAACCCCGCCGTCTGGCCGCCCGCGCCGCCGCCGAGCGGATGGCGGAGACGCTGGGGGAGAAGCCGGGGCAGACCGTCGGCTACAGGGTGCGGGGCGATGCAAAGGTTTCGAAACCGACCCGCATCGAGGTTGTGACCGAGGGCATCCTGACCCGGATGCTGCAATCGGACCCGGACCTGCCCGGCGTCGGCGCGGTGATCTTTGATGAATTTCACGAACGCTCCCTGAACGCCGATCTGGGGCTGGCGCTGTGCCTGGAAGTTGCGGGCGCGCTGCGCGAGGACCTGATGCTGCTGGCGATGTCGGCAACATTGGACGCCGAACCGGTGGCGGCGCTGATGGACGCGCCGATGGTGACGTCTGAGGGGCGCAGCTATCCGGTGGAGACCCGCTGGCTGGAGCGCCCCCTGCCCGCCCAGGCCCGCCGCGTGGACGCCTTGGTGGATCTGGTTGTGCAGGCGGAGAGAGACACAAAGGCCACCGGCGGCGGCATTCTGGTGTTCCTGCCCGGCGAGGGCGAAATCCGCCGCGCCGCCGGCGCGCTGGAGAAGCGCCTGCCCGGCCATTGCCATATCCGGCCGCTGTTCGGCGCCCTGCCCTTTGCCGAGCAGCGCGCGGCGATCCAGCCCGAGCCGCAGGGCCGCAAGGTGGTGCTGGCGACCTCGATCGCCGAGACCTCGCTGACCATTCAGGACATCCGGGTGGTGGTGGATATGGGCCAGGCGCGGCGTGCGCGGTTCGATCCCGGCTCGGGCATGTCGCGGCTGGTGACGGAGAAGGTGACCCGCGCCGAGGCGACCCAGCGCCAGGGCCGCGCGGGGCGGGTGGCAGAGGGCATCTGCTACCGGCTGTGGGCCAAGGGCGAGGAAGGCGCGCTGATGGCCTTCCCGCCCGCCGAGATCGAAAGCGCCGACCTCACTGCGCTGGCGCTGGAACTGGCGCTGTGGGGCGCGGCGCCCGAGGATCTGTCCTTCCTGACCCCGCCGCCCGCGGGCGCGCTGGCCGAGGCGCAGGCGCTTTTGCACATGCTGGGGGCGCTGGACGCGCAGGGGCGGATCACCGGGCATGGCAAGGCGCTGGCCGCCCTGCCCCTGCATCCGCGGCTTGGCCATATGCTGCTGCAGGCGGGTCCTGCGGCGGCGCCTTTGGCAGCGCTTTTGGGCGAGCGTGATCCGCTGCGCGGCGCGCCTGCGGATCTGTCGCTGCGGCTGAAGGCGTTGAGGGACCCCAAGGGGTTTGCGCGCAGCCACCCCTATCAGCTGAACCGCCCGGTGGCGGAGCGCATCAAGAGCGAGGCGCGGCGGCTGGAGAAACAGGCAGGCCGCCGGGATACGGGCCTGTCCGCGGCGATGATGGCGGCACTGGCCTATCCCGACCGTGCGGGCCAGCGCCGCAAGGGCGGCACCCCGCGCTTTGTGCTGTCGGGCGGCAAGGGCGCCATCCTCGACGGCGGCGACACGCTGGCAGGCGCACCGTTCATCGTGGCGCTCGATACCGATGGCAATCCGCGCGAGGCGAAGATCCGGATGGCGGCGCAGATTTCGCTGGCGGAAATCCGCGAACTGTTTGCCGATCAGATCGTCTGGACGGATGTCTGCGCATGGTCCAAGCGCGACCGCCGGGTGGTGGCGCGCCAGCAGGAACGGTTCGGTGCCGTGGTGCTGGACGACCGCATCTGGAAGGATGTGCCGCCGGACGCCGTGGCGCGGGCGATGCTGGACGGGGTGCGCGACCTCGGCCTGCGGCTGACGGGTGCTGCGGCGCGGCTGGCCGCACGGGTGGAGCTGGTGCGGGCGGAAGGCTTTGACCTGCCCGATTTCTCGCTGCCCGGCCTGACGGACACGCTGGAGGACTGGCTGCTGCCAATGCTCGGCGGGGTGAAATCGGCGGAGGACTGGAAACGTTTCGATCTGCTGCCCGCGCTCAAGGCCGCGCTCAGCTGGGAGCAGACGCAAGTGCTGGACCGCGAGGCGCCGGGCAGTTTCATCACCCCGCTGGGGCGCAAGATCCCGATCAGCTATGACGGCGAGATCCCCGAAATCTCGGTCCGCCTGCAGGAGATGTTCGGCGTCACCCGCCACCCGTCCGCAGGCGGCGTGCCGCTGAAAGTGTCGCTCCTGTCGCCCGCCCAGCGCCCGATCCAGATCACCCGCGACCTGCCCGGCTTCTGGGCAGGTTCTTATGCCGATGTGCGAAAGGACATGCGCGCCCAGTACCCCAAGCACCCCTGGCCGGAGGATCCGACGCAGGAAGACCCGACGCTGCGCGCGAAACGGCGCAAGTGAGCGCCCGCAGCGCGCCGCAGGCGCGCTGCCCGGCCCAACCGCTGGCAGCGCATCCCTGATGCGCGGACCAGCGGGCGGGAGCGCCGCCGCAGCGCCGGAGCCTGGCTGGTAAGTGCTTTTTTCACCCCTGCCGGCTATACTGCGCGGGATGCCGCAAGCGGGCCGTCAAACCGCAGCCGTAAAACCGCGCGGGACGGCTCCGTTCAGGCGGCAGCCTTGATATTCCGGGCAAGTCCGCATACTTTCCCACAACTTCACACAAGAACACGGGGCCAACCCAACACCAAAGGCTGAGCAGCGATGACCCGCACCCTGACGCGCGCCTGGGAGGAAATCCTCAGGCCGATGCTGAAACGACCGAACCGCCTGCAAGTTGCCGCCCTGTGCTACCGCACCGGCGCGCACGGCAAGGAAGTGCTGATGATCACCAGCCGCGGCACCGGCCGCTGGATCATCCCCAAGGGCTGGCCGGTCGAGGGTAAGGACGGGCCGGCCTCGGCGCTGCAGGAAGCCTGGGAAGAGGCCGGGGTGCGCTCTGCCCGCATTTCCAAACAGCCGGTAGGCGAGTTCAATTACCTCAAGCGCCGCGGCCACGGCGCCGATGAGCCGGTGACCACGCTGATTTTTGCCGCGGAAGTCGAGGCGCTTGCGGATGATTACCCCGAGTCCCACCAGCGCACGCGCCGGTGGATGCGCCCGGAGGAGGCCGCGGAACTGGTGCAGGAGCCGCAGCTGCAGGAGCTGCTGCGCCAATTGTAAAAGTTATGTGACATTTTCATGTCAAACGCTTGAACCGCTCCCGCAGCGGCGTTAGGCGCGTCCGCAGACCTCAGAATCAGGAATACGACTATGAGCGATGCACCCCAGCGCACGCAATGGACCACGCTGGACAAGGACCTGAACCGGATCTCCCAGCTCGAACTCGCCACCGCCTATGTCTCCCGCCCGCTGGTGGCGCCGGGCATTGCGCTGGCCTTCATCGTGCTGGCAGGCCTCGGCGCCGGCGTCTTCTTCGGCGGCTCCGCCATGAGCATGGTGGTGATCGCCGCCGCGGCCTTTGGCGCTTACATGGCGATCAACATCGGCGCCAATGACGTGGCCAACAACATGGGTCCGGCGGTGGGCGCCAACGCGCTGACCATGGGCGGCGCCATCGTGATTGCCGCCGTTGCCGAAAGCGCCGGCGCGCTGCTGGCGGGCGGCGATGTCGTCTCGACCATCTCCAAGGGCATCATCGACCCCACCGCGGTGTCCAGCAGCAATGTCTTCATCTGGGCGATGATGGCGGCGCTGATCTCCTCGGCGCTGTGGGTGAACCTGGCCACCTGGGTCGGCGCGCCCGTGTCCACCACCCACTCGGTCGTGGGCGGCGTGCTGGGCGCAGGCGTGGCCGCCGCAGGCACCGCCGCGGTGAACTGGCCCACCATGGGCAAGATCGCTGCCAGCTGGGTGATTTCGCCGGTGCTGGGCGGGGTGATTGCTGCCCTGTTCCTGGCCTTCATCAAGGCCAAGATCATCTATCAGGACGACAAGATCGCCGCCGCCCGCCGCTGGGTGCCGGTGCTGGTCGCGATCATGGCAGGCGCCTTTGCCTCTTATCTGGCTCTCAAAGGGCTGAAGAAGATCGTCAAGATCGACCTGGAAACCGCGCTGCTGATCGGCGCCGGCATTGGCGCCCTGTCCTATGTGATCACCGCGCCGCTGATCAAGCGCCAGTCCGAAGGCATGGAGAACCGTAACAAGTCGCTGAAGGCGCTGTTCGGCCTGCCGCTGGTGATTTCCGCCGCGCTCCTGTCTTTCGCCCATGGCGCCAACGACGTGGCCAACGCGGTCGGCCCGCTGGCCGCCATCGTGCACGCGACCGAGTTCGGCGACTTTGCCACCAAGGTGACGATCCCGACCTGGGTGATGGTGATCGGCGCCTTTGGTATCTCCTTCGGCCTGTTCCTGTTCGGCCCCAAGCTGATCCGCATGGTCGGCAGCCAGATCACCAAGCTGAACCCGATGCGCGCCTACTGCGTGTCGCTGTCCGCCGCCATCACCGTGATTGTGGCCAGCTGGCTGGGCCTGCCGGTCTCCTCCACCCATATCGCGGTGGGCGCGGTGTTCGGCGTCGGCTTCTTCCGCGAGTGGCACATGGAGCGCCGCCTGAAGAAGACCGCCGCAGGCCGCCCGGCAGAGAAGCGCATCGCGCCGGAGGAACGCCGCCGCCGCAAGCTGGTGCGCCGCAGCCACTTCATGACCATCGTGGCCGCCTGGGTGATCACTGTTCCGGCCGCCGCCCTTCTGTCAGCGGTGATCTACCTGCTGCTCAACACCTTCGTCGGCTGAGCCGCACCGCAAGAACCGCAAAAACCCCCGCGCCTTTTGGCTGCGGGGGTTTTTCTTTGGCTTGCGCTGCTGCCTAGAACCGCTCCACCCAGGGCCGCAGCACCAGTTCGTCGCTCCAGGCGGAGCGGTGCTGATGGATCAGGTTCATATACTCTCCGGCGATGGCATCCGGGTCCAGCATGCTGTCGGGGTTGTCTGCGCCCTCTGTCCGTTCGGGGCGCGACGCATTGCGGATGCCGCCATCGATATTGATCCAGGCGACATGGATGCCCTTGGGGTGCAGCTCCCGCGCCATCGACTGCGCCAGTCCGCGCTGCGCGAATTTGCCCATGGCAAAGGGCGCCGACTGGGCAAAGCCCTTCACCCCGGCAGAGGCGCCGGTGAACAGGATGGTGCCGCGCCGCCCGTCTTCTGGCTGCTGCGTGAGCATCCGTTTCGCCGCCGCCTGACCCAGCACAAAGGCGCCAAAGGCGGTGACCTCCACCGCCTTGCGCACCTGTTCCGGGTCCAGGTCCGCAACCGGGCCGCGGACACGGGCCGACGGGTTATAGCAGGCCACCCGCAACGCCCCCTGGAGGCCCGCAACCAGTTGCCGGACCTTTTCCGCATCGGTGCCATCCAGCGCATGCAATTGCGCTCCGGTCTCTGCCGCCAGCCCTTGCAGCTTGTCCGTGCTGCGCGCCGCCAGATGCAGCGCATAGCCCTCCCGGGACAGCGCCCGGGCAAGGGAGGCCGACAGGCCCGCCCCTGCGCCCACGATCAGTGCAAGCGGTTTTGATGATGTGTCTGCCATCGCGGAACCTCCCCCTATCCGGCAGCAGGATGGTGGCGGCAATGCGCCCCCTGTACAAGGGGTTCGGGGGCTTACGCGCATCCGCTGCAGTCCGGTCACCGCGCCGGGCCGCAGGCCCGGCGCCACGCCCAACTGGCAAGGCCCCTTCCAGGGAAGGGGGCGCGGCAGGCGGGAGTGCCCCGCCCTGCCGGCCCTTAGGCCTCAAGCTTGGCTATAAACGGCACGGGTCTCAGCTGCCGGCGCACCAGCGCATGATGGCCTTTTGCGCGTGCAGCCGGTTTTCGGCCTCATCGAAGATCACCGAGTTCGGCCCGTCCATCACTTGGCTGGTCGCCTCCTCCTCGCGGTGGGCCGGCAGGCAGTGCATGAACAGCGCATCCGGCTTGGCGTGGGACATCAGCTCCGCATTGACCTGATAGGGGCGCAGCATGTTGTGGCGGCGCTCCTTGGAGGACTGGCTGTCATGCATCGACACCCAGGTGTCGGTGACCACCAGATCCGCGCCTTCGACCGCCTTGGCCGCGTCGCGCTCAATCACCACCTTGGAGCCTGCCTTGCGCGCCAGGCCGACGAATTCCTCCTCCGGGTCCAGCTGCGCCGGGCCTGCGAAGGTGAGGTCGAAGCCGAACTGGCCGGCCGCATGCAGGAAGGACGCGCAGACGTTGTTGCCGTCGCCGCACCAGACCACCTTCTTGCCCTGGATCGGGCCGCGGTGCTCTTCGTAGGTGAGCACGTCGGCCATGATCTGGCAGGGGTGGGTGCGGTCGGTCAGCCCGTTGATCACCGGCACGTCCGAGTATTCCGCCATCTCGGTCAGCACGGTCTCGTCAAAGGTCCGGATCATGATCATGTCGACATAGCGGCTGAGGACGCGCGCGGTGTCGGCAATGGTTTCGCCATGGCCCAGCTGCATGTCCTTGCCGCTCAGCACCATGGTCTGGCCGCCCATCTGGCGCACGCCGACATCGAAGGACACCCGGGTCCGGGTCGAGGGTTTTTCGAAGATCAGCGCCACCATCTTGTCTTTCAGCGGCAGCTCATCATCCAGCGCCGCCTTGGGGCGGCCAAGGCGGGCCTGCTTGGTGGCCTTGGCCTGATCGATGATCGCGCGCAGGTCTGCGGGGCCGGTTTTGTGGATGTCGAGGAAATGCTTCATAGTCCTATCGCTTCTGGCTGGCGAAGGCCGGGGGCTGCCTGCCCCCGGACCCCCGGGAGTATTTTTGAAAAGGTGAAAATCAGGCGGCGGCGACCTGGGCGGCGGTTTTGTCCAGGCGGCGGACGGCCTCGGCGATGTCCTCATCGGTCAGGGTCAGCGGCGGCAGCAGGCGGATCACGTTGTCCGCTGCCGGAACGGTGATCAGCTCGTTGCCATAGCCCGCCTGGACCACATCGGCGTTCACCGCCTTGCACTTGAGCCCCAGCATCAGGCCGGCGCCGCGCACCTCCTCGAACACCTCGGGATGATCGGCCACCAGCCCTTCGAGCTTCTGCCGCATAAGGCCCGCCTTGCGGTTCACCTCGGCCAGGAAGGCGTCATCGGCGATGTGATCCATCACCGCGCAGCCCACCGCGCAGCCCAGCGGGTTGCCGCCGTAGGTGGAGCCGTGGGTGCCCGCGGTCATGCCGCTGGCCGCGTCCTCGGTCGCCAGCACCGCGCCCAGCGGGAAGCCGCCGCCGATGCCCTTGGCCACCATCATGATGTCGGGGGTGATGCCCGCCCATTCATGGGCGAACAGCTTGCCGGTGCGCCCCACCCCGCATTGCACCTCATCCAGGATCAGCAGAAGGCCATGCTCATCGCAGATCTGGCGCAGTGCCTTCAGCTCCGCATCCGGCACCGGGCGGATACCGCCCTCGCCCTGCACCGGCTCGATCAGGATCGCGGCGGTCTTTTCCGAGATCGCGTTGGTGACGCCATCGAGGTCGCCAAAGGTCAGATGCACAAAACCGGGCAGCAGCGGGCCGAAGCCCTTGACCATCTTCTCGGAGCCCGCGGCAGCGATGCCCGCAGACGACCGGCCGTGGAAGGATCCGTCAAAGGTGAGGATCTCCACCCGCTCCGGCTGGCCCTTGTCGTAGAAATACTTGCGCGCCATCTTCACCGCCAGCTCGCAGGCCTCGGTGCCGGAGTTGGTGAAGAACACGGTGTCGGCAAAGGTATGCTCCACCAGCTTGTCCGCCAGCGCCTGCTGCTGCGGGATCTGGTAGAGGTTGGAGACATGCCACAGGTTCTGCGCCTGCGCGGTCAGCGCTTCCACCAGCGCCGGATGGGCATGGCCCAGTGCGTTGACCGCGATGCCGGAGCCCAGATCCAGAAAGCGGCGCCCGTCCGCCGTGGTCAGCCAGGCGCCTTCGCCTTTGACGAACTCAAGCGGGGCACGGTTGTAGGTCGGCAGAACGGACGGGATCATCGGGATCATCCTTTTTCTAAGGTAGAAGCCAAAGCTGTGACGTAAGCCTGGCCTTGGGTCAACGGTGGATCAATGGATTTCAAGGGGGGATGCGCCGCAGAGCAGGCGCAACAGATCAAGGGCCGGTCACGCCAGGCGGCGTCGGCGTCGCGAGATGGTGGTATCTGCGTGTTTGATCATAGGGAGGTTCCATAATGGAGGTTTCCCCGAAAGAAAACCCCATTTGTGCAATGCGCCCGGCCAATCCGCCGCAGCGCTCCGCCCCTCCCTTTCACCTTTGCGGAAATACTCCGGGGTGAATTGGCCGTCAGGCCAAGAGGGGCAGAGCCCCTTATCTTCTGCAATCTGCGGGGCGGCGTCCCTGCCCCGCCTCAAGCCTGCGGCAGCCGCCGGCCCCTTTTCGCTTGCATCCCGCGGCGGCTTGCCGCACCGCTTGCACATGCGCCGCGACACCGCTGAAAACCCGCCCCTGGCCGCTGCCCTGATCCTGGCGGCAACGACCTTCATTGCCGGCACCACGCTGATGGCCAAGGCATTGGGGACGGATATGCTGGGCGAACCGCTGCACCCGCTGCAGATCAGCCACGGCCGCTTCCTATTTGCCTTCATGGCCATCTCAACGGCGGTGCTGATCCTGCGGCCCAAATTCACCCGGCCGCACTGGGGCTATCACATCGGGCGCACGTCCTTTGGCTGGGCGGGTGTCACGCTGATGTTTGCCTCCGTGGCCTATATCCCGCTGGCCGATGCCACCGCGATCACCTTCCTCAACCCGGTCTTTGGCATGCTGCTGGCCATTCCGCTGCTGGGCGAGCGGGTCGGCCCCTGGCGCTGGGGCGCGGCGCTGATCGCCTTGACCGGCGCGATGATCCTGCTGAGGCCCACGCCTGCCAGCTTCCAGCCCGCGGCGCTGCTGGCCCTGGGCGCGGCGGCGGTGATGGGGCTGGAGCTGATCTTCATCAAGAAGCTGGCGGGCCGCGAGGCGCCCCTGCAGATCTTATGGGTCAACAACCTCTTGGGACTGGCGATCGCCAGCTGCGCGGTGCTGCCGGTCTGGCAGATGCCAAGCCCGGCGCAATGGGCGGCGCTGGCGGCCCTGGGGCTGCTGATGGCCTGCGCACAGGCCTGTTTCATCAACGGGATGGCGCGGGCGGAAGCCTCCTTCGTTGCACCGTTCAGCTATGCCACACTGGTGTTTGCTGCCCTTTATGACATCCTTGGCTTTGGCGCGGTGCCGGATGCCATTTCCGTCCTCGGCGCCTGCATCATCCTGGCCGGGGCCGCCGTGCTGGCCTGGCGCGAGGGCCGGGTGCGCCCGCCTGCGGGCCGCGCCGCAGCCGCCGGGAAGGAACCGCACCGGACAGCGGCCAGCGAGAAAGATATTCCTGCCACTGGCCCATGAGCGGCACCTGCGTCGAAAACAGGCATTCTCCGCCTGCCGGGCGCGCCACCCTGCCCCTTAGCAGGACAGGAGCACGCAGATGCATGAGAGACGGATTCCAGAATGGCTGCGCCATGCGCCGGTGCCCTCGGTGCGGGACTTCGGCATCCTGGCGGGGCTTGAGGCGGTGGTGCGCGGCACGCTGATCTCTGTGTTTCCGCTGATCATCTACCGGGCGCTGGGGGATGCGGGCCTGGTCTCCGCCTCCTATTTTGCGGTGGGCGTGCTGTCGCTGATTGCCGGGCTGATGGTGCCCGCGCTGGTCCGGCTGGTGCCGCGCCGCTGGGCCTACAGCCTGGGGGCGCTGATGTTCGTACTGTCGGCAGGTTTCGCCATCGAAGGCAGCCCCGCGTCGGTGCTGGCCGCGCTGGCGCTCAACACCATGGCGGCGGTCACCACATTCGTCTGCTTCAACGCCTATGTGCTGGACTACATTGCCCGGGTCGAGCTGGGCAGATGCGAGACCTCGCGGATGTTCTATTCGGCCCTGGGCTGGACCGCCGGGCCGATGACCGGCGTGCTGCTGCTGGAGGTCTGGGCGCCCGCCCCGTTCCTGATCTCCGCCGCGGCGGCCCTCGTGATGCTGGCGGCCTTCTGGTGGATGCGGATGGGCAACGGCAAGCAGATCGCCCGCGCCCGCGGCCCCGCCTCCAGCCCGCTGAAATACCTGCCGCGCTTCCTGGAGCAGCCGCGGCTGGTGACCGGCTGGCTGTTTGCGGTGATCCGCTCCTCCGGCTGGTGGATCTATGTGGTCTACCTGCCGATCTTTGCCATCGAGAAGGGTCTGGGGCAGGAGCTGGGCGGCATTCTGCTGTCAATCACCAACGGCTGCCTGTTTGCCGCGCCGCTGCTGCAGCGCTGGGTGCAGCGGCATTCGATCCGGATGGCAGTGCGCACAGGGTTCCTGACCGTCACCCTCTGTTTCGGCGCGGCAGCGGCGCTGCAGGGCTGGCCTGCGCTGTCGGTGGCTCTGCTGATGGCCGGGTCGGCGGCGCTGATCCTCCTGGACATCTGCGGCGGGCTGCCGTTCCTGATGGCGGTGAAACCGTCCGAGCGCACCGAGATGTCGGCGGTCTATTCCAGCTACCGCGACATCTCCGGCATCGTGACGCCGGGGGCCGCCTGGCTGGTGCTGATGGTGTCGCCGCTGGCCGGGATCTTTGCGGCGGGGGCCGGCGCCATGGCCTTTGCCGCCCTGCTGGCGGGCAAGCTGCATCCGCGGCTGGGACGCAACAGGGCCGCGGCGCTGCCCGCCGAAGACCCGCTGCCTGCGCAGTAGCGGCGCAGCGGCGTCAGGGTTTCAGCCGGTAGCCGGTGCGCAGCATCACCCAGGCCAATAGGCAGACGGCAAAGGTTGCACCGCTGCACACCGCCAGCCCCAGCAGCGGCGGGCTGTCGGAAGTGCCGATCACCCCGAATCGCACCCCGTCGATCAGGTAGAACACCGGGTTCACATGCGAGATCGCCTTGAGCACCGGCGGCAGCGCCTCCACCGAATAAAAAGTGCCGGACAGGAACGCCAGGGGCGTCACGATGAAATTGGTGATCGCCGCCATCTGGTCGAACTTGTCGGCAAAGACCCCGGCGACAATGCCCAGGCCGCCCAGGAAGGCCGCGCCCAGCACGATGAACAGGAGCGCCACCAGCGGGTGCGCGGGCACGATCTGCAAGACCGCCATCAGCCCCAGCCCGATGCCCAGCGCCACCAGCGTGCCGCGCGCCACCGCGCCCGCCAGGTAGCCCAGCAGGATCTCCAGACCCGATAGCGGCGGCATCAGCGTGTCGACGATGTTGCCCTGCACCTTGGCAATCACGATCGAGGAGGAGGTATTGGCAAAGGCGTTCTGGATCACCGTCATCATCATGATGCCCGGCGCCAGAAAGGTCAGGAACGGCACCCCCATGACGTCGCCGCGCCGGGGGCCGATGGCAATGTTGAAGATCATCAGGAACAGCGCCGCGGTCACCAGCGGCGCCAGCAGTGTCTGGGTCCAGACCACCAGGAACCGTTTCACCTCGCGCCAGGCCAGCGCTTTCAGCCCCAGCCAGTTCACCTGCCCGAACCTGCGCGCGCCCAGTTCGACCTGATATCCCCGATCCGCCATGCTGTCCCCTTGCGTTTTTTGCTGCCTTGCCTGCATAACGGCTGCCGCTTGGGGCGCAAGATGCCTTGTAACTCCGCCCGCAGTGATTAAAATAGAGCCAACATACGGAATATGATGGCGGCCGCAGAACCCCTGGGGCCGCTATTAGCTTGGAAAGGCAACAGATGTCCTGGACAGACGAGCGCGTCGAACTGCTCAAGAAAATGTGGGGCGAAGGCCAGTCGGCCAGCCAGATCGCAAAAGAACTGGGCGGCGTCACCCGCAACGCCGTGATCGGCAAGGTTCACCGCCTCGGCCTGTCCAACCGCAACAGCGGCAGCGCCAAGGCCGCAGAGCCCAAGGAAAAGCCCGCAGCAGCACCCGCCGCCGCTGCCGCGCCCAAGCCTGCGGCCGCGCCCAAGCCCAAGCCGCAGCCCAAGACCGAACCGGCGCGCCCGGCCGCGGCCCAGCCGTCCGCGGACGCCAAGCCCGCAACGCCTGCGCGCCGCCAGATCATCCCGGCCGGCCAGCCGCTGCCGCCGCAGCCCTCGGCCAATGAAATCAGCCCCGAGGCGCTGGCCAAGGTGAACGAGGTCGAGAAGAAGGCCAAGAAGCTGGGCTTGATGGAGCTGACCGAGCGCACCTGCAAATGGCCGGTTGGGGATCCCGCGACCGAGGACTTCTGGTTCTGCGGCCTGCCCGCGCAGCAGGGCAAACCCTATTGCGAGGCGCATGTGGGCGTGGCGTTCCAGCCGATGTCCTCCCGCCGCGACCGCCGCCGCTGAGGCTGGCGGCAGTTTGAGATTAAAAAGCCCCGGCATTGCGTCCGGGGCTTTTGCTTTTGCGGGGCTATGTTTGTTAAAGGGCGCCGCGTAGCAAAATGCTTCGTCCAGTTTGAGCAGGAAGCAGACTTTTCAATGCATCGGATGGAATTAGGCCCAGGCGGGACATACTGGCCTTCCGTCATATTTTTTCGAACGGCCGGTTCTGCTATGGGAAATTGATTGCAGGTGCAGTGACCTCACATATCAGACCACCCGTGTTCACCGCGCTATAGATAGACTTGGGTGGGCGGGCGGCTCCATCTACGCAGCGGCACACCCAGCTCCTTGCTTCCATTGATTTCAATGACTGCGACAACGCCCGATCTGTTATCGTTGGCAGGTTTCGCTTGATGCCGCTGAAATGGCTCGGTGTGTGGAGCGATGTCAGAACCGGCAAAGTCCATGACCGGCGCAGTAGAGGCCTGTCTTCCTCTGCAGTAACACCGTGGATCCTACTGGCGATGGCCGCGGCCGCCCCCCCCAGCTGTGTGAGCCGGAATTCCGGGCGCAGCGGATGACCGTGGCCAGGGTTTCGTTCAATCAGGCCCAATTCGATCAAATGGTCCATACTTTGCGCAAAGGCGGTCCTGCTTGCGCCGGTCGCAGCCAGTAGCGGAGCTTGCCGCCCTGCGATACCTGAATGCAGGCTCGACAGTATGGGCATTGCCCAAGCCCTTGAAGTGATGTTGACAAGCAATTCAATGTCCATAAAGTATAGTTAGTATATTTTTATTCATAGGGAAAGCACATGTCACTTGTTTCTGTAGACCACACCATCACCATCGCAATGTCGGTCAAGGATCGCCATGCGAGCGCGAAGTGGTACGAGGCCATGTTGGGATTTGAACTGCTCTACCATGCTGATGATGCGGGCTGGTCCGAGCTTCAGACGAACACCCCCGATGTCGCCATTGGCCTTGGCGAACACACCAAGCCCGCGCCCGGCAATTGCGTACCAGTCTTCGGAGTCTCGGATTTGGATTCTGCCCGGCAGAAACTGGAACAGGCCAAGGTCAGATTTGATGGCGAAACGGATGTCGTCGAGGGCATGGTCAAGACCGCAACATTCTACGACCCCGACGGCAACGCCCTGATGCTTGCTGAGGATTTGACCGGAGGAGCTGGGTAACGCTTAGGTTTCTTATCGTCTCTGGAGCGTGCGCGCTCCAGTCGCAAAGTGGTTTTCCAATAGCTGCCGGTTAAAACCTTAGCAGCATCGGTTAAACCGGGCTCAAGCAGCTTTTCGCTGCGTTGGCTCTCAACGTCCCCTCTGGATCTCATGCAGGCAAAGCTTTCGCCTTGCCTGCAAGTTCCAATCAGTTCGCCACCGGCCCCTCAGACGTGAACTTCGGGATCACGCTGTCGGAGGCCGCCTTGGGTTCGATCCCCGGCCATTTGCCTTCGGCGAGTGTGATAGTGCCGGGGATGTCCGCTTCCCAGAAACCCACAACCACGTCGGTGATGTTCAGGTACAGCTTGTCGTCGACGATGCGCCACAGGTTCGGGTTGGCGGGCACCTTGCCGCCCTTGGAGACGCCATAGGCGCAGTGGCCGTCGTACTGCGGCGCGTAATAGGCAGGGTTCGCCGCGAAGGTGTCGCGGTTCTCTGCCGAGGAGAACGCCCAGGTGGCGCCGTTGTACTCGGCGGTATAGGCCGCGTTGCCGCGCACCGGGGCGGTCTGCGGCGTGCCGGGCGGGTTCATCTCCAGGCTGCGGTAGGCCACCACGTCATAGCCCGACACCGCATAGCCGGTGCCGTCGACATATTGCTCGCCCGCAAAGGCCGGCAGGGCAAAGGACAGCGCTGCCGCAGCAGCAAATGCAAGACGCTTCATGAAATCATCCCTTTCCTTGGTGATCGCTTCGCCGGAGCCGCCAGCGCGCGGCTCCGGCTTCGCCATTGACATTACTGCCCCGGCGGCAAATGCGAAGGGGGGCTCACGGCTCTGTGTCCGCAAACGGCCGGCGCGTGAGCGGATTGTAAAATTTCCGCGCGCAGACCTTCCAGTCATTGGAATTTGCAAATAACCCCTTATCTCAGCCGGAGCCGGCCGCCCCAGCGTGCGCGGCTGACCCGGAACAGGAAACAATCAGGACAAGGCCCGACAGATGAGCGACACCCCCTATACCCCGCCGAAAGTCTGGAAATGGGAGAAAGGCAATGGCGGCCAGTTTGCCTCCACCAACCGCCCGGTTGCCGGCGCCACCCACGACAAGGACCTGCCCGCGGGCGAGCATCCCTTTCAGCTCTATTCGCTGGCGACGCCGAACGGGGTGAAGGTCACCGTGATGTTCGAAGAGCTGCTGGCCGCGGGCCATGCGGGCGCCGAATATGACGCCTGGCTGATCCAGATCGGGGACGGCGACCAGTTCGGGTCCGGCTTTGTGGAGATCAACCCGAACTCCAAGATCCCGGCGCTGCTGGACCGCAGCGGCGCAGAGCCGGTGCGGGTGTTTGAGAGCGGCTCGATCCTGGTGCATCTGGCGGAGAAATTCGGGGCGTTCCTGCCCAAGGACGGCGCGGCCCGCACCGAGACCCTGAACTGGCTGTTCTGGCAGATGGGCAGCGCGCCCTACCTGGGTGGCGGCTTTGGCCATTTCTATGCCTATGCGCCGGAAAAGTGGCAGTACCCGATCGACCGCTTCGCGATGGAAGCCAAGCGCCAGCTTGACGTGCTGGACCGGCAGCTGGCGGAGCGCCCCTATATCGCGGGCGAGGACTACACCATTGCCGACATCGCGATCTGGCCCTGGTACGGCCAGCTGGTTCTGGGCCGCCTGTATGATGCCGCCGAATTCCTGGACGCCGAAAGCTACAAACACGTGGTCCGCTGGGCCAAGGCAATCGACGCCCGCCCGGCAGTGCAGCGCGGCCGCATGGTGAACCGCTCCTTCGGCGAGCCGCATATGCAATTGCATGAGCGCCACGACGCCAGCGATTTCGAAACCCGCACCCAGGACAAGCTGGAGCCGGCTGCGGAGTAACCGCACCCGCCCCCGAAGATCATCCAGGCGCCCGCGGCAACGCGGGCGCTTTCAGTTTTGCGGCCCTACATCCAGCCCAATTGCGTCAGGGCATGAACATCGTTCCAGACCTTCGTCATGCCGCGGATCTTCGGCCCGTCGAAATCCAGAACGTAGACGTAATCCGAGGCCACTTTCCTGCCCGTCGGCGCGCCGTTGCCGGCATCCGCCGTATGGGTGCCGTGAAAGACCGCAAAGAGGATCGCGCGCCCGGCGTCCTCATCCACGGCCAGCGATTTGAACTCCGCATGGGCGTCCGGCATCGGGGTCAGCAGCCCCTTGGCCCATTCCGTATAGTCCGCAAGCGTCGTGATCTCCGCCAGCGCATCCGCCTGGACAGAGAACGTGGCATCCTCCGCGCACCACTGCTTGCAGACGTCCCACCCCTTGCCTGCATCGCAGGCTTCGCAGAAATCATGTGCTGTCTGTTTGATGGACATCGTTCTCTCCCTCCCTGCCGGGTTGCCGGGCATGGCGCCTGGCCATGCCCCTGCAGCAGCAGATAAGGCGAAACCGGCGTGAGGCGAGGACGGGCTACTTCAGGCGCGGCGGCTTCTCGGGGTCGCTGCCCGGCGTCACCGGCCTGTATTCCTGCGGCGCTGGCGGCTGCGGCAGGTCGAACCGCAGCCCGACGCGGGCCAGGCTGGCCGCCGCCGGATCCTCCGCCGCGAAGAATGCCACATCCATCGCCCCGGCCTCGATGCCGGAAAAGGTCAGCGCCTCGCTGGCCGCCTTGGCGAGCGAGGCCTGCGCGGCTTCCTTGGCACCGACAAAGCCCAAGAGATGCCCCTGCCCCCCGCCGGCATAGCGCACGCCCGCCAGATAGGCCGCCGCCGCCAGCCCGCCCGCGGTGGCGAGCTTGGCATCCAGCGCCGTCAGCAGCGCCTCCGGCAAGCCCTTGGGCGCGGTGAACATCTCCACCGCGGCCTCCACCTCATCCGGCGCGTGGCCCAGCGTCTGATGCAGCCAGCCGACCGCCTCTGACGGGATCAGGATGGCAGAGGGCGCCACCTCCAGGTTCAGCCCCAGGCCAATGCCCTGCCCGGCCAGCATCTGCGCGATCACCCGGCCCGACAGCGCCGCGTAAGGCACCGCTTGGCCTGCAAACTGCGCCAGCCGCTCCTCGCGGTCGAACACCAGCACAAAGGCCCCGTCCGGCGTCTCGAACAGCTCCGGCGAGATCTGCTCCCCCTCAGCCTCCGCTGCCAGCATCAGGAACAGCTCTGCATCGGCCAGCCGTTCGTAAAACCGCAGGCGCGCGGCATCCTCGGCGGGCGCCGCCTCCATCGCGGCATGGGCCAGATCCAGCGGGGTTTCTTCTGTCATCGCATCAGCTCCTTCACCCGGGCCTGCAGCACCGGCAGCAGTTCGGCCTCGAACCAGGGGTTTTTCTTCAGCCATGCGGTATTACGCCAGGACGGATGCGGCAAGGGGAAGACCTGCGGCGCATGATCCCGCCAGCCGCGCACCAGCTCTGTCACCGGCGCCTTCACCCCCAGGTGATAGCGCTGCGCATGGGCGCCCACCAGCACCTTGAGCCGCACATCCGGCAGCTCTGCCATCACCAGATGATGCCAGGTTCTGCTGCAAACGGCAGGCGGCGGCAGGTCGGCTTTCTTGTCGTTATAGCCGGGAAAACAGAACCCCATCGGCACGACCGCCACCCGGTCCTTGTCATAGAACTCCGCCTCCGTCAGCCCCAGCCAGGCGCGCAGCCGGTCGCCGGAAGGGTCGGTAAACGGCCTGCCGCTGCCGTGCACCCGCGCCCCCGGCGCCTGGCCCGCGATCAGGATCCGGGCCGCGGGGCGGAACCAGACAACCGGCCGGGGGGCATGCGCAGTGGCAGTGGCGGCAAAGCGCTCCGCACAGATCTGGCAGTTGCGAATCTGCGTCTTAAGCTGCCCGCTGCCGCCCATTGTTTCACCTCCGGAAACAGTCATGCCCCGCCCCGCTGGTCCGCTCCGCCGCTGAAAACCGCCCCAAACCCCCGGCTGCGGGCCAAACTGTTAAAACTTCGTTGAATATCTATGACACAATTCGACATAATAAGGCCAAATTCGCCGCGTAGGCCATTAACACTCTTTTGATAAGAAAGGGACGCGGGCACGGCAGAAAGCCCGCGCAACTTGAGGCAGACAGAGCCCCCCCTTGCGGGGCCGCACGGGCAGCACCGGACCAAGCAATGCTTGAATTTGAAAACGTCAGCAAGTCCTTCTGGACGGGAACCCAGCGCAAGGTGATACTTGACCGCGTGTCGTTCTGCGTCGAGCCGGGCAAATCGCTGGGCGTTCTGGCCCCGAACGGCACCGGCAAGACCACGCTGATCAACATGATGGCCGGCCTGGAAAAGCCGGATGAGGGCGAAATCCGCCGCAACTGCAAGATTTCCTTTCCCCTCGGCTTCATGGGCGGGGTGATCAGCCGCCTGTCGGCGATGGAAAACAGCCGTTATATCGCCAAGCTTTACGGGCTGGACCCGGATTACGTCGAGGCCTACTGCCGCTGGCTGTGCGGCCTGCGGGAATATTTCGACCAGCCGATCGGCACCTATTCCGCCGGGATGCGGTCGCGGTTCAGCTTTTCGCTGATGCTGGCGCTGGATTTCGACATCTACCTGATCGACGAAGGCATGCCCAGCACCACCGACGTCGAGTTCAACCGCAAGGCCGGCGAGATCCTGCAGGAGCGGCTGCAGACCACCACCATCATCATCGTCTCGCATCAGGCCAAGACGCTGGAGAAGTTTGCCCGTTCGGCGGCTGTCCTGCTGCAGGGACAGCTGCATATGTTTGACACTTTGGAAGAAGCGAAACAGCTCTATGACTACGAAACCGAGAGCTAAGAAGTTCCGCATCCGCCGCAGCCCCGCTGCGGCCGAAGCCCGCGAAACCGGCACCGCGGCGGCGCCTCAGGGCGCGGCCGCTGCTGCCGTGCAGCCGCACGCCCGGCCGGTCCCGCAGAGCACCGCCGCTGCCGCCGATGCCGCGGCGGGGAACCGGGCCGGCGGCGCGCCGCTGTCCGGCATGGTCAGCTCCCCGCGCGAAACCAGCATGGAAACCGATATCGAGGCGATCCGCCGCGAAGGCCTGACCGGCCGCCAGCTGCGGCTCGCCCGGCGGATGGCGCAAAAGCACAACCTGACCCCCACCTCGGATTTCGAGGCGGTGCGGATGCTGCGCGAACGCGGCATCGACCCGTTCGCCCGCGCCAACATGCTGGAACTGGTGGTGCCCCAGAACAAGACCCAGCCCGCAGGCACGCCGCCGGCGCCGGGGTCTGTGCAGCTGCCGCAGACGGTGCCCGCCGGCAAGACCACCCTGCCCTCCACCGAGCTGAGCCCGGCAGAGCGGCGCGCCCGCGAAATCCAGGAGATCCAGCGCGATATCGCGCGCCGCCGCCGCCGCAAGCTGTCGCTGCTGGGAGCCCGGCTGGCGTTCTTCGTGCTGCTGCCGACCCTGGCCGCGGGCTTTTATTTCAATTCGGTGGCGACGCCGATGTATTCCTCCAAGTCCGAGTTCCTGGTGCTGAAGGCCGACAGTGCGGGCGGCGGCGTCGGCGGGCTGCTGTCCGGCACCCAGTTTGCCACCAGCCAGGACTCCATCGCGGTGCAAAGCTACCTGATGTCCAAGGAGGCGATGCTGCGGCTGGACCGCGAGGCGGGCTTCAAGGCGCATTTCACCCAAGAATGGCTGGACCCGATCCAGCGGCTGGAAAGCGACCCCACCAACGAGGAGGCCTATGCCACCTACAGCCGCAACGTGAAGATCGGCTATGACCCGACCGAAGGCGTGGTGCGGATGGAAGTGTCCGCTGCCGCCCCCAACGCCGCGGCGGAGTTTTCGCGCAAGCTGATTTCCTATGCCCAGGAAAAGGTGAACAGCCTGTCGCAGCAGAAACGCGCAGACCAGATGTCGGAGGCCGAGGCCGCCCTGGACGAAGCCGAGGCCCAGCGCCGCGCCGCGCAGCAGCGGCTGGTGGTGCTGCAGCAGCAGGGCTCCGTGCTGGACCCTGAGGGTGTGGTCGCCGCGCTGCGCCAGCAGATCAGCACCTTTGAGATCCAGCTGGAGGAAAAACGCCTGGAACTGGCCGCCCTGGAGGACAACGCCCGCCCCAACCGGGCCAAGGTCAGCGGCGCCGAGGCCGACATCCGGCGGCTGGAGACGGTGATCGCCAGCCTCAACAACCGGATGGTCGATGCTTCGGCCGGCGAAAACTCGCTTGCCAATCTGCGCATCCAGATCCAGATGGCGCAGGCCGACCTTGCCACCCGCGACCTGATGCTGCAATCGGCCTTGCAGCAAGTGGAAACCACCCGCCTGGAGGCCAACCGCCAGGTCCGCTACCTGACCACCGCGGTGGAGCCGGTGCCCAGCGATGAACCCTCCTATCCGCGCAAGTTCGAGAATACCGTTTTGGCATTCCTGATCTTTTCCGGTATTTACCTGATGTGTTCGCTCACCGCGTCCATCCTGCGGGAGCAGGTGTCATCGTAAAGCCATCGGAAGCTCATGAAAAACATCGATATCGCCGGTCTCACCGTCGGCAATGATCGTCCCCTGACCATCATTGCCGGCCCCTGCCAGCTGGAAACCGCGGACCACGCCCGGATGATTGCCGGCGCCCTCAAGGAAGCCTGCGGCAAGGCAGGCGCGCAGTTCGTGTTCAAGGCCTCTTACGACAAGGCCAACCGCACCTCGCTGTCGGGCAAGCGCGGGCTTGGCATCGACGAAGGGCTGAAGGTGCTGGACACCATCCGGCGCGAATTTGATGTGCCGGTGCTGACCGATGTCCACACCGAGGCGCAATGCGCGGTGGCGGCGGAGGCCGTGGACATCCTGCAGATCCCGGCCTTCCTGTGCCGCCAGACCGACATGCTGCTGGCCGCGGGCAACACCGGCAAGGCGGTGAACATCAAGAAGGGCCAGTTCCTGGCCCCCTGGGACATGGCCAATGTGGTCGCCAAGGTCGAAAGCACCGGCAACCAGAACATCCTGCTGACCGAGCGCGGCACCTCCTTTGGCTACAACACGCTTGTTGCTGATATGCGCTCGCTGCCGCAGATGGCGCAGGGCGGCTACCCGGTGGTGATGGATGCCACCCATTCGGTGCAGCAGCCCGGCGGCAAGGGCGGCTCCACCGGCGGCCAGCGCGAATTCGCGCCGCTGATGGCGCGCGCGGCTGTCTCGCTGGGTATTGCCGCGGTGTTCATCGAGACCCACCAGGACCCGGACAACGCGCCGTCCGACGGGCCGAACATGATTTATCTCGACCAGATGCCGCAGCTGATCGAAAGCCTGATGCGCTTTGACGCGCTGGCCAAGGCCGATCCCATTCGCATTTAACCAGCAAAGAGATTTTGAGACATGACCAAACCGCTGTCCGAGGTGACCCCGAACACCTGGAGCTTTCTGCGCGACGCGATGATCAAGCCCACGGGCTTCCGCGAATATGACGCGCGCTGGAAATACCCGGAGGAGATCAACCTCCCCGGCATGACCGCCCTGGGCCTGGGCCTCGGCACCCAGATGCGCAAGCGCGGGATCGAGCCGGTGATTGCGGTCGGCAACGACTACCGCGACTATTCCCTGGCGATCAAAAACGCGCTGATCCTGGGCCTGATGCAGGCCGGCATCCAAGTGAAGGACATCGGCCCGGCGCTGTCGCCGATGGCCTATTTCGCCCAGTTCCACCTGGATGTGCCCGCGGTCGCCATGGTCACCGCGTCGCACAACCCGAACGGCTGGACCGGCGTCAAGATGGGCTTTGAACGCCCGCTGACTCACGGCCCCGACGAGATGGCAGAGCTGCGCGATATCGTGCTGAACGGCGAAGGCCAGGCGGCGCCGGGCGGCTCTTACGAGTTTGTGGAGGGCGTCAAGGAAGCCTATCTCGACGACCTCGCAGGCGACTTCAAGATGTCCCGCCCGCTGAAGGTGGTCTGCGCCACCGGCAACGGCACCGCCTCTGCCTTTGCGCCGGAGCTGTTCAAGCGCATCGGCGTCGAGGTGATCGAGAGCCACAACGAGCTGGACTACACCTTCCCGCATTACAACCCCAACCCCGAAGCGATGGAAATGCTGCACGACATGTCGGCATCGGTGAAGGCTTCCGGCGCCGATCTGGCGCTTGGCTTTGACGGCGACGGCGACCGCTGCGGCGTGGTCGATGACGAGGGCGAGGAGATCTTTGCCGACAAGGTCGGCGTGATCATGGCCCGCGACCTCAGCAAGATCTATCCCAATGCGACCTTTGTGGCGGATGTGAAATCCACAGGCCTGTTCGCCTCCGACCCGGAGCTGAAAAAGAACGGCGTCACCGCCGACTACTGGAAGACCGGCCACAGCCACATGAAGCGGCGGGTGAAGGAAATCGGCGCTTTGGCGGGGTTTGAAAAATCCGGCCACTACTTCCTGGCCGAGCCGGTGGGCCGCGGCTATGACTGCGGCATGCGGGTGGCGGTTGAAGTCTGCAAGATGCTGGACCGCAACCCGGAGCAGTCGATGTCCGACCTCAGGAAGGCGCTGCCCAAGACCTGGGCCACCCCGACCATGTCGCCCTATTGCGCCGACACCGAAAAATACCAAGTGCTGGACCGGCTGGTGCAAAAGCTGGTGGACAAGCATGAGGCGGGCGAACAGCTGGCAGGCCGGGCGATCAAGGAAGTCGTCACCGTGAACGGCGCAAGGGTGATCCTCGACAACGGCTCCTGGGGGCTGGTCAGGGCCTCCTCCAACACCCCGAACCTGGTGGTGGTCTGCGAAAGCTCTGACAGCGAGGCGGAGATGCGGGCAATCTTTGCGGACATCGACGCCGTGATCCGCACCGAGCCGCTGGTGGGCGATTACGATCAGACCATCTGATCAGGCAGGAAAGAGGGATTTCGCCTGCTGACGCAGGCGGCAGACTGAGGGATTTCGCCTGCGTTAGCAGGCGACCGGCGCCCGCCTCCGGCGGGCGCTTTTTCTTTTTCTGAGAAGCGATCTAAGGACAGGCCTGCCCTTAGATGCGCCATATCGAGTGTAAGACGCCTGCAGCCGCGTCAAGGACAGGCCGGGCTGCGCCCGGGGGCCTGCGGCCCTCCTTGACCCGGCCTCCGGCTGGGGGGCTCAGTCGCCGCCGAGGAGTTTCAGCAGCTGGTCGCGGGCTTCCTGCTTGATCCGTTCCTTAAGCAGGTCGTTCAGGTCCTGTTCCGGGGTGATCCCGGTGTCCAGCTCCTCGCTCAGCTTCTGGCGCACCCGGTCCTTGGCCTCCTGCTCGATGCCGTCCAGCTTCGGCTGCAGCGCCTGGCTGAAATCCGGGCGGATGTCCGGATTGTCCCAGCTGCCGCGGATGCGCACCGGAATGGTCAGCACCTGATCGCGGCCCGCCCGCACCAGCTGCGGCGTGAACAGATAGTCGATGTCGCGCGCGCCCAGGCCGATCCGCCCCGTGCCTTGCGCCCTGAACCCCTTGAGCAGCACCAGCAGGTCCTCATTGCGCAAATTGCCGCCCTCGACCGTATAGCTGGCGGTCAGCTGGTCGAACACGGTGCTGCCGCCATTGCCGCCGGAGCGCATCAGCTGCTCCAGGTCGAAGCCGGTAAAGAACCCCTTGCCCGCTTCCAGCCAGCCCTTGCCGCTCAGCGAGCGCATGATCGCGTCCACCGAATTGCCGGAGCCGAGGAACTCCACCCCGCCCAGCGCCTCGCCGTTGAGGCGGCGGTAGCCCGCGGTCTCGCCCAGCGCGCGCTCCAGCCGGATGCCGGTGAAGCTGAGGTTCCCGCCCACCGACAGCCCGTTGCGGTTGTTGGCCACCAGCTGCCCCTGCACCTCGCCGGCGAACATCGACGCCGGCAGGAATTTCACCACCGCCCGCTCGCGCTCAACCGCCAGGTTCAGCTGGCTCGGCCCCAGCTGGACGCTGCCGGTATCCAGACTGTCAAACGACAGATCCACCGTCCCGTCAGCCAGCCCCAGCACCGAGGCGTCGATGCGCTGGCCGGGCCAGCCCTCCGCCGCCGCGCCGCGGCCGTCCGGCGGCTCCGCGCCCGTGACGCCGCTGAAATCCAGCGCCCCGCCCTGCAGCCGGGCGGTGATCCGCGGCCGCTTGGCGAAGTCCACATCCGCCGCCCCGCTCAGCCTGTTCTTGCCCAGCTCCAGCGCCAGGTCGCGCATCGACAGCCGCCCGTCCGCGGTATAGGTCACATCGGCGCCGAACACCGCCTTTTGCGCCAGCGCCTCCGGCAGAACCGCCCCCAGCGCCGCGCCGGTCCGCACGGCATCCTCCGCCCCGAAGGTCAGCCGCCCGCTGGCCTCGCCATTGATATCGGCATGGCCGTCAAACCGCCCGGTGCCGCCGGGCGCCGTCACCGTTGCGCCGACCGAGGACACCTCGCCCGCCAGAAACGCCGCAAAGGTGCCGATCTCCGCGTCGATCTCCACCGGCTCGCCCGCCGGGCGCAGGGTCACCTTCGCATTCACCGTGCCTGCGGGATCGGGCCACAGCAGGCTGAGGTCAACATTCTTCATCTCAACCGGCTGTTCCCCATGCGCGGCATAGCGCAGGGAGGCCCCGGTCAGCTCCACCGCCTCGATCCGCAGCGGCTGCCCGGTGCCCTCTCCGGCCCCGGTGCTGCCCGCCGCCGCGCCGCCGCCGCCAAAGACCCAGTTGCCAATGCCCTCCGCGTTGGTGGCCAGGTTCAGATGCGGCAGGATGGCAGAGACCTCGGTGACCCGCACATTGCCCTGCATCAGATCCGCCGCCGCAACGCCGATGGTCACCCGCTCCGCCCGCAGCATCGGCTCCGGCCCGGCCCAGTCCGCATTGGACAGCGTCACCGCATCCGCCTTGACCCCCAGCGTGGGCCAGAAGGTAAAGCTCACCTTGCCGCCAAGCCCCAGCTGCCGCCCGGTCTGCGCCTCCAGCTGATCGGCGGCCAGCCGCGCGATCTTCTCGCCCGGCAGCAAGAGCACCAGCCCCGCCAGCAGCACCACCGTCAGCACCAGCGCCATCACGACCCGGATTATCAGCTTCATCGGCCCACTCCTCATCTCTTCCCCCTGTTGCCCGAGGGTCTTTTTGCCAGCTTACCGCCTCTGTGCGGGGGTGCAATGCAGGAAGCCCCCCCTGCGCCCTGTAAAGCGCCATCAGCACATAGCAGGGTTCCCGCTGGCAGGCTTCGCCTCGCACTGAGGGATGACACGAAACAGCGCGTCTGTCTTGTCACGCATCAGTTGCTCTCTTAATGCAAACCGGCCTTGGCGCACCCGCTTCAACACCTAACGGAGGGCAGCCCCCGGCCTCGGGTGGGGGTGAAGCCCCCTCCCGTGGGGGAGGTCGGGGGCTGCCCGGCCTATCGTCCGGGCAAGGGGAAAATGCACCCCCTGGTGTACAGGGGGTGCACGCAGGACACCCCCCTTTTCCTTGCCTCCTGCCGCATTCCTGATATATGCGCGCGCATGACCAGTTCCCCGTCCAGCAACCCGCCCAGCCTCCGCCCTGACCTCGCCCCGGAACCGCAGTTCCGCGAGGCGCCCCGTGACGGCCAGCCGACCCTCGGCATGGTCTCGCTCGGCTGCCCCAAGGCGCTGGTCGACAGCGAGCGGATCCTGACCCGGCTGCGCGCCGAAGGGTACGGCATCTCGCCTGACTACGCGGGGGCTGATGCGGTGATCGTCAACACCTGCGGCTTCCTCGACAGCGCCAAGGCCGAAAGCCTGGAGGCGATCGGCGAGGCGCTGAAGGAAAACGGCAAGGTGATCGTGACCGGCTGCCTGGGCGCCGAGCCGGATTACATCCGCGAGCATCACCCGCGCATCCACGCGGTCACTGGCCCGCATCAGTATGAACAGGTGCTGGACGCGGTGCATTCCGCGGTGCCGCCCTCCCCGAACCCTTATGTGGATCTGCTGCCCGCAACCGGTGTCAGGCTCACCCCGCGCCACTTCAGCTATCTGAAGATCTCCGAGGGCTGCAACCACAAGTGCAAGTTCTGCATCATCCCGGACATGCGCGGCAAGCTGGCGTCGCGCCCGGTCCATGCAGTGCTGCGCGAGGCGGAAAAGCTGGTGGAGGCCGGGGTGCGCGAGCTCTTGGTGATCAGCCAGGACACCTCCGCCTATGGCCTCGACCGCAAGTATTCCGCGCATCCGTGGAAGGGCACCGATGTGCGCAGCCATATCCTCGACCTCTCCCGCGAGCTGGGCAAGCTGGCCCCGGCGGAGGACCTGTGGGTGCGGCTGCACTATGTCTACCCCTACCCGCATGTGCGCGAGCTGATCCCGCTGATGGCGGACCCGGACAATGCGCTGCTGCCTTATCTGGACATCCCCTTTCAGCACGCCCACCCGGACGTGCTGCGCCGCATGGCCCGGCCCGCAGCGGCGGCCAAGACGCTGGACGAGATCAACGCCTGGCGCGCCACCTGCCCCGATATCACCCTGCGCTCCACCTTCATCGTCGGCTTCCCCGGCGAGACCGAGGCCGAGTTCCAGCACCTTCTGGACTGGATGGACGAGGCGCAGCTGGACCGGGTCGGCTGCTTCAAATACGAAAACGTCGACGGCGCGCGCTCCAACGACCTGCCGGACCATGTGCCGGAAGAGGTGAAGCAGGAGCGCTGGGAGCGGTTCATGGAGAAGGCCCAGGCGATTTCCGAGGCCAAGCTGGCGGCCAAGGTCGGCCAGACGATGCAAGTTATCGTGGACGACATCGACGAGGACGGCATCGCCACCTGCCGCACCAAGGCCGACGCGCCGGAGATCGACGGGAACTTGTTTATTGATGAGGGAACGGACGGGTTGCAGGCCGGTGATCTGGTGACCGTTGAAGTTGATGAGGCGGGGGAGTATGATTTGTGGGGTGTAAGGACCAACTAGGAAACTGTCCGACTTCCAGTCATGTTTCAGCCGATCGACCTCCAGCCCCTAATCTCTGAGTGGGACACCAACAAAGGAAACTCTGAGAGCTATAACGCTGGGTACGATGCCTTGCTGGCGTTCGGCTCGGAAGTTTATGAAAAAAATGGGATGCTGGTCTTGGCACATGCCGTTTATGGCTGGATGCCGACAATCCTGAAGTCGTACGAATTAGACGGTCTTGCTGTTGAAGACGTCCGGGCAGGTTTTCTTCCCGCAGAACCTGTTCTGAACAATTCATGGGTGGGAACGTCAAAGATGTTCCACTTTCTTGCACCTGAGGTCTGGCCCATTTGGGACAGCCGGGTAGCCTTGCATTTCGGCTTGCCCCGGAGTGACCAGCACAATCGCCGCGACGTGTATAGGGACTACGCAGACTTTCTGCGCGCAGAGGCCGTGTCTTGCAAAAACCCAACATCCTACAGCAACTTGCGGTTTCTGGAACTGTGCCTGTTTTCGGCCCGCCCTGCTAAGAACGAGAAGCTGACGCGCTCATCTGTCCGCCTCTCCAGCGCCTAACCCTGGGTGGGTGCGACGCGCCCTCCCGCTTTGCCGGAGGCAAACCTTCGGTTTGACGGGAGTGTCGGGCGCTGCCCGCGCAAAGCGCGGGCTTTGGGTTTTCCCTCCCCTCGCACCAAATCCCTGCTACGCTCTCCCCGAACCGCAATCAGCCCGGGAGAGTCCCCAGCCATGACAGACACGCCTGATATCGCGCAGAAAGCCCCCTTCCCCGTCGAGGTGACGGAGGGCAAGACCTACTTCTGGTGCGCCTGCGGTAAGTCGCAGAAACAGCCGTTCTGCGATGGCTCGCACAAGGGCACGGCGTTCGAGCCGGTGAAATACAAGGCGGAAAAGGACGGCAAGGTGTTCTTTTGCGGCTGCAAGCACTCGGGCAGGAAGCCCCTGTGTGACGGTACCCATTCGAAACTGTAAAAGGCCCTGCCTTGGACTGGCGTGCGGCAGAAGAAAGCCCCGCAAGCCGGGCTTGCGGGGCGGGTCAATTATGGGTTCAGGGCATCAGCCGCTTGAACAGGTCTGCGCTGGGGCAGAAGTCCGGCACCGCGGGGCCTTCCTCGCGGCGCGACGAGATCCACAGGGCGCAGGACTTGCTGCACCCCGCGCCGCGGCAGGAGGTGACCATCCGCGCGTAGTCCAGCCCGTTCAGCCGCCCGGCCTTCATTTCCCGGTCCAGATCGACGCCCGCCGCCTCTGCCACCGCGCGCAGCAGCCACATGTGGCGGAAGATATTGCCCAGGCCCTCGGCCTCCGCTGCCATGTCCTTCATCAGGCGCGGCCCTTCAGCTCAAGCAGCGCATCCGCATTGCGGCAGCCGGGCATCGGCGCCTCTGCGCGCTCATGGGCGGCCAGGAAGGCCTCGCACTGATCCGGCACCGCGCAGCCGCGGCAGCGGGTGATCAGGGCGGCCCAGTCCTCGTGGCTGATCTTCCCTGCGGCAAAGGCACCGGTCAGGTCGGTGCCCGCGGTCTGGCCCATCCGGGCCATCAGACGCAGATGGTAGAGGGGATCCCCCAATGGCTGCATATCTTGAACTCCTATTGGGTTCCGGGCGGACGCGTCAGGCCTGCTGCTCGTTCAAATACCCAAGCAGATCGCGGTTGCGACAGAAATCCGGGGCGTCTGCCCCGGGGCGCAGGCCTTCGGCCAGCCACGTGCGGCACGCCCCGACACCGCCGCAGCGGGTGCAGCGCAGCACCGCCTCGGCAATCTCGTCAAAGCGCAGGGTGCCGGACACCGCCTCTTCTTCCAGGTCCAGACCGACGGTTGCGGCCATCCGGTCAAACAGCTCGGCGTGCTTTTTCAGGTCGGCATGGGTGGTCATCGCGCTCTCCCGGAATCATTTATTCCGGGTGCAGCTTAGCGGCGGCCTGCGGGTCAGAATTTGACACAGGTCAAACGGGATAGAATTTATAAGGATTTCACGCCAAGGTGGTCGAAATAAGCCCGCACCGCATCCTGTACCCGGCGGAAGCGGTCGCCGCCCAGCTTCTTGCCGCCGTACCAGCGGGTGACGATGATGACGTGGTCCCTGAGGCCCTCGCGCTCCATCATCCGCAGGATCACCATGCCCGCGCCGGATTCGCCGTCATCGGCCTTCAGGCCGCCGGATGGCAGCACCGCCGCCCAGGTGTTGTGGGTCGCCTTGGCATAGGCGCGGTCCGTTTTCAGCGCCGCCAGCACCGCGTCGACCTCCTCGCGCGAGGCGGCCGGCGCGCCGGTCACCGCATAGCGCGAGCCGCGGTCGGTCAGGACCACGCCGAGCCGCGTCAGCGCAGGCCCGGCCTGGTCCCTCCCGGCGGCCATGCTCAGTTCAGCCCGTAACGGTCGATGGTCGCCTGCACCACCCGCACCCGGTCGGGGTTGGCCGGGTGGGAGCCCAGGAACCGGTCGCCCGGATCCGGCAGGCGGTTGAAGAAGCGCACGCCGATGCTGGGCCGGTAGCCGGATTTATGGGTGATGATGGTGCCCAGCTCATCCGCCTCCAGCTCGAAATCCTTGGAGTAGGTGCGCGCCCCGACAAAGCCGCCAAGATCCTGCGCCGTCGAGACGCTGGACGATCCGCCCCCTGCCAGTGCGGTGATCAGCCCGGCGCCGGCGCTCACCAGTGCGGAGTTCTGCGCCTGCCGCGCCAGGTGGCCGCGGATGTGGTGGGCGGCCTCATGCGACATGACAAACGCCAGCTCGTCATGGTTGGCGATCTGCCCCAGCATCCGCTGGGTGAAGGTGATCACCGGGCGCCCCGAGCGGTCCAGGCTCTGATAGGCGTTGGGGGCCGCGTTCGGATTCGGGTCGACGCGGATCAGGAAGTCGCAGTTCAAACCCTGGGTGCGGTTGCGGCATTCGCGTTCGGCCACCGGCTCCACCCGGCGGGACACGGTGGCAAATGCGTTGCGCGCCTCGGCGGGCGCCATCCCCTGCACCCGCGGCGCCTGAACAACCGGCGCGGACTGCGAGGCGGGCTCAATCGCTACATTACAGGCGCTGACAGCAAGGGCAAACAGACACATAAAACGGCGCATGGCAGATCCTTTTGCAATTTGCCGCCAACATACCGCGCAAGCCCGGGGGATAGCAATTGCGGCAGCGGCGGAAGATTGCCGTTACATCTGTACGATACCTCGTGTTTGCAAGGTCTTGCCAGCAGGCGGGCCGCAGTGGCAGGCTGGTGCCATGTTTACCATCGAACATGAATTCGACTCGACGGTCATCACCCTGGTGGATGAGGGCGACGCCCCCCTCGCCGAGGATGTGACCATAAATTCCTTTGAAGAATGCGTCACGGTCGAACAATACGACCCGCGCACCGACAGCGTGCAGAAAATCACCCTGTCGCATCTTCAGGTGCGCGACCTGGCCGCGGCGCTGGACCTGCCCGAAGGGGTTTACCGGCTGGTGGCCGGCGACGATTAGGCGTCAGGCCGGCCCCAGATAGACAAACAGCTTGTCGCGTGCGGCTGCGCCGCGGCGCAGCTCCAGGCGGGAGGCCGCCGTTCCCATCGCCGCCGCCAGCAGCCGGCGGATGGCTTCGTTGGCCTTGCCGTTCTCCGGCGCCGCGGTGACAGAGATCTTCAGCCCCCCCTCCGCCGCCGCAATCGCATTGCGCGCCGCCTTGGGGGTGGCCCGCACCGCAATTTCCGCGCCCGGCACGCACAGATGGCTCAGATCCGGCAGATCTTTCTTCTTCGGCTTTCCCATGCCTCCCCTGATGCCCTGCGGCGGCGCCAAAGGCCATAGACTTTGCCGTGCCCGCGCGGCTATCACCCCGCCAGCGGAACCCGGCCCTGCTGCCCGTGCACAACGGATCCCGCGCGCAAGGCCCGTGTTAGGGGACACTTCATATTGCAGTAACCGGAAGAGGTCGGATGACCCCGGAAGAACCTGGATGCGGCTATACACAAAAGGGGTGTTGGGTGACGTGCTCCCCGTAGAGTCCGCGTTCTTTAGTAAGCTTTGCTCAGGTTTTGGTCCTCTACTGACCGTTGGTGATACTCCCACGGCGTGAGCCCGTCGAGGCTCGTGTGGGGGCGGTGATGGTTGTAGTCGGCACGCCAGGCCGTGATCAGTTCCCGGGCATGGCGCAGGTTGGCGAAGAGGTGTTCGTTGAGACACTCGTCGCGCAAACGGCCGTTGAAGCTTTCGACGAAGCCGTTTTGCATGGGTTTGCCTGGTGCGATATAGTGCCACTCGACCTTGCGATCCTCCTGCCATTTCAGGATGGCGTTTGATGTCAGCTCCGTTCCGTTGTCGCTGACCACTATGCTGGGATAGCCGCGCACCCGAGCGATGTTGTCGAGCTCACGACCAACGCGTTGCCCGGACAGGGAGGTGTCCACGACCGTTGCCAAGCATTCCCGGCTGAAGTCATCGATGACGCACAGGACCCGGAACCGGCGGCCATCCCTTGCCCGGCAGGGCATTGCGCAGCAATGTCCCGAGAGGGGACAGGCTGTCAGACACGAAGTCCAACGACCATCTCTGGTTCGGCCCCTGCGGGATCGCCAGCGGCGCCCGCGTTCCTATCGCGCGCTTGCGGCCGCTGCGCTTGCGCACGGTCAGCCCCTCTTCACGATACATCCGATAGAGCTTCTTCCAGTTTACCTTCCAGCCCTCGCGCCCGAGCAAAAGGTGCAACCGTCGATAACCGAACCGCCGCCGTTCGCGGGACAGCTCCTTCAGCCTTGTTCGCAACTCGGCATCCGCCGGCCTGGTTGATCGTCGCCGATAAACGCGCGGATCAATCCCGGCCAAGGCACAAGCGCGCCGCTGGTTGCAGTTCTTTTCTGTCATCGCCCAGTCCACAGCTCGCCGCCTTGCACCGGGCTTCAGAAGTTTTTTCCCATGACCTGCCCCCCGCGAAATCCCTCACCATGATGTAGAGTCTGCCCAACCTATGTAGGAGCAGACGAATGCGTAAGAGCCGTTACACCGAGGCGCAAATCATCGGGATGATCAAAGAGCAGGAAGCCGGGATGCCGACGGCGGAGGTGTGCCGCCGGCATGGGCTGAGCCCGGCGACCTTTTACAAGCTGAAGTCCAAGTATGGCGGCATGGAGGTATCGGAGGCGGCGCGGCTGAAAGCGCTGGAAGATGAGAATGCCAAGCTGAAGCGGCTGCTGGCAGACACGATGCTCGACAACGTGGTTTTGAAAGACCTGCTGGGAAAAAGCTGACGACACCGAAAGAGCGGCGAGAGGCAGCGCTCAATGCAATGCGGGATCATGACATCTCGCAGCGCAGGGCCTGCCGGCTTGTCGGTGTCGACCCCAAGACGGTCCGGCGCGAACGCCCGCCGGACCATCCTGAGATCCGCCAGGAGATGAAGGAGATCGCTGGCAAACGCCGCCGGTTCGGCTACCGGCGGATCGGCGTGCTGCTTGAGCGAAAAGGCATGATCATGAACCACAAAAAGCTTTACCGCCTCTACCGGGAGGAGGGTCTTGCAGTGAAACGGCGGCGGGGCCGCAAACGCGCCCGGGGCTCGAGAACGCCGATGCCCGAAGCCACACAGCCCAACCAGCGCTGGTCCCTGGATTTCCTGGCAGACAGCTTCGGCGCGGCGCGGAAGTTTCGCATCCTGGCCGTGAATGACGACTGCTGCCGGGAAAACCTGTGCCTGGCGGCAGACACCAGCATTTCAGGAGAGCGCGTTGCCCGGGAGCTGGACGCGCTCGTCCGGATCTACGGAAAACCCGCTTGCATTGTCAGCGACAACGGGACGGAATTCACCAGCCAGGCAATCCTGAAATGGGCCGACAGGAACGGGGTGGATTGGCATTACATCGACCCCGGAAAACCGCAGCAGAATGCCTTTATCGAGTCATTCAACGGCAGCCTGCGGGACGAGCTTCTCAATGAAGAGCTGTTCGATACCCTGGACGATGCCCGCCGCAAGCTGGCGCTGTGGCGCTACGATTACAACAACGTCAGGCCGCATTCTTCGCTGGGGAACAGAACGCCAATGCAAGCGCGGCAGGCGCTTGAGCTATTTGAGGGCTCCGCGCCTGCCGCGCTTGCCAAGCCCGAGACCGACGATTACCAAAACCAAACCCGCAGACTCTCCTCATGAACGAGGGACCAGCGGGGGGCAGGTCAACATGACAGACCAGTCCTCCCCATCCTGACGCTCAAGTCTCTGCAACTCAACTGAGTACTTTGACATCATACCAGGAATGTCACTGGCAGAAATTGAGTTCTCCGATTTCAGGTCTGCAGAGGCCGCGATCCCCAATTGGGTCATTCGATCTACTGCTGCGTCGTATGGCGGATCCATCCCACGGATAGCGACCGGCGCAAACACCTTATCCCAATAGAGAATCGCACTTGGGGCGGCCGATAGGAAGTCACCTACCCCGGTGGTGCAGAAGGTGTAGTTTCCTTTGTCATTAAATGTTAGTTGCACTGGCGGAATCATTATACCACGCTGCATACTAAGGACCTTTCGCAAATCACTCACGAATACTGGCTTAACACGTTACGGTGTCAATAATGGTACTATCTGGCGTGCTGGAAAGTACTTTCACCATAGGAAACCGAATGCAGGCGCTATCCAAGCTTTCATCGAACCACTGAACCGCGCCGGGTTTGCCGGAGGCTGATTTCAGTTAGTTACGCGGCTCGTTCCTCAGTTTCCATAGCCGCGTAAAAATTGTTCTCTGCTTCTGACGGCGGAATGCTCCCGATAGGCTCAAGCAGACGGCGGTTATTAAACCAATCCACCCATTCGAGTGTTGCGTATTCCACCGCCTCGCAGTTGCGCCAAGGGCCCCGGCGGTGAATGACTTCGGCTTTGAATAGGCCGTTGATTGTTTCAGCCAGAGCATTGTCATAGCTGTCTCCGACGCTGCCGACAGAGGGCTCGATACCAGCTTCTCCCAACCGCTCTGTGTACTTGATCGACAGGTATTGGCTGCCGCGGTCGGAGTGGTGAACAAGCCCCATCGCCTTTGTCGGCCGCCGCTCGTGAACAGCCTGCTCCAGAGCATCGAGAACGAACCCGGCATGCGCCGAGGTGCTGACACGCCAACCAACGATCTTGCGGGCATAGGCATCGATAACGAAGGCGACATAGGTGAACCCCTTCCAGGTGGCAACATAGGTGAAATCGCTGACCCAGAGCATGTTGGGCGCGGGCACACGGAACTGCCGGTTTACCTTGTCCAGCGGGCACGGGGCCTTTTTGTCGGGCACCGTGGTTTTGTGCGGCTTGCCCCGGATGATGCCTTGAATACCCATGCTTCTCATCAGCCGGGCGACCGTGCAGCGGGCAACAGTGAAACCCTCCCGCTGCAATTGCCGCCAGATCTTCCGCACGCCATAGACCGGCCAGTTCTCTTCGAAAACACGCAGGATCTCGGGCCGCAATGCCGCGTCACGCCGGGCACGGTCCGGCAACCGGGCCGGATCAGCCCGCTTCGCCAGGTGCTCGTAATACGTGGAAGGGGCAATCGGCAGGAATGAGCCATGTCGCGCCATTGGTCCGAGCGACAATGGCGAATGCAGATCGGCTCGACCCCATGCTCACTGCGATGCATGTCCCCTCTCGCGCATGCAGGCATGCGCTGCCGGGCAGCGGATAAAGGACACCATCACTTCGACCGGCGGTCGAGCTCCGCCATCGCAAAATACGCCGATGCCTTGCGGAGGATCTCGTTCGCCTGACGCAGCTCGCGGTTCTCCCGCTCCAGCGCCTTCGTTTGGGCCTTCAAATGATCCCCCGGATCATTTGATCGCTGCGCGAACGACCCGCACTGTCGGTGACATCGGTGGGAACACCCGCCCGCTTGCCGCTGTCGACTTCTGCCTTCTTCACCCACTCATTCAGCGTATGCGCCGAACAGCCGGTCTTCGCGGATATTGACATGATCGCCTGCCAGCGGGAACTGTGCTGTCCCTGGTTGTCAAGCACCAGGTGCACCGAACGCTCACGGACCTCACGAGAATACTTGCTTGTTGTCTTGCTCATTGTGGCTTCATCCTGCTCAGGAGTTGAAGCCTCCGGCAAACCCGGCGCGGTTCAGTTTGAAGTGTCCAGGCTTGCCGCGTTGACAGCCGCTATTCCCGCCCCGCTGGGGCTGGAAACCACCCCGGAAAAGCCCTAGAAATCAGGGGATTTTCAAAACGGGTTGCTGCAACGGGAAGTGTCCCGCACTGCAACGCGAAGTGTCCCGCTACACCCGTTGGCCCTTGAAAAAACTTCCCTGCCTGCCGAGATAGGCAGCACCAGATGTAAAAAGGTTTCACATATGCCTCCACGCAATGACGCCGCTCTTGAGTTTCTGCTGTCGCGCCGGTCGCGCCCGGCCAAGACGCTGGCGGCCCCGGCCCCCACGCGCGAGGAGCTGCGGCCGATCCTGACCGCCGCCGCCCGCACGCCGGATCACGGCAAGCTGGAGCCCTGGCGCTTTATCGTGGTGGAACAGCCCGCGATGGCCCGGCTGGCGGAGCTGTGCGCGGAAACCGGCGCCCGGCTGGGCAAAAGCCCTGAGGACATCGCCAAGGGCCGCAGCCAGTTCGATCTGGGCCAGCTTGCCGTGGCCGTGGTTGAGGTGCAGACCGCAAGCCCCAAGGTGCCCGCCATCGAGCAGAGCTACTCCGCCGGCGCGGTGTGCCTGTCGCTGCTCAATGCAGCGCTGGCGGCCGGCTGGGGCGCCAACTGGCTCAGCGGCTGGGCCAGCCATGACCGCGGTTTCTGCGAGGCCGCCTTTGGCCTGGCGGAGAATGAGCGCATCGCCGGCCTCATCCACATCGCCACCGAAACCACCGCCCCGCCCGAACGCCCGCGCCCGGACGTTGACGCAATCACCACCTGGATAAGCGCATGATCCTGACCGCCTTTTTCAAAACCCTCGGCCAGACCGGCGACCCGCGCTTCCGCAAGGTGCTGTTTCTGGGCCTGGGCCTGACCATTGCCCTGCTGATCGCGGCCTATGCCGGGTTCCTGATGCTGATCCAGTGGCTGGTCGGACCCGAAGCCACACTGCCGCTGTTGGGCGAGGTCACCTGGCTCGACGACCTGCTCTCGGCCGGCTCGCTGGTGCTGATGCTGGTGCTGTCCATTTTCCTGATGGTGCCGGTGGCCTCGGCGATCACCTCGATGTTCCTGGACGAGGTGGCGCAAGCGGTGGAGGACAAGCACTACCCCGCCCTGCCGCCCGCGCCCCGGGTGCCGTTCTGGGATGCGGTCCGCGACACGGTGAACTTCCTCGGCCTGCTGATTGCGGCCAACCTCCTGGCGCTGGTCCTCTATGTGCTGTTTCCGCCTGCGGCGATCTTCATCTTCTGGGGGCTGAACGGGTTTCTGCTGGGGCGTGAATATTTCACCCTTGCCGCCGCCCGCCGGGTGGGCACCGCAGAGGCAAAGAAGCTGCGCCGCCGCCATGCAGGCACCATCTGGGCCGCCGGAACGCTGATGGCCATGCCGCTGTCGGTGCCGCTCTTGAACCTGGTGGTTCCGATCCTGGGCGCCGCCACTTTCACCCACCTCTACCACGCGCTGGCCCGCCGGTAGGACCAGCACCCCGCCCCGGCCGCAGCCGGGTCAAGGCCGGCAAAGCCGCCGCGCGGCACGCGCGGTTCAGCCTTGACGCGGTGGAGGGCGGACTACACTGGAGATGGCGTCTTGAGGGGCAGCCCTGCCCCTCAAGCGCTTCTCAGCAAGTTTCTTCTGATTACAGGTTTACGATGCAGCCCGCTCCAGCCCGCCAGGGCTGGCCGCACCCGCGCCGCGCGCCAGCGCGGCGCCATGCCCAACCGGTCCCGAGGCATTTCAATGCCTCCAAACCGGGCGGGAGGGCTGCCTTGCTTGAAAATCGCAGATCCGCGGATTTACCCTTGCTCGGGCATCATCCCCATCCAGTCGAAGTCGCGCACCGAGATCGCGCCGGACAGGATGATCCCGGCCACGATGGCCCAGATCAGCGCGGCAATCCCGGTCGTGATCCAAGCCTTCTGCTTCAGGAAATGCTTCTCCGGCGCGCCCGCATGGGTGCCCGGCACCACGTTGCCCCTGTCGCCCTGGGTTTGCAGCCGGATCGGAATGATCACCAGGAAGGTCAGGAACCAGATCACTGCATAGAGAACGATCGCTGATGTAACACCCATGGCGCCGGCCTTTCGTAGTTGCCCCGCCCCGCAGCCGGGGCAGGACGCTCATAGCCTCAAACTTCTTCGAGTTCCACCAGGCAGCCGTTGAAATCCTTGGGGTGCAGGAACAGCACCGGCTTGCCATGGGCGCCGATCTTCGGCTCGCCGGTGCCCAGCACCCGCGCGCCCTGCGCCTTCAGGTGGTCGCGCGCCGCCAGGATGTCCTCCACCTCATAGCAGACATGGTGGATGCCGCCCGCCGGGTTCTTCTCCAAAAAGCCGTTGATGGGGGAGTTCTCGCCCAAGGGGTACAACAGCTCAATCTTGGTGTTGGGCAGTTCGATGAAGACGACGGTCACCCCGTGATCCGGCTCATCCTGCGGTGCCCCCACCTTGGCGCCCAGCGCGTTGCGGTACTGGGCCGAGGCTGCCTCCAGGTCGGGGACAGCGATGGCAACATGGTTCAAGCGGCCAATCATCCTTTTGTGCTCCTCTCACATATGGTCCTGGGCCCCGGTTATGCGGCGGATGCTGCGCCGCGGCAAGTGCGCCATTGCGCACGGGGGGCCCGGATGCGGCAGCGCACGCGCCGTTAACCGGGTGTTAGCCTAGAGTTCCTAGCGTCGGTTTATATCCCGCAAGGAGGATACGTTATGGACGATTCGGAACTGTTTGCTGCCGCTCAACGCCTGCCCACCACCCGGCGCCCGCTGCTGGGGCTGACCATTCTGGTTGTCGAGGACAGCCGCTTCGCCTGCGAGGCGCTGCGGCTTCTCTGCCTGCGCAGCGGCGCCCGCATCCGCCGCGCCGATTGCCTGAAATCCGCCCGCCGCCATTTGCAGGTCTACCGCCCCTCGGTGCTGATTGCCGATGTCGGGCTGCCGGACGGTTCCGGTCTCGATCTGATCCGCGAACTGGCAGAGGCCAGCCCGCGCCCCGGGGTGATCCTGGCCACCTCCGGCGACCCGGCGCTGGAAAGCGCCGCGCTTGAGGCCGGCGCCGCCGGTTTCCTGGAAAAGCCGATCACCTCGCTGGCCGCCTTCCAGCAAAAGATTCTCGCCAACCTGCCCGCCGACCGCCAGCTGTCCGGCCCCCGCGCCATGGATGACGAAACGGTGGAGCCGGATCTCCTCGCCTACCGGGACGACATGGCCCATGCCGCGGACGTGCTCAGCATGTCGCAGGAGGAGAAGACCCTGGCCTATCTGGCGCAATTCCTCGGCGGTGTCGCCCGCAGCGCCGGCGACGGCCCGCTTGCGGCGGCGGCCGACCGCCTCGACAGCGCCCGCCTCAAGGGGGAGCCGCTGACCCAGGATGCCGCCACCCTGGCAGGCCTTGTGCAGGAGCGGCTGGATCGCCGCGCGGCGATCTGACATGGCAGAAGCGTTTCTCATCGCCCTCGCCACGCTTGTCATCGTGCTCTACGGCCAGACCCGGCTGGAGGCGCGCGCGATCCGCCGCAGCCGCGGCAGCGCAGACAGACGCCCGATGGTTCTCACCCGCCCGAACCGCTGACGCAGCCCCTGCCCGCCGGGCTGTCCCGGTGCAGCCGACGCCGCCCGGCATGAGCCAGGCCGGCCGCAGGCGCTTCTCCCGCCCGCCGCTGTCCCTGGCGGCCCGCCGGCTGCTATCTTCCAGCAACAGCCAGCCCAGGCGCGTCATGAGCTGCCGCCGCGCGCTTTCCTTGCCAGCAGCCGCCACCGCCCCCAGTGCCGCCCCCGTCTGCCGCGCCCGTCTTCGGCTGCAGCCGCATCGCCAGCTGGCCTCACCCTGCCAGACCCTATGCTGCGGCCCGTCCGCTCCCCCCCGCTACGGTCCTCTCCCGCGCCCGCAGCTGCGCGGCCAGGGCCGCACCGCTTGGCGGCCTTGGGCCCGGCACCGCCGGCAGGCGGTGCCGGGCCCAACGGCTCAGGTCATTCCCCGAATGATCTGAGCGGGCGGGAGGCGCCCGGCTGGTCTGCACGCTGACGCTCTGCCGGGTTGCGGCGCCCTACAGCAGCAGCCCCGGATCCTCTTCCATCGCAAGCCCCGGGAAGACCCCGCCTTCAAGACCGCTTTTCTGCGCCCCGGCCAGCCCGTGCAGCAGCCAGGCCAGGTAGCGGCGCACATCCGCGGTCGGCATCAGGTCGCGCCGGTCGTAAAGATCGGCCTCCGCCAGCCCAGGCCAGCGCCCCAGCACCCGGCCGCCGCGGACCGCGCCGCCCGCCAGCAGCATCGCGCCGCCGGTGCCGTGGTCGGTGCCGCCGGTGCCGTTCTCCCGCACCGTGCGCCCAAACTCCGTCACCGCCGCAACGGCGGTCTTGCCCCAGATCTGTGGCCCCAGACCGCGTTGCAGCTCCAGGACCGTCTCCGCCAGCCGCCCCAGCGCCGCCTTCAGCCCGCCCGCCTGGCGGTAATGCGTGTCCCAGCCGTTGATCGAGAACGCCGCAATCCGGCTGTCGCCGCGCAGCTGGCCGGCCGCATAGGCAGCAACGGCAGTGTGCGCCTCGCCCTTCGGCGCCGTCATCATCCCCATCATCCCGCTGTCTTCGCTGCCGTCGCCGCCGCCCTCTTCAAGACCCAGGGACATATCCTGCCGGGTCAGCTCCAGCGCGTCGTTCAGGGCGGCGTGAAACAGCGGGTCGTCCTCCATCAGGAGCGCCGCCAGCCGCTCCGCCTGCGGGCTCATCGCCAGCCCGGCCCCCGGCGCCCATTGCGAGACCGGCGCCGCGCCCTCCAGCAGCAGCATCCGCTCCTGTCCGATGGCAAAGGCAGTGCGCGCGTCCGCGCCCGGCGTCTGCTGCAGCAGGCGGTTCAGCCAGCCGTCGCGCGCCGCGCCCAGCCCGGCAGTGCCCGCCTCCAGCAGGTCCTGGCCGTCAAAATGGCTGCGCCGGTCGCGGTATGGCGTGGACACCGCATGCACAAATCCAAGCTCGCCCTTGCGCCACAAGGGCAGCAGCGGCGCCAGACCCGGGTGCAGAGCGTAAAAGCCGTCCAGATCGGCAGCCCCGGAAGCTGGCCCGCCCGACAGGGTCCGGCGCAGCCCGGCAAACTGCGGGTCGCCATAGGGCTGCACCACATCCAGCGCGTCCATGCCGCCGCGCAGGATGATCACCACCAGCCGCGTGTCCCAGGGGGCGGCGGCAAAACTGACGGGCGTCACCAGCGGGCTGGCGGCCAGCGAACAGCCCAGCAAGGCAGAGCGGGCCAGAAGAGAACGGCGGGTCAGCTGCATCGGATGGCCTCCTGTTAGCGGCGCTGAAAGGCGGGAGAGGCCAGGATCAGCCCGACCCCCTCCGCTTCGGTTTCGGCGGCGCGGGCGGCAAACATCACCCGCTCATTGGCAAAGCCGCCCAGCGCCGCAGCGGCAAAGCCGCGCGGATCGGGCAGCGGCTGCACCAGCCGCCGCGGGGCCGCCATCGCCCAGCGCAGGCGGGCGGCCAGAGCCTGCGGCGTGACCCAGGCGGCGTCGTCTTCGGGCCAGCCGTCCGGCCCGCCGGAAAACTCCCACCGCTGCCCCATCGGGGTCAGCGGCGCCAGCAGCAGCCGGTTCAGCTGCCCCGGCCTGAGGCCCGCAATCCTCGTCTCGGGCAGCGCCAGCGCGCGGCAGGCGGAGGCCACGTAATCAAACGGCGGCTTCACGTTGTGCAGCTGCGGCTCCCAGGCGGCCGGATGCTCCAGCAGCGCCGCATAGACCTGCACAAGATCGCCGCCGCTGTCCTGAAACCGGGCCGCCACATGGGACACCAGCGCCGGGTCCGGCGTGTCGGAGAGGAAATGCACCGCCAGCTTGCGGGCGATATGCTGCGCGGTGGCAGGATGGCGGGCCAGATCGCGCAGCGCGCCCAGCACCTGCTCCAGCTGCGGCTTACCGCCGCCGTAGGTGTTTCCCAGCACGGTTTCCGGCCCCGGCTCCGCCATGCCGGGGTGAAAGACGAACGCGTCTTCCCTGGAGACGGTGAGGCCGGTGAACAGCTCCGCCAGCTGCCGCACATCGGCTTGGCTGTAAGGCCCGTCCACCCCCAGCGTGTGCAGCTCCAGCACTTCCCGGGCCAGGTTCTCGTTCAGCCCGCTTAGCCGTTTGCGCCGCGCGGCGGCCCGGCTGCCCGGCCCGGCAGAGCGGTGCTGGTCCAGGTACATCAGCATGAGCGGGCTGGTGGCAGCGGCGATCAGCATGTCCTCGAAACGGCCGCTGACATGCGGCCGGATCACGCTCTCGGCATAAGGCGCGGCCAGCACCCGCGTCGGCCCGGATTTGCCCTGTGCCGTGAAGTGATCGGCCCAGAACAGCACCAGCCGTTCGCGCAGCCCGTCGCGGGTGCGGACATGGCGCAGCAGCCGCTGGCCGTGCCAATCGTAGCGGGCATGGTTCTGCGCGCGGCGGAACTCCCTGTAGGCCTTGTCCGCAGCCTCATAGCCGGGCTTGCCGTCCAGCTGCCTGCGCTGCCGCCGCAGCCGCCGGAACGCGGCGGCCCCCGTCACTGCGTCTTCAAACCGGCTGACCGGGAACTGCTGCGCCATCTCGTCAGGCCCTTGCAGGCGGCTCAGCATCTCTGCCGCCGACTCCGGCGGCGCAATCGCCGGCGACAGCCCGGCGCCAAAGCGGATCTCAGCCAAGTCTCCGTCAAACTGCATCGCGCTGCTCTCTCCTTGCCCTGCCGGCCTGCCCGCAGGTTAGAGCATCGCAGCCCTGCCCCACAGGCGAATTTCAGATGATACGCATGTTTCCGCGCGTTCCGTCGCCCGCCCCGCAGCTTTCTGCAAAGCTGCCGTTTCCCGGCGCGGAACTCCGGCAGCGGTCCGCCGCAGATGAGCCGCAAAAGAAAAGGCCCGGACAATTGCCCGGGCCTCCATCAAGACGTCTGCGCCGTTCACTGATCCTGCGGGATCACCCGCAGGCCCAGCTCCATCAGCTGCTCCGCCATCGGCTCAGACGGCGCTGCCATCATCAGGTCTTCGGCGCGCTGGTTCATCGGGAACATGATGACCTCGCGGATGTTGGCCTCGTCGGCCAGCAGCATCACCATTCGGTCGATGCCGGCCGCGCAGCCGCCGTGCGGCGGGGCGCCGTACTGGAAGGCGTTGACCATGCCGCCAAAGCGCTTCTTCACCTCATCCTCGCCGTAGCCGGCGATTTCAAAGGCCTTGAACATGATCTCCGGCTTGTGGTTCCGGATCGCGCCGGACACCAGCTCATAACCGTTGCAGGCGAGGTCGTACTGGTAGCCCTTGACGGCCAGCGGATCGGACAGCAGCGCGTCCATGCCGCCCTGCGGCATCGAAAACGGGTTGTGCTCAAAGTCGATCTTGCCTGTTTCCTCGTCCTTCTCGTAGATCGGGAAGTCGACGATCCAGGCAAAGGCAAAGCGGTCCTTGTCAATGAGGCCCAGCTCCTCGCCGATGACGGTGCGCGCCTTGCCCGCGACGCCCTCGAACGTCTTCGGCTTGCCGCCCAGGAAGAAGGCCGCATCGCCGACGCCCAGGCCCAGCTGCTGGCGGATCGCCTCGGTGCGCTCCGGGCCGATGTTCTTGGCCAACGGACCGGCCGCCTCCATGCCCTCCGCGCCGTCGCGCCAGAAGATATAGCCCATGCCCGGCAGGCCCTCTTTCTGGGCAAAGGCATTCATCCGGTCGCAGAACTTGCGGCTGCCGCCGGTGGGCGCCGGAATGGCGCGGATCTCGGTGCCGTCCTGTTCCAGCAGCTTGGCGAAGATCGCAAAGCCGGAACCGCGGAAATGGTCGGAGACCACCTGCATCTTGATCGGGTTGCGCAAGTCCGGCTTGTCGGTGCCATACCACAGCGCCGAATCCTTGTAGGAAATCTGCGGCCACTCGTTTGCGGGGTCGACCTTGCGGCCGCCGCCGAACTCCTCGAACACGCCCGCCATCACCGGCGCGATGGTGTCAAAGACATCCTGCTGGGTGACAAACGACATTTCCATGTCGAGCTGGTAGAAGTCCGCGGGCGACCGGTCGGCGCGCGGGTCTTCGTCGCGGAAACAGGGCGCGATCTGGAAATACTTGTCAAAGCCCGACACCATCATCAGCTGCTTGAACTGCTGCGGCGCCTGCGGCAGCGCATAGAACTTGCCCGGGTGCAGGCGCGAGGGCACCAGGAAGTCGCGCGCGCCCTCGGGGGAGGAGGCGGTGATGATCGGGGTCTGGTATTCGTTGAAGCCGATGTCCCACATGCGCTTGCGGATCGACTGGATCATGTTGGCGCGCAGCACCATGTTGCGCTGCATCTTTTCGCGGCGCAGGTCCAAGTAGCGGTAGCGCAGGCGGGTTTCCTCCGGGTATTCCTGCTCGCCGAACACCATCAGCGGCAGTTCCTCGGATTTGCCCAGCACCTCGATGTCGCGGATGAAGACCTCAACCTCGCCGGTCGGGATCTTGTGGTTCACCAGGCTTTCGTCGCGCGCCTTCACCTCGCCGTCGATGCGGATGCACCATTCGGAGCGGACCTTCTCGATCTCTGCAAACACCGGGCTGTCCGGGTCGGCCATCACCTGGGTCACGCCGTAATGGTCGCGCAGGTCAATGAACAAGAGGCCGCCGTGGTCGCGGACGCGGTGGACCCAGCCCGACAGGCGGACGGTCTCACCGACGTTGGATTTGTTCAGTTCGGCGCAGGTATGGCTGCGGTAAGCGTGCATCGGTTGACCTTTCGTTATACCGGTCTTGTGCCCGGGCGGGCCGTCGTTCGGGAGTTGCGCACGGAAACGGCGCGGAATTCGTCCGGGGTGGTACACTAGTTTGCGGCTCAGTTGTCAAGCAAACAGGGCCGATTCCGCAGGGGCTGCCGTCCGGTTTTTGCCGGTTCGGCCCCCTGGCGCAAAGGCTCCCGCCCCTTGCGCACCCTGCCGCTGCGCGGCCCGGCGGCAAGCGTTGGGCCCAGCGCCCCGCCGGCGGCGGGGCGCCGGGGGCGTTTCGCGGCAGCCGCAGGCGCGCTGCCGGGCCCAAGGGCACGCGCCGCCTGGCGCCAGCCGGGCGGCGCGCGTCCGCGGGAGCGCCCCGCTACACAATCCGCGCCGGGATCAGCCCGCGCAGGGAATTGCCCATGTGGATGGCCTTCGCCTCCAGCAGGTCCTGCACCCTCAGCACCTGCTCCACGCATTCGCCGCTTTCCAGCAGCGTCTGGCGCAAAATACCCGGCAGCAGGCCGCAGCTCAGCGGCGGTGTCACCCTTTGCCCGTCTGCGCGGGTCACGAAGAGATTGGTGATGGTGCCCTCGCAGACCTCGCCGCGCTCATTCAGGAACAAGAGCTCGTCCACCCCCTCCGGCAGCGCTGCCCGCGCAGCGTCATAGAGCGCGCGGCGGGTGGTCTTGTGCTGCAGCCAGAGGTCATCTGCCGCCAGCCGGGTGTCCGCGATGCTCAGCCGCCAGTGTGCAGGGCTGTATCCCAGAGGGGCCGTGGTCAGTTCCAACTGCCCGTCCGCATCCAAGGTCAGGCGGCAGCGCAGCGGCGCCCCGCCTGCGGTTTCATCCAGGACCGCCTCCGCCTGCTCAGGATCGAAGGGAATCCCAAACACCGCCGCGCTGCGCCCCATCCGGGCCAGATGCTGCGGCAGGTGCCGGAACCCCGCGCCCGGATGCCAGCCCAGCGTCTCGATCAGGCGGAAAGCGGGATCGTTCTGGACGGTGTCACGCGGGCGAACCGGGCTTTCCATAGGGCTTCCTCATATTCCGACTCGGCAGTGCTGTCCCACACCACGCCGCCGCCCACGTTGAGCGTCGCGCGCCCGTCTTCCAGCATCAGCGTGCGGATTGCCACGTTGAACTCCGACGCGCCGCCGGGCGCCGCCCAGCCGATGGTGCCGCAATAGATGTCGCGCGCCCAGGGTTCCAGATCCGCGAGGATCTCCATCGCGCGGATCTTGGGCGCGCCGGTAATCGAGCCGCAGGGAAACAGCGCCGTGAAGATGTCCGCAAGCCCCGCATCGGGCCGCAGTTTCGCCCGCACCAGCGACACCATCTGATGCACGGTGGCATAGCTTTCCACCGCAAACAGTTCCGGCACATGCACCGATCCTGTCTGCGCCACGCGGGAAATGTCGTTGCGCAGAAGGTCCACGATCATCAGGTTCTCGGCGCGGTTCTTCTCATCCTGGCGCAGGAAATCGCGGCGGCGGGCGTCCTCCACCGGGTCGTCGCTGCGCGGCTGGGTGCCTTTCATCGGGCGGGTCTCGATCAGGCCGTCCGCACCGGTGCGGAAGAACAGCTCCGGCGAGCGCGACAGCAGGTCCGGCAGGCCGTCCTGTTCGACCAGAACACCGTAGCCCACCGCCTGCCTGGCCTGCAAGGCGGCATAAAGCTCTTCGGCAGTGCCATAGGCATCCGCATCAATCGGGAAGGTCAGGTTGGCCTGATAGATGTCGCCCTTGCCGATGTTTCGGTTCACTTGCGTGAAGGCTTCAGCATAGCGCTCATAGGTCCAGCGGGGCGTGATGCCGTCCAATCCTGCATCGCCCGGCGGCACGCCGGTCAGCGCCCGTCCGCCCCCCCGGGCGGGCGCTTCGCTTTCCGCCTGCGGCCGGGCGCAGCCCTCTGTGTCAGATTGCAGCGGTCCCTCATAAACCCCAAAGCAGATAAGCGGCAGCCGCCGCCCCGCGGGCATCCTCCCCGCCAGCTTCGGCTCCAGCGCATAGCCCAGCTCATAGGACGCATAACCCGCCAGCCAGTGCCCGGCACCCCGCGCCGCATCCAGCGCGGCCAGTGCGGCGGGCACCTCATCCGCCCCGTCCGCACGGATCACCCGCAGCGGCTGGCTGAACACTGTGCCGGCCCCCATGGGCCCCTGATCAAAGCGAATCCGCACCGCAAGCAACTCCCCGGGCTCTTGAGCTCCACATATATCTGTTCGCTATGCGAACAAAAGGGGTGGATGCGGCATTTTCAAATCCGTTTCCGATCCCCCTTGAACCTTTCGGTGCGGTCCCTATAACGCGGAACAATTTGGGCGCACGCCAGCGCCTGTGAATCAAAGCTGCCCGCACGTCAATCAAAGGAATATGGCCATGCCCAAAAGAACCGACATCCAGTCGATCATGATCATCGGAGCCGGTCCGATCGTCATCGGGCAGGCCTGCGAGTTTGACTACTCCGGCGCCCAGGCCTGCAAGGCGCTGCGCGAAGAAGGCTACCGGGTGATCCTGGTAAACTCCAACCCGGCCACCATCATGACCGACCCGGGCCTCGCCGACGCCACCTATATCGAGCCGATCACGCCCGAGGTTGTCGCCAAGATCATCGAGAAAGAGCGCCCCGACGCGCTGCTGCCCACCATGGGCGGGCAGACCGGCCTCAACACCTCGCTGGCGCTGGAAGAAATGGGCGTGCTGGAGAAATTCGGCGTTGAGATGATCGGCGCCAAGCGCGACGCCATCGAGATGGCCGAGGACCGCAAGCTGTTCCGCGAAGCGATGGACCGCCTCGGCATCGAGAACCCGCGCGCCACCATCGTCACCGCCCCCAAGCGCGAAAACGGCACCGCCGACCTGGAGGAAGGCGTCCGCATCGCGCTGGAAGCCCTCGATGACATCGGCCTGCCCGCGATCATCCGCCCCGCCTTCACCCTCGGCGGCACCGGCGGCGGCGTCGCCTACAACCGCGACGACTACATCCACTTCTGCCGCTCCGGCATGGATGCCTCGCCGGTGAACCAGATCCTGGTCGACGAGAGCCTTCTGGGCTGGAAAGAGTATGAGATGGAAGTGGTCCGCGACAAGGCGGACAACGCGATCATCGTCTGCTCCATCGAAAACGTCGACCCGATGGGCGTCCATACCGGCGACTCGATCACCGTTGCGCCCGCGCTGACGCTGACGGACAAAGAATACCAGATCATGCGCACCCACTCGATCAACGTGCTGCGCGAGATCGGCGTCGAGACCGGCGGCTCCAACGTGCAGTGGGCTGTGAACCCCGCCGACGGCCGCATGGTGGTGATCGAGATGAACCCGCGGGTCAGCCGCTCCTCCGCACTGGCCTCCAAGGCGACCGGCTTCCCGATTGCCAAGATCGCGGCCAAGCTGGCGGTGGGCTACACCCTGGACGAGCTGGACAACGACATCACTAAGGTGACGCCCGCATCGTTTGAGCCGACCATCGACTATGTCGTCACCAAGATCCCGAAATTCGCCTTCGAGAAATTCCCCGGCTCCGAACCCTACCTGACCACCGCGATGAAATCGGTGGGCGAGGCAATGGCCATCGGCCGCACCATCCATGAATCGCTGCAAAAGGCGCTGGCCTCGATGGAATCGGGCCTGACCGGCTTTGACGAGGTGATGATCGACGGCGTCGGCGCCGGCCCTTGGGAGCCCGCAGGCGACACCGCCGCGGTGATCAAGGCCATCGGCAAGCAGACCCCCGACCGGATGCGCACCATCGCCCAGGCGATGCGCCACGGCCTCAGCGACGACGAGATCCACGCGGTCACCAAGTTCGACCCCTGGTTCCTGGCCCGCATCCGCGAGATCGTCGAGGCCGAGGCCGGGATCCGCGAAAACGGCCTGCCATCGGACGCGGCCGGCCTGCGCGCGCTCAAGATGCTGGGCTTTACTGACGCCCGCCTGGCCAATCTGACCGGCAAAAAAGAAGCCGAGGTCCGCAAGGCCCGCCGCGGCTTGGGCGTCAACGCCGTGTTCAAGCGGATCGACACCTGCGCCGCCGAGTTCGAGGCGCAGACGCCCTATATGTACTCGACCTACGAGGCCCCGGCCTTTGGCGACGTCGAATGCGAGGCGCGCCCCTCGGACAAGAAGAAAGTCGTCATCCTCGGCGGCGGCCCCAACCGGATCGGCCAGGGCATCGAGTTCGACTACTGCTGCTGCCACGCCTGCTTTGCGCTGACCGACGCGGGCTATGAAACCATCATGATCAACTGCAACCCGGAAACGGTGTCGACCGACTATGACACCTCGGACCGGCTGTATTTCGAACCGCTGACGTTCGAGCACGTGATGGAAATCCTGCGGGTGGAGCAGGACAACGGCACCCTGCATGGCGTCATCGTGCAGTTCGGCGGCCAGACCCCGCTGAAACTGGCCAACGCGCTGGAAGAGGAAGGCATCCCGATCCTGGGCACCTCCCCCGACGCCATCGACCTGGCCGAAGACCGCGAGCGCTTCCAGGCGCTGGTCAACCAACTGGGCCTCAAGCAGCCGAAGAACGGCATCGCCTCCACCGGCGAACAGGCGATTGAAATCGCAGGCGAAATCGGCTTCCCGCTGGTGATCCGCCCGTCCTATGTTCTGGGCGGCCGGGCGATGGAAATCGTCCGCGACATGGACCAGCTCAAGCGCTACATCGCCGAGGCGGTGGTGGTCTCCGGCGACAGCCCGGTGCTCTTGGACAGCTACCTGTCCGGCGCGGTTGAGCTGGACGTCGATGCCCTTTGTGATGGCAAGGACGTGCATGTCACCGGCATCATGCAGCACATCGAGGAGGCCGGCGTGCACTCCGGCGACAGTGCCTGCTCGCTGCCGCCCTACTCGCTTGAGAAGGAGATGATCGACCAGATCAAGGTCCAGACCAACGCCCTGGCGCTGGCCTTGAACGTGGTCGGCCTGATGAACGTGCAGTTCGCGATCAAGGACGATGAGATCTACCTGATCGAGGTGAACCCGCGCGCCTCCCGCACCGTGCCGTTTGTCGCCAAGGCCACCGACAGCGCCATCGCCTCCATCGCCGCCCGCGTGATGGCCGGGGAGCCGCTGTCGAACTTCCCGCTGCGCCCGCCCTATGGCCCGGATGCCGGCTATGACGTAAATACACCGATTGCCGACCCGATGACGCTGGCGGACCCGGACATGCCCTGGTTCTCGGTCAAGGAAGCGGTGCTGCCGTTCGCCCGCTTCCCGGGCGTCGACACCATCCTCGGCCCGGAAATGCGCTCCACCGGCGAAGTCATGGGCTGGGACCGCTCCTTCGCCCGCGCCTTCCTGAAGGCGCAGATGGGCGCCGGCATGGTGCTGCCGTCCAAGGGCCGCGCCTTCATCTCGATCAAGGACGCCGACAAGGGCAAGCTGATGCTGGAAGCGGCGCAGATCCTGGTCGAGCAGGGCTTTACCCTGGTCGCCACCCGCGGCACTCAAAGCTGGCTGGAAGACCAGGGCGTCGCCTGCGAGCTGGTCAACAAGGTCTATGAGGGCCGCCCGCACGTGGTCGACATGCTGAAGGACGGCGGTGTCCAGCTGCTAATGAACACCACCGAGGGCGCCCAGGCGGTCGAGGACAGCAAGGAAATGCGCTCCGTCGCGCTTTATGACAAGATCCCCTACTTCACCACCGCTGCCGGCGCCAACGCCGCCGCGCGCGCCATCAAGGCGCAGGCCGAAGGGGACGTCGAGGTGAAGAGCCTTCAGGGCTAAGCCCCGGCGCCGGCGCACTTTTTGAACTTCTGAAAGCCCCGGCACCGCCCGGGGCTTTTTCTTTGCGCCCGCGGCCCTTACCGGCCCGGCCGTCACGCAGCCGTGTAGAGGAGTGACCGCCCCGCAAGCCGGAACCGTGCGACCCTGAACGGTACCACATGCTTCTCAGTAACAAGTTCAGGGAGACAGGTCATGACATCACGTCTGAAACTCATCGCAGGACTTCTGGCCCTCGCCCCCTTGGCCGCATTTGCCCAGGAGTGCCCGGTAGAGGGCGACCCGCTGGACCTCGGGGATGAGGCCGTCAGCGCGCTTTACGACTGCATCGAAGCCAGAATGGCCGAAGGCTACGCCGCAAACGGCGACCCGGTCGCGGCAGAATACCGTTCCTGGCAGGTGACTTCGACCCGGCCCGCCCTGGCCGGGCCGCATGGCGAACGGTTCCTGCAGACCTTCGCCAACGGTATCGCCGCAGACCAGTATCTGAAGTTCGCCAACGAGGGTGTTGAGATGCCGGCCGGATCGGTTCTGGCCAAGGAGAGCTTTGCCGTGAAGGACGGCAAGGCGGTGCCCGGCCCGCTGTTCATCATGACCAAACTAGAGGCCGGCGAAGCCCCTGACGCGGGCGATTGGCTCTATGCGGCGCTGATGCCCAACGGCAAGGACATGAAGATCCAGCAAAGCTTTTGCGCGGGCTGCCATCTGAACTGGGCGGCCCAGGACAGCCTGGCCTACCCGATGGAGGACGTGCGCCTGACCAGCCAGTGACCGCGGGGCGGGCTGACCCCAGACAAATGCAGCCCCGGCTCCCGGCCGGGGCTGTGTGGTGCTGCGGCTCAGCCAGTCAGCAGGAACGGAGCGTTTGCAGGCGCGGCGGTCAGCCCGCCTGCCGCATCAGCGTTTGCAGCGCGTGGCCCAGGGGGGCGGCCAGCGACACCCGCTTGCCGCCCAGCTCCGCCTTGGAGGAAATCACCGACACCAGCTGCGGCGCGCGGCCCGGGCGGGATTGCAGCACCGGCGAGCCGGAGGCGCCAAGGTCAACCCGGCAGGTAGTAATCAGCGACATCTGGCGGGCCACCAGCACCTGGCAGGCGGTTTGCAGCCGCGGCGAGGTGGCATTGCTGTGAGAATAAGACATCACATCGACGCGCGCGCCCCGCTCCGGCGGGGCGGCCAGTGCTAACGGGCGCACCACATCGGCGCTGATTGGGCGCTCCAGCCGCAGCACTGCAATATCGGTGCCGGTCTGGAACTGGCCGGTCCGGCCATGCTGGTAGCCTGCGTGGATAGCCACCTTGGACACCCTGCGCGACGCCTTCGACTGGCGGCCGTTCAGCCCCGCCTCGAACTGGACGCTGCGCGGGTCCACGGCCCGGCCGGTGCGGATGTCATACATGCAGTGCGCCGCGGTCAGCACCATGTCCGGCGCGATCAGGCTGGCGGTGCACATGGCCCGGCCGCCGATGTTCAGGCGGCCCACTGCCTCCCATCCCGGCACCGACTGCACCGCTCCCCGCCGCCCGTCCGCGACGGCGGCTCCGGCACTCAGCCCCATCAGCACAGCGGCGGCAATTCCTAGCAAACGTCTCATGACCAACTCCTTTTTCCCACACCGCCATGGTGGGTGAGTCCTGAGGCTGGAATGGGGCCTGCTGCGGTGCCGCGCTGGCAGAAAGATGGGCAGAATGCGACATGATTAACAAAAGATTAAGACACGCGCCGCGTGCATCCCTCACCGGCCCGGAAGCCCTTATTTTCTTAACGCTCCCGTTCGATTTTGCGAAGATTCGCCTTAAAACACTGAAAAACCCTACGGTTTTCGTTAGGAGATCACGCGGCAATTTCCCCGGTTTCCGCGCGGTTTCCGCCCCCGGCGGTAACTTCGCGGCCCGAATGCGGCACAAATGAGCCTTAACAAATGGCTAAACGCGGGCCGTGGCGCGGACTGAGTCTTTAACGGCGGGCTGCGCCGCCAAGCCGTGCAGATGCGCGCGCAATCCCGCCGGGCACGGGCAGCGGCACTTGCCGCGGTTGCAGCTGCAGGGCAAGGTTGCGGCAACCTCAACTACACCAAAGGACCCCTCTATGCGGCTCCCCCTGCTTGTCACCGCCCTGCTGTTTCTGTCCGCCTGCGATGTGCCGCTGATCCCGCTGATCTGAGACATGAAAAAGCCCCGGCAGAATTGCCGGGGCATCCTAACGCGGGCCGGATCATGAGGGCCGTATCTATACAGGCCGGACCGCCCGGTTATTTCTGCGACACCCGCTTATGCACGTCCTCAGCGCTTTCCACCCGTTCGGAGTAGCGGTCGACAAGATAGTCCTTGCGCCCCCGCACCAGCCAGGTGAACTTCACCAGCTCCTCCATCACATCCACCAGACGGCGGTAGAACGGGCCGTCGGGCAGGCGCTCGCCCTCTTCGAACTCCAGCCACGCCTTTGGGATCGAGCTTTGGTTGGGGATCGTCACCATCCGCATCCAGCGGCCCAGGATGCGCATCTGGTTGACCGCATTGAAGCTTTGCGAGCCGCCCGACACTTGCATCACCGCCAGCGTCTTGCCTTGCGTGGTGCGGATGCCGCCCTGCAAGGACAGCGGCAGCCAGTCGATCTGCAGCTTCATGATGCCGGTCATCGCGCCGTGGCGCTCCGGGCTGGACCAGACCATGCCCTCGGACCAGACCGCCAGCGCGCGCAGCTCCGCCACCTTGGGATGCTCCGCCGCGCCCGCATCGTCGGGCAGCGGCAGGCCGGAGGGGTCGAAAATCCGCGTCTCGCAGCCCAGGGCCTGCAGCACCCGCGCCGCCTCCTCCGCCGCCTTGCGGGAATAGCTCACCTCGCGCAGGGAGCCGTAAAGCAGCAGGATGCGCGGCGGGTGGCGCGGGTCGCCGGGCGCGGCCAGCGCGTCCACGTCAATCGGATGCAGCTGCCCCTCCGCGACGGCAGGCAGGCCGCTCAGATCCAAGGTGTCAGGCACTCTCTTCTTCCAGGTGCAGTTTCATATCCAGCAGAACCTGTTGCAGCAGCACGGTTTCCCGCAGCAGCCGCTTGGCCTCATTCACGGTGATGATGCCGTCCTCGATCGCCGCCTGGTATTCGCTCATCAGCTGGGCAAACCGCTGGCTCAGCGCGATCACATCCGCGTTGACCCCGCCGCTGCGGCCGGTTTCCCCGGCGCTGCCGTTGCCGTTATAGGACAGCGTGATGTTCTTCAGGTCCGCCAGCGCCGACGTCACATGCGGATAAGACGCCGCGCCTTCCAGCTTGGCCACCGCATCCACCGGCATGAACCGGTCCGCGTGTTCGGCGTTGTCAGAGTAATACCGCCCCAGCGTCGCCTTTGACTTGCCGGTGATCTGGCAGGCCGCTTCGATACCGACATCCTTGACCAGCGCTTCGGTGTGCTTCTTCAGATACGTCCCGATTTCAGCCATATACATCCTACCTGGCTTGCCCGCCGCCCCCATGGGGAACGAACCGGTTAATTTCCCATTTCTGAGTTGTAGATCAATTGCGATACCTTATCCATCCCTCAGGTTTTCAGGGATTTAGCGAGTGGCATGGTGCAATTGGCATCTGTTGTCCAGTGCAAGGCAGGATGGGTGAGTGACGTCCTGCAACCAGGGTAATTGGTCTGCCCGGAACTTGCGCCTTCCGGGGCAATTTGGCGATGGCTGCTTTTACGGGGTTTTGTTCCTCCCCGGCCATGCCAGCCCCGGGAGGCCATCCTCTGCTGATGCGCGCCTGCCGCTGCCGCGCGGTTACCTGCACGAATCCGGTTTTCCCGGCGTCCCGGTGCGGTTAAACCCGCCGCCATGGCCAAGCTCTATTTCAATTACTCCACCATGAACGCGGGCAAATCGACGGTGCTGCTGCAGGCCTCGCACAACTACCGCGAAAACCGCATGGACACCTACCTGCTGACGGCGCAGCTGGACGACCGGGCCGGCGCGGGCCGGATCGCCTCGCGCATCGGCATCGGCGAAGAGGCCGACATGTTCTCTGCCGGCGATGACCTCTATCTGCGCATCGAGCAGCGCCTGGCGCGCGGCCCGGTGGCGGCCATTTTCGTGGACGAAGCGCAGTTCCTGGAGCCGGACCAGGTCTGGCAGCTGGCCCGCGTGGTCGACGACCTGCGGGTGCCGGTGCTCGCTTACGGCCTGCGGGTCGACTTCCAGGGCAAGCTGTTTCCCGGCTCCGCCACCCTTCTGGCGCTGGCGGATGAGATGCGCGAGGTGCGCACCATCTGCCACTGCGGCAAGAAGGCCACCATGGTGGTGCGCCAGGACGGTCAGGGCCAGGTGCTGACCGAAGGCGACCAGGTGCAGATCGGCGGCAATGAGACCTATGTGTCGCTGTGCCGCCGCCACTGGCGCGAGGCCGTCGGCAGCCGCTAGCGGCGCGCCGGTTCGGAACCCGGCCTGCCCCGCCTGCGTTTTTCTCCTGTGCAACCCTTTATACAGGAGATCGTCATGACCGCACGGGATCCGCTCGCCGGCAAGCTGCGCTTTCACATGGCCAGCCTGGCAGGCGCCTGCATCGCAGGCGCCCTGATCATCGCCGCCTTCACCCTTGGCTTCTATTCCTGGCAGTCGATCGCCGTCTGCATCGCCATCGGCGCGGTTGTGGCGTGGCCTGCAGGCGTCTTTCTGACCCGCAAGATCAAGAAAGAAGACCCCGCCTGGGATCACCGCCGCGACATGCCCCGCGACGATCCCAAGGACAGCTGACCGCCCGCGTCAGACCCGGTTCGGCAGCGCCGCGCCGGCCAGGAACGCCGCGACGTTGTCCAGCGCCATATGCCCCATGTTGCTGCGCACCTCCTCGGTGGCGGTGCCCAGATGCGGCAGCAGGGTGGCGTTGTCCAAATCGATCAGCGCCTGCGGCACCTTCGGCTCGAACTCATAGACATCCAGGCCCGCGCCGCCGATGCGGCGGTTCTGCAGCGCGTCGATCAGCGCCGCCTCTTCCACCACTTCGCCGCGGGCAATGTTGATCAGATGCGCATGGGGCTGCATTGCGCCCAAAACCTCGGCGTTGATCAGGTGACGGGTCTCAGGCCCGCCCGGCACCGCCACCACCAGGAAATCCACCTGCCCCGCCATTGCCATCAGGCTCTCAGCCCGGTCCGCCGGAAAATCAAGATCCTTGGGTGAACGCGCCACATAAGACACATCCATGCCAAAGCCATAGTGGCAGCGCCGCGCAATCGCCTGGCCGATCCGGCCCATGCCGGCGATGCCAACCCGCTTGCCGGTGGCGTGCAGCCCCAGCATCTGGGTCGGGTGCCAGCCTTCCCACGCGCCCTTGCGCAGCATCCGCTCGCCTTCCGAGGCGCGGCGCGCCGACATCAGGATCAGCGTCATGGCGATATCGGCGGTGGCATCGGTCACCGCACCCGGCGTGTTGGTCACCTCGACACCAGCGGCCCGCGCGGCCTCCACGTCGATATGGTTGTAGCCGACCCCGAAGTTGGCCAGCAGCTTGCAACGGGGCGTGCCCGCCTTGGCAAAAATCTCTGCCGTGAACTTGTCGCCCAGCGTCGGCACCACGATGTCGAACTCCTTGAGCGCGCGCAGCATCTCCGCCTCGCTCATCACCGCGTTGGTTTCACGGATCTCCAGACCGGCAAAGGCCTCCCGCGCCCGTGCCGTGACCGCGGCCGTCATCGGCCGCGCAATCCAGATTTTCATCTCAATGCATCCTCCCGCCCAGCGGGACCTTTCCGTCGGGACCCGCCAGGTAAATTTCTCCATCCTCATCCGGCAGGCCCAGAACCAGGATCTCTGACATGAACCTGCCGATCTGCCGCGGCGGGAAGTTTACGACGGCCAGAACCTGCTTGCCCACCAGCGTTTCCGGCATGTAATGCGCCGTAATCTGCGCTGAGCTCTTTTTTACGCCGATTTCGCCCCCGAAATCGACCCACAGCTTGATTGCCGGCTTGCGGGCCTCGGGAAACGGCTCCGCACGGACCACCTCGCCGACGCGGATGTCGACCTTCATGAAGTCATCGAAGTTGATTTCAGCCACGCGACAGCTCCCTGGACCGCTCCGTTGCCGCCGCAACCGCGCGCTTCAGCAAGGCCGGGAAGCCGTTCTGCTCATCCATCAGCACCTCCAGCGCGGCCTGCGTGGTGCCATTTGGGCTGGTCACGTTGATGCGCAGCTGGCCGGGGCTGTCCTCTGCCGCCTCCGCCAGCGCGCCGGCGCCTGCGACGGTGGCCTTGGCCAGCTGCATGGCCAGCTCCGCTGGCAGGCCCTGCGCCTCGCCGGCCGCGGCCAGCGTCTCGATCAGGTGGAACACATATGCGGGGCCAGAGCCGCTGACGCCGGTCACCGCGTCCATCTGGCCCTCGTTCTCCAGCCGCACGGTCTGCCCGACGGCTTGCAGCAGCCCCTCGGCCCGCTCCAGATCCTTGGGCGCGGCATGGGCGTTTCCGATAATCGCGGTGATCCCGCGGCCCACCGCCGCCGGCGTGTTGGGCATCGCCCGCACGATCGGCGTCTGCGCCCCCAGAATGTCCTGATACGTCGCAATCGAGGTTCCCGCCGCCACCGAAATGAACAGCGTCTGACCGTTGCCGTAGCTTTGCAGCACCGGCAGCGCCTCGCCCATCATCTGCGGCTTCACCGCGATCAGCACGATGCCCGGCGCCTTGGGCAGCTCGGCATTCAGGCGGACGCCGGTTCCCTTGAGCCAGTCCGAGGGGTTGGGATCAATCACCCAGACCGAGGCAGCGGGCAATCCGCCCTCCAGCCATCCGGCCAGCATCGCCGATCCCATCTTGCCGCAGCCCAGCAGCACCAGACCGCGCGCAGCGATTTCCTGCATATCCATCGTAAGCCCCTCCCCTAAATCTCAGGTTCAGGGAAAGGTTTACGCCCGCCCGTAAGCCTCTGCAATGGCGACCTGCATCGCCTCCTGCGGGCTGCGCTTGCCCCAGACTGCCAGCTGGATCGCCGGATAGTAGCGCTCCGCATTGGCCACCGCGGCATTCAGCATCGCGTCGATCTGCTGCGGGCTGGCCATCTGGCCGCCGGACAGCATCAGGCCATAGCGGAACAGCATCAGCTTGTGATCGGCCCAATAGGTGAAGGAGCCTTCCCAGCACTGGTCGTTCATCTGGTTGATCAGCTCATAGAGCCGCGGCAGTTCGGCCTCCGGCGGCTCCATCTCAAAGCTGCACACCAGCCGCAGGCATTCCTCATAGCCCGACCAGGCCAGCGTCAGCGAATAGGTGCGCCACTGCCCTTCCACCGACATCGCGATCTGATCGTCCCCGACCCGGTCAAAGTCCCAGTCGTGGTGCGACGCCAGGGTCTCGACGATGTCGATGGGATGGATGTCTTCTTCCAGGTGAAGCTCGGATAGTGCCATGATGCCACCTCTCTTTTTGCCTAGCACATCAGGGCACATAGGCACCCTATAGCTAGGTTTTTGTGCTATGGGCCGGGGAGGCATCCCCGCTCCCATACTAGATATGGTGGAGCTGAAAAGGTGATCTGGCAACCCTTTATTTAGGGGATAACTGCAATAACTTGTGGATGAACAATCCACAGCCCCCTAAATGCCGGCTGCGCGACTATGTAACGGGTGGCTGCAAAGGTAAAGCCCGGACAGCCGTCCGGGCCCTGTATTTTGTGCCCAGTTTTGCACCTTGCGAATTGTCGGTTCAGGGTCGGCGCGACACCTGCGGATCCATCGCGTCAAAGGAGACCGGCCAGAATTCCGACAGGAACCCGGCGGCCTCCTGCTCAGAGGCCTCCGAGCGGTTGCCCGCGCGGTCATAGGCCCGGCCAAGCGTATAGCGCAGCGCGGTCCCGTCCCCGTCCGGCGTCAGGTGGTAGGTCTCGGGCAGCTCAACGCCCTCCCGTGCCGGGTCCTTGATCCGGGTTGAGAAATAGTCGAAGGGCTGCCAGTCCGTGATCCTGTAGACAAACTCCGCCAGCGAATGGGCACAGTGGTAGACCGATCCCGGCCCCAGGCGGCCCTGCGGGTTATCCATGTCAATGGCGCTGACGCTGTCCATCCACCGCAGCTTGAACTCCGGCGCGGTCAGTGCTTCCCAGACCAGTTGCGGCGCTGCGTCGAACCGGCGCCGGTAGGTCCAGACCGCATCGGCCTCCTCTAGGAAATCCCGCTCCTGCCCGGCGCGGAAGTGCTCCCAGGCACGGGCCAAGTCATAGACCTGCATGGAGACATCGCCGAAATGCTCGATCGCCTGGGAATAAGGCGCCATCGCCGCCTGCAGCTGCATTGCCTGCACCGCCGCATCGCTGAACAGCGCATAGCTGCGCACGCCGGTTTCCGCCGCGGCCGCCGTCTTTGTCATCCGGTGGACCAGGATCACATCGGCGCCGGACAGGTCCCTGACAGGCCCCACCTGCATTTCCTCAAAGGTGCCGTAATGGACAATCACCTTCAGATCCAGCCCGCCCGCATTGGCGCAGGCGCGGCAGGGGCATGTGGTATTGGCCACGATATCCTGCCGCCGGGCGGCAAAGGCGTTATAGAGGTTCTCGCAAAACGTCAGCAGCAGATCGCCGGAGACCAGCTCGGCCCGGGTCGAATAGGCCAGCACCGCGTCGCCCTCCAGCTTCCAGAAGTGCAGCGGCTCGCCGACCTGCTCCGCCACCGCCTGCAGCAGCGACTGCAGGATCGGGTTGGCGTGGTCCAGCTCCGAGGACGTCAGAAACTGCGTGTACCCGGAAATATCCGCAATCAGCAGATAGCCGCTTTGTGCCGTCATCGTACCTGTCCCCCGCCAAACACACCCGCGCGCCGCACGGCGGCGCGGGTTCAGTATAGCAGAACACACCGCAGTTTGCGCATGAATGCCCCCGCGCGCCAAAGCGCGCGGAACAGGCCGGCCGAAGGCTCAGCGGAAGGCGGGCCCGTGCGCCCAGACGGTCAGCGACCGGCGCGTGCCGCGGGTGACCGGCGTCACCTGATGCAGCAGAAAGCTCGGAAACACCGTGGCGCTGCCCAGCACCCGGCTGGCGGTGACCACATGGGCGCCCGGCATGATCTCCAGATCGCCGCCGTCATAGGATCCCGGCTTGCTCAGCTGCACCACCAGCGTCAGCTTGCGCTTGCCCGCCACCGGCCCGTCGCCGATGTCGGAATGCCAGGTGAAATGGCCGTTGTCCCGGTCCTTGTAGCTGGCAGCCTGCGGGCTTTCGGCAAACTCGCGCAGGTCAAAGTTGAACTGCTCCCGGTTGGCCCGCCGCACCAGGGTGATCAGCCGTTCCATCACCCAGCCGGTGCCCGGCACATCGTCCAGCCACACCACGCTGGCCCGGCGCAGGTTGTGATCGCGGGTCTGGCCCACCAGCCGCGCCTCGCTGTCCGGCTCCGCCTCCACCTTCCGCAAAATCTCCGCGCACTCCTGCGTGCTGAACGCACTGGGCACCGAATAGACCGCAACCATGCCACACTCCTTTTCAAGCAGCACAGGCAGCATGTACCGGACCGCACCGCCGGCGCTGGACGGTTTTCGACCCGGCGGGCGGAAAGCGACGCGAAAATTTGCACGCCAGCCATGCACAGAACGCAAAGCAAAGCCCGCCGCAGCAGCCGCTGCGGCGGGCCTGTCATCATCGCGGCGCCTGCGCCCGCGGGCCGCCGGCCCGCGCCGGAAAGGCTCAGGCCTTTCCTTTTGCCTCCAGCGCGTCCAGCCGCGCCTTCAGCGCCTCGTTTTCCTCGCGCGCCTTCTGGGCCATTGCGCGCACCGCGTCGAATTCCTCGCGGGTGACAAAGTCACGGTCGGCCAGCCAGCGGTCGATCATGCTTTTCATCGCGGTCTCGGCTTCGTCCTTGGCGCCCTGGGCCACGCCCATCGCATTGGTCATCAGCTGCGAAATATCGTCCAGGATCTTGTTGCGGGTCTGCATGTTCTTCTCCGTCTCAAGGTTGTCCCCTATATGGGCAAGCAAAGCCGCGGCGGCAAGCCGTTGACTTCCCATAACCCGCAAAGGCATTCAGTCGCACATGCAGGCCTTGATCCAATTCCCCGACCTTTCGCCCGAGATTTTCTCAATCGCCATCGGCAGCTTCGAATTTGCCCTGCGCTGGTACGCGCTGGCCTATATCGCCGGCATCGTCATTGCCTGGCGCCTGGCGGTGGCCGCGCTGCGCCGCCCCGGCTTATGGCCCGCCAGCCAGCCGCCGATGCGCCCCGAGCAGGTCGAGGACCTGCTGACCTGGATCATCCTCGGCGTGATCCTGGGCGGGCGCCTGGGGTTTGTGCTGTTCTACCAGCCGGCCTATTACCTGGCGAACCCCGCCGAGATCCTGAAGATCTGGCAGGGCGGCATGGCCTTTCACGGCGGGCTGATCGGCGTGGTGGTGGCCACCCTGATCTTTGCCGCGCGCCACAATATCCCGAAACTGCAGATCTCCGATCTGGTCGCGCACACGGTGCCGCCGGGGCTGCTCCTGGGGCGGCTGGCCAACTTCGTCAACGCCGAGCTGTGGGGCCGCCCGACGGAGCTGCCCTGGGGTGTCGCCTTTCCCGGCCCCGCCGCACAGGACTGCGGCCAGGCGCTGGGAGAGCTCTGCGCCCGCCATCCCTCGCAGCTCTATGAGGCGCTGATGGAGGGGCTGATCCTTGGCGCGGTGCTGCTGTACCTCGCCTGGCGGCGGGGGGCCTTCCACACCCCGGGCCGCCTCTTGGGGGTGTTCCTGGCGGGCTATGGCCTCGCCCGCTTCCTGGTCGAATTCGTCCGCCAGCCGGATGCCCAGTTCGTCACCCCCGGCAACCCGCTGGGGCTGGCCTGGCACATCGACGGCATCGGGCTGACACAGGGACAGGCGCTGTCGCTGCCGATGATCGCGATCGGCCTCTACTTCCTGATCCGCGCCCGCCACGCCGCCCGGAGCCCGGCATGAGCCTGATGGATCACCTTGCTGCCCGCATCCTGGCGGATGGCCCGATGTCCGTCGCGGAGTACATGGCCGACTGCCTGCTGCACCCGCAGTACGGCTATTACACCACCCGCGACCCGCTGGGCGCGCAGGGCGATTTCACCACCGCGCCGGAAATCAGCCAGATGTTCGGCGAGCTGCTGGGCCTCGCCCTGGCGCAGGCCTGGCTGGATCAGGGATCGCCGGCACCTTTCACCCTGGCAGAACTTGGCCCGGGACGCGGCACCCTGATGGCCGACCTCCTGCGCGCCACCCGCGCCGTGCCCGGCTTCCACGCCGCGATGCAGATCCATCTGGTCGAGGCGTCCCCCGCCCTGCGCAGCGTGCAGGCCAAAACGCTGGAGAGCTACGCGCCTGAATGGCTGGACACGGCGAACGCCCTGCCCGACCAGCCGCTGTTCCTGGTGGCAAATGAGTTCTTCGACGCCCTGCCCGTCCGCCAGTTCCTGCGCGCAGGGGATGGCTGGAGCGAAAGGCGCATCGGCCTCAAGGACGGCGCGCTTTGCTTCGGCCTGACCCCGGCGGCGGCGCAGCCCGCGCTGGCGCACAGGCTGGCAGACACCCGCGACGGCGATCTGGTTGAGCTGTGCGAGCCCGCCGCCCCCGTTACCCAGTGCATCGCCGCCCGAATCGCTGCCCATGGCGGCGCCGCGCTGATCGTGGATTACGGCGACTGGCGGGCGCTGGGGGACACTTTGCAGGCCCTGCGGGCGCATGAACCCGCCGATCCGCTGCAAACGCCGGGAGAGGCCGATCTGACGGCCCATGTGGATTTCGAGGCGCTGGCAATGGCCGCAAAAACCGCAGGTTGCGCCTTCACCCGCCTTACGCCCCAAGGGGTATTCCTCGAACGGCTCGGCATCACCGACCGCGCCCGCGCCCTGGCAGCGCCGCTGCAGGGCGACGGTCTGGAAACCCTGATCGCCGCACATCGGCGGTTGACGCACCCGGAGGAAATGGGAAACCTGTTCAAAGTCCTCGGCCTCTACCCCTCACAGGCCGCCCCACCGCCGGGATTGAACATATGACGCTTGAAATTCTGACGTCCGATCTGCTTGGCCCGGTGCGGCACGGGTTTTTCACCCGCAGGGGCGGTGCGTCCTCGGGCATCTACCACGGCCTGAACTGCGGCCTCGGCTCCACCGACCAGCGCGAGGCGGTGCGGATCAACCGCACCCGGGTGGCCGCCGCGATGGAGGTGCCGCCGGAGAATTTGAGCGCGGTGCACCAGGTCCACAGCGCCGATGTCGCCGTCATCACCGAACCTTCGCAGGACCGCCCGCAGGCCGATGCGATGGTCACCAACGTGCCGGGGCTGGCGCTGTCGATCCTGACCGCCGACTGCCAGCCGGTGCTGTTTTCCGACCCCGAAGCGGGCGTCATCGGCGCCGCTCATGCGGGCTGGCGCGGCACCCTGGACGGGGTGCTGGAAGCCACCCTGGAAGCCATGGAGGGCCTTGGCGCGCGGCGCGAAAACACCGCTGCTGTGATCGGCCCGACGATCTCTCAGCGCGCCTATGAAGTGGGGCCGGAGTTCTTTGAGGACTTCATGATGCAGGACGAGCGCTACGCCCGCTTCTTTGCCAGCGGCGAGGGCGGCCGCTACCTGTTCGACCTGCCGGGCCTCGGCCTGCACAAACTGCGCGAGGCCGGCGCCGGCGCCGCGGAATGGACCCGCCACTGCACCTATTCGGATCCGGAGAAATTCTTCTCCTACCGGCGGGCGACCCACGCGAAAGAGGCCGACTACGGCCGCCTGATCTCCTGCATCCGGCTTTAACAGCGCGTTAACCCTGCAGATTGCGGCGGATTTTCTGAAATTTTGCCGCATTTGCCGCCGCCCGCTGCGCCACCCTCCCCTGCCCGGCGGAATTTTCTGAACGAATTCAGCTGCCTGCCCCGTATACCCGCCCCGCCCTCCTGTCCCTGGCGCGGGCCCGGCGGCGGCAAAATTGCCCCGCGCAGGCCTTAATTGCGGCGCAATGATTACCCATAAAGAGATCACAAAAATAACCAGCTGCCGTCCCGCAGAGGGCCGGTGCTGCCGGGCGAAGGACAGACAGACCATGAAAATGAACAAGCGTTTCATTGCTTCCATCATCCGCGCCGCCAAGAGCGGGACCGCGGACCTGCCCTGGGCCGCCGCACGCCAGCCTGACCGCCAGGCGTCCAAGCGGAAACTGGTTTAACGCCGGGGACGGGTGCCCTGGCGGCGGACCGGACTGGCGCAGCCGCGCCAGCCCAAGTCCGCCGCCGGGGCACCCAGCCCGCCGGGCAAACCCCGGGACAGGCGTGATGCGCCCTCCGCCGAATCGCCCCGTCTCCGCCCCGCCCGGCCGTTAACCAGTTCACTTCAGATTTTTTGACAATTCGAATTGAATCCCTCCACACTCAGTCACACATATCGTTCAAGCGCGTCTGTGTTGCCGGTGGGGGCCGATGCAAACGGGCAGTTTGAAAGGAAAGGTCCGGTTATGACCATCCCCTACTCGCTGCAGCGGGCTGCAGCCAATGCCGTCGAAGCCACCTCTATCCTGCAGGACCCGGCGGTTCTGCGCGCCGCCAACAAGCCGCAATTGCGCCGCTACGAGGTCAGCAGCCTGCTGCCCGGCGGCGCCATCTCGGAAACCCGCCACATCGCCCCGGCGCTGCCGCTGTTCGAGGACGCCTTCTGCGCGTTCTCCCGCGGCTCGCTGGTGGAAACCGCCAGCGGCCCGGTCGCGGTCGAGGATCTGCTGCCCGGCGATGAAATCCTGACCAGCGGCGGCGGCAGCCAGCCGCTGGTGTGGATCGGCCGTACCAGCCTGCTGCCGGCCCGGCCCGGCAGCCGCGGCCGCAGCCACCGGCTCACCAGCTTCATGGCCGACAGCCTGGGCCTGCAAAAACCGTCCGCCAGCCTGGTGGCCGGCCCTGCCGCCCGGCTGCTGCGCACGCCGCCGCACCTGCAGGGCAGCGGCAAAGGCCCGCTGCTGACTCCCGCGGCCGCGTTTCAGGACGGGATGAGCATCTTTGAAACCGCGCCGCCGACGCCGGTGGACATGTACCACCTGTGCCTGCCGCGCCATGCGGTGATCAATGCCGGCGGGCTGGAGTTTGAAACCTATCACCCCGGCCCGGACGCGCTGAAGCTCGCCAGCTATGCCATCAAGACGCTGTTTTTGAACATGTTCTCCCACGCCGACAGCGTCAGGGACTTTGGCCCGCTGGCCTATCCCCGCGCCGACGGCCAGGGCGGCAGCGCCGGCGGCCCGCTGCTGTGATCTCCCTGCCGGCGGCCTGTCCGCCGCCGGCACAGGGGCTGCGGGTCAGTTCATGCCGCGCACATAGCGCACCAGCTGGCTGGCATTGAACTGCTCTTCGTCAATGATGCTTTTCATCAGGTCGCCGATCGAGACGATCCCCGCCAGCTCGCCGTCCTTCAGCACCGGCAGATGGCGGACATGCTTTTCCACCATCACCGCCATGCAGGCCTCGGCGCTCTGCCCCGGCTCGACGCCATAGAAATCCGTCGCCATCACATCGGCAAGCGGCGTCGTCGGAGAGGTCTTGCCCGCCAGAAACACCTTGCGGGTATAGTGCCGCTCGGTGAAAATCCCGGCCAGCTTGCCGCCGGACATCACCAGCACGGAGCCCACGTCCTCCTCCGCCATCAGCTTCAAGGCGTCGACCACCATGGCCTCCGTCGGAAGCGTGTGCAGGGTGCCGCCCTTCGCATCGAGAATTTGCTGAACAGTTGCCATCGTTACACCTCCAGTCGGCGGAACAACGACCGGGTCAAACCGATCAACCGGCATGCCCCGCCTTACCAGCATCCGGGGTTTCCCCCTCGCGTCAATGACTTGGATCAAGTGGCCCCGGCACCGCCCCGCAAAAGGGCCGCCGCCGGCACGCGCCGGGCGGCTCCGGCTCAGGCCTCGCGGGCCAGCCGCTCCTCCAGCACCTCAAACGGCACGCCCGGCTCATCCTTGGCGCCGCGGATCACCAGCGAGGTCTTGACGCTGGCCACATTCGGCGTGGTCAGCAGCTCGCCGGTCAGGAAGCTTTGAAAGGTGCTCAGATCCGGCGACACGCATTTCAGGATGAAATCCACCTCGCCGTTCAGCATGTGGCACTCGCGCACCAGGGGCCAGCTGCGGCACTTCTCTTCAAAGGCGCTCAGCTCCACTTCGGCCTGGCTCTCCAGCCCGACCATGGCAAAGACCTGCACCTCGAAGCCTAGCTCGCGGGCGTTCACATCTGCATGATAGCCGTGAATCAGCCCGGCCTCCTCCAGCGCCCGCACCCGGCGCAGACAGGGCGGTGCCGAGATGCCGACCCGCTTGGCCAGCTCCACGTTGGTCATCCGCCCATCGGCCTGAAGCTCCGACAAAATCTTGCGATCAATCGGATCTAGACGGGTTGTGACCATGCGGGAAACTCCTGTGAACTTTGCGTTTCTTATAGCACCGCCGCCGGGCTGCGCAATAATGTTTCATCGCCGCGCAATATTCTTTGCACTCCGAAGGTGCAAGCGGCAATCCGGGGCGGCAGCGGCACCAGCGCCAGGCACCCCGGCACGGCTGGGGGGGTTTAAGCCAGCGGGTCCTGCCGCTATATGCATTTCCTGACGGCGGCAAGCCCGCCATGCTGCTTACGTAAGGGACGAACATGAGCGAGACGCGCCACACCAAGGTTCTGATCATCGGCTCCGGGCCTGCCGGCTATACCGCGGGGGTCTATGCCTCCCGCGCCATGCTGGAGCCGATCCTGGTCCAGGGCATCGAGCCCGGCGGCCAGCTGACCACCACCACCGAGGTGGAGAACTGGCCCGGCGACACCGAGGTGCAGGGCCCCGACCTGATGGTGCGGATGCAGGAGCACGCCAAGGCGATGGGCACCGAGATCATCGGCGACATCATCACCTCGCTCGACACCTCCGCCCGCCCGTTTGTTGCCAAGGGCGACAGCGGCACCACCTACACCGCTGACGCTGTGATCCTGGCAACCGGCGCCCGCGCCAAATGGCTGGGCCTGCCGTCCGAGGAGAAATTCAAGGGCTTCGGCGTCTCCGCCTGCGCCACCTGCGACGGCTTCTTCTACCGCGGCCAGGAGATCGTGGTGATCGGCGGCGGCAACACCGCTGTCGAGGAAGCGCTGTTCCTGACCAACTTCGCCTCCAAGGTCACGCTGATCCACCGCCGCGACGAGCTGCGCGCCGAGAAGATCCTGCAGGACCGCCTGATGAAGAACGACAAGATCGAAACCCTGTGGTTCCACACCCTGGAGGAGGTCGTCGGCACCGACAACCCGCTGGGGGTCGAGGGCGTCGTGGTCAAGAACGTGCAGACCGGCGAAGTGAAGGAAATCCCCTGCAAGGGCGTCTTTGTCGCCATCGGCCACGCCCCCGCGAACGAGCTGGTCAAGGACGTGCTGGAGCTGCACAACGGCGGCTACGTCAAGGTGAAGCCCGGCACCACCGAGACCTCTATCCCCGGCATCTATGCCGCCGGCGACCTCACCGACCACAAGTACCGTCAGGCGGTCACCTCGGCCGGCATGGGCTGCATGGCGGCACTCGACGCCGAACGCTTCCTGGCTGAGCAGGAATAACCGGGATGCCGCATGATTTCGCCGCGCAACGGGCCGGAACCGTTGCGGCATTCAACGACATGCAGGCCGAACACGGCCTGCCGGAGGCGGCGGACGTGGATTACTTCTTCGTCCCCGCCCGCGACGGCGCCGACTGGCGCAAGCTGGCCGATGACCTGAGCCGCGAGGGCTACGGCTGCAACTGGGTCAGCGGAAAAGACGCCGAAGGCGGCAGCCCGTATCTGGCCGCCACCCTGCCGGATCAGATCATCTCCGCCACCGGCATCTGGATCGGCGAGGAAGTCGCCACCCGAGCCGCCCTCTCCCACGGCTTTGCCCCCGACGGCTGGGGCCTGGAGGGCTGAGCGCCCGCCACCCCCGGCATTGACCCCAGGCCCCCGTCCCCGCAGTCTGCCCTCAGCGGACCGCAGGACAGGAGGACCGGCGTGGCAAGCGCGCTCTGGCAGGGCAACTGGATCACCCGCACCCGGATCATCACCGGGCTGGTGCTGTTCACCTATGCCTTCTTCCACTTCCTCAACATCGGCCTGGGCTTGCTGTCGCCAGACTGGATGGAGGCGTTTCAGGACGTCCGCCAGCTGATCACCCGCAGCGTCCTGGGCGGTCTCATCCTCTATACCGCGCTGATCCTGCATGCCGGGCTGGCGCTGTGGAGCCTGGCCCGCCGCCGCACCCTGCGGATGCGCCCGGCGGCGGCGCTGCAAATGCTGCTCGGGTTTCTGATCCCGCTGCAGCTGCTCAGCCATCTGGCCTACACCCGCTATTCGCATGAAATCTACGGCGTCAACGACGAGATGGCCTATGTGATCGTGCTGATGTGGGCCTCGCCCGAGGCCTGGCAGCAAAGCGCGCTGCTGCTGGCGGTGTGGATCCACGGCTGCATCGGCCTGCATTACTGGCTGCGGCTGACCCGCTGGTGGCGGCGGCTGATCCCGTGGATGGCCGGGCTGGCGGTGCTGATCCCCGGCTTTGCCCTGGCCGGCTTCCTGACCGAAGGCCGCCGCATCCACGGCCTGTTCGCGGAGGGCAGCCAGCGCCCGGCGCTGATGGAGGACTTCAACTGGCCCAGCCGCGAGGTTTTTGCCGAGCTGCTCCTGACCGACAGCCGCTGGTTCACGGCGTTCCTGCTGCTCTTGGGGCTGGCGGCGGCGGCGCATGTGCTGAACCGGCTGCTGCGGCGGCGCCGCGCGGTGCGCATCCGCTATGCCTTCGGCCCGGAAATCCGCGCCGAGCGCGGCCTCACCCTGCTGCAGATGTCGCAGGCGGGCGGCGTCCAGCACACCTCCCTGTGCGGCGGCAAGGGCCGCTGCACCACCTGCCGGGTGGTGGTGGAGGAAGGCGGCGACACCCTGCCGCCGCCCGCCCCGCCCGAGGCGCGCAGCCTGGCCCGCGTCAAGGCGCCCGCCAATATGCGTCTGGCCTGCCAGATCCGCCCCGAGGCGCCGCTGACCGTCACCCGCATGTTCCGCCCCGACGGCCGCAAGACCCGCGCCCATGCCAGCCAGGGCAGCGAACAGCAGCTGGCGGTGCTGTTCCTCGACATGCGCGGGTTTACCGCCCGCACCGCCGGCCAGCTGCCCTATGACGTGGTGTTCCTGCTGAACCGCTTCTTCGACGCCATCGTCCCCGCCGTCACCAGGGCCGGCGGCACGGTGGACAAATACCTGGGCGACGGCCTGCTGGCGCTGTTCGAGGCCGCCACCCCCGCCCGCTCCGCCGAGGCCGCACTGGACGCCGCCGCCGCCATCGGCACCGCGCTGCAGGACTTCAACGCCCGGCTGGCAGCGGACGGCGAGCCGCAGATCCGCATCGGCATCGGCATTCATCTGGGCCAGCTGGTGCTGGGCGAGATCGGCAGCGCCGGCCACGCCCCGCGCACCATCATCGGCGGCAGCGTCAACACCGCCAGCCGGCTGGAGGCCAAGACCAAGGATCTGGGAATCGAACTGCTGGTGTCCGCCCGGGTGCTGGAGGCGGCGGGCTACCCCCTGCACCGTTTCGCGCTGCAGGAGTTCCAGCTCAGGGGCGTCTCCCGGCCGCTGGCGGCGCTGGCGGTGGAACAGGCCGCCGCGCTGCCGCGGCTGCTGGCCAAAGAACAGGGTTAAGCCCCGCCCGCGGCCCCGCGAACACCCGTTTCCGCCCCGGCGCCGGACCCGGACGATCCCGCCCGCATAACACGCCTTAGGAGAACTTTCTGCCGCGCACCCGGATGCGTTGCAGCACGGCAACGCGGCAGAAAATCGCCAATCCGAGGCAATTCCCCCTTTGATTCCCGGCCAATCCATGCAATGCGTTCACGCGTGAACACACTTTGACCCCCGCCCTGGACCCGCTGCGCCGTGCCTGAGACCCTGACCACATCCACCCCGGACGAGCAAGACCTGCTCTTTCGCCTCCTGCGCCAGCTCGATGCGGCGCCGGATGCCTCGCAGCGGACCACCGCCGCGGCGCTGGGGATTTCGCTGGGCCGGCTCAACACCTTGCTGCGGTCAGCGGCAGAGGGCGGCCTGGTCACCGTCAGCGCCCGCCCCGGCCCCGACAAGCGGCAGCGGTTTGCCTATTCGCTGACCACCCGCGGCGCGGCAGAGAAAGTGCGGCTCACCGATCAATTCCTCGCCCGCAAGCTCGCAGACTACAACGCGCTGCATGCGGAACTCACCGGCTCCGCTAGCGGCCTCCCCCCTCTCAAACACAGGACCAACCCGATGCAAAGCAACCTGGCTCCCATTCCTGAGCTTTATGTCTCCTACGAAAGCGCCCAGAAACTGAAGGTCGAAGCGGCCGATCTGGTCAGCTGGGATCTGACCCCGCGCCAGATCTGCGACCTGGAGCTCTTGATGAACGGCGGCTTCAACCCGCTGAAGGGGTTCCTGTCTCAGGCTGACTATGACGGCGTCATCGAAAACATGCGCCTGGCCGACGGCACCCTGTGGCCGATGCCGATCACCCTGGACGTCTCCGAAGACTTCGCCGCCAAGCTCGAAGCGGGCCAGGACATTGCCCTGCGCGACCAGGAAGGCGTGATCCTCGCCACCATGACCGTGACCGACAACTGGGTGCCGAACAAGGCGCGCGAGGCGGAGAAGGTGTTCGGCGCCGATGACGACGCCCACCCGGCAGTGAACTACCTGCACAACACCGCGGGCAAGGTCTACCTGGGCGGCCCCGTGACCGGCATCCAGCAGCCCGTCCACTATGACTTCCGCGGCCGCCGCGACACCCCGAACGAGCTGCGCGCCTACTTCCGCAAGCTGGGCTGGAACAAGGTTGTTGCCTTCCAGACCCGCAACCCGCTGCACCGCGCCCACCAGGAGCTGACCTTCCGCGCCGCGCGCGAAGCCCAGGCCAACCTGCTGATCCACCCGGTGGTCGGCATGACCAAGCCGGGCGACGTTGACCACTTCACCCGCGTGCGCTGCTACGAGGCGGTGCTGGACAAATACCCGGCCGCCACCACCTCCATGTCGCTCTTGAACCTGGCGATGCGTATGGCAGGCCCGCGCGAGGCGGTCTGGCACGGCCTGATCCGCAAGAACCACGGCTGCACCCATTTCATCGTCGGCCGCGACCACGCAGGCCCCGGCAAGAACTCTGCCGGCGAGGACTTCTACGGCCCCTATGACGCGCAGGAGCTGTTCCGCGAGTTCCAGGGCGAAATGGGCATCGAAATGGTGGACTTCAAGCACATGGTCTATGTGCAGGAGCGCGCCCAGTACGAGCCGAACGACGAGATCGAAGACCGCGACAACGTCACCATCCTGAACATCTCCGGCACCGAACTGCGCCGCCGCCTGGCCGAGGGCCTGGAGATCCCGGAATGGTTCTCCTTCCCGGAAGTGGTGTCCGAGCTGCGCAAGACCAAGCCGCCGCGCTCCAAGCAGGGCTTCACCGTGTTCTTCACCGGCTTCTCCGGCTCCGGCAAATCCACCATCGCCAACGCGCTGATGGTCAAGCTGATGGAAATGGGCGGCCGCCCGGTGACCCTGCTCGATGGCGACATCGTGCGGAAAAACCTCAGCTCCGAGCTGGGCTTCTCGAAAGAGCACCGCGACCTCAACATCCGCCGCATCGGCTATGTGGCGTCTGAGATCACCAAGAACGGCGGCATCGCCATCTGCGCCCCGATCGCGCCCTATGCCACCACCCGCCGCGCCGTGCGCGAGGACGTGGAGCAGTTCGGCGCCTTTGTCGAAGTGCACGTCGCCACCTCGATCGAGGAATGCGAGCGCCGCGACCGCAAGGGTCTGTATAAACTGGCCCGCGAAGGCAAGATCAAGGAGTTCACCGGCATCTCCGACCCCTACGACGTGCCGCAGAACGCCGAGCTGGTGGTCGAGACCGAGAACGTCGACGTCGACAACTGCGCCCACCAGGTGCTCTTGAAGCTGGAAAGCATGGGGCTGATCAAGGCCTGAGCCTGACAGCAGCACAAGACCGCAGAGCGGCCCGCCAATTGGCGGGCCGTTTTCCGATTGGCCGAATGCGGGCAGTGGCAGCCGCCGCACCGCTCCGGCAGCCCCCGCCTCCCCGCCGGCGCTTTGGTCAAAAAGGCAACGGTCGGCCCCTGATGCGCAGGTCCCTGCCCCGGAACGCTTCCCGGATCGGCGGAAAACCGCTAATCATGCCGCAAAAATACAGCATTACAGGCGGATTTCAGGTGCGTGTCGTTTCTCTTTGGATCGGTGAAGAGCTGCCGCTGCTGACGCAGCTGGCGGTCATGTCCTGGCAGCGCCACACCTGCGGCGTCGACCTCTATGTCACTGACCCCGCCTGCCCGCCCCGCGGCGTGCCGCCCGGTGTCAGCCTGAAACCGGCCGGAGAGATCCTGCCGCTGGACACGCTGGAGCGCCTGAAGCCCCTGATCCGCACCCGCTACAGCCCGCGGCAGGAGCGGCTCAGCTATTCCGACATCTTCCGGATCGTGCTTCAGAAACAGGGCCTTGGTGTCTGGCTGGATACCGATGTCATCCTGTTCCAGGACTTCCAGCCGGACCCGGACCGGGCCTGGTTCGCCTTCGACGGCGCGGCGACGGTGGGCTGCTCGGCGCTGTATTTCCCGCCCGATGACCCCTTTGTCTGCGACTTCCTCAAGGTGCTTGACCATCCCGAGCTGTGGCCGGACTGGCTCGGCTTCAAACGGCGGGTGGTCAAACCCGCGCTGCTGCGCGCGCTTGGCCGGAAATTCCGCGCAACCGATCTCGGCATGACCGTCTATGGCAACGAGGCGATGGTGCGCATCCTCAAGCGGCAGAACCGCTTCGGGGAGGCCAAGCCGATGAAATCAATGTATTACCTGCCGGGCGCCAGCTGCGATTTCTATGACCCGGCGCACACCCAGGCGCTGCTTGGCCAGCCCGACATCATCGGCCTGCACGTGCATCAAAAAGGCCCCTCCACCCAGCCGCCCCGCAGCGGCAGCGCGTTTGATGTGACCCTGCGCGCCTACGGTCTGGCCGCCGCGGAACCCGCCTGAGGCCGCCGCCCGCGGTCACAGCGCCGCGGGCAGATCCACCGTGCCGCGCATCAGCACAAACCCCTCGCCCGCAACCCTGACGCCCTCGATCGCCTCCGCAGGGCCAACCCGGGACACCCGCGCCTGGCCGGGGCGGCCCAGCCCGTGTCCCTGTTCTGCCACGAACTCCGCCTTCTGCATCAGCCCGTGGTGCCACAGATAAGACGCCATCGCCCCGGTGGCGGACCCAGTGAACGGGTCCTCCGGCGGGCTGGGCGGCGCCATCAAAAGGCGCGAGAAGGTGTCCCCCGCCGCCGTCGCGCCCTCCAGCGCCACCAGGAACGGCTCCATCATGTCGATGCCATCGGCGCCCAGCGATTTGCCCAAGGCGGCCAGCGCCTCCAGGTCCAGCTGCGCCGCCTCCAGCGCCGCCCGGTCGCGCAGGACAGTGATACAGAACGGCAGCCCGGTTGAGACTTTCTGCGGCCGCCCTGCGATGGCCTCCACCGGCAAGCTCACCGCCGCCGCCACCAGTGCCGGATCGGCAAAGGGGCCGAACTGCGGCGCCACCTGCGTCATTTCGATCAGGTCCCCGTCCAGCCGCACCGGCACGATCCCCGCCCCGGTTTCCAGCGTGATGCTATCGCCCTCGATCAGCCCGCGGTCCCGCATCGCCGCCACCGTGGCGATGGTCGGATGGCCGGCAAAGGGGATCTCGCGGCTGGCCAGGAAATAGCGCACCTTCACATCCGCCGCCTCAGACGGGCCGGTGAATGTGCATTCCACCAGCGAGGTCTCCCGCACGTAGGCGGTGCAGACCGCCTCCGGCAGAGGCGCGCCGCCATGCACCACCGCACAGCCGTTGCCCCCGAATGCCCGGCCTGAGAACGCATCCACCCAGTCGAAATCATAGCGCGCCATCTGCATCTCCCGGCTTTAAGGCAACAAAAAAGGCGGGCTGCGGCCCGCCTTTCGCATCATCAAAGCCCGCCGCGGGATGTCAATCCGCCGGCCCTGCACCTTTCCGTGTGCTGGCCCTAGTGGACCGGCACCGGCGTCATGTCGTTCTGGCGCGCCAGCACAAAGGCCAGGCTGCGGTCGGCCACCAGCGCCAGCTGGCCGCCCTCGGCGTCGTGCACCGCATAAAGCTGTTCACGCCCGCCCGCGCTGGCCTGCACCTCTTTGGGAAGATCTGCCACCGCAACCGCCTTCACATAGACGGTCCGGCTGCCGGCATCCTTGAAGTCAAACGGTGTATGCATTGCTCTTACCCCTTCTTGATGTTGATCGTCTGAACCACGGTTTCGGGCCGCGACCGGGTCAGGTCCACATGCAGCAGCCCGTTTTCCATCACCGCCTCGCCCACTTCGACGCCATCGGCCAGCACGAACATGCGCTGAAACTGGCGCGCCGCGATGCCGCGGTGCAGAAACACCCGCCCTTCGCTGTCGTCGCGCTGGCGGCCGCGGATCACCAGCTGGCGGTCCTCGACGGTGATCGCCAGATCCTCCTCGGCGAAACCGGCCACGGCCAGGGTGATGCGGTAGGAAAAGTCAGAGGTCTGTTCGATATTATATGGAGGATAGCCTTCGTTGCCCGATTTGGCCGAGCGTTCCAGGAGGCGTTCCAGCTGCTCGAACCCCAGCATATGCGGGTAAGAGCCCAAGGTAAGTTTCGACACGTTGTTCGTCCTTTTTGCCAAAGCGACGGATGCTTGCGGCCCCGGTCACGGCAGCCGCTTCCAGAAGAATATGGGAAGTTCCTGCTGGATTCACAAGAGCATGTGCTCATAGGTCTAGCGGAAAAGCGGTTAAGGAAGTATCTTCAGCCTCACTTCATTCATCAGCTTTACTGAGTCGCCCATGAACGCACCCACAGATGTGTCGATGAAGACGGATGAGGTCCTCAGGGTTGAGCTGGAGGTTTTCCGCAGACAGCACCGCGATCTGGACGAAGCGATCTCCGCGCTGGAAGAGCGCGGCACCGCCGACCAGCTGACCATCCGCCGTCTGAAGAAGCAAAAGCTTATCCTCAAGGACAAGATCGCCTTGATCGAAGACCGGCTGACCCCGGACATTATCGCCTGACGCCGCGCCGGCAGGACCGGCAGCGCATCAGCGCCTGTTGCCCGGCGCCAAAGCCGCCCGGGCCCCGGCTGCAGAACGCAGCGCTTTTTTTCAGAACCCAAGCCCTCCCGCCCCCTGGCGGTGCAGCGCAGCTGCCCAGCCAGGCGTTGGGCGCGGCAGCGCGCCTGCCGGCGCGCTGCGCTCCCGCAGGGCCGCCGCCCGCTCGTCCTGCCCGCCTGGCCCGCCTGCCTGGCCCGCCTGCCTGGCCCGCCTGCCTGGCCCGATTACCGGCTGCGGCGGATGGTCAAACCGGCCGGAACCGGTTAGGAGCAGCGCGATTGTTTCCGGCGGCCGTGCAAAGCGGCCTCCGGACGCAAGCCTCTGAACAACAAGACGAGTTAATCCATGACCGCTGCGAGGGAACAGATCCCGGCGTCCGATCTGCAGGACGCCGATTACAACTTCACACCAAGGCAGGCGCTGGCCGGGGCGCAGATGCTGTTTGTCGCCTTCGGCGCGCTGGTGCTGGTGCCGCTGCTCACCGGGCTGGACCCCAGCGTGGCACTGTTCACCGCCGGGCTTGGCACCCTGATCTTCCAGGTCGTCACCCGCGGCCAGGTGCCGGTGTTCCTGGCATCGTCCTTCGCCTTCATCGCGCCGGTGATCTACGGCGTGCAGACCTGGGGCATGGCCGCCACCACCGGCGGGCTGGCGGCGGCGGGCCTGCTGTATGTGGCGCTCAGCTTTGCCATCCGCGCCTTTGGCACCGGTTTTCTGCACCGGCTGCTGCCGCCCGTCGTGGTCGGCCCCGTCATCATGGTGATCGGCCTGTCGCTGGCGCCGGTTGCGGTCAATATGGCCACCGGCCTGGCAGGCGACACCCAGGTGATGCCGCGCAGCACCGCGCTCTTGCTGGCCGGTATCTCGCTGGGCACCACCATGCTGACCGCCATCCTCGCCCGCGGCATCATGCGCATCGTGCCGATCCTGGCCGGCGTCGCCGCAGGCTGCAGTGCCGCGCTGATCCTGGGCGCCGTCACCGGCGACCCGCTGATCAGCACCGCCGCCATCGCCGCCGCCCCCTGGTTCAAGGTCCCGGCCTTCGTCGCGCCCGAGTTCAACCTGGCCGCCATCCTGTTCATCCTGCCGGTCGCCATCGCGCCCGCGATCGAACACTTCGGCGACATCCTGGCGATCTCCAACGTGACCAAGCGCGACTATATGGAGAAGCCCGGCATCCAGAACACCATGCTGGGCGACGGCCTTGCCACCGCCGCCGCGGGCCTGCTGGGCGGGCCGCCCAACACCACCTATTCCGAGGTGACCGGCGCCGTGACCCTGACCCGTGCCTTCAACCCGGCGATCATGACCTGGGCGGCGATCTTCGCGATTGCGCTGTCCTTCGTTGGCAAGCTGTCCGGTGCGCTGGCGGCGATTCCGATGCCGGTGATGGGCGGCATCATGATCCTGCTCTTTGGCATGGTCACCGTGGTCGGCCTGTCAGTTCTGGCCAAACTGGGCGAGGCGCTGTCGGAGGCGCGCAATATGGTGATCATCTCCACCGTGCTGATCATCGGCCTGGGCGGGTTGACCCTGGAATTCGGCGAAGGCTTCACCCTCGCAGGCATCGGCCTGTCCGGCGTGGCCGGCCTCGCGCTGAACCTGATCCTGCCGAAACAGCGGTAATCCCGCAACGCTGAGGAGCCGCCGCAAAGGCGGCTCCCCTCACCGCTCCTCCGGCGCCAGGTGCCGGATGCGCTCCACATGCGCGGCAATGTCCTCGCGGCTGAACTTCGAATGCACCCGCTTCTCTGACGCCGGATGGTTCCCCAGCCCCAGCTTCAGCTCCTCCCGCCAGGCGCGTTTCGGCCGGATGGGCCGCGGCGCAAAGCCGCCGCCGCAGGTGGGGCAGACATTGTGCAGAACCGCCTCAGCACAATCCGCGCAATAGGTGCATTCATAGCTGCAGATCCGCGCTTCCGCCGCATCCGGCGGCAGATCCTTGCCGCACAGCTCGCAATTAGGGCGCAGCTCCAGCATCCTATCCTCCCTGATCCTGCCCCCACCCTGCCCCGGTTACTGCCCCCTTGCAATCCTCTGTTCAAGCCACCCGCGCCGCGCAACGCGCGGCGCCACGCCCAACCGCAAGGCGGTGCAGCTTGCCTGCGTCCCGCGCGGGCGGGAGCCTGCCGCCCTGCGGCATAGCGGCCAGCGGCGCAAAACAGGGCAAATCCCCCTGCTTTCCCGGCCAAGCCGGATTGCGCAAAACCCAACATTCCCTATAGTGCGCGCTCCACAAGCCGCGACAGGAGCCACCAGCCATGGGTGACATCAAAGTGGGCATCATCATGGGCAGCCAATCCGACTGGCCCACCATGAAGGAAGCCGCGAATATCCTCGATGAACTGGGCGTTGCCTATGAGGCCAAGATCGTCTCCGCCCACCGCACCCCGGACCGGCTGTGGAGCTACGGCAAATCCGCGGCGGACCGCGGCTTGCAGGTGATCATCGCAGGTGCGGGCGGCGCCGCCCATCTGCCCGGCATGGTCGCCTCCAAGACCCGCGTGCCGGTGGTCGGCGTGCCGGTCCAGACCCGCGCCCTTTCCGGCGTCGACTCGCTCTATTCCATCGTCCAGATGCCCAAGGGCTTCCCGGTCGCGACCATGGCAATCGGTGCTGCCGGGGCCGCCAACGCAGGCCTGATGGCCGCGGGCATCCTGGCGCTGCAGGACGCGGACCTCGCCCAGCGCCTGGACGACTGGCGCGCGGCGCTCTCTGCCTCGATCCCCGAGGAGCCGTCCGATGACTGACGTGCTTGCACAGGCACTGCAGCCGGGCGCCACAATCGGCATCCTCGGCGGCGGCCAGCTGGGCCGGATGCTCTCGGTCGCGGCCTCCCGCCTCGGCTTCAAGACCCATATCTTTGAACCGGGCGCCAACCCGCCCGCAGGCCATGTCGCCGACCGCGTGACCACCGCAGGCTACGAGGACGCAGAGGCGCTGGCCGCCTTCGCCGCGTCCGTCGACGTGATCACCTATGAGTTCGAGAACATCCCGACCTCCGCGCTGGACCTCCTGGAATCGCAAAAGCCGATCCGCCCGGGCCGTGAGGCGCTGCGGATCAGCCAGGACCGGCTGACCGAAAAGAGCTTCCTGCAGGATCTGGGCCTCAAAACCGCGCCCTTCGCGGACATCACCGATCAGGCCAGCCTCGACGCCGCTTTGGCGCAGACCGGCACGCCCTCGATCCTGAAAACCCGCCGCTTCGGCTATGACGGCAAGGGCCAGGCCCGCATCAAATCGCCTGAAGACGCAAACGAAGCGCTCGCTTCCATGGCCGGCGCGCCCTCGATCCTCGAAGGGTTCGTGACCTTCACCCACGAGGTTTCGGTCATCGCCGCCCGCGGCGTGAGCGGCGAGATCGCCTGTTTTGACCCCGGCGAAAACGTCCACCGCGACGGCATCCTGCACACCACCACCGTGCCCGCAAAGCTCAGCACATCCCAGCGCATGGACGCGGTGCTGATGGCCGGCAAGATCCTGAACGCGCTGGACTATGTCGGCGTCCTCGGCGTCGAACTCTTCGTCACGCCCCAAGGCCTGATCGTCAACGAGATCGCCCCCCGCGTCCACAACTCCGGCCACTGGACCCAGAACGGCTGCACCGTCGACCAGTTCGAACAGCACATCCGCGCGGTTGCGGGATGGCCGCTCGGCGATGGCCAGCGCCACTCGGACGTGGTGATGGAAAACCTGATCGGCGATGACGTGGAGCGCTTGCCCGAACTGGCAAAAGAAGCCGATTGCGCCCTCCACCTCTATGGCAAGGCGGAGGCCAAGCCGGGCCGCAAGATGGGCCATGTGAACCGGGTGGTTAGGGCGCAGGGGTAAGGCCTCGCGTCAGGAAATTCAGCGCATTGAAGCGGAAAGCGGCCTCAGATGAGGCCGTTTTTTACAATCTCCGCATTCATCCAATGCACCTCTGTCTGCACATGATCCGCGCGGACGTACTTGGCCAGCAGCGTCTGCATTTCCGCCTCGGCAAATTCTCTGGCAGTGCGGATCACGAAACCTTCCTGTGCCGCCAAATCCAGCGCGGAAATGGTCGCTTGTAATACAGATTCCGAGGGCGGTCCCCGGTACAGCACCGGAACGCTGACAATCCCCAGCTCACCAAACCGGGCCAGCGTTTCCTCCCAAGGCTGGATCACGCCATCCACGATCCAGGCGAATCCCAGAAAATAGCTGGGCAGCGCAGGGTAAGCGATGGCATGGCGGGCAAAGAGGTACTCACCGACAATCCGCTCGCCATTCGTCAACGCCGGAGAAATGCCTGCAGCAAAAGCCTTAATCCAGTCGCGGGACGGGTGGTAGCGGGCATCGGGGCTGCGCGGGTGGCAGCCGCCGGGGTAAATAGTGGTGTTTTCACCATCCATTTTTTCGGTAATGACCACCTCTGCCTCTGCCAGAAGCGCAGAGGTATCCTGCAGGATTTTGTCATCACTGGTGGCACCGGGCGATTGCGGCAGATGAAAAGTGCGGCCGTATTTTCGGGTCATGTGATCAACCGTTGCATAAAAACCTCTTTCGCCGCAGCCTAGCCGCGCCGCACCGCGGCAGCAAGGCGTCCCGGTGAAAGCGGCTCCGCCGGTTTCACGCGCAAAGAGGGCCATCCGGCCTGATGCGCGGCGCTTCCCCCTCAGGCCAGGAACCGGCCCGCCACCTCCCCGGCCATATAGCTGACCCGCCCGCCGGCAATTGTCGCCGCGACCCGCTGGGTGGCCTTGTCCAGCACCAGAATATCGGCGCGCTTGCCGGCCTCCAGCGTGCCGCGATCGTTAAGCCCCAGCAGCTGCGCAGGCCCGTGTGAGACCAGCCGCCAGGCGCCCTCCAGATCCAAGAGGCCGGACCGTTCCAGCATCAGGGCTGCGCGCCGCGGGCTGGGGTAGTGATAGTCGGAGGCCAGCGCATCGCACAGCCCCATGGCGATCAGTTCGACGGCAGAGGCATTGCCCTTGTGCGAGCCGCCGCGCACCACATTGGGGGAGCCGAGGATCACCGGATCGTCCGCGGCGCGCGCCGCTTCTGCGGCCTCAAGTGTCTCGGGAAACTCGGAAATCCGCGCGCCGCGCGCGCGCCAGACGGCGCGGCCCTCTGCGGTCTGGTCGTCATGGCTGCCGAGCCGCACCTCCAGCGCCGCCAGCTCCGCACAGAGCGCATCCAGCCGGCCTGCCACCTCCTCCCGGCGCGCGTGCATGTCTTTCAGCATCTGCCAGTGCACCTCCGGATTGCGCCCCGCCTTCAGCGCCTGCCCGGTCAGCCGCGGCGGCTTCTTGCCCGCCGCCAGCCGGTCGTGCGGCAGGTGGTCGTTGAACACCACATAAGGCACCTGCCAGTCCGCCACCTTGGCGGCCAGCCCGGCGTAATCCTCCAGCATGTGGATCTCAAACCGCAGCTGCGGCAGCAGATCGGTCACGACGGAGTGGCGCACCGCCTTGATGGCCTCAAACACCTGCGCGGCAAACTCCGGGCTGCGCAGGCCGCCCTCCCAGGAATAGAACTGCGCCAGCACCGCAGTGGTGATGCCGTTGGCCGCCAGTTCCGCCTCGGCGGCCACAACGCCCTCGGCCATCTGCTTCATCGCGCCCCGGCGCGGCGCCAGGTGGCGTTCAAACCCGTCGCCATGCACGTCCACAATTCCCGGCAGCACCAGATAGCCCGACAGGTCCACACGGCGTCCGGCGGGCGCATCCGCCACCTGCCCCTCCGCCAGGGCGATCTCGCCGCCGCGCTCCAGCCCGCCGGGGCGCAGCACATCGCCGCTCTGCAAGGTCAGTTCCAACGTCATTCCTCTGCCTCTTCACAGCCGCCATTCAGCTGGCAGGCCTCGGTGATGATCTCTTCCACCGCCGCCAGCCAGCCCAGGCCGGGCTCAAACCGCCCCTCTTCCAGGAAATGCAGCGCCTGCGCCATCACCTGCGGGTTGTTCATCATGTAGGTGTGGGTGACCGGCAGCGTCAGATGCGCCGCCATGCCTGCCACCTTGGTGCTGTCGACCGAGACTTTGCCGTCATCCTCCCCCGGGATCAGCGAGGAGAACAGCGGGTTCAGCGTCTCATTGCCCGCAATCACACCCAGCTCGAAATTCACCGGCGGCAGACGCCTGGGCAGGCTGCCCGTCCCGGTCCCCAGCTGCAGCCCGGCAGGCCCGTTCAGCAGGCCGAACACCTCCCAGTCGCCCAGCTCATCCACCAGCTCGCTGCCCTGGTTGGGCGGCCCCATCATCACCACACGGCCCAGATTGCCGGGGTGATTGCCCTGCAGCCAGTAGCGCAGCAGGATGCCCCCCATCGAGTGGCTGACCACATGGGTGGTCTCCGCGCCGCAGGCGGCAAAGGCCGCTGGCAGGGTCTCCTCCGCCAGCACCTGAATGGCCGCCTCAGTGGAGGCATAGCCCGGCCGCACCACGCTGTAGCCGCGCGACTGCAAAACCTCCTCCATCACCGCAAATGAGGTCTCGGTGCGCGCCAATCCATGCAGCAGGATCACGCAATCGGCCGCCGCGGGCAGCGGCAGCAGCGCCGCAGCGGCGGCAAGGAAGGGTTTTGCAAAATAACGCATGGCGCCCAGATAAGCGCAAGCGGCGGCACAGGGAAGACCCCGCGGTCAGCCGGCGGCCCGTTTGGCCGGCTGCGCCTTGCGCCCCGGCGCCCGCAGCACCACCAGCGCAATGCCGCCCAGCACCGCCGCACTGCCAAACAGCAGCCGCAGGGTCACGGTCTCGCCCAGCAGCACGGCCCCCGCCAGGATCGCAATCACCGGCACGCTCAGCTGCACGGTGGCGGCCACCGCGGGCAGGATCTGCGGCAGCAGCCGGTACCACAGCGCATAGCCCATGCCGGAGGTCACCGCCCCCGACAGCACCGCCAGCCCCGCGCCATAGAGGCTGACCGAGCTGCCGCCCAGCCATAAGGCAATTGGCAGGAACATCGCCGCCGACCACAGGAAATTCACCGCCGTCGCCGCCAGCGGCTGCGCCGCCCCCCGCCCCAGAATGCTGTAGATCCCCCAGCCCAGACCCGCCGCCGCCATCAGCAGCGACGCGCCCAAGGGCGTTGCGCCGGAGCCGTCGGGCCAGACCACATAGGCCAGCCCCAGAAACGCCAGCACCGCGCCCGCCAGCTGGCCCGCGCTGACCGGATTGCCCCGTACCGCCCCCCACAGGAACATCGTGACCTGCACCACCCCGAACAACACCAGCGCGCCAAGGCCTGCGTCGAGCTGCTGATAGGCCAGCGAAAACCCCGCGATATAAAGCGTCAGCGCCGCCCCGCCCCCCAGGCTCGCCCGCAGGCCCTGGCGCACCGCCAGCCCCTGCGCCTGGCACAGCACCACCAGCATCGCCGCACCGGAGGCCAGCCGCAAAAGACCAAAGCTGCCCGCATCCATATGCCCGCCCCCGATCGCCAGCCGGCTGAGGATGGAGTTCGCGGCAAAGGCCGCCATGGTGAGGGAGACAAGAAGAAACAGGCGCATTTTCAAGGGGTAGCGCGCCGGAGCGTGCGGGGCCACTGATATTTTCGTGTCAGCCGCCGATCCCTCAATTGGACATCTGCCGCCGCCCAAGGGCTTTAGCCCTTGAAGACATTTTCCCGATGCCAGCGGAGGTATGATCTGTGAGGTTTGAAAGCCGGGTTCACCGGCTCGATCAGTCGCCGGTCCGGCAGCAGCAAACGATTAAGCGTCGCCTCATCCACCGCCTTTTTCGCAACAAGCACCTCGTTATCATCGCTGATCGACAGCAGCCCCCGGTCGAACATCCAATGCACGGTTCCCGACAGGGCCAGCCCATTGCGCACCGTATCCGGACCGCGTTCCGAAACCGGCACGATATGTGCGGCCTCCACCTCCGGCCGCCCTCCGCCATTACGCAACTCCAGCCCCGACATCGAACAGCGGCCGCCATAGGCATGTTTGACCTGCCTCGCAAAACTGCGGTCCCGGAAGGCCCGCTGGGACAGCAGCATTTCGCGTGGCTGATCCTGCGGTTCAAAGGGGGCCTGCGCCTCGGCAAACCCGGGCTCTGCGGTGAAATCTCCGGTTCGAGGGATGGCATTCGGCTCTTCGCGTGCCGCCAGACCGGCGGTAATAATCCGCGCAAAATCAGCATCGGAGATCAGCCGGACCGCGCTGGTGTTGCTGCCGCGCGACCTGGGCAGCCCGGTTTCATACGGCCCCTGCCCTTCCACCCATCGGGGAACAAAATTCTCGAAGGACAGCTCACTGCCTGTGTCCAGCAGCGCATAAGCCATTGCAGGATCCTTCGGGTCATCCTGCACCTGAAGCACACGCTGGACAGAATGGTAGCCTTTACCGCCGCCGCGCCGGCCCTCATAGAAGACAACCCAGTCGCCGACAGTTTGCTCAACCCGGCTCAGGTAGTGCTTTTTAGGGAAATGGTACGCTTTGCCAGGCTGGTCGTCATAACCTGAATGCGAAGACTGAATGAAAACTGCTTTGACCATGACGGTGACTTTAGGCCGTTGTTTCATAAACGAAAAGAGGGGAGAGAAAACGTGCCCCCCCCCTTTCACCTTTGCCCAAATACTCCCGCCGGAGGCAGGCCCGCACCGCAGGCCTTCAATACCTCTCAAAACGAAAAGGGGCCGCCCGAAGGCAGCCCCAAGTCTTGCAGTCGTCAGCGGTGGGCTTCCGGCAGATTGGCCTTCCCGGCCAATCGCCTGTCGCCGCATCCCAAATCCCGAAGGGATTTGTGATTACATCATGCCGCCCATGCCGCCCATGCCGCCCATGTCGGGCATGCCGCCGCCTGCCGCGCCTTCTTTGGCGGGCTTGTCGGCAATCATGGCTTCGGTGGTGATCAGCAGGCCTGCAACCGAGGCCGCGTCTTCCAGTGCGGTCCGGGTCACTTTGGCCGGGTCGATCACGCCGAAGGAGAACATGTCGCCATATTCACCGGTCTGCGCGTTGTAGCCGAATGCGCTGTCGGAGGACTCGCGGACCTTGCCGGCAACCACGGCACCGTCGACGCCTGCGTTTTCGGCGATCTGGCGCAGCGGCGCTTCGATGGCCTTGCGGACGATGTTGATGCCTGCGTTCTGGTCAGCGTTGGCGCCTTCCAGGCCGTCCAGGCCCTTGCCGGCCTGCACCAGGGCAACACCGCCGCCGACGATCACGCCTTCCTGCACGGCTGCGCGGGTCGCGTTCAGCGCATCGTCCACACGGTCCTTGCGCTCTTTCACTTCGACTTCGGTCATGCCGCCGACGCGGATCACGGCCACACCGCCTGCCAGTTTGGCAACGCGTTCCTGCAGCTTCTCGCGGTCGTAGTCAGAGGTGGTTTCCTCGATCTGGGTGCGGATCTGGGCCACACGGGCTTCGATCTCGGCCTTCTCGCCAGCGCCGTCGACGATGGTGGTCTCGTCTTTGGTGATGGAGATTTTCTTGGCGGTGCCCAGCATGTCCATGGTGACGGACTCGAGCTTCATGCCCAGATCTTCGGAGATCACCTGGCCGCCGGTCAGGATCGCGATGTCCTGCAGCATGGCCTTGCGGCGGTCGCCGAAGCCCGGTGCCTTGACGGCTGCGATTTTCAGGCCGCCGCGCAGCTTGTTGACAACCAGGGTTGCCAGCGCTTCGCCTTCGACGTCCTCAGCAATGATCAGCAGCGGCTTCTGCGACTGGATCACCTGCTCCAGCAGCGGCACCATCGGCTGCAGCGAAGACAGTTTCTTCTCGTGCAGCAGGATCATGCAGTCTTCCAGATCCGCGATCATCTTGTCCGGGTTGGTGACGAAATAGGGCGACAGGTAGCCGCGGTCGAACTGCATGCCCTCGACCACGTCGGTCTCGGTTTCCATGCCCTTGTTCTCTTCGACGGTGATGACGCCTTCGTTGCCAACCTTCTGCATCGCGTCCGCGATCTGGCGGCCGATTTCAGCTTCGCCGTTGGCGGAGATGGTGCCAACCTGCGCAACCTCGTCGGAGTCTTTCACTTCGCGGGCCATGTCCTTGATGCCCTGCACGACTTTGGCGGTTGCCAGGTCGATGCCGCGCTTCAGGTCCATCGGGTTCAGGCCGGCAGCAACCTGCTTCAGGCCTTCTTTGACGATCGCCTGGGCCAGAACGGTTGCGGTGGTGGTGCCGTCACCGGCTTCGTCGTTGGTGCGGGAAGCAACTTCCTTCACCATCTGGGCGCCCATGTTCTCGAACTTGTCTTCCAGTTCGATTTCCTTGGCAACCGAGACACCGTCCTTGGTGATGCGCGGTGCGCCGAAGGATTTGTCCAGAACCACGTTGCGGCCTTTCGGGCCCAGGGTCACTTTCACGGCATCGGCCAGAATGTTGACGCCCTTCAGCATGCGGTTGCGGGCATCGGTGTCGAATTTGACGTCCTTAGCAGCCATTTTTCACTCTCCTAGAGTAATCTGTAATTGTCAGCGAGGGATGGGATCAGAGCAGGCCCGCGGGCTTACTCGATGATGCCCATGATGTCGCTTTCCTTCATCATCAGCAGCTCTTCGCCGTCGACGGTGATCTCAGTGCCGGACCACTTGCCGAACATGATGCGGTCGCCGGATTTGACGGCCATCTCGATCAGCTCGCCGCTGTCCTTGCGGGCGCCTGCGCCGCAAGCAACCACAACGCCTTCGCTCGGCTTTTCCTTGGCGGAATCGGGGATGATCAGGCCGCCCGCGGTTTTTTCTTCGCTTTCGGTGCGGCGCACCAGCACGCGGTCATGAAGCGGTTTCAATGCCATCTTTGCAGCTCCTTAAAAAGGCTCAAAGGTTGTTATCTGTTGGACCTCCGCCTCCCCGGCGGGGCCGTTATCACTCACTCGGGGTGAGTGCTAACGACGGGGAAGCTAGGCATCGGGCCGGGCCGAGTCAACATCTTCCGGCAAGAAAAATCGCAGGAAATTGCGCAGCGCTGCGGGCATCGTGCGGAGCCTCCGCAAGGCAATGATTTTGCGCCGGAAATCAGGCGGCCGTTACCGCTGCTGCCCGGCCCGGCCTAGGTTTCCCAGCTTTCCGCCCAATGCACCAGGCCTGCGCGGCCCGCCTCGGTCAGCTGGTAGATCCCGGTCTCCACCCGCTCGAACCAGCCGTAATGGTTGCTGGCCATCAGCCGGGTGGCGCGGGCCACGCCGGTGGCCTTGGCGACTTCCGCTCCCTTGCAGGCGCCTGCGCCGGCCAGATGCGCGGCGCAGGCCAGCGCGTCCTGGCGGTAGGCGGTGACGATGCCGTGCCGGGTGGCGCCGCCTGCGTTCGGGTCGCCGCGCAGCGCCTGAAACTCGCGCAGCAGCCGCGTCTGTTTCTTCTTCGATTTGCGCGGGCTGTACGGTCCGGGGTCGCAATGCACCTCGGCCCGGCCGTCTGCCAGCACGGTAATCAGCCCCAGCCCCAGCCGCCGGCACATCGCCAGATTGTCCTTCAGCATCCGCCGCGCCTGCCGCCCCCCGGGCCGCGGCACCGCGATATAGACGTGATCGGTGACCGCCAGCCGGGCCACCGCCTGGTGGAACAGCGACAAGGAGAATTTCAGCTTCAGCTCGACAATCACCGGCGGCTCCGCGCCGCGGACAGCCACCACATCGGCAGCCCCCACCTCGCCCTTCACAGCGTAGCCCTGGGCCTCCAGCAGCGCCTTCACCGGCGCATATAGCTGATCCTCGCGTTCCATGCCGCCATGACTGGCAGCAAGCGCCGCCGAAGGCAATCCGCCGCGCGGTTTTACGGCCCAGGCGGCAGGTTTTGCATTGCCGCCCCCCCTGCCCCGTCCTAGGGTCATACACTCAGGCCACAGTTCCGGACCCCCGGGGAAAGGGCGCTTGATGAAACCCATTGCACTTGCCTTGGCCCTGGTCCTGCAGGCCTCTGCCGGCCTGGCCGCCTGCCGCGGCATCGACTACCGCGACCACCTGCCGCCCGCCACCGAAGCGCGGCTGGAGCGCGAGATGGCCGCCACCCCGTTTTCCCGCGGCAACCACTGGATCGCCACCAAGGGCAGCCGCACCATCCATGTGATCGGCACCATGCACGGCGGCGATTCCCGCATGGCCCGGGTGATGCGCAACCTGCGCCCGGCGCTGGCCTCGGCGCAGGCGATCTACCTGGAAACGCTGCAGCCCGGAGTGGAGACGCCGGAAACCATGCCCGCGAGTCTGGCCAGCAGCTTTCTGCTGCCGCAAGGGCAAGAGCTGCGGCACCTGCTGGGCAAGGAAGCCTGGCGCCATTTTGAACTGACCGCGCGGGTCTCCGGCGCCAATCTGGACACCATGAACCGGATGCAGCCCTGGGCGGTGTCGATGTTCCTGGTGCAAAGCGGCTGCCGCCCCTACGGCTTTGGCCTGAAGCGCGGGCTGGACGACCGGATCGCCGATTTCGCGCGCCGCAAGCGGATCCCGGTGGGCGGGCTGGAAACCCCGGCGCAGGCGCTGACGGCGATTGCCGGCCTGCCGCTGCGCGACCAGGCGCGGATGCTGGAGCTGGAGCTGGAACTGGTGCGCTCCTCCAAGCCCGAGGATGCCACCCCGGTGGAGGCCTATTTCGACCAGAGCGTCTGGTCCGCCTTCGTGCTGGCCCCGTGGATCAGCGCCCAGTACAGCAGCTTTTCCGGGGCCGAGACCGCGCGTCTGTGGCGCCAGTACAATGACCGCCTGCTGGACCAGCGCAACAGGCGCTGGATGAAGGTGATCGAGGCCGCCCGCCACGAGCGGATCGTGGTTGCGGTCGGCGCGGCGCATCTGCCCGGCAAAAACGGGGTGCTGAACCTGCTGCACCGCAAGGGGTTCAGCCTCACCCGCGCCGCGTGGTAGACCCGGCGCATCGCGGTTTTCCTCCCCAGTTTCAGGACCTGTCTGTCATGCGGCTTTTCTTCACCCTCCTTTTTCTGCTGCTGCCCGCCGCGCTGTGGGCGGGCTGCACCGGCACCGACCTGCGCACCACCCTTGCGGCCGGCGATCTGGCCCGCCTGCAGGCCCGGGCCGCAGCCGCCCCCTTTGCCGAAGGCAACCACTGGATCGCCCGCCGCGGCACCCGCACCGTGCATGTGATCGGCACCATGCACATCAATGACCCGCGGATGGAGGCGATCACTGCCAAGCTGGCCCCGGTGGTCCGCGAGGCCGGCCTGCTGCTGATGGAGGCCAGCCCCGCCGAGAAGGCCGCGTTCGAACGGAAACTGGGCCGCACCCCGTCGCTGATGCTGATCACCGAAGGGCCGACGCTGATCGACCGCCTGCCCCGGCAGGAATGGGAGAGCCTGGCCGCCAAGGCCCGCGCGCACGGGATTGCGCCCTGGATGGCTGCCAAGATGCGGCCCTGGTTCCTTGCGCTGTCGATGGCGGTGCCGCCCTGCGTGCTGCGCCAGCCGGACGTGAAGAACGGCCTCGACCTGCGCCTGGCCGCCGCGGCGGAAGAGGCCGGCGTGCCGATCCGCTCGCTGGAGGATCCGATGAGCGTGATCCGGATGCTGGACGGCGATCCGCTGGAGGAGCAAGTCCGCCAGCTGCGCGCCTATACCGCGCTGCTGGGCGGCGGCCAGGACGATTTCTTCACCATGTCGGAGGCCTATTTCGACCAGCAGGTGCTGCACGCGCTGCTGCTGAGCGAGCAGGCGTTTCTGGAAAACGGCGCCCTGACCCGGGCGGAGCGCGAAGAGATGTGGGCGGAGGCAATGCAGCAGCTGCTGGACCAGCGCAACCGGGCCTGGATTCCGGTGATCGAAGCCGCCGAGGCCGGCACCCTCGTGGTGGCCGCCGGGGCGCTGCATCTGCCGGGGGAGAACGGCGTGCTGAACCTGCTGCAGCAGCAGGGCTACAGCCTGGAGCGCGCCCCGTTCTGAGCACATCGCCGCATTGCAGCAGCTGCGGGGTGACAAGGCTGCGCGCCGCCCCTATAAGGCGCGCAAATCTCCCCTTTTTGGACTCATGAGTGAACAGGACAGTCACATGACCATTCAAGTTTTCGGCCATAAATCCCCCGACACCGATTCCACCGGCTCCCCGATCGTCTGGGCCTGGTACCTGAACGAGGTGAAGGGCGCCGCCGCCGCGCCCAAGCTGCTGGGCGAGCCGAACACCGAAGCGGCCTTTATGCTGCAGCGCTGGGGCCTGGAGAAGCCGGAAATCATCGCGGACGTGGCCGATGATGCGGCTGTCGTGATCGTCGACACCAACAACCCGGCAGAGCTGCCCGCCAACATCAACGGCGCCGATGTGCAGGCAATCATCGACCACCACAAGCTGGTCGGCGGCCTGGAAACCAAGGGTCCGATCGACATCACCATCCGCCCGCTGGCCTGCACCGCCACCATCATGCACGACCTGATGGGCGACGATGCCGCCAAGATGCCGGAAGCCATCAAGGGCGCGGCGCTGACCTGCATCCTGTCCGACACCCTGGAATTCCGCTCGCCGACCACGACCGCGCATGACAAGGCCGTGGCCGAGAAGCTGGCCGCCGACCTGGGCATCAACATCTCCGATTACGCGGCCGAGATGTTTGCCGCGAAATCCGACGTCTCCTCCTTCTCCGATGCCGAGCTGCTGCGCATGGACTCCAAGGAGTATGAGGTCGACGGCACCAAGTTCCGCGTCTCGGTTCTGGAAACCACCGCGCCGGCCGTGGTGCTGGACCGCAAGGCGTCGCTGATGGACACCATGACCGCCGTCGCAGCCGAGGACGGCGTCGACCAGGTGCTGCTGTTCGTGGTCGACATCCTGAACGAAGAAGCCACCCTGCTGGTGCCCAACGACCTGGTGAAAACCGTGGCCGCCAAATCTTTTGGCGCCGAGGCCGCAGGCGACACCGTGGTGCTGCCGGGCATCATGTCCCGCAAAAAGCAGATCATTCCGAACCTGAAAGTCTGATCCGCCTCAGGTCTGTGACACGCAAAAGGCGCCCCGCGGGGCGCCTTTTTCTGTTACCGGGCCGGTGGTGCTGCGGCGCAGGCGCCGGCCTTGCGGCAGGGCGGCCGGGCTACAGCCCCAGATCCCGGCTGATCTTGCGGAACAGGCGCTGCTGGCTGTTGCCGCTGACCTGCTTGCTTTGCTTGTGCCGGTACCAGTCGCCGTCCTCGTTCAGGTAACGCTCCCACACGGTGCCGTCCGGAGCGGTGACGAACTGCCAGCAGCTTTTGTGCGGATAGGCCTTGACCGCACCGCCTTCGGCCTTGTGCCAGTTGGCTTCGTGGCAGAGTTTGCCCTTGCGCGTCACATACCATTTGCCGACGCCAACGGCGTCCTTGGTTTTGTTGATCCCCTGGAACTGGCCGTCCGGCGCCCAATAGGCATGGCCGCCGCTGTTCCAGTTCGAGGTCTTGCCCGCATAAAGCTGAAGGATCACCTCGGGCGGGGTTGCCTTGGCGCCCTTGGGCTTGCCGCCGGCCAGAGCCGGTGCTGCGGGCATGGAAGCCAGAACGCAGGCCGCCACGGCCAGTCTGAGGCTTTGCTTAACGGATGTCATGTCCTCCCCCCCTTTATTCCAGACACGGGTTGCGCGCCCGCCTGGGAAGAGGCCTCTGGCAGGTGCTGCCAGCTACGGCCGGCACTGCCCCCCGGCGCACCTGATGCCCCTGAACGCCAGGGGCCGCCGTTACTCGTTACACTTGCGCCTGCCAGAGGCGGCACCTCAGCCGATGGCCGGGCCGCCGGAGCAGGGTGCCAAAATCCCGGCGCGGCGCCAACCTATCGATATTGATAGGAGTTTGCTGCCGCCCGGGGCCGGGCCACGGCCTTGCCGGGTATCGGGCGGCGGCAGGCGCCGGGCGGCGCCCGGCATGGCGCGGCCAGCCTCATGCGGAGCTCGGCAGCGCCGTCTGCTGCCGCTGATCCTGACCGCCGGACGCAGGCAAGGCCGGCTGAGACGCCGGCCTGCGCGCGGCCCTGGCAGGGCTCAGGCAGATTTGGAAAGCGGCGCGCCCTCCTCCGGCCAGGCTTCGCTGCCGTCATTGAAGTCTTCCCAGCGGGCATCATCCTGCGCCGGGCTGGCCATCTCAGGCTCCGGCAGGGAGGGCTCCGCCGGATGCGCCGCGGGGGTGTCACTCCAGACCTCCGCTGCCGGCATCTGCACCGCCGCCGCGCCCTGCCCCTCGCGCAGGGTGAACTGGCCGACCAGCCGGTTCAGTCCCACGGTCTCGGCATTCATCGAGCGGATGGCGGACCCGGACTGCTCCACCATGGAGGCATTCTGCTGGGTCACCGAATCCAGCTGGGAGACGCCGATATTGATCTCGTTCAGACCCTGCGCCTGTTCGGCGGATTCGCTGGAGATGCCCGACACCAACTCGGCGATGTTGCTGACTTGGCTGACCACGGTTGTCAGCGCCTTGCCGGCGCCGTCCACCTTGCGCACGCCGTCCTCCACATGGGCGGAGCTGGTGCTGATCAGGGTCTTGATTTCCATCGCCGCATCCGAGGACCGCTGCGCCAGCGCCCGCACTTCGGAGGCCACCACCGCAAAGCCGCGGCCGACCTCGCCCGCGCGGGCCGCCTCGACCCCGGCGTTGAGCGCCAGGAGGTTGGTCTGGAAGGCGATGTCGTCGATCACGCCGATGATCTGCGAGATCTGCTGGGAAGAGGTTTCGATCGCGTTCATCGCGCTGACGGCGCCTTCGACCACCTGGCCGCTGTGCTCCACATCCCTGCGGGCGGAGTTCACCACCTCCTGCACCTCCTGGGCGTTGCGGGCCGAGGAGTTGACGCTGGCGGTCATCTGCTCCAGCGCGGCGGCGGTCTGCTCCAGCGTGGCGGCCTGGCTTTCGGTGCGCGACGACAGATCCTCCGACGCGGTCTGGATTTCCCCCGACTGCCGCTGGATCCGGACGCCGGCCTGCACCACCTCGGACATCAGCTCGTTCAGCCGGTCGACGGTTTCATTGTAATGCACCCGCAGCGGGTCGTAGTCGGCAGTGAACGGTTCTGCGATCCGGTCGCTCAGATCGCCGTTCGACAGCCGCTTGAGACCCTTGCGCAGGCGCTCGATCACCTGCTCGCTTTCCTGGCGCAGCGCATTCTGCTCGTCCAGGGCGGAGATCACCCGGGCCGACACCTTGTCGATGGCGCTGGCGATATCGCCGAAATCGTCCTGGCGCATCCTGTCAGCCACCTTGATGCCGAATTCACCCTCGGCCACCTCACGCAGGGCCGCCCGCAGCCGGCCGACGGGGCGCACGACGTTCAGCGTCATCTTGCGGGCATTGTAAATGGACAGAATGATCAGGGCAGCGGACACCGCCAGCAGCGAATAGAGCAGCGTCATATCATGCGCGCGGGCCGACACAGCCGTGGCGCGCGCGTTGCTGATGATGGTGTCCCCCAGCGGGCCCAGGACTGCACCAAGCTCGTCAGACTGGGCCTGAAACGCGGACAGAGCCGCCTCCAGCCCTGGCCCGCCGGTGAGCGCGGTGTCTATGGTTTCACTGGCAGCGCGCAGGAAGCGGTCCATCTGCGGCAGAGCCGCCTCCAGAAGGCGGCTCACTTCCGCCTCAAGCTCCATCGCCTGAAGGGCCGACATTTCTTCGCGGAAGACCGCATCCTTCTCCGCGGCCTTGGCGCGGGTGTCTGCCTTCTCCTCCGGCGTGCCATCCGCTCCGACAAGCACGGCGGAGAGCACCGAAGCCTCCACCGCGTCGTGCATCATGTCTGCCCGCAGCACATGGCGGGAAACCTGGGTCGCGCTGATTTGCCGTTCCAGCTCCAGCTCGCTTTGCCAGAGGCTGTAGACCGCGAAGGAGGACAGGATCAGAATCGCGACGACGGAAATAACACCGGCAATGAGAAACCGGGTCTTCATGGATAACGTACGGAACATGGGAAACACACCTTAGAGCTGTTTTCACCGCCAACCTTTCCCGCTTACCTTTAAGCAATCCTGAAGCCGCAGAGGCGGCGGCGGGTTTTTTGCGCTGTTTTTCCGGGGCGGCCCCCGCCGCCGCCGCACTGGCCTTCGCGAGGAGCCTCTGCCATAGGTAGACCCAAAGGACCTTTTTGTGTGGAAGAAGCTGCCATGACCCAGATCATCTCCTCCCTTTCCGAAGTCTCCGGCCGGTATAAGGCGCTGTTCGTCGACCTGTGGGGCTGCGTGCACAACGGGATCACCGCCTTTCCCGAGGCGGTGGCGGCGCTGCAGGCGTACCGGGCGGAGGGCGGCATCGTGGTGCTGGTCACCAATTCGCCGAAACCGCGCGCGGGCGTGGCGGCGCAGCTGGGGCAGTTCAACGTGCCGCAGGATGCCTATGACACCATTGCCACCAGCGGCGATTCCGCGCGGGCGGCGATGTTCACCGGGGCGGTCGGCAACAAGGTCTATTTCATGGGCGAGTGGGAGCGCGATGCGGGCTTTTTCGAGCCGCTGCATGTGATCCACGACCCGGTGGAGATCACCCGGGTGCCGCTGAAGGAGGCCGAGGGCATCGTTTGCTGCGGCCCGTTCGACCCGCATGCGGACCCGGCGGTGAACCGGCCCGATTTTCTCTATGCCAAGCAGATGGGGATGAAGCTGCTGTGCGCCAATCCCGATATCGTGGTGGACCGCGGCGAGACGCGGGAGTGGTGCGCGGGCGCCCTGGCGCGGCTTTATACCGAGATGGGCGGCGAGAGCCTGTATTTCGGCAAGCCGCATCCGCCGATCTATGACCTGGCGCGCCGCCGCCTGGCGGAGCTGGGCCAGGACGTTGCGGATGCGGATATCCTGGCGATCGGCGACGGGCCGCACACCGATATTGCCGGCGCCATGGGCGAAGGCATCGATTCCCTGTTCATCACCGGCGGCCTGGCAGCCAGTGAGACAAAAACATCGGTCCAGCCGGACCCGGCGGCGCTGGAGGCCTATCTGCAGAAGGAGCAGGCCAGCCCGGCCTATGCCATTGGTTTCCTGCGCTAAAGCAACCCTTCCCGGCCCCTGAGCCGGAGCCTTCCGCAGCATCTGAAGGTTGGACCCCGCCGCAACAGGCGGGGTTTTCTTTTGTCAAACCCTCTTGATTTTCTGCAACTGCAAAGTAATAAAGTTGCGCAAGCGGGCAATGGAGCGCGCAATTATTTCATCGGCGCCTGGGGCCAGACAGGTGAACGGAGGATCGAATGTTGGACAACATGCCGCGCGGGACCATCTGCATCGAAGACATCGAGATGGGCATGGTGCGTTACTTGCGCAAAGTTATCACCGATGAGGACATCCAGATGTTTGCCGAGGTCTCCACCGACCGCAATCCGGTGCATCTGGACGACGCCTATGCCCAGGACACCATTTTCGAGGGCCGGATCGCGCATGGGATGCTGACCGCGGGGCTGATTTCGGCGGTGATCGGCGAGCAGCTGCCGGGCCATGGCACCATCTACATGAGCCAGTCGCTGAAGTTCCTGGCGCCGGTGCGGCCGGGCGATCTGGTGCTGGCGGAGGTCGAGGTGACCGACATCGTGATCGACAAGCGCCGGGTCAAGCTGGACTGCCGCTGCATCGTCAACGGCAAGAAGGTTCTGGTGGGCGAGGCCATGGTGATGGCGCCGTCGCGCAAGTTCGACTGAGTTTTCGGCACGCAGCCGTTTCCGCCGCCGGGGGCCATTGCCCTTGGCGGTTTTGCTTTGCCGGATTGTGCCGTTTCGGTCTTTTCGTTTCCGTTTATGCGCTGAAACCCAGTTAAGGGGGCGGCGCCGCCGGATGGAGGTGGACAGACCCCGCCGGGGGCCTGCTCGGACAAGCTCGCTTGGACGACCCCCTTTTTATCAGGGCCGGTCTCCGGGTGTTGCGCAGGCAGCTCCACAGATGCCTGCGCCTCGTATCATGGCCCCGCGCGCGGGAACCATGGCTGGGGGATCGCGATCATTTGGGAGCATCGCATAAGGCCGTGAGGATTGCCTGAAGCGGGCGTACGGTGGGTGTGCAACACCTGCAAGCCTCCCCTCACCGCCCGGAACAAGGCGCGCAGCACCGCCGGGCGGACAGATGCCCGCGCGGCGCGCCTCCCTCCCCCGCCACTGGCCGCTTGAACCGCCGCGCGGGTGCGGGTACGGATGCGCCATGCGTATCGTCAGAGATTTTGAATTCGTCGAACACCAGGACCGGGGCGCCACCGTTGCCATCGGCAACTTCGACGGCGTGCATCTGGGCCATCAGTCGGTGATCGAGCTGGCCCGCAAGGCCGTCCCCGGCGCGCCGCTGGGGGTGATGACCTTTGAGCCGCACCCGCGCGAGTATTTTGCGCCCGATGCGCCGCCCTTTCGCCTGATGCGGGCCGAAACCCGCGCTCACCGGCTGGAGAAGCTGGGGGTGGAGCGGCTCTATGAGCTGAACTTCAACACCGCGCTGTCGAGCCTGACGCCGGAGGAATTTGCCCGCGACGTGATTGCCGAAGGGCTGGGGCTGGCGCATGTGGTGGTGGGCGCCGATTTCTGTTTCGGCAAGGGGCGTGCGGGCGATGCCGCGGACCTGCAGCGCTTTGGCGAGCAGTACGGCTTTGGCGTGACGATTGCGCCCTTGATGGAATATTCCGAACATGCCGTGTCCTCCACCGCGATCCGCAATGCGCTGAGCGAAGGCCGGCCTGCGGATGCGCGGGCGATGCTGGGCCATTGGCACCGGATCGAGGGCGTGGTGATCGGCGGCGAGCAGCGCGGGCGGGAGCTGGGCTTTCCAACCGCCAACATGTCGATTGACGGGCTGCACCAGCCGCGGTTCGGCGTCTACGCGGTGCTGGTCGATGTGCTGGACGGCCCGCACAAGGGCAGCTACTTTGGTGCGGCCTCGATCGGGGTCCGGCCGATGTTCGGCGGCGAGGTGCCGAATATCGAGACCTATCTGTTTGATTTTTCAGGCGACCTTTATGGTGCAACGCTGTCGGTCGGGCTGGTGGAATTCCTGCGGCCTGAGCTGAAGTTCGACGGGCTGGAGGCGCTGACCGCCCAGATGGATGCAGATTGCGCCCAGGCGCGTGAAATCCTGGCGGCGCTATGAAACCGGGCAAGGATGTGATCGACCGCTCCGGTCTGGGCAAGCGGTTCTGGGAGAAGAAGCCGCTGGCCAAGCTGAGCCAGAAGGAATGGGAAGCGCTGTGCGACGGCTGCGGCAAGTGCTGCCTGAACAAGCTGGAGGACGAGGACAGCGGCGAGGTGGCGCTGACCCGGGTGGCCTGCCGCCTGCTGGACGACAGCACCTGCCGCTGCGCGCAGTATCCGATCCGGCATCAGTTCGTGCCGGAATGCATCGTGCTGAAACCGGACAACCTGGACACCCACGCCTATTGGATGCCGCAGACCTGCGCCTACCGGCTGCTGTGGCAGGGCAAGCCGCTGCCGGAGTGGCACCCGCTGCTGACCGGCACGCCGGAGAGCGTGCATGAGGCAGGCGTGTCGGTGCGCGGCTGGACGGTGTCGGAATTCGAGATCGCCGAAGAAGACTGGGAAGACCACATCATCGACGAGCCGCTGGGCTGAGCAGGCGCCGCCGGGGGGGGCGCGCGGATCGCGTTCAATTTGAGGCGCATCATACGCAACCTGAGGTTGCAAATCCCCCTGTCCAGGCCGAAACTGCTGCCAGCCGGTTGCGGCTGCCGCCTGGCCGGGCGGCGGCTGTCGAACCGGGGCAAAAAAGGGGGCAGCAGAAAATGCCGTTTGAGCATGGCACCTATTTCACCGCCGCGGATGAGCGCAAGGCCAGGGCCTTTCTGGCCGGTCAGGGGCTGAGCCCGCGGCAGGAGGCTGAAATCCGCGCCTGGCACCGGTCCAGGCTGAGCGCGCAGCTGTCGCTGTGGTCCTCGGCTGCGGCGGCGGCCGGGATTGCGCTGGGGTATTTCCTGGCCGGGGTGTTCTGACGTTCCGGCGGGCCGGCCATTGCCGGCTTGGCAGCGGCGCGGGGCTGGCTTAGGTCTGGGAGCGGACAGCCGCAACAGAGCAAGGACCCAGCCCGATGCATTTCGCCTCCGACAATTCCGGCCCGGTGCCGCAGCAGATCCTTGACGCTCTGGCCGCAGCCAACCGGGGCTATGCCATGGGCTATGGGGCGGATGCGGAAATGGCCGAGGTGACGGCGCGGATCCGGGAGATCTTTGAGGCGCCGGAGGCGGCGGTCTATCTGGTCGCGACCGGCACCGCCGCCAATGTGCTGGCGCTGTCGACCCTGGCGCAGCCGTGGCAGACGGTGTTCTGCACCCGGCCTGCTCACATCAACATGGATGAATGCAACGCGCCGGAATTCTACACCGGCGGCGCCAAGCTGACGCTGGTGACGGAAGCCGACAAGATGACCTCCGAAGGCCTGCGCGCCGCCATCGAGGGCGAGGAGACCCGCGGCGTGCACGGGCCGCAGCGGGGGCCGGTGTCGCTGACGCAGGTGACGGAGTTCGGCACCGTCTACAGCCTGGCGGAGCTGCAAGCGGTCTGTGCGGCGGCCAAGGAATACCGGCTGCCGGTGCATATGGACGGCGCGCGCTTCACCAATGCGCTGGTGTCGCTGGGCTGCACGCCCGCCGAGATGACTTGGAAAGCGGGTGTGGATGCGGTCTCCTTCGGCGGCACCAAGAACGGCTGCATGGGGGTGGAAGCGGTGATCTTCTTTGATCCCCGGCACGCGGAGGAGTTCGAGTACCGGCGCAAGCGCGGCGCGCATCTGTTTTCCAAGCACCGGTATCTGTCAGCGCAGATGCTGGCCTATCTGAACGACGATCTGTGGCTGAAGAACGCCCGCGCGGCCAATGCCAAGGCGGCGCTGCTGGCCGAAGGGCTGGAGGCGGCGGGCGCGCATTTCACCCATCCGGCGCAGGCCAACATGATCTTTGCCGCCCTGCCCCGCCGCAGGCACCAGGAGCTGTTTGCGGCAGGCGCCATCTATCACCTGTGGGACGGGTTGCTGCAGGGGCCGGAGCATGAGCTGGTCACCGCGCGATTCGTCTGCGACTGGTCGGTGCCGGACGAGGCCATCCGGGCGTTCCTGTCGCTGCTTTGATCCCGAGCCCGGCGGCGGCTACTGGCGGTCCAGCGCCCAGAGCAGCGCATCCTCCAGCCGGTCGTCGCCCCAGAATATCTCCTTGCCCACCGCAAAGCTGGGCGCGCCGAAGATGCCCAGGGCCATTGCCTCCTCCGTTGCATCTGCCAGCATTTCGACGGTTTTTTCCGACTGCGCCTCTTCCAGCACACGGGCCGGATCCTGGCCAGCGGCCTCCAGGCTGGCGCTGAGGTTCGGGTCCTCCCCCGCGGGCTGGCCCGCCTCGAACCAGCAGCGGTAGGCGGCCTGGGTATAGGCCTCGCCCCAGCCCTCTGCCGCGCCCAGCGCTGCGACCTGATTGGCCAGCACCAGTTCCGGCAGCGGATAGGGTGCGGGCAGCCGCACATGGAAGCCGTAGCGCTGCGCCCGGCGTTCGACGTCGCGCCACATATAGGCGGTCTTTTCAGGCTTATCCTTGAACGGGATGTTGTTTTGCACCGTCATCACGTGGCGCACGTTGAACGGGCGCCAGCGGACCGGAATGCCCGCCTGCGCCGCCGCATCGCCGATCCGCATCACGGTGAGGTAGCTGTAGGTGCTGCCGATCGAATACCAGAAATCTAGTCCGGGCATGGGAGCCTCCTGTCAGTCGTGACCTGCGGTAGAGTTTAGCGGCTGAGGCGGATATTCCAAAGGCCATCCGCGGCCCGCCCCTGCCCTGCCCCTGCTGCTGCGGCCCGTTTTATGATAGAATTGCGATAGCAGCGGGTGGCAAGACCCGCGTCCCGAGGCCCGGTGCGAGCAGCAGTTGCCAGCAAGGGAGGGGAAATTCAGATGACACGATCCAAAAGTGACAGCACCGCGCTGGACTATGCCGCGGGCGGCGGACTGCTGAGCCGCCGGACGCTGCTGACTGCCGCCGCAGCCGGAACCGTTGCGGGACTGGCACGGCCCGGGGCGGCGCGGGCGGAGGCGGAGATCCCGGAGTGGACCAAGGCCGCAGGTGCGCGGGCGCGCGGCTACGGCATGCCGGCTGCCACGGAAGCCTCCGTGCAGCGCGCCATCATCGAGCCGTGGCAGGATGTGGCGCCGGCCTTCAGCCTGTCCGGCACGCCGCATCACCGCCTGCGCGGCACCATCACCCCCAACGGGCTGCACTACGAGGTGCATCACGGCGGCCGTCCCGACATCGACCCGGCCCGCCACCAGCTGATGATCCACGGGCTGGTGGAGCGGCCGCTGCAATTCGGCGTGGAGGCGCTGGAGCGTTACCCGATGGTGACGGCGGCCCATTTCCTGGAATGCGCCGGCAACAGCCTGTTCAACGCGGTGATGCCGGAGCCGATGCAAGCAGGCTGCGACATGCTGCATGGGCTGGTGTCGAACACCGAATGGACCGGCGTCCCGATGGCCGTGCTGATGGAGGAAGCCGGTGTGAAGCCCGAAGGGAAGTGGGTGGTCGCCGCCGGCGCCGACGGTCCGAGCCTGGCGCGCTCGATCCCGATGGAAAAAATCATGAGTGACGGCATGCTGGCGCTCTATCAGAACGGCGAGCGGATCCGCCCCGAACAGGGCTATCCGATGCGGCTGCTGCTACCGGGGTGGGAGGGCAATATGAACATCAAGTGGCTGACCAGCCTGTGGGTGACGGAGGCGCCGGTGCATACCAAGGATGAATCGGGGGAGTATACCGAGATCCTCGCCGATGGTTCCTCGCTCCAGTTCACCTTCGCAATGGGGGTGAAGTCCTTCATCACCCACCCGTCCGCCACCATGACGATGAACGGGCCGGGGGTGTATGAAATTTCCGGGCTGGCCTGGTCCGGCGCTGGCAAGGTGGCCAAGGTCGAGGTCTCGGCCGACGGCGGCGAAAGCTGGGCAGAGGCGGCGCTGGCCGGACCGGTGCTGCCGCAGGCGCTGACCCGGTTCAGCCTGGCTTGGCACTGGGACGGCTCGCCCCTGGTGCTGATGAGCCGCGCCACCGATGAGACCGGCGCGGTGCAGCCTGCGCGCGCCGACTGGAAGGCGCGTTATCACGCGTCGAACTTCCTGCATTACAACGCCATCCAGCCCTGGCAGGTCACAGCAGAAGGAGCGGTTCAGAATGTCTATCTTTAAACTCACCGCCGCCGCCCTGCTGCTGGGCACCGCTGCCGCCCACGCCGAAGGGCCCGGGCTGGGCCAGCCCTTGGATGCTGCGGAGATCCCGTTTTACGCCACCTATGTAAAACCCGATGGCACCGGCCTGCCCGCGGGCAGCGGCACCGCGGCACAAGGGGCGGAGATCTATGCCGCGAAATGCGCCGCCTGCCATGGCGCGACCGGCAGCGAGGGCCCGGTGATGCCGCCGGTGGGCCCCAATGATGTCTGGCCCAAGCCAGCCGGCAGTTACTGGCCCTACGCCACCACGCTGTTTGACTACATCCGCCGGGCAATGCCGCTGGAGGCGCCGAAATCGCTGAGCGATGACGAGGCCTATGCGCTGGCTGCCTTCATTCTGGAACGCAACGGGGTGATTGATGCGGAGACCGCGATGACGGCAGAGACCCTGCCACAGGTGCAAATGCCCAACCACGGCAACTTCACCGACGTCTGGGCCAAGCAGGGCGCAACGCCGTGGTAAGGCCGGACCGCGCCCTTCAAGCCTAAGCGCCAGCCCAGAAGCGGCGCAGGAACTCCGCCGTTTCGTTCGGATGCGTCACCGGCAGCATGTGGCCTGCACCGGCCACCGAGACAGTGCGGGCATTGCCCAGGCGGCGGGCGAGTCCCTTGGCGATCTCGGCCATCACCGGGGGGCTGTCCGAGCCGGTGACCAGCAGGGCCGGCATCGTGACGGGATCCAACGACCCCGGCGCCAGGGTGGCGTTTTCATCCAGATACAGCGTGCCATAGCTGGCCGGGATCACCGGCATCGCCCGCATCATGGATGCGCGCAGCGGCTCCGGCAGGTCGGGCCATTTCGGCTCTCCCGGTCCCCACAGGCGGTTGAACAGCCGGGTTGTCAGCTCCACATCGCCAGCCGCCCAGGCGGCGTCGATGGGCTGGTTGCCGGCCTCCAGCTCGGCCAGCACCTCCGGGGCGTCCGTTCTGGCCACGGCAAACAGCACCGGCTCGATCAAGGTCAGGCTGCGCACCAGATGCGGGCGCGCCATCGCCATGCGCAGGGCAACGGTGGCGCCGAAGGAATGGCCGACCAGATCCACCGGCTCTGTCAGCAGCGCAAGGCCCGCCTTTGCGTTCAGCAGCTGGTAATTGCCCTGCCCGTCCCAGTCCGGGCTGCGGCCGTGGCTCAGCATGTCATAGGCGGTGAGGGTGATGTCCTCCGCCATCACCTCTGCCAGGCCGCGCCAGGCGCCGGAATGGGCCAGCGAGCAATGCACCGCCAGCACCGGCCGCGGGCCCTGCCCGAAGCTGCGCGAGAAGATACCGTCCAGCTGATCCGTCACCCTGCCGCCTCCGCCAGATGGGCGTCCAGATCCTGCAGCCGGTCCTGGCCCCAGAACCTGGCCCCGTCCGCCGTCACCCAGAACGGCGCGCCGAACACGCCGGCAGTGACCGCATCCTCGAGGTTTTGCGCATAGGTCTCCGCGCCGGCCAGGAGGCCGCTGTCCGCCAGCGCGGGGTCGAAGCCGGCGCCCGCGAGGCAGGCGCGGATCACCGCGTCCTCTGCGATGTCCTTCTCCTCCGCCCAGCAGGCGCGCAGGATGGAATGCACCAGCTGCGCCATATCGCCGCCGCCTGCGTTCTGGGCGGCGATGATGGCATAGGCCGAAGGCGCCGCGTTGGTTGGCCAATGCGCAGGTTTCAGATTGATGGGCAGGCCCAGCTTATCCGCCTGCCGCTGCAGTTCGATCAGCCGGTATTCCTGCCGCGCCGGGTGCCGTTCGCCCGGGGGCGTGCCGCCTGTGCGGGCAAACAGTGCCAGGATGTCCAGCGGCTTGCAGGTGACTTCGGCGCCGTGACGGGCCGCAATCTGCCACGGGCGGGTTCCGGCGAGATAGGCAAAAGGCGAAAGAGTGGAAAAGTAGAAATCAAATGCTGCCATAGGCTGTATCTCCCGCTTAGAACTTTGCGCGACGGTAAGTGCATGATAAGCGGGGTTCAATATCACGAATCTGACACATTGCCATTGCTGCCTGGGGATCACAGCCAATGCCGACCTTGAACGAACCCAAGCTGATTGCTGGGAACGCCAACCTCCCTCTTGCCCAAGCCATTGCCCGCCGGATGAGCCTGCACCGCGGTGTCGACCAGGGGCTGGCAGACGCCCGCGTCGAGCGGTTCAATGACGGCGAGATCTTCGTCGAAGTCTATGAGAACGTCCGCGGCGAGGACATGTTCATCATCCAGCCGACCTCGAACCCGGCCAATGATAATCTGATGGAGCTGTTGATCATTGCCGATGCGCTGCGCCGCTCCTCGGCCCAGCGGATTACCGCAGTGATCCCCTATTTCGGCTATGCCCGCCAGGACCGCCGCACCAAGGCGCGCACCCCGATTTCGGCCAAGCTGGTGGCGAACATGCTGACCGGCGCAGGTGTTGAGCGGGTGCTAACCATGGACCTGCACGCGGCGCAGATCCAGGGCTTCTTCGACATTCCGGTGGACAACCTTTATGCCAGCCCGATCTTTGCGCTGGACGTGAAGGCCCAGTTCAAGGACCAGATGGGTGACCTGATGGTTGTCTCTCCCGACGTGGGCGGCGTGGCCCGCGCCCGCGAGCTGGCCAAGCGCATCAACGCGCCGCTGTCGATCGTCGACAAGCGCCGCGAGAAGCCGGGCGAAGTGGCGGAAATGACCGTGATCGGCGACGTGAAGGACAAGATCTGCCTGATCGTCGACGACATGTGCGACACCGCCGGCACCCTGTGCAAGGCGGCGCAGGTGCTGCTGGACAACGGCGCCAAGGAAGTCCACGCCTATATCACCCACGGCGTTATGAGCGGCCCGGCGGTGGAGCGCGTCACCAACTCGGTGATGAAATCGCTGGTGCTGACCGACTCGATCCAGCCGACCGAGGAAGTGAAGGCCGCGCCGAACATCCGCATCGTGCCGACCGCGCCGCTGTTCACCCAGGCGATCCTGAACATCTGGCACGGCACCTCTGTGTCGTCGCTGTTCGAGGACAAGACGCTGGTTCCGATTTACGAGAGCCTCTATTCAAACGGCGGCTGAGGCGGCTGTTACCCCGGAATTGATGAAAGCCCCGCAGTCAAGCGGGGCTTTTTCGTTTCAGGCCGGGGCACGGCGGCGGGCGGTCTGCAGCGCCGCGGCCAGCGCGGCGGCGGCCATCAGCGCCAGCACCGCCGCAGCCGCGCCGAAGGCGCCGCCGTATCCCCAATGGGCAATGGCCGGCGTGCTGGCGAAGGGCGACAGAAACTGGCCGCAGAACACCGAAGCAGTGAGGATGGCCCCCGCGGTGCCGCGCCGCCCGGCCGGGGCCAGGGCCAGCGCAATGGCCACAAAGCCCGGCGACACCGTGGCATAGCCGATGCCGACGGCCATCGCCCCGCTGAGGGACAGGGCCGGGCTGCCCTCTTGCGCCAGAACCGCAAAGCCAAGCGCCAGCGCGCTGTAGCCGGCGGCAAAGACCGCCGCATGGGGCAGACTGCCCTTGAACCGGGCATAGGCCAGCGCGGTGAGGCCGCCGCACAGCGACAGAAGGCCCAGCCCGGCGCCGGTCATCAGCGCGCTGTTGAGCCCCTGGGACTCAAAGAAGAACGGCAGCTGGGTCGGCATCATGAAGAACAGCCCGTTGGTCAGCATCTGCAACCCGGAGACCGCAATCACCAGCGCCAGCCAGGCCGGGTGCCCTGCCCCCTCTGCCTGCGCCTGCCCGGCGCCGGTGCGGTCCGGTTCGGCGGCAAAGCGCCAGACCGTGTAGAGGCCAACAGCCGCCAGCCCGTAGATCAGGAACGGCAGCCGCGGCGACAGGGTGGCGGCCAATCCGGCGAGGCCGATGAACACCAGCCCGCCGAAGTTGCGGGCCGAGATCTGCAGGCCGGTCAGCGCCTGCCGCCGGGTGCCGGTGAAATAGTCGCCGATCAGCGCGGTCTGGGCGGTCATGATCAGCGCCACCGCCAGGCCCAGGCCAAAGCGGCTGGCCAGCATCAGGTGCAGGTCGGGCAGGTAAAACCCCGCGGTGCCGCACAGGATGAACAGCCAGATCCCGGCCAGCAGCACGCGCCGCCGCCCGGCGCGGTCGGTGAGCCAGCCCGCCAGCGGCGCCGCCAGCATCACCCCCAGCGAGGGCGCGGTGACCAGGAGCCGCACCAGAAAGCCCGCATCGGGCACTGCCGCAAACTCCTGCTGCAGCCCCGCCAGTGCCGGGCTGATGGTGGCATTGGCCATGACCGTGAGGCTGGCGGCCATCAAAAGCGCGATCGCCTTGGGCTGCCGCCACAGGCCTGTGTTTTCCGTCGTCATCCGCAAATTCCCTTGTTCATTCCGGTTCCGGATGGCAGCCTGCGAATTCAAGCCAGCTTGAGGTCAAGGATGAAACTTCTGGATATTGGCGAGGTCGCCGAACGCTCCGGCGTGGCGGCCTCGGCCTTGCGGTATTACGAAGAGATCGGGCTGATCGCCTCGGCCGGGCGCAAGGGATTGCGGCGGCAGTTCGGGCCCGGCACGCTGGTGCAGCTGTCGCTGATCACCCTGGGCAAGGCGGCGGGGTTTTCGCTGCAGGAGATTTCGGCCATGTTCGGCAGGAACGGCCAGCCCGACCTGCCGCGGGAGCAGCTGCTTGCGCGCGCCGACGCGCTGGACGCGCAGATCCAAGAGCTGTCGGCGCTGCGCGACGCGCTGCGCCATGCGGCGGAATGCCCGGCGCCCAGCCATCTGGAGTGCCCGAAGTTTCAGAAGCTTCTGCAGGCTGGAAGCCTCACGGCGAAGGTCTAGTCGACGTCCCAGTCATCGGCATGGGGCAAGTCGCCGATGGCCAGCCAGGCGGCGCGCACACGGGCGGCGCGGCTGTCGGCCCAGGTTCGGAAGACGGCATCGAAGCCTTCGCAGGTGATGTTTTCCGCCACCAGTTCTGCCCGGATCGCGGCGGAGGTGTCCATGTCCCACAGCGAGACCGACACATGCACGGCGGGCGGGCGGGCGAACGGCTCGGAAAACTGCACCGCCCGGCGCCGTTCCCGGGGGCCGGTGCCGGTCCACATCTGGCCGCCGTCTTCGAAGTCCGAGAAGATCCCGGTGTCGCCCTGATCGACCCCCGTGCGGGGGTTGCGCAGTCTTTTCATTCCGTTTCCCAAGCGCTTAGCCTGACTGTCAGTCTAGGCCATACAGCAGGATAATCCAGAACTCAGCAGCAATGCGCCAGCGGCTGTTGCGGGGGCGCACGGTGGCGGCGGGTTACTTGTCCTCGCTGGCAAGCGCCGCGCTGAGCTCGGAGATGCGCTCCAGCCGGGCGGAGATCCGGTCCTGGAACTGGCCCAGCTCATCAATGATCGAGTTCAGCGATTCCCCCACATGGCCCAGCCGCGCGCATTCGATCTTGCACAGCACCCGGGTGGTGGTGAGCGCCATGAAGTGGCGGTGCAGGGTCAGGCAGGCCTTCTGGATGCGGTCGGCCTCGAAGCGGACGTCATGCAGGCTGGCGCGCGCCTTGGTGAACTGGGTTTCGGTCAGCTCTGACAGGATGGCCTGCTCGCGGGCGATGTCGGTGGAGGCGGTGCCGTCTTCCTGGTCCAGCTGATGGCCGCATTCGGTCAGGATGCGCGCCAGCCCCTCGACAAAGATGGCCGCCGTCACGGTGCCCTTGATGGCCCGGAATTTGCTGTCCTTGCCCCAGACGTGGGCCTCGAACCAGCTGGACATGTCGCGCGACATGGAGCTGTAGTTCTGCGACAGAACCGTCACCGGCCCGCCTGCCGGTTCGATCCGCGAGGCGATCACCCGCAGGTTATGCGGGATGGTGCGCATGGATTCGAACTCCTGCACCAGCGCCTCGGTTTCCCCCACCAGCGTGCCTGCGGTTGCGTGCATCTCGCGGCGTTCGGCCAGCCGGGCGCAGGCCGGGCGCTTGAGGCCGGCATCGCGGGCCAGCAGCTCCTCTGCCAGGGCGTGGCCCGCAAAATCGTTGTAGGTGTCAAAGCCCAGCTCCTTCAGGCGGGCCAGCAGAAGCACGGCGCTGTCCTGCGGGCTCAGCCCCTCTGCCTGCTCTGCCTGGCGCAGCTTGACGTATTCCTGCTCCACCGTGCGCAGCAGCGGGCTGGTGGGTTTGATCCGCGCCGACAGATAGCCGCCGTCGCAGGGCGTCACCACGGCAAACACCCAGTAATAGCTGCCGTCGCGGGCGCGGTTCTTGACATAGGCGCCGACGGTGCCGCCGTCCTTGATGGTGTCCCACAGCAGCTGGAACACCGCGCGCGGCATGTCGGGATGGCGGATGATCTTGTGCGGCGCCCCGAGCAGCTCCTCCAGCGGGTATTTTGCGACCCGGCTGAACACCGCGTTGCCGGCCCGGATGACACCACGGTCATCGGTGCGGGAGAAAAACACTTCGTCCAAGGCAAAAAAAGCCTCTTTGCTCCTGGTCTGAGCAGTCAGCGTGCGGTCTTCGAAGGACACGGGTCAGTTCCTGTCAGTGATTATTTATTGCTGGTTTATGTGTACCGCTCAGTGCTTTTCAAATTGCTAATGCGGCACGCGCCGCTCAACTTTTCCGGCAGCGCCGGGGGCGGCGGCGGCGAAACCGCCGCCGCCCCCGGCGGGATCAGGCAGCAGCCTCCTGCGCCAGGGCGGTGCTGCTGCGGTGCAGCGCGACGCCCAGGCTTTCCAGCAGCGGCAGCCGGCGGGCGGCGAATTTGCCGGCCCGGGCGCGCAGCAGGGCGAGGTTCTCTTCTTCGGTTTCCAGCACCCGCCCCTCGTGCTGCAGGCGCTGGCCCTGCGGCGCCAGGATGCGCCAGGCCAGATCCGCCCACTCAGAGGGCGTTTCCAGCCCCTCGCCGCGGGCCAGCAGGAACAGCTGCTCAAGCCGGTCAAGCTCCACCCCGCCGCCGGTGACCGGCGAGGCCAGAAAGCGCAGCGCCTCGCTGTCCTCGGCCCGCTTGCAGACGGCCTGGTTGAAGGCGCGGCAGGCGGCATCGCGCCTGGCCAGCCCCTCTGGCGGCAGGCAGGGCGCGATGCAGCCGGTGGCGGCCAGCGCGGACAGCAGGACGGTGATGCTGCCCCAGTCCATGGTGCCGAACACGCCCTGATCCAGCAGGCTGCGCACCGTTGCGGGGCCTTGGGCGAGCGCCTTCAGCACCGGCGCGTACTGCTCCTGCTCCAGCGGCAGGTCCTTGCCGCGGTGATGGAACCGGAGCGCGCCGCCGCTGTAAGTGCGGGTGAGCGCAAACGGTGTCGCGAACCAGGCGCCGATCTCGCCGCGCGGGGTGTGCGCCAGCTTGCCCTTCACGAAGATGTCGGTGCGGAAATGCTCGTTCAGCAGCACGTCCCGCAGGCTCTCGCGGCGGTCCGGGTCCGGCTCAGCCTCCAGCAGCGCCTGCTGCTGCGGCGTGAAGCGGACACTGTCGATATTGTCGAGCGGATGCACCGAGCCTGCAAAGTTCAGCTTGGCGCCGGCCAGCTCTGCGGCCAGATCCTCAAAGTGGAAGGGCGTCCAGTCCTTGTTGAAATACTCATGCGCCAGATAGTTGGCGGGCATGGCGTCCATATGCTTGAGACGCTTGGCGGCGGAAGGGTTGCTGGCAAAGAACCCCGCGCCGGCCGCGCTCAGCTGGCGGGCAAAGTCGATGGCATCCTGGATCCGCGTCATCAGCGGGCCGCTGCCCTGCTCTGCCCGGCTGGTGAGCAGGCGGCGCAGCGGCATCGCGGCGGCCCAGCCCGGCTGCGCGTTGCTGCTGACATACACCAGCCCGCCCGGCCGCAGCCGGTCAGAGATGAAGCGGAGGATGTGCTGGCGGTTTTCGGCGGAGACCCAGCTGTAGACGCCGTGCAGCGCGATGATGTCAAAGCTGTCCGGCAGGCCGGGCGCCTCGCCGAAATCCTCGAAGCTGCGTTCGTGAAAGCGGATGTTGTCCAGTCCGCCCTCCTGCGCCAGTTCGCGGGCGCCCGCGATGTGGGCCGGGCTGAAGTCCATCGCGTGAAATTCGATATGCGGGTTGGCGGCTGCCAGCAGGTTGGCGGAGAACCCCTGGCCGCAGCCCAGTTCGCAATAGCTGAGCCTGTCCTTATCGAGCCCGTGCCGGTGCCCTTGGCGCATGGCGCCGAATTCCAGCAGGGCGGGCGTCAGCTGGCTGTGGAAATCATAGGTGTAGTCAATGCCGGCAACATAGCCGGAAGTCCAATCGGTCACGGGGACTCCTGCGGTTGGGTAAACGTCATGCAGGGTAATTTCGGAAAATTTGGTGAGAATTGGGTTAAGAGGGGTGCGGATTGGCAGCAGTCTCACGGGAAGGTGAGAACAGGGAACAGAGGAAAGCGCGCACAAGACAACTTTCCATCGCAGCCTAGGCCAAGGTCTCCTTTGAGCCCATTACGGATGTCGGATGCTTGGCAGAACTTCGTACGCGTTGCAGGTCACAAACAGATCTTTTCGGACTCTTAGCCCCGCCGTAACGATTGGATAGGCTTTCCTTTAAACAGCCTATTGCCAATGCGGATGTGAATTTTTCCGTCCCATAATTGCCTCACAAAATCACCTTGGTAAAAGGTGCCCTCCCCCATCTGAATGGATCTAATATCTTTAGTCTCCTCAAATGAGAATTTCTCCTTCTTTATTTTTTCTAGCACCTCAAACCCAGCTTGGCGAGCTGGCTCCGAGAGTTGCGAATAGTTGAGCCAGCCCTCCGCGACGTTGATGCTTCTCTTCGCAAGTTTCTTAGTCGCTATTTTCGTGAATTTCGCCTCATACTCCTCATCGTCAACAAATCTTGCCAGCTCAACTGCACACAATGGGTGATCTCGAATCTCTCGGTACCGATCCTCCGACATAAGAGCTCGAAAATACTGACTAAATTCAGAAAGGCCGCGGGCGATAAAAATTTCCCCCTCTCGGTGAGCGAAGCAATGCAGGGCCAATTGGTCTACAAAACTTAACCTGTTTCCGTCATTCGCAAAAATTAAACGCTCTGCATTTGGCTTCTTAAGCTCCAGGAAATCTTCAATCTTCCCGTCACTTGATATGACTTGCTGGAAAAGTCGCCCTGATGGACCAGTCTCAGAGCTTAGCTGAAAGATCGGAAATACGCGTGACGGAAACCTACCAAGCGGATTGTGAACCGCAACAATCTTATATGAACTGCCACGAGGCCTCACCTCGACACACCTCCATCCAAGAAACCATGATCACGATACACTATTGAAATTTGAGCGTAGATTTGGCCAAGCCAGGAGTCCGTGCCATGAAAACCCTGCACATCGTAGTAGCGAACAGCTTCTTTAGCGAGTCCCCAGCGGTCCAGCGCATCAACTACCATTGGCTCTTCCAGTATTGCAGACGGAAGAACGATTGCAAGTGTTGCGTCAGCGATGTCTATCGAGTTTTCAGTTTGAATTTCTATTGAAGATGACCGTTCATCTCTAGTAACCTGATCTTCAGAAATTCTACTTGTAAAAGAGGGCTCCCTACTTAATTTCTGTATTCCTTCGGCTTCAAAGTTGAATGGAGGAATGTTGGTATTCTTCGTAGACCTCCCTCTCAGGTACTCTTCTTTGTTAGAATAAAAGGCGTCAACAAGCTTTTCGGCATACTCGAGCGATCCTGGAAGTCTAAAGTCTTCGGTTTCCGATTTTTTCGAAAAGAACCTCCTGTACAGGCCCAAGTAGAAAGCGCCTGTGTCAAAGGGGTAAACTGCTTTCAAGTTATCTATCTTGCTTGGATCTAGGACGAAAACAATAGGCCAATTGAATGACAGATCGCTGAATTCTGCTGTTTCCGTTCGATACGCTGGCCGTCCGTAGAACAAGTACAGCAATTTCTCGTTAAAGTGCTGGCAATGTGTAGGGTCAATACGATCTTCTGAACACAGATCTTCAAAGCTATACAAACTTGTTGTGTGGACTAAAGGTAAACGGCTCTCACTTGTGTGTTCTTCGTCAAGCATCTTTTGCAACCGCCCAACAGCCCGTCTTTTTGTCATCAATAGAACCACTTCATAGCCTAGGCGCACTCGAGGTAAAACCTCAAAGACACGCAAAAGTTGATTGCTTCCTCAAACTGTCCGCAACAGTATGATTTTTTGAATGCAGAGCTAAACTGACGAACTGAGTACGTGATGTCCAGCATGTGCCTTACAATCTAACTGGCAAAGTCTGCTTGTCGCGCACTGCGGCCACAGAGTGCTGTCGAGGCTGCGGCCGCAGCGAAGGGCGGCTCCGTCCCGCAAACGCACGATAGTCCCAACACCATTGGAGGAGGACTAGAACAAGGCCTGTGCCGAAACCCTCCCTGCCCAAAACAAAACCGGCCCCCAAGGGGAGCCGGTTTCTCAATCGTCCAATCCGCAAATGGATCAGAGGGACATATGGGTGCCCAGGGCTTCCATGTCGGCGAGCAGCTTGGCTGCGTCCTCGACCAACCCGTGCGGCTGGTCTTCCTCTTTCGCGGTCTTGTACATCTCGCGGGCTTCCTCGATCAGCTCGTTCATCTGATCGCGGGTCATCTCAGTCATCGGGATCGCGCGTTCGGCCAGAACCGACAGGCTGTCGCCTGCGATTTCAGCAAAACCGCCGGTCACCAGATACTCCGAATTGCCTTCGGGGCTTTCGACCTTCAGCACGCCGGGGCGCAGGGTGGTGATGGTCGGCGCGTGCTGAGGCATCGCCGTCATGTCGCCCTCGGCGCCGGGGATCTGAACCGCGCTCGCCTGCAGCGACGCCAGGGCGCGCTCGGGGCTGACGAGGTCGAATTGCATCGTTTGTGCCATTGGGGCCTCCTTTCAGGGTTCCCCCGCACCGCGAAAGCGCGGGGGAAAATCCGTTCTTAGGCGGCTTCCGCAGCCATCTTCTCGGCTTTGGCGAGCACTTCGTCGATGCCGCCAACCATGTAGAAGGCGCCTTCGGGCAGGTGGTCGTATTCGCCGGCCACAACCGCCTTGAACGACGAGATGGTGTCTTCCAGCGGAACCTGGACGCCATCGGAGCCGGTGAAGACCTTCGCAACGTCGAACGGCTGGGACAGGAAACGCTGGATTTTACGCGCACGCGCAACGGTCAGCTTGTCCTCTTCCGACAGTTCGTCCATGCCGAGGATGGCGATGATGTCCTGCAGCGACTTGTAGCGCTGGAGGATCTGCTGAACGTCGGAAGCCACTTTGTAGTGCTCTTCGCCAACGATCTGCGGGTCCATCAGGCGCGACGAGGAGTCGAGCGGGTCCACGGCGGGGTAGATGCCGAGCTCGGAGATCGCACGGTTCAGAACGGTGGTCGCGTCCAGGTGGGCAAAGGTGGTTGCCGGTGCCGGGTCGGTAAGGTCGTCCGCGGGAACGTAGACGGCCTGGATCGAGGTGATCGAGCCGTTCTTGGTGGAGGTGATACGCTCCTGCATCGCGCCCATGTCGGTGGCCAGGGTCGGCTGGTAGCCCACAGCGGAGGGGATACGGCCGAGCAGAGCCGACACTTCTGAGCCTGCCTGGGTGAAGCGGAAGATGTTGTCCACGAAGAACAGAACGTCGGTGCCGGACTGGTCGCGGAACTGTTCGGCCAGGGTCAGGCCGGTCAGCGCAACACGGGCACGGGCTCCCGGAGGCTCGTTCATCTGACCATAGACCAGGGCCACCTGGGAGTCTTCCAGGTTGTCCGGCTTGATCACGTTGGATTCGATCATTTCCCAGTACAGGTCGTTGCCTTCACGGGTCCGTTCGCCAACACCCGCGAACACCGAGTAGCCGGAGTGCACTTTTGCGATGTTGTTGATCAGTTCCATGATCAGAACGGTCTTGCCCACGCCGGCGCCGCCGAACAGGCCGATTTTGCCGCCTTTGGAGTACGGGGCCAGCAGGTCGATCACCTTGATGCCGGTCACCAGGATCTCGGACTCGGTGGACTGCTCGTTGAACTCGGGCGCGGGCTGGTGGATGGCGCGGGTTTCGGTCGCGTTGACCGGGCCCTTTTCGTCCACCGGCTCACCCACCACGTTCAGGATGCGGCCCAGGGTGGCGTTGCCGACCGGGATCGAGATCGGCGCGCCGGTGTCGCTCACGGCGCGGCCGCGGACCAGGCCCTCGGTTGCGTCCATAGCGATGGTGCGGACGGTGTTTTCGCCGAGGTGCTGTGCCACTTCCAGAACCAGGGTCTTGCCCTCGTTTTCGGTGTGCAGTGCGTTCAGAATTGCGGGCAGGTGGTCGTCAAACTGGACGTCCACAACGGCGCCGATGATCTGGGTCACCTTGCCTTTTGCTTGTGCCATTTGTTGGTCTCCGGTTGTCTCTTAGAGCGCCTCAGCGCCCGAAATGATTTCAATCAGCTCGTTGGTGATCACGGCCTGGCGGGAGCGGTTGAACTCGATGGTCAGCTTGTCGATCATATCGCCCGCGTTGCGGGTTGCGTTGTCCATCGCGCTCATCCGGGCACCCTGTTCGGATGCGCCGTTTTCCAGCAGCCCCGAGAAGATCTGGGTCGCCACGCCGCGCGGCAGCAGGTCCGCCAGGATCCGCTCTTCGCCGGGCTCGTAGTCATAGACCGCAGATGCGCCGTCCTGGGCCTCGCCGCCCTCGTAGGAAGCCGGGATGATCTGCTGCGCGGTCGGGATCTGGGTCACCACGTTGACGAACTCCGAGAAGAAGATCGTGGCAACGTCGAATTCACCAGCATCGAACCGGGTCAGGATGTCCTTGGCGATGGCCTGCGCATTGGCATAGCCGACGCGCTTGACATCGCTGAGGTCCACATGGCCGACGAAATCACTGCCAAGGTCGCGCTTCAGGGCATCGCGGCCCTTCTTGCCGACGGTCAGGATCTTGACCGTCTTGCCCGCGGCCTTCAGCCCGGCCGCCTTCTGGCGGGCGAGCTTGGCAATGTTCGAGTTGAAGCCGCCGCAGAGGCCGCGTTCGGCGGTCATGACCACCAGGAGGTGAACCTGGTCCGAGCCGGTGCCGCGAAGCAGCTTGGGCGCGGAGTCGCTGCCGCCGACCGAGGCCGCCAGCCCTGCCATCACGGCGTTGAACCGCTTGGTGTAGGGCCGGGAATCCTCGGCAGCTTCCTGGGCGCGGCGAAGTTTCGCCGCGGCCACCATTTGCATGGCTTTGGTGATCTTGCGGGTCGATTTGACCGACTCGATCCTGTTTTTAAGGTCCTTGAGAGAAGGCATGTCCCGACTCTCTCCTTATGCGAAGGTGGCGGCGTATTCGTCGATCGCAGCCTTGAGTTTGTCAGCGGCATCGCCCTTGATCTTGGGATCTTCGTTGGTGATCCAGTCCAGGGTCTCCTTGCCTTTGCCGCGCATGTGCGCCAGCAGGCCCGCTTCCCAGCGGCTGACGTCCTTGAGGTCGATCTTGTCGAGGTAGCCGTTGGTGCCGGCGAAGATGACGCAGACGATCTCAGCGTTGGTCAGCGGCGAGTACTGCGGCTGCTTCATCAGCTCGGTCAGACGGGCGCCACGGTTCAGCAGCTGCTGGGTGGCGGCGTCGAGGTCGGAGCCGAACTGGGCGAAGGCCGCCATTTCGCGGTACTGGGCCAGCGACAGTTTCACCGGGCCTGCAACGGTCTTCATCGCGTTGGTCTGGGCCGAGGAGCCCACACGCGAAACCGACAGACCGGTGTTCACGGCGGGGCGGATGCCCTGGTAGAACAGTTCGGTTTCCAGGAAGATCTGGCCGTCGGTGATCGAGATCACGTTGGTCGGAATAAACGCGGACACGTCGCCGCCCTGGGTCTCAATAACCGGCAGAGCGGTCAGCGAGCCGGCGCCGAAGTCTTCGTTCAGCTTGGCCGAACGCTCCAGCAGGCGGGAGTGCAGGTAGAAAACGTCGCCCGGGTAAGCTTCGCGGCCCGGCGGACGGCGCAGCAGCAGGGACATCTGGCGGTAGGCCACGGCCTGCTTGGACAGGTCATCATAGATGATCAGCGCGTGCTTGCCGCTGTCGCGGAAGTATTCGGCCATCGCGGTTGCGGCGTAGGGTGCCAGGAACTGCAGCGGCGCCGGGTCGGACGCGGTTGCGGCCACGACGATGGAGTATTCCATCGCGCCGGCTTCTTCCAGCTTCTTCACCAGCTGGGCAACGGTCGAGCGCTTCTGGCCGACAGCGACATAGACGCAGTACAGCTTCTTGGACTCGTCGTCGCCTGCGGCGTCGTTGTAGGTTTTCTGGTTCAGGATGGTGTCCAGAGCCACGGCGGTTTTACCGGTCTGACGGTCGCCGATGATCAGCTCGCGCTGGCCGCGGCCGATCGGGATCATCGCGTCGACCGACTTGAGGCCGGTTGCCATCGGCTCGTGCACCGATTTACGCGGGATGATGCCCGGCGCCTTGACGTCTGCGACTTTACGCTCGGAGGCGTTGATCGGGCCCTTGCCGTCCAGCGGGTTGCCCAGACCGTCGACAACGCGGCCCAGCAGCTCGGGGCCGGCCGGAACGTCCACGATGGAGTTGGTGCGCTTGACGGTGTCGCCTTCTTTAATGTCGCGGTCGGAGCCGAAGATCACGATACCGACGTTGTCGTTTTCCAGGTTCAGCGCCATGCCCATGATGCCGCCCGGGAATTCGACCATTTCACCGGCCTGAACATTGTCGAGGCCGTAAACGCGGGCAATACCGTCACCAACGGACAGCACGCGGCCGATTTCTGCCACTTCGGCTTCTTGACCAAAATTCTTGATCTGGTCTTTCAGGATCGCAGAAATCTCTGCTGCTTGGATACCCATTTATCCGACCTCTTTCATTGCATTCTGTAGGGAGTTGAGCTTGGAGCGGATCGAACTGTCGATCATCTTCGAGCCCACTTTAACGACGAGACCGCCGATGATGGACGCATCGACGGTGGCATTGATGGTGACTTTCTTGCCCACGCGCTCGGCCAGGGTCTTGGCCAGCTTTTCGCTTTGGGTCTTGGTCAGCGCCTTGGCGGACACCACTTCGGCGGTGACTTCGCCGCGGGCCTCGGCCAGCCGGGCGCGCAGCGCGTCAATCAGCGCGGGCACCACGAACAGGCGGCGTTTGTCGGCCATCAGGGCAAGAGTATTGCGCAGGACGGGATCCAGCCCCATCTTCTCTGCCACCGCGGTGATCGCGGCGCCCTGCTCTTCGCGCGACACGAGCGGCGAGCGGATCAGGCTGTTGAGGTCTTCGCTGTCAGCCAGCGCGGCTGCCAGGTCATTGATGCTGGTTTCAAGGCTGTCGAGCGCCTTGTTTTCTTCAGCGATGTCGAACACCGCCGTGGCATAGCGCGCAGCAATGCCTGCAGAAATCGAAGCTGGTTCGGACACGTCCACCCTTCCGATATGTTTTTGGCCCCGGTTGGCATACCTGGCCTCAGGCGGCGTCCGGGGGCGTGAGTCATCCCCCATTGGCAGCGGGGCGTTGAAATCAGCGTGGGTCTAGCAGAGCGGATGCGACCTATCAACTGCCTATAACGGTAACGGATAAAAGCATGTTTCACGTGTTTTCAAAGGCTTGCGGGAAGTGCGGCCCTTTGACCACAGTCGTTAGATAAAAAAGTGCGGCTGAACTGCAGAATTTGGCGATTCCGGAAAGCGGCATTTGCGTCAAAAACCGTCACACATCGCTGCCCGGGCCGCTTTTGCCGCGCTGCAGCGTCGCTGCGGACAGTTTCAGGGAATCGAAATCCGCGCCCTCTGGGTCAGGCCGGTTCCGGCATCGGATTGGACAGGCCTTCCAGCACCCGGATGCGGCTGGGCGTCTTGGAGCGGATCATGTGGCCCTTCTGCGGGTAGGTCTGCTTGCTGACTTCGACCATGAACACCCCGCCGGCCAGTATCGCGGGCAGTTTGCGGCCCATCTTCTCCAGCATGGCGCCGGATTTGAGCCAGAACCGCTTGTGGCTGGGCAGCCGGTACAGCGCTGCGGTGTGCTGCTCGATGGCGAACTGATGCTCGCGCAGCTGGCCTTCGAGCTGGCGCAGCGTGTAGGGGCGGCCATAGCCGAACGGAGTGAGGTCCGAGCGCGCCCAGAACCCGGCCCGGTTCGGAACGATGAAAATCGCCCGCCCGCCCGGCCCCAGCACCCGCCAGCATTCCTCCAGCAGGCGGGAGGGCCGTTCCGAGGTCTCCAGCCCGTGCAGCAGCACCAGCCGGTCGATCCGGCCGGTATCGACGGGCCAGCTGGTCTCCTCGCACAGCACCGAGACATTGGGCATCCCCGCAGGCCATTGCATCACCCCCTGCGGTCCCGGCATCAGCGCCATCACCCGGCGCGCCTCCGGCAGGTAAGGCCGCAGCAGCGGCGCGGCAAAGCCGAAGCCCGCCACCGTCAGCCCCTCCGCCTCCGGCCACAGCTCCAGCAGGCGGCCGCGGACCGACGCCTGCGCCGCACGGCCCAGCGTGCTGCGGTAGTAAAAGTTCCTCAGATCCTGCACATCAAGATGCATTGCGGGCGCCTGCTGCTTCGGCCAATCTGGGCGCAGTTTAGCAATGTAAAGGCGAATGACCATGCCTCTTGAGATCATCACCCTGCCCTGCTTGTCCGATAACTATGCCTTTTTGATCCACAATCCGGCCTCGGGCGAGACCGCGCTGGTGGATGCGCCGGAGGCCGGTGCGGTCAGGGCCGCCCTGTCGGAGCGCGGCTGGGGGCTGGACTGGATCCTGCTGACGCATCATCACTGGGACCATGTGGACGGCGTGGCAGAGCTGCGGGAGGCTTATGGCGCCAAGGTGATCGGCGCCGAGGCAGACGCGCACCGGCTGCCGCCGCTGGACAAGGCGGTGAAGGATGGCGGCACCTTCAGCCTCATGGGCGAAGAGGTGCAGGTGATGGATGTGTCCGGCCACACGGTGGGGCATATCGCGTTTTACATCCCCGCAGCGGAGGCGGTGTTCACCGCCGACAGCCTGATGGCACTGGGCTGCGGGCGGCTGTTTGAAGGCACAGCGCAGCAGATGTGGGCCAGCCTGTCGCGCCTTGCCGCGCTGCCGCCGCACACCGTGGTTTACTCGGGCCATGAGTACACCCAGGCTAACGCTGGCTTTGCGGTCACCGTGGATCCCGGCAACCCGGCGTTGCAGGACCGCGTCCGCGATATCGCACGCGCGCGGGAGAAAGGAACCCCGACTGTGCCGTCGTCCCTGCAGCTGGAACTTGACACCAATCCGTTCCTGCGCGCCGCAGATAGCGCTATCAGGGCACATTTGGGCATGGAAGACGCTGAAGACGCAGAGGTTTTTGCCGAAATCCGCAAGCGCAAAGACAATTTCTGAGCAAATCAAGGGTCCCAGCGCGCAACAGGGAGAAAATAATTGTGACCCCAAAATGAAGAAAAGCCCTTGAAGCCGGCGCTCTATCAACCAAACTCTAACCATATAAGCACATGGTTGAACTGAGGGGTTGGTTAATACCGCCCCGCCGGCCAACCCAAGATCAGAGGAGCACGCCCGTGCCTTCATTCTCGAGCACCCTGGAACAGGCCATTCACGCAGCGCTGGCGCTGGCGAATGAACGCCGTCATGAATTCGCAACCCTGGAACATCTGCTTCTGGCCCTGATCGACGAGCCCGACGCGGCCCGCGTGATGCGCGCCTGCAGCGTCGACCTGACGGAATTGCGATCCTCTCTGGTGGAATTCGTGGATGAGGATCTTGCCAATCTGGTCACCGATATCGACGGATCGGAGGCGGTGCCGACCGCCGCCTTCCAGCGCGTCATTCAGCGCGCCGCGATCCATGTGCAAAGCTCCGGCCGCACTGAGGTAACGGGGGCGAATGTGCTGGTCGCCATCTTTGCCGAACGCGAAAGCGACGCCGCCTACTTCCTGCAGGACCAGGAGATGACCCGTTACGACGCGGTGAACTTCATCGCCCATGGCGTTGCCAAGGACCCGGCCTACGGGGAATCCCGCCCGGTCACCGGCGCGACGGAGCAGGAAGAGGACAACCTGACCACCGCGCCCGAAGGCGAAAAGAAGGAGTCGGCGCTGGCCAAATACTGCGTCGACCTGAACGCCAAATCCCGCAAAGGCGACATCGATCCGCTGATCGGCCGCGACCTGGAAGTGGAGCGCTGCATCCAGGTGCTGTGCCGCCGCCGCAAGAACAACCCGCTGCTGGTGGGCGACCCCGGCGTCGGCAAGACCGCGATTGCGGAAGGCCTGGCGCGCAAGATCGTCCAGGGCGAAGTGCCGGATGTTCTGTCGGAAACCACTATCTATTCGCTCGACATGGGCGCGCTCTTGGCGGGCACCCGCTACCGCGGCGATTTTGAGGAGCGGCTGAAGGCCGTGGTCTCCGAGCTGGAGGACCACCCGGACGCGGTGCTGTTCATCGACGAGATCCACACCGTGATCGGTGCAGGCGCCACCTCCGGCGGCGCGATGGATGCGTCGAACCTGCTGAAACCTGCGCTGCAGGGCGGCAAGCTGCGCACCATGGGCTCCACCACCTACAAGGAGTTCCGCCAGCACTTCGAGAAGGACCGCGCGCTCTCCCGCCGGTTCCAGAAGATCGACGTGAACGAGCCGACGGTCGAGGACTCAATCGAGATCCTGAAAGGGCTGAAACCCTATTTCGAAGAGCATCACGGCATCAAGTTCACCGGCGATGCGATCAAATCCGCAGTTGAACTGTCGGCGCGCTACATCAACGACCGCAAGCTGCCGGACAAGGCCATCGACGTCATTGACGAGGCCGGCGCCGCGCAGCATCTGGTCATCGAAAGCAAGCGCCGCAAGACCATTGGCGTCAAGGAGATTGAGGCGGTGGTGGCGAAGATCGCGCGCATCCCGCCCAAGAACGTCTCCAAGGACGATGCCGAGGTGCTGAAGGACCTGGAGAAATCGCTGAAGCGCGTGGTTTTTGGCCAGGACGATGCGATCACCGCATTGTCGAGCGCGATCAAGCTGGCCCGGGCCGGCCTGCGCGAGCCTGAGAAACCGATCGGCAACTACCTGTTTGCAGGCCCCACCGGCGTCGGCAAGACGGAGGTGGCCAAGCAGCTGGCGGACCAGCTGGGCGTGGAACTGCTGCGGTTCGATATGTCGGAATACATGGAGAAACACGCGGTTTCCCGCCTGATCGGCGCACCGCCGGGCTATGTCGGGTTCGACCAGGGCGGCCTCTTGACCGACGGTGTCGACCAGCACCCGCACTGTGTGCTGCTGCTGGACGAGATCGAGAAGGCGCATCCGGATGTCTACAACATCCTGCTGCAGGTGATGGACAACGGCCAGCTGACCGATCACAACGGCCGCACCGTGAACTTCCGCAACGTGATCCTGATCATGACCTCCAACGCGGGCGCCTCCGAACAGGCGAAGGCCGCCATCGGCTTTGGCCGCGACCGCCGCGAGGGCGAGGATACCGCCGCCATCGAGCGCACCTTCACGCCGGAGTTCCGCAACCGCCTGGATGCGGTGATCTCCTTCGCGCCGCTCGGCAAGGAAGTGATCCTGCAGGTGGTCGAGAAGTTCGTCCTGCAGCTGGAAGCGCAGCTGATGGACCGCAACGTCTCGATCGAGCTCACCCGCAAGGCGGCCGAATGGCTGGCCGACAAGGGCTATGACGACCGCATGGGCGCCCGCCCGCTGGGCCGGGTCATCCAGGAGCACATCAAGAAGCCGCTGGCAGAGGAGCTGCTGTTCGGCAAGCTGACCAAGGGCGGCGTCGTCAAGGTCGGCATCAAGGACGGCAAGCTGGATCTGCGCCTGGAGGGTCCGGGCAAGCCGCGGATTTCCGGCGACCGGCCGCCGCTGCTGACCGCGGACTGATGCGCCCTGCCGGGCTGCTGATCGCCATATCGCTCGCCGCGCCCGCCGCGGCGGGCGATTTTCGTTTGCAGTTCCCGCTGGATTGCACCTTGGGCCAGGACTGCCACATCCAGCAGTTCGTGGACCATGACGCGGGCCCCGGGGCCGCGGATTTCACCTGCGGCACGCTCAGCTATGAAGGCCACAAGGGCACGGACATCGCCCTGCCCTATCTGTCGGACATGCGGGCCGGCGCCACGGTCCGCGCCGCCGCGGATGGCGTGGTTCTGGGCACCCGCAACACCATGCCGGATCAGTATGCAACTGCGGAAAATGCCGCCGCCATCGACGGCAAGGAGTGCGGCAACGGCGTCGTGCTGCAGCACGGCGGCGGCTGGGAAACCCAGTATTGCCACATGAAGCGCGGCTCGATCCAAGTCCAGAGCGGCATGAAGGTCAAGGCCGGCGATGCCTTGGGTGAAGTCGGCCTGTCCGGCAAGACCGAATTCCCGCATCTGCATCTGTCTGTGCGCAAGGACGGCGCGGTGGTGGATCCCTTTGCGCCGGACAGCACCGGCACCTGCGGCGCTGCCGCTGGCCCGTCGCTGTGGGCCGATCCGCCGGATTACCGGCCCGGCGGGGTGCTGGGCGCGGGCTTCAGCACCGCCATTCCCGAATACCAGGCGGTCAAGGATGGCACCGCCGGCCAGGCGCCGCTGGCCGCGGATGCGCCAGCCTTTGTGTTCTGGGCCTATGCCTTCGGCGGCCAGGCGGGCGACACGCTGGAACTGACGGTGACCGGTCCCGAAGGCGCGTTTGTGAGCCGCCGCGACGCGCTGGAAAAGGATCAGGCGCAGTTCTTCCGCGCCACCGGCCGCCGTCTGCGCGGCGCATCCTGGCCTGCGGGCCATTACACCGGCACGGCGCGGCTGCTGCGCGGCGGCAGCGAGGTGGACAGTTTCAGCAGCAGCATGACGCTTGCGGACGCCCCGCAGTAACGTGTTCCGTATCACGGCACCGCATCTGCAGGGGCAACAGCCCCGGCAGATGCGCGGCCCAACGGGCGCGGACGCCCCGCAGAGGCGGCCCGGCGCCGGGCGGGAGCGCGCCGGAAACCGGCGCAGAGGCTGCGCCGCGCAAACTGTTTTCCTTCAAAAGTTGATAACTCCCGCAGCCGCAATAGTTTTAAAAGAGCCCTACTGCCCGGTGGGGCAGCAACCCGTGTGTAACTAGTAGCTTGTCTCCAATAGTGAAGCGGGTTGCACCTCCCGCCGGCGGCAGCGGCGCAGCCCTCTGGGCGGGCCACGGGCGCCAGCCGCAGCGCGGAGCCGTTCCGCAAAGCTGCTGCCGGGTTCTGCCGGGTTACTTTTCGGTGAACTTCAGCTCGATCCGCCGGTTCTGGGCGCGCGCCTCCGGCGTGTCCGCAGAGTTCACCGGCTGGTACTCGCCAAAACCGTTGGCCGCCAGCCGCGAGGGCGGCACTCCCAGCGCCTCCACCATGTAGCGCACCACCGACAGCGCCCGCCCCTGGCTGAGCTCCCAGTTGTCGTTGAATTTCGGATGCGCGCCAAGGGGCCTGTCATCGGTATGGCCGTCCACCCGGATGATCCAGCTGATCTCCGGCGGGATCGCCGCCACCACGCTTTGCAGGATCGACACCACCTTGGCGATCTCCACCTTGCCCTCGGACGACAGGGTGGCGCTACCGGGTGCAAACAGCACCTCGGAGGCAAAGACAAAGCGGTCGCCCTGGATGCGGACGCCCTCCTGGGTGCCCAGAAGATCGCGCAGGCGGCCAAAGAACTCCGACCGGTAGCGCTCCAGATCCTGCGCCTTGCTGGCCAGCGCCGCGGTTTCGGCTTCCAGCCGCTTGCGCTCCTGTTCTTCCAGCAGCCGCCGCCTGCGCTCCTCTGATGCGGCGCGGGCGAGGGCTGCGTTCAGGTCCTGGCCCAGGTTCTGCAGCTGCACCTGCTGGGCGGCGTCGCGGGACTGGTAATCGTCCAGAATGGCCTGCAAGCCCCCCAGCTGCTCGCGCAGCGCTGCCACCTGCTGGTTCAGCAGCGCGGTTTCGCGGCGGGCGTCCTCTGACACCGCCTTCTCCTGCGAGAGCGCCTGCCGCGCCTGGGCCAGCAGGGCTGCGCGCTCTTCGGCACGGCTCATCTGCTCAGCGGCGCCGGCCTCCGCCGTCTCCTGCGCGGCGGCTGCCGCCAGCAGCCGCTGGCGCAGCACGTCCAGCTCGCTGGCCTGGGTGTCCGCCGCGGCCAGAGCCGCCTTGGCCTCGGCCAGCTCTGCCGCCAGCCGTCCGGCCTCAGCATCAGAACCGGCGCGGGCCGTTTCCAGTTCAGAGAGCTGCGCATCCAGCTGCTTCTTTGCGGCTTCGGCCGCGGCCAGCAGGGTCAGCGTGTCTTCCGCCTCCTGCCGCTGCGCCTCCAGCGCCAGGGTCATGGCGGTCAGTTCGGCATCTGCGGATTGCAGCTTTTCGCGCAGGGCTTCGGCGGCGGCGGCCTGCACCATCCGGGCCGCTTCCTCGGCGCTCAGCTGCTCCTGCAGGCCCGCGATTTCCTTGGAGTTTGCTGCCTCCTCTGCCTCAAGGCTGGCGATCAGCGCTTCCATCGCCTCGCGCTCGGCTGCCGCCAGCCGGGCGGCTTCGGTCTGGGCATCTATCTCGCCGCGGGCCTGCGCCAGCGCCAGGTTCAGCGCCTCCTGCTCGCTCAGCAATGTGTCGCGGGCGGCCTCCAGGCTTTGGCGTTCGGCGCTCAGATCCGCCACCCGCGCCTCAGCCGCATCGCGGCTGGCGATCAGGGCGGCCACCTGCGCCTCGAAGCTGGTGATGCGGCTGGCGGCCTCGGCCAAGTCACCGGCCTGGCGGTCGCGTTCGGCGGTCAGCGCGGAGATCAGCCCGCGGGCCTGCGCCAGATCCTGTTCAGCAGTGTTGAGGGTCGAGGTCAGCGCCCCCAGCCGGGCGTTCAGGCGGCTGTTCTCGCGTTCTTCCAGCCCCAGCGCGGAGGCCAGCGCGCTGACTTCGGCGGAGAGCTCATCCAGCTGGCTTTCCTGGCCCGTGATGGTCTCGCGCAGCACGAATTGCACCACCATGAAGATGGTCAGCACAAACATCAGAACCAGCAGCAGCCCGGTCATCGCATCGACGAACCCGGGCCAGATCGAGGCCTGGAACCGCTGTCCTGTGCGCCGGGAGAGGGCCATCGGTTACTCCCCCGCGTCCCGGCCCGGCAGGCCGCCGCGCGAGAGACCGCGCGGGCGGGCAAAGGCCTTGATCATCAGGTCGATGTCCTTGCGCAGCTCGGCCAGGCTTTCCTGGCGGCCGGCCGAGATTTCTTCGAGGATGCGCAGCATCTGCACGTCGATCGAGCGCAGCCGCATCCGGCTTTCGGCGTCGATCGCCCCCTGCTCTCCTTGCGCGCGCAGGATTTCCGTCAGGGCCTCCTGCCCGACCGCCACCCGGTCCAGCGCCGCGGTGATGGTGCCGGTCTGGTCCTGACGGCGGTTCATTTCCTGAATGGTGTCCACCAGGTCGCTCAGCTTTTGATCCACCGCCGCGCGGCCTTCGGACGTTTCGGCAAACATCGCCTGCAGCGCGTCCATCTGTTCGGCCATGTTATCAAGTACCTGGGACACCACGCCGCTGTCCCCGGCGCCGTCCTCGCCGGAGGAGAAGCTGACCCGGGTGATCGAGGAAAGCCATTCCTCCAGCTCGCGGTAGAAGCGGTTCTGGCCGTGGCCTGCGAACAGCTCCAACAAGCCCACGATCAGCGAGCCGGCCAGACCCAGGAGCGAGGAGGCAAAGGCCACGCCCATGCCGCCCAGCTGCGCCTCAAGGCCGGTCATCAGGCGGTTGAAGACAGACAGGCCTTCTTCGCCCTCCTGCGGTGCCAGGCTGCGGATGGTGTCAACGACGGCGGGAACAGTGGTGGCCAGACCATAAAAGGTGCCCAGAAGACCGAGGAAGATCAGCAGGTTGACAATGTAGCGGGTGATCTCGCGGTCTTCGTCGATGCGGCTGGCGACGGAGTCCAGTATGGAGCGGGTCGAGGCGGAACCCAGCTGCATCCGGGCGCTGCGCGTTGCCAGCAGCGAGGCCAGAGGCGCCAGTATCGACGGCGGGCGGCGGTGCTCCTGATTGTCGCCGGCGGCAAAGCGTTCGATCCAGCGCACCGAGCCGATAAGCTGCACCACCTGCCAGAAACAGGCCAGCACCCCGATCACAAACACGAAGACGATGAAGCCGTTGAGCCAGGGGTTGGCCTGGAACACCGGCAGCACCCGCGGCAGCGCCACAAAGGCGCCAAAGCCCGAGAGCCCAAGTGCGATCAGCATCATGATGATCTGCCGCACCGGCTGGGAGAATTGCGGCCGGGTTTTGCGGTCTGGCTGCGCCATACGTCTTGGCTCCTGACACTTTTGACTGCTCTTATTGCGTTCGCAGCCTATAAGCAAAGTGTCAGAAGCGCCAAGGCTTTATGCGGTGATTTCCCGCACCCGGCCGGCCAGCCAGTCCAGATCGTTGTCGTGCAGACCGATCTCGGCCAGATGCTCGGCGGTGTTGTAGAGGTATTCGGTGTTGGGGCCGCGCCCGCCAACCGCATGGGCGATGATCTGGGCCTGCTCCTCCAGGCTGAGACCGCCGCAATACTGCACATGATGCGGGTCGATCACATAGGTCACGGCGGTGACCACGGAGCCATCCGCCAGCTCCACCTGCAGATCGCGCTCCAGATAGGCGGAGGAAATCAGCTCGCGCTCACGCAGTTCCGCTAGGGTCTGGTCTTCGTGACCGGCTTCGACCGCCAGCGCGATCCCCTTGCAGTGCGCGTCTTCGACGGCATCCAGCGCCAGCACCAGGCCCGGCTTTTCCTCGCTGCCGCGGTGATGGATCGAGGACATGCAGAAGGAGCGCGCATAGCCGTGCAGCACCGCAACCTCGCGCCGCGCCACCGGGAAACCGGGGTTCCAAAGAAGTGATCCGTATCCGAATACCCACATGGTCATGTCGTCTGGCCCTTTTTGCTGCCCCCCTATAAACAGCAATCCTGTTGCGGACAAAAGAGGCTATCCGATGCGCCTGGCAAAACTGCTGATGGCCGCTCTGGCGGTGTGGAGCCTGTACTGGGCGGCGGCGGCCTGGGGGCTGCGCACGGGGATCGCAAGCTGGTTTGCCCAGCAGGAGCGGCAGGGCTGGCAGGCAGAACACTCCGGACTGGAAACCAGCGGCTACCCGCTGCGGCACCAGACCCGGATCAGCCGCCCCGCCCTGGCAGATCCCCGCACCGGAACAGCCTGGCGGGCGGACTGGCTGGAGCTGGACAGCCCCGCCGCCTGGCCCGGGCGGCTGGAGCTGCATTTCCCGGCGACGGCGCAGCGGCTGTCCTATTTCGACCGCACCGCGGTGATCACCGCAGAGGGGCTGCAGGCCAGCCTGCACCTGAAGCCCGGCGCGGCGCTGGAGCTGGAGCAGATGGCCGCCGTTGCCGGCAGCTGGCAGATCGAGCGCGGCGGCGAAACGGTGCTGAGCGGCGCGGCGCTGGACCTGCGCATGGTGCAAACGGACAGCCCCGAGACCTACCGGATCAGCGCCGGCGCGCAGGAGTTTGCGCCGCGCGCGGCCTGGCGGCGGCTGCTGGCCGCCAGCGCGCCGCTGCCGGAGCGGTTCGATACGCTGGCGCTGGAGATGACGGTTGGTTTTGACGCCCCCTGGGACCGGTCAGCGCTCGAACAACGGCGGCCGCAGCCGCGCCGGATTGACCTGAAACTGGCCGATGCCCGCTGGGGCGATCTGCGGCTGAAAGCAACGGGCACGCTGACGGTGGACGAAGAGGGGCTGCCCGCGGGGGAAATTGCGCTGCAGGCGGAGAACTGGCGCGGGCTGGTGCTGATGGCCGAACGCACCGGCGCGCTGCCGCCTGCCCTGCGCGGCACGGTGGAGCGGGTGCTGGGCCTCTTGGCGGAGACCAGCGGCAACCCCCGCGACCTCGACATTACCCTGGGGTTCCGGGACGGTTATGTGACGCTCGGCCCGCTGCCCCTGGGCCATGCGCCGCGGCTGATCATCCGCTGACCATGCGCCCGCCAGCAGCCTGCGCGGCGCTGGCAAGGGCGGGATCCTGCGAGGCTCTGCCTCGCGCTCCGGGATATTTCCGGCCAGAAGAACACGGGACGCCCGGCAGGCCCGAACCCTTAGCGGCAGTAGGAGCCGCCGCGGTGGCGGGCGATGTCCAGATGGAAGTGGTCCTTGTGGTAACGGTCGGCCTCAGGCCCCAGCACGGTGCCGAAGGGGCCGCAGGCCGCGCGCCAGATCTTCTTCAGCTTCTTGCGCGTCTTGCGCTGTTGCCAGCCGTGCAGGACGGTGATGGTCTCGCCGCTGGCAAGGGTAAAGCCGGAAATGTCGATCGCCCGGCCCCTGCCGTGTTCGGAGATCTTGGCGCCCGGGCGGTTGTTGCGGGTGCGGCAGGCGTAATGGGCCGCGACCCGCAGGCCAACGACCTTGTTGCGGCGCCCGAAGGCGGTTTCGACCTCGCGGTTGATCCAGGTCTTCAGCGCCCGGGCGGTGTTGCAGGTCATCAGCGAGGTCTGGCTGAGGCGGACCCCGGCAATTTCGCGCACCCTGACCGCATCCTTGACGCCGCAGCCGGGCAGTGCTCCGGTGACGCTGCCCGCATCATCCCCCTGAATGTCGATGTCGCCGCAAACCGAGCCCCTGCGCCGCTGGCGGCGCTTGAACAGCACCTGCTCTGACAGGCTGTCCGGGCGCGCGAAGGGCACCAGGGAATCTCCGGGGGCCAGCAGAGGCAGGCCGGCGGGGCGGGCCGCTGCTGCCAGGCGCTGCTCGGATTGCGGGCGGGCGGCCGGGCGCATGCCGGGCACGGGGTCCAAGGCAGCCGGCAGCCCCGCGTCTGCTGCCGGGCGTTCGGGCGGCTCCAGCGAAGCGTCCGGCGTTGCGGCCTGCGCGGCGCCGCCAAACAGGCCCGCCAGGATCAGCACGCCCGCGCGGATCATTTCTTCTGCCCCCGGCCGAAGTCCGGCGCGTCGGTGTCCTGGCCGGCCTCGATGATGCCGCGGCGGATGGCGCGGGTGCGGGTGAAGTAGGCGTGCAGATGCTCCCCGTCGCCGGTGCGGATGGCGCGCTGGAGGGCAAAGAGCTCCTCCGTGAAGCGGCCGAGGATTTCCAGCGTGGCGTCCTTGTTGGTCAGGAACACGTCGCGCCACATGGTGGGGTCGGAGGCCGCGATACGGGTGAAGTCGCGGAAACCGGCGGCGGAATACTTGATCACCTCGCTGTCGGTCACCCGGCGCAGATCGTCTGCGACGCCGACCATGGTGTAGGCGATCAGGTGCGGGGTGTGCGAGGTGACGGCCAGCACCAGGTCGTGGTGGTCGGCGTCCATCTCATCGACATGGGCGCCCATACCCTCCCACAAGGCCCGCAGGCGTGATGTCGCCTCCGGATCGGTGCCCTCGACCGGGACCAGCAGCGACCAGCGGTTGTCGAACAGTTCGGCAAACCCGGATTCGGGGCCGGAATGCTCGGTGCCTGCCAGCGGGTGGGCGGGCACGAAATGCACGCCCTCGGGGATATGCGGCAGCACCGCCTCGATCACGTGACGCTTGACCGAACCCACGTCAGACACGGTGGCGCCGGGTTTCAGAACCGGTGCGATGTCCTCCATCACCGGCCCCATCGCGCCGACAGGAACGCAGAGCACCACCAGATCGGCGTCCTGCACCGCCTCCCGGGCGCTGTCGCAGACGCGGTCGCACAGGCCGATGCGGCGGGCGGTGTCACGGGTCTCAGCGCTGCGGGCATAGCCGGTGACCTCGCCTGCCAGCCCGGCGCGTTTCATGGCCCAGAACATCGAGGACGCAATCAGGCCCAGGCCGATCAGCGCGACGCGGCCGTAAACTTCTCCGCTCATGCCTGAACCTCTTTGGCCTTGCTCTCTTTGAATGCCTTGACGCCCTGCGCGATGCGGCGGCAGGAGTCCTCGTCGCCGATGGTGATCCGCAGCGCGGCGGGCAGGTTGTAGCCCGCCACCCGGCGCACGATCAGCCCCTGCGCCTGCAGATGCAGATCGCAAGCCTCCGCCTCTGCCTGGCTGGAGAACCGGGCCAGGATGAAGTTGGTGCTGGAGACATCCGACGGCACGCCAAGCTCCGCCAGCGCATTTGCCAGCCAAGCACGCCATTTGGCGTTTTCGGCCCGGCAGTAATCCACGTAATCCGTATCGCGCACCGAGGCCTCTGCCCCCGCCAGCGCGGTGCTGGAGACGTTGAAGGGGCCGCGCACCCGGTTCAGCACGTTGATGATCTCCCTGGGGCCGTAGCCCCAGCCGATCCGGGCGCCGCCCAGCCCGTAGATCTTGGAGAAGGTGCGGGTCATGAAGACGTTGCTGCGGGCGCCGATCAGCGCGGCGCCGGCATCAAAACCCTCGACATATTCGGCATAGGCGCCGTCCAGCACCAGGAGCGCACCATCGGGAATGCCATCTGCCAGCCGCGCCACCTCGGCCTCGCTGATCATGGTGCCGGTGGGGTTGTTGGGGTTGGCGATGAAGACCAGCTTGGTGCGTGCCGTGCAGCCCGCCAGCAGCGCGTCCACGTCGGTGATGCGCTCGCGCTCCTTCACCTCCACCGGGGTGGCACCGGCAGCCAGCGCGCTGATGCGGTACATGGCAAAGCCGTGTTCGGTATAGAGAACTTCATCCCCCGGCCCGGCATAGGCCTGGCACAGGAAAGCGATGATCTCATCGCTGCCGGCACCGCAGATGATCTGCTCCGGCTCCAGCCCGTGCACCTCGCCGATGGCCTGCCGCAGCGCCGCGTGATCCGAACTGGGATAGCGGTGCATATGGGCGGCCGCCTCCTGCATCGCCTGAATTGCGCGCGGGCTGGGGCCAAAGGGGTTCTCGTTCGAGGAGAGCTTCACAACATTGCTCACCCCTTTCACATGGGCAGCCCCGCCCTGATACAGAGCGATGTCCATGATACCGGGCTGCGGTGTGAGTTGGGTCATAATACGGGCTCCTTAATTCCAACCCGTCATAACGGCCCAAACGCGGACGGGGAAGCACCAAGATGACGCTTCCCCCTTGCTGCCGCCCCCCAGCGGCAGTCTGCCCCGGCCGCATACGCGCGTCAGTGCGCGGCTGCAGTCTTGGGCATTTTGCGCTTGGCTTCGGCCATGATGATCTTCTGGATCTGCTTGCGCAGTTCCATGTCCTTGCGCATCGCCTCGTTGGCCTGCTTCTGCATGGTGGAGGCTGATTGCGAGCCGTCCGCGCCGGCCAGCGCCTCCCCCGCGTATTTGCTGAGCGTCTTGCCGGAGATCTGCTTGGCGATCTCGCCATAGATGGCGTCGCCGTGCAGCTTGATGAAATCCTCCGTCGCCTTGGTGCCGTATTTGGCAATCAGGTCCTTCTTGACCGCGCCTTCCATGGCGGCGGGCGCCAGCGTGGTCTTGAGGAATTTTTCGGCGGCGCTCGTGAAGCCGGAAGAGAATGCCTCCAGCGCCTTGCCGGCGCCTGCGGACATGATCCCCGCGGTCAGGATCTTGGCGATGCTTTCCTTAATTTCCTTGGTGTTAGGCGGGCGGCCCTTTTCGATCAGGGGTTTGGCGAGGCCGATGGTCTCCTTCAAGGCCTCCGTCACCATGGCTTCGCCGGCCTTGGATTTCAGGAATTTCTCGAAGAAGGCCTTCACTGCCTTCTTGGGCATTTCGCGCGACAGCCTGGAGGCCGCGGCCTTGGCCAGATCATCGGCAAGGCCTGCGGACAGCTTGGCGGTCAGCTTGCCGCCGGCCGCCCCCGCCAGGCCCGCGATGAAGCTGTCGATGAACACCTTCTTGGCGGCGCCGTCCCAGGTGACGGTGTTGCCCGCCAGATGCTCGCCGAGCTGGCCCGCGCTGGATTTCAGCGCCTCGGTGCTGGCGGCGGCGATGGCGTGGGCCTTGGCGGGCGACATGCCTTTGGTCGCGACCAGGCGGGCGGTCATGTAGGTTTCGACCACGGCAAAGGAGACCTCGCGCACGACCTCCAGCTTCCAGACGATGGCGCCTGCGGTGCTGATGCGCTGGTCGATGAATTTCTTGAACGCCTTGCCGCCGGTGTTATAGGCCTTGGTTGCCTTCACATCCTGCTTGTAGACCTTTTTCCAGTCCGGCTTTTTCTTGCTGGTCAAGGTCTTGAGAAAACTCGCCTCGGAGCGGGCGTTCAGAATCGGGGTCCAGGGCGGATCGGTCTTGTCGTTGACCACGCTGACGGCGAATTCGGTCAGCGCGTTCAGGAAGGTCTCGTTGCCCTGGCGGGTGTTTTCCACATCGTTGCAGAAATCGACCCAGGATTCCGCCTGGCCGTACATCATTTCCGCCTTGGCCAGCAGCTTGCGGCGCAGTTCCTCCTGCCCGGCTTCAAACTCGGCCACGGTGATCAGCTTAGACTTGCCGTTTTCGACAACCTCGACGCGTTCCACCTTGGTGTCGGCGGAATGCATCGCAGCCAGTTTCGGCAGGCCCGCATTCCAGGTGCGCATGCCGGGATCGACAATGCCATCAGGCTTCTTGAAGCCCAGCTTCTTTTTCTGGAAATCGCGGATCATGGTGATCAGCGCAGCATCGCATTTGGTGCTGACCTCAACGGAATAGCCGTTTGCCTTGAGCATCAGGCGGACGAGTTCGACATCCGCGGGGGCGTTCTTGACCGGTTTGAATTTGCTTTCACCGGTTTTGGGGTCCGGCTTGGTAATCCGTTTCTTGTCGCCAACGGGGGCGGACAGCTTGAGAGCCATGACCTTGCTCCAACCAATTAACTACTGGTTCAAGCGTGCCATGGCCCCGGCGCTCCGTCGCGGGGGATTTGGCAGAGACATTCCCCTTTAAATGCCGGGGCCGGCTGCCTACGTATCACAAGCATGTGAGGTGCTTCCCCGATGCGGGAAAGCACTCAAACCGGGTACGCTAGGCGGCCTGTGCCTTGAAACGGGCGGTCTGCGGGTCGGCATCGTAACGGGCTGCAATCTCCCCCGCCTTCATCGTCAGGTCATTGACGCAATTGATGATGTATTGCGCTGTCTCCTCCTCCATCAGGTAGGAGAAGTTGAGCCGGACCCAGCCGGGCTTCTTCATCTCCTCGCCTGCCTGCAAGTCGGCAAACAGGGTTTCCGATTCCGGATGATTGATGCCCAGCAGCCGGTGCGCGTAAGGGCCTGCGCAAGCGCAGCCGCCGCGGGCCTGGATGCCGTAGACGTCGCTCAGCATGCGGGTGAACAGCTGCTGATGGACCGGCTTGCCTGCCGCGTCCGTCACCAGGAAGGAGAAGATCGGCAGCCGGTGCGCGCTGCGGTGGCCGAGGATGCGCAGGCGCGGGTTGGACAGCCAGCCGTCCCAGGCCATTTGTGCAAACCTGGCTTCGCGGGCCTCGATCTGGTCCTGACCCACCGCTTCCTTAACCAGAAAGGCCAGGGCCGCGCGGATGTCGCCGATCACGTTGGGGGTTCCGGCCTCCTCGCGCGCAGCCAGATCCTGGCTGTATTCGTGCCGCCAGGGGGAGACGAAGCTGACGGTGCCGCCTCCCGGCCAGGACGGGCAGCGGCGGCGCACGGCGGATTGGTTGACGATCAGCACGCCAGAGGCGCCGGGGCCGCCCGGGAACTTGTGCGGTGAGACCACGACGGCGTCCTTGCGGGCCGCGCCGCCCGCGCCCATGTCAACCGGCAGGTAGGGGCCGCCGCCAGCATAGTCCCAGACCGCCAGCGCGCCATGCGCGTGCAGCAGGCGGCTGATGGGATCGGGAGCGGTGACGATGCCGGTCACGTTGGAGGCGGCAGAAAAGCTGCCGATTTTCAGGTCGCTGTCCGCGTGCTGTTTCAGGGCCAGTTCCAGCACTGCCAGATCCGGGCCGCCCTCGGCTGCTTCGGGGATCTCCACCACCTCGGCCTTGCTCTCGCGCCAGGGCAGGATGTTGGAGTGATGCTCATAAGGGCCGATGAAGACGACCGGGCGGGCGGCCTCGTTGACGCCAAACAGGCTCACCAGGCGGTTGAGGCCCGCAGTGGCGCCGGAGCCGGTGAAGATCACCGCATCCTGTGCCGTGGCGCCGGTGAGACGGGCAATCTCGCTGCGCGCCTCGCGGCGCAGGCGGGTCATCTGGGTGCCGCAGTAGGACGCCTCGGTATGGGAGTTGGCGTAGAAGGGCAGCACCTGGGCGGCCACGAAATCCTCCACCTGGCGCAGTGCGCGGCCGGAGGCGACGTAATCGGCGTAGACCAGCGGCACCTCGCCATCGAGACCGGGGATCATCACCCCGTCGCCAATCACGCTGCGGCCAAGGGTTCCGTCCTGGGCGGCCTGCCGGATTGTCTGTTTAAATGCTGCCAGGGTCATGTCGCGCCTCCGAAATCTGTGAGGCCACTATGAACGGAGTTTCGCGAGAGAACTTTATCAATTACTGAGTGGATCGACCCAATATTGTGTCATATGATCCAATCATGACCAAATCAGCAGATCAAATTGACCGTGCGATCCTGAAGGCCCTGCAGCAGGACGCCAGCCTGTCGCAGCGCGAGCTGGCGGACAAGGTGGGGCTGTCGCAGAACGCCTGCTGGCGGCGGCTGAAGGCGCTGAACGAAAGCGGGCTGCTGAAGGGCTCCACCGCGCGGCTGGACCGCAAGCAGCTGGGGCTGGATCTGGTGGTGTTCGTGCTGCTGCGCACCCGGCATCATTCGGCGGAGTGGCTGCAAAAGTTCCGCCGCCACGTGCTGACCATCCCCGAGGTGGTCGATTTTCACCGCATCGGCGGCGATTACGATTATCAGCTGAAAGTGGTGACAGAAGACATGGCCAGCTACGACAAGGTCTATCAGCGGCTGATCTCGGGCGTGGAGCTGGACAGCGTGACCTCCTATTTCGCGATGGAAGCCATCGCCGAGGGGCGCCCGCTGCCGCTTTAGAAAAGGATGAAGCGGGGGCTCTGCCCCCAGCCCTGCGGGCTTCCCCCGGGATACTTCCGGCCAGAAGAAGGCCCTTTTGGTCAGTGACCGAAGGCGCTGTCCTTCATCCATTTCGGGCGCTTGCCGTCCGGACCCATGCGCATGTGCAGGCAGGCGGTGCCGAGGCGCTGGAAATAGAGGATATCGACCGGATACCAGCCGGCAGAGGGTACCTCGACCTGGGTCATGATGGTGCTGTCGCAGGACTGGCGGCCGTCGAATTCACCCACGATCTGGCCGCCGATATTGGCCCGCAGCCCGTCGTTGGTCAGGAAGTCGATATTGTGGATGCCCGGCTGGTCGAACTTCACGTATCCGGTGATTCTGGCCGCCACATGCATCGGCCGCTTGGCGGTCAGGGTGTTCTGCCCCTCTTCGGTGTCGCGGTTGTCCAGTCCGGCGATGGGGCGGCCCGGCTCGCTGCCGATTTTCAGCGCCGAGGAGGCTTCGGCCAGTGTTTTCACATCCTGCGGGTAGGCGTAGACCACCGCGAGACCGGGCTTGACGCCAGAGGGCTGCGGATTTGCGGGGGTGAGTTTCAGTGGTGCCGCGCCTGCCGCCGCCGCCAGAACCGTGAGCGCCGCCGCGGCAGCTGCCTTCATCATCAACTTCATGGGTCACTCCCTGTCGCTTTTGAGGAAGGATAGTACCAATGATGCCGCCGGACCACAGCTTTCCTTGCTGCCGCGCCGCGCGCCTGCGGCAAGGCGGCCGCGCCACAGAAAAAGGGCTGCCCGTTTGGACAGCCCTTCCGCCAGTTGCCCTGAGGGCAGCAGGCTTAGTTCTTGGCGTAGAATTCGACGACCAGGTTCGGTTCCATGATCACCGGATACGGCACGTCGCCCAGGGACGGGGTGCGCACGAAGGTTGCGGTCATCTTGGAGTGGTCGGCTTCGATGTAATCCGGCACATCGCGCTCAGCCAGCTGAACGGCTTCCAGAATGGCGACCATTTGCTTGGACTTGTCGCGGACCTCGATCACGTCGCCCTCTTTCACGCGGTAGGAGGGGATGTTCACGCGCTTGCCGTTGACCAGGACGTGGCCGTGGTTGACGAACTGGCGGGCCGCAAAGACGGTCGGCACGAACTTGGCGCGGTAGACGACGGCGTCCAGGCGGCGCTCCAGCAGGCCGATCAGGTTTTCACCGGTGTCGCCCTTCACACGCTCGGCTTCGCCGTAGATGCGGCGGAACTGCTTTTCGGTCAGGTCGCCGTAGTAGCCCTTCAGCTTCTGCTTGGCGCGCAGCTGGATGCCGAAGTCGGACAGTTTGCCCTTGCGGCGCTGGCCGTGCTGGCCCGGGCCGTAGTCGCGGCGGTTGACCGGGGACTTCGGGCGGCCCCAGATGTTTTCGCCCATGCGGCGGTCGATTTTGTACTTGGCAGACGTGCGTTTGGTCACGGCTGATCTCCTTCTAAAGTGGCATTGCAGCTGCTTCCGAAAACCGGTTCCCACTTTTCGGGCTGCAATCGCGTCTGCCACTGCACCGTCTGTGTGTACCTGTCCCAGGAGACCTGCAACAATCGAAGGGCGTTGTCCTCTTGCTCCGCATCCAGGATCCGGGCATGACAGGCATCCCCTTGCGGGGGCCACCAACACCAATGAAGCCGCGCTTATATCGGGGTTCGGGGCGGAGTCAACACGGCTGCGCCCGAATGATGCGAAAATCTGCATCCGCCGCGGGCCAGGCCGCCGCATGGTGCCCTGCCCGCCCAGGCAAAGGCGTCAGGCAGCCTCGTGCCGCAGGATCGCCGCCTCGGACGGGCTGAGGCTGCGGCGGGCATAGGCGCCATAGGAGAGCGGGTTGCGCTCCAGCTCCGGCTGCAGGCGGAACAGCCTTTCCCTGTCCGTGCCGCACAGCGCCGTGAGCGAGGCACTGGACGGATGGAAGCTGTCAGTTTCAACCCCATTGGCCCAGAGCACCTGATGGCTGGCCAGCATCAGGTGGATATAGGTGACTTCGCGCACCGAGGCATCGGGCAGGATCGTGCGGCCATCGACCAGATCGCCGGCCGCCACCAGCACCTCGGGCGTGTTGAACAGCGCCTGCACATGCGCGCCGCGCAGCAGCATCCGGTGATCGGGAGAGACCAGCAGTTCCTGCTCCGGCCGGCCGATCCCCAGGGCGCCTGCGTGAATGCGGACCGGGCGCAGCTGCGGCATCACATACAGGCGCGCACCGGTGATCCGGCGGGAGCCGATCCACAGGATCTCCTGCGCGCCGCTGTCGCGGGTCTGGACCCTATCGCCTTCGCGCAGCTGTTCCACCGGTTGCGGCCCGCGGGGGGTCGCAATCAGCGTGCCCGGGGTAAAGCAGATGACGCCGCCATCGCCCTGGGCCCCGCGCTGGGGCCGGTCTGTGCGGACGGCGCCAAGCGCGTGATGCACCACCCAGAGGTCAGTGCCGCGCGGCGGCAGCTCACCGGCAAACATCACCAGCGGGGGCTGGCCCGGGCCGGTTTCAATCAGGGTGGCCGTGAAACTTTGCACGCCGTTGGTCACTGCGAAGCTGCTGTCCTGCAGCGGCGCGTCAGCCGCCGCCGCGCTGATGCCTGTCCGGTTCTGCAGCGCCGCGCCAACCAGCCGGCGCACCGACCGCGCCGCGCGGCGGCGCATCTCTGCATCGCCGTTTGCCATATCCAGCCGCGACAGCCCGGCCGGCCCGTCCACCCGCACGGCATCGCCATGCCAGGACCAGGCCGCGCCCGTATTCAGCGCGTCCACCGGGGCGGCCCGAAGGCCGTCGATCTCGGTTTGCGACCAGGACATAACAAACGTGCCGTGAAAGCCCGTTTTCATCTGCCTGTATGCCCGCTTCAGTGTGTTATTTTTTGCGGAACGTTAACGCAGTGTTCTTACTCCGGAAACTGCGATGCGGTTGAAACGCTTGTGAACGTGCCCTTTGCGCACCAATCTTCACTGGGTTGAAGCCGGGCTTGCGCCACTCAACCAACGGGGCGGCAAACCGGCGGCCGTGCGCCTGAAAGACCCTCTCTCCGTGCCTCAGGTCATCGGGCTGTAACTGGCCCGCAGGGCATCGGCCGCCTGGCGCACCACGCCGGCGACCTGCATCAGCTGCCGCGCCAGCGGGTTGCTGCGGCGCCAGATCATGCCGATGGTGCGGGCGGGCTGCGGGTCGCGGAAGCGGGCCACCGACACCACCGCCGAGCGGGTTTCAACCGGCACGGCCATTTCGGGGATGAGCGTCACGCCGATGCCGGCGCTGACCATCTGAACCAGCGTCGACAGGGAGCTGCCGTCCAGCAGCTCGCGCGGGGCGGCCGACTGCATGTTGCAGAAAGACAGCGCCTGATCGCGGAAGCAGTGCCCTTCCTCCAGCAGCAGGAGCCGCATTTCGCGCAAGCCCTCAGGCCCCGGAACCGGCTTGCCAGTATCCTCCCCCGGGCGCACCAGCACGAAGTCCTCGGAAAACAGCGGCACCTCCTCGAACGCAGGCTCAGAGACCGGCAGCGCCACGATGGCGGTGTCCAGACGCCCCTCGCCCAGTTCCTCCAGCAGCTTGGGGGTCACGGTTTCGCGCACCCGGATGTCGGCCTCCGGATACTGCCGGGTCAGCGTGCCGACAATGGAGGGCAGCAGATAGGGCGCGATGGTGGGAATCACCCCGATCCGCAGCCGCCCGGCCAGCCCCTCGCGCGAGGCGCGGTCCAGCTCGCCCAGCTCATCCACCGAACGCAGGATGCCGCGCACCCTGACCGCCAGATCCTCGCCAAAGCTGGTCAGACGCACCTGGCGCGCCCCGCGCTCCACCAGCTGCACCCCCAGCACTTCCTCCAATTCCTTGATCTGAACCGACAAAGCGGGCTGAGACACCGCGCAGGTCTCTGCCGCGCGGCCGAAATGGCGGTGCTGTGCCAGCGCCTCAAAATAGCGCATCTGGCGGAGGGTCACGTTTATCATAGGATTTGCTTATCACTGCGATGAATAAATGCAACTTAATCCAATGGGTTTCCTCTGCTAGCCTCACCGCACGAAGACAGGGAAAACCGGCAGCAGCTTTGCCGCGCGCGCAGCCTCATGGCGGGGCTGCGGCAGCGCGCTGGCCCGGAGCCGCAGAACGGGTCCCGGGGCGCTTCTGTCGCGTAGCGCGTCAACAACTGCAGCCACGATCGGAGACAAAAATGGACGGAAATACTCCCCAAGGAAAATGCCCGGTGTTTCATGGCGCTGCCGCAACCGGCGGCACCACCAACAAGCACTGGTGGCCGAACCTCTTGAACCTGAAGGTTCTGCACCAGCATTCGCCTGCGTCGAACCCGATGGGGGCTGATTTCAACTATGCCGAGGAATTCAAGAAGCTGGACCTAAAGGCGGTGAAGCAGGACCTGCACGCGCTGATGACCGACAGCCAGGACTGGTGGCCTGCGGACTATGGCCATTACGGGCCGCTGTTCATCCGCATGGCCTGGCACAGTGCCGGCACCTACCGCACCGCCGACGGGCGCGGCGGCGGCGGCACCGGCAGCCAGCGCTTTGCGCCGCTGAACAGCTGGCCGGACAATGGCAACCTGGACAAGGCGCGCCGCCTGCTGTGGCCGATCAAGCAGAAGTACGGCAACAAGATCTCCTGGGGGGACCTGATGATCCTGGCGGGCAACTGCGCCATTGAATCGATGGGCGGCCCGGTGTTCGGCTTTGGCGGCGGCCGTGCGGATGTGTGGGAACCGGAGGAAGACGTCTATTGGGGGGCGGAGACCGAATGGCTGGCCACCAGCGACCAGCCCAACAGCCGCTATTCCGGCGAGCGCGACCTGGCCAACCCGCTGGCCGCGGTGCAGATGGGGCTGATCTACGTGAACCCGGAAGGCCCGGACGGCAACCCGGACCCGGTCGCCTCGGGCAAGGACGTGCGCGAGACTTTCAGCCGCATGGGCATGAATGACGAGGAAACCGTGGCGCTGGTGGCGGGCGGCCACACCTTCGGCAAGGCGCATGGCGCCGGCGATCCCGAACTGGTCAGCACGGAGCCCGAAGGCGCGGACATTGAGCACATGGGGCTTGGCTGGCTGAATTCGCACGGCACCGGGAACGCTGCTGACACCACCACCTCTGGCATTGAAGGGGCCTGGAAGCCCAACCCGACCCATTGGGACATGGGGTATTTCGACGTGCTGTTCGGCTATGAGTGGAAACTGGTCAAAAGCCCGGCCGGTGCGAACCAGTGGCAGGCGCAGGACGTGAAGCCCGAGCATATGGTGGTGGATGCCCATGACCCCAGCAAAAAGCATGCGCCGATGATGACCACCGCGGATATGTCGATGCGGATGGATCCGGACTATGAGAAGATCTCGCGCGATTTCCACGCCAACCCGGAGAAATTCGCCGACGCCTTTGCCCGCGCCTGGTTCAAGCTGTGCCACCGCGACATGGGGCCCAAGTCGCGCTATCTGGGCGAGGAAGTCCCGGCCGAGGATCTGATCTGGCAGGATCCGGTGCCGCCGGTGGATCACCCGCTGGTGGAAACGGATGACGTTGCAGACCTCAAGGCCAAGGTGCTGGCGTCCGGGCTTACGGTGCCGGAACTGGTCTCCACCGCCTGGGCCTCGGCCTCGACCTTCCGCGGCTCCGACATGCGCGGCGGCGCCAATGGCGCACGCATCCGGCTGGAGCCGCAGAAGACCTGGGAGGTGAACGAGCCTGACAAGCTGGCAAAGGTGCTGAAGGTTCTGGAAGGCATCCAGAGCGATTTCAACGGGAGCGCATCCGGCGGCAAGAAGATCTCGATGGCCGATCTGATCGTGCTGGCGGGCGGCGCCGCGGTGGAAGAGGCCGCCAAGGCCGCTGGCCATCCGGTCGAGGTGCCGTTTACTCCGGGCCGGACGGATGCCAGCCAGGAGCAGACCGACATCGAAGGATTTGCCGTGCTGGAGCCGGAGGCCGATGGTTTCCGCAACTACCAGAAGGCGGACTACAGCATTCCGGCCGAGAAGATGCTGGTGGACCGGGCGCAGCTCCTGACCCTCAGCGCGCCGGAGATGACGGCGCTGATTGGCGGCCTGCGGGTGCTGGGGGCCAACCACGGCGGCGCGGCGCATGGGGTGTTCACGGACCGGGCCGGCACGCTGAGCACCGATTTCTTCACTAATATCCTGGACATGAGCGTGCAGTGGAAGCCGGCCGGCGACGGCACCTATGAGGGCCGTGACCGTGCCAGCGGCGAAGTGAAATGGACCGCCACCCGCGCCGATCTGGTGTTCGGCTCCAACTCGCAGCTGCGGGCGCTGGCCGAGGTCTATGCGCAGGATGACTTCAAGGATGCGTTTGTGCAGGACTTTGTTGCGGCCTGGGCCAAGGTGATGAACGCAGACCGGTTTGATCTGGCGGCGTAAACACGGCCCATCGCGCAAACAGGGCGCTCCGGGAAACCGGGGCGCCTTTCTCATTGCACGGCCTAGGAACAACACTGAGGGCAGCGCCTGACCCTGGGTGGGCGTGAAGCGCCCTCCCGTGGGGAGGGTCGGGCGCTGCCCGGCCTACGGCCGGGCGGAACGGTCGTTACTCAGGCGCCCCTGCCCCCTGCCCAAGTTCAATCACCCGGGTGCCGGCGGTGTACTCCGACTCGATGATCAGAATCGCCAGCAGCCCGATCAGCGCCAGCGGCGGCAGCAGGATCGCGTAGATCAGCGCCAGCCGCTCCCAGGCCATATGCATGAAGACGGCGATGATCAGCCCCGCCTTCAGCACCATGAAGATCAGGATCAGGCTCCAGCGCAAGAGCCCCTGCAGCTGTGCGTAATCCACCCAGTACGAGCCGGCGCTGAGGATGAACAGCAAGACCCAGACCACGAAGTAAAGCTTGATCGGATGCTGCTGCCCCTCGTCATGCGCCACATGCCGGGTGTCCATTGCGTGCGGTGTGTCTGTCATGGCGGCCCCCTACCACAGATAGAAGAATGCAAAGATGAAGACCCAGACCAGGTCGACGAAGTGCCAGTACAGCCCCATGATCTCGACCGCCTCGTAATCGCCGTTGCCAGCCGACATCCAGCTGCGCTGGTCCCGGTCGAAGTCGCCCCGCCAGACCTTGAGGGCAACGATGATCAGGAAGATCACACCGATGGTCACATGGGTGCCGTGAAAGCCGGTGATCATGAAGAAGCTGGCGCCGAACTGCTCTGCCCCCCAGGGGTTGCCCCAGGGGCGCACGCCCTCGGAAATCAGCTTGGACCATTCAAACGCCTGCATCCCCACGAAACACGCGCCCAGCGCGGCGGTCGCCAGCATCAGCGCGGCGGTCGCCTTGCGCGCCTTGCGGTAGGCGCAGTTCACCGCCATCGCCATCGTGCCGGAGGAGGAAATCAGCACGAAAGTCATGATGGCAATCAGGATCAGCGGCAGGTCCTGGCCGCCGATATGCAGGGCAAAAACCTCGCTGGCGTTGGGCCATTCGGCGGTGGTGGAGCTGCGGGCGGTCAGGTAGGCGACCAGGAAGCAGGCAAAGATAAATGTGTCGCTGAGCAGCAGGATCCACATCATCGCCTTGCCCCAGGAGACCTTCTTGAACACCCGCTGGTCCGAGCTCCAGTCGGCGGCGAAACCGCTGTGCCCCTGTTGCAGCAGCGTCTGGTCCTGGCCTTGCAGCGGATGGTCCATCAGTCTCCCTCCCTCAAGTCACGGCGGCGCGGCACAGCGCCAGAAAGGCGTTGCCCCAGCCCTGCAGCAATGCAAACAGCATCAGCCAGAACGCCAGCAGCCCGTGCCAGTAAAGCGCGCAGAGCCGCACCCCCGGCAGCAGCGCCTTGACGTCCCCGCCGCCGGCGTGGCGCAGGCAGATGGCCGCCAGCGCGATGATGCCGCCCAGCACATGCAGCCCGTGCAGGCCGGTGATCAGGTAGAAAAAGCTGGCCGCAGGGGGACCGTCCAGCGGGTAGCCGTCTGCGGTCAGCGCGATCCACACCTGCGCCTGCCCGGCCAGAAAGGCGAGCGTGGCGATGCTGGCGGCAATCAGGCTGGCGCGCAGCCAGCGCGTGGTGCCCGCCCGCGCGGAGATCACCACGAACTGCATGAACAGGCTGGCCAGCAGCAGCAGCGCCGTATTGAGCCAGACCCGGCCGGGCAGCGGCACCAGTTCCCACGGCGTCTCGTCGATCTGCATGACAAAAGCACTGCCAAGCATCGCAAACAGCCCGCCGGCCACGGCGAGGAAGACGGCGATGAAGATGAAGCCCGGCGCGCGCCCCGGGCCATGGCCCGCCAAGGGGGCAATGCCGGTTTCCAGCCAGGGCTTGGAGGCGAGCCGCTGCTGCGACAGCCACAGCCCGGCGGCCAGGGCGACCAGCGCCAGGAAGGCCAGGATGACCGTCACAGCCGCCTCCCCCCGCTGTCCGGCACCCAGGGATCGTTCTGGGCGACATAATCCTCCGCCGCGCCGGGCACGCTGTAGTCATAGGCCCAGCGGTAGACGTTGGGCAGGTCATCCCCCCAGTTGCCATGCCGCGGCGGCGTTTCCGGCGTCTGCCACTCCAGCGAGGTGGCGCGCCAGGGGTTGCCGCCCGCCGCAAGCCCATGGCGCAGGCTCCAGAAGATGTTGAACAGGAACAGCACCTGCACCGCGCCGACAATCAGCGCGGCGGAGGAGATGAAGGCATTGAGCCCGTCCACCGGCGCGGTCAGGAAGGCCGGCTCGCCGATCTCGAAATAGCGGCGCGGCACGCCGACGAGGCCGACATAGTGCATCGGGAAGAACACCGCATAGGCCCCGATGAAGGTGACCCAGAAGTGGATCTGGCCCATCGCCTCATTCAGCATCCGTCCGGTGATCTTGGGATACCAATGGTAGATCGCGCCGAAGATCACCATGATCGGCGCCACCCCCATCACCATGTGGAAATGCGCCACCACGAACATGGTGTCGCTGAGCGGCACATCGACCACCACGTTGCCCAGGAACAGCCCCGTGAGCCCGCCGTTCACGAAGGTCACGATGAAGCCCAGCGCAAACAGCATCGGCAGGGTCAGGTGGATGTCGCCCTTCCACAGGGTCAGGATCCAGTTATAGACCTTGATCGCGGTCGGGATCGCGATGATCAGCGTGGTGGTGGCGAAGAAGAAGCCGAACCACGGATGCATGCCCGAGACATACATGTGGTGCGCCCAGACGATGAAGCTGAGCGCGCCGATGATGACGATGGCCCAGACCATCATCCGGTAGCCGAAGACATTCTTGCGCGCATGGACCGCGATCAGGTCGGAGACGATGCCGAAGGCGGGCAGCGCCACGATATATACCTCCGGATGGCCGAAGAACCAGAACAGGTGCTGGAAGGCAATCGGGCTGCCGCCGCCGTAGCTCAGCTTCTCGCCCAGCTCCACCAGCGCCGGCATGAAGAACGAGGTGCCCAGGAGCCGGTCGAACAGCATCATCACGCAGGCCACGAACAGCGCCGGGAACGCCAGCAGCGCCATCACCGTGGCGGTGAAGATGCCCCAGACGGTCAGCGGGAGCCGCATCATGGTCATGCCGCGGGTGCGGGCCTGCAGCACGGTGACGGCATAGTTCAAACCGCCCATGGTAAAGCCGATGATGAACAGAATGAGCGAGACCAGCATCAGGATGATGCCGCTTTGCGCGCCGCCCGGCGTGCCCGACAGCACCGCCTGCGGCGGGTACAGCGTCCAGCCCGCGCCGGTCGGCCCGCCGGGAACAAAGAAGCTCGCCACCAGCACCAGCACCGCCAGCAGGTAGATCCAGTAGCTGAGCATATTGACGAAGGGAAACACCATGTCGCGGGCGCCGACCATCAGCGGGATCAGGTAATTGCCGAAACCGCCGAGGAAGATCGCGGTCAGCAGATAGATCACCATGATCATCCCGTGCATGGTGACGAACTGGTAATAGGCCTCGGGTGTGATGAAGTCGAACAGCCCCGGAAAGCCCAGTTGCAGCCGCATCAGCCAGGACAGCACCAGCGCCACCAGGCCGATGGCCGCGGCGGTGCCGGAATACTGGATGGCGATGTATTTGGCGTCCTGCGAGAAGACGTACTTGCCGATCCAGCTGTGCGCATGCGGCGGCATCACATCGGCAACTTCGCGCGGCGGCAAAGTGCTGTCGTGGTCAGGCAGGTAGTCGGTCATTACAGGCCTCCATCCAAATCCGGTGTACCGGCCGGCCTTTCGGCCGGGCAGCGCCCGGCCCTCCCCGCGGGAGGACGCTGCCCTTAGCGTCTTGCGAGCCTCGTTTCGGCCCCGGCTCCGGGAGCCGCGCCCGCGTAGTCTTCAAAGGTCAGCTGCTCCTGCAGCCATTCCTGGTATTCCGCGGCCTCCACCACGGTCACGAAACCGCGCATGAAGGGATGTGCGGTGCCGCAGTATTCGGCGCAAAGCGCCTCGAAATTGCCGGTGCGGGTCGGGGTGAACCAGATGTAGGTGACCATGCCCGGCACCATGTCCATCTTGGCGCGAAACTCGGGCACGTAGAAATTGTGCAAGACGTCGATGGAGCGCAGCAGCAGCTTGACCGGCTGATCCACCGGCAGATAGACCTCGCCGCCCTCGATGATGAGGTCATCCTTGCCGAACCGGTCATGCGGGTTGACGCCCAGGGGGTTTTCGCCGCTCACCCATTCCGCGTCCGCGGTGCCTAGCACGCCGTCGGCGCCGGGCAGCCGGTAGGCCCAGTTCCACTGCTGGCCGAAGACCTCCAACTCGCTGGCGTTCCCGGGCACGGTGACGAACTGCTTCCACACGAACAGCCCCGGCACCAGCATCGCAGCCACGCCAACGGCAGTCACTGCTGTCAGCCACCACTCAAGCCGCTTGTTTTCCGGATCGAACTCAGCCTTGTGGCCCGGACGGTGCCGGAATTTCCACACGCAATAGGCCGTGAACAGCACCACCGCGGCGAACACCGCACCAGTGATCCAGAAGATTATTACCAGCGTGTTGTCGATATAGTCCCAGTTCGACGCGATCGGCGTCCACCACCACGGGCTGTACAGATGGAACGCAACGGACCCCGCCACGATCAGCACAAGCACGACCGCAATCAGCATCCCGCCCCCTTTCCCCCGCTCCCCGGACACATCCAAGGCCGAAAAGGCAGGTTCAATCGGTAAGAGAAGGCAGTATACGCCGGTTTCACAAATTAATCCAGAAACGGAAGATTTTGCGCCCCTGACGCTAAAAACTTTCCGTTTTCACGCAATTTGCCAAACGAACCGGACGCGGCCGCCTCCGGAGGGCAGCACCGCTGCTGTCAGATGTCCGCAAACAGTAAGGGGCCGGAGGGAATGTTCCCCCCGGCCCCGGCACCGCCCGCAAGGACGGCTGGCGTGCTTATTCGGCAGGTGCGCGCTCTGCGGCCTTTTCGCGCTGGCCGTCGCGGAACAGCGCCTTGGCCAGCGAGATGCACATCAGGCCCATCACCATGGTGAACGGCAGCGCACCGATGATCATCGCGCTTTTCAGCGCTTCCATCGGATCCGCTCCGCCGTTCTGCTTGCCTGCAAACAGCAGGGTGCCGATCACGGCGGTCAGGATCAGGCCCCAGACGATCTTGTGCTTGTTGCCGATGTTCTGGTCGCCGCCGGACATGATGGTGTTCATCACCAGAATGCCGGAGTCCGCCGAAGTGACCAGGAAGGTCATGATCAGCACCACGCACATGATGGTGATGCCGGACAGCAGGCCGCCGTCGATCATGCTTTGCAGGGTCACGAACAGCTTGGCGGTGTTCGAGGCGCCGATGATCGCACCTTCGGCCGCGCCGTTCAGTTCCAGGTCGATGGCGGTGCCGCCCAGGATGGTCATCCAGGCAAAGCAGACCAGCGCCGGGGCGAGCACGCAGCCGACGATGAATTCACGCACCGAGCGGCCGCGGGAAATGCGCGCCAGGAACAGGCCCACGAAGGGCGAGAACGCGATCCACCAGGCCCAGTAGAAGGTGGTCCAGCCAGCCTGCCAGCCGAACTGGCGCTGCGGCTCGCCCGCGGCATAGGCCGCCGACAGCACGTCGTCGGACAGGGCAGCGGCTTCGCCCTCCAGACCGGACTTGAAGCCTTCGAAGGAGCCCCAGGCGTTGGTGGCACCGCCGCGCAGCGCATCGGCATAGGGGGCGGCCTCAGCCGGCAGCGCCGCCGAGAACTCAGCCGCGGATTGCGGGCCGAAAGCACCGAAGCTCAGCGCCGTGAAGTTCAGGATGTAGTCCACAATGGCCGACGCGTAGGTGCTCATGGCGAACACGAAGGAGCCGAAGACCACGAAGACCAGCAGCAGGATGATCGACAGGACCAGGTTCAGGTTCGACAGGTACTTCACGCCGCGGCCGACGCCGGACACTGCCGAGATGATCGACAGCCCCATGATCGCGAACAGGCCGGCCAGCAGGCCAACGGTGCCCGGTGCAGGCGCGTCGCCGCTCATGTCCATCATCCATTCCATGCCGGTGATCGCGTAAAGGCCGTCCACGAACTGCGACACGCCGAAGCCGATGGTCACGGACACGCCCAGGATGGTGGCGACAACGCCCAGCACGTCAACGACGTGGCCCAGGAAGCCGTTCATCAGCTTGCCGAACAGCGGCGTCAGCGCGGTGCGGATGGTCAGCGGCATCCCGCGGGTATAGGCGTAGTAGGCCAGCGACAGGCCGGTCACCACGTAGATCGCCCAGGCATGGAAGCCGTAATGCAGGAAGGTGTAGCGGAAGCCGGACTGAATGGCCTCCTCGCTGTTCGCTGCGACCTCCTGCGACAGCACCACCGGGTTGGACCCCCACAGGCCCAGCGGCTCTGCGGTGGCGAACACCATCAGGCCGACGCCCAGACCGGCGCCGAACATCATCGAGAACCAGGAAAAGTCCGAGAATTCCTTCGGCTCGCCCGGGGCCCCCATGATCCGCTTACCGGTTTGCGGCAGCGCGGCGACCACAAACAGGAAAAAGGCGAAGAAGCCGACGATGATGATGTAAAAGGCGTTGAAGTCCTCCAGAATACGCCAGTTCAGGCTGCCGAGCACGCCGGTGGCGTTTGCCGGCCACACCAGGGCCCAGAGCACCAGCGCGACCATGATCCCCTTGCTGAGCAAGGCAATCTCGACGCTGTGCCCCTCGTAGAAGCCGCCGTTGGAGGTCTTGATCTCCAAATCGGTAAAAGGTTGCTTAATTGACATGCGTTTCCTCCCGTTTCGCACGTGCCGCACCGGGGTGCGGAATGTCCGGCGGGGTGCGGCCCCGCCGGGGATTGGCGTCAGCCCAACAGAGCTTTGATCCTGTCCAGCGTTGCCACGCTGACCGCGACGCCTTGGTCCCGGGCTTTGATCCGCTTGCCGCGGCGCCCGTCGCCTGGCAGATGTGCGCCAGGCTGTGCCCGCACCGCGCCCACGATTCCGACCATTCCGGCACGAAATGTGTCATTCGAGGTTGCTGCGGGGTCGATTGCGATGAACATCTGGCCGGTTTTCGGCGGACCGCCTGCGGTGCCGGAGAACGGCGAGGCATTGATGCCCAGCGTGGCACCGGTCAGCGCGGCGGCCATGATCTCGGTCAGCAGCGCCACCCCGACGCCCTTGTAGCCGCCCGAAGGCGCCATCGAGCCCTTGAGGCCCGCGTCCGGGTCTGTGGTCGGGTTGCCGTCTGCATCCAGCGCCCAGCCCAGCGGAATCTCCTTGCCCTCGCGGGCGTGTTTCATCACCTCGCTCTTGGCGATGGTGCTGGCGCTTTGGTCGATCAGCAGCTCCGGCTCGCCGTCCTCGCCCGGCACCGCAACCGAGAACGGGTTGGTGCCGACCACCGGCTTCCTGCCGCCCGAGGGCGCAATTGAGGCGGGCGCATTGGTGAAGCCCAAGCCCACCAGCCCGGCGCGGGCCAGGCGGGCGGTGTGGTAGCCCAGCACGCCGCAGTTGTAGCTGTTGCGGATTGCCAGAACTGCGATGCCCTGCTCGCGGGCTGCCGGGATCAGCGCTTCAAAGCCTGCGTCGATGGCCGGATGGGCGAAGCCGGTGGCCGCGTCCACCGCGACGACGCCGGGGCGCGGGCGGGACAGAACCGGCACCGCCTGCCCGTCCACCTTGCCGCATTGCACATGCTCGGCATAGATCGGGATATAGGCGAGGCCATGGCTGGCCACCCCATCCGCCTCGGTCGCTGCGGTGGCAACTGCCAAGGGCCGCGCATTCGCCTCTGACGTGCCTGCAGCCACCAGTGCGCGGAACGACAGGTCCTCGATCTCGGCAAGGGTCAGGGTTCGGGTTTCGGTCATCTCAGTGCCTTCTCAGTCGTTGTCGGACAGCCCGGCGCCGGCGCCCAGCAGGCGCGACTCCTCGGTGGCCGGAGCGTAGGTTTTATGGGCAAAGCGGTTGAGCGCGGCCCAGGCCGCCTCCGCCGGTTCGGCGCGGGTGCGGCCGGGGTTCGGGTTTGCCAGGCTGCCCGCAGCGCAGATGCTCAGGCGGGCGGCCGCGTCCGGCAGGGTGCCTTCGCAGTGCAGGGCGGCGCCGTCGGTGACAGCCTGGAAGCCCTCGCCCGCAACCGTGACGCAGGCGCCAAGCTGCCGTGCGGCCGTTGCGGCAAAGGGCAGGATCATCGCAGGCTGGGCAACTGGGCCGATGGCCATTGGCATGTCCCGCAGCCGCGCCGCGCAGTCGGACAGCGCCGCGCCGGTTGCCAGCGGACAGAGCGGCGCGTCTGCCAGCCAGTCACCCTCGATGCCTTGCGGGACGTGAGCCTCCAGCTCAGCTGCAAAGCCGGCCTCCAGCAGCCGGGCCAGCACCGCCGCGCCGTCCAGCCCCTGCGCGCACAGCCAGCGGGTGGCCTTGGCGGCTTCCTCGGCCAGCCCCCAGTCATACCCCGCCCCGCGGGCGGCGCGTTTGGCGGTGGCTTCCACTTCGTTCAGCGCATAGCTCATTGGTCTGCCTCCGGGTATACCCACAGGTCGGCGTTGGCGGTGGTCAGGTCCTCAGGGTAAGGCGCGCCCGCATACATGCAGATCCGCACCCAGCGGTCGGAGCGCGGGTCGAAATGGGTAGCGCCGAAGAACGACAGTTTCGCCCGCAGCATGTCGACCGGCAGCACCCGGTCGCTGATGGTGTTGCTGCGGATTTCGCCGTAGGGGGCGGCTTGGCTCATCTGCGCCCGGCGCACGGTGTGGCGGTGTTCCGGGTGGCGCAGCAGGAAGGCCGCGACGGGCGCCTCGGCCTCCCAACCGGCCAGCGCGGCATGGGCCAAGGCTGCGTCACGGGCCGGCGCCAGCGGTTGTTCGTAATTGGCGATGGGCTCGTCGAAGCGTTCGCCCATGCGCGGCTCCAGCTTCTCTTCCGAGACATACCAGGCGCGGGCGCAGTTTTCGCGGGCCGCCCAGTCCAGATCCAGTGCCCAGCCAAAGCTGTCTTGCAGCAGGCTGCGGACCTGCGAAACCGGCATTGCGCCATTGATGATGAAGGCGTCTTTGTTGGCGTCGGCCATGCAGTCGGACAGACCGTCCACCAGCTCCGCATAGGGTTCCAGGATCAGCGAGGCCGCCAGTTCCTGCCCTTCCAGGCTCAGCGCTGTCCCGCTCCAGCGGATCAGCCGGTCCCAGGGGCGGTCATTGCGCAGATCATCTGACGCCACCCAGGCCGCCAGGGCCTCAAGATCCTTGCGAAGGCTCGCCAGCTTTTCGATCTGCACCGGGTGCTCCGAATGCCAGCGCGCCGCCGACAATTCGCTGCGCCGCAGCATCCGGCGAAAACAGGCGGCTTCCTCCGCGGTGGCGGTTTCGACCGAGCGCACCCGGGCAATCGCCTCCTCCCGCGCCATGATCCAGTTGTTGAACAGCACCGGGTGGTTGACGATGTAGGGCGCCATGCCAAGGCCGGTGGAGTTGCCGATCCCCAGCCGCTGCGCGGTTTCGGGCGCCAGCGGCACGGCGTTCTCGCCGCCCTTGGCACGGGCCATATGCTCCACCAGATCACGGACGAAGACACGGGTCAGGTAAACCGACAGCATCTCTGCCTGGAACGGCGCGCTGAGTTCGGGGCGGTCCGCGATGGCCTCCCGGTCGGCAGCGCCCAGCTTGCCGGAGCCGTAGACGGCGGTGGTGCGCATCAGGTAGCCGACGGCATCCACCTGCGCCGGGTCCGGCTGCCGGCCCTGCGACAGCGCATCGACGAAATGCGCCCACAGGCGCACCGAGCGGTTGGCGCGGGAAACAGACAGGGATTTCTCGTTGACCCGGCCCGCCTCCTGATACGGCACGTTCTTTGAAAGCCGTTCGATATCCGCATCCGTCGGCACCCCGTCGAACAGGGTAAAGGTCGCGTCCCAGGCGGTGGCGATCACCCGGTCGGAGCGCATGTCCGGCGGCAGGTCGTGGGCGAAGGCAATCAGGGAATAGGTCCGCGCGGGGCCGGTCGCGGTATAGACCGCCACACCGACACCCTTGGCATCAATATCAAACTTCGGGCGCGCAAAGCTCCAGTTTTCCCGGGCCATGCGCCGTGTCAGCACCCGCATGAAGCTGAGGCGGCACTGGTGCAGGGAGCCGAGGCGGCTGAGGCGCATGACCTGCGCCGGGTCCCGTCGTGATATCGTTGTCTGCGCGGTTGGTTCCATGACCTATCCCTTTGGGCCAAAGTTTTCGGCGAAGAACCGGTACCAGTTCCCGCCCATGATGCCGCTGACCTCGTCATCGTTCATGCCCGTCGCGCGAAGGCCGTCTTCGATGTTTCCAAAGTCGCGGTTGTCCTTGAACCAGCCGGGCATTGCCGGGAAGCCCGGCGCGGCGGCTGATCCTTCGCCGTAGTCGATCTCTTTCGTCCAGCGGCCGACCCGCATCCATTCAACGATGCTGTCAGGCTGGTCCTGGCAAAGATCGGTGCCGATGCCGAGGTGCTGTGCGCCGTATTTGTCGGCAGTGCGGGCAATCATTTCGCAAAAGCTTTGCAGGGTGCAGGCAGACTTGTCCTTCAGGTGGTGCGGATAGACCGAGAAGCCCAGCATGCCGCCATGGCCGGTCACCGCGCGGATCACATCGTCCTTCTTGTTGCGCAGGGCCGGCGACCACTCATGCGGGTTGGCATGGGTGATGGCGATCGGGCGGGTGGAGATCTCCGCCGCTTCGATGGTGGAGCGGTCGGCGGAATGGCTCATGTCCACGACCAGGCCGACCCGGTTCATCTCCTTGATCACCTGACGGCCCATGCGGGTGATGCCCGTGTCCTCGGCCTCGTAACAGCCGGTCGCCAGCAGCGACTGGTTGTTGTAGGTGAGCTGCATGAAACGGGCGCCCAGCGTGTGCAGGATTTCGATCAGGCCGATATCGTCCTCCATCGGCGAGGGGTTCTGGAAGCCGAAGAACACCGCGGTGCGGCCGGTTTCGCGGGCCCTGTCGATGTCAGAGGCCCACTGCCCCTTCATGATCAGGTCCGGATACTGTTCGAACCAGCGGTTCCACTTTTCGAAGTTCAGAACCGTCTCGCGGAAGTTCTCATGATAGGCAATCGTGACATGGATCGCGTCCACGCCGCCCTCGCGCAGCTGGCGGAAGATCTTTTCCGACCAGTTGGCATATTGCAGGCAGTCGATACGGTAGCCGGTCATTCAGGCACCTCGTTCATTAATGGTCAGCGCCCGTCCCAAGTGAATGCGGGGGGCAGGACGGGCGCTGCATCCGGCGTGTCGCCGGATAAGTTCAGGCCGCGCGATTGACGGGCATCAGACCGGCTCGCCGGCGCTGATGTAGGCGGTCTTGACGGCGGTGTAGAACTCCGCCGCCGCCTTGCCCTGCTCGCGCGGGCCATAGGAGCTGTCGCCGCGGCCGCCGAACGGCACGTGGTAGTCGGTGCCTGCGGTCGGCAGGTTGACGGTGACCACACCGGTGCGCGCGTTGCGGCGGAAATGGGTGGCACGGGCCAGCGACTGTGTCACGATGCCAGAAGTCAGGCCGAAGTTGGTGTCGTTGACCACCGCCAGCGCCTCGTCATAGCTGCCCACCTTGATCACGCTGGTCAGCGGCGCGAACATCTCCTCGCGGTTGATGCGCATATCGTTTGTGGTGTTCAGGAAGACGCCCGGGGACATGTAGAAGCCCTCGTGCGGCATTTCCAAACGCTGGCCGCCGCAGGCCAGTTCGGCGCCTTCGGATGTGCCGGTATCGACATAAGCCAGGTTCTCGTTCAGCTGCTGCTCGCTGACCACCGGCCCCATCTGCACGCCCGCTTCCAGCGCGTGGCCCACTTTCATGGCCTGTGCCCCGGCGACAAGCTTGTCAACAAAGGCATCATGAACAGCCGCGTGGACCACGAGCCGGGAGGAAGCGGTGCATTTCTGTCCGGTGCCGCCAAAGGCGCCGCCCAGCGCCAGGGTGACGGCCAGATCCAGGTCGGCGTCGTCCATCACCGCCAGCGCGTTCTTGGAGCCCATCTCCATCTGCACCTTGGTCAGGTTCTGGATGGCGGCGGCGGCAATGCCCTTGCCCACCGGCACCGATCCGGTGAAGGAGATCGCGTTCACCTTGTGGCTTTCGACCAGGCGCTGGCCAATGGAGCGGCCGGAGCCCATGACCAGCGAGAACAGGCCCTTGGGGATGTCCTGGCGCGCGATGATCTCGGTCAGGGCAACCGCCGAAGCCGGGGTGATGTTCGCGGGCTTCCAGACCACGGCGTTGCCGTAGCACAGCGCCGGCGCGATTTTCCACGAAGCGGTGGCGGTCGGGAAATTCCAGGGGGAGATGATGGCGACCACACCCACCGCCTCGCGGCGCACGTCCACCTCGATGTCCGGGCGCACGGAGTCGGCGTTTTCCCCGATCTGGCGCAGGCATTCGGCGGCGTAATATGTGAAGAACTGGCCAGCCCGGTAGACTTCGCCTTTGCCCTCAGCCAGCGGCTTGCCTTCTTCGCGCGACAAGAGCGTGCCCAGTTCCTCGGCGCGGGCCATCAGCTCATTGCCGATGTTCGTCAGCACCGCCTGCTTGCGCTCCAGCCCGTAGGCGGCCCATTCGCGCTGCGCGGTCTGCGCCTGATCCAGAGTGGCGTCCAGCTGATCGGCGCTGGCCTGGGCAAACATGCCGACCAGATCGCTCAGATCCGAAGGGTTGCGGTTTTCGATTTCGCTTTCGCCAGCCAGCCATTCGCCGGCAATCAGGTTCAGTTTGGTCACGGAGAAGCCCCAGATGCTGAATTTCAGGTTTGCAGCAGGATGGACTTCCGCCCTAGCATCAGTCAAACTCAATAAACTGAACGCAATTTCAATAATTCTGAAGTCATGGCCTTGAAGATCGAAATGCTGCGCGCCTTTTGCACCGTGGCGCAGACCGGGAACCTGTCGGAGGCCGCAAACCGGCTGGGCCGGACCCAATCAGCGGTTTCCATGACCCTCAAGCAGATGGAGGACCATCTGGGCAAGAAGCTGTTTGAGGGCGAGCGCAAGAACCAGCTGTCGCCGCTGGGCGAGCAAGTCTTTGAACTGGCACAGAAACAGGTGCGCCACTTCGACCAGACGGTGCAGAGCATCGAGATGGCAGCCGAGGCGACCCACGGCCTGATCCGCATCGTGTCGGTGCCATCGGTGGCCGCTCTGGTATTCCCGGCGGTGCTGGAGCATATGACCGCCCGCTTCCCGGGCCTGAAGGTAGAGCTGCGCGACACCGACACCCAGCAGGTTCTGGACGCCCTGGCCGAGGGCAAGGCGGATATCGGCATCGCCTCCGGCTATCATCCGCTCAACGGAGTCAAGGCGGTGCCGCTGTTCGAGGATAGGTTTGGCCTGGTCTGCTCTGCCGATCACCCGCTGCTGCGGCAGGAACAGCCGCCGGCGATCGCTGATGTTACCGGGGCCGGTTTTGTCCGCAACGCCCTGTGCGGCCTGATCCGCAACGAGCGCTTTGTCGAGGCCAGCAGCGCGGCCGATGTGACGATCCACAACACCCATTCGCTGATTACCATGGTGCGGACTGGCAAATGGGTGACCGTGCTGCCGCAGACCGTGGCCCGCTTCATGCCGGAAACCACCGCCTTCCGCGCCATAGCTGACTTGCCGGACAAGCGGGAGGTCTACCTCTACCAGCGCGAACGCTCGCGGTTTGCGGCCCTGACCGAGGAATGCAGCAGCTTCATCCAGTCCTGCGACCTGTCACCGGATCAGCCGGAGTAACCGCGCGGCGGCGCCCGCCGCCGTTCAGGCAAGGTGAAAGGACAGATGCGGCGCGCCGCCGCCGGCATCCCGGACCTGCCGGGCCGTGATCCCGAACACCTCCGACACCGTGTCCGGCGTCAAGGCCTGTTGCGGCGTGCCCGATGCCACCAGGCGCCCGCCCGACAGCACCGCCACCCGGTCGCAGGTCAGCGCCTGGTTCAGATCGTGCAGCGCCACCACGGCAGTCACCTTCAGGTTCCGGACACAGTTCAGGATCGACAGCTGGTGGTGGATGTCCAGATGGTTGGTCGGCTCGTCCAGCAGCAGCAGCCCCGGCTGCTGGGCCAGCGCCCGCGCGATATGCAGCCGCTGCCGCTCGCCGCCGGACAGGGTGGCCCATTCGCGCTGGGCAAATGCCTCCATTTCGACCGTCCGCAGAGCTTTGTCCACCTGCCGGGTGTCTTCGCCGCTCCAGGGCCGCAAGGCCGACAGCCAGGGGGTGCGTCCCAGCTCCACGACCGAGCGCGCGGAGATGCGCTCCGCGGTGTCGGCCTGCTGCTCGACGATGGCGATCCGCTGGGCAATTTCCCGGCGCGACAGCCGGGCCAGCGGCTGCTCCGCCAGCAGCACGTCGCCCTGCGAGGGCCGGGCCAGCCCCGCCAGCAGCCGCATCAGCGTCGATTTGCCGGAGCCGTTAGGGCCGACCAGCGCCAGCGTTTCCCCCGGTTGCGCCGACAGCGACACATCCGACAGCAGCTCCTTGCCGCGCACCGAGAAGGACAGGCTGCGGGCTTCGATCCTCATCGCGCAGTCCTCTGCCCGCGCACCAGAATGATGGCAAAGGCCGGCGCTCCGATCAGCGCAGTAACGACGCCGATGGGCAGCACCTGCCCGGGGATGATGATACGGGACACGATGTCGGCGCCGATCAGGAACACCGCTCCGGTCAGGGCGGCGGCGGGCATCAGGCGGCGGTGGCCAGGGCCAACCAGGAACCGCGCCGCGTGCGGGATCACCAGGCCGACAAAGCCGATGGAGCCAACGATCGACACCATCACCGCGGTCATCAGCGCGGTGGCAAAGATCAGCACCACCTGCACCCGCCGCACCGGGATGCCCAGCGCCGCGGCGGAATCGGTGCCAAAGGTGAAGGCATCCAGCGCCCGGGCGTGGAAGCGGCAGACCATCCAGCCCGCCAGCGCCAGCGGCACCGCCAGCCACGCATCCGGCCAGCGCACGCCGCTGAGGTTGCCCATCAGCCAGAACATGATGCCGCGCGCCTGATCCGCATTGGCGGACTTGGCGATGATGAAGGCGGTAAGGGCGTTGAACAGCTGCGAGCCGGCGATCCCCGCCAGCACGATCTGCGCCGCCGCCGCCCGGCTGCTGCCCGCCCCGGCGGCCCGCGCCAGAATGGCGACAAAGCCAAACGCCAGCAGCGCCCCGTTGAAGGCGCCGAAGGACAGCGACAGGGCGCCGCCGCCGAGGCCCGCAATGGTCACCGCCACCGCCCCGGTCGAGGCGCCGGCGGAGATGCCAAGGATGTAGGGATCCGCCAGCGCGTTGCGCAGCAGCGCCTGCAGCACCACGCCCGCCACCGCCAGCGCGGCACCGCACGCCCCAGCCACCAGCGCCCGCGGCAGCCGGTAGCTCCAGATGATGCCCTGGTCCACCGGGTCCACCGGCAGCCCCGCCCCGGCCAGCTTGTTGACAAGAACGGACAGGACAAGGTCAGGCGCAAGCGAGGTTTCCCCGATCATTGCGCCTGCCAGAACCGCCGCAGCCAGCACCGGCAGAGCCAGGCAAGCGCCCCTGACGCCCTGCCAGGCCAGTGCGGCGGCTGCGCTCATGCGCCGTTGCCGATCGCGCTGAGTTCAGCCGCCAGATCCTCCAGCGCCGGGATTGCGCGGATGGTGGCATCCATCGCCTGGGCATCCATCACCACGATGCGGCCGTTCTTCACAGCGTCCATCTGGCTGGCGACCGGATCGGTGCGCAGAAACTCCAGCTTCTTCTCGTAGTCATCGGCGGCAAAGCGGCGGCGGTCCATGCGGGCGATCACGATCACCGTCGGATTGGCCTTGGCGATGGTTTCCCAGCCGACGGTCGGCCATTCCTCGTCAGTTTCGATGACGTTCTTAAGGCCCAGCTGCTGCATCATGTAGCCCGGCGCGCCCTTCTGGCCGGCGACAAACGGGTCGCTTTCCATCTCAGGCGAGGAGAACCAGAACACGGCCGAGGCGTCTTCCAGCGCAACCTCTTGTGCCTTGGCAACTGCCGCGGCTTCGCGGGCCTTGTAGCCGGCGACCAGCTCTGCGCCCTTTTCGGCCTCGCCAAAGATCGCCGCAAGCTCCTCGATGCCCTGATACAGGCTCTCGGTGGTGAACATTTCTGTCCGGGTGCCGTCGCCGCCGGTGGTGTTGTCCTTGCCGGCGCAATCGGCGGGCAGAACATAAGTCGGGATGCCGAGGTCATGGAACTGCTCGCGCTTGGCGACGATGCCTTCGGGGCCGACGTGCCATTCGTACTGCGCCGCCACCAAGCCGGGGCGTTTGGCAACCACGCTTTCAAAGCTCGGGTCGTTGTCGGCCAGACGCTCGACCTTGGCGTTCACCTCGACAAATTCCGGCAGCACGTCGTTGAACCAGACCGAGGTGCCCAGCACCTTGTCCCCCAGCCCCAGCGCATAGAGCACTTCGGTGGCCGCCTGGCCGACGGTTACGGAGGATGCCACAGGGGCTTCGAAGGTGAGGGACTGGCCGCAGTTTTCGATGGTCAGCGGAAAGGATTCATCAGCAGCCGCAGCCTGAGCCGCAAGAGTGAAAGACAGGCCAATAAGGCCGGAACGCAGGAACATTATAGTCGATCTCCATGTGTCAATGACCGGAGAACGGGTGAAAGGGCATTGACCGGCGGGGCAGAAGGTCTGAGCCCTTCCTCTGCGGCGCCTGATCGCGGCGGCGCATCCTGCCGGCAACCTCCCCGGACAACCCCGCCCGGTGTGCTTCGGTTTTTACCGGCAGGTCTCCTGACTGGCGGGTCATCGTCTGGGCCGCCTTCCCGGACCGCTGGGATCCAGTGACGCGATGGCACAGCACTCGCCGCCTACAGTTGCGGGGGCAGTTCCGGTTGGCGCCCGGCAGGCACCGCGGATTCCCTCTTAGCCCTTGCGGGACCGGTTAAGCGCGCGTAGCGCATCGCCCTGCTTGCGGCAAGAAAAAGTTGCCGCTGGCAGGGAAAACCTGCGCGGGAGGCGCCCCCCCCTGCCGGGGCGGGCTACAGGATTTCATCCTCGTCAAACATCGGATCATCCTCCAGCTGGGCGCTGATATCCTCGACCGAATCCTCTGCCTTTGTGACGGAGGGGACCCTTCCCAGATGGAACACTGCATCGCCCTCGTTCACGACGGGCATTACCGCGCGGCCGACAATCAGCCCGTCGAAGGGGGCCAGGATTTCCTCGTCCTGCTCGCCGAAAGGGTCCGATACTGATCCCATCAGCTCCCCTTGCCGGACCAGCTCCCCGTCGTTCCTGTAGACCCTCAGAAGCCCGCCCATCGGCGCCCGCAGCCATTTGCTGGAGGCGCAGAACTGCGGCTGCGATTTGGGTTTGGAAATGCCCTTGGCCGGGACCATCCCCATGTGCCGCAGCACCCGCAGGATGCCGGCCAGCCCGGCCCGGATCGACAGCTCGTCAAAGCGCAGGCCCTCGCCCGCCTCAAACAGCAGGATGTCCTTGCCGATCTCCTTGGCCGCACCGCGCAATGAGCCGTCGCGCAGCGGCGACTGCATCACAATGGGCGCGCCGAACACCCCGGCAAGCTCCCGGGTTTTCGGGTTGTCGGGCGAGATGCGGATCTGCGGGTAATTGGTCCGGTGGACCGCCGCCGAATGCAGGTCGATCCCCAGATCCGAGCGGGCGACCACCTCTGCCATGAACAGATGCGCCAGGCGCGAGGCCAGCGAGCCAAGCTCGCTGCCGGGAAACGCCCGGTTCAGGTCGCGCCTGTCGGGCAGGTAGCGGGAGTGGTTGATGAAGCCGAAGGCATTGACGATCGGCACCGCAATCAGCGTGCCCTTGAGCGTCGTCAGGTTCGGCGCCCGCAGCAGCCGCCGGATGATCTCCACCCCGATCACCTCGTCGCCATGCACGCCGCCGCTGACAAAGACCGTCGGCCCGTCCTGGCGGCCATGCACCACATGCGCCGACATGGTGACCGGCGTGTGATCGGACAGGACGCTGACCGGCAGGTCAACCGTCAGCCGCGAGCCCGGCGCCACCCTGGCATGGCCGATGGCAAAATGCTGCCGCCCCTTCATGCCGTCATCCCTTGCCCTTGGTTTTGGTGGCACCTGCCTTGGCGTTCTTTTCCAGGAATTCGATCATCTTGCCGGCGATATCCAGGCCGGTGGCCTTTTCCACCCCTTCCAGGCCGGGGGAGGAGTTCACTTCCATCACCACCGCGCCATGGTTGGCCCGCAGCATGTCGACGCCACAGGCGTTCAGGCCCATGGTCTTTGCCGCGCGCACGGCGGTGGCGCGTTCTTCCGGCGTCAGTTTCACAACCTGAGCCGACCCGCCGCGGTGCAGGTTGGAGCGGAAATCGCCCTCGGCCCCGGTGCGCTTCATCGCGGCCACGACCTTGCCGCCAATCACGATCGCGCGGATGTCGGTGCCGCCGGCCTCCTTGATGAACTCCTGCATCAGGATATTGACGCCGGCGCCGCGGAACGCCTCGACGACCGACTTGGCCGACCGGTCGGTGTCGGCCAGAACCACGCCGATGCCCTGGGTGCCTTCCAGCAGCTTGATCACGATCGGCGCGCCGCCGGCGAGTTTCAGCACTTCTTCAGTCTGCTTGGGGTCATGGGCAAAGGTGGTGACCGGCAGGCCGACACCGTCGCGCGCCAGCAGCTGCATCGAGCGCAGCTTGTCCCGCGACCGCCCGATGGCGACGCTTTCGTTCAGCGGGTAGACACCCATCATTTCGAACTGCCGCAGCACTGCCGTGCCATAGAAGGTGACCGAGGCGCCGATCCGCGGGATCACGGCGTCATAGCCCTTCAGCTGCTCGCCGTTGTAAAAGATCTCCGGGCGGCGGCTCGCGATATTCATGTAGCAGCGCAGCGTGTCGATGATGTCGAGCTGATGCCCGCGCTCCTCTGCTGCGGCCTTGAGGCGCTTGTGGGTGTACAGGTTGGCATTGCGGGCAAGCATGGCAATTTTCACGTGGTGTCCTTTTCAGGTTGCCGCGCAGCAGCGGCGCGGCTGGCGCAGGCGGCGGTTGAATGGGTTTAGGCCCTGCACAGCAGGGATTTTCTGACAAGTGCTGCTGACCCGTCCGCCGGTATTAGTGTCCGGCGGACGGGCCTCATCGCCAATGGGGATCGATTATCTGCTTTGAGCCTATAAGGTGCCGTATCTGTTTTCAAACGTCCTGCTGCCGGGCCGCCGGGCGCGGCTGGGTTGCCGCCCCAGTACAGCCAGGCTAGTGTCTTGCCTATAGGTAAAAATTCATTGGACCCTGCAGATGGTCACCTTGGCCTGCGCCGCCGTCATCCTGGCCGGGCTTCGCGGGCGTGGTTGCGGCGGCAAGACTTGCGGACGCTGCAGGCTCCCGCGCAAGCTGCGGCCGGCGCAGGCGGTGCAAGGATGCGATTAAAAGTTCCTGCGCGCATTTCCAGGAAAAGAGGCATGTTTTGATTGTTGCGGACAGATCCTTTGTGGTTATGAATGCCAACGCCTTCGTTAGCTGCCGGCGGGCAAGGATATACCGGCGCAGCAGGCTGCGCAGACTGAGTGCCGCGCGGCGGCCGGCGGCTTGAACGGACAAGGATAAGATGGACCCGGAACAGCTGATCGCCTGCCCTGCCTGTGACGTGCTGCACTGCGACCAGGAGGTGGCCAAGCACACCGTCGCCAGGTGCGCCCGCTGCGGCACGGTGCTGGCGGCGCCCAAATCGGGAGCGATGACCCGGATTGCGATGCTGTCCCTGACGGCGCTGATCCTGCTGGCGGCTGCGGCCGGCTTCCCGTTTCTGGAGCTGCAGGCCCAGGGGCTGTCGCACCGGGCCTCGGTGCTGGATGCGGTGCTGGCGTTTTCCCGCGGGCCGATGGCGCCGCTGTCGCTGGCCACAGGCCTGCTGATCGTGCTGCTTCCCGCTGCCCGCTATGGCGCCCTGGTCTATACCCTGGCACCGATGGCCCTGGGCTGGCACCCTGCCCCGCATGCGGCCGCCGTCTACCGCTGGGCAGAGCGGCTGAAGCCCTGGGCGATGGCTGAGATCTTCATCATCGGCGTCGCGGTCGCCCTGGTCAAAGTGTCCGGCCTCGCCCGGGTCGGGCTGGGGCCTGCCTTCTGGGCCTTCGCGGCGCTTTTGGTGGTGACCATCCTGACCGACAGTTCCATTTGCAGGCTGACCGTATGGAAAACCCTGAAGACCCGCCGCGGTTCGTGACCGCAGCCGAGGCCGGGCTGACCGGCTGCCGCACCTGCGGCGCCGTCAACCCAGGCGGCGCGCAGACCTGTTACAGCTGCCGCAGCGCGCTGACCCCGCCCTCCGCTTACAGCCTGCAGCGGGTCTGGGCCTGGCTGGCGGCGGGGCTGATTGCCTATGTCCCCGCCAATATCTACCCGATGCTGCGCACCACCACCTTTGGCCGCGCTTCGGAGAATACTCTGATCGGCGGCATTGCGGAGTTGTTCAGCCATGGCTCCTATGGGGTCGCCTTCATCGTGTTCTTTGCCAGCATCGTGATCCCGCTCGCCAAATTTCTGGCCATCGGCTATCTGGCGGTCTCGGTCCGCAGGCCCGCAGCTCTTGGCAGCCACGGCAGGCTGGTGCTTTATGAGGTTGTCGAATTTATCGGCCGCTGGTCGATGATTGATGTGTTTGTCGTGGCGATCCTGACCGCCCTGGTTCAACTGGATTTTGCCGCTGCCGTCACCCCGGGGATTGCCGCGGTCAGTTTTGCATTGTCGGTTGCCTTCACCATGCTGGCAGCCCAAAGTTTTGATCCGCGGCTGATCTGGAACGCGGAAAAGCGAGAGTATGAATGAGCACGCCTGAACCCGCCACGATGAAAGTCTCCGCGCAGCGCCCGTCGCCGTGGCGCAACCTCTCGCTGGTCTGGCTGGTGCCGCTGGCGGCGCTGGCGGTGTCGCTGGGCGTTGCGTGGCAGGCATACTCCAGCCGGGGAGTTCTGATCCGCATCACTTTCGAGAACGCCTCCGGCGTTGTGGCCAACGAAACCGCGGTGCGCTACCGCGATGTGGCGATCGGTCAGGTAGAGGAGCTCGGCTTTACCGAAGACCTGAGCAAGGTCACCGTCTGGGCCCGCATCGACAAGAAGATTGCCCCCTACCTGGATCAGGACGCCGCCTTTTGGGTGGTCCGCCCGGAGGTCAGCACGCGGGGCATATCCGGCCTCAGCACCGTACTGTCCGGTGTCTATATCGAAGGCACCTGGGATCAGGAGCCCGGCGTGGCCGCCACCCGCTTTGAGGGCGTCGACGGGCCGCCGCTGGTGCAGCCGGGCCGGGACGGGCGGCGCATCACCCTGCGCACCCCTAGTGGCAGCATGATCTCGGAAGGCGCGCCGGTGCTGTTCCGCGGCGTCGAGGTCGGCCGGCTGGAGCAGCCGCGCCTGACGTCCAGCGGCGACAGCGTTGTTGTCGATGCCTTCATCGACGCGCCGCATGACCGCCGCATCAACTCCGCCACCCGGTTCTGGGACACCTCTGGCTTTTCAGTTTCCTTCGGTGCCAGCGGGCTGTCGCTGGACGTGGACAGCATCGCCTCGCTGGTGGCTGGCGGCATCGAATTCGACACCGTTTTCGACGGCGGCAAACCCGTGGGCAAGGACACGGTGTTCGACATTCATGAGGACGAGGCCGCCGCCCGCCGCACCGCTTTTGCGCGCTCGCAGTCGGAAGGCGTATCGGTGGCTGTCGCCTTTGACGAGTCGGTGGCCGGGCTTGCCAGCGGCGCCGCGGTCAGGCTGGGCGGCGTCAAGGTCGGCGAAGTCAGCACCCTGAACGCCGCCATCCAGAACCAGAGCGACGAGCCCGAGGTGCGGCTGATTGCCAAACTGCTTCTTCAGCCTTCGCTGATGGGGCTTCCCCCCGGCGCAGGAGAAACTGAGGTCCTGGATTTCCTGGAACAGGCGGTCGAAGGCGGGCTGCGGGCCCGGCTGGCCGCGGCCGGGCTGCTGAGTTCGGAACTGATTGTTGAACTGGTCACCCTGGATGAAGCCGCTCCGGCGCGGTTCGACCGCAGCGCAGAACCCTTCCCAGAGCTGCCCAGCGCCCCCTCCGACCTGCCCGATTTCACCGCCACGGCGGAAGGCGCGATGGAGCGCATCAGCGAACTGCCCGTTGAGGAGCTGATGGCCCAGGCCATCGCCACCCTGGCCAGCATCGAAGACCTGGCCTCTGCCGACAGCACCCGTGAGGTTCCCGCCGCCGCGGTGGCGCTGCTGGAAGACACCCGCGCGCTGGTCGCGGACCCCGGCACCCGCGCCCTGCCGGCTGAGCTGAACGCCGCCGTGGCGGAGCTGCGCGCCATCCTGACGGAGGTGCAGCAGGGCAATGCGGTCGCCAATCTGAGCGCCGCGCTGGAACAAGGCAGCCAGGCCGCCGCCAGTTTCGCTGCCGCATCGGATGAGCTTCCTGCCTTGGTCAGCGACTTCCGCGCCCTGGCGGCCAAGGCCAATTCCCTGGAAGCCGAAGAGCTGATCCGCTCCGCCAGCCGGCTGATGAACAGCGCCGATGCGCTGATCGGCACCGAGGAGGCCCGCGATCTGCCCCCTGCCCTGACCGGCGCACTGGATGAGGTGCGCCGCACCCTGGAGGCGCTGCGCCAGGGCGGGCTGGTGGACAATGCCAACGCCACCATGGCCTCCGCCCGCGGCGCCGCCGATGCGGTGGCCGCTGCCGCCGAAGGCCTGCCGGCCCTGTCCGCCCGGCTGGAGCGGCTGGTCGCCCAGTCCGAGGCGCTGATCGCCTCCTACGGCGCCCGCTCCAGCTTCAACTCCGAGACGCTGGACGCCCTGCGCGAGGTCAAGACAGCCGCCCGCGCGGTCTCGCAGCTGGCCCGCAAGATTGAACGCGATCCGAATTCCCTGCTGTTTGGAAAATAAAATGTTGAAAGCCCTGACTTTGATGGCCCCCCTTGCCCTGCTTGCGGCCTGCGGCCCCTCCAACGAGGCCCGCTACCTGATCTCCGCAGCGCCGGGCGAGAAAGTGGCGAACCTGCGCTCCCGCACGATCGAGGTGCGGCTGGTCTCGCTGCCCTCCTATGCCGCGGCGTCGGAAATCGTTGCCGAGGGCGACGGCGGCGCGCTGTTTGCCCTTGGCGGGGCGCAATGGGCGGATGACCCTGCCCGCGGCATGACCGCAGCCCTGGCGCGCGGGCTGAACCAGCGCACCGGCGCCGCCGCCGCGATGGAGCCCTGGCCGCTGAACACCGGCCCGGACGTGCGGCTGGATGTGCGGGTCGATCAGGCCTATGCGCGCGCCGACGGGGTATTCGCGCTGACCGGCCAGTTTGCGGTCTCCTCACCCGAAGGCACCGTGCGCGAATTCGTCAAACCGTTCGATATTCTGGCACCCGTCAATGGCACCGGCCCCGCAGCCGCCGCGGACGCCCTGTCGCGCGCGCTGGCGGAGCTTGCGCGGCAGGTGTCGCAAGCAATGTAACGGCCCCGGCCTGACGGAGGCGCGCGCCGGCCACGCTGGCGGCGCGCTTGCGGTCCCGTCAGGCGGGCTGCGCGCCCGGCCCGGCCAGCGGCAGCCCCTGCAGCATGCCGGAGCGGTAGGTTTCGGTGATCAGCATGCAGGAGGTGTTTTCGATTTCCAGGACATACGTCCTGGCCGCCTCCGGATCGGGCACGCCGCAGCGCTGCCACAGCCGGGACAGAACCCCCTCCGGGCACGGCACCGGCCTTTTGCGGGTCAGCTTGATGTCAAAGATATACCCGATCGGCGACAGCCCCTGTTCCAAATGCCGCTGCACCTCCGGGTCGAGCTGCTCCAGCGCGACATAGGTCAGGTTGTCCATCATCACCTCGCCGCGGTGCGACATGCAGACCTGGCGTTCGATAAAGGACGTGCCCGGCAAATGCGCCCTGACCCCGGCGGGAACGTCCCCGGTGACGTTCTGGTGCAGAACATCCAGCTGCACCGGCCCGTCCGCAAGTGTCTCGCAGATCAGCGTGGCGGAGCCGTCCTGCACCAGCAGCATCTTTTTCCAAACCGCGGCCCATTTCGCAAACGGGCTGCCGGCGGCCAGGCCATCGTCAAACCGCTTGCGCAGCAGCGGCGCCTGTGGCCCGTTCGGGCCGGCGGGCGGCGTGCCCGCGCTCTGGTGCTGACTGCCGGTGCTCATGTGCTGTTACTTTCATTGCCGGATCCGGCGAAACCAATAGCAGCACCGGCGCCGGGGTCAAACGGCTATGCCCCGACGGCGGCCCCGGCTGCCGCCCTGTGCCCCGCCGCCAGCGGCCGGAACCGCCGTTCAAGCGAAAAATTTCCGTTACTGTGCGGCCATTTGAAACGGTCCGGGCAGATGCAGCCGCTTGCAGCGCCCTCCTTCATGGCACGCAGCACTTTGCCGCTGCCCCAAGCGAGCATGCGTTGCAGTCTCACCACGCCCGCTCCCGCCCAGAACCGCCGCGTGCCGCAGCGGCTGCGGGGACCGCTGCCGGCCTTGACGGCTGCAAGGCCCGCGGCACATCAGTGCAGAAGCGACGCCGCTTCGGTCAGGTGGTCCGGCGACAAGGGTTTGCACAGGAATTTCTTGACCAGGGGGAACTTGGCCGCACGCTCCAGATCCGCCGGATTGACCGTGGTGCTGACAATCACCACCACAGGCACCGGGTCCATGGCCTGGATCTGATCGGCGTATCTTTCCAGAAATTCGAAGCCGCTGATCGGCGGCATGTTGATGTCCAGGAAAATGAGTTCCGGCGGCCGCCCGCCGTCTTGGATGAATTGCATTGCCGCCAAAGGCCCGTCGAACAGCTCCAGATTTTCGAACATCTGCGATCTGCTGATGATGCGTTCCGCAAACTTCCGGTCCATCCTGTCATCATCAATGACGTAAACGACTTTATCACGGCTACTCATCCTGATTCTCCTCCAAATCCAGATCGACGCTGAAAGCCGCGCCTTTCCCGGCCTGCGAAACGACCTGAAGCACCGTGCCGTGGGCCTCTGCCACACGCTTGCACAGGGCCAGCCCGATGCCCGAACCGGGGCATTGCTCATAGCGGTGCAGGCGTTTGAACAGCTCAAAAATCCTGTCTTGCATGTCCTCAGGTATGCCAGGCCCGCTGTCGGACACAGACAGCCGCACCTTGCCCGCCGTCTCAGCCGGCACACACACGATCCGGACCTCTGCCCGCGGCCCTTCGCTCCCGTATGTCAGGGCATTTGACAGAAGGTTGGTCAGCAAAACCCGTATCTGGAACGGGCTGCCCATTACCGCGGGCAACGCCCCCACATGGATCTCCGCCTGCGCGCTGGCGGCCAAAGCGTCCATGTCCTTGAGGATCTGCTGCACCATCTGCTGCAGGTCCACGCGCTCCGGCGTGAACTGGTGACCGACAACGTTGGAGTAATCCAGCACGTCATCGACAAGCTGGCGCATCCGCTGGGCGGTGCCGATCAGATCCGTGATCAGCTCCTGCGCCTCGGGCTTCAAATCCGCCTGAAAATCCTCCAGCAGAACGCCCAGAAAACAGTAAAGCGTGTTGATCGGTGTCTTCAGATCATGGGACAGCGCATAGGTGAAATTCGACTGGTCCTGGTTGGCCTGCACCAGCTGCCGGTTCTTGCTTTCCAGCTCTTGCGCGCGCAGGCGGATCTCATTCGTGCGCTTGCGGACCTCCCGGTCCAGCTCGTCCCGCTGGCGGGCCAGTTCGAAGGTGATGTCGCGCAATTCCTCCTCGACGCGGCGGCGCTCTGCGATTTCTTTTCTCAGGGCGGCCATGCCGCTGACGTAGCCGCGCAGCGCCATGTCATAGACTGCCACGCCCTCCAGGAAAAAATCTTCTGCCCGTTCAAGGCATGCGCCGCTGCTGCCCGCCGGCAGCAGGCTGTCGCGCAGCCCGGCAAAATGCATCAGCCCGAAGTCGGGCAACGGCACTTCCGCCTCCAGGGCAAACCGCGCCGTCTCATACGCCTCTGCCAGAAGCTCAGCTTCCCCGCTTTGGAGATAGGCGGCCAAGGCTGTCTGATACCGCTGCGCCACCAGCGTCAAGGTCTCTTTCGCCGGGTGCCAGTCCACACCGGTCATGGGCTCCTCCGCTGATGGGAAAGGGCCAGAACCGTGCGGTCATCATGGTCTTTGCCGTATGTGGCAAGACAGGAGGCGACCCACTCCTGAGGCGGCATGCGGGCGGAGGGGAGAGCGTCGCGGAACCGCCGCGATACCCCATCCGAGGCAAGGACCAGGATGTGGTTGGGCGGGAACGGCTGGATTTGGGGCAGCACCCCGGGGAACTGCACTCCCAGGGTTCCGCCCTTTTGCAGGATGGCCGAGCTGCCTTCACTATCCGGTGGAAGCGCGCAGATGACACCCTCGACATCCCCGACCGCGGCCCACTCGACGGCGGCGAGTTCCGGGTCTATCAGCGCCACGGCAAGCGCTGCGCCGCGTGTGCCCAGGACACGCTCATGCGCGGTTTCAAACACCTCCGCAATTGAACTGGCGGAGACGGTCGCAAGCGCCTCCAGGCAGGCGTTTGCTGCGGCCTGGGCGCCCTGTCCGCTGCCGACGCCATCCGCCAAAGCCACCATCAGCCTGCTGCCGGCACGCCGCAGCAAATAACCGTCGCCGCAAACAGAGCCCGCCATCTTCGGCGCCTGCGCCGCCGCCCAGTCGATCCGGGTGCCGCCCGTCTCAAAGGCGATGCTGCCGCTGTCTGCGCTTACCGCCATTTTATCACCGTCACGACAAGGCCCTGGCCGGGGTCCGAGCAGATATCGAACTCATCAACGATACGCCGCGTTCCCGGCAGCCCGAGGCCCAGGCTGTTGCCGGTGGAATAGCCGTCCTGCAAAGCCAGCTCCACATTGGCCAGTCCGGGTCCCCGGTCCCGGGCCGTCACCTTGATACCGGTCTTTGCACCGGCCCTGGCCGTGCAGATCTCGATTTCTCCCTCCTTGGCATAATTCACGATATTCCGGGCCAGCTCCGATACGGCAGTTGCAATCAGGGCCTGGTCCGGCCTGCTGAACTCCAGCTCTTCCGCGAGCCGGCGCGCCAGCTGTCGTGCCGCCACCACGTCGCTGTCACAGGAGACCCGCTGCAGCATCACAGCGGGATCCGCTGCGGGCGCCTTCATGGACCGTCTCGCAGAATGGCGATGCCGTGATCTAAGTTCAGCGCTGTGGGTATGTTTTCCAGTTTGAGGCCAAGCAGCACCATTGCCATCGCGATTTCCGGGCGGATGCCCACAATGGCAATCTTTGCGCCGCGCAGCGAGACCGACGCCGCGATATCGCTCAGCATCCTGGTGCCGAAGCTGTCGATCACATCCAGCAGGCTGACATCCAGGATGACCTTGGTTGCCGACAGGCGCGCAACCTCAAGCAGGATGTGGTTCTGCATCTCCTGGATGTCGCTATCCGACAGCTCCTCCTGCACCGCTGCTATCAGAAGGTCGCCCTGGCTGACGATGGGGACACGCCGGCCCACCCTAGCGCTCCAGAAGCTTGCGCGCGGTTTCAACACCCCGCTCAAGATCTCCCGCAGGGTTCAGCGCCTCGCCGGTCACGCCGATCTTGACTAGGGATTGCGCCACCTCGGCGCTGATGCCGGTCAGAACGGAGTGCGCGCCCATCAGGCGGGTTGCCGTCATTGTCTGTATCAGGTGATTGGCAACCATGCTGTCGACCGCAGCAACCCCGGTAATGTCAAGCACCACCGCCCGGGCATTCTGCTCCCGGATTGCATCAAGGATCTGCATTGTCAGAAGCCGCGACCGGTGACTGTCAAGCACGCCGACCACAGGCACCAGCAGCAGCCCCGCCTGCAGGCGCAGCACCGGCGTCGGCAGCTCGCTCAGCTGGCGTTCCCGCTGTTCGATCGCATCGCTCCGGGCGGCCGAGAAGGCTTCGATCGTCATAGCCTGATGGCACGCCGCCGCCTTGCGCAGCGCTTTCTCGGTCTCCATGGCGCCGGCTTCGTCTTCGGCCTCCTGCCGCAGCAGATCGCAGATCCGGTTGATGGCAAAGGTATAGAGGCCAAGATAGAAGCTTGGTGAGATGCCATTGTTTTCATTGAACAGCCCGGCGCGCCCGCGGTCCTGGAAGGATTTCTGGTCGAGGCCTGCCTCAAAAAGCTCCAGCAGATGCCGCCGCTGCTCGTCGCGGACGTCCTGCATGCCGTGCGGAGGGCCGTCGCCGCCGGGACGGTCGTACCCGCCCTCCCGGCTGTAGAATTCCTCCAAAATCGCCTCGATATTCTGTTCGGCCAAAGGCAGCAGGCCGGACACCCGGACCCGGTCGTCCTGGCTGACATCGAACCAGCCCCATACCTCCCGCAGCCCCTTGGACGGGGATTGGAGTGTGGAAGAAATGACCTCGTTCATGGCGCCCTCGCAACGATGGATATGCCCCACGAGAGTCCGGTGATATGCTTAACGAAGACCTAAGAGGCCAAGGGGCAGCCAATAATTCCCCGTAAAACCAGTGCGTTGAAACTGGTTGCGGACGGCCCAGGGTTTACCCCGCCCCGCGGGCCCAGCTGACGCCCCGGGATCAGAGCCCGTCAACGTCTCTAAACGCCGCGTCTGCCGCGTGCTGGGACAACACCGATCCAGGCAGCGGCGTATCCCGCAAGGCCGCGCAGACGCGGATAGATTGGTGGCTGACATGATCGAACTGGCCCGGCAGTACGGCCGATATGGCTGCCGCAGGATCGCAGCGCTGCTGCGAGAGGCCGGTTGGTCTGTCAGTGACGGACGTATCGAGCGGGCGTGGCGGCGAGAGGCGCTGAAGGTTCCGGAAAAGTAACCGAAGAAGGGAAGGCTCTGGCAGAATGACGGATCAAGGTGACCTCAGCAAACCAGGGGGTTACGGCAGCGAAGGCTGTATTACTTAGGCCTATTGTCCGCCAGCCCGCTATTGTGATGACAATGCGATGCTCGGATTCTGAATTGTTGGTGATACTGCTTGCGGGCTATGCATCCGCGAAGACACCAGCGAAATCACTCAGGACCTTTCACGGTTCGTGCCACATGTGATTTCGGTGTAAATTCCGCCCGATTGAGGTCAACGCGAAAGTACTTGGGCAAGTGCTACTGTCAAAGGAAGTATGATGTGTGAAACTTCAGACTTGATCTGACGGACACCTCAGCTTTCCGTGCTGAATACGGTCTGGCGGCTGTCCGATGGTCTGGAAGCTGGAGGATTGGCAGCAGCACTGCAACGAGGACAGACCACACAGCGCGATCGGATATAACATCCCGATCGCCATGCATTATCCCGATGGCGTCGCCAGCCCGTCATCGTGAAACAGCCGGGAAACTCCAGCGCCCCGCGGTAAAGCACTGGGACTCAGAGCACAATCCCTCAGACTCCCGCTGAGAACGAGGGACAGGCGGGGCGCAGGTCGCGGGCAGCTCGCTCGCGGCCCTCCCTTGTCAAATTACCCAGCACTGTCCCCTCTGCGCGGAAGCGAGTTACTCAGACGTTTAAAGCCCACCGGGAAGGCTTTTGTTACAACCCCAGCTTCGAACGGGCTCCCAAAACATTGGATTGAAATTTGTACCCCTTTTTCATCCCGGAATACTTTTTAATTCCAGAATTCTTTCCGGCCAGCGGCCACCATTCCGGATCATTGGGCCAGCTGCGCCAAACGGTTCCCCAGCGGTCAACGACATGGGAAATACAGGTCTGATCGCCAAGGCTCTTGCCTGCCTGATCGCCGTTCGGCCAGTACCAGGACAGCTGATGGCAGACGCTTCCCTGAGCGTCGATTGTCCATTCCCCGGCGCCCAGGCTTTCACTGTTTTCGCCGCACCAGGCGCGGGCTTGCTGGTTGGGGGCATAGTAAATGCCGCCGCCGCACCCTTCGGCCCAGATGTCAGTCTTTCCGGCATAGATCCCCGCAATGCGTTGCGGAGAGGCGGGCTTGGCGCTGCGAGGTTTCGGATCCGCGAGAACAAGCGACGGAAGGGCGCCCAGAAGGACAGTTGCGGCGAGTTTCGCAGCCAATTTCATGTAAAATCTCCTACGGTTAACAGCAGGCGGTCAACAAAGGCCGCCCTGGAATTTTGCGTGTTTCTTGCCTGTCCCCGCATGGCGTCCTTGCCTTGGAAGCCAAGGCCGCTGCCGGGACATGGCCTCTTCAGAACAGAAAGTTGGACCCGTCGTCGAGCTGTTCGACGGTCGTGTTTTGCACCGTTATTGTGACATTTCCGAAGTAGACGAACACATCCTCGCCCTGCTGGTCAAAATCCACCCCATTCATGCCGGACGCTCCGCTTTTCACGTGAATTTTGTCAATTCCGATTTGGAAGTCGGTAATGACGTCTGTGTGATCGTTCCGTCTGAACACAAAGACATCAGCGCCAGCCCCTCCGGTGAGCAGGTCATCGCTTTGCCCGCCTGTCAGGGTGTCTTGCCCGCCGCCGCCGCGCAGGGTGTCATTGCCGGCGCCGCCAGACAGCTTGTCGTTTCCCTTGTTCCCAAACAGGGTGTCGTTTTCAGAGCCGCCGGCCAGCTTGTCGCGCCCGCGTCCGCCGATGAGTTCGTCACTGCCGTCTCCGCCTTGCAGCAGGTCCCGTCCGCCGCCGCCCAGCAGCCGGTCATCGCCGCCCCCGCCTGCCAGCGTGTCGTTGCCTGCTCCGCCCCATGCGGTGTCGTTGCCAGTGCCAAGACGGAGAACATCACTTCCGCCCAGCGACCGGATTTCGAGACCGGTGCCAAGGTTCAGGGAAATGTCGTCATCTCCGGAAAACAGTCTCCGCATCAGTTGCTGAGCGCTCATCGCCTCATACTCCGCATAAGGGAGTGCGAAACCCGAAATCGAGACGAGCGACGTGTCACCGTCGGAATAGGACAGGGAATAGATTTCCCAGTCACTTTGGAGTGTGCTGGTGAAGTTACCTGTCAGCGTCAGAACAGAGCCATCAAGGGCAGTCATCTCGATCGAGAAGCTGTCGTATACGGTGCTCGCGGACTCATCGAAATCTTCGAATGCCAGGAGTCTGATCAGAGTCGGCGCGCCATTTAAACCGCCGATAAATGCGTTAGCCATGGCATGTGTCTTTCTGCTGTGTAAACTTCATCGTGCTTATACCGGTAGAACAGGACCGGGGAAAAACAATCAATTTTCAATAAATCCTGCCTGCAGGCCGGATTTGAATAGATTTTCGAGGCCAAAGCGGCCTGACGGGCAAAACTGTTTCCAACTTCTGAACTGTTCTGTGTGCGAACCGCAAGCGGAGACCCTGCGGCCTGAGAATCGTGCCGCGTTTTGCCTGGCGGCCGGTCTGCGTTTTGACCGCAAGGAGCACCGGATTTCCTCGGCTTCTTCGATTCTCAGCAGCCATTCAGCGGCTGCGCGCATTAGCGGGTCCGGGCGGAACGCTAAGCACGAGAGCGACTCGTTGGATCAGGTTTTCTCAACAATTCCCCTCGGGCCACGGGATTGTTATCTCATACGCGGCACTTCCAAAGGAAATTCAGGAAAAATTTGAAGAAATTTTGACAAAGCCGGTTTCACGCAGGAAATTGGCCGCCATGTAGCCAGCTCTGCTTTTTTCGCGCGGAACCGCTGTGGGGACAGTTTTCGCGCACATCAGACAGCAGCGCTGGCCTGCTTGGGGGTCGGGGGACCGTGGCAAACGATAGTGTTGTTTTGTGCTTTGCAGGTGTGTGCCTGCCAGCTCTCGAAATGCAGTGCCGCTGCATTCGAAGGGGGCTTGAGTGAAACGGTTTTCCTTTCATCAGGACAGGCTGGAAACAGTCGTGTCGTCCCGCAAAGTGTTCGACGACCCGAAACGAATCCGGGCGCGCCGGGCCAGGGCTGTGGTCATCGCCTTGGTAACGGCTGTCCTGTGCTGGGCGATCCTGTTCCTTGACGGCTCGTTCTCCTTGCAGTCTGCGCTGCGTGAACTGAACCCCTTCTACCGCGACAACCGCAGTCATGTTCATCCAGCCGGGGACAGCAACGGTCAGCACGAGCTGACCCATCTGGTGTCGGCGTCACCGGTCCCTCAGGCAGCGCCCGCCTGCGAAACAGGGCACAAACAGCCCGTGTTTTCGGCGATGGCAGACCCAGGGGACCCGCGGGTCTTCGGCCACGTGCCCGTGTCGTCTGAAGGGGCATTTTTGTCGCTGGAAGACAGCTGCGGCCAACTGGGCGTGGTTGTGCCGGAATGGATCAGCATCGTCGAGGAACAGGACCGCCCTGCAGTGTCCCTGATCAGCAAGGACACCCGGATTTCTGTTGAAGAATACATGTCCGGCGCCGCTGTGCGTCCGCAGCTTCTGCCGGCCGTCTTGCTGGGAGAGAAGCGGAAAGAAGAGGCTTTTCTGGACAGTATCGCTGATGCGGCACAAGCACCGGCCCTTGCCGAAGGCATGGCCGCCGCTGTGGCCGCCTTGAACGCCCAGGGGGCGTGCCTGGATTTCACCGGATTGGACCCCGACGCCTTCCAGCGCCTCAGACCGCTGATGGCGCGCTTTTCTGATACCTTCCGCTCCCGCGGGCTGACGGCATGCACCATTCTTGCGGGCAGCCAGGCGGAGTGGAAGGATGCGGAACTGACCGGTCTGTTTGATCAGGTTATCCTGAAGCTCTTCCAGGAGCCCTGGGCGGAATCCGTGCCTGGCCCGCTTGCCCCGTACAACTGGATTGAGGATGTGGCAGCTGAGGCGGTGCAAGCCATCGGTGCAAAAAAGCTGGTTGTCGCGATCGGAAATTTCGCCGTTGAGTGGACCTCCGGATCCTCGAAACCGGAGCTGCTGTCTTATTCGGAAGCGATGCAGAGAATGAGCGCCGCCGGAGCGGACCTGCGCTTCAGCGCAAAATCCTCCAACAGCTTCAGCCGCTACCGTGACGCACAGGGGCAGCAGCGCAAGATCTGGATGCTGGATGCCGCATCCGCGCACAACCAGCTGCTCCGCCTGAAAGAGCTCGGCATTGCCAATGTCGCTGTCTGGTCGCTCGGCCAGGAGGACCCCGGCATCTGGAAAGTTCTGCAGCATCAGAATGCTGCCAAGGATGTTCTGGAAGCTGAACTTGCCATTGCCGAGCTCAACAACTTTGTCGATTACAAGGGACAGGGCGCCTTCATCCGCATCGATCAGCGCGCATCGGCCGGTGTCCGTCAGGTGACCTTCGAGGCAGAGACCGGGCTGGTCACGGACCAGAGCTACAGCCGGCTGCCCAAGCCGTATTCGATCGAGCTTTACGGCAAGCCAGAACGGCGCAAGCTTGTGCTGACCTTCGATGACGGCCCGCACGAAAGGTTCACCAAGGAGATCCTGGACATCTTGCAAGAAGAGCAGGTGCCCGGCGCCTTCTTCGTCGTTGGCACCAGTGTCATGAATTCACCCGACCTGGTCGCCCGGATGGTTGATGAAGGGCACGAGATTGGCGCGCACAGCTTTTCCCATCCGAGAATGGACCAGATCTCCCAGACCCGTGTCGATCTGGAATTTGCGCTTCTGGATAAGATCCTGGCTGGATCAGCCGGCCGGAAAACCATGCTCTACCGCGAGCCGTTTCAGCGCCGCGGCGGACCGATTAGCGCAGAACGTGCCGCCTCGCTGGAGGCTGCCGAAGCCCGCGGGTTCACCATTGCAGGTATGGAAATTGTCCCCAAAGACTGGGAAGGCTGGGACAGCGGGCAGATCGCGAACTATGTGATCGGCGAGGTGGAGCAGGGAAACGGCAATGTCATCCTTCTGCACGATGGCGGCCAGGACCGCACCGCGACCGTGGAAGCCGTCCGCCCGATTATCCGGTCGCTCCGGGCAAAAGGCTATGAGTTCACGACGCTCGCGGATCTTCTGGGCACCAACCGCGCGGCCTTGATGCCTGTGGCCCAGGGCGGCTCTCCGGCCTTCGACCGGGTGTCGTTCTCCATGGTCTGGGTGGCGCAACAGGCGGTCGTGGTTGTCTTCTGGGTGGTGCTTGCAATCGGCCTTCTCCGCTCGGCCGGCATTCTGATCCTGGCGCTGTTGAACCGCCGCGAACGGTTTACGCCGTTGCAGAGGCAGCCGAAGGTTGCCGTGGTTATCCCCGCTCATAACGAGGCAAAGGTGATTGCCCAATGCGTCGAAAGCGTCCGGGCGAGCGGTTACAAAAACCTGGAAATCATCGTGGTGGACGATGGCTCGACCGATGACACGCTGCTTGAGGTCCTGAAGTTCGGCCACAAAAGCGAGGTGCGCCTCATCTCGCAGCCGAACCAGGGAAAATGGAGCGCGCTGAACAGGGCCATCCAAAGCACCGACGCAGAATTTGCGGTTTGCATCGATGCGGACACGCAGGTCTGCAAAGACGCGATCACCCATCTGGTCAGGCATTTCGCAGACCCGAAAACCGGCGCGGTGGCAGGCAAGATCATCGCAGGCAACCGCGTGAACCTGCTGACCCGCCTGCAAGCTTTTGAATATGCGACGTCCCAGAACGTCGAACGGAAAGCCTTCGACCTGATCAATGGTATTCTGGTGGTCCCCGGCGCCATTGGCGCGTGGCGGGTCGAAGCCTTGAAGAAGGCGGGCTTGTTCAGTGAAGAAACCCTGACCGAAGACACCGACCTCACAATTCAGGTGAACCGGGCGGGCTATACTGTGGTGTTCGAGCCCAAGGCCAAGGCCTACACCGAGGTGCCGGAGAATGTAGGCCAGCTCCTGAAGCAGCGGCTCCGCTGGTCCCTGGGCATGTTCCAAAGCGCCTGGAAGCACAAACGGGCGATCCTCGAGGGCCGTCCGATCGGCCTGGTGTCCATTTCGGACATGTTCGTGTTCGGCTATGTCTTCCCGCTGCTGGCCCCCATCGCAGATCTGTTTGTGATCTTTATGCTCTACAACCTCATGGCAGGCGGCTGGACTGGCGATGTTGGCAGCACCCAGCACGTGCAAACGATGCAATACCTCTGGGCCTTTATGGCGCTGCCAGCCTTGGAGCTGCTGATTGCCGCCATTGCGATCACCACCGACAAGGACGAAAGCAACTGGTCCCTGCTGCTGTTCCCGCTGCAAAGGCTGGTGTACCGCCCGCTCCTGTATTTTTCGGTCATCCGCTCGATCCTGCGGGCCGTAACCGGACGTTTAGCCAACTGGGGTAGCGTCAAACGTCACGGGCGCGATTACGGTTTGGTGGCCGGCAACACATGAAACGCAGGTCCTTTCTGAAATCGGCGGCGGCCGGTCTGGCGCTGCTGCCGGGCAAGGGCGCTGCTTCCACGCTGTGGCAGCTTCCGGCGCAGGCGTTTCCGGTTGTGACAAACATCACCGAAGACGTCTCGATCCCGCATCTTATTACGGTGATAGATGCGTTTCTCGACCGGAACATGCCGCTGGCCTGCCTCGTCAATCCCTTTGACGAGCACGGCCGGCCCTACCCTGCGCAAAGCAAGCTGGCACAGGTGCTGAACGGGTATATGCTCGGCAGGAACGGTTTGGATGTCGTGCCATACATTCCGGAGCTGTCCTCGCTTTCCGAGCATTTTCAAGCCCGGGCAGCCCATGAGGCCCGCTCTGCCCTGCAAACCATGCTGCAGCCGGCGGTGTCTGCCCGAAACACGCACCGCCTCATGCAGACAATCGCGTGTGCGGATCAGGATGCCCCCGCTGCTCCCCGGGGGGTGCGTTCCGCTGGCTTCCTCAATCTCCTGTCGGTTCCGGCGCAGTCGGCTCCGGTTCGATCGGAGACGTGGGAAAACGGTGTTGTACGGCTTTTCGGCGGCACGGTGCAGTCGCTAACGGATTTCCACGGCGATGCGGCTGCTGCCGGCATTTCGGCCAGCCAGAACATTCTCTACCTTTCAGCCCAGGACATCTCCGGGATCGATCTGAACCAGCTGGAGACAGCTGCGGAGCGCTACGCCAGCGCGCTTTCGAAACAGGAGCTGGACGGGGATCTGTCTCTGCTGCCGGTCACAGACATCCAGCTGCGCGACAGCTACGGGTTCAAGCGTGTGCTGTGCCTGCATGTGCTGCAGCCGCAGGCGGACGACCGCGATCAGGCATCCGCGTATTCGGCCTTTACGGAATTCCTGAAGGCGGCGGGCATCCCCTATTCGACCGGGGCGGAAGATCCGGAACGGGCCGGCAGCGGCTTTTGGGTCCGGACCGGTTTTCAGAATGAAGACGCCGGGCAGCCCGGCATGTTCCCCATTGATATCGAAGACCGGAGCACCGCCAAAATCCGGACGGCCCGGCCGCTGGGGCCAGGCATCGGCGTGACCTTTCCCGCGGACGCGGCCGGACCGCAGGGGCTGGGGCGTGCGGGTTTCCTGCAATTCCCGCGCCACGTTGTCAGCGGCAGCGGCGTGGTGGAGGCATTTCAATCTGCAACGTCCGGAACTGAAGATGCAGTGATTTTCTTAAAGCCGGACGCGATTGCATTCCCGCCGGAGCGGCGCGCACTGGAAGGCCTTCTGAAAGACATGGCCGCCGCTGAAGGGACGCAGTTTCTCCTGCTCGAAACGTTCTCCCGGACTGTCGTGCCCGCGGGACCGCTGCCCGCCCGCTACCGGAAGACGGCTGCCACTGCGCCAGAGCTGATAAAAACACGCCCCCGCCTGGGCGATGCCGGGCGGGAGGAGCTGCTTGAAGATGCCCGCGTGGCTTGGCGGTATTTCGAGAAATTCACTGACCCTGGCACCGGGCTGTGCCCTGCGACCGTGGATTTCGCGCCAGGCGGGCGGTATCACGAGGCCGTCACGATGTGGGATGTCGGCAGCCACATCAACGGGCTTTTGGCAGCCAGGCAAATCGGCTTGATCAGCCAGGAGGACTTTGCGGCCGCAATCCGCAAGATCCTGCCCAATATCGCGGGCCGGACGTCGCAGGGCCGCCACTTGCCGCAGGGGTGGATACGGACCGACCGCCGCAAGTGGGGCAACAAGAACTTTGACGGCTCCGACGCGGGCCGGCTGCTTGCCGCCTTGGACAACCTGCGCCGCCACAGCAATTTCGGCGAGGAGCTGGAGGCGCTTGTCGGCTCCTGGGACCTTCGCAAGGTGATCATTGACGGCGAAATCCACTCTGTCACAGACGGTGAATTGAAGACCTCATACGTGTCCCACAGCGCCCATTATTCGGCCTTGGCCTTCCGGCGGTGGGGGGTGTCCGCAAAATCGCCATATGAGGTCTTTGCCGGCCGGTCGGCAGCCGACGGGCAGATGGCGCTGCTTGAAGCTGCGGCCAGGATCGGGCCGATTGGGGCAGAGCCCCTGCTGCTTGAGGCAATGGAACTGGGGATGTCGCAGGAAAGCGCCTATCTGGCTGACGTGCTGTTCGGCGCGCAGCTGGAGGATTTCCGCGAAACAGGCAGGCTCATCTGCGTCTCGGAAGGGCCAATCGACAAGGCGCCCTGGTTCCTCTACCAGGGATTGCAGCTGGATGCGCAAGAGCGCACGTGGGCCTTTGACACCGTCGGGCAGGAGCCGGAGTACCGGACGCCCGAATTCCGCGCAGAGAACCTGGCTCTCAGCAGCAAGGCCGCCTTTCTCTGGTCGGCCTATCAGCCGCATGACTACTCCGAAAAACTGGTCAGCTTCACCAGAAATATTGCCCGGACCAAAAACGGTTTTGCGTCGAGCATCTACTTGAAGACCGGGCGGCCGACCGAGGCCTACACGGATCTGAACACAAACGGCGTTATCCTTCAGGCGATTGCGCATCGTCTTGCCGGTTCAGGCTGACTGGCCCGAACCGGCAAGACGCGGAATGGGAACCGTCTGCACAACAGCTTTGCCTCAAAACGTGGCGCATCCGCTGGCAGCAATCTCTCCCGGCGACACCGGGTAACCTGGCCTCGGGTTCAGGATAACCGGCTGAATGCCGGTGATGCGGTTCATGCAGCCGTCGACCCAGCTTTCATTGATGCCCTTGCCGCCCACGTAGATATCCAGCCAGTCGTGGCCCTGATAGCCGCTGTGGCACGGTCCGGCCTGCGGTTTCGGCCCGTCACCGCACAGATCCTCGACAATCGCGTAACGCTGCAGGTTCTTGATGTAGAACTTGGTGCCTGCCGGGTAGTCCATGTAGCTGCGGCCGTTCCGTTTCACATGCCCGACCGCAAGCGTCACCGGGTCCTCGTAAGTGCCGGTCCCGCCTGCCTGCCGGTGGATCACCGGGCGGGCAATCTGTGCCGAGCCGCGCGGGGTATTGTCCCAATAGCTGTAGCCCGTTAAGAATGCGTTCATGGTTTGTTCTGCACCATACGCAGCGCTGCCGGTCACTCCTGCGGACACACTCTCGTCAACCAGAAGCCGGGTGCTGTGCATTCCGTTCAGGCTGTCATTTGCTCTGTCCTGAACACTGCAGCCTGCTGCAGCAAGCAATGTCCCGGCGAAAAGCGCAATTCTGGAAACTTTGTAAGTCATACTGTCATCCTGTTTAACTGAGTACCCAGGAAGCTGCAGAGCAGTTTGAAATCGCAGCTGCCAACAGCTGCAATATGCACAGGATAGGGTAATAAGAGGTTAAAAACAAAAGGAAAATTTTAACAAAACCGGAAGATCAAGGGCGGAAGACCCTGCTGGAGGGCATGTTCCGTTTTAAAACACCGGGTTATTGGCAGGCACGTTTTTCCCGCAAGGCGCGAAATACGGGGGTGCGGGCGTCACATGCGGCTGCCGCGTTTTCCGCCAGAAAGGAAAGCAGCCGCCGCATGGCCGGCGGCTGCTCCAGTCACAGCTCAGGCCCGGGAGAAATCCAAGGGCCTGTGTTTGTCAGCCCGAAGGCTTACAGAACAGCCCGCGCGATGCGGAGCATCTGCAGGAGCTCGTATTCCGACTCGTTCAGCTTCACCAGCTGGCCGTTCAACACGGCGTAACTCTCATTGGCACCCGGCTGCGGAAGACGGTACAGGCTGATCAGTTCCTCCTGCGTCAGGGCTGCCGTCGGGGCGATCGGCACCCCGGCCTTCAGCTCTGCCACCTGTGCCATCTGGTTCACCAGCAGCAGCGAGGTGTAATCCTCCTCGTCGAGCAGGACCGGCATGCCGTCGATCAGGGCATACCGCTGGCCCTCAGGCGCGGGATCAAGACCGAAGAGCGTCGCAACGTGGTCCGACTGCAGCAGCAGAAGCCCGGGGTCCGGATCGCCATAGGATTCAGCACTGAGCCATGCGTCGCGGCGCTTGGCCCAGATCTCATCGTATCCATCGTGGCCGTAGGAGGCCCATTCGTCAAAGGTCACGCCTTTCTTGGCCAGGCCGGGCGGCACGCAAGGCGGATCCTTCTTTGCAAGGCCCGGCGGGCAATTGCTGTAGACGATCAGCTCATCGTCCGGGATGCCGGACGCCAGCAGCTGCGGCGTTGCCAGGGCGAGCGCTGCCGCACCCGCGACGCGCAGCATGTCGCGGCCCGCGGGGGCCGGTGCCGAGACGATGCGGCTGACGGCTTCTTCACGCTCCGCCGCGGTGAAGGCCCGGCGGCCCTTGGCGCCACCGCCGTTCCCCTCCGGTGCGTTCTTGGCACCGGCGCCGTTCTGCTTGCGCTTGGGTCCGCCCGCATGTTTGGGCTTGCCCTTGCCGGCGTGATCATTTCCCTGGCCCGGCTTGGCATGCCCATTGCCGGCATTGGCGTTCCCGTTGCCGGGGTTGCCATTGCCCTTCTCGGCGCGCTTCATGCTGCCGTGCCCGTTGCCATTGCCCTTGCCGTTGTTGCCCTTGGCGAGCCAGATCTGCTCGCTGTTCGCCGTGCCGAAGCCTGCGATGCCGCCTTGCGCATGGACCGGGGCAGCGGACAGGGATGTCGAAGTCAGAGCGAGCGCCACGGCGCTGCCGATAAAGAACTTATTCATGCCAATCTCCTTTCGTCTCGGACCTCAACGCGGCAATCCAGCGCCGCGTTCCCCCGCTCCGGACGTCGGGTGGAGCCTGCCGCCGCATGAAGTCGCTTTGCCCTGCAGGTGCTGATAGCGGACACGTGTGGGCGTCCTGGCTGCACGTGCGGAGAACGGCAGCAAGGTCCCGCTCTGCTGTCCTTCGGCCTTCAAAAATGCTGCGCGATCTACGAACGGCTGCAATGGCGAAGCTGCGCCGCGGCGTTCGGTCAGGCCCAAGGCGACAATCAAGTATGTTATGCAGGATTCTGCGAAGCCCGCTTTCTGCGCCCTTCTTCCCTTGACGCCACCCGCAGCATTGGACGTTGGCATCAGGCCGGATGGATAGTTTCTTTCGATGAGTTTGGACGTGAGCAGACCCACTTGAGTGGTCCAAATTGAAAGTGGACCTGTCACGTTTTAGTGCCGCCCCATGTGCTCGTTTAAGCCACTTTCTGTTCGAAAGCGACTGGGCTTTTCCAGCCTAAAGCAGAGTGCCGTCGGCGCGGATCGTAGAAGCCGTTTATGTAGTTGAAGATGGCCATCTCAGCGTCTCGGCGTGTTGGCCATGACCTGCGCCAGATCAATTCAGCCTTGAGGGTCTTGAAGAAGGTTTCCACTGCGGAGTTGTCATAGCAATTGCCCTTCCTGCTAATCGACGCCTGGAACCCATGCTGGCGCAGGATCCTCTGGTAGTCGTGCGAGCAGTACTGACTGCCCCTGGTGGCGGGTTATCGGTCTACTGGTCCCAGATCACCGTCTTCCTCGGCATTCTGCTCGTCGCTGCGGGGCTTATCCTTGGTTTCATTGATCACGTTACTGATCAGCGGCAGTTCAGAAAGCAGAGCGTGGTTGTGCTGGAGCACCGCGGGCTGCACCAAAGCGTTGATAACGTCTCCGCCAGCGCCTGCAGAGCAGCACCGGTTTCAGGCACCAGCAGCTGCAGTTCCCGGGCCTTGCCGTCCCAGGCATCACGCTGCCGCTCCATGAGCGGCTGCAGATGGCGCGGGCAAATCCTGACCGGAGCCAGCAGCCACTCCAGCCGCCCCCGCCGCCGTGCGTGGGGACGGCTGGCGGCACCTTCATCCTCGGCCAGGCAGGCAGGGCAAAAGCGAGTCACGGAGCCGGTCAGAAATTCCGTGGAAAACGCCTCGCCGCGCAGCTCAAAACGCCTGCCGTCCAGGCTGCGGATGGTGTTGTGCTCCACCACCTTGTGGTCCTGACCGGCCAGTTCACAGAGGTGCCGGATCGCGTCTGATTTCCCGGAGCCTTTCCTACTTCTTGGAGGGGATGCTCTGGAACGTGCCGACGCAAAACTTCAGCTGGACGTATCAACAGACGGTCGAGAACTGCCTGGCGTGGTTGGATAGTTGTGACCCGACCCAACTAGCGTGCGCCAACGACCTGCACTGGTTGATACGAGACGGGGCGAACGTCTGTTGGAACATGGCTGACTTCCATAAGACGATGGCGGCGTTGCGCCTGTACTGGAACACGAGCGGCCGCTGACTACAACCCATCCTGCCCTCGACCATCACAAGTGCTCCTTTGTGGAGGTAGCGGGCGCAGTTCTCCGCGACTTTCCCAAAGACAACGATGTTGTGGTAATCAGTCGCTTCCTGGCGGTTGCCATCGCGGTCGTTGTACTAGCGGTTGACTTTAACGATTTCCATTTGGCGTATTGTACCGCATACCGTGAAGCAAAAAGCACAAGAACCCCATCTTGGGGTTCTTGTGCAACGACATGGGATATTTCCCTCACCTGAAGGGCACCGGCCTTTCAACTTAACGGCTGGAAGTTCTAAGAGAGGAGTTCATCGAGCCGGCTGCCAGAGTCAACTGCGGCGATGGCTTCGAGGGTAGCCTGGAGCTATCCGCCACCGCCTGGGCCTTGGCTTCATCCGGCCAACGTCGGTGACCCGACGCTTAGATCTCGACCCTCAATGATTTGAGAAACAAATTTGTAACACACATTGCGAAACGCACTCCCTACTGTGAGATGTGCAAGATCTCGCAGCAGGGGATAAACTCTACAACGAGAGGCCAGGTGACCTGCCCCCCGCTGGTCCCTCGTTCATGAGGAGAGTCTGCGGGTTTGGTTTTGGTAATCGTCGGTCTCGGGCTTGGCAAGCGCGGCAGGCGCGGAGCCCTCAAATAGCTCAAGCGCCTGCCGCGCTTGCATTGGCGTTCTGTTCCCCAGCGAAGAATGCGGCCTGACGTTGTTGTAATCGTAGCGCCACAGCGCCAGCTTGCGGCGGGCATCGTCCAGGGTATCGAACAGCTCTTCATTGAGAAGCTCGTCCCGCAGGCTGCCGTTGAATGACTCGATAAAGGCATTCTGCTGCGGTTTTCCGGGGTCGATGTAATGCCAATCCACCCCGTTCCTGTCGGCCCATTTCAGGATTGCCTGGCTGGTGAATTCCGTCCCGTTGTCGCTGACAATGCAAGCGGGTTTTCCGTAGATCCGGACGAGCGCGTCCAGCTCCCGGGCAACGCGCTCTCCTGAAATGCTGGTGTCTGCCGCCAGGCACAGGTTTTCCCGGCAGCAGTCGTCATTCACGGCCAGGATGCGAAACTTCCGCGCCGCGCCGAAGCTGTCTGCCAGGAAATCCAGGGACCAGCGCTGGTTGGGCTGTGTGGCTTCGGGCATCGGCGTTCTCGAGCCCCGGGCGCGTTTGCGGCCCCGCCGCCGTTTCACTGCAAGACCCTCCTCCCGGTAGAGGCGGTAAAGCTTTTTGTGGTTCATGATCATGCCTTTTCGCTCAAGCAGCACGCCGATCCGCCGGTAGCCGAACCGGCGGCGTTTGCCAGCGATCTCTTTCATCTCCTGGCGGATCTCGGGATGGTCGGGCGGGCGTTTGCGCCGGACCGTCTTGGGGTCGACACCGACAAGCCGGCAGGCCCTGCGCTGCGAGATGCCATGATCCCGCATCGCAGTGAGCGCTGCCTCTCGCCGCTCCTTCGGTGCCGTCAGCTTTTTCCCAGCAGGTCTTTCAGAACCACATTGTCGAGCATCGTGTCTGCCAGCAGCCGCTTCAGCTTGGCATTCTCATCTTCCAGCGCTTTCAGCCGCGCCGCCTCCGATACCTCCATGCCGCCATACTTGGACTTCAGCTTGTAAAAGGTCGCCGGGCTCAGCCCATGCCGGCGGCACACCTCCGCCGTCGGCATCCCGGCTTCCTGCTCTTTGATCATCCCGATGATTTGCGCCTCGGTGTAACGGCTCTTACGCATTCGTCTGCTCCTACATAGGTTGGGCAGACTCTACATCATGGTGAGGGATTTCGCGGGGGGCAGGTCACGAACAATTGTGGAAAGCCTTCTCAAAGCGGTAGGTGAAACAGGTCTTGTAGGAATGCCCGGGTTCTCTTCCGACGCCTACTTTCCTGCTGGAGTTGATCCCTCCCGCTTGACCCAAGATAAGATTGCCGAAATCGAAGACGCGGTTCCCGGTTTCGATGTAGCGAAATCCCCAACGTCTGGCATGGGTGTCATTGCGGAGACTTTCAGAACCTGGCCGGGAACCCAACGCAGCGAACACCCGGCTGTATCGATCTGCCTCAATGGCAAGAAAGCAAATGACTTTCTCAAGGAACACAGCCTCGCGTGGGCAACGGGAGAGAAAACGCCCCTTGGGAAGCTCCGTGATCGCTCTGCCATGAAGATCTTGCTGATCGGGGTCGGCTGGAACCGATGCTCGGCCCTTCACACAGCCGAGACCTTTGCACAACATAAGCGGACCAAGACGCGGCGCTTCAAGAACGGTGGCCCCAACGGATCATGGATCGAAACACCCGACGTGGCAGATGATATGAACCGGCTGTTTCCTGCAGTGGGTGAGGCGTTCGAAAAGACCGACGCTGTTTCTTTCGGGAAATTCGGAGGTGCGGATTGCAAGATATGCGATTTTCGATCTCTAGTCGATTTTGCCTCTGACTGGATTGACTGCGCCAACAAAAGAAGCGGTGATCTCAGCTAGCTGAACTGTGCTGCGCAATGGCAGCTTAGTCCCGCACTGTGTGAGCTCACCAGCTGCAAAACCTCGCAGTCGCAGCGAACGACCGTAACGGCGGGCCGCGCCGCAGCAGAAAACCTCGGCTGGCTGCGTCAACGGCCGAGTTTGCAATGGGCGCTTCCTGCGCAACGCTGACATTCCTGCTAAGCCCAGCGTCATCTGTGCTGAACCACGCCATCTCCTACGCCAAGTGGGATGTCCGAATACGGGAAGTTGGCTACCAGCCTTCACGCCTACAGCATGTCTACAAGCAGTAGGAGACACTTAAAGGCTCAGAGCATGCCACCATAAGCAATTAGGGGTGCTGCTCCTGCTAAGATCGAGACCTCAATAGCCGCACCGCGCAGGCATCGCATGTGGTTGTTAGCCAGCCGCCGAGGGATTTCTTCTGGGCCGACCGAGTACCGCAATGCTCACAGGTCTTCGCAGCTTCCATCTGGGCCTGAGCTATCCGATAGGCGGTGCGCTCGTTGCCGCCGCGCTCATAGAACCGCAACTCACCCAGTTTCTGTTTAACCTGCTGCGCCCGGAAGCGTGTCAGACCATCCTCACGTATGATGTCGGCGAGATCTGCACTAAGGCGCTCAATCAGAGGATACCAGCCCTCGCCACAGGCGAAGCCCCAAGCGAGGCTTGTCTTCTTGATGCTCCAAGGCGGAGGCCCATACACCTCGGGAAACCGCTCCATGATGCGCTGCGCTTCAACAGTGATGTAATGATTTCGGCTGGCCATATGCGGCTCCTTCCAACAAAGCTCTACGTTTAAAGAAATTGCATGTTCAATGAAGAAGCCGAGCCGCCTCCAACGCTTCCCCCCGAGTGAGCATCCGGATGACATGCCGCAGGCTCAACGGCGCTGTCTGACCAGAAATCTCCAGCACCTCGACTACGGCCTCGACAGACGCTTGTGCCAACCCGCGCCTGCCACCCTCACGGCGGGCAAAGGCTACCAGGTCAGGCACCGGGACAGGTGACAGCTTTATGACCTCCAGGCGGCTTAACAGAGGAGCTGGCAAGGTTGTTAAGGTGTTGCTGGTCAGCACCCAGCTGATCCAGGACATGTCGAACCCGACCTGATAGTAGGGGCATTGCCATGATGCCGCCGAAGATGGCTCCAAGAGGGACAGCAGTCCCTCGGCAAGTCCAAAGCTGTTCCCTTTTGTCGAAGTCGCAACTCCCGCCTTCTCCACCTCATCCACAACGACAATCGGGTTCGCGATCAGGTGCTTCAGGATCGTCATCAAAGGGCGTCCCGGCTGTGCGTTGGCCCAGCCGCGCTGGGAGCCCACGATGCCGAACGACGCCTGCTCTGCCGTCGCCTCTACGCCACAGCGGGGCACACCAAGTGCTGTGCTCAGCTGACGGGCCCACATGCTCTTGCCAATTCCCGGGGGTCCGTCCAGCAGCACCGGAGGCAAGCGAAAGCCCGAATCCCCATTGCGGACTGATCGCCGCATCGATTTCCAAAGGAGATCCGTCGCAGGTGCCATCCAGGGCATGTCGGCATGAATACCAGCGGCGATTTCATCCACTTGGTCTTCTGTCCGGATCCTGATCAGGCTCACCCCGTTGCGCAGAACCTCGAGTGCCCTTCGGTCATCGCGCTTCAGGTGGGCGAGGCCTGCAGCCGCGTCCCGCCGCTCCGCCAGCCTGATCACCCGGCGGTCTATGCGGTCCTGAACTTCGCGCTCGAAACGAACCTGCATCAAGTCTGTTTCCCACCGCAGGACGTCCTCCGGATCCTCCGGTTCCGGAGGCACAACGCCGCGCTCTGATACGCGCCGCTCTTTCAGAAACCGCTCCAGGCGCCGCCGTATTGCCCGACGTTCTTTGTCGGCATCTAGGAACTCTGCGTCGATGAATTTGATCTTGGACATAGCTGGCCCTTTCCCGGCGCACTGCGCCGTCTGGCTCCCGATTGCACAGGCTGTGCTCGGGTAAGTGAAGGAAAGAACCTGGCCAGGTTTGCACTTCAGTCCTGCTCATAACAGCGGCTTCAGTCAACAGGCTGAGCGGGCTTGTTCAGGCGAACCGGTCTCGTCAGCAGGCAAAAGGCAACCGCCCCCTATGCCATTGTTTTAAAAAGAAACCACCGGCCGCGTCGCGGCCGGTGGTCATTAAACCCGTGTCGGAATGGTCAGAAAACCCCAAAATGGGCACGTTTTCGCGGGTCATACACCGAACAACAGCACTGCTTACCCCTCACCCGCACTTCGAGTGGCCGCAGCTGCGGCAGGTCATGCAGCCTTCGACCATCTGCATGTCGTACTGGCCGCAGCTTGGGCAGGCCTTGCCGCGGGGCTGGTTCAGGTTCACCACTTGCGCCTGCGGGTCGGACTTCAGGCCCATGCCCTCGCCCTCCAGGAAACCGGTCTTGACCAGATGCGTCTCGATCACGCCGCCGATCGCGGCCAGGATCGAGGGGATGTACTTGCCCTGCACCCAGGCACCGCCGCGCGGGTCGAACACCGCTTTCAGCTCCTCGACCACAAAAGACACGTCGCCGCCGCGGCGGAACACCGCCGAGATCATCCGGGTCAGCGCCAGGGTCCAGGCATAATGCTCCATGTTCTTGGAATTGATGAAGACCTCGAACGGGCGGCGGTGGCCGTTGATGATGATGTCGTTGATGGTCAGGTAGATCGCGTGCTCAGAATCCGGCCACTTCAGCTTGTAGGTATGGCCCTCCAGCGACTGCGGGCGGTCCAGAGGCTCGGACATGTAGACGACCTCGGCCCCGTTCTCGTCGAAATCGCTCTCATGCGGCGCCTTGGCGGTCTCGCCCGGCGCGGTATCGGCGCTCTCGCTCACCGTCAGGACCGATCCGGTCACGTCATTCGGGCGGTAGGTGGTGCAGCCCTTGCAACCCTGGTCCCAGGCCTGCATGTAGACGTCCTTGAAGTCGTCGAAAGAGATGTCTTCCGGGCAGTTGATGGTCTTGGAGATCGACGAGTCGATCCATTTCTGTGCCGCCGCCTGCATCTTTACGTGGGCCGCGGGCGAAAGCGTCTGGGCGTTGACGAAGTAATCGGGCAGCTTGGCGTCGGCGCCGAACTTCTCGCGGAACATCTGAACCGCGTAGTCGACCACTTCCTCCTCGGTGCGGGAGCCGTCCTTCTGCAGCACCTTGCGGGTATAGGCATAGGCAAACACCGGCTCGATACCCGAGGACACGTTGCCTGCATAAAGCGAAATGGTGCCGGTCGGCGCGATCGAGGTCAGCAGCGCGTTGCGGATACCGTGCTCGCGGATGGCGTCGCGCACGTCCTCGTCCATGTTCAGCATGTTGCCGGAGTTCAGGTACTTCTCGGCATCAAACAGCGGGAAGGCGCCCTTTTCCTTGGCCAGGTCCACCGACGCCAGATAGGCGGCGCGGGCGATCGCGTGCAGCCATTCGTCGGTCTGACGCGCCGCCTCGTCGGAGCCGTATTCCAGCCCCAGCATCAAGAGCGCATCGGCGAGACCGGTGACCCCCAGGCCGATCCGGCGCTTGTTCCGGGCCTCCTCCGCCTGCGCGTCCAGCGGGAACTTGGACACGTCGACCACATTGTCCATCATGCGTACCGCGGTGGCGACCAGCTCCTGCATCGCGTCCTGGTCCAGATGCGCGTCTTTTTCAAACGGGCTGGCCACCAGCCGCGCCATGTTGATCGAGCCGAGCAGGCAGGCGCCGTAGGGCGGCAGCGGCTGCTCGCCGCAGGGGTTGGTGGCGCAGATGGTCTCGATGTAGTTGAGGTTGTTGGCCTTGTTGATGCGGTCGATGAAGATCACGCCCGGCTCGGCATAGTCATAGGTCGCCTGCATGATCTTGTTCCACAGGTCGCGCGCCTCGACGGTGTGATAGACCTTGCCGTCGAACTGCAGCTCCCAGGAGCCGTCAGCCTTCACCGCTTCCATGAAGGCATCGGTGACCAGCACCGACATGTTGAACATGCGCAGGCGCGCGGCGTCGGATTTGGCGGTGATGAACTGCTCGATATCCGGGTGGTCGCAGCGCATGGTCGCCATCATTGCGCCGCGGCGCGAGCCGGCAGACATGATGGTGCGGCACATCGCGTCCCACACATCCATGAACGACAAGGGACCGGAGGCATCCGCAGCCACGCCCTTCACATCGGCGCCGCGCGGCCGGATGGTCGAGAAGTCATAGCCGATGCCGCCGCCCTGCTGCATCGTCAGCGCCGCCTCTTTCAGCATGTCGAAAATGCCCGACATGCTGTCCGGGATGGTGCCCATCACAAAGCAGTTGAACAGGGTCACCTGACGCGCGGTGCCTGCGCCCGCGGTGATCCGGCCCGCGGGCAGGTATTTGAAATCCTCCAGCGCGGCATAGAATTTCTCTTCCCACGCGTCCGGCTTTTTCTCCGCCCGCGCCAGATCCCGCGCGATCCGCCGCCAGGTGTCCTCGACGGTCACGTCGATCGGCGCGCCATCGGCCTGCTTGAAACGGTACTTCATATCCCAGATCTGCTCGGCGATGGGGGCGGCAAAGCGGCTCATATGTCGGTCCTTTGAGTCGTACTTGTGTCGTGTTGGCGTCCAAGCGCCGGAAAAGCGGCTCCGGCACCGGGGATTTCCCCCGGCAGCGAATCCGCAAATTGTTAATGCTTTCTTGCAGCAAAAGCGTGGAGGAACACAATACCTTGAAGCCAGCGATCAGTAAACTACTATATACTGTCAGAACTCTGGACGACTCTGTGGGGAACCTGTGGATAAACGCGTGAATCTTGTGAAGCTTTCGGTGGGCACCGAAAGCGTCGAAAGCCTGAAGGCCTGGCAAGCGATGCGCCGCAAAGACCTGCCCGGCGGCCTGCCCCGCCATGTCACCCGCATGTGGCCCAAGCGCGAGGCCGAAATCCTGAACGGCGGCTCGATCTACTGGGTGATCAAGGGGCTGATCCAATGCCGTCAGCGCATCCTGCGGCTCGATGAGGTGACGGGCGAGGACGGCATCCGCCGCTGCGCCATCGTGCTGGATCCGGAGATCCACCGCACCCATACGGCGCAAAAACGCCCGTTCCAGGGCTGGCGCTACCTGAAGCCCGAAGAATCGCCCGCTGACCTGCCCGCAGGCAAAAGCCAGGAAGAGCCGCTGCCGCCGGAGCTGTCGCAGGCGCTGGCCGAAATCGGCGTGATCTGAGCCCCCTGCCCCGGTCCTGGCGGCAGCCGCCAGGGCAGACGGCGCCCCGCCTGCCCCGCAGCCCCGGCCGGGATTACTTCAGCAAGGCCAGCAGTTCCTTGGCGGCCGCTTCCGAGGAGGCCGGGTTCTGGCCGGTGACCAGCTTGCCGTCGACTTCGACGTAAGAGGCCCAGTCATCGCCCTTGCGGTAATCGGCGCCTTTGTCCTTCAGCATGTCTTCGACCAGGAAGGGCACCACATCCGTCAGGCCCACACCCTCTTCCTCGCCATTGGTGAAGCCGGTCACGCGGCGGCCCTTGACCAGCGGTTCGCCATCGCTGCCTTTGACGTGGCGGAAAACACCCGGCGCGTGGCAGACGGCCCCGATAGGCCGGTCCGCGGCGGCAAAGCTTTCCAGCAGTTTGCGGCTGTCCGCACTCTCGGCCAGATCCCACAGCGGGCCGTGGCCGCCGGGATAAAAGACCGCATCGAACTGACCCGCATCGACACCGGACAGTTTCACCGTATTGGCAAGCGCTTTCTGGGCGGCATCATCCTGCTTGAACCGCCGGGTGGCATCGGTCTGGGCGTCCTCAGAGTCCGATTTCGGGTCCAGCGGCGGCTGGCCGCCTGCGGGCGAGGCCAGGGTGACCTCGGCGCCGGCATCGCGCAGCACGTAATAGGGCGCGGCGAATTCCTCCAGCCAGAAACCGGTTTTCTCCCCGGTGTCCCCCAGCTGATCGTGCGACGTCAAAACCATTAGTATCTTCATAGCCTGTCCTTTCAGTTGGAGTGTACCCCACCCCAGCTAAGGCCGGCGCCGCGGATTTAAACCCGGGCGCCGGAGAAAGGCATCACGCTATGATCACGGTTTCTTGAGCGTATGGCACTGGCGGTGAAGTCAGGCCGCCGCGCTCAGACGCGCTTTTCCAGGAAATCCAGCAGCGTATTCAGCGCCGCCTTGTCCTGTGCCGCGTATTTCGCCACCCGGCTGCGCCACAGGGTCGCCTGCGACTTCAGCACCAGGCCGTCGCTCAGCAGCTTCAGGTGGTTGGCCCGCAGCGTCTCGCCGGTGGAGGTGATATCGGCCACCATCTCGGCGGTTTCGTTCTTCACCGTGCCCTCGGTTGCGCCCTGGCTGTCGACCAGCTGGTAATCCGCCACCCCGGCATCGGTCAGGAACTCCCGCACCAGCCGGTGGTACTTGGTGGCGATCCGCAGCCGGTGGCCATGCTGCGCCCGGAACGCCGAGGCAACCGCGTCCAGATCATCCAGCGTGTCCACGTCGATCCAGAACTGCGGCACCGCCAGCACCAGGTCGGCATGGCCGAACCCCAGCTCCGCCAGCTCCTCGACCTGCTGTTCGAACCGCGGCAGCTTCTCCTGCACCAGATCGGTGCCGGTAACGCCCAGGTGAATGCGCCCCGCCGCCAGCTCGCGCGGGATCTCCCCCGCCGACAGCAGCACCAGCTCCATGTTCGACACGCCCTCGACCGCGCCGGCATATTCCCGGTCGGAGCCGGTACGCGACAGCGTCACGCCGCGCTTGGCAAACCAGTCGAACGTCTTTTCCATCAGCCGCCCCTTGGACGGCACCCCCAGCTTCAAGGTCATGCGCGGGACTCCTCCAGCTGCAGCATCAGGTCCGGGCGCAGAACGCCGCCCACTGCCGGGATCTCCGCGCCGTCGCCCAGCTGCCGGGTCAGAGCGTCATAGCGCCCGCCGCTGGCCACCGGCGGCAGATCCGGCCGCGCCTCGGCGTAGAAGCCAAAGACAAACCCGTCGTAATACTCCATCGAGGTGCGCCCGTAGGAGGCCTCGAAGTCCAGGTTCTCCACATCCACGCCGCGCGCCTTCATCGCTGCGGTGCGCGCATCCAGCCGGTCCAGCGCCTGGCTGATCTGCGGCAGGTCCACGGCAATGTCGTGCATCTGCTCCAGCGCATAAGGCACCGTTTCCCGCACCGCCATCAGCGCCTCCAGCGCCAGCAGCTCATGCTCGGCAATCGGCGGCGCCTTGGCATCCTCGCGCAGCGCCTCGACCCGCGCCTGCACTTCCGCCGCGCGGCGCTTGCCCAGCTCCACCGCGGAGCCGGTCAGATCGCCCTCGGTCGACAGCAGTTTTCTTCGGCTTTCCGGCACCGGGGCACGGCCCGCAAACCGGTCCAGCAAGGAGCGGAACCGGCGCGGCCGCCAGATGTGCCGCATCAGCGCCGCCTTGCGCTTCTCCGTGGTGTTGAGGCCCTGCACGGCGGCCATCAGAATGCCGATGTCGCCGGTCGCCGCCCGCAAGGGCAACCCGCGCACCTGCAGCGCAAACAGCGAAAACACCTCGGCATCCGCCGCCGCCGCATCGTTGCGCTCGAACACCTCATAGCCGACCTGCAGATATTCGTTGGGCCGGTCCGGAAAATGCTCCTGCCGGCGGAACACCTCGCCCGAATAGGTATAGCGCGCAGGCTCCGCCCCGTGGCGCATATGCGCCTCCACCACCGGCACGGTGAAGTCCGGGCGCAGCATCTGCTCGCCGCGCAGGGCGTCGGTGGTCACATAGGCGCGGGCACGGATGTCCTCGCCATAAAGATCCAGCAAAGTGCCGGCGGGCTGCAGCAATGGCGTGTCCACCACCTGCGCGCCAGCAGCCTCGAAGCGGACCCGCAGCTGGGCCGCGCGGGCCTGAATGTCAGAACGGAGCGTCATGATCAGCCCTGCCCGTCCAGGATTTCACGCACCTTGGCCACCAGTTCGCTGCGCGGCACCTCAAACTGGCTCGGGCGTTCCTTCCACTCTTCCAGGGTGGCGCTTTCGGCGATCTTGGCGCCCAGGATCAGGTCCTTGATCTGCACAACGCCATTGGCCTTCTCGTCGCCGCCTTCGATCACCGCGACCGGCGAATTCCGCTTGTCCGCATATTTCAGCTGGTTGCCGAAGTTCTTGGGGTTGCCCAGATAGACCTCGGCGCGGATGCCCGCATTGCGCAGCTCCGCCACCATCGCCTGGTAATCCGCCATCCGGTCACGGTCCATCACGGTGACCACAACGGGGCCTGTGGCCTCCGCCGTCAGCCGCCCCTTGGCGTGCAGCGCCGCCAGCAGACGGTCAACACCGACCGAGACCCCCACCGCAGGCACTTCCTGCCCGGTGAAGCGCTTGACCAGCCCGTCATAGCGCCCGCCGCCCGAGACCGAGCCGAACTGCCGCTTGCGGCCCTTCTCGTCGAGGATCTCGAAGGTCAGCTCCGCCTCGAACACCGGCCCGGTGTAATAGCCCAGCCCGCGCACCACCGAGGGGTCGATCTCGATCCGGTCCTTGCCGTAGCCGCCCGCGGCCAGCAGCTCGCCGATCTGCTCCAGCTCGGCAATGCCCTCCTGGCCGATCTTGCTGTCGCCCACCGCCGCGCGCAGGTTGGCGATGGTGCCCGCCGCCTCCGCCGCCTTGGAGGTCAGGAACGCCAGCACCGGCGCCGCCTGATCGTCCGACAGGCCAACGCCGTCGATGAAGGCACCGGAAGCATCCAGGCGGCCCTTGGTCAGCAATTCGCGTACACCCGCTTCGCCCACCTTGTCGAACTTGTCGATGGTGCGCAGCACGTCGTCGCGCTTGGCATCGCCGTCACCCAGGCCCATCGCCTCCAGCACGCCGTTCAGCACCTTGCGGTTATTGACCCGCACCAGGTAATCGCCGCGTGGAATGCCGACGGTCTCCAGCGTGTCGGACAGCATCGCGCAGATCTCCGCGTCAGCCGCCATCGAGGCGCTGCCCACGGTATCCGCATCGCACTGGTAGAACTGGCGGAACCGGCCCGGCCCCGGCTTCTCATTGCGCCAGACCGGCCCCATCGCATAGCGGCGGTAGGGCGTCGGCAGGTCGTTGCGGTGCTGCGCGTAAACCCGCGCCAAGGGCGCCGTCAGGTCATAGCGCAGCGCCATCCAGTCGCCGTTGCCGTCGTCCTCGGTCTCCTGCCAGGCAAACACGCCTTCGTTCGGGCGGTCCACATCGGGCAGGAATTTGCCCAGCGCCTCAACGGTTTCCACCGCCGAGGACTCCAGCGCCTCGAACCCGTAATGATGATACACACCCGCGATGGCCCGCAGCATCTCGCTGCGCTGGGTCACCTCCGCACCGAAATAGTCACGGAACCCCTTCGGCGTCTGCGCCTTGGGGCGGGGCTGTTTCTTCACTTTGGCCATCTGAGGCCTCCTCACGGGTAGCGGTTTCACTCGCCCGGCGGTCTAGCGGAAGCGGGCCGCAACAGCAAGACGAAGGCGGCGGAGGCAACGCCGCAGTTCATCGTTGAGACATAAGGGCTGCGCCGCCCCGTGGGGGGCGGATCATGCCGGAGGCATGCTTTCAGCATGACGCAGCCCGGCCTCGCGGCGGGGCGGTCCTTTGCTTTTCAACTCCGCTCCTTTAAGAGCAGCTTCAGAACCCAGGAGACACCTCATGCAGCATCTGGAAGAGCAAATCGCCCACCTGACCCGCAGCGTGGAGGAGATGAGCGATGTGATCGCCCGCCAGCAGCAGGAGATCGACGTGCTGACCCGCCGCGTCGCCATGCTGATGCAGCGCGAGGCCGAACGCCAGCAGGACGGCGGCGGCGGCGTGGTCTTCGCTGACGAACGCCCGCCGCATTACTGACGCCTGCCGCAAACGGCGGAAGAATTTTGGAATAAAATCGCTGCCCGGAGCGCCTGGCAGGCCTAGGCCAAGCCAAAGCCCTGTGCCGTCAGGCGCGTGGCAAGCTGCACGTTCTCGGCCTGGCTCTCCCCTTCGGCTAGGGCCGACAGCGGAACGTCCAGCTCATAGATCAGCTTGCCGCCCTCCACCGTCCGGCTGGCCTCCCCCTGCAGCATGGATGGCACGATCTGGGTCAGCAGCCGGGTGCCGAACCCGGTTCTTCCGGTGCCGTTCACCGGCATGCCCGGTTCATGGCAAAGATCCTCTTCCCACCGCAGCCGCAGGCGGTTCTGCGCGCCATCCTCCCCGCGGACAGACCAGGACACCCGGATGCGCGCATCCTCGCCGTCGGCCGCGCCGTACTTTTGCGCATTGGTCGCCAGCTCGTGCAGCGCCAGGCTGATCTGCTGCGCCGCTTCCGAACCGGTCGTCACCTCGGGACCGCTGACCGTCATCCTGTCGCCGAAGCTCAGCAGCACCGGCTCCAGCTGCGCCCGGACCACGCTTCCCAGATCCGCCGAGGCGCCGGAGGGCTCCTGCATGACGGTCTGGGTGGCAGAGGCCAGCGCGTTCAGACGCCCGGTGAAGGTGCTGACGAAGTCGGTCACGTCCGATACGCCGCGCGCGCTTTGCCGCGCCATCGACGACACCACCGCAATCATATTGTGGCTCCGGTGCACCGCTTCCCGCGCCGTCACCGCCAGTTTGGCATTGACGTCCCGCAGTTCGGCGGTGCGTTTCTCGACCAGGATTTCCAGCTCATCCCGGGCCTGCCGCAGCACGTCAAGGGTCTCCTCATGCGCGGCCACTTCCTCCAGCAGCCTGCCGTTGACATGCTCCAGTTCGCGGCGGCTCGGTATCGCGACAAGCACCGGAACCAGCTTGAACAACACCACCGCGGTGGTTGCCGAGACCAGCGCGGTGGCCAGCTTCAGCAGGCCTTGCGCCGGATAGGCCGGCCACCAAAGCGTCAGGATGGACACCGCATGGGTCAGGCCGCACAGAAGAATGAAGGAGGCAAACAGCAGCACCAGCCCGCGGTGTTTCAAGTCCTTGCGCTGCCGCAAAACCTTAAACAGGGCCAAGGGGATGGCAAAGTAGGCGAGGAAGATCAGAAGGTCAGAGCCGGCCCAAAGGATCAGCAGCCAGGGTTCCCAAAGCAGGCACATGCCGTGCGGCATGTACTCCCCGAAATCCAACAATGTTTGCACTGCGGCACTCTCCAGTCCTATGGCGGAACCGATGTCGGCCTGAACCATCTGAATATGCAACGCGGTCAGCGCGGCATAAGTTGCTAATTTTATTTCACGCGCAAGGCCGCACGGCAGCCGCAGCCCTCCCGCCGGAGGCACCGGGCGCCTCGCGCAGCCTCAAATCTCCTCTACATCCATCACGCCGTCCAGCGATTTCAGCGCCCCCTTGATCTGCGGATTGATCGGGAACGCCTGGCCCAGATCCATCTCCACGTCACCGGGCAGGCCGGGGTCCTGCAGGTACATGTAGACCTCGCCGCGCGATGCGTTGCGGGCCGCCGCCTTGGCATCCTCCAGCACCTGCGCCACGGTTCCGACGGCGCCGGCATCGCTCAGATACACCCGCAGCGAACTGCGCCCGGCATCTGCAATGGCGCTGTCCACCGGCCCGACAGAGCGCACCAGCAGTTTCAGCTGGTCGCTCTCCATCGTCGCCTCGGCGGTGATCACCACCTTGGCGCCGGTCTCCAGGAACTCGCGGGACTTCTCCAGCACCTCGGAGAACAGCGTCACCTCATAGGCGCCCGAAGGGTCGCTGAGCTGGGCAAACGCAAAGCGGTTGCCGCGGGCTGACTTCCGCTCCTGCCGCCCGGCCACGACACCGGCCATCTTGGCCATGAAGGGCCCGCGCTCGGCCTTGGCGGTGACCTCGTCCAGCGTCATCACCTTCTTGCGTTTCAGCGCCGGCATATAATCGTCCAACGGATGGCCCGACAGGTAGAAGCCAATCGCCTTGAACTCCTCGCTCAGCCGCTCGGCCGGCAGCCAGTCCGGCACATTGGGCAGCCGCGGCTCCGGCAGGTCCTCGCCCGCCTCGCCGAACAGCGACACCTGGTTCGAGTTCCGCTGGTCATGCACCGCGGCGGAGTAATCGACCAGCGCGCCAAGGCTCTCAAACACCCGGCGGCGGTTGGAATCGAGCTGGTCAAAGGCCCCCGCCCTTGCCAGCATCTCCAGGGGCCGCTTGCCGACCTTCTTGAGATTCACCCGGCGGGCAAAGTCGAAGACATTGACAAAGGGCCTGTCATATCCGCCCTCCTTGCGCGCCTCGGTCACCAGCCGCATCACGTCCAAACCGACGTTCTTCAGCGCGCCCAGCGCATAGACCAGTTCGCCGTTCACCACGTTGAAGGTCGCCAGCGAGCGGTTGACGCAGGGCGGCACGTATTTCAGCCCCAGCCCCTTCTTCACTTCCTCGAAGTAGATCGCCAGCTTGTCGGTCAGATGGATATCGCAGTTCATGACGCCCGCCATGAACTCCACCGGGTGGTTCGCCTTGAGCCAGCCGGTCTGATAGCTCACCACCGCATAGGCCGCCGCGTGCGATTTGTTGAAACCGTAGTTGGCGAATTTCTCCAGAAGGTCGAACACCTCCGAGGCCTTCTTGGCGGGAACCCCGTTTTCCGCCGCGCCCTTTTCGAACTTCGGGCGCTCGGCGTCCATCGCCTCCTTGATCTTCTTACCCATCGCCCGGCGCAACAGGTCCGCACCGCCCAGCGTGTAGTTCGCCATCACCTGGGCGATCTGCATCACCTGTTCCTGATAGACGATGATGCCTTGGGTTTCCTCCAGAATGTGGTCGATCAGCGGGTGGACAGAGGTGATCTCGCGCTGGCCGTTCTTCACCTCGCAATAGACCGGGATGTTTTCCATCGGGCCGGGACGGTACAGCGCCACCAGCGCCACGATGTCCTCGATACAGGTGGGCTTCATGCGCTTCAGCGCATCCATCATGCCGGTGGATTCCACCTGGAACACCGCCACCGTCTTGGCGCGGGAATACAGGTCGTAGGTGACCTTGTCATCCAACGGAATGGCGTTGATCTGGTTCTCCGCCCCCTCCGGCGGCTCATAAAGCTGGGTGCCATCGGCGGCGATATGCAGGTCGCGCCCCGACTGGAAGATCAGATCCATCGCGTTCTGAATGACGGTCAGGGTCTTGAGGCCGAGGAAGTCGAACTTCACCAGCCCCGCCTGCTCCACCCATTTCATATTGAACTGGGTCGCAGGCATGTCGGACCGCGGATCGCGGTAAAGCGGCACCAGCGCATCCAGCGGCCGGTCGCCGATCACCACGCCCGCCGCGTGAGTACCGGCAGAGCGCAAGAGCCCCTCCACCTGCTGGCCATAGGTCAGCAGCCGGTCCACCACCGGCTCATTGCGGGCTTCCTCGCTCAGCCGCGGCTCTTCCTTCAGCGCGTCGGCGATGGACATCGGCTTCACGCCCTCGACCGGGATCAGCTTCGACAGCCGGTCCACCTGGCCATAGGGCATCTGCAGAACCCGCCCCATGTCGCGCACCGCCGCCTTGGACAGAAGCGCGCCAAAGGTGATGATCTGCCCGACTTTATCTCTGCCGTATTTCTCCTGCACGTATTTGATCACCTCTTCCCGGCGGTCCATGCAGAAGTCGATGTCGAAGTCAGGCATCGACACCCGTTCCGGGTTCAAGAAGCGTTCGAACAGCAGTGAATACCGCAGCGGATCAAGGTCGGTAATCGTCAGCGCATAGGCCACCAAAGAGCCCGCACCGGACCCCCGCCCCGGCCCCACCGGAATGTCGTGGTCCTTGGCCCACTGGATAAAGTCGGCAACGATCAGGAAGTAGCCGGGAAACCCCATGCCCTCGATGATGCCCAGCTCGAAGTCGAGCCGCGCCTGGTATTCCTCGACGCTCACCGCGTGCGGGATCACCGCCAGACGCTGCTGCAGGCCCTCGTTGGCGATGCGGCGCAGCTCGGCCACCTCGTCATCGGCGAACTTCGGCAGGATCGGGTCGCGCCTATAGGCCATGAAGGCGCAGCGCTTGGCGATCTCCACCGTGTTCTCAATCGCCTCGGGCAGGTCGGCAAACAGCGCAACCATTTCCTCCTGGCTTTTGAAGTAATGCTGCGCGGTCAGCCGCCGCCGCGGCTCCACCTGGTCGACATAGGCGCCCTCCGCGATGCAGATCATCGCGTCATGCGCCTCGAACATCTCCGTGCTGGGGAAATAGACGTCATTGGTGGCGACCAGCGGCAGGCCCATGGCATAGGCCATTTCCACATGGCCGCGCTCTGTCTGTTTCTCCGCCTCCGGCTGGCCGTGCTCACCCGGATGGCGCTGCAGTTCCACATACAAACGGTCCGGGAAGATTGCCTTCAGCCGCTGCATCAACGCTTCCGCCGCCGGGCGCTGGCCCATCTGCAACAGCCGCCCAACCGGCCCGTCCGGCCCGCCGCTCAGGCAGATCACGCCTTCGGAATGGCTCTCCAGCTCCTCCAGCGTCACATGCGGCAGCTCGCCCCCCTGCCGCAGATACAGGCAAGAGTTCAGCTTCATCAGATGCTCATACCCGGCCTCGCTCTGGGCCAGCAGCACCAGCGGCGCGGGCGGCTTGGGCCTTTCGCCGGGCGCCGGCTCGGTGAACCGCAGATCGACCTGGCAGCCGATGATCGGCTGCACCCCGGCGCCGCTCGCCGACACCGAAAACTCCAGCGCCGAGAACAGGTTGTTGGTGTCGGTCACCGCAATCGCGGGCATGCCGTGCGTCTTGCACAGGTCCGGCAGCTTCTTCAGCCGCACGGCCCCCTCCAGCAGAGAGTATTCGGTATGGGTGCGCAGATGAATGAATCGGGGAGAGCTTGTCATGCCGCCACGCTATCGTATTGCCGCAGCGGGGTGAACGGGCGAACTGCACGGCCCGTCTCCCGGAATAGTGGAACGGTCCGCGGATATTTTCAGGATTTTTTTGAAGCTGTTTCGCGCCCCAGCCGCGCCCTGCGCAAAGATACGGCTAAAAAGCATAAATAATAACAGCATAGCCCTGAATGCCGCAACTTTATTGCGCCGCAGAATACTGCAGTGCGGCAGCGGTTTTCCTTGCTTTGACAAGGGGATGCTCCCTAGGCTGGAACCAGCAAGCAACAAACAGCCCGCCGCGCCTTCTACGCCGCATCGAAGGGTGGCACATCGGGTCAACGGGGTAACGCGGCGGGTCTCGGGAAGATGGCACTCACCTTTCGTCTGAACGGTGAAACGGTCCGCATCACGGACGCAAGCCCAACAGTGACGCTGCTGGACTGGCTGCGCGAGGAACAGGGCCTCACCGGCACCAAGGAGGGCTGCAACGAAGGCGATTGCGGCGCCTGCACTGTCATGGTCACCGATTCACGCGGATCGAAGGCCCTGAACGCCTGCATCCTGTTCCTGCCGCAGCTGCAGGGCAAGTCGGTGCGCACTGTCGAGGGCGCCTCAGGCCCGGACGGCAGCCTGCACCCCGTGCAGCAGGCGATGGTCGATCACCACGGCAGCCAATGCGGCTTCTGCACCCCCGGTTTCATCATGTCGATGGTCACGGCCCATGCCAACGGCGCCACGGATTTTGACGACCAGCTGGCGGGCAACCTGTGCCGCTGCACCGGCTACGCCCCGATCATCCGCGCTGCCGAGGCGGCCAAGGATGCCCCGGTCCCGGACTGGATCGCACAGGAAGGGTCCTTCATCTGGCCGGAAATATCCCGGGGGGAGGCCGCAGGCCGGGGGGCAGCGCCCCCTATGCTGCCGGGTTCCGCCGATGAACTGGCTGACCTTTTTGAACGCCGCCCCGACGCCACCCTGGTCGCAGGCGCCACCGACGTCGGCCTCTGGGTCACCAAGCAGCTCCGCCACCTGCCGCAGATGATCTTCCTCGGCGGCTGCGATGACCTCAAGGGGATCGAGGTCACGGACAGCACCGTCCGCATCAAAGCCATGGCAGACATGAACGATCTGCGCACAGCGATGGAGCCGCTGCACCCGTCCTTTGCCGAAATGCTGCGCCGCTTTGCCTCCCAGCAGATCCGCGCCGCCGCCACCGTGGGCGGCAATATCGCCAACGGCTCCCCCATCGGCGACACCCCGCCCGCGCTGATCGCCCTCGGCGCCACCCTGCACCTGCGCAAGGGGGACAGCCGCCGCGAATTGCCGCTGGAGGACTTCTTCCTCGACTACGGCAGGCAGGACCGTGGCCCGGGTGAGTTCGTCGAGGCCGTCAGCTTCCCGCGCCAGCCCGATGCGCTCAAGGTCTACAAGCTGTCGAAACGCTTCGACCAGGACATCTCCGCCGTGCTCGGCGCCTTCAACATGACCGTGATGAACGGCAAGATCTCCGCCGCCCGCATCGCCTTTGGCGGCATGGCGGGCATCCCGAAACGCGCCGCAAACGTCGAAGCGGCCCTGACCGGACAGCCCTGGAATGAGGCCACAATCCAGGCCGCCGCGGCGGCCTTCGACCAGGATTTCACCCCGATGACCGACATGCGCGCCTCTGCCGGATACCGGCTGGAGACCGCGCGCAATATGCTGCTCCGCTATTTCGCCGACCTGAACGGCCAGCCGGTCTCGGTGCTGGAGGTGCGGCCATGAGTGTTTCCAAACCCCTCCCCCATGACTCCGCCCGGCTGCATGTGACCGGCGCCGCCCGTTATGTCGACGACATCCCCTCGCCTGCCGGCACGCTGCATCTGGCCTTCGGCCTCTCCCCCATTGCCCGCGGCCATGTCGCGGCCATGGACCTCAGCGGCGTGCAGCAAAGCCCCGGCGTCGTGGCAGTGCTGACCGCCAAGGGGCTGCCCTTTGCCAATGACGTCTCCCCCTCGATCCACGACGAGCCGCTGCTGGCGGCCGGCACCGTCAATTATGTCGGCCAGCCGGTATTCCTGGTGGTGGCCGACAGCCACCTCAATGCCCGCATCGCCGCCCGCAAGGGCAAGGTGGATTACAAGGAAGAACCTGCCCTCCTGACCCTCGACGCCGCACTCGCCGCCGACAGCCGGTTCGAGGAAGGCCCGCGCATCTATCACAAGGGCGACGCCGCCAAAGCCATTGATGCCGCCCCGCACAGGGTCGAGGGCAGGTTCGAGCTGGGCGGCCAGGAGCATTTCTACCTCGAAGGCCAGGCGGCCTTAGCGCTGCCGCAGGAGGATGGCGGCATGCACGTCCATTCCTCCACCCAGCACCCGACCGAGATCCAGCACAAGGTGGCGGAGGCGATCGGACTGCCGATGCACGCCGTCCGGGTTGAGACCCGCCGCATGGGCGGCGGCTTTGGCGGCAAGGAAAGCCAGGGCAACGCCTTGGCCGTCGCCTGCGCCGTTGCCGCCCGGCTGACCGGCAAGCCCTGCAAGATGCGCTATGACCGCGACGACGACATGGTGATCACCGGCAAGCGCCACGCTTTCCGCATCTCCTACCGCGCCGGGTTTGACGGTGATGGCCGCCTGCAGGGTGTCGAGTTCCTGCACCTGGTGGACTGCGGCTGGGCGCAGGACCTGTCTCTGCCGGTTGCCGACCGCGCCATGCTGCACGCCGACAATGCCTATCTGATCCCGAATGTCCGCATCGAAAGCCATCGCCTGCGCACCAACCGGCAAAGCGCCACCGCCTACCGCGGCTTTGGCGGCCCGCAAGGGATGGTGGGGATCGAACGGGTGATGGACCACATCGCCCATGATCTGGGGCTGGACCCGGCAGAACTGCGGCAGCGCAATTACTACGCGCCCATGCAGACCCCGGAAGCCCCCGCCGGCGAAGCGCAGGACACCTCCGGCCAGCCGCTGGACCCGGACGCCGACCTCGCCTCCCGCGGCGCACCGGTGCAGCCCGCCAAAACCAGCCCGCCGCCCAAGGATGTGCAAACCACGCCCTACCACATGCCGGTCGAGGATTATATCCTGCACGATCTGACCGCTCAGCTGCTGAAATCCTCGGATTATGCGGCGCGCAAGGCGGCGATTGCCAAGTGGAACGAGGGCCAGACCCATCTGAAACGCGGCATCGCGTTCTCGCCGGTGAAGTTCGGGATTTCCTTTACCCTCACCCACCTCAACCAGGCGGGCGCGCTGGTGCATGTCTACCAGGACGGCTCGGTGCATCTGAACCATGGCGGCACTGAGATGGGCCAGGGACTGTTCCAGAAGGTGGCGCAGGTCGCCGCCAGCCGGTTCGGCATCCCGCTGGACAAGGTGAAGATCACCGCCAGCGACACCGCCAAGGTGCCCAACACTTCAGCCACCGCGGCCTCCTCCGGCTCCGACCTCAATGGGATGGCGGTGAAGGCCGCCTGCGACACCTTGCGCGCCCGCATGGCCGAACATCTGGCGCTGCAGCATCAGGCCAGCCCCGGCGACGTGGTGTTTGAAAACGGCATGGTGCGCATCGGCCAGGATGAGATGACATTCGAGAAGGCCGCAATGGCCTGCTACCAGGGCCGCGTCAGCCTGTCGGCCACCGGCTTCTACAAGACCCCCAAGGTCGAATGGGACCGGATCAAGGGCCAGGGCCGCCCGTTCTACTACTTTGCCTATGGCGCCGCGGTGACAGAAGTGGCAGTGGATGCTATGACCGGCGAGAACCGCATCCTGAGGGCCGACATCCTGCATGACGCCGGCGCCTCGCTGAACCCGGGCATCGACATCGGCCAGATCGAGGGCGGATACGTCCAGGGCGCAGGCTGGCTGACGACCGAGGAACTGGTCTGGGACGATGCGGGCCGCCTGCGCACCCATGCGCCCTCCACCTACAAGATCCCCGCCTGTTCCGACCGGCCGGATGTGTTCAACGTGAATCTTTTCGACGGCCAGAACCGGGAAGACACCATCTACCGATCCAAGGCGGTGGGGGAGCCGCCGTTCATGCTGGGCATCTCCGCCTGGCTGGCGCTCAGCGATGCGGTCGCGGCCTTTGGCACCGCCTACCCGGCGCTGAACGCCCCCGCCACGGCAGAGGAAGTCTGGCGCGCGGTCCGGAGAGTGCGCGATGGGATTTGACGTTGAGGAGCTGCGCCGGGCGGTTGCCGCGCATGGCCGCGTGGTGCGGGTGGTGATTGCCGCCATCCGCGGTTCCTCCCCGCGCGAGGCGGGCACCGCGATGCTGGTCTGGGAGACCGGCCAGTCCGGCACCATCGGCGGCGGCACCCTGGAATATGAGGCAGCAGAGGCGGCCCGCCGGCAAGCGGCCCCGAAACAGATCAGCACCCACGCGCTGGGGCCGGATCTGGGTCAGTGCTGCGGTGGTGCGGTCACGCTCTTCAGCGAGGTTTACGAGGCCGCAGACCTGAACACGCTGGACAGCCACGTCATCGCCCGCCCGGCCAGCCCGGCACTGATGCCGGTCGCGGTGAAGCGGCTCCTCGCCGGCGCCCGCGGCCAGGGCCAGGCACCGGCGCCGCAGCTGGTCGAGGGCTGGATGATCGAGCCGGTGCACCAGCCCCAATTGCCGGTCTGGATCTGGGGCGCGGGCCATGTCGGTCGGGCGCTGGTCAATGTGCTGGCGCCGCTGCCGGACCTGCAGATCACCTGGGCGGACACCGCCGCCGAGCGGTTCCCGGCAGAGATCCCCGCCGGCGTCACCGCGATTCCGGCAGCTGACGTTGCGCTCCTGGTTCGCCATGCGCCTGAAAACGCTGCGCATTTGGTGCTGACCTATTCCCATGCGCTGGATCTGGCGCTATGCCACGCGCTGTTGAGTCATGGCTTTGCCTTTGCCGGGCTGATCGGCTCCAAAACCAAATGGGCGCGGTTCCGCTCGCGTCTTGCCGCCTTGGGGCACGCCCCCGGGGCAATCGCAAGGATCACCTGCCCGATCGGCGATCCGGAACTTGGAAAACATCCGCAGATGATTGCGGTCGGTGTTGCGGCGCAACTGCTGCGGCATGGAAAAGAAGACGAACAGAGAGAGGACCGGCGCGCGTGAGTGTACCACTGTTGAGCCTGCAAGGCCTGACCAAGGCCTACCCCGGGGTTGTGGCCAATGACACCGTTTCCTTTGACATCGGCGAGGGCGAGGTGCATGCCCTGCTCGGCGAAAACGGCGCCGGCAAGTCGACGCTGGTCAAGATGATCTACGGGCTGGTGAAACCGGACAGCGGCAAGATGCTGTTGCGCGGCCAGCCCTATGAACCGGCCGAGCCGCGCCAGGCGCGCGCCGACGGCATCGCCATGGTGTTCCAGCACTTCTCGCTGTTTGACGCGCTGAACGTGGCCGAGAACATCGCGCTTGGCATGGAGAATCCGCCAGAGATGCGCGACCTCGCCGCCCGCATCCGCGAAGTGTCGGAAACCTACGGGCTGCCGCTCGACCCCTTCCGCACCGTCGGCGACCTGTCCGCGGGCGAGCGCCAGCGGGTCGAGATCATCCGCTGCCTGCTGCAGGACCCGAAACTGCTGATCATGGATGAGCCGACCTCGGTCCTCACCCCGCAGGAGGTGGAGATCCTGTTCAAGACCCTGCAGAAACTGCGCTCCGAGGGGACTTCGATCCTCTATATCTCGCACAAGCTGGAGGAAATCCGCACCCTCTGCGACCACGCCACCATCCTGCGGCTGGGCAAGAACGTGGGCGAATGCACCCCCTCAGAGACCTCCGCCCGCGACATGGCGGAAATGATGGTCGGCAGCACCCTGTTGACACCTCAGCGCGGGGCGCGCGAGTTTGGCGATGTGGCGATGGACATCACCGGCCTGTCGGTGCCGGCCCCCTCTGCCTTTGGCACCGCGCTCAAGAACGTGCATCTGACCGTGCGCAAGGGCGAGATTCTCGGCATCGGCGGCGTTGCCGGCAACGGCCAGGACGAACTGCTGGGCGTGCTGTCCGGCGAAACTCTGACCGAGGCGGACGCGGTGAAGCTGCACGGGCAGCCGATCGGCAAGCTCGGCCCCACCGCCCGGCGCAAGCTCGGCGTGCTGGCCGCACCCGAAGAACGCCTCGGCCACGCTGCCGCGCCGGATATGAGCCTTACGGAAAACGCCATGCTCACCGGGTCGGTGCGCGAGGGGCTGGAGAAGAACGGCTTCCTCGACTGGGGCAAGACCAAGGACTTCGCCGAGCGCATCATCAAGGCGTTTGACGTGCGCACCCCCGGTCCCGGCAATGCGGCGCGGTCGCTTTCTGGCGGCAACCTGCAGAAGTTCGTGATCGGGCGGGAGGTGCTGCAGGACCCGGACGTGCTGGTGGTGAACCAGCCGACCTGGGGCGTCGATGCCGCCGCTGCCGCCGCCATCCGCCAGTCGCTGCTGGATCTGGCCGCCAAGGGCGCCGCGGTGATCTGCATCAGCCAGGACCTGGATGAGCTGATGGAAATCTCCGACAGCTTTGCCGCCCTGAACGAGGGCCGCCTCAGCGCCCCGCGCGAAGCCGCAGGGCTGACGGTGGACGAAATCGGCCTGATGATGGGCGGCGCCCACGGCATGGAGGTGGCGCATGTCTGACCTTCGTTCATTCCACAAAGGGCAGCGCCCGGCCCGGCGGGGTGGGAGCGAAGCGCCCGCCCCGTGGGGGGCGGGACGGGCGCTGCCCGGCCTAAAGGCTGGGCGGAACACCGCAACCGTAAGCATGACAATAACAAAAGAAGAAACAGGGAGCCGCTTGAATGATCCGGCTTGAGAAACGGCCGCAGCCGTCGCGCGCCTGGTCGATGGCGACGCCGCTGGTGGCGGTGCTGGCGACAATGATTTTCGGCGGGCTCTTGTTTGCCGCGCTTGGCAAACCGCCGGTGGAGGCGATCCGCACCATTTTCTGGGAGCCGCTGTTTGGCGAGTTCTCCTTTTACTACCGCCCGCAGCTTTTGGTGAAGGGCGCGCCGCTGGTGCTGATCGCCATCGGCCTGTCGCTGGGCTTCCGCGCGGGCATCTGGAACATCGGCGCCGAGGGCCAGTACATCATGGGCGCCATATGCGGCGCCGGTGCGGGCCTTGCCTTCTACCCTGCCGAGTCGTTCTTGATCTTCCCGCTGATGGTTGTGGCGGGCGCGCTTGGCGGCTGGGCCTGGGCGATGATCCCGGCGGTTCTGAAAACCCGCTTCGGCACCAATGAAATCCTGGTCTCGCTGATGCTGGTCTATGTGGCCGAGCAGTTCCTGGCCTCGGTCTCGCTGGGCCTGCTGAAGAACCCTGAAGGCTTCGGCTTCCCCGGCTCCCGCAACCTGCAGGCCTGGGACAGCGCCCATAACGCCGAGCTGATTGCCGGCACCGGCATGCATTGGGGCGTTGTGGCCGCGCTGATCGCGGTGATCTTTGCCTATGTTCTGCTGAACCGCCACATGACCGGCTACCACATCCGCCTGACAGGCGAGGCGCCGCGGGCCGCGAAATTCGCCGGGGTGAACCCCACCCGGCTGGTGCTGTTCTGCCTAGGCACCTCCGGTGCGCTGGCGGGACTGGCCGGACTGTTCGAGGTTTCCGGCCCCTCCGGCCAAGTCAGCATCGACTTCAACGTGGGCTATGGCTTCACTGCGATCATCGTCGCATTCCTGGGCCGCCTGCATCCGGTGGGCATCCTGCTGGCAGGCGGACTGATGGCGCTGACTTACATCGGCGGCGATATCGCGCAATCGAACCTGCAGCTGCCTGCTGCGGCCATCCAGGTGTTCCAGGGGATGCTTCTGTTCTTCCTGCTGGCGTTCGACCTGCTCACCAATTTCCGCATCGCAATCGGCAAGCCGGAGGTGGCGTAACATGGATCTTTCTGCAATCAACCCGGTCCTGCTCATCGCCTCGCTGATGGTGGCGGCAACCCCGCTGCTGCTGGCGGCCATCGGCGAACTAGTGGTCGAAAAGGCCGGCGTTCTGAACCTCGGGGTCGAGGGGATGATGATCGTTGGCGCCATCGCCGGTTTTGCCACCGCGGTGGAGAGCGGCTCGCCCTTCCTTGGCTTCATTGCCGCCGCCATCGCAGGCGCGGCACTGTCGATCCTGTTTGCCATCCTCACCCAGTTTGCCCAGGCCAACCAGGTCGCCTCCGGCCTGTCGCTGACGCTGTTCGGCCTGGGCCTGTCGGCGCTGATGGGGCAGTCCTATGTCGGGGTGAAGCCGCCGCGCATGGGCGACATCCACATCCCGGTCCTCAGCGACCTGCCGGTGATCGGCCCGATCCTGTTCGGCCATGACATCATCCTCTACTTCGGCATCGCGCTGACCGCCGCAGTCTGGTGGATGCTGAAATACTCCCGCCTCGGCCTGGTGCTGCGCGCGGTGGGGGAAAACCACGACGCCGCCCATGCGCTCGGCTACAAGGTGCTGAAAATCCGCCTGGCTGCGATCATGTTCGGCGGCGCCTGCGCAGGCCTTGGCGGCGCCTACATCAGCCTCATTCGCGTTCCGCAATGGACCGAGGGCATGACCGCCGGCATCGGCTGGATTGCGCTCGCCTTGGTGGTGTTTGCCAGCTGGAAACCCTGGCGCGCGCTCTTGGGTGCCTATCTGTTTGGCGGCGTGACCGTGGTGCAGCTCAATCTGCAGGCGGCAGGCGTTGCCATTCCGGTCGAGTATCTGGCAATGTCGCCCTATCTGATTACCATCCTGGTGCTTGTTATCCTTTCCGCGGACAAAAGCAGCGCACCTGCTGCGCTTGGCCGCAATTTCCACGCCTCCCGCTGACGCGGGGGGACATATTGACCGCCCCGGCTGCCGGGGCCAACCAAAACCAACTGGGGAGTCCCTTTGATGAAACTGACCAACCTCCTGACCAGCGCCGCTGTGGCGCTTGGCCTGGCCGCAGGCGCGGCCTGGGCGCAAGACAAGACCAAAGTGGGCTTTGTCTATGTCGGCCCCGTCGGCGATGGCGGCTGGACCTACGAGCACGACCAGGGCCGCAAGGCGGTTGAGGCCGAATTCGGCGATCAGGTCGAAACCGTCTACGTCGAAAACGTGGCCGAAGGCCCGGACGCCGAGCGGGTGATGACCCAGATGGCGCTGGAAGGCGCCGACCTGATCTTTACCACCTCCTTTGGCTACATGGATCCGACCATCAACGTCGCCAAGAAGTTCCCGAACGTGAAGTTCGAGCACGCCACCGGCTACAAGCGCGCCGACAACGTCTCCACCTATTCCGCCCGCTTCTATGAAGGCCGCGCGGTGCAGGGCACTATCGCGGGGCACATGACCGAGAGCAACATCATCGGCTACATCGGCTCCTACCCGATTCCGGAAGTGATCCGCGGCATCAACTCTGCCTATATCCACGCCAAGAAGGTGAACCCCGACGTCCAGTTCAAGATCGTCTGGGCCTTCACCTGGTTCGACCCGGCGAAAGAGGCCGACGCCGCCAAGGTGCTGATCGAACAGGGCGCGGACGTGATCCTGCAGCACACCGATTCCACCGCGCCGCAGGCCGCTGCCCAGAACGCAGGCAACGTGATCACCTTCGGCCAGGCCTCCGACATGGCGGAGTATGCGCCGAAGCCGCGCGTCTCCTCGATCATTGATGACTGGGCACCTTACTACATTGCCCGCACCAAGGCCGTGATGGACGGCACCTGGGAGTCGGTTGACACCTGGGACGGCATCGGCGCCGGCATGGTGGGTATCGGCGAAATCTCTGACGCCGTTCCGGCGGACGTGAAAGAGGCTGCACTGGCCATCAAGGACTCGATTGCGGACGGCTCCTACCACCCCTTCACCGGCCCGCTGAAAAAGCAGGACGGCAGCGACTGGCTGGCAGAGGGTGAGACCGCCGACGACGGCACCCTGGCCGGCATGAACTTCTATGTCGAAGGACTCGAAGGCGACATCCCGCAGTAAGCGGCCCCGTTCCGAAACAAACAAAGGCCCGCCATCCGGCGGGCCTTTTGCGTTGCGGGAAGAAGCCTGAATTCAGCGCAGCCTGCTGACACGCCCTGTCACTGCCCTGGTGTACACCCGGCTCCGGACAGCCGGACGCCTTCGACCCTGGCCCGGCCGCCCGGGAAACCGTGAAGCATATTGGAGACTGCCTTTGAAACTGAATTACGCCGTTGTCGGCACTAACGACATGGACGCGTCGGTCAAATTCTACGACGCCCTGTTTGAGCACTCGGGCCTTACCCAAGTCCGCCCCAGCGAACGGATGACCTACTGGCTGCAGGACGATTTCGCCTTTGCCGCCGCCCTGCCCTTCGACGGCGAAGCGGCCACCAATGGCAACGGCACCATGGTGGGGTTCAGCCTTGGCTCCGCCGCCGAAGTCACCAGGCTGCACCGCAAGGCGATTGAACTGGGCGGCACATGCGAGGGCGAGCCCAGGCAGCGCGGGCCGCGGTTTTCCGCATATGTGCGGGATTTGGATAGAAACAAAATCTGTTTCGCTGATTAGGATCAGAAACAGGCCAGCGGCAGCGCAAGCCTTTCCGCGCTGCCGCTGGCGCGCTGGCCCAGCGCCGGGCCGGATTAGGGCACCGCGGCAGGGGAGCGGGAGGGGTGCGGCAGGCGCGCGGAAACCGCCTTTCCCTGCCTGCCCCCCTGTGCCAAGCTCCGCGCCATGACCCAGACCGCACGCAAGATTCTGACCGCCCCGGACGGCACCCCGGCCAGCCGTTTTGCCTTTGGCACCATGCAGTTCGGCGGCCGCGCCGATGAGGCGCAATCGGCAGACATGCACGCCGCCTGCCGCGCCGCCGGGATCAACCACTTCGACACCGCCTGGCTTTACACCGATGGCCGCGCGGAGCAGATCCTGGGCCGCCTGATCAAGGAGGAGCGCGAGCAGCTGCTGATCGCCACCAAGGCGGGCTATACCGGCGGCGCGGGTGCTGCAAACCTGCGCGCCCAGCTGGACGAGAGCCGCCGCCGGCTGGGGCTGGACACGGTCGACGTGTTCTATCTGCACCGGTTTGACCCGGACACCGACCTGCGCGAGACCATGGACTGTTTCGCCGCGCTCAAGGACGAAGGCGCGATCCGCTACACCGGTCTTTCGAACTTTGCCGCCTGGCAGGTGATGAAGGCACAGATGGCGGGGCTGGCCTCCGGCATTGGCGTGGACATCCTGCAGCCGATGTATTCGCTGGTGAAACGCCAGGCCGAGGTGGAGATCCTGCCGATGTGCGCCGATCAGGGCATCGCCGCAGCCCCCTACTCCCCGCTGGGCGGCGGCCTGCTGACCGGCAAATACGCCCGCGGCGGCAGCGGCCGCATCACGGAGGACGACGGCTACCGCACCCGCTATGGCCCGGCCTTCATGCATGAGGCCGCCCAGCGCCTGTCGGCCCTTGCGGCGGAGCGCGGCACCGATCCGGCCACCCTGGCAGTGGCCTGGGCCGCGGCGCATCCCGCGGCCCCCATGCCGATCATCTCCGCCCGCAACGCCGAACAGCTGCAGCCGTCGCTGGCGGCGCTGGATTTCGGCATGGATGCAGAGCTTTACAGCACAATCGAAGCCCTCAGCCCGCGGCCTGCGCCTGCGACTGACCGGCTGGAAGAACAGGATTAGACCCATGCAGGATTTCATCGTCATCGGCGGCGGCATGGCGGGCACCAGCGCCGCCGCACGGCTTGCGGACCTCGGCAGCGTCACCCTCCTGGAGATGGAGGACGCGCTTGGCTACCATTCCTCCGGCCGTTCCGCCGCGCTGTTCGAGGAGAATTACGGCCACGGCGCCACCGTCGCCCTGAACCGCGCCAGCGCCGCCTATTTGCGCGACGGCGGCTACCTGTCGCCGCGCGGGCTGATGCTGGTGGGGGCCAAGGGGGACGCCGACGGATTTGCCCGCGACGTGGATGCGCTGCGCATGGCCACGCTGGAGCTGGACGAGGCCCGCGCCATGGTGCCCATTCTGAACCCGGACACCGTGGGCTTTGCCGCCATCAGCGGCGCGGCAGAGGATATCGACACCGACCGGATGCTGCAGGATTTCGCCAAGGCCCTGCGCGCCGCGGGCGGGCAGACCGTGACCAAGGCGCCGGTGAGCGCCATCACCCGGACCGCCAGCGGCTGGGAGGTCACCGTCGGCGGCCGGACCTATCAGGGCCGCACTCTGGTCAATGCGGCGGGGGCCTGGGCCGATCAGGTCGCGGTGCTGGCCGGGGTGGCGGCGATCGGGCTGCAGCCCAAGCGCCGCTCGATGGCACGGCTGCCGGCGCCGGGCGGCCTTGATGTCAGCGGCTGGCCGATGCTGCTGGGCGTCGGCGAAACCTGGTACGCCAAGCCCGATGCGGGCAAGCTCCTGGTCTCCCCCGCCGACGCCGACCCGGTGGAGCCGCATGACGCCTTTGCCGACGACATGGTGCTGGCCGAGGGGCTGGCGCGCTATGAGGAGATGGTGACAGAGCCGGTCACCCGGGTCGAAAGCAGCTTTGCCGGGCTGCGCAGCTTTGTCCGCGACGGCACCCTGGTGCTGGGGCCGGACCCGGACCAGCCGGATTTCATCTGGTGCGCCGGTCAGGGCGGTTACGGCATCATGACCGCACCGGCAGCCTCGCAGCTGATTGCCGACCTTGCGGCAGGCCGCCAGCCCGCGCTGGATGCGGATACGGTGGCGGCGCTGTCGCCCGCCCGGCTGCGCTGATGCCGGTGCGCCCGGTTCCCGGTTCGGCTTCGGTGGCGGCACCGGACGATGGCAAGCTGTTTGCCCCCGCCGCCGCCCGCAACAGCGGTGTGCTGTGCGATCTGCTGGCAGAGGTGGCCCCTGCCGAGGGCCGCGCGCTGGAACTGGCCAGCGGCACCGGCCAGCACGCGGCAGCCTATGCCGCCCGCCTGCCCGGCCTGACGTGGCAGCCAAGCGAGGTGGAGGACGTCCGCCTGGCAAGCATCCGGACCTATGCCGGAGAGAGCGGCCTCAAGAACATCCTCCCGCCGGCTCGGCTCGACGCCACCGCCCCCGGCTGGGGCGCAGCGCATCCCGGCCAGGACCTGATCGTTCTGGTGAACCTCTTGCACCTGATCAGCGAGGGCGAGGCCCGCACCCTGATCCGCGAGGCCGCCGCCGCCCTCGCCCCCGGCGGGCGGTTTGTGATCTACGGCCCCTTCCTGCGCGGCGGTGAGCTGACCAGCGACGGCGACCGGGCGTTTCACGCGGCGCTCAGCGCTTATGACCCGGAGATGGGCTACAAGGACGATTTCGACGTGATTGACTGGCTGCACGGCGCCGGGCTGGAACTGCTGCAGGCGGTGGAGATGCCCGCCAACAACCTCGCCCTGGTTGCGGAAAAACCGGCCATCTGACCTGGATCAAGGCCGCTTGGATTTGCCGTCCATACACCTTCAATAATCCGAATATATTATCGAGGGAACAGCCCATGAACTGGCACGAGAAACTGGACGGAACCCGCAGGGGCCTGCGCAATCTGAACGGGGCGATCCCGGACACCGCCCAGGCCTTTGGCGCGCTTGGCAAGGCGGTGAAACAGGGCGGCGTGCTGGAGTTCAAGCAGAAGGAATTCGTCGCCCTGGGCATTGCCGTTGCCTTGCGCTGCGAGGACTGCATCGGCCTGCATGTGGAGGCGCTGGTCAAATCCGGTGCCAGCCGTGCCGAAGTCGGGGATGTGCTGGCGATGTCGATCCAGATGGGCGGCGGCCCGGCGATGATGTATGCGGCCAAGGCGATGGAGTGTTTCGATCAGCTGACCCGCTGAATTCCGGCGCGGAATTCAGCCCGGAAAACACCTGTTTTCCGTGGAAAATTCCGCGCCGGAATTTTCTTCCCTAGCCACTGCCGCGCACCTCCTGCAGGCCCCGCACCACCTGGCGGATATGCTCCAGCGCCGGGTTGTCCGGCAAATAGAGCGCGCGGCAGCTAAGGCTGATCTCCGGCGCGCCCTCAACCGCGTGCAGCGTCCCCGCCGCCAGCGCCTCCGCCGCCATATAGGCCGGGAAATACCCCATGCCGCCGCGCTTTTGCAGGTAGCGCAGCCCCATCAGCGCGTTGCCCAGCACGATGTGCTGGCGGCTGCGGCGGGGCAGAACCTCGCGCAGCCGGGCGTCGTATTCGCTGCCGAATTCCAGGTTGATGAACAGGGGCAGCGCCTCCCGCCCCAGCCTCAGGGGCCGGTCCGCCACCAGCACCAGCCGTTCCGGCGGCAGCTCCTCCACCGCCAGGCCGGTGCCCGCGGGCACCTCGTTGACGATCGCCAGATCCAGCAGCCGCCGCGCCACCGCCTCGCCCATGTTCATCGCGTGGTCGTAGTTCAGCGTGAACGGCACCGTGCCCTGCTCCGCCTCCAGCCAGACCGCCACATCCACCAGCACCGGATCCCAGACCGACAGCTGCGCCCCCAGCCGCAAGGGCACCCGCCCGGCCAGGCTGGCCTTCAGATCGCCGGAGACGAACTCCCACGTCCGCATCATCTGTTCCGCGTAAGGGCGGAACTGCCGCCCCGCCTCGCTCAGCCGGGTGCCGCCGGGTCCGCGCTCAAACAGCGCCACCCCCAGGCGGTCCTCCAGCGCCTTGATCCGGGCGCTGACCGCCGTCTGGGTGACATTCAAGGCCCGCGCCGCGCCGTGAAAGCTGCCACAGGCGTCAATCGCCAGGAAGGTCTCAAAGGAATTGATCTGCATAGTGATCAATATTTCCAATCAGCCTGAGCAAATCAATTCGTTTTCCTGCTCAATCGGGACCGGCTAGGCTGCCAGCAGATCAACCAAAGGACCGCGCCAATGCTGGACAAAAGCCACAAGCCGACCTGGACCAGTTTCACCGAAGCCACGGCCGAGGACTGGGCCGCAGTGGAGAAATACGAGGAGGCCTACAACGCCGCCTTGCCTGACCGGATCCTCGCCGCGATCCGCTCGCTGGACGAGGACTGGACCCCCTACCCGGTGAACCGCTACCAGCACAGCCTGCAGGCCGCGACCCGCGCCTGGGAGGATGGCGCCGAGGATGAAATCATCGTGGCCGCTCTGGTGCATGACACCGGCGATATCCTGTCGCCCTACAATCACGGGGAGCTGTCGGCGGCGATGATGAAGCCTTACGTCAGCGAAAAGACCTACTGGATCCTGAAGCATCACTGCGTGTTCCAGGGCTTCTACTACAACCACCATTTCGGCGGCGACCGCAACGCCCGCGACAAGTACCGCGACAGTCCCTATTGGGAGGACTGCCGGTACTTCTGCGAAAAATACGACCAATGCGCCTTTGACCCGGCGTATCCGGCCAAGCCCTTGGAGTTCTTCGAGCCGATCCTGCGCAAGGTGCTGTCGCGCGGCTGGGGCCATTTGGAGCTGGCGGAAACGGCAGAAGACTGAAGCCCGAAATCAGGTTTTGCGCCGGGCTGCGCCCGCCGCCACGGGCCAGGCAGGCCGCGCCTGCGGCGCGGCCTGCCTGGCCCAACCGGACCCTTCGGATTTCACATCCGAACGGGGACGGGCGGGAGAACTTTGGGCGTCCTGAACGCCGTCTGCTGCAAGGGGCAGAGGTTCATTCCGCGGCGCGGACACCCGAGCCCATCAAAACCGGCATCGCCTGGCCGCCGGCGTCCATCGTGAAGGCGTGCTCAACCCGGATGGATTCAAAGCCCGCATCCCGCAGCGCGTCTCTCACCTGCTGCTCCGTCAGCCCGGAGCCGCCCTGCTCCGGCGCCAGCCAATCCCACTGCACAAACAGTCCGCCGCTGTTCAGCCGCCCCGCCAGCGCCGCCACGGCGCTTTTGTAGTCTGGCAGGAACCCGCAAACGGAGGAGGCACAGATCAGGTCAAAGCCGCTCAGGTCCTCCCCGGCCCCCTGTCCGCTGCTGTCCAGAATATCCAAATGCAGCGCCCGCACGTTGGGCAGCGCCTTCTCCTGCAGCACCGCGATCATCCGGTCCGAGGTATCCACGGCCGCCACGTCCCGCACATGCGGCGCCAGTTTTTCGCTCAACAGCCCGGTTCCGCAGCCGAAATCAAGCACCCGCTTGTCCTGCCAGCCGCCGCCGGTGATACCGGCATAGGCGTCCAGCGCGGCAAAGGCGCGGGCGGCATAGGTCCGGACATCGCTGTTGCCGTCCCAGCCGTCGGCGTAATCGTTCCAATCGTCGCTCATTCGCCTGCCTGTCCTGCAATGGTGGTCTTGAACACGGGACAGTGAAGCGGCGGGCAAGCGGCGTCAACAGCGGCTGCAGGCGCACACCTTAATTTCGCCCGTAACCAAGGCGAAGCCGCCGGGCGGGCGCCCTGTTAGAGGAACAGTATGAGTGGATGTCCAGAAAGGTTCCGGCTCAGCCTTCCGCACGGAGCTTTCCGGCAAGCCAGTCTATTTCTTCCGTTGCTCCAAACCCTTCTTCGCTGAGATGGATAACCGCCGTCCTTACTAGGTCCGCGTCGAGGTCCTGCGCTGCTCTGGCGTTTGCGACGGTCTCAAAATCCGCGGGTTCGCAGACGAATGAGCTGAATCTTTGAATTTCGTCCGAATACTCAGTGAACCCCGAGCGGTACAGCACCTCGGCAGCCAATTCCAGCGGCCCCACACACAAATTGTCGAAGACCATTATGGGGCCCTTCACCAAATGCTGCACTTCCCGGTAGTGCAGTTGGTGAATGCAGCGGGCGATGGCGAGCAGCCTGCCCTTATGCGTGTTGACGGGCTGCGGGAGCCAAGGGGGATAATCCATGCCCGGATGCTGACGTCATTCCAAGGCTCGGTTCAAGACAAAGTTTGCGCTCCAGCTCCCAAAACAAAAAAGCCCCGGCACATTGGCCGGGGCTTCCTTGTCTCTTCCAACAGGACTTAGCCGTTCTGACGGATGGTCTCGTTCTTCGGATCATAGGGACTGTCGCAGGTCACGACCGCGTCCCACAGCTTGTCCTGGATCTTGACCTGCAGCTTGGTGCCTTCCACCGCGTAGTCAGGCTTCACGTAGCCCATGCCGATGGATTTCTCAAACGCCACCGAGTAGCCGCCGGAGGTCAGGCGGCCCACACGGGTCCCGTCTTCGGCATAAAGCGCCTCGCGGCCCCAGGGATCGGCATCGGCAGGGCCGTCGATCAGCAGGGTGCAGCACTTCACGCGGACACCGGTCTCAACCAGTTTGTCCTTGCCGTGGAAGTCCTTCTCCAGGTCGACAAAGCGCGGCAGGTCGGCTTCCAGCGGGGTCGCGTCGCGGCCCAGCTCGTTGCCGAAGGCACGGTAGGATTTCTCCTGCCGCAGCCAGTTCTGGGCGCGGGCCCCCACCAGCTTCATGCCGTGCTTCTCGCCAGCTTTCTCCAGCAGGTCGAACAGGTAGTTCTGCATCTCGATCGGGTGATGCAGCTCCCAGCCCAACTCGCCGGTGTAGGCCACGCGGATCGCGTTCACCGGGCACATGCCCAGTTCGATCTGCTTGGCCGACAGCCAGGGGAAGCGCTTGTTGGAGAGCGCAGTTTCCGGATCGGCGTCGACGATCACCTCTTTCAGCACATCGCGGGACTTGGGGCCTGCGATGGCGAAGACGCCCCACTGGGTGGTCACGTCCTGGATCTCGATGTAGCCGAACTCCTCCATCTTGTCCTCGGCCGCCTTGCGCAGGAAGTCGGCGTCATACTCGGACCAGGCGCCGGCAGAGACCAGATAGTAGTTGTTCTCGCCGTTGCGGACGATGGTGTATTCGGTCCGGGTGGTGCCGAATGCGGTCAGCGCATAGGTCAGGTTGATGCGGCCGATCTTGGGCAGCTTGTTGCAGGTGAACCAGTCCAGGAACTGGGTCGCACCGGGCCCCTTTACGACATGCTTGGTAAAGGCGGTCGCGTCGATCAGGCCAACGCCTTCACGCACAGCTTTCGCCTCTTCCACGGCATACTGCCACCAGCCGCCGCGGCGGAAGGAGCGGGCGTCGTGGTCGAAGTTTGCCGGTGCATCGACGGGGCCGTAGTAGTTCGGACGTTCCCAGCCGTTGACCCAGCCGAACTGTGCGCCGCGGGCTTTCTGGCGGTCATAGGCCGGTGCGGTGCGCAGCGGACGGCAGGCTTCGCGCTCTTCGTCCGGGTGGTGCAGGATATAGACGTGCTCATAGCACTCTTCGTTCTTGCGGGCTGCGAACTCGGTGGTCATCCAGTTGGAGGAGTAGCGTTTCGGGTCGAGCGACGCCATGTCGATCTCGGCCTCACCGTCCACCATCATCTGCGCCAGGTAGTAGCCAGTGCCGCCCGCGGCGGTGATGCCGAAGGAGAAACCTTCCGCCAGCCACATGTTGCGCAGGCCCGGTGCCGGGCCGACCAGCGGGTTGCCGTCGGGGGTGTAGCAGATCGGGCCGTTGAAGTCGTCCTTGAGGCCGGATTCGGCACAGGACGGCACACGCTCTGCCATCGCCATGTACTGCTCGGCGATACGGTCCAGGTCCAGCGGGAACAGGTCGGCGCGGAAGCTGTCCGGCACGCCGTGCTCGAACTGCGCGGGTGCGCCGCGCTCGTAGATGCCCAGGATCCAGCCGCCGCGCTCTTCGCGGGCATAGGATTCGTTGTCGGCATCGCGCACAACGGGGTGCTCGGGGTTGCCCGCTTCACGCCATTTGACCAGCTCGGGGTCCTTGTCCATGACGATGAAGGTGTGCTCGACCGGGATTGCCGGCATCTTGATGCCCAGCATCTTGGCGGTGCGCTGCGCGTGGTTGCCGGAGGCAGTCACGACGTGCTCGGCGGTGATCACCACCTGCTCGTCGGAGGGCACCAGGTTGCCGCCCTTCTCGACCATCTTGGTACAGGTGACTTCCCAGTGGGTGCCGGTCCAGTGGAAGGCATCGGCCTGCAGCTTGCGGACGATCTCGACGCCGCGCTGACGGGCGCCCTTGGCCATCGCCTGGGTCACATCTGCCGGGTTAATGTAGCCGTCCTCGGTGTGGTAGATCGCGCCTTTCAGGTCGCCGGTCTCGATCAGCGGCCAGCGCTCCTTGATCTGGTCCGGGGTCAGCCACTCATAGTCCACATCGCAGGTTTCCGCGGTGGAGGCATAGAGCATGTATTCGTCCATGCGCTCCTGGGTCTGTGCCATGCGCAGGTTGCCCACCACGGCAAAACCTGCGTTCAGGCCGGTTTCCTCTTCCAGGGTCTTGTAGAAATCGACCGAGTACTTGTGGATGTGGGTGGTCGCATAGGACATGTTGAACAGCGGCAGCAGGCCCGCTGCGTGCCAGGTCGAGCCGGAGGTCAGCTCGTCACGCTCGATCAGCATGACGTCTTCCCAGCCGGCTTTGGCCAGGTGATAGGCAATCGAGGTGCCGACGGCGCCGCCGCCAACAACAAGTGCTTTGACTTGGGTTTTCATTCTCCCGCTCTCCAGCTTTGTGAGATTCTTGGCGACGGTTATGCCTGTGCATTGAAATCCGCGCAAAATCAGGCCGACGCAAAAACAGCCAAAACCGACCTTGCGCGCCACAGCATACCGGATTCTGGCCGCAGCACTGCCGGAAATCGCGCCTTCCCGCGCAGCAAAAAGGGGGCTGGCGCCCCCTGATGGTCCTTGATCAGGCTGTCCTGGCGCCTGTCAGCAGTCCGCAACATTGCCGCGGCGGATGCAGACGGGCGGCGGCGCCTCGTGTTCGCCCTGCGCTTCCGCGACCTGTTCGCCGCCTGCAAGCAGGCGCTTGCCATAGCTGGCGGCCTCCCCCCAGACCGACGGCACCTCCCCGCCCTGCTGCGCAGCCAGAAGGGCAGTGTCCCGGGTCCGGGCGCGGGCAAAACGCTCCTGCACGATGGTGCCGTAATCGGTGGCGCTGAGATCGCCCCAGCTGAGGCCCGCATCGCGGGTTTGGATGTGGTAGTCATAGCCGATGACCGCCTGGGTGCTGAACACCAGGATGCCCATTGCTTTCTTCAGTGCCATGCCGCTCTCCGGTTCCGCAGGAATGCCTTGCTGCCATCCCAGATCAGGACCTGGCGCAGAATTGCGGCAGCTTTCCGGCTTTTCGGGGGAGAGTGCGGAGCAACCGCTTCAGTCCGGCCAGGGCCCCTCTGCCCTGCCGGCTGCTGCGTTCTGCCTGTTCTGATCATCCTGTGCTGATCATCCGATGCTGCTCTTGAAGGGCGCAAGGATAAGGATGGCGGCGCCGCCAAGGGGCGGAGGCGGGACGGGAGCTTCCTCCCGCACGCTGAACGTCGTTTTTGCGTGCCCGTGCCAAAGGGCCCTGTTCCATGGTGCCGGGGGTGTCAGGCCCGGCAGTGACCGCGATCAGGGGGCAGTATGGCACCCGGGGTTTAAGATGCGGTGACACGGGCGTGCGCCGGAGGCGCAACCCCCAACGCGGCACGTGCGCCGCTGCCGCTGCGCAGTGAGTATTTTTGGAAAGATGAAGGCGCAGGGCCAGTGTTTTCATCTTTCCCCAAATACTCAAATCGCGCCGCCGGCCCAGCCCGGGCCGCTGGCGGATGGCTGCGGCTCAGATCTCCAGGATCTTGCCCGGGTTCATGATGTTGTCCGGATCCAGCGCCGCCTTGACCGCCGCCATATAGCGGATTGCCGGGCCCAGTTCCTTTTGCAGATAGGGGCGCTTGCCCTGGCCGATGCCATGTTCGCCGGTGCAGGTGCCGTCCATGGAAATCGCCAGATCGTTGAGCCAGCCGACAAACTCATCCGCCTTCTGACGCTCGGTACTGCTGTCCATGTCGATGAGCAGCAGCGCGTGGAAGTTGCCGTCGCCTACATGGCCGACGATCGGCGCCATCAGCCCCATGCCCTCAGCCTTGTCCCGCGCAGCGCCGACGCATTCCGCCAGCTTGGAGATCGGCACGCAGACATCGGTGGAGATCCCCTTGGCGCCGGGGCGCAGCTGCAGGCTGGCCCAGTACATGTCATGGCGCGCCTGCCACAGCTTGTTGCGCTCCTCCGGCGTCGAGGTGGCGGCGATGTCAAAGCCGCCGAACTCTTCGGCGATGGAGGCAAAAATGTCCGACTGCTCCACCACGCCCGCGTCAGAGCCGTGGAATTCCAAGAGCAGCAGGGGCGTTTCCGGCAGGTCTAGCCCGGAATAGGCATTGGCGGCGCGCACGCTGAGCGCGTCCAGAAGTTCGATCCGGGCGACGGGAATGCCGTACTGGATGGTCATCATCACCGCGCGGCAGGCGTCGTCCACGGTGCGGAACGAACAGCGGGCCGAGCGGATCGCCTCCGGGATGCCCTGCAGCTTCAGGGTCAGTTCGGTGATCAGGCCCAGGGTGCCCTCGCTGCCGATCAGGAGCCGGGTCAGGTCATAGCCGGCGGAGGATTTCTTGGCCCGCTGTGCGGTGCGGATCACGCCGCCGTCGGCCATCACCGCCTCCAGGCTGAGCACATTGTCCTTCATGGTGCCGTAGCGCACCGCGTTGGTGCCGGAGGCCCGCGTCGCCGCCATGCCGCCGAGCGAGGCATTGGCGCCGGGATCGATCGGAAAGAACAGGCCCTGGTCGCGCAGGTAGGTGTTGAGCTGCTCGCGGGTGACGCCGGGCTGCACCACCACATCCAGATCCTCGGCATGGACCGCGAGGATCTTGTCCATCCGCATCATGTCGATGCAGATGCCGCCGGCGGGCGCGTTGACATGGCCCTCCAGCGAGGTGCCGGTGCCGAAGGGAATGACCGGCACGCCGTATTCGGCGCAGACTGTGACGATCTCCGAAACCTCTTCGGTGGAGGTGGGGAACACCACCGCGTCGGGCGCCTGATTGACGATCCAGGTCGTGGTGTGGCCGTGCTGCTCGCATATGGCCTGCCCGGTCTGCAGCCGGCCGCCGAAACGCTCTTTCAGTGTTTCGATTGCGGCCTCGATACCGGCCTCGTTGCGCGGCAGTGAGGTGGCTTGCACCATGGTCGGTCTCCCCAGAAAATTTCACCTGTTAACCTACGCGCCGCTGCCGGAGTTCAGCAATACCCAGAACCCCGCAGGCGCGGCGCGCAGGCCCTGCGGAACATCCTCAGCCGCCCAGGGCAATCCCCTCGCGGCGCGGGTCTGCGGCGCCTTTCAGCCCCTCGCCGATCTCAATCGCATGCAGGCCGGACGTGAGGTCGCGGGCGTTCACCTCAAAGCCCAGCTCCGTCAGCGCCTCCGACAGGTCCTCAGCGCTGGTGCCGGCCTCCAGGTCATAGGTGCCGAACCGGTTGACCAGATGCGGCAGCGCCAGCGCCTCCTGGATGTTCAGGCCCCAATCAGCCCAGGCGATGATGGATTTCGCCACATAGCCGATGATGCGGCTGCCGCCCGGGGAGCCGATGGCCAGCACCGGCTTGCCCTCGCGCAGCACAATCGCCGGCGCCATCGAAGAGCGCGGCCGCTTGCCGGGCGCCAGCCGGTTGGCAATCGGCACGCCATTGGCATGGGTCCGGAACGAGAAATCCGTCAGCTCGTTGTTCAGCAGGAAGCCCGCCGCCATCAGCCGCGCGCCAAAGGCGTTTTCAATCGTCGTGGTCATCGACAGCACGTTGCCATAGCTGTCCACGATGGAGATATGCGAGGTCGAGGGCAGCTCGATCGACTCGTCATCGGCCAGCTCCGGCACCAGGCCTGCATGGTCGAACTCGGGCGATCCCGGCGCCGTTTCCGGCAGCGCATCATCGCCCTGCAGCAGCTCTGCCCGGGACGCCAGGTAATCCGCCGCCACCAGCCCGTGGGTGGGCACCGGCACAAAATCGCTGTCAGCCATGTAGCGGCCCCGGTCGGCAAAGGCGAGGCGGGAGGCATCGCCGATCAGCCGCCAGGCCTCGGCGCTGTCCGCCCCCAGCGCGGCCAGGTCATAGGCGTTCAGAATCCCCAGGATCTGCCCCACGGTCAGCGCGCCGGAGGACGGCGGGCCCATGCCGCAGGTCTCGAAATCGCGGTAGGCGACACAGACCGCCGGGCGCTCCTTGACGTGGTAGAGCGCAAGATCGGTGGCCGACAGCACCCCCGGGTTGCCCTCGGCCGTGGTGACGGCGTGAACGATCTCTGCGGCGATCGGTCCGGAATAAAACGCCCCGGCCCCCTCCCGTGCCAGCGCCCGCAGGGTTGCGGCATACGCGGGGTTCAGCAGCGTGGCCCCGTCCTGCACCGGCTCGCCCTCCGGCAGGAAGTAGGCGGCGGTGGCCGGGAACCGCGCCAGCCGCTCGGCATCGCGCTCCACCAGCCCGGCCAGGCGCGGCGAGACGGCAAAGCCCTCTTCCGCCAGCCGGATCGCCGGTTCAAACAGCGACGGCCAGTTGGCCTGCCCCCAGCGGCGGTGCGCCGCCTCCAGCAGTGCGGGCGTGCCCGGCGTGCCGACAGAGCGGCCGCCGACAACCGCGTCAAAGAACTCCAGCGGCTCGCCGTCTTCATCCTGGAACAGCGTCGGCACTGCCGCCAGCGGTGCGGTCTCGCGCCCGTCCAGCGTCGTCACCTCGCCAGTGGCGGCATCGTACCAGACCAGAAACGCGCCGCCGCCAAGGCCCGAGGATTGCGGCTCCACCAGACCCAGCACGGTCTGCACCGCCACCATCGCATCCGCGGCGGTGCCGCCCGCGCGCAGAACCGTGGCGCCGGCCTCCGCGGCATGCGGGTTGGCGGCGGCAACCATCCAGTTTTCCGCCTCCACCGGGCGGCCTGCGGCCTTGGCCTCCAGCGCGGCGGCCACCTCCGGAGAAAGCGCTTCAAACGTGCCGGCGGTGGCGCCTTCGGGCGCGACCGCATCGGCGGCCTCCTGCGCGGCGGCGGACCCGGCGGCAAGCGCGGCAGTGGCCAGAATCAGATACTTCATGAAAGTTCTCCCCTAAATTTCCGGCCAGCTGCCCCGGACGCTTACAGCATCGACGGCACCACCTGATCCGGCGGCCGGTGGCCGTCCTCGAACGTCTTGATGTTCAGCAGCACCTTCTCGCCCATCTCGATCCGCCCCTCGATGGTGGCCGATCCCATATGCGGCAGCAGCACCACATTGGGCAGCTCGCGCAGCCGCGGGTTGATGTCGGTGCCGTGCTCATAGACGTCGAGGCCCGCGCCCGCGATCTCGCCGGCGCGCAGCATCCGGGTCAGCGCCATCTCGTCGATCACCTCGCCGCGCGAGGTGTTCACGATCACCGCCGAGGGCTTCATCAGCTTCAAGCGCCGCGCGTTCATCAGGTGGAAGGTCGAGGGTGTCGACGGGCAGTTGACCGAGATCACATCCATCCGCGCCACCATCTGATCGAGGCTGTCCCAATAGGTGGCCTCCAGCTTCTCCTCCACCTCGGGGCGCAGGCGGCGGCGGTTGTGGTAATGGATCTGCATGCCAAAGGCCGCGGCGCGTTTGGCCACCGCCTGGCCGATCCGGCCCATCCCCAGGATGCCCAGACGGCGCCCGGCAATGCGCCCGCCCAGGAACGCGGTCGGCGCCCAGCCCTGCCAGTCGCCCTTCTGCATCACCGTCAGCCCTTCGGGCATCCGGCGCACCACCGCCATGACCAGCGCCATCGCCATATCGGCGGTGTCATCGGTCAGCACGCCGGGCGTGTTGGACACCAGGATGCCGCGCTGGCGGGCGGTGGCGACATCAATGTGATCCACCCCCGCACCATAATTGGCAATCAGTTTCAGCCGGTCACCCGCCTGGCCCAGCAGCCCCGCATCAATGGTATCCGTGACAGTCGGCACCAGCACATCGGCATCCTTCACCGCCGCCGCCAGCTCAGTCCGGGTCATCGGCGCGTCATCCTCACGCAGGCGCACATCAAACAGCTCGCTCAGCCGGGTCTCCACAGGTTCCGGCAACCGTCGCGTAACGACAACACTCAGTCGGTCTCTTGGCACTTGTGCTCTCCCTTGGGCTTTTCAATCCGCACGCCTCCATGGCATCGTGGCGCAGGACGCGGGAAGGCACAAGAACCCAAGCGCATTCCCTCGCCCGCAGGCCGGTATTTTACCGCCGCGGCCGGGGGCAACAGAAGACGGGCAGAAGACCGGAACAACAGGCTGGGCCCAGCCTGGCCGGGCAAGAAGAGGCGATCAGGCAGTGAGACAAGCGGCAATGGCCATCCGCCATCTGGCGGCAGCAGCGGTATCCCTGGCGCTGGCAGGCGCCGCCTGTGCCGCCGAATCCCGCGGGCCTGTCACCAACCTCCCCCTGCCCCGCTATGTCTCGATGAAGGCGGCTACCGGCAATGTGCGCCGCGGGCCGTCGCTTACCCACAAGATCGACTGGGTGTTCAAGCGCCGCGGCATGCCGCTGGAGATCACGGCTGAGTACGGCCACTGGCGCCGGGTGCAGGACCGCGACGGCGCTGGCGGCTGGGTGCATTACGCACTGCTCTCTGGCGTGCGCACCGTGCTGGTGGAGGAAGACATGCTGACAGTCCACGCCCGCCCCGACACCCGTGCGCCGGTGACGGCCGCCTTTGAGCTGGGCGTGGTTGCCCGCCTTGGCGAATGCGAGACCAACTGGTGCGAGATCTCGGCCGGCGGCTACAGCGGCTGGGCGCCCAAGAAAAAGCTTTGGGGCGTCGCCCCGGGCGAGCTGCGCGAATAACGCCTCCCGCCATTTTCATTTTTCCCCAAATACTCCGGGGTGAATTGGGCCGAAGGCCCAAGAGGGGCAGCGCTCCTCCCTTCTGCCGCGGCAATCCGCGCGGGCGGCTGGTGCGCCAGACCATTGCACCCGCAGCAAGGGTGTTCTACATGAGGGCCGTACCTATGGCTGCCAAAGCCGGTTCCGGCCCGGTTTCCCGGGCCCCGCTTCGGCAGCACCGGAATACCCAAACCGGCGCGGCCCTGCTGCGCTGAAGACATCAAAGCCTCCGAGATCGCTGAAAGGTTGTGGAACATGGCAGAAAATCAAACCCCGGACATATTGTATACCATTGTAGACGAAGCGCCCGAACTGGCCTCGGCATCTTTCCTGCCGATCATCCGCAAGTTCGCCGCCGCCGCCGGTGTCTCTGTCGGCACCAAGGATATTTCGCTGGCGGGCCGCATCCTCGCCGCCTTCCCGGAAAACCTGACCGAAGAGCAGCGCCAGAGCGACGACCTGGCAGAGCTGGGCGAGCTGGTGAAAACCCCGGACGCCAACGTGATCAAGCTGCCCAACATCTCCGCCTCGGTGCCGCAGCTGGTGGCCGCCGTCACCGAGCTGCAGGGCCAGGGCTATGACCTCCCGAACTACCCGGAAGAGCCGAAGACCGCAGAAGAAAAGTCCATCCGCGCCCGCTACGACGCCATCAAGGGCTCGGCGGTGAACCCGGTCCTGCGCGAAGGCAACTCCGACCGCCGCGCCGCCAAGGCAGTCAAGAACTTCGCCCAGAAGAACCCGCATTCGATGGGCGAATGGTCCGCGGACAGCAAGACCAAAGTAACGTCGATGCCGGGCAACGACTTCTATGCAAACGAGAAATCCGCGACCATCACCGCCGCGCAGGCGGGTGACGCGAAGATTGAGTTCGTTGGCAAGGACGGCTCCGTCTCCGTGCTGAAGGACAGCTGGCCGCTGGCAGAGGGCACCGTGGCCGACGCCACCTTCATGTCCGCCAAGGCGCTGTCGGCGTTCCTGAAGGACGCCATCGAGGACACCAAGGCAGACGGCACCATGTTCTCGCTGCACCTCAAAGCCACCATGATGAAGGTCTCCGACCCGATCATCTTCGGCCACGCGGTCAAGGCCTGGCTGGCACCGGTGTTCGAGCAGTTCGGCCCGCAGCTGGAGGCCCTGGGCGTCGACCCGAACTCCGGCCTTGGCGACCTCTTGAACCGGGTCAAGGGGAACCCGGAAATCATGGCCGCGATCGACGCGGTGCGCGCCGAGCGCCCCTCCATGTACATGGTCGACAGCGACAAGGGCATCACCAACCTGCATGTGCCGTCTGACGTGATCATCGACGCCTCGATGCCTGCGGTGATCCGGGCCGGCGGCAAGGGCTGGGACGAGAACGGCACCAAGGGCGACACCAATTGCGTGATCCCCGACAACTGCTATGCGCCGGTCTATGACGAGAGCATCAAGTTCTTCAAGGAAAACGGCGCGCTGAACCCGGCCACCGCCGGCGCCGTCGCCAACGTCGGCCTGATGGCGCAGAAGGCTGAGGAATACGGCTCCCACCCGACCACCTTCGAGGCGCCTGCCGATGGCACCATCCGGGTGGTTCTGGCCAATGGCGAGACGCTGCACAGCCACGAGGTTGAAGCGGGCGACATCTGGCGCTCCTGCACCGTGAAGAAAGCGCCGATCGAGAACTGGATCCAGCTGGCGCTGGACCGTCAGCGGCTGACCGGCTCCGAGGCGATCTTCTGGCTGGACGCAAACCGCGCCCATGACGCCGAGCTGATCAAATACGTGCAGCCGGCTCTGGAAGCCGCGGGCGTTGCGGACAAGTTCCTGATCCTGGCGCCGCGCGAAGCCACCCGTCAGAGCCTCGAAACCATCACCAAGGGCGAGGACAGCATCGCCATCACCGGCAACGTGCTGCGCGACTATCTGACCGACCTGTTCCCGATCCTGGAGCTGGGCACCTCGGCCAAGATGCTGTCGATCGTCAAGCTGATGAACGGCGGCGGCCTGTTCGAGACCGGCGCCGGCGGCTCTGCCCCGAAACACGTGCAGCAGCTGGTCGAGGAAAACCACCTGCGCTGGGATTCGATGGGTGAATTCTGCGCGCTGGGGGAATCGCTGAACTTCCTCGCCGACAGCAAGGGCAACAAGAAGGCCGGCGTGCTGGGCGCCGCGGCTGAGGACGCCACCCAGGGCATCCTCGACAACAACCGCTCGCCCTCGCGCAAGGCGGGTGAGCCGGACAACCGCGACAGCCACTACTGGTTTGCCCGCTACTGGGCCGAAGCACTGGCAGCGCAGACCGAGGACGCAGAGCTGGCGGCGCATTTCGCCCCCATCGCAGAGGAACTCGGCGCCAAGGAAGAGCAGATCATCAGCGAACTGGCCGCGGCCCAGGGCGGCGCCGTTGACATCGGCGGCTACTACAACCCGAGCGCTGAGCTGAAAGCCAAGGTGATGCGCCCCTCGCAGACGCTGAACGCGATCATCGGCTGATCCGTTTCGCACCGGACCAAACAGAAAACGCCCGGGGTCATCCCCCGGGCGTTTTTCATTTCATGCCATGGGGTTGGATCAGAAATCCTGCCACAGGTCCCTGGCGGCATTGCCTTCCGCCACTGCGGCGGGCTGCGGCGTGGCCTCCATATCCCAGTCGCTGGGCCCATGCGCGGTCGGCGCAGGCGCCGCGGCAGGCCGAGCCGGGACAGCCGCGGCCCGTGCCGGAGCGGCCGCGCGGGTGCCGGGGATCTTGAAGTGGGCAACCAGTCCGGTCAGCCTGGTGGCATCCTCCTTCAGCAGCTGACCGGCGGCAGTGGATTGCTCCACCATGGCGGCGTTCTGCTGGGTCACCTGGTCCAGCTGGGTGACACCGGTGTTGATTTCGGCCAGACCGGTCGACTGTTCCGCCGCCCCTTCGGCGATGCCGGACACCAGCTCCGAGATGTGGTTGACCTGCGACACGATGCTTTGCAGCGCCTCGCCCGCCTTGCCAACCAGCTCCACGCCGCGCTCCACCTGGCCGGAGCTGTTGCTGATCAGGGTCTTGATCTCCATCGCGGCGTCCGAGGACCGCTGTGCCAGTGCCCGAACCTCCGAGGCCACCACCGCAAACCCGCGGCCCGCTTCACCGGCTCTTGCCGCCTCGACCCCGGCATTCAGCGCCAGCAGGTTGGTTTGGAACGCAATATCGTCGATCACGCCGATGATCTGGGAAATCTGGTTGGAGGACTGCTCGATCTCGGTCATTGCCGACACCGCGCTTTGCACCACCTCACCGCTGGTTTCGGCTTCGCGCTTGGCCTCCTCCATCGTCGCCTCGACGCTGCGGGCGCCCTCGGCAGCGGATTTGACCGACGCCGTCAGCTCGTCCAGCGCCGCCGCGGTCTGTTCCAGGGTCGCAGCCTGGCTCTCGGTGCGGTGCGACAGATCATCCGACGCCTGGCTGATCTCGCCCGCGCCGCTGCGGATGCTGTCGGCGGCAGCAATCACCTGCTCCACGGTCTGGCTGAGGGTCTGCGCGGTGCTGTTGAAGTCACGGCGCAGCTGCTCGTATTCGGCCGGGAAGGTTTCGGTAATCTGAGCGGTCAGATCGCCATGCGACAGGTTGGACAGCTTGCTGCTGAGCGCCTCCACCACGCCGCTGCGGGTGGCCTCAAGCGCTTGCTGCTCCTGCTCCATGTCCTTCTGGCGGATCAGCGCCTCGCGGAACACATCCACGGCCCGGGCGATTTCCCCCAGTTCGCTGCGCACGCCGGCGGACGGGATTTCGCTTTCGGTGTCGCCTTCGGCCAGACTGGTCATCCGGCTTTTCAGACCGTTCAGCGGTGCGGTCACGCTGCGGGTGATGAAAAAGGCCGCCACAGCCAGCAGCAGCAGACCGCCGCCAAGAACCGCCAGCGACTTGTTGCGCATGACCGCCACATCCGCCTCGATATCGGAGACATAGGCGCCGGTGCCGACAATCCAGCCGAACGGCTCAAAGGCCTGAACATAGCCGATCTTGGCCTCGATAACCTCGGAGTTGGGCTTCTTGAAGTAATAGGTCAGCTCCCCCGCCCCTTTGGCGGCCGCGATCTTTTCCAGCTCCTGGAACACCTTGATGCCGGTCACGTCCTCGTAACCGCCCTGGTTGGTGCCGACCCAGTCCGGCACCGTGGGATGCGCCTGAACAACCAGGTCGTGGTCAAAGACAAACACATAGCCGGAGTCGCCAAAGCGCAGCGCGGTCAGCCGCTCGCGGCCGATATCGCGGGCCTGTTCCGGGCTGAACCGCCCGGTGCGGGTCCCTTCATCCAGATCCCGCAGCAGGCTGACCGCGGCATCGGTGACATTGTGCAGTTCCTTGTAGCGCATCTCGTAAGCGTTGTTCACAGCCTGGTTCAGCATCAGGAACGTGAGCAGGGCAGTCAATCCAAGCGCAAGCACGGCCAGCGAATAGATGCGGACGGGCAGACGGTAGAGAAAAGCGGGAAGTCGGGGCATGTTTGCAGAGCCTTCGTTGCAGGTCTATTGCCAACCTGTTTTAGGAGGCAGTCTCTAACAAACATTTACTCCGAAGGCCCCTGAAGGGGGTTTGCCGCCGTTTTCCGCGAGGTTTTTGCCGCATTTTGAGTGGAATACCGGAAAAGCTGAGACATGCCCCCGGTTCTGCGGCCCCGGCGCCCCGGTTCGGCTCTGTGAACCGCACCGGGTTTGCCAAGCCCGAGACCGACGATTACCAAAACCAAACCCGCAGACTCTCCTCATGAACGAGGGACCAGCGGGGGGGCAGGTCAGTCGCAAAAGGAAATATTGGTGCGATCACGAGTTTTTCACTGGCCTAAAATCAAAGCCTTAGCGGAGCCTGGAACGCAAAACCGCCGCTTGCGGTGTGCGCAGCGGCGGGTCTGGTTCAGTCATCGTTTTTGAGAGTTTTTGGATTTTACTAGGTTTGGCGGTGACCTACTCTCCCAGGGCTTGAGCCCAAGTACCATCGGCGCGACAGTGCTTAACTTCCGGGTTCGGGATGGGACCGGGTGTTTCACTTGTGCTGTGGCCACCAAACCAAGAAAAATCCAAAAGCCTTCGGCTTTTGGATTTGGCGGCAGGCAGCGTGTTTACGCAGTAAACATGCGTTGCCGCCCCCCTGTTGTGTCAGGAGGCGTTTCCAAAAGCGGAAGGCAGTACAATCAACGTTGTCCGTGTTTTTTTGGGATGGTTTGCTTGTTTGGTTTTCGTAACACTGTCTGTTACTGGATCAAATCAAGCCTATCGGGCGATTAGTACCGGTCAGCTGAACGCATTGCTGCGCTTACACCTCCGGCCTATCGGCGTGGTGGTCTTCCACGGCCCTCAGGGATACCTTGTTTTGAGGGGGGCTTCCCGCTTAGATGCCTTCAGCGGTTATCCTGTCCGATCATAGCTACCCAGCACTGCTATTGGCATAACAACTGGTCCACCAGTGGATCGTTCACCCCGGTCCTCTCGTACTAGGGGCAACTCCTCTCAAGTATCCTGCACCCACGGCAGATAGGGACCGAACTGTCTCACGACGTTCTAAACCCAGCTCACGTACCTCTTTAAACGGCGAACAGCCGTACCCTTGGGACCTGCTCCAGCCCCAGGATGAGATGAGCCGACATCGAGGTGCCAAACACTGCCGTCGATATGGACTCTTGGGCAGTATCAGCCTGTTATCCCCGGCGTACCTTTTATCCGTTGAGCGATGGCCCTTCCACGCGGGACCACCGGATCACTATGGCCGACTTTCGTCTCTGCTCGACTTGTCAGTCTTGCAGTCAGGCTGGCTTCTGCCATTGCACTCAACGAGCGATTTCCGACCGCTCTGAGCCAACCTTCGCGCGCCTCCGTTACTCTTTAGGAGGCGACCGCCCCAGTCAAACTACCCGCCACGCAGGGTCCCGGATCCGGATAACGGACCGCGGTTAGACATCAAGAGTGCGAAGGGTGGTATCTCAAGGGAGGCTCCACCGGAACTTGCGTTCCGGCTTCGATGCCTACCACCTATCCTGCACATCACAATCCTGATGCCAGTGCGAAGCTGTAGTAAAGGTGCACGGGGTCTTTCCGTCTAACCGCGGGAAGCCTGCATCTTGACAGGCAATTCAATTTCGCTGAGTCGATGTTGGAGACAGCGGGGAAGTCGTTACGCCATTCGTGCAGGTCGGAACTTACCCGACAAGGAATTTCGCTACCTTAGGACCGTTATAGTTACGGCCGCCGTTTACCTGGGCTTCAATTCGGAGCTCTCACCCCTCCTTTTAACCTTCAGGCACCGGGCAGGCGTCAGACCCTATACGTCGCCTTGCGGCTTCGCAGAGCCCTGTGTTTTTAATAAACAGTCGCCACCCCCTGGTTTGTGCCCCCGGATCCAAGTTGCCTTGAACCCGGGCCTCCTTCTCGCGAACTTACGGAGGTATTTTGCCGAGTTCCTTCAACATCGTTCTCTCAAGCGCCTTGGTATTCTCTACCAGTCCACCTGTGTCGGTTTAGGGTACGGTCTGATGGAGGGCTATTTCCAGGAACCGATCAGCAGCCCATTCAATCCGATAAGAATGAACTACCCTCACGATCCGTCACATCCTCCTGGCCCACGAATATTAACGTGGTTCCCATCGCCTACGCCTTTCGGCCTCGGCTTAGGGGCCGGCTTACCCTGCTCAGATTAGCTTTAAGCAGGAACCCTTGGACTTTCGGCGAGAGTGTCTCTCACACTCTTTGTCGCTACTCATGTCATCATTCTCGCTAGTGATCTCTCCACCGGATGGCTCACGCCCCGGCTTCATCGAAAGCTCCTTGCGTCCAATCTTTCCCGGAGGAAAGTAAGGACGCATGGAACTATGTCACACTACGCTCTGCTACCATGCACTATGTGCATCCTCGGCTTCGGCTCATGGCTTGAGCCCCGTTACATCTTCGCCGCAAGACATCTTAATTAGACCAGTGAGCTGTTACGCTATCTTTAAAGGATGGCTGCTTCTAAGCCAACCTCCTGGTTGTTTTGGACGTCTCACCTGCTTTCCCACTTAGCCATGAATTGGGGGCCTTAGCCGGAGGTCAGGGTTGTTTCCCTCTCCACGACGGACGTTAGCATCCGCCGTGTGTCTGCCATCTAGTACTCCCGGGTATTCGGAGTTTGGTTAGGATCAGTAAGCCTGTGGGGCCCCATTACCCATCCAGTGCTCTACCCCCCGGGGTATTCGGATGACGCTCTACCTAAATAGATTTCGCAGAGAACCAGCTATCTCCGAGTTTGATTGGCCTTTCACCCCTAGGCACAGCTCATCCCGATCCTTTTCAACGGATGTGGGTTCGGCCCTCCAATGCGTGTTACCGCATCTTCAGCCTGGCCATGCCTAGATCACTCGGTTTCGGGTCTGATCCCACGAACTCATGCGCCCTATTAAGACTCGCTTTCGCTGCGCCTCCGCCTAGCGGCTTAAGCTTGCTCGTGAGACCAAGTCGATGACCCATTATACAAAAGGTACGCTGTCAGCCCTCAAGGGGCCTCCAACTGATTGTAGGCGTTCGGTTTCAGGTACTGTTTCACTCCCCTCGCCGGGGTGCTTTTCACCTTTCCCTCACGGTACTGGTTCGCTATCGGTCAGTAAGGAGTACTTAGCCTTCGGAGGTGGTCCTCCGGTCTTCGAACAGGATTTCACGTGTCCCGCCCTACTTAATACGTCCCTCAGAGCTTCCCATACGGGGCTGTCACCCGCTCTGGCTGCGTTTCCCAACGCATTCTGGTCACTCATCAGGCTCGGCTGGTCCGCGTTCGCTCGCCGCTACTAACGGAGTCTCTATTGATGTCCTTTCCTCCGGGTACTTAGATGTTTCAGTTCCCCGGGTTTGCTCTTAAAGACCTATGTATTCAGTCCTTAAGTACCTGGTTAAGCCCATTATAAGCAGCCTTGCGGCTATTATAACAAACTTTCAGGTGGGTTCCCCCATTCAGAGATCTTGGGATCAAAGCCTATTCCCGGCTCCCCCAAGCTTATCGCAGGGTATCACGTCTTTCATCGCCTCTTACTGCCAAGGCATCCACCAAACGCCCTTCTCGCGCTTGATTTGATCCAGAAAGAGACAGTGCAAACTGCCGCGGCACCGGAAGCTGGTAAGAAACCGGCGCCTCTATTTCTGAACCAAAAAGCAAACTATCCCGCTCTCAACCATGTCGGTGGTTGAGAACTTGTTGCATGATCGTGCGATCATGCGGGTTAGTGTACTTGACTTGGACAACACTGTTTTTTCAGCCAGGCAGACCCGTGGATGCCCGAGGAAAGGGGCATGTGCACAGGCTCGCGTCACTTCCGAAGAAGATCGGCACCTCACTGAGGCTCTCCCCTCACGCGGGGCGCCAACAGTATTGTTGATTGTATCTCTCTTAACGATGTCAATGTGTGCGTCTGAAGAACAGACGTTCAAACAGTCAGCAACTGCTTGAAGATATGTTCTTCCATATGGCCACTTCCGGGGAAGTGGTGGGTCGAGGAGGACTTGAACCTCCGGCCTCACGCTTATCAGGCGTGCGCTCTAACCACCTGAGCTACCGACCCATATTGTCCGGGCCGTTTGCATGAGTGGTGGAGCCTAGGAGGATCGAACTCCTGACCTCCTGAATGCAAATCAGGCGCTCTCCCAGCTGAGCTAAGGCCCCTTGCTTTTGGACCCCTGCCGGGCAGGCATCCGATGTTTTCTGAAGAGATATGAGGACGGTCCGGTCCGTATGCGACCAGCTTTGTTTGCTGGTCTTCTGCTAAGTGATGCACGATCAGGAGCAAGCTCCGTGATGCTAGCATCATCCTTAGAAAGGAGGTGATCCAGCCGCAGGTTCCCCTACGGCTACCTTGTTACGACTTCACCCCAGTCGCTGAGCTCACCGTGGTCCGCTGCCTCCTCGAAAGGTTGGCGCACGGCCTTCGGGTAAACCCAACTCCCATGGTGTGACGGGCGGTGTGTACAAGGCCCGGGAACGTATTCACCGCGTCATGCTGTTACGCGATTACTAGCGATTCCGACTTCATGCCGCCGAGTTGCAGACGACAATCCGAACTGAGACAGTTTTTTGGGATTAACCCATTGTCACTGCCATTGTAGCACGTGTGTAGCCCAACCCGTAAGGGCCATGAGGACTTGACGTCATCCACACCTTCCTCCCGCTTATCACGGGCAGTTTCCTTAGAGTGCCCAGCCGAACTGCTGGCAACTAAGGATGTGGGTTGCGCTCGTTGCCGGACTTAACCGAACATCTCACGACACGAGCTGACGACAGCCATGCAGCACCTGTCACTCGGTCACCGAAGTGAAAACCAGATCTCTCTGGCGGTCCGAGGATGTCAAGGGTTGGTAAGGTTCTGCGCGTTGCTTCGAATTAAACCACATGCTCCACCGCTTGTGCGGGCCCCCGTCAATTCCTTTGAGTTTTAACCTTGCGGCCGTACTCCCCAGGCGGAATGCTTAATCCGTTAGGTGTGACACCGACTAGCATGCTAGCCGACGTCTGGCATTCATCGTTTACGGTGTGGACTACCAGGGTATCTAATCCTGTTTGCTCCCCACACTTTCGCACCTCAGCGTCAGTATCGAGCCAGTGAGCCGCCTTCGCCACTGGTGTTCCTCCGAATATCTACGAATTTCACCTCTACACTCGGAATTCCACTCACCTCTCTCGAACTCAAGACTGGGAGTTTTGGAGGCAGTTCCAGGGTTGAGCCCTGGGATTTCACCCCCAACTTTCCAGTCCGCCTACGCGCGCTTTACGCCCAGTAATTCCGAACAACGCTAACCCCCTCCGTATTACCGCGGCTGCTGGCACGGAGTTAGCCGGGGTTTCTTTACCTGCTACTGTCATTATCATCACAGGCGAAAGAGCTTTACGACCCTAAGGCCTTCATCACTCACGCGGCATGGCTGGATCAGGCTTGCGCCCATTGTCCAAGATTCCCCACTGCTGCCTCCCGTAGGAGTCTGGGCCGTGTCTCAGTCCCAGTGTTGCTGATCATCCTCTAAAACCAGCTATAGATCGTAGGCTTGGTAGGCCATTACCCCACCAACTACCTAATCTAACGCGGGCCGATCCTTCTCCGATAAATCTTTCCCCCGAAGGGCGTATAAGGTATTACTCACCGTTTCCAGTGGCTATTCCTTAGAGAAGGGCACGTTCCCACGCGTTACTAACCCGTCCGCCGCTCACCCCGAAGGGCGCGCTCGACTTGCATGTGTTAGGCCTGCCGCCAGCGTTCGTTCTGAGCCAGGATCAAACTCTCAAGTTGAAACGCTCGTTAAAGCGTATCCTTGACGTTCGAACCTCTGCACATCTTCACCAGGAGGCTAATCCTGATGAAAGTCTCTGTTTGTCTGTGCTTCAGTACCAAAGGCACCGAAAGCCGAACAAACAGTGAAGCTGACACCACATCATCGGGCCGGAACCCTAGTGGCGCGATATACAGAAGTCTGATCCATCGAAATGAACCGTGACCGCCCGCATATCTCTTCAGTTATCCATCAATGTCAAAGAGCAAACACCCAGAGGCCAAAAACCAGACCGATGCGCCAATCTTCCGGCGCGCCCGCCTCTTCAAACCCTCAGATGCCGCCGTCTCTCCAGCGTGTCCCACCGTCTCTCCAGTGTGTTTCCCGATCCGTTACCGCGTCGCCCTGTCTGGCTCAGCGTCCCGTCCGGTGTGTCTCAGCAGCGCCTCAGCGCCGCCGGTGAGGGGGCTTTTACGGATACCCCCGCAGACCCGCAACCCCAAAATTCAGAAAAACGCAGAATTCCGCAAAGAAAAATCAAGCATCAAATAAAATCAACGACTTACACCAAAACAAAGTCAGCACCCCTGACCCTCTTTCCGCCCCACCCCCGCACCGCAAACCACCCCGAACACCCCGGAAAAGCCCCCCGCGCCACTTACCCACAGACTCGGCACCCCTTATCCACAGACTCAACACCCCGGAATCGCAACAAACACCCCCAAACCCCCTCCGCCCGCCCGGAATCGCCAGGGCCAAACCGGCCAAAGGACAAACAGCGCAGTCGCAAACAAGAAGGGCAGCCAAATGGCTGCCCCTCCATGGGTCTTCCAAGAACAGCGCAGGCGTATCAGGACTGCTCCTCCAGCACTTTGCGCGCCACCCGGAAGCACTCCAGCGCCTGGGGCACGCCGCAATAGATGCCGACCACGTGAATAATGGCGCGGATCTCCTCCTTGGTGACGCCGTTATTGAGGGCGCCGCGGCAGTGGATTTCCCATTCATGCATCTTGCCCAGCGCGCCGATCATCGCGAGGTTCATCATCGAGCGGGTCTTGGCGTCGATCACGTCATCGCCCCAGCCGAACCCCCAGCACCAGGCGGTCATCGCCTCCTGGAACGGGCGGGTGAGGCCGTCGGCGGCCGCCAGGTTGTTGTCGACATATTCGGCGCCGAGGGTGGATTTGCGCTGTTCCAGACCCTTGAGGAACAGATCTTCGTCAAACGTGCTCATGTATCGGTCTCCATATTCAGCATGTTCAGCAGCGAGGCCTCGATTTGCCCCCCGCAATAAACCGGGCGGCGCCCGGCCCAGTCTGCGATCAGGGCGGCGACGGGCGGCTCGGCGGCGATACGGTCCGCCAGGCCTTCCAGCACCGGCGCATTTTCGTGCAGCAACGGGCGCAGCGGCGGCAGGCGGTCCGCCATCGTGTGCCAGAGCGCGCCCAGGACAAGGTCGGCCAGGCCAGGATGCGCCCTGCCCCGCAGGTATCCTGCCGTGGCGGTGACGCCGGCCTCCGCCACGATCCGCTCATGGATCTGCATCCAGCGCGGCAGGCGGCTGCCGTGGAAGTCTGCCCAGCTTGCCGCATCCCACATCAGCGCCCCGTGATAGCGGGTGATTTCGAACAGGATGTCGGAGGCATCGCAGATCAGGCGCAGGGTCCGGTCCGGCTCTGTCAGCAGACCGTGGGCGCGGCCCAGCGCCATCAGAATCGCGGGCATCTGGCTGAGATGGGTGCCGGTCCGGGTGTCGGTCAGCAGCGGCGGCGCCATAAAAGGATGCGGCTGATCCGCGACCTCTTGTTTCTTGAGGCCGGCCACCGCGTCAAAGCCCGGCTCTTCCCATGCCTGCCCGGCATAGGCCAGCACGTAGCGGATGAAGTGGCCGCGGAACGGGATCGGCCAGTAATGGAGCTGATAACGCGCTGTCATTGCTCTAGCCTTGCCGGGCCGCAGCGATGGTCTAGGTCTGCAATAAGGTTCACAGTGCCTCGTCCTCCCGTCTCGCAGCCGCCGCCGGATTTGCCGGAACCGCCCAACCGGAGGGCCGGCGCCCTGCGCGTCTGCTTCTGAAGAGAGAGGATGGAGTGTTCCGGACCCACTAAGCAAGAGGGATCGGCCGCCACAGGCCCCGGCACAACGCCGCGGCCGTTCAGGACGCGCAGCACGGGGCACCGGACTGACGGCAGGTCCTGTTGCACGTGAATCGGGTTTCGGGCCGGTCCGGGACAGCAAGTTCCTGAGTCCGCCTGTCCGCCCCTTTGAAAAAGAAAGGGCGGGCCGCCGGCCCGCCTGTTTGCTCCTGCTGCCGGGATCAGCCCTTGGCGGCAGTGACGATGAATTCGACCAGCAGATCCTCGCGGGCCAGCTTGGCCTCGCCGCAGGCACGCGCCGGCGCATGGCCTTCGGGCACCCAGGCATCCCAGACCGCGTTCATTTCGGCAAAGTCCTTCATGTCGGCAAGCCAGATCACCGTTTGCAGGATGCGGGTCTTGCTGCTGCCTGCCTCGGCCAGCAGCGCGTCAATCTTTGCGAGGCAGTCCTTGGTCTGCTGTTCAACGCTGGCACCTGCCGTGCCGACTTGACCGGCCAGATAGATGGTCTCGCCATGGGTGACGATCTGGCTCATGCGCTGGCCAGTGTGTTTGCGGGTGATCTCGGACATGGGTGCCTCGCTCCTGGAACGTCAGAAAAACTCTGCACCCTGCTTAGCCCTGCCCCGGCGCCGCGGCAAGGACGCGGTTGCGGCAGATTACTGGGACAGCAGCCAGTCTCCGCCGGAGGGGCAGAACTTGCGGCGGACCTGTTTGGCGTCCTGGCTGTCCTTGAGGTAGGCCTGATGCTGGAGCAGAAGGCAATCGCCCTCCTTGCCGGCCACCCGGACCTCTCCCTGCGCGCCGCTGTCCGGATTGTTCCACCTGGCCCGCTGGCCGCTGCCGCCCTCAGCCAGAAGCGCCTGCTCGGCCCGGCGCATGAGGTTGGTGTCCTGCGGCGTCAGCCCGGACTTGGCCAGAATACGGCTGAGCGGATTGGCCGCGGCGGGCGCTGCAACCAGCGCTGCAACTGCGGCGGCGGTCAGAAATCGGGAAAATCGCATTTGAATACTCCTGCCTGAAAGAAACCGGCGTTGCGCCCTGCCCCGCGGCGGACTGCACCCTGACCAGTAAGGCGCAAGCCGCGGGCAAAGTCCATGCGGCAGGCCGCTTCTGGCAGGGTCAGGAGAACTTGCGGAACAGCCGGGTCATGTCGAACAGCTCATCCAGGCGGTCGTAGCGGTCCTTGGTCTTGTCCCAGCTTTCCTCCTGGGTGGCGGCGATCATCGCCTCCAAAAGCATCATGGTGGAGATGTTGGAGTCCCAGGCGGAGGGGATTTCGACCCAGCAGTTGAAGGTGTGTTCCGAGACCGAGGCAATGGGGCTGGCCCACTGGTCGGTGATCAGGACGATCTTCACCCCGCGCTCGGACGCCAGTTCCGCCAGCCGCTGCAGGTTGGTTTCGTAGCGGCGCACGTCGAACATCAGGAGCGTGTCGCCCTCCACCATGTCCAGCACATAATGCGGCCAGGTGGCGGAGGAGGAGGTCATATGAGTGACCCGTTGCCGGATCGCCTGAAAATGGGTAAAGGCGTAGTCTGCCAGCGCCCGGGTGATGCGGCCGCCGACCACGTAGAGCCGCCCCTCGGTGTTGGCGAGCTGGCGGACAGCGGCGTCGAACTGGGCCGAGTCTATGTTGGAAAACGTCTGTTGCAGGTTGTCGGTAACGGCCTGTGCAAATCTGTTCAGCAGATGGCCTTCGGGCGCCTCGGACGCCCAGTTGTCACGCCGTTTGGTGGGGCCGGAGACCTTGGCCTCAAGCTCCTTCAGGAGGGCCTGGTGGAATTGCGGATACCCTTTGAAGCCCAGTTTCTGCACCATCCGGGCCACCGTCGGCGTGGAGACCTCGGCATTGCCGGCCACGATGGTGATCGAGGCCAGACCCGCCGCGGGATAGTTTTCCAGCAGCAAATTTGCGAATTTGCGCTCGGACTGGGTGAGCGAGGAATAGTTCTCGCGGATCAACTCGCGAACTGTGGCGGGCGGTTTCGACAACGGCACTTCCCTGCGTTTGAACAGACACTTTCTTACCCGGTTCCGGCCTGAAGAGAAAGTTTCAGGAATCTCTGTCTGGAACCGATCATGAAAAGATATTGACACAAATATCTCTTCATGGAAACATTTTTCCAAATCGCAGGGAGGCGGCATATGCGAGAGAGCGATTCTCACGCTTTGGGGGAAGCAGTGGAGGTGGTGAACCGGGAGGGCACCAGCCCGGTCCTGCTGCTGTGCGAACATGCCTCCAGCAATATCCCCGCCCGCTATAACGGGCTGGGGCTGCGCGACGAGGACCGGCTGAGCCATGCGGCGTGGGATCCGGGCGCGTGGGCGGTGGCCCTGCATATGGCACAGGCGCTGGATGCGCCGCTGGTGGCCAGCCGGGTGTCGCGGCTGGTGTACGACTGCAACCGCCCGCCCGAGGCCGCCAGCGCCATGCCGGAGAAATCCGAACTGGTCGCGGTGCCGGGCAATTTCGGGCTGAGCGAGGCGGAGCGCCAGGAACGCGCGGACACCGTCTATGTGCCGTTCTGCACCACCGTGACGGAGGTGATCGAGGCACGGAAAAAGGCCGGGCTGCAAACGGTGCTGGTCACCATGCACAGCTTCACGCCGGTCTATTTCGGCAAGCAGCGGGACGTTGAAATCGGCATCCTGCACGACGCCGACAGCCGGCTGGCGGACGCAATGCTGGCACAGGCCCCTGCCCTGCCGCACCGCCGGGTGGAGCGCAATGAGCCCTATGGCCCCGCCGATGGCGTCACCCATTCGCTGAAGCTGCACGGGCTGGCGCACGGGCTGGCCAATGTGATGATCGAAATCCGCAACGACCTGGTGGCAACGCCGGACCAGGAAGAGGCCATGGCACAAGAAATGCTGACATTGCTGCGCCCGGCCCTGGCCGCGTTGGCGGCCGAGGGAGGGCCTGATGCCTAGAATAATCCGGGCCTATGTCCGCGGCATCGACGCGATGAACCGCTTCATCGGCCGCTTTGCCATGTATCTTATCTTTGTCCTGATCGGAGTGCTGTTGTGGTCGTCGGTCTCCAAGACCTTCTTTAACCCGTCGCACTGGACGCTGGAGACCGCGCAGTTTGTGATGGTCGCCTATTACGTGCTGGGCGGCCCCTATTCGATCCAGATGGGCTCGAACGTGCGGATGGACCTGTTTTACGGCGCCTGGTCGACAAAAACCAAGGCGATGGTCGATGCCTTCACCGTGCTGTTCCTGATCAGCTATCTGGTGATCCTGATGTACGGCGCCCTCAGCTCCACCGCCTATTCGCTCGGTTATTTCGGGCTGGAGCCGCTGGACTTCTTCTGGGACCTGATGAAGACGCTGCTGAGCGAAGGCCCTGCGGCGGCAGGCGAAAAGCTCGGCTATCTGGAGCGCAGCTCCACCGCCTGGCGGCCGTTCCTGTGGCCCGTGAAAACCATCCTGTGCCTCGGCGTCTTCCTGATGCTGCTGCAATGCCTTGCCGAACTGTTCCGGGATATCGGACGCCTGCGCGGAGTTGAAATCTGATGTCCTACGAATGGATTGCTATCGTCATGTTTGCCGGCATGATGCTGATGCTGATGACCGGCCAGCGGGTGTTTGGCGCCATCGGCTTTGTCGGCGCGGTTGCGGGCATGCTCCTGTGGGGCACCGGCGGGGTGGAGATCCCGTTCTCGGCTGCCATGAAGCTGATGAAATGGTATCCGCTGCTGACGCTGCCGATGTTCATCTTCATGGGCTACGTGCTGTCGGAATCAAAAATTGCCGACGACCTTTACCGGATGTTCCACGTGTGGATGGGGCCGGTGAAGGGCGGGCTGGCCATCGGCACCATCGGCCTGATGGTCCTGATTTCGGCCATGAACGGCCTGTCGGTGGCGGGCATGGCCATTGGCGCGACCATCGCGCTGCCGGAACTCTTGCGCCGCGGCTATGACAAGATCCTGGTGACCGGCACCATCCAGGCGGGCTCCTCGCTTGGCATTCTGGTGCCGCCCTCGGTGGTGCTGGTGCTTTATGCGATGATCGCGCGCCAGCCGGTGGGGCAGCTGTGGCTGGCGGGGGTGGTCCCCGGCCTGCTGATGGCCGCCATGTTCATCATCTACATCTATTTCCGCGCCCGGATGCAGCCGCATCTTGGCCCCGCCATGCATGACGAGGATCTGGCGGAATACGAGCAGGTGACAAATCACCCGCTGCGCCTGAACTACATCGTGCTAGGCGCACTGGTGCTGGTGCCGCTGCTGATGCTGACCGGCGCGATGGAGCCTAAGCCTGCGCTTGGCGTGGCGCTGGCCCTGGGGGTGCTGTCCTTCCTGACCCGCAAGAACGCTTTGTTCTACAAAGACGTGTTCATGAAGGAAAAGTACCGCCTGCTGTTCTCCGGCGTGCTGCCCTTGGCGATCTTTGCCGCGATGATGGTGCCTTTCGTGAACGGCTGGACCTCGCTGGTGGAAAGCTCGGCCATCGGTGCGATGACCGCCTTTATCGCCGCGGTGCTGAAGGGGCGGATGACCAAGGACGTGTTCGAAACCTCAGTGCGCTCGACCCTTGGCATCTCCTGCATGTTCATGTGGATCATCCTGGCGGCGCTGGCCTTCGGCGCGATCTTTGACGGCTTGGGCGCAGTCAAGGCGATCGAGGATCTGTTCACCACCAAGCTGGGCCTTTCCCCTTGGATGATCCTGATCCTGATGCAGCTGAGCTTCATCGTGATGGGCACCTTCCTGGATGACACCGCGATGCTGGTGATCGTGGCACCGCTCTACGTGCCGCTGGTCGGGGCGCTTGGCTTCGACCTGATCTGGTACGGCGTGCTTTACACCATCACCACTCAGATCGCCTATATGACGCCGCCCTTCGGCTACAACCTGTTCCTGATGCGCGCGATGGCGCCGCCGGAAATCGGGCTGAAGGACATCTATGTCTCGATCATCCCCTTTGCCGCGGTGATGGTGCTGGCGCTGGCCCTGATCATGGTCTTCCCGCAAATCGCCCTGTGGCTGCCGGAGTATGTCTATGGAAAGTAAGACCATGCTGCAGGCGCTGGGGCCGGACATCTGGATCGCGGACGGACCGCCGATCGAGTTCTACAAGATCCCCTTTCAAACCCGGATGACCGTCATCCGGCTGGAGAACGGCGATCTGTTCCTGCATTCGCCGATCCGGTACAGCCAGCAGCTTGCGGCGGAGCTTGAAACACTGGGGCGCATCCGCCACCTGGTGTCCCCGAACTGGATTCACTACGCCTATATCGCCGGGTGGGCCGCGGCCTGTCCGGATGCCATCGCCTGGGCCTCGCCCAAGGTGCGCGAGCGGGCCAGAAGCCAGGGCGTGGAGGTTCGGTTCGACCGCGACCTGGAGGACAGCGCGCCCCGGGACTGGGCGGCGGATCTTGAGCAGATGATTGTGCATGGCAGCCGGGCGCATACCGAAGTGGTCTTCTTCCACAAGCGCTCCAAGGTGCTGGTGCTGACCGACCTGATCGAGAACATGCCCGCTAGGACGCTGCCCCTGTGGGTGCGGCCGCTGGCCTGGGCGGCGGGTATCCTGGCCCCGAACGGGAAGATGCCCATAGACATCTGGTTTTCCTTCGCGGGCAACCGGGACAAGCTGCGCAAAGCGCTGACCCGGATGCTGGCGTGGAACCCCGAAACCGTCGTGCTCGCGCATGGCGACATCCTTCGTGAGAATGCACCGCAACGGCTCCGCGAAGGGTTCAGAAACCTGGCCCCCTGCGGGCACGGGCATTGATTTAAGTTCAACAGAGGAGAGGAAGACATGACAACAAGACGTAAGTTTTTGCAGACCGCGGGCGTTGGCGCCATGGCGGCACCGCTGGCCGCCCCGGCGCTGGCCCAGTCCACCATCAAGTGGCGGATGCAGACCTATGCAGGTGCTGCGCTGGCCGAACATGTGGTGAAACCCGCCATCGACATGTTCAACAAGATCGCGGGCGACCGCATGCAGATCGAGCTCTACTATGCCGACCAGCTGGTCCCCACCGGCGAACTGTTCCGCGCCATGCAGCGCGGCACCATCGACGCGGTGCAGTCGGACGATGACTCGATGGCCTCGCCCACCGAAGTCACCGTGTTTGGCGGCTACTTCCCGTTTGCCTCGCGCTACTCGCTGGACGTGCCGGTGCTGTTCAACCAGTACGGCCTGAACGAGATCTGGGACGCGGAATATTCCAAGGTCGGCGTCAAGCATATCTCGGCCGGCGCCTGGGACCCCTGCCACTTTGCCACCAAGGATCCGATCAACTCGCTGGCGGACCTTAAGGGCAAGCGCGTCTTCACCTTCCCGACCGCGGGCCGCTTCCTGAGCCAGTTCGGCGTGGTGCCGGTCACCCTGCCCTGGGAAGACATCGAAGTTGCCATGCAGACCGGTGAGCTGGACGGCGTGGCCTGGTCCGGCATCACCGAGGATTACACCGTCGGCTGGGCCGATGTGACCGACTACTTCCTGACCAACAACATCTCCGGCGCCTGGGCGGGATCGTTCTTTGCCAACATGGGCCGCTGGGAAGAGCTGCCGGAAGATCTGCAAACCCTGTTCCGCGTCTGCTGCGACCAGTCGCATTATTACCGTCAGTGGTGGTACTGGGGCGGTGAAGCGTCCTTGCGCGTGAACGGCGACAAGATGAAGCTGACCACCATTCCGGACAACGAATGGCAGCAGGTCGAAGACGCGGCGGTGAAGTTCTGGGATGAAATCGCAGCCGAGTCCGAAACCAAGGCGAAGGTTGTGGAGATCTTCAAGAAGTATAACGCTGACATGCAGAAGGCCGGCCGCCCCTACCGCTACGGCTGAGGCACCGGTTGAAACACGGGATTTGGCCTGCGCCGCAGCGGGCCAAATTCCTTACTCAAGGAATTTGCCAAAACTTTTGAGGAAAAGTTTTGCGCGCAACAGACAAAGGGCCGCTCATGCTCTCCTTCGACACTCTTAAGGACCAGGTTGCCGATGGCACCGTTGACACCGTTCTGGTCTGCCTTGTGGACATGCAGGGCCGCCTGATGGGCAAGCGCTTCCACGCCAAGCATTTCGTGAATGGCGCCTGGGAGGAAACCCATTGCTGCAACTACCTATTGGCCACCGACCTCGCGATGGCGACGCCGGACGGCTATGCCTCGACCAGCTGGGAGCGCGGTTATGGCGACTATGTGATGAAGCCGGACCTCGCCACCCTGCGCCCGGTGCCGTGGCTGGCAGGAACAGTGATGGTGCTCTGCGATGTGCTGGACCATCATACCCATGAAGACGTCTCCCACTCCCCCCGCGCGATCCTGAAGAAACAGGTGAACCGCCTCAAGGCGATGGGGTATGACGCCATGTGCGCCACCGAGCTGGAATTCTTCCTGTTCGAGAAGAGCTTTGACGAGATCCGCAAATCGGGTTTCCGCGATCTGGCGCCGATTTCGGGCTACAACGAGGATTACAGCATCCTGCAGACCACCCGCGAGGAGCATGTGATGCGCCCGATCCGCAACCACCTGTGGGATGCGGGGCTGCCGATCGAGAACTCCAAGGGCGAGGCGGAGACCGGCCAGGAAGAGCTGAACATCAAATACGCCGCGGCAATGGACACGGCGGAATACCACACCATCGCCAAGCACGCGGTGAAGGAAATTGCCGAGCAGCAGGGGCACGCAGTGACCTTCCTGCCGAAGTGGAGCCACGATAAGGTCGGCTCCTCCAGCCACGTGCACCAGTCGCTGTGGCAGGACGGCAAGCCTGCGTTCTTTGACGAGAGCGACGCGCTGGGCATGTCGGCGCTGATGAAGAATTACATGGCCGGCCTGCTGAAATACGCGCCCGACTACACCGCCTTCATGGCACCCTATATCAACAGCTACAAGCGCTTCATGAAGGGCACCTTTGCGCCGACCCGGATCATCTGGTCGGTGGACAACCGCACCGCGGGCTACCGGCTGTGCGGCGAGGGCAGCAAGGCGATCCGGGTGGAGTGCCGCATCCCGGGCTCCGACATGAACCCCTATCTGGCGATGGCGGGGATGCTGGCGGCAGGCATTGCCGGCATCGAGGAAGGCCTGGAGCTGCAGGCGCCTGCCAAGGGCGATGTCTACCAGGGCGAGACCGGCATGATCCCCTCGACCCTGCGCGACGCGGCGGCGGCGCTGAAAGGTTCGGAGATGCTGCGCAAGGCCCTTGGCGACGATGTGGTGGATCACTACGTCCGCGCGGCGGAGGTGGAGATCGAGGATTTCGACCGGGTGGTCACCGATTACGAGATTGCGCGCGGGTTCGAGCGGGCGTGATCCGGCAACCCCCGGGGGCCTGCCCCCGGACCCCCGGAGTATTTTTTGGAAAGATGAAGAGGGCTTTGCCCTTTCCTGGATGGAGTGAATGGCGATGGGCCAGACCCTGAAGTGTATCTCGCCGGTCGACGGATCGGTCTTTGCGGAGCGCGAAGTGCTGTCGCGCGAGGACGCCTTTGCGGCGGCGGAACGGGCCCGGGCGGCGCAGCCCGCCTGGGCGGCACGGCCGTTGCAGGAGCGCATTGATCTGGTGATGGCGGGCGTGGCCGCTGTTGGCGCGATGAATGACGCGATCGTGCCGGAACTGGCGCATATGATGGGCCGCCCGGTGCGCTATGGCGGCGAGTTCGGCGGCTTCAACGAGCGTGCCAGCCATATGGCGAAAATCGCCGAAGAGTCGCTGGCGGACATCGAGGTCGGCGAGGACGCCACCTTCAAACGCTATATCAAGCGCATCCCTCATGGGGTGGTGTTTGTGGTGGCGCCCTGGAACTACCCCTATATGACCGCGATCAACACTGTTGCGCCTGCGCTGATCGCCGGCAACACCGTGGTGCTGAAGCACGCGACGCAAACGCTGCTTGCGGGCGAGCGGATGGCAAAGGCTTTCCACTCCGCAGGCATCCCCGAAGATGTGTTCCAGAATGTGTTTCTGGACCACGGCACCACGTCTGAACTGATCGCGAACCGCGCCTTCAACTTCGTGAACTTCACCGGATCGGTCGGCGGCGGCCAGGCGATGGAGCGCGCAGCTGCGGGCACCTTTACCGGCGTCGGCACCGAACTGGGCGGCAAGGATCCGGGCTATGTCATGGAGGACGCCGATCTGGACGCGGCGGTGGACACGCTGATTGACGGCGCGATGTTCAACTCCGGCCAGTGCTGCTGCGGCATCGAGCGGATCTATGTGCACGAAAGCCTGTATGACGCCTTCCTGGAAAAGGCGATTGCCATCGTGAAGGGCTACAAGCTGGGCAATCCGCTGGATTCCGAGACCACCATCGGGCCGATGGCCAATGTGCGCTTTGCCGAAGAGGTGCGCAGCCAGATCGCCGAGGCGGTTGCCGCGGGCGCCGTGGCCCATATCGAAACCTTTGCCGAGGACGACGGCGGCGCCTACCTCACGCCGCAGATACTGACGAATGTCACCCACGATATGCGGGTGATGCGCGAGGAAAGCTTTGGCCCGGTCGTGGGCATCATGAAGGTCTCCTCCGACGCGGAAGCCATTGAGCTTATGAACGACAGCGACTTCGGCCTGACCGCCTCGCTCTGGACCAAGGATGTTGAGCGGGCGCAGCGTGTCGGGGATCAAGTCGAGACCGGCACCGTCTTCATGAACCGTGCCGACTACCTGGACCCGGGCCTGTGCTGGACCGGATGCAAGGACACCGGCCGCGGCGGCGGCCTGTCGGTCATCGGCTACCACAATCTGACCCGTCCAAAGTCCTATCACCTGAAAAAGGTGACCGGCTAAGGGCGGCCCCGCCCGCCCCGGCGTCTCCTCCCCGGGGCGGGCCTTTGCATCAAAGGAAAACGATATGTCTCTCGTTGGAAACTGGTCCTACCCGACCGCAATCAAGTTCGGCGCAGGCCGGATCAAGGAACTTGCCGATGCCTGCGCCGCCGCCGGTATCAAGAAGCCGCTCTTGGTGACCGACAAGGGTCTGGCGGATCTGCCCGTCACCCAAGGCACACTCGACATCATGGAGGCCGCTGGCCTGGGCCGCGGCATTTTCTTTGAGGTCGATCCGAACCCGAATGAGAAAAACCTGGACGCAGGCGTCGCCGCCTATAAGGCGGGCGGCCATGACGGGGTGATCGCCTTCGGCGGCGGCTCCGGCCTGGACCTGGGCAAGATGGTGGCCTTCATGGCGGGCCAGACCCGGCCGGTGTGGGACTTCGAGGACATCGGCGACTGGTGGACCCGCGCTGATGCGGACGCCATCGCGCCGATCATCGCGGTGCCGACCACGGCTGGCACCGGCTCCGAAGTGGGCCGCGCCAGCGTGATCACCGACTCTGTCACCCATCAGAAGAAGATCATCTTCCACCCCAAGGTGCTGCCGACGGTGGTGATCTGCGATCCTGAGCTGACCGTGGGCATGCCCAAGTTCATCACCGCGGGCACCGGGCTGGATGCCTTTGCCCATTGCGTCGAGGCCTTCAGCAGCCCGCATTACCACCCGATGTCCCAGGGCATCGCGCTGGAGGGCATGCGGCTGGTCAAGGACTATCTGCCCCGCGCCTATGCGGACGGCAGTGACATCGAGGCCCGCGCCCAGATGATGTCCGCAGCGGCGATGGGCGCGACCGCCTTCCAGAAGGGACTTGGCGCGATCCACGCGATGAGCCATCCGGTCGGCGCCCATTTCAACACCCACCACGGCACCACCAACGCGGTTTGCATGCCTGCGGTGCTGGAATTCAACGCCTCGGCGATTGCGGACCGGTTCACCATGGCCGCGGCCTATTTGGGCATTGCAGGCGGCTTTGACGGCTTCCGCAGCTTTGTGCAGGAGCTGAACGACTCCCTTGGCATTCCGCGAGGGCTGTCCGACCTGGGCGTCACGGAGGATGCCATCCCTGAGCTGGTCAAGGGCGCCCTCATCGACCCCTCCTGCGGCGGCAACCCGATTGAGCTGACCGAGGACAACCTCACACGGCTGTTCAAGGCTGCGATGTAAGCAGGACCCCTTGCCAAGCTGCAGCGCTCTCCGCCCGGCGGGGAGCGCGTTTTCTTTCCGGCACCGCTGCTGTGCGCGGTTGCGTCAGCCGCTGACGTAGACCTTGCCCTTGGGGTAGTAGAAAATTTTCTGATTGTGCAGCCGGCCCAGCAAATCGTGGATACGGCGCAGCGTGTCCTCCTCGCCGCTGCCCGCTGCGGGCAGTGACTCTGACAGCGCGTCCCGGGCGGTCTGCAGGGCGGTTTCGATCAGCTCCATATCCGCAACGGACAGTTCGAACATATCGTTGTACTGGGGCATCTGGGCTCCTTCTCCGGCTGGCGTGACTGAACGGGCTGGCTACAGGCTGCCCCAAGGCGCGCCGCAAAGCCATCGAAAAGCGCCGCAGCCGCTCCGCCCTGCCCCTTCGGCAGATCCGGCTGCACGATTGAGCAGCAGAGGGGGGGGGTCAGAGCGTCTCGCCCAGGCTGATCGCCGGGCACAGCCGGTCAAACACCAGCCCCTCGGTGCCGCCGATCTCGCGCGATTGCAGGATGATGCCGGCCGCGCGCTCGCCAATCTCCCGGCGGCAGGCGTCCGTCGTGGCCAGCTGCTGCGGCAGCCCCTGCAGGATCTGCAGGTTGTTGAACCCCGCAAGCGCAATGTCCCCCGGCACCGTCAGCCCGGCGGCCAGGCAATGCATCAGCCCGCCAACACTCATCACATCGCTGGAAAAATAGATGCAGTCGAGATCCGGGCTGCGGGCCAGCATCTGCGCCGTCAGCTGGCGTCCGGTCTGGATCGCGCTTTCGCCGGAATAATGCTCGATATCGCTCAGCGTCACGCCCTGCGCTGCCAGCCCGTCGGTGAAGCCGTCGAACCGTTTCCGGGCGCGGAAATCCTGCGGCATCTTGGTGCCGATAAAACCGATCCTGCGGTAGCCGCGGGCGAGGATTTGCGCCGCCATGTCGCGTCCCGCCTGCAAATGCGAGATGCCAACGCAGTGGCGCACCGGGTCGCCGTCCACATCCATCACTTCAACCACCGGGCAATCGGCCTGCTGCAGCATCCGGCAGGTGGCCTCCGTGTGCTCCAGCCCCGCCACGATCAGCCCCGAAGGCCGCCAGCTCAGCATTTCGCGGATGACGCTTTCCTCTTCCTCCAGGTCATAGCCGGAGATCCCCACCACCGGTTTCAGCGGGCTGTCCTTCAGCACCGCGGAAATCCCCGACAGCACCTCAGGAAAGACAAAGCTGTTGAGCGAGGGCACCACCACCGCCACCAGATTGACCGATTGCGAAGACAGGGAGCCGGCAATCCGGTTCGGCACATAGCCATGGCTGCGGGCGATCTCCTCGATTTTCGCCTTGGTCTTCGAGGAGACATCCGGGGCCCCGCGCAGCGCGCGGGAGGCGGTCATTTCGCTGACGCCGGCCAGCCGGGCCACGTCTTTCAGAAGCAGTTTTTTGGTCATGCCGCCATGCTCCTGCAGATTGCCTGCCGCCGCAAGGGCAGCTCTGCCGCCGCAGGGGTTGATTTTGGCCTCCGTTATCGGTATCGGTAGCGAAACCGTTATCGCTACCGGCTTTGATCCGGAGCCACAGCCGGAGATCAGAGATGACACTGAAAATTGCAATCAACGGATTCGGGCGGATTGGCCGCGGGGTGCTGCGGGCGCTGCTGGAAAGCGGCGCCAAGGATATCGAGGTGGTGGCCATCAACGACCTGTCGCCGCCGGAAACGCTGGTGCATCTGCTGAAATACGACAGCGTGCACGGGCGGCTGAAGACACCGGTGTTCCTGGCGGACGACCTGATCCGCGTGGGTTCCCACAGCATCCGCCTCACCGCCATCCGCAACCCCGAAGATCTGCCCTGGCAGGATGTGGACATCGCCTATGAATGCACCGGCCTGTTCACCGCCCGCGGCGATGCGGCGCGGCATCTGAAGAACGGCTCCAAGCGGGTGCTGATCTCCGCGCCCGGCAAGGATGCCGACCGCACCGTGGTCTATGGCGTGAACCACATGGATCTGACGGCAGAGGACGTCATCGTCTCCAACGCCTCCTGCACGACAAACTGCCTGGCGCCGCTGGCCAAGGTGCTGGACGAGGCCTTTGGCATCAAGACCGGCTATATGACCACCATCCATGCCTATACCGGCGATCAGCCGACCCATGACACCAGCCATAAGGATCTGTACCGCGCCCGGGCCGCCGCGCTGTCGATGATCCCCACCTCCACCGGTGCCGCGCGGGCGATCTCCGAAGTGCTGCCGCATCTGAAAGGCCGGCTGGAAGGCTCCGCCATCCGGGTGCCCACGGCCAATGTGTCTGTGGTGGATCTGAGCTTTGTGCCGGAGCGCCCGGCCACCGCAGAGGCGGTCAATGCTGCGGTGAAGGCGGCGTCCGGCAACGGGCTGGAGGGTATCCTGTCCTACGAAGAAGACCCGCTGGTCTCCGTCGACTTCAACCACGATCCCCACTCCAGCTGCTTTGCCGCCGCGCAAACCGCGGTCACCGCCGAAGGGCTGGTGCGGGTGGTCAGCTGGTACGACAACGAATGGGGCTTTTCCAACCGGATGGTCGACACCGGCCGCCGCATCGGCGCGGTGATGGGCAGCGCCGGGATCGCACTGGCCAGCTGACGGGGCTCTCCCGCCCGTCGTCCGGCCCCCAAGGGGCCTCTTCCCGTTGGGCCCGGCGCCGCGCTGATGCATTCAGACGCGGGCCTTTTGCGCGCATTTTGCGCAGCCAGCAGCCAAAAGATGACTCCAGGATGCGTTAAAGCAAACTCCGGGCCGGGTACGGGTGGCATGCCGGTGTGAATTGCGCCACAACAGGCGCAACGCATGACCAGCTACAGGAGACCGGCGTGACCGTCACCCGTGAAACCGTCCTTGAGGCGCTCAGAACCATCACCGATCCCGTCAGCGGCAGCGATATCGTCAGTGCCGGAATCGCCCGTGCGGTCACCGTGGACGGCCGCACCGTCCGCTTTGTGCTGGAGATCGATCCCGGCAAGTCTGAGGCCTATGGCCCGGTGCGCGACAGGGCCGATGCCGCAGTCGCCGCGCTGCCGGGGGTGGAGAAAGTCTCTGCCATGCTGACCGCCCACTCGGAAAAGGCGCCGCCGGACCTGAAGCCCAAGCAGGCCGCCCAGCCGCAGCAGCAAGCGCCGCAAAAAGTGCCGGGCGTGGCGCGGGTCCTGGCCGTGGCCTCGGGCAAGGGCGGGGTTGGCAAGTCTACCGTTTCGGCCAATATCGCCTGTGCGCTGGCAATGCAGGGGCGCAGGGTGGGGCTGCTGGACGCCGACGTCTATGGCCCCTCGCAGCCCAAGATGCTGGGCATCAGCGGCCGCCCCGCCAGCCCGGACGGCAAGACCATCCTGCCGCTGCGCAACCACGGCGTCACCATGATGTCGATGGGACTGATGACCGGCGAGGATCAGGCGGTGATCTGGCGCGGGCCGATGCTGATGGGGGCACTGCAGCAGATGCTGTTGCAGGTGCAATGGGGCGATCTCGACGTGCTGATCGTCGATCTGCCGCCCGGTACCGGCGACGTGCAGATGACGCTGGCGCAGAAGACCCGTGTGGATGGCGCCATTGTGGTCTCCACCCCGCAGGACGTGGCGCTGATCGATGCCCGCAAGGGCATCGACATGTTCCGCAAGATGAACGTGCCGGTGCTCGGCATGATCGAGAACATGTCGACCCACATCTGCTCCAATTGCGGCCATGAGGAGCATGTCTTCGGCCATGGCGGCGTGGCGCAGGAAGCGAAGAAACTCGGCGTGCCGCTGCTCGGAGAGGTGCCGCTGCATCTGGACGTGCGCCTGGCAGGCGACAACGGAACGCCGATCGTGGCCGCCAAGCCCGGCAGCGCTCAGGCCAAGGTCTTCCTCGACATCGCCACCCAATTGGTTGACGCAGGCGCGGCCTGAAATCAGCCAGGCCCGGGTCAAGGGCCGCAAAGCGGCGGTGCGCGGCACCGTTCACCCTTGAGGCGGGGATGGCGAACCGCATAATGCACAAGGCGCTTCAGGGCAAACCTGCCCCTGAAGCGCGTCTCAGCAGCTTCTTGCAGCGCCGCGCAGCGGCGCCACGCCCAACTGTGACGGGCATTCTGTGAATGTCCGGGAACAGGCGGGAGCCCCCGCCTGCCGGATCAGGCGTATTTCTCCAGGAATTCCTCAGCCCGCAACTGGCGGAAATCCGGCAGCGCGGCATGCAAGGCATCGTGCTCCCAGTGCCACCAAGCCAGCTTGATCATCTGCCCGGCCACGGCTTCCGGATAGCGGCGGCGGATCACCCGCGCGGTGTTGCCGCCGACAATCGTATAGGGCGCCACATCCTTGGTCACAATCGCGCCCGAGGCCACAACCGCGCCATCGCCGACAGTCACCTCCGGCTTGATCATTGCGCCGTGGCCGATCCAGGTGTCATGGCCGATCCGGGCCGTCCGCCCGGCGCGGCGGGCGAACCAGTCGGCGTCATCTTCCGCATCCTCCCAATAGCTTGCGGAGCGGTAGAGGAAATGGTGCTGCGACGCCTTTTCCATAGGGTGATCCGTGGCGCCGATGCGGACACAGCTTGCGATATTGGCGAACTTGCCGATCACCGCATTGGCGATGTCGCAGGCGCGGTCGCAATAGCTGTAGTCTCCGACCGCCGAATTTGCGACCCGGCTGCCGGCGCCGATCTCCACAAAAGCGCCGAAGGTGCTGCCGGTGATCTGGCAGCCCTGGTGAATAAGCGGCGCTTCTGCTTTCAAACGGGCCATGCTCTATCCTTTCCCATCTCCCCGCCCGCAGCTCAGGGCAGCAGGAAGGCTGTGCCCGCGCGCCCCTTGCGCCGGGTTTTGCCGCCCTCGCCCTTGATCAGGCGGCGGCGCAGCCAGCCGGAGAACCAGTCCATCAGCATCACCATCAGGATGATCAGGGTGATGTAATAGGCCACTTCCTCCCAGTCCTTCTGGGTGATGATCGCCTGCGTCAGCAGCAACCCGATGCCGCCGCCGGTGATCGCGCCGATGATGGTGGCGGAGCGGGTGTTCGATTCCAGGAAGTACAACAGCTGGCTCAGCAAAACCGGCGTGATCTGCGGGATCACCCCGAAGCGGTAGCGCTGCACCGGTCCCGCACCGGTGGAGGCGACGCCCTCGATCTGCTTCTGGTCGACGTTTTCCAGCGCCTCGGAGAAGATCTTGCCGAAGGTGCCGGTGTCCGTCACCAGGATCGCCAGCGCGCCGGTCAGCGGCCCGGGGCCAAAGGCGCGGGCCAGCACCACGGTCCAGATCAGCGAGTCGACGCCGCGGACAAAGTCAAACAGGCGGCGCATGGCAAAGCGGATGCTGCGCAGGGGCATGAAGTTGCGGGTCGCGGCAAAGGCCAGCGGCAGCGCGATGATGCCCGCGCCGATGGTGCCAAGGAAGGCCATCAGCAAGGTCTCGGCAATCGCCCAGGCCACATCCTGATGGCGCCACATCTTGTTGGTCCAGAACTCCTGGAAGATCGCGCCGCCCTCGCCGGCGGCGGCCCGCTGCAGCAGCTCCGCGGCCCCCATGCCGTAGTACGGGCTGTCGAGGGTGAAGAAGAACAGCTCCCACCCTGCGAAGTAGCGGAACACCTCGGCCCGGTTGCGGGTCACGGTCAGGCGGCCAGCGTCTGTGGTGACGGCCAGACGGTTCTTGGAGACACTGATCCACTCCGGCACATCGCCTGCCGGCAGCTCCGTCTGCACCCCTGCTCTGCGGCTCGGGGTGGCGCGCACGGCGCCATAGCCAGGGATCAAGTATTCGATGGTTTCCGGCCCGAAGGTAACAACATGGCCATCCTCCAGATCAATCACCGTGGTCTCGCCCAGAGCCACCCAGTCCGGCGCCATGCCGTCGGGATAGGCTCCCTTCCGCTCGCCCTCGATCGCCACGGAAACCGCGCCGCTGCGGTTGTCGCGGGTGACATGTGTCTTGTAGCTGTAGCTGTCGCTGACCAAGGTCCGCGCGTTGTCCAGGCTGGCCCGCTCCCACAGGCCCGGCATGTCGAAGGCCACAAACACATAGGCCAGATAGGCCAGCACCGCGGCGGGAAGAGCGAAGTTCACAAGCCGCTTCTTCAGGAACAGCCGCGAGATGTCCGACTTCAGGTCTGCCGGCGTCAGGGTGGTGTCAAAAGTGGTCATGCCTTCGCTCCATGGGTCAGGCGGTCACGCAGCAGGCCGGACAGCTGGTCAACGGCCACGATGGTGACAAACAGGAGAAGGAAAATCGCAGCGGCCTCGTCGTAGCGCCCCTGCCCCCAGGACATGGCGTTCTTCAGCTCATAACCGATGCCGCCCGCGCCGACGAAGCCGAGGATGGCGGAGGCGCGGATGTTGATCTCAAACCGCAACAGCGCGTAGCTGACGTAATTCGGGCCGACCTGCGGGATTACCCCCAGCGTCATCCGCTGCGCCCACGTGGCCCCGACAGAGGTGAGACCCTCAACCGGTTTCAGGGAGGCGTTTTCGTTCACTTCGGAGAACAGCTTGCCCAGCGCACCGGCGGTGTGGATGGCGATGGCGAGCATCGCAGCCACTGGCCCGCCGCCAAGCACGAAGATCAGAACCAGCGCGATGACGATTTCGGGGATAGCGCGGCAAATGTCGCTAATGCGGCGGAACAGCGGGATCAGCGCAGGCCACGGCGCCATGCCGCGGGTCGCCAGCAGCGACAGCAGCGTGCCGAACACGGTGCCCACAAGGGTCGAGGCGGCTGCGATGTTCAGCGTCTCCACCAGCGCCGGAAAAAAATGCACCAGATGCCCGGGCAGCTGCGCGGCTTTCTCGGCGGCTTCCGCCAGCACTTCGGCAGGGTAGTCAAAAACGCGGGTGAAGCCATCCGCAAAGGAGCCTGCATTGCGCGCATCCGCAGTGCGGAACCCCGCTGCCATCAGCGCGACAAAAACCGCCAGAAGGATGCCGCCATAGAGCCGCTTGCGCTGGGTGTGGGCGGTGTAGTGCTGCCGGATATCCTCGATGCCCGGCCGGGCGGCTGTCAGTTCTGCCATTTGGGGATCCTGGTCTTGATGGGACGGCCGTTGCAGAAGCCATCGGGAAATTGCGGGGACCCAAGACAGGCCCGGACCCCCGCAGAGCGCAGTTCAATAAGTGCTGGGCTGAAATTACTCGGACTTCAGCTTCCGGGCTTCGATGATCACCTCATAGGCGTCATGGGTGATCGGGTCGAAGCTCTTGGCCTCCCCCGCAGCGACACCGTAGAAGCAGTCACGGTCGATTTCGCTGAGGTTGTCCATCAGAGCGGTCATCTTGGCTTTAACCTCTGCCGGCAGGGCCTTGCGCAGAACAACCGGGCCTTCCGGGATCGGGGCGGATTTCCAGATCTCGACCATGTCGTTCATGTCGACCAGGCCTGCATCCACGGCACGGCGCAGGGCGCCGGACTGGTAGCCGTCTTCCCATTCACCCAAGCCGTCGGCCCAGGTCACACCGCCGTCCACATCCCCGTTGGCAACCGCAACGATGGTCTGTTCATGGCCGCCGGTGAACTTCACTTCGCCAAAATAGTCGCCCGAGTCCATGCTGGCATTGATCTTGTTCGGGATCTCGATGGACGGGATCAGGTAGCCCGAGGTGGAGTTCGGATCACCAAAGCCGAAAGTCTTGCCCTTCAGGTCTTCCAGCGAGGTGACGCCGCTGTCCTTGCGGGCAAAGCCGACCGAGTAGTAGCCATAGCCGCCGTCGCTGTTCACCTTGACTAGAACCGGCTCAACCGCTTCCGGGTCGGACAGGTAGGTCTTGGCATATCCCGACGCGCCCAGCCAGGCCATGTCGATGGTGCCGCCCAGAAGGCCCTGGATCACGCCGTTGTAGTCCGCAGGCGCAAACAGCTTGGTTTCGACACCCAGCTCTTTCTCGGCATATTCCCGCAGGCATTCGTTGTTGTTCAGACGGTCCTGCGCGTTCTCGCCGCCCAGGATGCCGATGCGGAATTCCTTGATCTCTTCAGCCGCAACGGGGGCGGTCAGCGCGGTGGTTGCCAGAACGGCAGCAATCAGTTTCTTCATCTTATGTCTCTCCGGTTGGGTCCCGGCAGAGCAGCCCGCCGGGTCGATGAATTCAGGTCCAGGGTTATTCGGCGGGAATGGCGGCGCGCAGGGCGTCCGTCTTTTCCAGCGTTTCAATCTCGGTTGAGGTGGCGGCCTCGGAGAATGCCTCTCCGGCGCCGTAAATCTCGCGGGCCACACCTGTGGTCAGCTGCTCCGGCAGTCCGTCAAACACGATGCGCCCGTCGCGCATGCCGACAACCCGGTCGCAATACCGGCGCGCAGTGTCCAGCGTGTGCAGGTTGGCAATGACGGTGCGGCCGTCTTCCTCATGGATGCGGCGCAGCGCCTCCATCACGGTCTGGGCATTCATCGGATCGAGCGAGGCAATCGGCTCATCCGCTAGAATGATTTTCGGATCCTGCATCAGCGCCCGGGCGATCGCCACCCGTTGCTGCTGCCCCCCCGACAGCGCCTCGGCCCGCTTGGCGGCATGTTCGGCGATGCCCAGCCGGTCCAGGATATCAATTGCCTGGTGGATGTCATCCATCGGGTAGAGGTTGAACAGCGTCGCCATCGCGTTGCGGCGGTTCAGCGTGCCGTGCAGCACGTTGGAGACCACATCCATCCGCGGCACTAGGTTGAACTGCTGAAAGATCATCGCGCAGTCGGACTGCCAGGCGCGCTTGTCTTTGCCCTTCAGCCCGGTGATCTCGCGGCCCTCGAACAGGATGCGGCCAGCGCTTGCGTCCTCCAGCCGGTTCAGCATCCGCAGCAGAGTGGATTTGCCCGCGCCGGAGCGGCCGATGATGCCGATCATGCAGGGCTTGTCGATGTCCAGCGTGGCGGCATCCACCGCAATCTTGCCGCCGAATTTCTTTGTCAGCTTGTCAATGCGCAGCACGGGGCGCTCCCTTCTCGTTCCGGGACTGCCTAGAGCCTGCGCTCAAAGCTCTTGTGTCACTGCCGTGAAAGTTTTGTAACGCCGTCCATTGCAACCCGCAGACGTGCAACCCGCGGGCGGTGCGTGCAGGGAAACCACCCGGCAGCGCATTCTGCCCCTGTCAACAACGGGCCGGAGGGTCTATATGGCCTGCGACTCCTCATTCCCCTTTGCAAAAGGAAGCTGCCAGATGTCCTTTGACCGCAAGATCAAGATCGCGCCCTCCATCCTCTCCGCCGATTTCGCCAACTTCGGCCAGGAGATCCGGGCCATCGAAGCCCAGGGCGCCGATTGGGTGCATGTGGATGTGATGGACGGGCATTTCGTGCCGAACCTCACCTTCGGCCCGCAGGCGGTGAAGGCGTTCCGCCCGCATGTGAAGACGGTGATGGACGTGCACCTGATGATCGCGCCGGTCGATCCCTATATCGACGCCTACGCCGATGCCGGCGCCGACGTGCTGACCGCGCATTTCGAAGCAGGCCCGCACATCCACCGCACCCTGCAGGCCATCCGCGGGGCGGGCATGAAGGCCGGTGTGGCGCTGAACCCCGGCACCCCGGCCGAGGCGGTGGAGCACCTCCTGGACCTGACGGACCTGGTCTGCGTGATGACCGTGAACCCGGGCTTTGGCGGCCAGAAGTTCATCGACATGACCACCAAGATCCGCCGCCTGCGGTCGATGATCGGCGACCGCCCCGTGCATATCGAGATCGACGGCGGCGTCGACCCCGTCACCGCGCCGCTGGTGGCCGAGGCCGGCGCTGACGTGCTGGTCGCAGGCTCCGCCGTGTTCAAGGGCGGATCGGTCGACACCCCGGAGGTCTACGGCGAAAACATCCGCAAGATCCGTTCCGCCACAGAAGGCACCTGGGCCTAAGGCTTGCGGAACTCCCGCCAATCGCCGGGCGCATCCAAGATGCGCTGCTCTTGTTGGGCCAGGCGCCGCGCAACCCGCGCGGCGCTTTTTCGTGATACGGCCAGCGTTTGCGCGCCCCGCCCGGCAAAGCCGGGCCGCGCCCTGACGGCCCTCGACGGGCCGGAAGGGCGCCCGCCCGCCTGCTCAGCTGCCTTTGTTCAGGGAGTCGAAGGTTCTGCCTTCTGCCACCAGCTGCTCCAGCAGCGGCGCGGGCTGCCAGAAGAAACCGTCCTCTGCCGCATAAGCCCGGATATCGGCCAGGATCCCATCCAGCCCCTGCAGATCCGCCCATTTCAGCGGCCCGCCCCAGAACCGCGGGAAGCCGTAGCCGAACAGCATCACCATATCCACATCCAGCGGGCGGCGCGCAATGCCCTCGCCCACCACCTTGGCGGCCTCGTTGACCATGGCGCACATGTAGCGGCGCAGGACCTCTGCGTCCGAGAACTCCCGCGGGGAGACGCCTTGCTGCTCCTGATCCTTGGCAATCAGCGCTGCCACCTCAGGATTCGGCACACCGCCGCGCCGGCCTTCCTCATAAACGTAAAAGCCTTTGCCGGTCTTCTGGCCGAAATCGCCGCCCTCACACAGCATCTCGTAGAACCGCGGCACCCGCTCGCGCGGATCGCGGGTGGGCGCGCGGCGCTTGCGGGCGGCCCAGTTGATGTCCAGCCCCGCCAGATCGCCCATCGCAAACGGCCCCATCGGGAAACCGAAACCGGTCACCACCTTGTCCACCTGATAAGGCGAGGCCCCGTCCAGCACCACATATTCCGCCGCCTTGCGGTAGGCGTTCATGATCCGGTTGCCGATGAACCCGTCGCAAATGCCGGAGCGCACCGTGACCTTCTTCAGCCGCTTGCCAAGCGCAAACCCGGTGGCCAGAACCTCCGGCGCGGTTTTCTCCGCCACCACAACTTCCAAGAGCTTCATCACATGCGCGGGCGAGAAGAAATGCAGCCCGATCACATCCTGCGGCCGGGACGTCGCCGCGGCGATCTCATCCACGTCCAGATAGGAGGTATTGGTCGCCAGCACCGCGCCCGGCTTGCAATGGGCGTCGAGCTTGCCAAAGACCTCGCGCTTGACGCCCATGTCCTCGAACACCGCTTCGACAACCAGGTCCACCGCGGACAGCGCAGCATAGTCCGTCGCCACCGTCAGCGCGTCGCCGGTCAGTTGATCGTACTGTTCCTGGCTGATCTTGCCGCGTTTCAGGGCGCCTTTCAGGTTGCCCTCGATCCGGCCGCGCGCCGCGGCTGCGGCCTCGTCCGTCATTTCGATCAGCACCACCGGCAGCCCCGCCAGCAGCGCCGCTGTGGCAATACCTGCCCCCATGGTGCCGCCGCCGATCACCCCCATCGAGGCAACGTCACGCGGCGCGACGCCGTCCAGCTCCGGCAGCTTGCTGACCGCGCGTTCCGAGAAGAAGGCGTGGATCAGCCCTTGCCGCTGATCGGAGTCCATCAGCTCCATGAACAGCTCACGCTCGCGCTTCAGCCCGGCCTCGAAGCTTTCGGCTTCAGCCGCCGCCTGAACCGCGCGCACTGCCACCGCAGGCGACAGCTGGCCGCGGCCTTTCTTCAGCGTGGCCTCATAGACCGCATCGAAATCCACCGCTTCCGGCGCGGGCATTTCTCCGACAGCCCGGCGCGGTGCCCCCTGCGCCAGCAGCTCCTGCGCATAGGCAAGGCCGATCTCGCGCGGCGCGCCGTCTTCGATCCGGTCGATAATGCCTTTCTCCAGCGCCTCCGCTGCGCTGATGTGGCGGCCGGTGGTGATCATCTCCAGCGCCGCTTCGGTGCCGGCCACCCGCGGCAGCCGCTGGGTGCCGCCGGCACCGGGCAGAATGCCCAGGTTCACTTCCGGCAGCCCCATCTTGGCCGAAGGCACCGCAATCCGGTAATGCGAGGCCAAGGCCACCTCCAGCCCGCCGCCCAGCGCAGTGCCATGCATGGCAGAAACCACGATCAGCGGCGTGGCCTCGATCCGGCTGCACAGCCCGGGCAGCCAGGGCTCCTGCGGCGGCTTGCCGAATTCCCGGATGTCGGCCCCGGCAAAATAGGTCTTGCCCTCGCCATAGATCAAAACCGCCTTGGCACCGTCCTGTTCGGCGCGTTCGATCCCGGCCAGCAGCCCCTTGCGCACATCCACACCCAGCGCGTTCACCGGCGGGTTCTGCGCCTTCAGAACGGCAATATCGCCCACGCGCTCATATGCAATGGCTTCACTCATCCGGTCTTCCTCTCTCCTGCGGGGTCCATGATGCAGCCCCGCGCCCCAACTGATTAGGCACGGCGCCGGTCTCCGCGCCAAGCCCCAAAAACCGCCGCGCTCCGGCAGACCCCGCGTCACACGTCACCGGGCCGCAGCGGCTGTTCTGCCGGGATTACGTAACAGAATGCAGGAGAAAATCAAACTTCTTGAAACACCTTATCCCGCCCCTGCGCCTCCGGACAAGGCAGCTGGCGGTTCAGCCGCTTTGCACGATGCCGCTGGCGATCCAGGAATCGAGGATCTCCAATGCCTTGGCCGCAAACGCTGCGTCGTTGATATGGCAGTCCAGCTCGTGCAGGCTGGCATTTCCGGGACAGCGGCGGCGCATTTCATCGCAGAACGCCGCCAGCCCCGCCGCATCGTGCAAGGGCGCGCCTGGCCGGTCCCACTCGTTGCAGCCGCCCGCCGGCAGCAGCACGGCCACCGGCGCCCGGGCGGCGGCCAGCTTGCCGCAGAGCGCCTGCGCCACCTGGCGCCGCTCATCCGCCTCCAGCAAGGCGGAGGTGAGCAGACGGTTATGGGCATGGGTCTCCCGCCCCTGAAGCTGTGCGGGCGTTTCCTGCCAGCCGACGAAATCCACCAGGTCATAGCAGCCCGGCGCGACCAGCTGCGGTATGCCTGCACGGCCTGCATTGGTCATCCGGTCCGCGCCAGCCGACAACCCGCCGAACAGGTGGTTCGAGACCTCCTGCGGCGCGAAATCCATCACTGCGGCAAAGGCACCCTCAGCCGCCAGGCTCTCAAACGCCCGCCCGCCCATGCCGGTGGCATGGAATACGGCGACCTCAAAACCGCGCGCCTCCAGCGCCGGTTTCAGCGTCACCATATACCGCAGCACGGTCTTGCCGAACGAGGTCATGCCGATCAGCGGCCGCTCCCGCCTGGGCGGCTCCACTGCCCGCGCCGCGCCCAGCACCGCGCCCGCGGCCTGGCTGAGCGACGCCTTGCAGATCGAATTCAGCCCGTAAAGCCCGCCCGCCCACAGGATCATCTGCACATCCGCCGGGATCCGCTCCGGCGGCATCAGCGGCGAGAAGGCAACGGTGGAGACGATGTATTTCGGCACCCCAACGGGCAGCGCCGCACACATGTCGAGCGCCAGATCGGTGCCCATGGTGCCGCCCAGCACGATCACCCCGTCGATGCGCCCCGCCCCGTAGAGCTCCTGCGCCTTGGCCGCCGCGCCACTGCCCATGATCTGCATGGCAGTGTTTTCGTCACCCGCGCCGATTGCCTCCAGGATCGAGCTGCCGCCCGCCTCGGCCACCTCGTGCTTGCTGACGTCCGTTGGCTGGCTGGGGTCGCCCAGCACGCTCACATCCATCGTCAGCACCGTGCCGCCCTGGCCGCGGATCACCTCCGCCAGATAGCTCAGCTCCTCGTCCTTGGTGTCATATGTCCCGGCAACCAGTATCGTTTTGGCCTTCATATACCGTCCTCCCCTCGGCCTGCGCTCTGCAGCCAGGCCGCCTTTCATCTTTCCCCAATACTCCCGCCGGAGGCTACAGGTTTTGCCCCTGCAAAACCTGCATCACAGCTGGATCCAGGCGGTCTTCAGATCAGTGTATTTGTCCAGCGCATGCAGCGACTTGTCATGTCCGTTGCCGGACTGCCCAACGCCGCCCAAAGGCACCGTGTTGTCCGAGCCGCCATAGGTGTTCACATGCACCAACCCGGCGCGGATGCCTGCGACCATCCGGTGCGCACGGCTGAGGTTTTCGGTCCAGACCGCAGCCGCCAGCCCGAACTCGGTGCCATTGGCCAGGCTCAGCGCCTCCTCCTCGGTTTCGAATTTCGTGACCGCCAGCACCGGCCCGAACACCTCGCGCTGAAACAGCGCGTGATCGCGCGCGACGCGGGTGACGATGGCCGGCGCCATATAGGTGCCGCCAGTCTCCTCCAGTATGCGCGCCCCGCCGGTTACAACCTGCCCGCCCTCGGCCCGCGCCATATCCATGAAGGACAAGTTGCGGCGTAGCTGTTCCTCGGAGTTCACCGCGCCAATGTGAGTGCCCAAGTCCAGCGGATCGCCTACCCGCAGCGCCTCCGCCTCGGCCTTGAGCCTTTCGACGAACTCATCGTGGATCGACGCCTCGACCAGCAAACGCGACCCCGCAATGCAGACCTGCCCGGAATTGCGGAAGATGCCCGCTGCGGAGGTTTTCGCGGCCTTCGCCATGTCCGGTGCATCCGCAAAGACGATGTTGGGGGACTTGCCGCCCAGCTCCAGATAGCAGCGCTTGAGGTTCGAGCGCGCCGAAGCCTCCAAAAGCTTCCGGCCGGTCGCACCGGAGCCGGTGAAGGCCAGCACGTCCACGCCGTTTGAGGCCGCCAGCGCCGCGCCGGTTTCAGCACCGGAGCCGGTCACCACGTTCAGAACTCCGTCCGGCAGGCCGCATTCGGAGCAGATCTCTGCCAAGCGGAGCAAGGACAACGAGGCCGTCTCAGCCGGTTTCAGCACCACCGAATTGCCCATTGCCAGTGCGGGCGCCAGTTTCCAGGCGCCGATCATCAGCGGGAAGTTCCAGGGCACGATGGCCCCCACAACGCCCACCGGCATCCGGTGCACCAGGCCCAGCACGTCCGGCGCGGTCGGCGCGACTTCTCCCGCCACCTTGTCCAAGGCCTCTGCATAATAGCGGAAGGTGCCCGCCGCCGATCCCGGCTCGGCCTTCAGCGCCATGCTGAATTCGGTGCCGTTGTCGCGCACGCCCAGCACAGCCAGCTCGACCGCCTCCGCCTCGACCCGGTCCGCGATCCGGTGCAGCACCTGCTTGCGTGCGGCGGGGCTCTGTCCCGCCCAGCGGCGGTCCTCGAAAGCCCGCCGCGCCGAAGCGACAGCGTTTTCGACATCGGTTGCAGAGGCGCCCGCCAGCGTCGTCAGAACAGATCCGTCAACCGGCGAAGCAACTTCGAGTGTCTGGCCCGAACCTTCTTGCCATGATCCTTCAAGAAAGAGTTTCTGCGGCGCCACATCAAGCTGCCGAAGCTTGTCGATGCGCGATTGGTCTGCCATTCGGCCTCCTTCAGTTCCTTCCGGTCCTTCAGCACCCGCAGGATGTGGACCGCCAGAACGATGATGATGATGCAAAACAGGATGAACGCCACCGGGCGGTCAATGAAATCAAGGGGTTCCTTCACCCGCGCCATGCCCGCGCGCAGCTTCACCTCCATGATGCCGCCCAGGACCATGCCCAGGATGATCGGCACCGAGGGCAGCGACAGCCGCTTGAGGATGTATCCGAGGATGCCGAATCCCGCCGCCATCACGCAATCGGTGGCGGAGTTACGCAGGGAATAGACCCCGACAAAGCTGAGCGTCAGGATGCAGACGCCCAGGAACCGGTTGGGGATGCGCACCACTTGGATGAGCGAGCGGGTGGCAAACAGGAGGAACAGCAGCACCAGCACGTTCAGGATCAGCAGCGCGAGATACAGCGCCACCACGAAATCCATCTGGTTCTGAAACAGCCCCGGTCCCGGCACCACGTTGTGAACGTAAAACACCGACAGCATCATCGCCGTCAGCGCCTCGCCCGGGATGCCCAGCGCCAGGAGCGGCACCATGGCTGCCGCCGGCACCGCGTTGTTGGCGGTCTCCGCGGCGATCAGCCCCTCAGAGGAGCCATTGCCGAAATCCTGCGGCCGTTTCGAGGTCTTTTGCGCATAGGTGTAGGACATGAACTGCGCGGTGAACTCGCCCACTCCGGGGATCATCCCCATCAAGACGCCAAAGGTGGCAGAAACCCCGGCCACACGCGGATGGCGTGCCAGTTCGCGCAGGCCCTGGAACATGCCGCCGCGCAGGCGGGTCATGCGCACCTTCTCATCCTCGTCCGTCAGGAGCACAAAGGCCTGCGAGATTGCAAACAGCCCCAGCACGACGACGATCAAGTTGATCCCGCCGCCCAGGAAATCCTGCCCGAAGGTGTAGCGCTGGGTGTATTTCACCGGCTCCAGACCGATGGTCTGCAGGAAGATCCCGAAACAGGCCAGCGTGCCCGCAATCAGCGCCTGGCCGCGGTGCGCGACCACCACCAGGATCAGGCCCAGAAGCGCGGCCAAAAATATCTCGCGCGAGCCGAACATCGGCGCGATCTTGGCCAGCACCGGGGCAAACAGGATCAGGCAGATGACCGAGAAGATGCCGCCAAAGAAGCTGGCGGAATAAGCCAGGCTTAAAGCCCGGCGCGGCTCGCCCCGCGCGGTCATCGGATAGCCGTCATAGGTGGTCAGCGCATTGACCGCGGTGCCGGGCGTATTGATCAGGATAGCCGGGATTGCCCCCCCGTACATGGAGGAGCCGTATATCCCCAGCAGCACCGTCAGCCCGACAATCGGGTCCATCGAGAAGGTTGCGGGCAGCAGGATCGCAATGGCCACTGCCGGGCCGACGCCGGGAATGGCCCCGATCAGCACCCCGCCCACCGACCCCGCCAGCAGCGCCAGCGCCACGTCCCAGCGCATCAGGATGTCTATTGCAGAGAGGATCAGGTCCATGACGGGCACTCAGAGATAGAGAATGAAGAAGCTGCGCAACGCGCCCGGCAGATACTCATAGATGAGCGCACCGGGGATCTTGACTGACAGGAAGGCCTTGAACAGCACCACCACGGCCACGGCAAAACCGGCGCTGATCCACAGCATGAAAGGGCTGCGGTAGCCCATCCGCCAACTGAGAAGCGGCACGAACGCCAGCGTCACGGGCAGATAGCCAATGACGGGCACCAGCAGGACATAGCCCATGAACCAGCCGGCGAATTCCAGCACCCGCCCCCAGCGCTTGACCTCCCACAGGTCATAACGGCTGACCCGCCGCCAGGGCAGTTTATAGAGGTGCAGCCCGCCCAGCAGCACCATGCCGCCAATGGCCACAGCAGGCCAGAACCGGGGCTGGGCAAACAGCTTGGTCTTCTGGACCCAGGCGGTCTGCTCCGTGATCAGCACCAGCAGCAGCAGCGCCCCCCCTACCATGACGAGGGCAAAGACCAGCTGACCGCGCCGCGGCCCGGCAAAACGGCGTTCACGTTCCGAAGGCATCTGAGAAGCTCTTTGTCCGCGCGTTTAAAAGGCACCGGGACCGTGCATGGCCCCGATGCAGTGGGGGAGGATTACTCGGACAGCAGCCCGCTGATACGGGCCATGGTGTCGATATCGCTGGCAACCCGCGCCGCGCTGTCTTCGGCGTTCTGCCAATAGACCAGCGCGCCGGTTTCCTTGGCCACGTTCTGGGCGCGCTCGCTCATCACTGCCTTTTCGGCCACAGCAACGATCTTGTCGCGCACGTCCTGCGGCGTGTCCTTGGCCACAAACAGGCCGTTCCACAGGGCAATGTTCAGGCTTTCGTCCAGTTCGCCGATGGTCGGCGCATCAGGCGCCAGCGGAATACGCTCGTCGGTGATCGAGACCAGAACCTTGACCTGATCCAGACAGGGCAGCACCAGCTGCAGCGTGGTATTGATCACATCCGCATCGCCCGAGGCCAGCGTGTTGCAGTCCAGCGCGTCAAAGGCCGCATCCGAGCCCCATTCGAAACCGGCGTTCTTGGCATAGGCCTTTGTCACCTGGGTCGGGGTCAGCACGTCTCCGAAATGGCCCAGCGCCACGTCGTTTTCCTTGGCATAGGCCGCCAGCTCCTCCATCGTACTGTAAGGCGCATCAGCGGAGGCCGCGATCACAAAGGGATAGGTCAGGAAGATCCCCAGCGGATCGAACTTGGCCGGTGTCAGCGGCGGAATGTCGATCTGATGCCCCATCACCGGCACGCCGATCACAAAGGACCCGATGGTGTAGCCATCAGCCGGTGCGTTGGCGACCTCGATCGCGCCCGGGAACGGCCCGCCGCCGCCGCCCGGCTTGTTCACCACCGCCGCCGCGACGCCGTATTCGTTCTGGAAATCCTCGGCGATCATCCGCGTCAGCACATCCTCCAGATCACCCGGCGGCCACGGCACGATGAAATTCACCGGCTTCTCCGGATACTCGGCCTGCGCCGCAACCGCGCTGAGCCCCAGCGCCGCCGCTGCAGCCGCCCCTTGCATGAGGGTTTTGAGTTTCATGGCTTTCCTCCCAGTTCTGCCACTTGGTTCATTATTTGAACCGTTGGTTTGAATTTAGATTGACAGCCCGCCCCGTTATCTGTCAACAAAATTGCATCGCGGGTGCGTCTTTTTGAGCGGACACCGCCCGGCTGAACCAGACAGGGAGCATCGGCAAGAGCATGGGAACTGTAACCAAAGCCTTGTCATTACTGACGTTTTTCAACCACGGGCGGACTGAAATCGGCCTTAGCGACCTCACGCGCTTGTCCGGCATGAACAAGGCCACGGTCTACCGGCTGATGAGCGAACTGCAGGAATCAGGCTTTGTCGAGCAGGCCGGAAGCGACCGGTCTTACCGTCTCGGCCCGCAGGTTCTGCGCCTTGCTGCGCTGCGCGAGGCGGCTGTTCCGATCCTTTCCGTCTCGCGCCGCGTGCTGCGGGATCTGAGCGATGAGACAGGTGAGACCACCCATTTGTCGCTGCTGCAGGGCAGTCAGCTCAACTCGCTGTCGCACGCTTATTCGCCGCGCAATGCCACCAAGGTGATGATGGAGGACGCCGAGGTGCTGACCTTCCACGGCACCAGTTCCGGCATGGCCGTTCTGGCCTACGCGGACCCGGACTTTGCCGAACATGTGCTGTCCCAGCCGCTGGCGGCCCGCACCCCCGAGACCATCACCGATCCGCAGGAAATCCGCACACAGCTGGCGGAAATCCGCAGCAGCGGCATTGCCCAGTCCATCGGCGGCTTTGAGGCGGATGTGCACTCCCACGCGGTCCCGGTCTTTGGTCCGGACCGCAAGGTGATCGGCGCGCTGGCCGTTGCCGCGCCGGTGTCCCGCATGAGCGCGGACCAGAAACAGCTGATCCCGGCGGCCCTGCGCCGCGCGGGCGCCACCCTCACCCATCGCATCGGCGGCTCTGCCCCCGCGGACTATCCGCAGGACGAAACCGCCTGACCCTCGTCACCGGCCTCATACGGGCCGCATCCAGGAGCTGCCCCATGAAAGACTCCAACTTTCTGAAAGAACACAACGCCAAATCCCTCTGGCACCCGATGGCGCATCCCGGCGACAGCCTGGCCAACCCGCCTGCCATCATCACCTCCGCTCAGGGCGTGAAGATCACCGACATCGACGGGCACGAAGTGGTCGACGCGGTCGGCGGCCTGTGGAACGTGAACCTCGGGTTCTCCTGCCAGCCGGTCAAGGATGCCATCGCCGCGCAGCTCGACGTGCTGCCCTACTACTCCACCTTCCGCGGCACCACCAACGACCAGGTGATCCAGCTGGCCGAGGAGCTGCGCAAATTCTTCGCGCCTGACGGGCTCACCCGCGCCTTCTTCACCTCCGGCGGCTCGGACTCGGTGGAAACCGCCCTGCGGCTCGCCCGCCAGTACCACAAGATCCGCGGCGAGGAGGGCCGCATCAAGTTCCTGAGCCTCAAGAAGGGCTACCACGGCACCCACATGGGCGGCGCCTCGGTGAACGGCAACGCCAATTTCCGCACCCAGTACGAGCCGCTCCTGCCCGGCTGCCACCACATCCCGGCGCCCTACACCTACCGCAACCCCTTCAACGAGACCGATCCGGAACGCCTCGCCCGGCTCTGCCTCCAGGCGCTGGAGGACGAGATCGCTTTCCAGGGCGCAGGCACAATTGCGGCCTTCATCATGGAGCCTATCCTGGGCGCAGGCGGCGTGATCCCGCCGCACAAAAGCTTCATGCCCGGCGTGCGCGAGATCTGCACCAAACACGGCATCCTGCTGATTGCGGACGAGGTGATCACCGCCTTCGGCCGCACCGGATCCTGGAGCGGCTCGCGCCACTGGGGCGTGCAGCCCGACATGATGGCGACCGCCAAGGCCATCACCAACGGCTACTTCCCCTTTGGCGCGGTGATGATCGCGGACCACATGACTGAAGTCTTCGAAAAGGACACCACCGGCAAGGCCGCGATCGGCCACGGCTACACCTACTCGGGCCACCCGGTCGGCGCAGCGGCGGCGCTCGCATGCCTTGCCGAAACCCTGCGCCTGAACGTGCCGGAAAACGCCGCCGCCCGCGGCACCCAGATCCACCAGGGCCTGCTGGCGCTGCAACAGAAATACGCGCTTATCGGCGACGTGCGCGGCGGCCACGGCCTGATGTGCGCGCTGGAACTGGTTGCCGACCGCACCACCAAAGCCGCAGTGGACAAGAAGACCATCGGCAGGCTGCAGGAGGTGGCCTACGAGGCCGGCGCCATGGTCCGGGTCTCCGGCCCCAACATCATCCTGTCGCCGCCGCTGATCCTGAGTGAAGCGGAGGCGGCCACCATCCTCTCTGCCCTCGACGCAGGCTTTACGGCGGTTAGCTGACGCCTGCGCCAGGCGCACCCGCGCCCGGGCCGCCAGGTCCGGGCGCTGCCAGATGCCATGGCGGGCCCGAAGCGGAGGCTTCGGGCCCGCGCCTTCGGCGGCGCCGCTGGCGCGGCGCGGCAGCGTGATACGGCACCCGGCCCAGCTGCCGCAGCGGCCTATGACCCGCCATTGACCAAGGCGCGTGCATCAGGCCATGGCCGCGCACTGCGCTTGCAGCGGCAGCCTTACGCCCCGGAAGCTTGCAGAGGTGAGGAGTGTGCCGGTACCGGCGGCAGCTGGTCAGATGAAATGCACGTAGAAATCGCGCATCGCGTCGCCTTCCAGATCGCGGGTCTTGCGCACTTCCTTGCGCTTCATGAAGACGTGGCTGGCGACCAGCTGCGCCCCGACGGCCTCCGCCAGCGCGGTGTCCCGCTCCAGGTCGTCCATCGCCCCTTTCAGATCCACCGCCGTGCCCTCACGCGCATCGGTGCGGTCAAAGCCATCACCGGTTTCCATCGGCGGCAGCTGGTAGCTGTTCTCAACCCCCAGCCGCGCCGCCTGCAGCACCGCCGCCACCGCTGTGTAGGGATTGGCCGAGGCATCCGCCGTCCGGTGCTCCAGCCGCGCCTTGGCGCCGCCTTCGGAACTGATCCGCGTGGTCACGTTGCGGTGGTCGCCGCCCCAGTTGCGCCAGTAGCCCGACAGCGTCCCCGGCTGCAGCCGCATATAGCTGTTGGCGGTGGGCGCAATCAGCCCCGCCAGCCCCTTGTGGTGATGCAGCAGCCCCGCCAAGCAGCCGCGCGCCAGATCGTTCATATGCTCCGGCCCGCCCCGCGGCCCCGCGGACAGCGCATTGCCGCCCGCTTCGTCCAGAAAGGAGAAGTTGAGGTGCATCCCGGACCCTCCGGCCTCTGCCACCGGTTTCGGCATGAAGGTAAGGACGATGCCGTACTCCAGCGCCACCTCCCGCGCCATCAGGCGGAACAGCACGATGTCATCCACCGCCTTCACCGCGTCATCAAAGGTCAGCGTGTATTCGAACTGCGGGCTGTCGAATTCAGCTGTGATCATGTCGAGCGAGAAGCCCATGTCGTCCGCCATCGCCCAGATCCGGTCATTAAACCGCAACGGGTCGGCAAAGGGGCCGGTGCCGTAGACCACACCGCCGGGCGCGTCATAGGGCATCAGCCGCCCGCGGTCGTCGGCCTGCAGGGCATAGGCCTCCAGCTCGATCCCGACCTTGGGCGTCAGCCCGTGTTTCTGCCAATCCGCAACCGCCCGCTTCAGCGCCCGGCGCGGGCACAGCGCCAGCGGCTCGCCCTCATCGTCATAGAGATCGCCCAGCACCACCCTGGTCGAGGCATGCCAGCTGTCGCGGATGTCATCATGCAGCCATCTCAGCTCCATGTCCGGCAGGCCCTGCTTCACCATCGCACCCGGCGCATCCAGCAGATCCTTGTCGTAGTGGGTGCCGAAGACCGACCGGCAGAACCGTGTCGAGTCATCCCCGATCTTGGAATTCGGCAGGTATTTCCCCCGCATGATGCTGAGGTGGTCGCAGAACATCGCACGCAAGCGGGTCTTCATGGCTCAAGGTCCTTTCCCTGCTGGACAGTCTTCGGCAGCGTCTTCCCGTACCGTTTTACTTAACATATTTAGCGGTTTCCTCAGAGTCTTTCCTGCCGGGAGGCCTGGCCGCTACGCCGCCTCCACCCTGACCGGCAGCGCCTTGATGCCGCCCACGAAATTCGAGCGCAGGAACTTATGCGGACCTGCCGCCTCGATATGGCGGATGCGTTTGGCCAGCTCCTGGAACAGCACCGTGACCTCCAGCCGTGCCAGCCACATGCCGAGGCACACATGCGGGCCGAACTGCCCGAACGACAGATGCCGGTTCGGGCTGCGGTGCAGATTCACGTGAAATGGATCGTCGAACTGCGTCTCATCCCGGTTGGCGGAGACAAACCAGTACAGCACCTTGTCACCCGCGCGGATGGTCTTGCCGTGCATTTCATGATCCCGCGTTGCGGTGCGCCGGAAATAGAGCGCAGGCGTCGCCCAGCGGATGATCTCATCCGCCGCGGTATCCCAGACCGCCCCGCCCGCCTGCATCTGCGCCAGCAGCTCCGGCTGATGGCACATCGCCTGTATGCCCGCAGCAATCGAATAGCGCGTGGTGTCATTGCCCGCCGCCACCAGCAGGCAAAAGAAGTTGCGGAACTCGGTCTCTGTAATGACCGAGCCGTCCTTGGCCGGCTCCAGGATCAGGTTCAGCACGCCCGAGGTATCGCCCTTACGTGCCTTCTCCTCCATCAGCTCTTTGGCATAGACATAGAGCTCCGCCCCGGCAGGCGAATTGAACGGCATCATCCGGAACTCATCCGTCTGCATCTTGTCGAGCACGTGGGAGGTGAAGTCCGGATCGGTATTGGCAATCAGCGCATCGCCTTTTTCCACCAGCCAGGGCAGGTCCGCCTCCGGCAAGCCAACCACCCGGCCCAGCATCCGCATCGGCAACTGGCGGGCGATTTCCTTGGTGGCGTCGAACTCTCCCTTGGCCAGCGCCTGATCCAGAATATCCGCACACAGGTCCCGGATATCCTGCTCATACTGCGCCATGGTGGTCTTGGAGAACGCCTTCAGCAGTTTCATCCGCACCTTGGAATGCTCCGGCGGATCGGTCTCCTGAAAAGTGCGCCGCGCCAGGTATTCCTCGTAGGACTGATCCTCCATCCGGATCCCGCGCGCGGAGGAGAACACCTCGGTGTTCTTGTTCATCACCGTGATGTCCTCATAGCGGGTCAGCGACCAGAAGTTCTTGCCGCCTTCGTATTCAGTCCAGTGCAGCGGATCCTCCCGCCGCAGCCGGGCAAAAGTGTTATGCGGCGCACCGTTTGCAAAGGCGTCATGGCTGCTCAGATCCGCATGGCCGTCGTCTGTCGGGGTCCAAACTGTCATGGCGGGCTTTCCTGTCCTGCTGGCTTAATGTATATTATTTCGGACCATAAATATGTAAAACGAAATCTTGCGAGCTGCCTCATGCACTTGGCCATCCTGATGACCAATACCGACGAAAGCGCATTCGCCCAAAGGCACCCCAAGGATGGCGAGAAATTCACCCGCCTGATCCAGATGGCGCGGCCGGACTGGCGCACCACGGTGTTTGCGGTGAAGGACGGGGAGTTCCCGCAGGATCTGTTTGACTTCGATGGCGCGATGATCACCGGCAGCCCGGCGTCGGCCCGCTCTGGCGCGGCTTGGATTGCACAGCTGCTGGAGCTGATCCGCGGCGCCCATGCCCGGCATTTCCCGCTGTTCGGCGCCTGTTTCGGCCATCAGGCCATCGCTCTCGCCCTCGGCGGCAGCCTGGACCGCAACCCGGCCGGCTGGGTTCACGGGCTGACCCGCAACCAGCTGCTCTACCGCCCGGATTGGGCTGCGGGCCTGCCGGACGAAATCAAACTCTACGGCTCCCACAGCGAATGCGTCAGCACGCTGCCGGAGAGCGCAACAGCGCTCAGCGAAAGCAATGGCCTGAACACAGGCTTCACCCTGGGCCGGCACATCTTCACCACCCAGCACCACCCGGAGATGACCCGCGATTTCATCATCGCGCTGAGCGAAGAAATGCGGGACGAACTTGGCCCTGCTGTCCATGCCCGCGCCCTGAACAGCCTGGCAGAACGTTCCGATCAGCACGCCTTCGCGGAATGCCTCGCGCGCTTCTTCGAGCGGTCTGCCCGCTGAGTTTTCATCTTTCTGAAAAATACTCGCGCCGCAGGCACGGGGCCGCCAGGCGCCGTTCAGCGCGCTTTCAGCCCAGCGCCGCCAGCAGATCCATCACAGTGACCTGGTCGAACTGCACATGCGCAATCATCGCCGCCTCCGCGCCCTCCCGGTCGTGGGCCAGGATCAGCCCGGCAATCTGCCGGTGCTCCCTGGCAGACTGCGCAATCACCCCGGGATAGCGGTAGCGCGCCCGGTAATAGGCCATCAGCTTGCGCGCGTTGGTCTTGATCATCTCGACCAGAAACGGATTGCCGGAGCCTTCCGCCACGGATGCATGGAACCGCAGGTTCAGCTGGTAATACCCGGCCGGATCGCGGTCCCCCTTCTCTGCCGCGTGTTTCTCGCAGGCGGCCACCGCCGCCTCCAGATCCCTGGCCTGCGCCGAAGACAGCCGCCGCGCCGCCAGCGCCGCCGCTTGCCCCTCCAGCCGGGCATGCACCTCCAGAATGGCCAGAAACTCCTCCAGCGTCGGCTTGAACAGCACCGCCCCCTTGCGCGGCAGCCGCCTGATCAGGCCGATCGCTTCCAGTTGGATAAAGGCCTCCCGCACCGGGGTGCGCGACACCCCGTGGCGTTCGACCAGCTCGCTTTCCTCCAGCGGCGCGCCGGGCACCAGACGCCCGGTCTCGATATCCCTCAGGATTGCGTTCAGAACCTGTTCCGTCTGCCCTGCCATTGTGCCGCCTTTGATGCGTTTCCGGCCAATTTATGCGCCCCTTTGCCGCTTGGCAACGCGGGCTGGGGGGCGCTGCCCCCGCCCTGCGGGCTCCCCAGGAGTATTTGCGCAGAGGTGAATATCCAGGGCGGCTATCGCGGCACCGGTCCGCGGTACTTCGCCGTCAGCTCGGGCGCGGCTTCATCCGCCTCGTAAACCCCCAGCAGGATCCCCTTGCGCCCGGAGGTGCCGCGGCGCGCGGTGATCTGCGCATCGGACAGGGTGATCCGCTGCGACATCCTCAGCCCCCATTCCAGCAGGCGGCTGTACATCAGGTCTATGATTTCCTGATGTCCGCCGCCCTTAGCCAGGTCCGCCAGTTCATCCGGGTCGTTTTCCATATCAAACAGCATCGGCCGCAGCCCGCCCTCGGCGTGCATGAATTTCCAGCGCTTGTCCGCCACCATGAACAAGCGCGCGTCCTTGGGCTCAAGCCCCAGCTTGGCGCAGAGCGGCATGGTAGAATAGTCGAATTCGGCAATCGCATAGTCCCGCCACTTGGGGGTTTCGCCGCGCAGCAACGGCATCAGCGAGCGCCCCTCCAGGATATGCGGCGCCGGGTCGCCGCCCGCCGCCTCCAGGAAGGTGGGCAGCAGGTCGATCGCCTTCACCAGCTCATCGCAGGTGGTGCCGCGGGTGGCATCAGCCTCTGCGCGCGGGTCATAGATGATCAGCGGCACCTTGATCGACGGCTCGTGGAACAGGTTCTTCTCCCCCAGCCAGTGATCGCCCAGGTAATCCCCGTGGTCCGAGGTCAGCACGATCATCGTGTCCTGCATCCGGCCGGTTTCCTCCAGCCAGGCAAACAGCCGCCCCATCTGGTCATCCGCCTGTTTGATCAGACCCATATAGGCGGGTATCACCTTCTCGCGCACCTCATCGCGGCTGAAGGTCTTGCCGATCTGGTTGTTCATCATGCCGTCAAAGACGGGGTGCGCATCCTCGCGTTCCGCTTCCGAACGCACCGCCGGCAGAACATGCTCCGGCCCGTACATATCGTGATAGGGTGCCGGCACGATATAGGGCCAATGCGGCTTGATATAGCTCAGATGCGCGCACCAGGGGCCTTCGGCCTGCGCGATGAACTCCATCGCCTGTGTCGTCAGCCAAGGGGTTTCGCTGTCTTCCTCGGCAATGTTGGCAGGCCTGTCCGCATTGACCATGAACCAGCCCGAGGCAATGTCCTGCCCCTGCACTGCGGCATTGGCAAAGTCGCTCCAGGGGTTTTCACCTGGGTAGCCCTTGCCCTTCAGGTATTCGTTATAGGGGCTGCGCTTGCTGTCATAGAACCCGTCCGGCCCCTCCGCCCACAGCCCGTCATCGCGCACCCAGGGATCAAAGCCGCATTCCGACTGGCGCACGCCGATCACGCTGTCCGGCGCCAGGCCCAGCCGCCGCATCCCCTCGGCATCCGCCACCATATGCGTCTTGCCGATCAGGTGGCAGCCCATGCCCGCCTTGCGCAGATGGTCGCCCATGGTCCATTCGCCCACCCGCAAAGGGTAGCTGTTGAACTGCACCCCGTGGCTGGAAGGGTAGCGCCCGGTATAGCTCGACATCCGCGAGGAGCCGCAGGTTGGCGACTGCACATAGGCGCGGGTGAAGCGCACGCCCTTGGCGGCCAGCCCGTCCATATGCGGCGTCTGCAGATGCGGATGGCCCGCGCAGCTCAGGTAATCAAACCGCAGCTGGTCGAACATGATGTAGAGGATGTTCATCGGCGCCTCCCGCACAGTGCTGCCACATTGATAAACAGGTGAAGCAACCTTGACGAGGGTGTTTCCTTGACTGCCCGGCCAATGCAGCCGAACAGTGGAGCACATTGTGAGACTGTTTCAGAAAGCCATCATGACCCCGGCACTGCACCCTGTTTCCCTGAGGCCCGCGACCCAGGACGACTGTTCCAGCCTGGCCGCCCTGTCGATAGAGGTCTGGCTGGGCACCTATTTGCGCAACGGCATCAACCGCATTTTCTCGGATTACGTCCTTTCCACGTACACGCCGGACCATTTTGCCCACGCCTTGCATAACCCTGCCGAACGCTTGATCGTTTCGCAGAACCAGGACGGTATCGACGGTTACATCCGTATCCGCCACGGCAGGCCGAGACCGGCAGGCGGCCCCTCCCGCACAGAGATTTCGACGCTCTATATCCAGCCCCGGCATCAGGGCAGGCACATCGGGCGGTTGCTTCTGGAAGCCGGGTTAAAGACCTGCCGGTCAGAAGGCTGGGACGCGCCGTGGCTTGCAGCCAACGCGCAGAACACGCGCGCCATTGCCTTTTATCTCCGGCACGGCTTTGAACCGGCAGGGCTGACCTGCTTCCAGGTTCAGGACAGCCAGTACCCGAACGATGTTCTGCAATATCGCGGCAGCTGGCCCCCGGCAGAAACCTGAACCCGGCAGCTCCCGCCCGTCGTCAGTCTTTCTGGCGAAAGACCTCCTACCGTTGGGCCCGGCGCCGCGCGCCGCGCGGCGCCGGGCCCAACGGGAGCGGGGCATTTTCAATGCACCGGCGACGGGCGGGAGCATCCGGTTGCGGGATCACGTGCGGTCGTCTTCCTGCGGCGTGATCTCCAGCAGCACCTGTCCCGCCTGCACCTGGGCCCCGGCACGCACCGCCACCGCCGCAACGGCACCCGGCGCGGCCGCCCGGATCTCGTGCTGCATCTTCATGGCCTCCATCACCGCTAGACGGCTGCCCGCGGCGACCCGGTCCCCTTCTGCCACGCAGATATCCCGGACAACCCCATGCATCGGCGCAACTACCTGCCCGGCTTGCCCGGCAGACGCCGTGCCGGCGGACGCCCGCTGCCGGGTGAAGGTGACGATCCGCGCAGCAGTTGCCACCTGCAGCTTTTCCCCCTCCAGCCGCCAGGACCTGAGGTCCGCCCGCCTGCCGTCCACCCGCAGAGCTTCGCCCTCTCCCGTCACCCGGTGCTGCCAGCCGGGGCCGGCGACGCGCAGCCGGCCCGGCTCATCGCTCACCTGCACGCTTTGGGTCTCGCCTTTGCAGCTCAGCCGCACAAGGGAGTGCAGGCTGCCCCGGTTTGACCACCCCAGCAGTTCCGCGGCCACGCCGCCCGCCGCGGCGGCGCAGCGCTGCTGTTCTGCCCGGTGGATCAGGGCTGCACCCAGCGCCCAGATACTGGCGGGCACTGGCGCCGCCAGCCCGTCCGGGAAATTGCTGGCGATGAATGCGGTGGTGATATCCCCTTGGACAAACTGCGGATGCGCCAGCACCTGCAGCAGAAAATCCCGGTTGCACACCGGCCCGAACAGCACGCAGTCCTGCAGCGCCGCCATCAGACGCTGCCGCGCATCCGCCCGGGTGCGGCCGTGCGCGATCAGCTTGGCCAGCAGCGGATCGTAGAAGGCCGGCACCTGCTGCCCCGAAACGATCCCGCTATCGGCGCGGACACCGTCACCGCAGGGCGGCTGCCAACGGTCAACCCGCCCGGCCTGCGGCAGAAAACCCTGCGCCGCATCCTCCGCGTAAAGCCGCACTTCGATCGCGTGGCCCTCCAGCCGCACATCGTTCTGCGCCAGCCCCAAGGGGTCGCCCCGCGCCACCCGGATCTGCAGCTCCACCAAGTCCAGCCCGGTGATCATCTCCGTCACCGGATGCTCCACCTGCAGCCGGGTGTTCATCTCCAGGAAATAAAACGCCCCGTCCCGGTCCAGCAGGAACTCGACCGTGCCCGCCCCCTGGTAACCGATGGCCTGCGCCGCCTTGACCGCCGCCGCCCCCATCCGGGCGCGCAAGGCTGCATCCACGGCCGGGCTTGGCGCCTCTTCCACCACTTTCTGATGGCGGCGCTGGATCGAGCAATCGCGCTCGCCCAAGTGAACGACAGCGCCATGGGCATCGCCAAAGACCTGCACCTCCACATGGCGCGGCTGCAGCAGCGCCCGTTCCAGGATCACATCCCCGCAGCCGAAGGCCGCCAGCGCCTCGCTGCGGGCCAGGTCCAGTGCAGCGCTGAAATCCGCCGCCTGCCGCACCAGCCGCATCCCCTTGCCGCCGCCGCCCGCGGCGGCCTTGATCATCACGGGAAAGCCGATCCGCGCGGCTTCTGCCGCCAGTACATCCGCCGCCTGATCCGCGCCCTCATAGCCGGGAATGCACGGAACGCCCGCCGCCATCATCCTGCGCTTGGCGGCGGCCTTGTTGCCCATCAGGGCAATCGCCTCCGGTGCAGGGCCGATGAAGACCAGCCCGGCAGCCGCACAGGCGCGGGCAAACTCCGCGTTTTCCGACAGGAAGCCATAGCCCGGATGCACTGCGCCCGCGCCCGCCTCCCGGGCGGCCGCGAGGAGTTTGCCGGTGGCAAGGTAGCTCTCTGCCGCGGGGCCTTCGCCGATGCGGATGGAGATATCGGCAAAATCCGCATGCGGGCTGCCGGCATCCGCATCGGTGTAAACCGCAACGCTTTTCAGCCCCATCGCCCGCACAGTGCGCATCACCCGCAGCGCGATCTCGCCGCGGTTGGCCACCAGGATCGTGTTAAAACTGCTCATCCCGCCCCCTCAGATCCGCGCCACGCCAAAGCTGTTGGGGTTCAGCTGCCGCACCCGCGCCTCCTGGCAGGTGTGCAGGCAGAAACCGAGCACCGCCCGCGTGTCGCGCGGGTCGATCATCCCCATGTCCAGCACCCGCCCCGAGGTGTAGAAGGCATCCGACTGCCGGTCGAAATGCGCAGTGATCTTTGCGCGCTGCGCCGCCAGCCGCGCCTCGTCCGGTTCCACGCCCTTGCGTTCGGCTGTGCGCCGGGCGACCTGCTCCATCGTCAGCGCCGCCTGCGCGCCGCCCATCACCCCGGTCATCGCATTGGGCCAGGTGAACAGGAAATCGGCCCCGAAGGCATAGCCGCACATGCCATAGTTCCCGGCCCCGAAGCTGGCCCCGGTATAGAGGGCAATCTTGGGCACCCGCAGATTGGTCACCGCCTGGATCATCTTGGCGCCGTGCTTGATCATGCCCGCGCGCTCTGAGGCGGTGCCGACCATGTAACCGGTGGTGTTGTTCAAGAAGACAACCGGGGTGCCGGCCTGGTCCATCGCCTGCAGGAAATGCGTGGCCTTGGCCGCCCCGTCCGGGTCCAGCGGGCCGTTGTTGCCGATCAGGCCAACCGGCTGCCCCATGATCCGCGCCTGCAGGCAGAGCGTCGCCGGACCGAAATCCGGCTTGAATTCGCGCAAGTCCGAGCCATCCGCGATACGCGCCGCCACCTCGCGCATGTCGCAGGGGGTGCGGTAGTCGACCGGCACCACGCCCGCAATCTGATCAGGCGGCAGCAGAGGTTCGGCGCAGACCGGCAGCGCAGGCCCGCAAGCCTTCCAGCCCAGCCCGGACACCACTTCGCGGGCGATTTCGATGCCATGGGCGTCATTCGCGGCCAGATACTCCACCAGCCCGGTGGTTGCGGCGTGCATCTCTGCGCCGCCAAGATCCGCGTCCTGCGCCGCCTCGCCGGTCGCCGCCTGTACCAGCGCCGCGCCCGCCAGCATCGCCATGCCGTTGCCCCGGACCCCGATCACATAATCCGACAGCCCCGGCTGATAGGCCCCGCCCGCGGTCGAGGCGCCATGCAGCACCGTGATCACCGGGATGCCCGCCGCCGATAGCCGCGCCAGCCCCGCAAACATGCCGCCGCCATGCGCCCACAGCTCCACCGTGTAGCGCATCAGATCGGCACCGGCGCTTTCCACCAGGTGGATGAAGGGCAGCTTCTGCCGCTCGGCAATGGCAATCGCGCCCAGCGCCTTGTCCACCGATTTCTGCGTCATCGCCCCCGCGTTGATCCCGGCATCATCGGCAAAGACCATCGCCCGCACGCCCTCGACATACCCGATCCCGAGGATGATCGAGGCGCCGGGGATCGAGGTGTCCGGGTCCGGATCATCCACCAGGTAGGAGGCCATGTTGAAAAGCTCCAGGAACGGCAGCCCAGGGTCCAGCAGTGCCGAGACCCGCTCTCGCGGGGACAGCTGCCCGCGCTTGTCAAAGACCGGGCGGCGTTCTTCGGATTTCGCTGCCGCGCGGGCTTCCAAATCGCGCATTCGCTTGACCAGCGCCAGCATGTCTTCGCGGTTCCGGGCGAAGGTTTCGCTGTCCGGGCTGATTTTGGTCTGGAACTCACTCATGAACTGCTTTCCCAATTTGCGTTCCGCCCGGCGGCACGCCGGGCAGCGCCCGACCCTCCCCACGGGAGGGCGCTTCGCACCCACCCAGGGCCGGGCGCAGCCCTGCGCACATCATGCCGCTGCCTCCAGCAAGTCCGCATCCACCCGCACCGGGGCCGCCAGCAGCAATTGCGCATAGCCCTTGGCCTGAGGGTCGTTGCGCAGCGAGGACGTGCCGCCGCCGCCCAGCGCGCCGTGCAGCAGGATGTTCACCGCGTGGCTGCCGGGCAGATAGAACCGCTCCATCCGCCCGTCCCAGAAATGCCCGAACACCCGGCGCAGATGGGCTTGGTCCAGCGCCTCCCAGATCCAGGGCAGCACCTCCGGCCTGCGGGCGATGACGCCGATGTTGGCGATATCGCCCTTGTCGCCGCTGCGCGCCCAGGCGAGTCGGATCAAGGGCACCTCCGCCAAGCGCTTTGCGTGCGGCACCGGCGGCGGCGCGGGCGGCTCCACCGCCTGCAGCGGGAGCGCCGGAGCCGCAGGCACCGCGCAGGTGCCCGCCGCATCCCGCACGGTCGCGGGCACATGTGCCTTGGGCAGCAGGCAGGAAAACAGCGCCAGCACCGGCGAGGGCTTGGGCCGCGCGCCCGCAAACCCGCTAAGCCCAGGCGGCGCCGACAGGCCCAGACCCACCGCCTCTTTCAGGAACACCCCCACTCCACGGGCCTCGGGATGGCGCACCGCGATCTTGGCGGCCACCTCCCGCGCGGCGCCGCTCTGCCGCAGCCCGCCGAACTGGCTTTCGCTGCCGATCAGCTCGATGCTCACATCGCTGAAATCCGGCAGCTTCATACCCCGCAGAGCCTCCCGCGACCGGGCCAGCGCCGCCGTGGCAAAAGCCCGCGCCTTGGCCTCGGCATCGAGGCCATAGAAGGTGAAATAGTGGCCGCTGCGGAAACCGTCCTGCCAGGTGATGCAGGTCTTATACGCATCCGGCACCCCGCGCCCCCTGGCGCCGGCCACCCGCACCCGGTCCGGCCCGGTCTCCGTCGCCGTGACGGCAGAGAAATCGCAGACCACATCCGGCAGCACGTAGGCCTGCGGATCGCCGGTCTCATACAGCAGCTGCTCCGCCACCGTCGCGCGGGAGACCAAGCCGCCGGTGCCCGCGGGCTTGGTCACCTCAAAAGAGCCGTCCTCGCGGATCTCCGCAATCGGGTAGCCGATCGCGGCCAGGCCCTCCGCAGCCTTCTGCCAGTCGGTGAAGTTGCCGCCGGTCGCCTGCGGCCCGCACTCCAGGATATGGCCCGCCAGGCTGCCGCCCGCCAGCCGGTCCAGGTCCGCCGCCGCCCAGCCGAAGCGGTGGATGCAGGCCGCCAGCGTGACCGCGCTGTCCACGCAGCGCCCGGTCACCACAATGTCCGCCCCGCGGTCCAGGGCTGCGGCAATCGGAAAGGCGCCGAGATAGGCGTTGATGCTGGCGATCTCCTCCAGCGGCGGAAACGGCGCGCCGGTGAACATATCCTCGGGAGCGGCCGCCGCCAGCTCCGCCGCGCGTCCAAGCAGGTCGTCGCCTTCAACCACGGCCACCTTCAGATCCAGCCCCTGCGCAGCGATCTCCTGCCGCAGGGCCGCGGCGCAGGCCTGCGGGTTGACCCCGCCCGCGTTGGAGATAACCCGCACCCCCTGCCGGGCGATCTCCGCCAGGTTCGGTGCCATCGCCGCGGTCACGAAATCTGTTGCATAGCCCGCCTGCGGATCCCTTGCCCGCGCCCGCGCCAGCACCGCCATAGTGATCTCGGCCAGGTAGTCATAGACGAGAACATCCAAGCCCCCCGCCGCCAGCAGCTGCGGCGTGGCCAGGGCGGCCTCCCCCCAAAACCCGGCAGCGCCGCCGATGCGCAGTCCTTGTGGCATTGCTCCTCCCCTTGGCCGCCATCCGGTGCACAGCATACACGGATTTGCCCGCAAACGGCGGCCCCCTGCTGCCAGCCTGACCGCCAAGGCCTTGGCCTTGCAACTGTAACCCCGCGTTCACTGCGGCAGCGGGGGCGCTCCGCCCCAACACGTTACAGAATTTTCAAAGGTGAAAGTTTCAGGTTACATTTCACTTGCCGCGAATCATCTTCCGGCGTAATACCGACCCAACGGTCGGCTTATCCCGCCGCCGCCACAGGAGACGCGAACACCCATGGATGCTTTCATCTGCGATGCCACCCGCACCCCGATCGGCCGCTACGGCGGCGCGCTGAGCCAGGTGCGTACCGATGATCTTGCCGCCCTGCCGATTGCCGCGCTCGCCGCGCGCAACCCGGACGTGGACTGGGGCTCCCTTGACGATGTGATCTTTGGCGATGCCAACCAGGCCGGTGAAAGCAACCGCAACGTGGCCCGCATGGCGGCGCTGCTGGCGGGCCTGCCCACCTCTGTGCCCGGCACCACCATCAACCGTCTCTGCGCTTCCGGCATGGATGCGGTCGGCATGGCGTCCCGCGGGATCAAGGCGGGCGACTATGACATGGCCATCGCCGGCGGCGTCGAAAGCATGAGCCGCGCGCCTTTCGTGATGCCCAAGGCAACTTCTGCCTTCACCCGCGCCAATGCGGTTTACGACACCACCATCGGCTGGCGCTTCGTGAACAAGAAAATGCACGAGATGTATGGCACCGACTCGATGCCGCAGACCGCTGACAACGTGGCCGACGACTACGGCGTCTCCCGCGAGGATCAGGACGCATTCGCCGCCCGCAGCCAGGCCCGCTGGGCCGCCGCGCATGAGGCCGGCATCTTCAAGGACGAAATCACCCCGGTCACCATCCCGCAGCGCAAGGGCGATGATCTGGTGGTGGACACCGATGAACACCCCCGCCCCGGCACCTCGGCAGAGAAGCTGGCGGGCCTCAAGGGCGTCAACGGCCCGGACAAGACCGTGACCGCAGGCAATGCGTCCGGCGTCAACGACGGTGCCGCAGCGATCCTGATGGCGAATGAAGCGGCTGCGGCGAAGAACGGTCTGAAACCGATGGCCCGCATCGTCGGCATGGCCGCCGCAGGCGTCGAGCCGCGCATCATGGGCATCGGTCCGGTGCCCGCCACCCGCAAGGTTCTGGCCCGCACCGGCCTGACCATCGAACAGATGGACGTGATCGAACTGAACGAGGCATTCGCATCGCAGGGCCTTGCCACCCTGCGCGAGCTTGGCCTTCCGGACGATGCGCCCCATGTTAATCCCAACGGCGGTGCGATTGCACTGGGCCACCCGCTCGGCATGTCCGGCGCGCGGCTGGTGCTGACCGCCGCCTACCAACTGCAGCGCACCGGCGGGCGGTATGCGCTCTGCACCATGTGCGTCGGCGTTGGACAGGGCACCGCCCTGATCCTCGAACGCGTGTAACGAACTCTAGGGAGGTCCCAGACATGTATGCTCAGATGATCAAATCCGAAGCGACCCAGGACGATCCGGAAAAGCTGGCGGCCTTCCAGGCCCGCATCGACGCGGGCGAGAAGATCGAGCCCAAGGACTGGATGCCCGAGGGTTACCGCAAGACGCTGATCCGCCAGATCGGCCAGCACGCCCATTCCGAAATCGTCGGCCAGCTGCCCGAGGGCAACTGGATCACCCGCGCGCCGACGCTGGAGCGCAAGGCGATCCTGCTCGCCAAGGTGCAGGATGAGGCCGGTCATGGCCTGTACCTGTACTGCGCGGCGGAGACGCTGGGCGTCTCCCGCGACGAGATCACCGAGATGCTGCTGGACGGCCGCATGAAGTATTCGTCGATCTTCAACTACCCGACGCTGAACTGGGCCGACATCGGCGCGGTCGGCTGGCTGGTTGATGGTGCTGCGATCATGAACCAGGTGCCGCTGCAGCGGACCTCCTTCGGCCCCTACTCCCGCGCGATGATCCGCATCTGCAAGGAAGAAAGCTTCCACCAGCGCCAGGGTTACGACGCCATCCGCAAGATGGCAGAAGGAACCCCGGAGCAGAAGAAGATGGCTCAGGATGCGCTGAACCGCCTCTGGTACCCGTCGCTGATGATGTTCGGCCCGTCCGACAAGGACTCGGTCCACTCTGCCCAGTCGATGAAGTGGAAGATCAAGATGAACACCAACGACGAGTTGCGCCAGAAGTTCGTCGACCAGACCGTGCCGCAGGCCGAATACCTCGGCCTCACCGTGCCGGACGAGAACCTGAAGTGGAACGAAGAGCGCGGCCATTACGATTACACCGACCCGGACTGGAGCGAGTTCTTTGACGTGATCCAGGGCAATGGCCCCTGCAACGTTGACCGCCTCGCCGACCGCAACAAGGCCTGGGACGACGGCGCCTGGGTCCGCGACGGCCTGCTTGCCCACGCCAAGAAAAAAGCCGCGCGCCAGCACGCCGCCGAGTAACCCCAAGCATTCCGGCGCTCCGCCCAGACGCGCAAGCGCCCCCTCAGCCAGGAGGATTTGAGACATGAAAAACGAATGGCCCCTCTGGGAAATCTTCATCCGCGGCCAGCACGGCATGAGCCACCGCCACGTCGGCTCCCTGCATGCACCGGACGCCGAAATGGCGATCAAGAACGCCCGCGACGTCTACACCCGCCGCAACGAAGGCGTGTCGATCTGGGTGGTCGAGGCGAACCACATTTCCGCCTCCTCGCCCAGCGACAAGGGCCCGCTCTACGAGCCGTCCGAGTCGAAGGTCTACCGCCACCCGACCTTCTTCGACATCCCCGAAGAAGTGGGGGCGATGTAATGACCCGCGACGACGCATTTGCCCAGTTTCTGCTGCGGATGGGGGACAACACCCTGATCCTCGGCCACCGGGTCAGCGAATGGTGCGGCCACGCGCCGGTGCTGGAAGAGGACATCGCGCTGGCCAACACCGCGCTGGACCTGATCGGCCAGACCCAGATGTGGCTCGGCCTTGCCGGTGAAGTGCAGGGCGAAGGCAAATCCGCCGACGACCTCGCCTTCCTGCGCGACGCCTGGGACTTCCGCAACGTGCTGCTGTGCGAGGTGCCCAACGGCGACTTCGGCCGCACCCTGATGCGCCAGTTCCTGTTCGACGCCTGGCATTCGATCCAACTGGGCCGGCTGATGAAATCCTCGGACGAGCGGGTCGCCGCGATTGCCGAGAAGGCTTCGAAAGAGGTGGCCTATCACCTGGAGCGTTCCGCCGACACCGTGGTGGGCCTGGGCGACGGCACCGAGGAAAGCCACCGCCGGATGCAGGAGGCACTGGACTATCTGTGGCCCTACGTGGGCGAGATGTTCCAGTCCGACGAGGCCGACGCGGAGATGGTGAAAGCGGGCATCGCGCCCGATCCGGCGTGCTTGCGCGAAGAGTACGACGCGCTGATCTCCCGCATCCTGAGCGACGCGACGCTGACCATTCCGGACAGCAGCTTTGCCCATAAGGGCGGGCGCACCGGTGCGATGCATACCGAGCATCTGGGCCACCTTTTGACCCAGATGCAATGGCTGCAGCGCGCCTATCCCGGCGCCAAATGGTAAGGCCGCGGCCGGAGAACTGAAGGCAACGCCCGTCACGAGCGGCGGGCGTTGGACCCCCGCACCGCGGGGGCGCAATGGGCGTTGCCCGGCGCACTGCCGGGCGATACAGCCAATGAGGGTAACCGCATGAGCCAAGTGACAACTCAGCCAAGCACTGACCAGATCTGGGAGTGGCTCGACGCCGTGCCGGATCCGGAAATCCCGGTGATCTCGGTCGTCGACCTCGGCATCGTCCGCGGTGTGGAATGGCAGGGCGAAACCCTGGTTGTTTCCGTCACCCCCACCTACTCGGGTTGCCCGGCGACCTCGATCATCAGCCTCGACATCGAGACTGCGCTGCGCAGCAAGGGGATCGAATACCTGAAGATCGAAACCCAGATATCCCCCGCCTGGACCACCGACTGGCTGTCGGAAAAGGGGCGCGCCAAGCTGGAGGAATACGGCATCGCCCCGCCCCAGCCCGCGGGCGGCCCGGAAAAATGCCCGCGTTGCGGCAGCAAGAACCTCACCAAGGTCAGCCAGTTCGGCTCGACCCCCTGCAAGGCCCACTGGCGCTGCCAGGACTGCCTCGAACCTTTTGATTATTTCAAGTGCATCTGAGGAGACCCTGATGGCGCGCTTTCACGACCTTGAAGTCACCGATGTCCGCAAGACCATCCGCGATGCGGTGGTTGTTACCCTGAAGCCCGTGAACGGCGCGGCTGAGGCGTTTGATTTCACCCAGGGCCAGTACCTGACCTTCCGCCGCGATTTCGACGGCGAGGAACTGCGCCGCAGCTACTCGATCTGCGCCGGCAAGGACGAAGGCATCCTGCAGGTCGGCATCAAGCGCGTCGACGGCGGCGCGTTTTCAACCTGGGCCAACACTGAGCTGAAGGCCGGCGATACCCTGCAGGCGATGGCACCGATGGGGACCTTCTTCACCCCGCTCGATGGTACCGCCGAAAAGCATTACCTGGGCTTTGCCGGCGGCTCCGGCATTACCCCGGTACTGTCGATCCTCAAAACCACGCTGGCGGCGGAGCCCAAATCCTCCTTCACGCTGGTCTACGCCAACAAGGGCGTGAACACGATCATGTTCCGCGAGGAGCTGGAGGATCTGAAGAACCTCTACATGGGCCGCTTCAACGTGATCCACGTGCTGGAATCGGACGCCCAGGAAATCGACCTGTTCACCGGCCTGGTGACAGAGGAGAAATGCGCCCAGCTGTTCGAGCACTGGATCGACATCGAAAACGTGGACACCGCCTTCATCTGCGGACCCGAGCCGATGATGCTGGGCATCGCCGCCGCCCTGCGCAGCGCAGGCCTTGACGACAGCCAGATCAAGTTCGAACTGTTCGCCTCGGCCCAGCCGGGCCGGGCCAAGCGCAAGGCCGCCGCAACCGACGCCGCCAGCAGCGCCAACCAGACCAAGGCCGCGATCACCCTGGACGGCGCCACCCAGACCATCGAGATGGGCAAGGACATGACCCTCTTGGATGCCGCGCTGGAAAACGCCATGGACGCGCCCTATGCCTGCAAGGCCGGGGTCTGCTCCACCTGCCGCTGCAAGGTGCTGGAAGGCGAGGTCGAGATGGTCGCCAACCACGCGCTGGAGGATTACGAGGTCGAAAAGGGCTATGTGCTGTCCTGCCAGGCCTATCCGGTGACCGATAACGTCGTCGTGGACTACGATCAGTAAGGCAATTTCAAAACCCGGGTCGCCCGGAGATTTCAGGGAGGGCGTTTTATGTCCGAAGAGATGAGCATCACAAGCTATCTGGCCCAGGGCGGGGTTCTGACCAACCCGTCCAACGTGCCGCCGCGCTACCGCGCCGAGCTGATGAAGCTGATGGCGACCTTCGTCGACAGCGAACTGGCCGGCGCCGCGGGCTTTGCCGATATCATCAACGAAGGCCCCGGCATCAAGGCCCGCATCGCCGCGGCGCGGATCGTGCTGGAAAAAACCGACCACGCCGAGAAGGTGCTGCGGATCATGGGCGACTTCGGGGCCGACACCGAGCGCTATGCCGACCATCACCCCTGGACCGCGCGGCTGGAGCGGGAGGCCGACATCGGCCAGAGCCGCACCAAGCACGACATGCGCCTGGCGGTGTTCAACTACCCGCTGGAAGGCTGGGCGGATGCGGTGGTGATGAACTTCCTGATGGGCCGCGCGGTGGTGCTGCAGCTGGAGGAGCTGAGCCATGTGTCCTACCAGCCGCTGGCCGAAGCCTTCCGTGCCATCCTGCCGGTGGAGACCCGCCACGCGGAGCTGGCCGAAGAAGGCCTGATGGTGCTGGTCGAGGCCCAGGGCCCCGATGGGCTGCAGGAGCTGGTCGACTACTGGTGGCCGCGGGTCGCGGCCAGTTTCGGCCAGGAGGACTCGGAGAAATTCGAAGGGCTGAAGGCCATGGGCCTGCGCCGCACCCCGAATGCGGATCTGAAGGCCCGCTGGCAGCAGGACGCCAATGACATTCTGGACAAGGCCGGCCTGAAACCGGCCGCCTGATCCTTACCCGCAATACTCCCGCCCGGGCTGCAGCGCATCACAGATGCGCAGGCCCGGTTGGGCCCGGCGCGCCTTGCGGCGCGCTAGCTGCGCTGCGCCGCCGCGGCTGTGCAAATCCACAGGCACATGGTGCGGCGCTGCGGAATGGCAGCCGGGCCGCACAGCGGCCATATCTGCAGCACCAGACAGATGGAGGCTGCAATGAGCACAGGCACACCACCCCTTCCCGCAGGCACCCGCATCGGCCATGTCCACTTGAAGGTTTCGGGCCTGGAGCGGGCGATCGGCTTTTACAGCGGCGTCCTGGGGTTTGAAGTGACCCAGCGGCTGGGCAGCTCCGCCGCCTTCCTGTCGGCGGGTGGCTATCACCACCACATCGGCCTCAACACCTGGCAGTCGCGCGGCGGTCCTGCCCCGGCGACCAATGCGACCGGCCTCTACCACACCGCCATCCTGCTGCCGGACCGCAAGAGCCTGGCCGCAGTTCTGCACCGGGTGCTGGAGGCCGGCATCGCGCTGGAGGGCGCCGCGGATCACGGTGTTTCCGAAGCGATTTACCTGCGCGACCCGGACGGCAACGGGGTGGAGCTCTACCGCGACCGGGCGGAGGCGGAGTGGCCGCGTGCGGCGGACGGAAGCCTGGCGATGGGCACAGAGGCCCTGGACCTGCAGGCATTGCTCGCGGAGGTTGAGTAGGTCAGCCCTGCTGCCCGAATGTTTCGCGCGCGAAACAATTGGTCAGACATGCTGACCCAAAAGACGCAGCGTCAGAACTGTTGCAAGACACGGGCAACACCCTGTAAAAATTAATAAAACAGGCCTGATCGCCTCCTTTGCCGGGACATTTGCGGGTGATGTTAGGTCTGGACCTCTGACCTTTCTCTGCCTACCCTAGCGGCAAGCAGAGGGGGGGAAAACATGGCTGTAAGCGGCACAATCCGGACCTATTTCAACGGCAGCTGGCACGACGGCGACCTGCCGGTGATGCGGGCGGCGGACCATGCGATGTGGCTGGGCTCTTCGGTGTTCGACGGCGCGCGCTTCTTTGACGGGGTGACGCCGGACCTCGATCTGCACTGCGCCCGCACCAATGCCTCGGCAGAGGCGCTGCTGATGACACCGACCCATTCGGCCGAGCAGATGGCGGCGCTGATCCGCGAGGGGCTGGAGGGGTTTGCCCCCGGCTCCGCCGTTTATATCCGGCCGATGTACTGGGCGGCGGATGGCGACGCGACGCTGATTGCGCCGGACCCGGACAGCACGCGCTTTGCGGTCAGCCTGGAGGAAATCCCGATGGCGGCGCCTGAGGCCTCCGCCACGCTGACCCGCACCCGCTTCCGCCGTCCGGTGCTGGAAAACGCGGTGGTGAATGCCAAGGCCGGCTGCCTGTACCCCAACAACGCCCGGATGCTGCGCGAGGCGCGCAGCAAGGGGTTCACCAATGCGCTGGTGCTGGATGCCATGGGCAACGTAGCGGAAACCGCCACCACCAATGTCTTCATGGTGCGCGATGGCGAGGTCTTCACCCCGATCCCCAACGGCACCTTCCTGGCCGGCATCACCCGCGCCCGCCACATCAGCAACATGCGCGCCGATGGCATTACGGTGCATGAGTGCGTGCTGGGCTATCAGGACTTTGAGGAGGCCGACGAGGTCTTCCTGTCGGGCAACATGAGCAAGGTGACACCTGTCATCGCCTTTGACAGCCGCCAGTATCAAACCGGCCCCGTCGCCAAGCGGGTGCGTGAGATGTACTGGGACTGGGCCCGCAGCCAGAGCTGACGCACGGCGCTGCGCCGCTTGCGGAGGCTCCCGCCCGCTCCGGGCCTTTTTTGCAAAAGACCGCTGCACGGTTGGGCCAGGCACCGTGCCTGCGCACGGTGCCGCGCCGCGCCCTGCGCGGCGCCGGGCCCAAGGCCGCCAAGGGGCTTCCGGCGCAGCCGGGAGATCCTGCGGGCGCGGGAGCGCTCGCTGCCCCAATCTAGCGCCAGTTTCTTGAAACGGCTCAACGGGTTTGGCTCTATTGCCTGATGCGCCCGCTTGCGTCATGATCCGCGGTGGAACAACGAGAGAGCGAAAATGCGCAAATTCCTTGTGGTACTGGACGACAGCCGCGAATGCCTGAACGCCATGCGGTTCGCCGCCATGCGCGCGGCGCATACCGGCGCCGGCGTCACCATCCTGTCGGTGATCCCGCCGGATGAGTTCAACCACTGGATCGGCGTCGGCGAAGTGATGCGGGAAGAAGCCCGCGAACGGATCCATGCGCATTTCGAGGTCTTTGCCAAATGGATGCGCGACCGCCAGAACGTCGATCCGGAACTGGTGATCCGCGAAGGCGAGCCGGTGCCGGAGATCCTCGACTTTATCGAGGGCGATCCGGAAATCGGCGTGCTGGTGCTGGGCGCGGGCACCGGCCGCAAGGGGCCGGGCCCGCTGGTCACCCAGCTGACCAAGAACTCCGGCACCCTGCCGGTGCCGATCACCATCGTGCCCGGCGATCTCAGCAAAGAGAAGCTGGAAGCGATCACCTGACCAGGGCAGCGGGGGGCAGGCGATGCGCGGCAGGCTAACCTTCTGGTTCGAGTTCGCCTCCACCTATTCCTATCTCAGCGTGATGCGGATCGGCGCGCTGGCCGCTGCCCGCTCTGTTGCCGTCACCTGGAGGCCGTTCCTGCTGGGGCCGGTGTTTGCCGCGCAGGGCTGGGACACCTCCCCGTTCAACATCTACCCTGCCAAAAGCCGGTATATGTGGCGCGATATGGAGCGGATCTGCACCGCCCGCGGGCTGCCCTTCCGGCGCCCGGATCCGTTCCCGCAAAACGGACTGAAGGCGGCCCGGCTGGCACTGGCCGCCGCGGAGATGGACAGCATCGAAGCGTTCACAAAGGCAGTGTTTCAAGCGCAGTTCGGTAATGGCGCGGATATCTCCAGCGACGCTGTCCTGCAGGGCTGCTTGCGCCAGGCGGGCCTTGACGATGCGCTGATGCCGCGCGCCCAGGCGCCTGCCGTCAAATCGGCGCTGCGGGCGCAGACCGAAGACGCGATTGCCGCTGGCATTTTCGGCGCCCCCAGCTTTATCAGCGGTCCGGAACTGTTCTGGGGCGATGACCGGCTGGAGCAAGCCCTGGCGCACGCTGCGGGCCGAGAGATTTAGAATAGTTCCAAATCTTGACTTGGCGCGCCGCAAGGCGCATATCGGGGGCACGCTTAACGGAGACCCGACATGTTCATTCAGACTGAATCCACGCCCAACCCGGCGACGCTGAAATTCCTGCCGGGCCAGACCGTTCTGGAGGCGGGCACCGCCGACTTCCCCAGCGCAGACGCCGCGGGCAAATCGCCGCTGGCCTCCCGCATCTTTGCGGTCGACGGCGTGACCGGCGTGTTCTTCGGCAATGATTTCGTGACCGTGACCAAGGCGGACGGGGTCGACTGGGACCACATCAAGCCCGCCATTCTGGGCGCGGTGATGGAACACTACCAGTCCGGCCAGCCGGTGATGGCGGACGGCTCTGCCGATCCGGCCTCGGGCCACGCGGAGCACACCGGCGAGGACGCCGAGATCGTCAACCAGATCAAGGAGCTGCTGGACAGCCGGGTGCGCCCGGCGGTGGCTCAGGACGGAGGCGACATTACCTTCCACGGTTTTGACCGCGGCGTTGTCTACCTGCACATGCAAGGCGCCTGCGCGGGCTGCCCGTCTTCGACCCTGACGCTGAAGATGGGCATCGAGAACCTGCTGCGCCATTATATCCCGGAAGTCACCGAGGTGCGCCCGGTTGCCGTCTGACCGGCTGCGAAAGGACATCTGATGGCGTCCGAACCACTGGTTCTGGGATTTGACACATCGGCCGCGCATTGCGCGGCCGCTTTGCTGCGCGGCGATGCGGTGCTGGCCTCCCGGCTGGAAGAAATGGCCCGCGGCCAGGCCGAGCGGCTGATGCCGCTGCTGGAAGAGGTGCTGGCCGAGGGCGGCGCCGGCTGGCAGGATCTTGACGCCATCGGCGTCGGCGTCGGCCCCGGCAACTTCACCGGCATCCGGATTGCGGTCTCTGCTGCGCGCGGCCTGGCGCTGGGTCTGGAGATACCGGCCGTCGGCGTTGACGGGTTTGAAGCCCGCGCCGCCGAAGGCACCCTGCCCGCCGTGCCTGCGCCGCGCGATCAGGTCTATGCCGCCCTGCCCGGGGAAGCGCCGCGTCTGATGCCGCGCCAGGAGGCCGAAGACGCCGCCCGCGGCGCCGGGCTGGCGTTTGCGCCCGAGGCAAGCCCGGCGGGCATTGCCGAAGCCATTGCGCGGATTGCGGCCGGGCGGTTCGAGACCGTGACCGGGGCGCCTGCCCCCTTGTATCTGCGCTCTGCCGATGCCGCGCCGTCCAGCGATGTGCCGCCGGCGCTGATTGATGGCTGACCCGCTGACACCGGAGGCGATGGCCGCCACCCATGCCGCGGCCTTTACCCAGTCCCGGCCCTGGTCGGCGGCGGAGTTCGCCGCCCTGCTGGACAGCCCGCTGGTTTTTGCCGCAGGCGGCGCCCGCTGTTTTGCGCTGGTGCGGGTGATCGCGGATGAGGCGGAGCTGCTGACCATTGCGACCGGCCCCGGCCATCAGCGCCAGGGGCTGGCCCGCGCCTGCATGGCCGACTGGGAATCAGTGGCCCGCGCGCGGGGCGCGGCAGAGCTGTTCCTGGAAGTCGCCGCCGATAACGCCCCCGCACAGGCGCTGTACCATGCCTGCGGATTCGCGGAATGCGGGCGCCGGGCCGGATATTACCGCCGCGAAGGGGCAAAACCGGCGGATGCGATCCTGATGAGAAAAGGTTTACGCTAGGCCAGTTGCGCGGATTTCGCACCATTTGGTCAAAAAGCGGTTGACCCTCTCCCTGCCCTGCAGGCTAAATTGCCGCACCCTCTTTGGCCTGAACGTGGCCGGGCAGCGGAAAAGCCCCGCTGCATCCAACAATAATGACAGTGGGAGTTAACCTGATGACCCTGATGAAATCGCTGATGGGCGCAGCCGCGTCGCTGGCCCTGACAGCAGGTGCCGCGCTGGCCGAACCTGCGCTGATCTTCGACTTGGGCGGCAAGTTCGACAAGAGCTTCAACGAAGCCGCGCACAACGGCGCCCAGCGCTGGGTCGAAGAGACCGGCGGCACCTACCGCGAGATCGAGCTGCAGTCCGAAGCCCAGCGCGAGCAGGCCCTGCGCCGCTTTGCCGAGGCCGGCGCCAACCCGATCGTGATGGTCGGCTTTGCCTTTGCCGACGCTTTGGGCCAGGTGGCCGCCGATTACCCGGACACCAAATTCACCATCATCGACATGGTGGTTGAGGGCGACAACGTGCGCTCGGTCGTCTTCAACGAGCATGAAGGCTCCTATCTGGTCGGCATGATGGCGGCGATGGCGTCCAAGTCGAACACCGTCGGCTTTATCGGCGGCATGGACATTCCGCTGATCCGCAAGTTCGCCTGCGGCTATGCCGAGGGCGTGAAGGCCGCCAACCCGGACGCCAAGGTGATTTCCAACATGACCGGCACCACGCCGGCAGCCTGGAACGACCCGGTGAAAGGGTCGGAGCTGACCAAGGCGCAGATCAGCCAGGGCGCTGACGTGGTCTATGCCGCGGCCGGCGGCACCGGCGTGGGCGTGCTGCAGACCGCGGCCGACGAAGGCATCCTGTCGATCGGCGTGGACAGCAACCAGAACCACCTGCACCCGGGCAAAGTGCTGACCTCGATGACCAAGAACGTCGGCAACGCCGTGTTTGAGGCCTTCTCGGACGGTGCCGAGATGGAAACCGGCTTCTCTGTGATGGGCCTGGCCAATGGCGGCGTCGGCTATGCCATGGATGAGCACAACGCCGAGCTGGTCACCGGCGAGATGCAGGCCGCGGTGGACGACGCTGCTGCCAAGATTGCCTCGGGTGAGATCAAGGTGCATGACTACATGTCCGATGACAGCTGCCCGGCGCTGAGCTTCTAAGAGAAAGCCCCAGGCCATGACGGAGTCTATTCATATTCTGTTTGCGGCCTGGGGCGACCCAACCCCCGAAGGCCGTGTTGCAAAAACCGACGCGGCGATCGGGCCCGAATTCTATTATTCCGATCCCAGCATCCCCGCCCCCATCGAGGGCCGCGGCGCCTATCTGGACCATATCGCGCAGTTCAGCGCGAAGATGCCGGGCGCCGAGGCCAAAGTGGTGGCCGTCTCGGAACACCACGGCCATGCGCGCGCCACAGTGGATTTCCTGAAGGACGGCACCCGCATGGCGCGCGGCCAGTATTTTGCCGATCTGCAAGACGGCAAAGTGGTGCGGCTGATCGGATTTACAGGCATGGGAGAGCCCGCTTGACTGCCCCCGCCATCGAACTCAAAGGCATCTCCAAGGCCTTTGGCCCTGTCCAGGCAAACAAGGACATTTCGATCCGCGTCGCCCCCGGCACCATTCACGGTATCATCGGTGAAAACGGTGCGGGCAAGTCGACGCTGATGTCGATCCTCTATGGCTTTTACAAGGCCGACAAAGGGGAGGTTTTCATCAACGGCAAGAAGACCGAGATCCCCGACAGCCAGGCGGCAATTGCCGCGGGCATCGGCATGGTATTCCAGCATTTCAAACTGGTGGAAAACTTCACCGTGCTGGAAAACATCGTGCTGGGGGCCGAGGACAGCGGCATGCTGATGCCCTCGCTGCGCCGCGCCCGCAAGGAGCTGAAGGCGCTGGAGGAGGAGTACGAGCTGTACGTGGACCCCGATGCGCGCATCGACGAAATCGGCGTCGGCGCGCAGCAGCGGGTGGAGATCCTCAAGGCGCTCTACCGCAAGGCAGAGATCCTGATCCTGGACGAGCCGACGGGCGTGCTGACGCCGTCTGAGGCCGACCAGCTGTTCCGCATCCTCGACCGGCTGCGCGCCGAGGGGAAGACCATCATCCTGATCACCCACAAACTGCGGGAGGTGATGGAGTACACCGATACGGTGTCGGTGATGCGGCGCGGCCAGATGACCGCCACCGTCAAGACGTCTGAGACCAGCCCCGAGCACCTGGCCGAGCTGATGGTGGGCCGCAAGGTGCTGCTGCGCGTCGACAAGGTGCCCGCACAGCCCGGCGCCCCGATCCTGGAGATCGAGAACCTGCGGGTGGTGGATGAGGCCGGCGTCGAGCGCCTGAAAGGCATCAACCTGACCGTGCGCGCGGGCGAGATCGTCGGCATTGCCGGGGTGGCCGGCAACGGCCAGTCGGAACTGCTGGAAGTTCTGGGCGGCATGCGTCCGGGCACCGGCAGCATCAAGCTGCATGGCACGCCGCTGCCGCTCAGCGGCCCGGGATCGGATGCCAAGGCACGCCGCGGCGCCGGTATCGGCCATGTGCCGGAGGACCGCCAGCGCGAGGGCCTGATCATGGATTTCCACGCCTGGGAAAACGTGGCCTTCGGCTATCACCGCGATGCGGCCTATCAGAACGGTGTGCTGATGAACAACGCCGCCCTGCAAGCCGACACCGAGGCCAAGATGGAAAAATTCGACGTGCGCCCGCCGGACCCCTGGCTGGCGGCCAAGAACTTCTCCGGCGGCAACCAGCAGAAGATCGTGGTGGCGCGCGAGATCGAGCGCAACCCGGACCTGTTGCTGGTCGGCCAGCCGACCCGCGGCGTCGACATCGGCGCCATCGAATTCATTCACCAGCAAATCGTCGCGCTGCGCGACCAGGGCAAGGCGATCCTGCTGGTCTCGGTCGAGCTGGAAGAGATCCTGTCGCTCTCCGACCGGGTTGCGGTGATGTTTGACGGCATGATCATGGGCGAACGCCCGGCGGATCAGACCGATGAGAAAGAACTCGGCCTCCTGATGGCCGGTGTCGCGGGGGAGGCCGCGTGATGCAATACAAGATGACTCGCAACAAGGGCCTGCGCCTGTCCGCGGGCGGAAGCGAAGCGCCCGCCCATGGGGGCGGACGGGCGCTGGCCGGACCGCTGCGCGTTCCGGCCGTGAAAGCCAAACCGGGGGCCGCGTAAATGGACAAGATGCCGAAATGGGCCGACGTGGTCCTGATCCCGCTGATCAGCCTGATCCTGGCCGCGCTCCTGTCAGCCCTGGTGATCCTCGGGATCGGCGAAGACCCGGTGGCCGCGGTCAAGCTGATGGTCAATGGCGCCCTGGGCTCCACCTATGGCTGGGGCTATACACTCTATTACGCCACCAACTTCATGTTCACCGGCCTCGCGGTGGCGGTGGCCGCCCATGCGGGGCTGTTCAACATCGGCGGCGAGGGCCAGGCGATGCTGGGGGGCCTGGGCGTGGCGCTGGTCTGCCTGCTGATCCCCTGGCCGCACTGGACGCTGGCGCTGGCCTTTGCCGCCCTGGGCGCAGGGATCTTTGGCGCCGCCTGGGCCGCCATTCCGGCCTATCTGCAGGCCAAGCGCGGCAGCCATATCGTGATCACCACCATCATGTTCAACTTCATCGCCGCGGCGGTGCTGAACTATGTGCTGGTCAACGTGCTGCGCCCCGAAGGCTCGATGGATCCGGCCACCGAACGCTTCCCGCAGGCTGTCCACCTGCCCTCCCTGCATGAGCTGCTGGCGCCGATCGGCATCAACTTCTCCAAATCGGCCCCGGCCAACGTCAGCCTGCTGGTCGCCATGGGCGCCTGCCTGTTCGTCTGGCTGCTGATCTGGCGGACGCCGCTGGGCTATGAGATCCGCTCCCTCGGAAAATCCGAGCCGGGCGCACGCTATGCCGGCATCTCCTCGGTGCGCACGATCATGATCGCGATGCTGATCTCCGGCGCGCTGGCGGGCATGATGGCTGTGAACAACGTGATGGGCGAAGCGGAGCGGCTGGTGCTGAACGCCACCGAAGGCGCCGGTTTCATCGGCATCGCGGTGGCGCTGATGGGGCGCAACCACCCGTTCGGCGTGTTCCTGGCGGCCATCCTGTTCGGCTTCCTGTATCAAGGCGGCGCGGAACTGGCGCTTTGGACCTCGATCCCGCGAGAGCTGATCGTGGTGATCCAGGCGCTGGTGATCCTGTTCACGGGTGCGCTGGACAACATGGTGCGGATGCCGCTTGAGAAGATCTTTCTGGCGGTGCGGAGAGGGCAGAACTGATGGAATTCCTGACGATCATCCAGATTTTGGATTCCACCGTCCGCCTGGCAACACCGCTGCTGCTGGCCTGCCTGGCCGGCCTCTACTCCGAGCGCGCGGGCATCTTCGATATCGGCCTGGAAGGCAAGATGCTGATGGCTGCCTTCTTCTCTGCCGCCGTGGCGGCGGTGACCGGCAATGTCTGGCTGGGGCTGCTGGCGGGCATCGCCTCTTCACTGGTGCTGGCCGGACTGCACGGAGTGGCCTCGATCACCTTCCGCGGCAACCAGCTGATCTCCGGCGTGGCGATCAACTTCCTGGCTGCGGGCATGACGGTGCTGATTGCCCAGGACTGGTTCCAGCAGGGCGGCCGCACGCCGTCGCTGTTCAGCGGCGGCCGGTTCACCCCGATCACCCTGCCCTTTGCCGACAGCCTGTCGGGCGTGCCGGTGCTGGGGCCGATCTACTCCGAGCTGTTGTCGGGCCATTCGGTGCTGGTCTACATCGCCTTCCTGGCGGTGCCGGCCACCTGGTGGATCCTGTTCCGCACCCGGTTCGGCCTGCGCCTGCGCGCGGTGGGCGAGAACCCGGCGGCAGTGGACACCGCGGGCGTCTCGGTTGTCGGCCTGCGGTACGGCGCGGTGATGATCTGCGGCCTGCTGTGCGGCATTGCCGGCGCCTATCTGGCCACTGCGCTGCAGGCGGGCTTCGTCAAGGACATGACCGCAGGACGCGGCTTCATCGCGCTGGCGGCGCTGATCTTTGCCAAGTGGCGGCCCTGGCACGCAATGGGCGCCTGCCTGCTGTTCGGGCTGCTGCAGGCCATCGCCCTGCGCTTCCAGAACATCGAGCTTGGCGGCATCGTGATCCCGGTTCAGGCCATGGATGCGCTGCCCTATGTGCTGACGGTTGTGATCCTGGCCGGCTTCGTCGGCAAGGCGATCCCGCCCCGCGCCGGCGGCGAGCCTTACGTCAAAGAGCGCTGAGCGCTGCAAGTAACACCCCGAACGCCCGGCCCTGCGCCGGGCGTTTGCTTTTCCCAGCATGCGTTTGTTCCGGGCCAAGGGCCGCGGCAGCGGCCGCGCGCAGGCGCCTTCCCCCCCTCGACGCGGCAAAGACGCAGCTGCACTCAAACGGCCGCCTGAGGGGCAGCCCTGCCGCACTGGGGCCTCCCTCAGCAGAAAGACCTTTGCGCCGCCCGCAGGGCGGCGCCCGGCCCAAGGCCGCCAAGGCAACTGGCGCAGCCAGCCGCCTGCGGGCGCGGGAGCCCCTACGCCTCAGCCAGTGCAGGGCGGCCACAGTTAAGTCCAGTTTGCCGCCTCAAATCAGTCCTGCACGCTGCACAGCGGCATAGATCATTGATTTTCAGGCGGTCTGCGGTCTAACAAAGATCATGCAGATATACCTTCCCATAGCTGAGGTCTCGGTCAATGCCTACCTTCTTCTGGGCCTCGGAGGAATGGTGGGTGTTCTCTCAGGCATGTTCGGAGTCGGCGGCGGCTTCCTGATGACGCCGCTTCTGTTCTTCATCGGCATCCCGCCCGCGGTGGCGGTGGCCACGGAAGCGAACCAGATTGTTGCCTCCTCCTTCTCGGGGGTGCTGGCGCATTTCCGGCGGCGCACGGTCGACATCAAGATGGGGCTGGTGCTGCAGGCCGGCGGCCTGATGGGGGCGGCGCTGGGGGTGGTGGTGTTCAACTATCTCAAGGCGCTGGGGCAGGTCGATCTGCTGGTCAAGCTGTGCTACGTCGTCTTCCTTGGCGTCGTTGGCGGCCTGATGTTCATCGAAAGCCTGAACGCCATCCGCAAGGCCAAGAAGGCAGGCGGTGCCGCGCCCGCCCCGCGCCGCCAGCGCGGCTGGGTGCATGCGCTGCCGTTCAAGATGCGCTTCCGCACCTCCGGCCTCTATATCTCGGTGATCCCGCCCGTTCTGGTTGGCGTGGCCGTGGGGATTCTGGCCGCGATCATGGGCGTCGGCGGCGGTTTCATCATGGTTCCTGCGATGATCTACATCCTCGGCATGCCGACCAAAGTGGTTGTCGGCACCTCGCTGTTCCAGATCATCCTGGTCACCGGTTTCACCACCATGCTGCACGCCACCACCAACTATACCGTGGACATCGTGCTGGCGGTGCTGCTGCTGATCGGCGGCGTGATCGGTGCCCAGATCGGCACCCGGATCGGTGTGTATCTAAAGGCCGAACAGCTCCGCATCCTGCTGGCGCTGATGGTCATCGCGGTCTGCGTCAAACTGGGCCTCGACCTCCTGCTGCAACCCTCCGAGATCTACTCGCTGGGTGAGCCTGGGGGACACTGACCATGCGCAAGCTGCTGTTGTCCGCCCTGAGCGCCGCCGCCCTGGCCCTGCTGCCGCACGCCGCGGCCCAGGCCGGCAAGGAAGAGGTCGTGCTTGGCCTTAGCCAGGACCGGGTGGCGATCACCGCCACCTTCGACGGGTCGGAAATCCTGGTTTTCGGCGCCGTCAAACGCGAAACCCCGATCCCGCAGGACGACCCGCTGGAGGTGGTGGTCGCCGTGTCCGGCCCGGCGCCGTCCGTCATGGTGCGGCGCAAGGAAAAGAAGCTGGGGATCTGGATCAACGTCGACAGCGTTCTGGTCGACTCCGCGCCGGCGTTCTATGCGGTGGCCACCAGTGCCCCGTTCAAACAGGTGCTGACCGACACCGAGGACCTGCGCTACCGGATCTCGATCAAGCGCGCGATCCGCTCGGTCGGCGCCGCGATGCATATCCGCGGCGCCCAGGCCTTTGCCGATGCGGTGATCCGGATCCGCGAGAAGAACGGGCTTTACTCCCTGCGCGAAAACACGGTGGCGGTGGATGAGCAGACCCTGTTCCGCACCGCCATCGAGATGCCCGCTGACCTGACCGAGGGCAGCTATCTGACCCGCATCTTCCTGACCCGCGGCGGCAAAGTTGTGTCAAGCTATGAGACCGCCATCGACGTGCGCAAGGTGGGGCTGGAGAAGTTCCTGTACGCGCTCTCGCGCGAGCAGCCGTTCCTTTACGGCCTGATGTCGCTGGCGATTGCCATTGCGGCCGGCTGGGGCGCGTCCGCAGCCTTCAGCCTGCTCAGGAACCGCTAAGGGGCCAGCGCCTTCTGGCGGAGCGGAAAAGGGGCGCTGCCCCTCTTGGCCTTTCGGCCAATTCACCCCGGAGTATTTTGCGAAAGATGAAGGCCCGCGTTTCGCTGCCCGGCAGGCGGCTGTGCCGCCGGGAGAGCTGGCCCGCTACGCGCCAGCGCAGCGCCACGCCCAACGGGAGCGGCGCATGAGTAATGCGCCTGCGACGGGCGGGAGCGCTTAGCCGCGGCCGATGTAGGGCATCTTGGTGGCCATCACCGTCATGAACTGCACGTTGGCCTCCAACGGCAGGCGGGCCATGTGCAGAACCGATTTCGCCGCGTCCTCCACCGCAAAGGTGTGCATCGGTTCGGCACCGGGATTGGCCTCCGCGTGGCGCTGGCCCAGGTCTTCGACCATCGGGGTGCGGGTGTTGCCGATGTCGATCTGGCCGCAGGCGATGTCAAAGGCGCGGCCGTCCAGCGACAGGCTTTTGGTGAGGCCGGTGATGGCGGCCTTGGTGGCCGCATAGGGCGCTGAATGGGGCCGCGGCACATGGGCGGCGATGGAGCCGTTGTTGATGATCCGGCCGCCCTGCGGCGCCTGCTGGCGCATCTGCCGGAAGGCGGCGCGGGCCGCCAGGTACATGCCGGTGAGATTCACGTTCACCGAGGCAAACCAGTCCTCCAGCGGGATCTCGTCGATGGTGCCCGGCGGGGTGAAGATGCCTGCGTTGTTGAACAGCACATCCAGCCGCCCCGCCGCCATCACAAAGCTGTTCACCGCATGGTCCACCGCCGCGGGGTCGGTCACATCCGCGGGCAGCACATGCGCGTTCGCGTGGCCCTGCGCCGCCTCCTCCAGCTTGTCCGCGCGGCGGGCCAGCAGGCCGACCTGCCAGCCCTCGGCCAGAAACAGCTCCGCCACGGCACGGCCGATGCCGGAGCTGGCGCCGGTGATCAGGATCGAAGAGCTCATGCGGGGGTGTCCTCCTGTGCTTCCAGTGTCAGCGCCGCGGCCGGGATGGCCTTGAGGTCGTCCACCGGCAGCGGGCCGGAAGGTTTGGCCAGCCGGTTCCTGACCACCCAGATCAGCCGTTCCTGGGCGCGGGTGATGGCGACATAGGCAAGCCGCTTCCACAGCGGCTGGCCTGCCTCCACCCGGCCCATGCGGGCGGCGGCATAGATGTCGGGGGCAAAGACCTGGGCGGTGTCCCACTGCGAGCCTTGCGCCTTGTGGATGGTCACGGCCGCCCCATGCAGGAAGGTTGCGCCCATGCGCGCGGCATAGGGAATGAAGGGTTCTTCCTCATCCGGTTTCTCGATCTTCACGATCGAGGCGGCAGAGACCTGCGGATCCTCTGCCCCGATCACATGCAGGCGGGAAAACCCGGGCTTGCGGCCGGCCCCGAGGTAGATCACCTGCGCGCCCTTGATCAGGCCGCGGGCCTCCAGGTCCAGGCGCTTCTTGCGGTGCTTCGCCGGCAGTTCGATACCGTCGCAGATCAGCGGTTCGCCGGCAATCAGCGCATCTTCCGGCGCGCCATGGACGGCGCGGAAGGCGTTGATCAGGCGGATGCGGGTGTTGTTGCGCCAGACCAGCACCGGCGAGCGCGCCATCAGGTCGACCTCCACCCGCTGGCCCCAGACCACCCTGTCGTCGCGCCGGGCGGTGTCCTCCACCATGCGCTCGAAATCCTCAAACCCCAGCTGCGGGTCGGCCAGCGCGTGGGCCAGGTCGAGGATCGGGTTGCCCGCCTCCTGCCGGTGGATGCGGTTGAGGATCAGCTGGCGCGGCTCCGGCAGGGTTTCGAACACCATGGAGCCCGACTGGTTGACCGGCGCCAGCTGCGCCGGGTCGCCGAACAGGACCAGGTTCGGGAAGATCTCCTTCAGATCCTCGAACTGGCGGTCGTCCAGCATCGATGCCTCGTCAATGAAGCCGATGTCGAGAGGATCCTCGCGCCGCTTCCAGCCGGTGATGAAGTCGGAGCCGCGCAGGCCCGCCGCCGCCAGCGCGCCGGGGATCGACTTGTTCCTTTCGTAAAAGGCCGCGGCCCGGGCCAGCGCCTCCTCGCTCAGCCCTTCGATGTCGGGCTGCTCCCCCTGCCCCGCCAGCCATTCGGCGATTTTCTCGAATTCAGGATCGTAAACCGGCGTGTAAAGAATACGGTGGATGGTGGTGGCCGGCACCCCGCGCAGGCGCAGCACGCTGGCGGCCTTGTTGGTGGGCGCCAGAATCGCAAGCGTGCGGCGGTCTTCGCCCTTCTTGCGGCTTTCGTAATCGCCGGAGACAACTTCAACCCCCGCCTGTTCCAGCGCCTTGTAAAGCTCGGCCAGCAGCAGCGTCTTGCCGGATCCGGCCTTGCCGATCACCGCCATCACCCCGGCATCGCCGCGGGGCGGCTGCAAAAGCCCGTCGTCAAGGTCCACCCCCGCCTGGCGCAGGAGTTCGGTCACGCTGTCATAAGCGGCGGCCTGGTCATCGGAAAACTGTACGGGCAGAGCTGTCATGGCGCGACCCTACAGCCGCGGAGCCGGGTCCGCCAGAGGATCCGGCCCCGGTGTGCGCATTGATCAGGCGCTGAGCGCCACCGGACCGGAGGCGCCGGCGCCGCCGAAGGAGCGGTCGAACCACAGCTGCGACAGCTCCGGCGGGATGCCCGCCTTGCGCGACACGCTGTGATAGGTCTCTTCGGCATATTCCCAAAAGCCCATGCAGATGGGATTGCGCCCCTCGCCCTGGGTGCCGGTGATCTCAGGCGCGAAGCCCAGGTTGCGGAAGGCGCGGGCCGTGTGGCGGTAGAACACGCCTGTGTAATGAGGAACGTCGAAGTTGCGCATGATTTCCAGGCTGCCAAGCATCAGCCCTGCTGCGATCCTGCCGTGCGCCTTGCGCGACAGGCAGAACCGGGTGCATTCCCAGATCAGCGGGCTGCAGATGGGGACGCCGCCGCAGAGATCCAGGAAGATCTCGTTCACCATCACCCGGCCGGTGGTCGGCAGAAACCGCATGGAGCCGCCGTGGCTGCCGTCCGGCATTTCCCAGATCATGTAGAGCGGGTCCAGTTCGTCGTATTGGTCCCGCTCTTCGCCGTTGGCGTCCACCTGCACATCCCAGCCGAGCCGCGTCTTGAACTGATCGGCCCGGTCCAGGAACATTGAATGAGCCAGATCGGAATGCGTGTGAAGATCGTGACCGTAAACATACCGCAGCATGATGTATTCCCCCTTTGGTAGAAAAGCAGGGGAATAGTACGACCATTGGGTTCAATGCCCGAGAGAATTTACACGCATTGAGGTATATCTACCGCTAAACCACAATCAAACCGAGACTTACAGCCCGGGCAATGGCGTGCGTGGTGTTGATCGCGCCCAATTTGAACCGGGCGCTTTCGATATAGACCCGCAGGGTGTGCTCCGAGATGGCCAGGGTTTGCGCCACCTGCGCGCGGCTGTAGCCGATCGCCAGCAGCGTCAGGGCATCCACCTCCCGCGGCGACAGCGGCTGCGCTTGCTCCGCCGTCCGGGAGGGCTCCAGCTCCAGCACCTTGCGGTTGAAGTAGTGGGCCACCAGAATGAAATCGCGGTTGTACCGTGCGATAATCTTTTCCCACGCCGCATCGTCGCAATTGTGGCTGAGCGTGAAGAGCGCGAACTGGCCGTTCGGCCCCCGGATGGGGATCGCATAGCCCTGGTTGCCCACACCATGCACCATCGCGTCTCTCAGGAACTCGCGGGCCGGTTTGGGATTCCAGTCCAGCCGCTTCCAGTCGACCGGGTGAAAGCGCTGGTAGCAGCCCACCACCACCGGATCGACCCGCGAGTAGGCCTTGTCCAGATAGCGGTCCGTCCAGGCCTTGGAGTAGGTGCCGAAATAATAGTGGTTCCCGGCGGTTTCGACCCAGAGGTACATGGCATGATCGACGGCGAACACTTCGCAGACCTGCTCAACGATCAGCTGAAGGCCTTCCAAGGTTTCAGTGGCGTCAAGCGCCTCCAGAATGCGGTCGAGTTCTGCTTTGTATGCCATGAATTACGTGCTGCTGCCCTTTAGGTCCGGCCCCGTTCTGAGGGAGGCCCGTGGCAAAACATGCTGCCGCGGGCTGGCCGGTCGTTCATGCTCTTTTGCAGTGGGGACCTCCCGGAGGTCAATGCGAAGGTTCCGCTTTCGTTCATTTTGGGTGAACAGTCGTGCGAAGCCGCAAAAAAACGCCGCAAAAACCGGAGCGTAGAGAGCCGCCTTTTCCTGCCGGCGGCTGGCGCCTCCCCTGAAATAGCGAGGCCGCATCCGGCAACCGGCTGAAATTCTTCGCTGCAATCCGTTAAATCAGCAAAAACCCGCGAACCACCGATGTGATTCGCGGGCTTGGTCTCAGCTTGATAGCGATGCAGCCTGCAGGATCAGGCCTCCAGCACGTCCTGCAGCGTGCGCAGGCCGGTTTTCGGCGCCTGCACCAGAACCGACATGTTGCCGGGCAGGTGCTCGTTGCGCAGCATCTTCATGTGCGCTTCCGGCAGGTCGTTCCAGGTGAAGACCTCGGACATGCAGGGGTCCAGGCGGCGCTCGACCATCAGCTTGTTGGCGGAGGCGGCCTGCTTCAGATGGGCAAAGTGCGAGCCCTGCAGGCGCTTCTGGTGCATCCACATGTAACGCACGTCAAAGGTCAGGTTATAGCCGGTGGTGCCCGCGCAGATCACCACCATGCCGCCCTTCTTGACCACGAAGGTGGAGACCGGGAAGGTCGCCTCGCCCGGATGCTCGAACACCATGTCGACGTTCACGCCCTTGCCGGTGATGTCCCAGATCGCCTTGCCGAACTTGCGGGCTTCCTTGAACCACTCGGCATATTCCGGGGTGTTGACCGTGGGCAGCTGGCCCCAGCAGTTGAAGTCCTTGCGGTTCAGAACGCCCTTGGCGCCGAGGCCCATGACGAAGTCGCGCTTGCTCTCGTCCGAGATCACGCCGATGGCGTTGGCGCCGGCGGTGTTGATCAGCTGGATAGCGTAGGAGCCGAGGCCGCCCGAAGCGCCCCAGACCAGCACGTTCTGGCCCGGCTTCAGGTCGTGCGGCTCATGGCCGAACAGCATCCGGTAGGCGGTGGCGAGCGTCAGCGTGTAGCAGGCGCTTTCTTCCCAGGTCAGGTGCTTGGGGCGCGGCATCAGCTGCTGGGCCTGCACGTTGGTGAACTGAGCGAACGATCCGTCCGGCGTCTCATAGCCCCAGATCCGCTGGCTGGGCGAATACATCGGGTCGCCGCCGTTGCATTCCTCGTCGTCGCCGTCATCCTGGTTGCAGTGGATGACCACCTCGTCGCCGACCTTCCAGCGGGTGACCTTCGAGCCGACCGCCCAGACGATGCCCGAGGCATCGGACCCGGCAATGTGATAGGGTGCCTTGTGGCCGTCAAAGGGCGAGATCGGCTTGCCCAGCGAGGCCCAGACGCCGTTGTAGTTGACGCCGGCCGCCATCACCAGGACGAGCACCTCGTTGCTGTCCAGCTCCGGAACATCGACCACTTCCTGCTGCATCGCAGTATTCGGCTCGCCGTGGCGCTCCTTGCGGATGGCCCATGCGTACATCTTCTTGGGCACATAGCCCATCGGGGGAATTTCCCCCAGCTCATAGAGATCTTTCTCCGGCGCCTCGTACGACATGACGTCAGTCTGGGTATCCAATGCCATGATGGCCTCCTTTGTAGCCTGTGCTTTTGCCGCGGTGCAGAATCGCAGCGGTTATCTGAGGGATAGGATTGGCAGAGTAATATTGCAACCACTTTTGCGCTGTATGGGTAATTTTATGACCCAGCGGATGCAGCATTTCCCTTAGCAGGTGCAGAAAAATCACGGTTTCCACCCGGCTGCGCGCCATCCTGGGGCATCAGGTGGCGGATCGAATTGGCGTAAAACACCAGCAGGTCGCGGCGGTCTTCGACCGGGGCGAACCGGCCGCCGGATTCGGCCACCAGCCCGCGGCGCAGCAGCTGCTGCAGGCCGCCGCCGGCCGCATAGGACAGATTCTCGCGGGGCATATGGGCATGCGCCAGCGGCATCGCCGCGATCAGATCTTCCAGCCGGTGCTCGATGGCGGCCCGGCTGAGGGCGCCGTGGCGCAACAGGAGCGCCGCGATAAGCGGCACCGGCAGCACCGGAACAATGGCGCTGATCCGCTGCATCAGCTCCCGCGCCAGCGGCTTGGTGATGTCGCCCTGCCGCCCCGCCCCGAAACCGGCCAGGCTCAGCGGGCGGCCGAAGTTCACCGCTGCATAGCCCGCGCGGCGGTGGCGCCCGGTCATCCACAGCCACAGCTGCCGCAACAGCCGCAGCGCCACCAGCCCGATCCCGGCCCGGAACCGGCGCTCGCCCGCCTTGGCGGCAGAGGTCAGGATCCGGTCCTCCAGCACCCGGTCATAGTTCAGCGCCACCGGCACAAAAACCACGTCGCGCCCGTCCGGGTCATAGCCCTCGACGATGTATTTCAGCAGCCCCAGCCTGGGCGGGGCCAAGGCGCCGTCCAGGCTGAGGCCGCCCTCGGGGAACATCGCCTGGGTGGAGCCGCCGCGGGTGGCGAGGCGCACATAGGCGGCCAGCACCTTGCGGTAGAGATCATTGCGCGAGCGGCGGCGGATGAAATAGGCGCCCATCGCCCGGATCAGACGGCTGAGCGGCCAGACCCGCGCCCACTCCCCCACCGCATAAGACAGCGCAGAACGCTCTGCCGCCAGATAGGTGACAAGCACATAATCCATGTTGGAGCGGTGGTTCATCACGAAGACCACGGTGGACTTGGGGTCGATGGCCCGCAGCGCCTCCTCGTCCTGGTGGCCCAGCCGCACCCGGTAGACCGCGTTGGACAGGAGCCGGGCGGCGCGGATCGCCAGCCCGAAATAGGCGAAGGCGGAGAACCCGGGCACAATCTCGCGCGCATAACGGCGGACCTGCTCAAACGCCACGTTTTCCGGGATGCCTTCCGCTGCCGCGTGATCCGCTGCCGCCTGCGCCACCTGCGGGTCGTGGATCAGGCGCTGGATCATGTCATGGCGGCGGGCCAGTTTGAACGGCTCGATGGGGCGCTCCAGCCGCTTGTTCAGCCGCGCCACCGCGCGCTCCAGCCGCCGCCGGAAGAACCAGCGCACCGAGGGAAACAGGAAATGCGACGCGAAGGTCACCGCGGCAAAGCCCACGATCAGCACAAAAAGCCACAGCGGCAGTTCCACGGTTTGCGTCATCCCGCAAAGCCTTGCCCAAGCCTGCCCGGTTTACAAGCCTTTTGCCGCGGCTTGCGGCCCTGGCGCGGGTAGCATCTCGCGGCCGCGATCAGCGCGGCGCTCAAGAAGGGACCGGACGGCCTGCTGCGCCGGCAGTTCGACCAGATGATGGACAGCGTTCGACAGCAGCAGAATGCCTGCCATAACCAGGCCCGCGGCCAGCACGTAGATCGCGTCTGCCAGCCCCGGCGGCAGCAGCGACAGCAGGGTCACCCCGATGTAGTTGTGCAGCAGGTAAACCGGATAGCTGATCACCCCCAGCGCCGCCAGCGGCCGCCACGCCAGCACGCTGGCCGCCCGCAGGCGCCAGGCACAGGCGGCAACCGACAGGAAGATCAGGGCAAGGACCACGGCCTCCCCCCAATCCTCTGCGCGGTAGAAGGCGACCGAAAAGCTCCAGAAGATCAGCGCTGCCTGCCGCTTGCTGCGCGCCCCGCCATAGACCGCGGCAAAGGTGATGCCCGCCGCAAACAGATGCGCATAGGCCAGAAAGAGCGTCTCAATCAGCACCTGCGGCACCAGTCCCGGGACCGCGAACTGAACCGCTGCAAACAGGGACTGCATCAGCAGCAGCACCAATGGCGCCACCTCCGCAAAGCGTCCGGCGGGCGCCAGCCAGCAGATCACCGCTGCCAGCAGGTAGAAGCGGATTTCAATGGCGAGGGTCCAATAAACGACATCGACATAGCCATCGAACCCGAAGGCGCTGTGCCAGAAGCGCTGCGACGTGAAGGTCCAGGAGGCGGCAAAGCCGCTCAGCCCGCCCTGCACCTCCCGGCTGAAGCCGCTGTCAAAGCTGTGCACGACGGCAAAAGTGATAATGGAGCAAACCGCCAGCGCAGGCCACAGCCGCGCCAACCGTTTCAGCGCAAACCGCCAAAGCCCGGGCTGGCCGGCAAGCGACAGGGTGATGACAAAGCCGGAAATCACGAAAAACAGCGCAACCCCCAAATCGCCGTATTTCGCCAAAGGCAGCAGGCCCGCGCCATAGGGATAATGCTGGGGATACGCCTGAAAATAGTGGTACAGCACAACCGCCAGCACGGCGACGGCGCGCAGGCCGTCGATCTCGGCAAGGCGCTGCCCGGTTAATGAGGTCTTCAAAGCAGTATTCTTCTAAAAATCGATTCAACTTAAAGGACTTTAGTCCGCATCCAGCTCCATCTCAACCGCGCGCTTGCTGATGGTTAACCGCGCAACCGGGCATCAGCCCTGCAAATGCCGCAACGCAGCGAATTGACACGGGTTGAAAATTGCAGTTTACATCAGCTTGACGAAATAAAATTACCGACACTCTGACTCGCGAGGCCCGACATGCCGCAGATGCAAAAAGACCGCCCCTGGCTGATCCGCACCTACGCCGGCCACTCCACGGCCAAGGCGTCTAACGCGCTTTACCGCGCCAACCTGGCGAAAGGGCAGACCGGGCTTTCGGTCGCCTTCGACCTGCCGACCCAGACCGGCTATGACAGCGACCACGTGCTGGCGCGCGGCGAGGTCGGCAAGGTCGGCGTGCCGGTTTGCCACCTGGGCGATATGCGGGCGCTGTTCGACCAGATCCCGCTGGAGCAGATGAACACCTCGATGACCATCAACGCCACGGCGCCGTGGCTGCTGGCGCTGTATATCGCGGTGGCCGAGGAACAGGGCGCGGATGTGTCCAAGCTGCAGGGCACGGTGCAAAACGACCTGATCAAGGAATACCTCTCCCGCGGCACCTATGTCTGCCCGCCCAAGCCCAGCCTCAAGATGATCGCGGATGTGGCGGAGTATTGCTACACCAACGTGCCCAAGTGGAACCCGATGAACGTGTGTTCCTACCACCTGCAGGAGGCCGGGGCGACGCCGGAGCAGGAGCTGGCCTTTGCCCTGGCGACCGCGCAGGCGGTGCTGGACGAGCTGAAACCGCGCATCGCACCGGAGGATTTCCCGGCCATGGTCGGGCGCATCTCCTTCTTCGTGAATGCGGGCATCCGGTTCGTGACCGAGATGTGCAAGATGCGCGCCTTTGTTGACCTGTGGGACGAGATCTGCCGCGACCGCTATGGCGTCGAAGACCCCAAGTTCCGCCGCTTCCGCTATGGCGTGCAGGTGAACTCGCTGGGCCTGACCGAACAGCAGCCGGAAAACAACGTCTACCGTATTCTGATCGAGATGCTGGCAGTGACTCTGTCGAAGAAAGCCCGCGCCCGCGCCGTGCAGCTGCCCGCCTGGAACGAGGCGCTTGGCCTGCCCCGCCCCTGGGATCAGCAATGGTCGATGCGGATGCAGCAGATCCTGGCCTATGAGACCGACCTCCTGGAATACGGCGACCTGTTCGACGGCAACCCGGCGGTCGATGCCAAGGTCGAGGAGCTGAAGGACGGCGCCCGCGCGGAGCTTGCCAATCTGGAATCGATGGGCGGCGCTGTCGCCTCGATCGAATACATGAAGGGCCGGCTGGTCGAGTCCAATGCCGACCGGCTGAACCGGATCGAGAAGAACGAGACCATCGTGGTGGGCGTCAACAAATGGACCGAGGGCGAGCCTTCGCCGCTGCAGACCGAGGACGGCGGCATTATGGTGGTCGACCCCGCGGTGGAGCAGGAGCAGATCAGCCGCCTGAACGCCTGGCGCAGCGAGCGTGACAATGACGCGGTGCAATCGGCCCTGGCCGCCCTGCGCGCCGCGGCGCAAAGCGGCACAAATGTCATGGAACCGTCGATCGCCGCGGCCAAGGCCGGCGTCACCACCGGTGAATGGGCCGAGGAGATGCGCAAGGTCTATGGCACCTACCGCGGCCCGACCGGCGTGTCGGCCTCGGTGTCGAACAAGACCGAAGGGCTGGACGATCTGCGCGATGCGGTCAATGCGGTCAGCGACGTGCTGGGCCGCCGCATCAAGTTCGTGGTCGGCAAGCCGGGCCTCGACGGCCATTCCAACGGCGCCGAGCAGATCGCCTTCCGCGCCCGCGACTGCGGCATGGACATCACCTATGACGGCATCCGCATGACCCCGGCGGAACTGGTGGAAGCGGCGCAAAAGGATGACGCCCATGTGGTTGGCCTGTCGATCCTGTCGGGCAGCCATCTGCCTTTGGTCGAAGAAATGATGCAGCGCATGCGCGACGCCGGTTTGGCGCATATCCCGGTGGTGGTCGGCGGCATCATCCCGGACGAGGACGCGCAAAAGCTGAAGTCAATGGGTGTGGCTCGCGTCTATACGCCCAAGGATTTCGAGCTCAATTCAATTATGAGCGACATTGTGGACCTGGCAAGGCCACCGGAAATTGCAGCGAATTGACTTTTTACCGGCAGTTTTCTGCAAACCGATAAAAAAGATGCTGAAATGCGTCTGGTATTCAGTCCATAAGGAATGACATACCGGTTTTTCCGGTGTGTCATTTTTATATATGGAGTTCAGAATGACCTTCGACCTTTCGGCAATGAGCAGAAAAGAGCTTCTGCAGCTTCAAAGCAATGTTGAAAAAGCACTGCAGGAAGCAGAACTGCGCGAACGCCAGGAAGCCTTGAAAGCCGCCGAGGAGGCTGCCGCAAAATACGGTTTCTCGCTGGACGAGATCGCCACTGCGTCGCGCCAGGGCGCAAAAAAGGCCAAGGCCGCTCCGAAATACCGCAACCCGGAAAATCCGGAAGAAACCTGGACCGGGCGCGGCCGCAAACCGCATTGGGTCCATGCCGCGCTGACCGCCGGCAAAGATATTTCCGATCTGGAAATCTGATCTGTCTGGAGCTGAGCGATGACCATTCACATCGGCGCCGCCAAGGGCGATATTGCAGAAACCGTGCTGATGCCCGGCGACCCCTACCGGGCGAAATGGGCGGCTGAGACGTTTCTGGAAGATGCCAAGCTGGTCAATGAAGTGCGCGGCATGCTGGGCTATACCGGCACGTGGAAGGGGCACCGGGTGAGCATTCAGGGCAGCGGCATGGGGATGCCCTCGCTGTCGATTTATGCCAACGAGCTGATCCGGGACTATGGCGCCAAGACGCTGATCCGCATCGGCTCTTGCGGCGGCATGCAGGACAAGGTCAAGCTGCGGGACGTGATCCTGGCGATGACCGCCACCACCCTCAACAGCCCGTCCAGCGGTATTTTCCGGGAGCTGAATTTCGCCCCCTGCGCCGACTGGGGCCTGTTGCAGGCGGCTGCCCAGGCGGCTGCTAAGCGCAGCGCCGACACCCATATCGGCGGCATCTACTCCTCGGACGTGTTCTATGACGAACGCCCCGACCTGAACGAGCAGATGGTGCGCCACGGCATTCTCGGCGTGGAGATGGAAGCGGCGGAGCTTTACACGCTGGCGGCCCGTCACGGCTGCCGGGCGCTGGCAGTGCTGACCGTGTCCGATCATCTGGGAACTGGCGAGGCGCTGCCCTCCGATCAGCGCGAGCGCAGCTTTGGCGACATGGTGGAAATTGCCCTTGAAGCCGCGTTCGGCTGAAAGTTTTCATTTTGATAATTAGTAAGGGCAGCGGCTTTCGCCCTGCCCTTTTTTCCGCCTGAAAGACCCGGCTTCATTTTGTACGCTGGGAAAATCCCCCTGCGAATGGCGTTTTTGGACAGAATAAATACGTGACCCTTCTGCCCCTTATGCAGATTTGGTGCCAAATTTGTCCACTTACCGGAATTCCAAACCCTTATTGCCCGCTCAGCCAATGCCGTGGCTGCGGTCATAGCCATTTCGCGGCGGGCTTTTCCAATCGCCTAGGGCGCCTTTGGCCGGGGCAAAGATTTCGACCAGCAGCGGATGGCACGCCGCCGTATCGCTGGAATGCTCCGCCGAGCAGTCCCCGCCCGGGCAAGCGCTGAGCGCCCCCAGCAGGCCGATCTCGGCAAAGAACTCCAGATAATCGCCGGGCCGCACCGGGCTCGCTTTCATGAAATACTGGCCGGTATCGCGGGTAAAACCGGTGCACATAAACACATTCAGCACATCATGCACATGCGGCTCCGCCTCCGCCAGCGGCAGCCCCATATGGCCTGCCAGCGCCCGGGTCAGGTTGGAGTGGCAGCAGTGATGGTACTGGCTGCCCGCCAGCAGGTTGCCGGTGTAGGGGTCGCAGCGGGTGCCGATCACGTCATGCACGGAGCCGCCGTACGGGTCGATGCCGTACCAGCCCAGCGTGTCTTCCGTGATGGTTGCCATCGGGCGCAGATGCGGAAAGCTGGTCCACATCCGCTCTCCCGCGGTGATATGGGTGCCGTGCAGGGCGCGGGTCTTGCCGGAGTAGAACCGCTCGCTGAGGTCGGCCCTGTTCCACAGGTTCAGATCGCCCACCTGCGGCCCCTCCACCGAGGTGATCCGGAAGAAATGCCCGGCGGGCACCTCGAAACAGGCGGCATCGCGAGGCTGCACCAGCACCTCCCCGGTCTTCACCGCCGCTTGCCGCGCTTGCCGGTACAGCGGCAGATCCGGAACCGGCAGGGTGTCGTTGGGGTAGCAGATCACCGGCTTGACCGCGCGGCGGGCGTCCGCGTCGGCGGGGGCTTCGGGGGAGATCGTCATCGGGCAAACCTTCTCGTCCGTTTGCCCCATCAAGACGGCAATGCCGCAGGGTTTCAAGCCCTGCGGCGGCCGGAACAGATCACAAGCGCCGGAAGGCGAAGATCAGATCACCACCACGTCCAGCGGCGGAAAGCCGTTGAAGCCGACCGAGGCATAGGTCGAAGTGTAGGCGCCGCAGGAATGGATCACCACGCGGTCGCCGGCCTTCAGGCCCAGCGGCAGCTGCACCAGCTGCTTTTCGTACAGCACATCGGCGCTGTCGCAGGAGGGGCCTGCCAGCACGCAGGGGCCGGTCGGCTCGTGGTCGCGGCTGGTGGAAATCTGGTAGCGGATCGCCTCGTCCATGGTTTCGGCCAGGCCGGAGAACTTGCCGATGTCCAAATAGACCCAGCGGAACATGTCATCGGCATGCTTACGGGACACCAGCAGCACCTCCGCCGCAATCGCGCCGGCTTCGGCCACCAGGCCGCGGCCCGGCTCTGCCATCACTTCAGCGGCATCGGGGAAGCGCGCGTTCACCTGCTCCATCACCGCGCGGGCATACTCCTCGGCGCCCATCACCTCGGTCTTGTAGGAGGCCGGGAAGCCGCCGCCGATGTTCACCAGCTTCAGGTCGTGGCCGGCCGCGCGGCCCGCGGTCCAGACCTCTGCCACCTGATCCAGCACCGGCGCCCACATCAGCGGGTCGCGGGTTTGCGAGCCGACGTGGAACGACAGGCCATGCACGGTGAGGCCCAGCCCGGCGGCCGCGTCCATCAGGCTCAGCGCCATCGAAGCCGACGATCCGAACTTGCGGCTGAGCGGCCAGTCGGCGCCCGAGGCCTCGACGATCACCCGCAGGCAGACATGCGCGCCCGGTGCGAATTCCGCCAGCTTTTCCAGCTCTTCCTGGGCGTCGGCGGCAAAATGGGTGATGCCGATGTTGTGGGCAAAGGCAATGTCAGAGGGCCGTTTGATGGTGTTGCCGAAGGTGATCTGCTCAGCCCGCGCGCCGGCGGCCAGGCACATCTCGATCTCGGTGCGGCTGGCAGCGTCGAAGTTGGAACCCAGGCGCACCAGGGTTTCCAGCACTTCCGGCGCCGGGTTGGCCTTGACGGCATAGTGGATGCGCGCCCGGCCCAGGCCGCGGTCCAGCGCCTGGTACTGGCGGGCCACCGCCTGGCTGTCGATGACCAGAGTCGGCCGGTCGAAGTGGTTTTGCGCAATGTGCTGCAGGTGACGGGATACAGATACGGAATCGCGAGCAGTCTGCCCGGCTACGTGTACGTTCATGGTCATCTCCAAAAGACCCGGCCATATATGACCGCTCAGTTCAGTCAGAGACGTTACCGTCGCTACGTAACCTTAGGGGAGTAACCCCTTTCGACAGAGGCGCGTGCGTTGGCGTCTTGTCCGCCCATATCGGGCAAAGAGGTGAGTCTTTCAAGCATTATTTTTTGCGGGTCTGCCATGCACGGACCGAAGGGCTCCCGCCTGCTCCGCCGCCTTTTGACAAGGCGTCCCGCAGTTGGGCCCGGCACCGCGCCCGGCGCGGTGCCGGGCCCAAGGCCGCACGGAAGGCGTTCCGGCGCAGCCGGGGCGCCTGCGGGCGCGGGAGATCACCGCTGCGGGCTGCAAGTTCCGGCTAAGGCGCGCGGCGCGGATCGCGGCAGAGGCGCGGGGCGGCCTCTCCCGGTTCCGCGGCGCCGCAATAGCTGCAGCGCCACTGGCCCTGGGCGCGCTGCTGGCGCCAGCGGCAGTTGCGGGTCAGGCTGGTGGCGTGGCGGCGCCAGAGGAAATAGGCGAACACGCCCGCCAAAAGGACAAGCAGCAGAACAGGCATGCCCCTGTCTACGCCGCAGCAGCCTCCGGCTCAACCGGTTTGCCGCCTGCGCATCAGGCTGCCCTCAGGCAGCCTGGTAATACTCGACCACACCGTCCACGGCGCTGGGTTCTGCTGCCGCGGGCAGCGGCTCCGGGGTGTAGTAGGCAAAGGCCTGCTCCAAGGCCTCAAGCGCGGCCTGACGGGCCTTGTCTTTCGGGTCTTGCTGCAAATTCACCGGGTTCATCGGGTTGCCTCCATAGTCTGGCACGATCCTCCCTCAAGCGCCAAACTACCCCCTGCCTGCCGCGGGCGCAGCCGCCGTTTCTGCAAAGGCGCCATGCACTTGCTGCATTGCAGCAACCAAGGGTGCGCGTCACACCGTCAGCAGGTGCCCGGCCAGCCCCAGGGCAAAGCCCGCAACCGCGCCCAGTGCAGGCACGCTGCTGCGGCTGGAATGCGCCTTGGGGGCGATGTCCTGAAACAGCAGATAGAGAATGCCGCCCGCCGCAAAAACCATGATCGCCCCCAGCACCGCGTGGGCCTCTGCCAGCCAGACCAGCCCTGCCAGAGCGCAGACCGGCCCCAGCGCCGCCAGCCCGACAAAGGCCAGCAGCACATGCCAGGCCGGGCTGTCACCGCTCCAGACATCTCGGAAGGCGGCGAACCCCTCCGGCAGGTTCTGCAGGAAGATCATCAGCGCCAGCAGCCAGGCGGTGGCAGCATCCGCCACCAGCATCGCCCCCAGCGCCATCGCTTCGGGCACGTAGTCCAGCAGCATCGCCAGCAAAAGCGCGCCGCTGCCGCCGCGCTTTTGCAGCACGGTATCGGCGAGGTAGAACACGCCGCCGCCCGCGGCGAACAGCAGTACCGCCAGCACGGCAGACAGCGCTTGCGCCCCCTCCGGCACCAGCACCAGCGCCACCGCAGAGGTGAGCGCGCCGCCGCCAAAGGCCGCGACGGCGTGCAGCACCTCGTCGCGCAGCGTCGGGTTGCGGATGTGCTCGCACCAGGCAAGAAACCCGCCCAGCGGCATCGAAAGCCCGGCGAGCCCGGCTAAAAGAATGGCAAAAACATACGGTTGCATACCGGCACCCTATGGCCGCCGCAGCCGCACCTCAACCGCTTTGCGTCAGGTGTTGATACAGCTCGTCGCCTGTGCCGCCTGCGCCTCAGTGACATTCAGTCCCGGCTGCACCATGCGCAGAACCGTCGCCCCAGCCCCATGGCCCAGAAACTCCGTACGCACCCGGTATTCCCCGGTGATGCCCGCAGCCGCGATACAACCGGGGATCTTGGCGTCCGTTGCTGCCAGCTGGCCTCCGATGCGGTCGTGGTCGGTGGCTGTCATACAGCCCGCCAGCACGGTCAGCACGCCCGCGGCAAGTCCCATCAGTTTCATGCCCGAACTCCAATGCCAGCGAAAAACATACCCCCGGTTTCGCAGGAAACCGGGGGCCATGCAAATTTCATTGCGCGGGGCGGCGGATCCTTGCGGATCAGCCCTGCCGCGATCAGACGGTGCGCTCGATCATCATCTTCTTGATATGCGCAATCGCCTTGGCCGGGTTCAGGCCCTTGGGGCAGGTTTTGGCGCAGTTCATAATGGTGTGGCAGCGGTACAGCTTGAACGGGTCTTCCAGCTGGTCCAGACGCTCGGGCGTGGCTTCGTCCCGGCTGTCGATAATCCAGCGATAGGCGTGCAGCAGCGCGGCAGGCCCCAGGTAACGGTCGCCGTTCCACCAGTAGCTCGGGCAAGAGGTCGAACAGCTGGCGCACATCACGCACTCATAAAGCCCATCGAGCTTCTTGCGGTCTTCGATGGACTGCTTCCACTCTTTCGCCGGTCGGTTGGTCTTGGTCTCCAGCCAGGGCATGATCGAGGCGTGCTGCGCATAGAAATGGGTGAGGTCCGGGATCAGGTCCTTGACCACCGGCATATGCGGCAGCGGGTAGATCGCCACATCGCCCTTGATCTCATCCATGCCATAGATACAGGCCAGCGTGTTGATGCCGTCGATGTTCATCGCGCAGGAGCCGCAGATCCCCTCGCGGCAGGAGCGGCGGAAGGTCAGGGTCGGGTCGATCTCGTTCTTGATCTTGATCAGCGCGTCCAGAACCATTGGGCCGCAGCTGTCCATGTCGACGAAATAGGTGTCGACCTGCGGGTTTTTGCCGTCATCCGGGTTCCAGCGGTAGATCTTGAACTTGCGCACATTGCTGGCGCCCTCCGGCTTGGGCCAGGTTTTGCCGGTGGTGATCTTGGAGTTCTTCGGGAGGCTGAATTGAACCATGATCTGTCTCCTTAGAACGTCCGCGCCTTGGGCGCGATTTTGGCGAGGCTGATGCCGCCTTCAGCTTCGGTCGACAGCGGGTCGGTGATCACCGGGCGGTAGGACAGATCAACCTTGTTGCCCTCCACGCGGGACACGGTGTGGACACGCCAGTTCTCGTCGTCGCGGGAGGTGAAGTCCTCATGCGCGTGGGCGCCGCGGCTTTCCTTGCGGGCTTCGGCGCCCACGATGGTGGCCAGCGCGTTCGGCATCAGGTTGGTCAGCTCCAGCGTCTCCATCAGGTCGGAGTTCCAGACCAGCGAGCGGTCGGTCACCTTGAGGTCATCGAGCTTGGCCGCGATCGCGGTCATCTTCTCAACGCCTTCCGCCATGGTCTTGGAGGTGCGGAACACCGCCGCGTCGGCCTGCATGCACTTCTGCATTTCCAGCCGCAGATCCGCGGTCGGGATGCCGCCCTTGGCGTTGCGCAGGGTGTCGAACCGATCGAACGCCTTGTCGACGGAGGCCTGGTTCAGCACCGGGTTTGCCGCCTCCGGGTCCACGACCTTGCCCGCGCGGATGGCGGAGGCACGGCCAAAGACCACCAGGTCGATCAGCGAGTTGGAGCCAAGCCGGTTGGCGCCATGCACAGAGGCGCAGCCCGCCTCGCCCACGGCCATCAGGCCCGGCACCACAGCGGTCGGATCATCCGCAGTCGGGTTCAGCACTTCGCCCCAGTAGTTCGTGGGAATGCCGCCCATGTTGTAGTGCACGGTGGGCAGAACCGGGATCGGCTCCTTGGTGACATCCACGCCGGCAAAGATCTTGGCGCTTTCGGAGATGCCCGGCAGCCGTTCCGCCAGCGCCTCTGCCGGCAGGTGGGAGAGGTTCAGGTGGATATGATCGCCCTCGGCGCCCACACCGCGGCCTTCGCGGATCTCCATGGTCATGGAGCGGCTGACGTAGTCGCGCGGCGCCAGATCCTTGTACTGGGGCGCATAGCGCTCCATGAAGCGTTCGCCTTCGGAGTTGGTGAGGTAGCCGCCCTCGCCCCGCGCGCCCTCGGTGATCAGGCAGCCGGAGCCGTAGATGCCGGTCGGGTGGAACTGCACGAACTCCATGTCCTGCAGCGCCAGGCCTGCCCGCGCCACCATGCCGCCGCCGTCGCCGGTGCAGGTATGCGCCGAGGTGGCAGAGAAATACGCACGGCCGTAACCGCCGGTCGCCAGGACAACCATCTTGGCGTTGAAGACATGCATGGTGCCGTCGTCCAGCTTCCAGCAGACAACGCCCTGGCACTGCCCGTCCTCGGACATGATCAGGTCGATGGCGAAATACTCGATATAGAATTCCGCGTTGTTCTTCAGCGACTGGCCGTAAAGCGTGTGCAGGATCGCGTGGCCGGTCCGGTCAGCGGCGGCGCAGGTGCGCTGCACCGCGGGGCCTTCACCGAACTCGGTGGTGTGGCCGCCGAACGGGCGCTGATAGATCTTGCCCTCTTCGGTGCGCGAGAAGGGCACGCCGTAATGCTCCAGCTCGTAAACCGCCTTGGGAGCCTCGCGCGCGAGGTATTCCATCGCGTCGGTGTCGCCCAGCCAGTCGGAGCCCTTGACGGTGTCATACATGTGCCACTGCCAGCTGTCCGGGCCCATGTTGCCCAGGGACGCAGCGATGCCGCCCTGCGCCGCCACCGTGTGGGAGCGGGTCGGGAACACCTTGGTCACACAGGCGGTGCGCAGACCCTGTTCCGCCATGCCCAGCGTCGCACGGAGGCCAGCCCCGCCGGCGCCAACCACGACCACGTCATATTCATGTGTTTCGTATTCGTAAGCAGCCATTGATGGAAACCTCGGAGCGTTACAGGGCCAGGCGGATCAGCGCATAGGCGCTGGTCGCGGCGACGGCATAAGACAGGCATTTGACCAGGATGATCGCCAGGCGGCCTTTCAGGCCATGGACATAGTCCTCGATCATGATCTGGGCGCCGGATTTAAAGTGCATCATGCCCACCCACATGGTCAGCACGGCCACCAGTGCCGGGAACGGGCGGGAGTAATAGGCGGTGATCTCCTCGTAAGAGCCGCCCAGCGCAGAGCCGAAGGTGAAGACAAACAGCGGCACCAGGATCAGCAGCGCCACTGCGCTCACCTGCATCGACCAATGGTGCGCGGTTCCGGATTTTGCAGCGCCCATGCCAACGGCGCGTTTGCGGTCAGTCAGATATCGCATCGCGTGTGTCCTTTGAGCTTAGACGATGATAATGGTGAGGACGGTCAGAACCGCCGAGCCGATCACCACGATCCAGCCCAGCTTCTCGGCCTGCTCCAGGTCCAGCATCATGCCGTTGTCCCAGATCAGGTGCCGGATGCCGGCCAGCGTGTGATACCACAGGCCCAGCACCGACAGCGTCATCACCAGATCACCGAACCAGCTGGTCAGCAGGCCGTTGGCGGTGGCAAAGTAGTCGGCAGAGGTTGCCGCGGCCAGGAACCACCAGGCGATCAGCAGCGCGGAAACGATCAGCGCGTTGCCGGTGATCCGCGTCAGGATCGACGTCACGGAGGTCAGCTGCGGGCGATAGACCTGCAAATGCGGCGAAAGCGGGCGGTTGCCCCGATTGACATCGGCCATGTTGGCTCCTTTTCAGGTTGGCTGACGACGTTTTAGCCGATTTTTACGGCGTGTCACCCGACCGAACGGTTAAAAACAGCAGGTTTCCGTGCTGTTGGCGCTAAAACGTCACGTGTTGTGATCACAGCAAATATTTAGTGATCACAAAACACCTTTTTGGAAATCTTTTGCAGAATCACAGCCCTTTCTGCAAATCACTGCAAAGCTGCCACGGTCCCGGCATCCCTATGCGGTGCCATGGCCGTCTGCCGCGCCACCTCCCGCACCAGCTTCTTGCGGATGCGCGACGGGTAATCGGCAAAGCTGGCGGCCGTTACCACAAAAGCCCCCTCGCCGCGGATCACGTTTTCAAAGAAATAGGCGGTCAGGTCCGGCTCGCTCTGTTCGATGGCAATGGCGTTCACGGTCACACCCAGCGCAGACAGCGCGCCATGCGCCTCGCGCGGCTCGACCCCCTCGTTGGAAAACCCGTCGCCGGAAATGTCGATCACCCTGCGCGTGCACTCCGGCACCGCGGCAAACTGCTCCACCGCCAGAAACAGCGCCTCGCCCACAGCGGTGGAGTAATTGCGCCAGGGCCGCGGCGCCTGTTCGATCCGCTGCGCCAGCGCCTCGGCATCGGTAAAACTACGCACCTCGGCCCAGGGCAGCGTCACCTCCTGGCGCGACTGGCCGGACCACTGCATCAGCAGCACCCGGGCGCGCGCCTTGACCAGCGCCTCGGACACCACCCCGTCGCGCAGGCCCGCTGCCAGCCCGTCCATCTGAATGCGGTATTCCTCGGCATCGACAGAACCGGAGACGTCTACGGCCAGCACCAATGCCAGATCGCAGGCCGCTGCGCGCAGCGGCCAGAGGGAGAGCGTGGAGAATACCAGAAGCTGCAAAACCCGCATGAAGCCAGCTTAAGCGGCAATCGCACCAAGGGTCATCCCTTTTCTGTCGGCCCCCTGTTCCCCTGGCTGCAAATATCCTGGGGGTGAGCGCCAAGGGCGCGAGGGGGCAAAGCCCCCTTCCCGGTCACTTCGGCATCAAGGCCCAGTAATCCAGATCCAGCAGCACATCCGGCAGGTACTTGCCGTCTTCGCCCTTCAGCTCAAACGGCGCGCCGCCCTTGGCCGCCACCAGCCGCAGCCGGATCGCACCAACGCCCGGCGCGTTTGTGTCGGCCTTGTCCAGCACCTCCGACCAGGCCCGCACGGTCATGCCCGACAGGCAGGGGTTGGCATGCGCCCCGCCGTTCAGGCCGACGATCATCTGCGCGTTGGCGAGGCCATTGAACGACAGCGTCCGCGCCAGGGAGATCACATGACCGCCGTAGATCAGCCTTGTGCCATCGGGGCGCGCGGTATTGTCGAAATGCACCTTGGCGGTGTTCTGCCACAGGCGGGTCGCCATCATATGCTCGGCTTCCTCGATGGTGACGCCGTCCACATGGTCGATAGTCTCGCCCGCCTCGTAATCGCCCCAGCGGTGCGGTTCGCCCGCCAGGGTGAAATCGTAATTGCTGAAATCCAAGCCCGCCGGGATTGCCAGCTGCTCCGCCGGGATCACCTTGTTCAGCTCCGGGATCACCGTCTCCGGCGCCGGCGCCTCCAGGTCGCGTTTGCGCACCATGACCCAGCGCACATATTCCATCACGCATTCATCGCGCTGGTTCAGACCGCGGGTGCGCACATAGACGACGCCAGACTTGCCGTTGGAATTCTGCTTGAGGCCGATCACCTCGGATTCCGAGCGCAGCGTGTCGCCGGGATACACCGGCAACAGCCAGCGCCCCTCGGCATAGCCGAGGTTCGCCAGCGCATTAAGGGAGATGTCCGGCACCGTCTTGCCGAACACAACGTGGAAGGCCGCCAGATCATCCAGCGGCGCCGAGGGCAGACCACAGGCCCGGGCAAATTCATCCGAAGAATAGAGCGTATGGCGCGCCGGGTAGAGCGCATGATACAGCGCGCGCTCGCCGCCCGACACCGTGCGGGGCACTGCATGGCGGATCACTTCGCCGACGGTATAGTCTTCGAAAAACCGGCCCGGATTGGTCTTGGCCATCAGTGTTCTCCCAGTTTGGTCTCAGGGGTGTAGGTTCCGTCCACCTCTTTCACCACCGCCTGGCCGCAGCGCATGATCCCCTTGACGGGATCGAAGGCCTGGGTCGGGCTGCCGTGCAGCTCCCAGCCCTTGTTCAGCGCATCGGTCACCTTGTGGCAGAAGGCAGAGGTGTCGTCCTCGGACAAAAATCGGTACAGTTTCATGGTGTCCTCTCCTGCTGTGGGCTCATCCCGGAAACGGCGACGGCCCGATCAGCCCGTGGACGTAGCCGATCACCGCCAGCAGCACAATCGAGGCCAGGAAGAACATCCCGTCCTTGGCGAGCGTGCCCTTGGGACCCGGCTGCCACTCCGGCTCGGACCGGTTGATCACGATGACCTCAGCCACCGCCCAGGCCAGCAGCCCGCCGAACAGGATGATCGAGGCCAGATCGCCATTGACCAGGAGATGCGCCACCGCCCACAGCTTGAAGCCTGCCAGCATCGGATGGCGCATGCCATTGAGCAGCGCGCCTTTCTTGGGCGCCGGGCTCATCATCCAGATGGCGATCAGCACCAGCAGGTTGTTGATATGCACCATGAAGGAGGGCGGCGCCCACACGTGGATGAAGTCCATCCCGCGGTAGCCCAGCACCATCAGCACGATGCCGGCAATCAGCACCAGCGCCACCGCGCCGCGCCCGGCATTACCCATCGCGGCGCGCATGTCCGGCGCCGCACGTTTGAACAGGTGGCCGCCCCACCACAGCAGAAGTCCCAGGATCAAAAGCGCCATATCAGCCCCTCTTAGATGTTAAACTTGTTAACACCTATGCGGAAAGCGCGGCGATTGCATCCGCTTTTGCCAGGATCTCACGCGCCGTCGCCACATGCAGGTTCTCGACTATCTTGCCGTCGACCACGGCAACACCCTGGCCTGCGGCCTGCGCCTCTTCAAACGCGGCAATCTGGCGGCGGGAGGTGTCGATCTCGCGTTCGGTCGGGGCAAAGGCGGCATTGGCCACCTCCACCTGCGCCGGGTGGATCAGGGTCTTGCCGTCAAAGCCCATGTCGCGGCCCTGTGCGCATTCCGCAGCCAGCCCCTCAACGTCCTTGAAGGCATTATAGACGCCATCGACGATCACCAGCCCCTCGGCCTTGGCCGCCAGCAGGCACAGGCCGAGCCCCGCCATCATCGGCAGCCGGTCCGGGCGGTAACGGGTCTGCAGCTCCTTGGCGAGGTCATTGGTGCCCATCACCATGCCCTGCAGCTTGGGGTGCGCGGCGATGGCAGCGGCATTCAGCATCCCGCGCGGCGTCTCCATCATCGCCCACAGCGGGATGTCCCCGGTGATATCTGCCAGCGCGTCCAGATCGGCAGGGGAGTTCACCTTGGGCAGCAGAATCGCGTCGCAATCCATCTTGGCCGCCGCAACCGCATCCTCGCGGCCCCATTCGGTGTCCAGCCCGTTGATCCGCACGATCTTCATCCGCGCGCCAAAGCCGCCCGCCTCCAGCGCCTGCGCCAGGGTCGCGCGGGCATTGGGCTTTTCATCCACCGACACCGCGTCTTCCAGATCAAAGATCACCGCGTCCACCGGCAGGGTCTTGGCCTTCTCCAGGGCGCGCGGCTTGGAGCCGGGAATATACAAAACCGAACGGTAAGGGCGCGCGCGCGGGTCCATGCAAGCTCTCCTGAAGTTATTTTATTGCGTAAAGCGGTACAGATTCGATTGTATACTTTCAAGTACAATTCCGCCGCAGCGCAGCGTAAACTTCCCCGCAATCGCAGCAAGCCTCTGATAAAGCGTGTGCTTTTACGGCGCACGCTGGGTTAACCACTTATCAGCACCTGACAGGCACAGTTAAGGGTACCACGGCACAGGATCTCCGCCGCCCCTCAGGGCCGCCCCTGCTGCCCGCAGGCATGGGGCCTGCAGCACGAATTGCGTCACACACCGGCCCGCTCAGGGATACGGGGGCTGCCGTCCGGCGCCCTGCTCTGTCCGGCCGTTCCGGAAAGGGTAAAACGGGATGAAAAGGACAACACTTGCACTGCCGGCGGCCCTGGCCGCCCTGACACTGGCCGCAGCCCCCGCTGCCGCGCAAAGCCGCAACTGCGCCCCACGCGACACGGTGGTCAAACGCCTGGCGGAGAAATACGGCGAAAGCCGCCAAAGCATAGGGATGGGCCAGCAGGGCATGGTGATGGAGACCTTTGCGTCGGACGAAACCGGCAGCTGGACCATCACCGTGACCACTCCCAACGGCATGACCTGCCTGGTCGCCTCCGGCCAGTCCTATGAAGTGCTCGCAGAAGCATTGCCAAACACAGACAGCGACGTCTGAGCAGGTATTGAGGCAGGTTTCCAGGCTGCGGTGACAGCGGCCGGGGCCGCCGCGGCGGGCTGCGCCTGAAGGGGGCTTCAGGCCAGCCCGTCCCAGATCAGCTTGCTGCCGGTCACCACAAGCAGCACATAGGTCAGCGCAAAGAACCAGCGCTCCGGAATGCCGTGATGCAGCTTCACCCCCAGCCAGGCGCCGAGCAGCGCAAAGGGCGCCAGCATCAGATCCAGCATCAGCGTTTCACGTGTGAACATCCCCAGCCCGGCATAAGGCACCGCCTTGGCAATGTTGATCGCCCAGAAAATCAGCACCGTGCTGGCCTGGTATTCAGTCTTCCGCAACTTGAGGCTGAGGAGATAGACCGCGGCAGGTGGCCCGCCCGCATGGCTGACAAAGCTGGTGAAGCCCACCGCCAGCCCCGCGGCAAGACCCGCCGCGCGCGGCAGCGGCCGCGCCGCCGCGGCCCGCAGGCCCAGCCGGGCGCGCAGCTGCCACAGCACAAACCCCACCGCCACCGCGCCGATCAGCACCCGCATCGCATCAGCATCAACAAGGGTATAGAGCCACGCCCCCAGCGCCACCCCCGGCAGACCGCCCGCGATCAGCAGCAGCGCGGCGTTCAGATTCCAGCGGCCCCAGTAGGGTTTAAGCGCGGCAACATCGATCAGCATCAAAAGCGGCAGCATCAGCGCCAGCGCCATGCCCGGCTCCACCACCAATGCCAGAATCGCCGCCGATGCAAAGGCCGCGCCGGACCCGAAACCGCCCTTGGAGACGCCCGCAAAAACGACCGCAGGAATGGCAAAAACGAAAAACATCGCATCAAACGCCGCCATAGCCCGCCCCTGAAAGCCCTGAATTAAAGACCGTTTAGCGGTACCACCTCGGCATACGGAAGTATACCGCACCCTATGCCGCAGCGCAGAACCCTTGCACGGCCCGGGTTTACGCCGTAGGCATCAGGAAATTTCAACCGGACCGGAGACATTTTCCAATGGCACGACCCAAAATCGCCCTCATCGGCGCAGGTCAGATCGGCGGCACCCTCGCGCACCTCGCAGCCCTCAAGGAACTGGGCGACGTTGTTCTCTTCGACATCGCCGAAGGCATCCCCGAAGGCAAGGCGCTGGACATCGCCGAATCCGGTCCGTCGGAAGGCTTCGACGCCTCCCTCAAGGGCACCCAGTCCTATGAGGACATCGCAGGCGCCGATGTCTGCATCGTGACCGCAGGCGTGCCGCGCAAGCCGGGCATGAGCCGCGACGACCTGCTGGGCATCAACCTCAAGGTGATGAAATCGGTGGGTGAAGGCATCCGCGACCACGCGCCGGACGCCTTTGTGATCTGCATCACCAACCCGCTGGACGCGATGGTCTGGGCCTTGCGCGAATTCTCCGGCCTGCCCCACAACAAGGTCTGCGGCATGGCCGGCGTGCTGGACTCCGCCCGCTTCCGCCACTTCCTGGCCGAGGAATTCGGCGTCTCCATGAAAGACGTCACCGCCTTCGTGCTGGGCGGCCATGGCGACACCATGGTGCCGTCTGTGCGCTACTCCACCGTGGCCGGCATCCCGCTGCCCGACCTGGTCAAGATGGGCTGGACCACCCAGGACAAGCTCGACGCCATCGTGCAGCGCACCCGTGACGGCGGCGCCGAGATCGTCGGCCTGCTGAAAACCGGCTCCGCCTTCTATGCGCCGGCGACATCGGCGATCGAAATGGCCGAGGCCTACCTGAAAGACCAGAAGCGCGTGCTGCCCTGCGCCGCCTACTGCACCGGCGAAATCGGCGTCAAAGACATGTACGTGGGCGTGCCCACCGTGATCGGCGCCGGCGGCATCGAGAAGATCGTCGACATCCAGCTGACCGAAGAAGAGCAGACCATGTTCGACAACTCGGTCAATGCGGTGAAGGGTCTGGTCGAGGCCTGCAAGGGCATCGACAGCTCGCTGGCGTAAGCGCCGAAGCAACCCGGCATTCAAGGGGCCCGCGTCTGGCGGGCCCTTTTTTATTGCCGCAGCGTCCCCGGTCCGGCGGCTGACGCTTTTGGTCTATGATGCGGCGGGCACAGCCCCTGGGCCCAGCCTCGAATCACCGCCGTTAAGCCTCCGGTAAATTGTGATCACACCCCCAAAACCTGTGATCACAAAACCTGAAAATCTTCCCCATTTCCCTGCTTCCCGTCAAATAAGCCTTTAACACTTGGCTTTAACACGGCCTATTGAACGACAGACAATTGCAGCCAGACGGGACAGTTTCAGATGAACATCCACGAATATCAGGCCAAAGCCCTTCTTCGCAGCTACGGCGCGCCGGTGTCCGACGGACGCGTGGTTCTGCGGGCCGAGGAAGCCAAAACCGCCGCCGGTGAGCTCGACGGCCCGCTGTGGGTCGTGAAGGCACAGATCCATGCAGGCGGCCGCGGCAAAGGCTCCTTCAAGGAAGCCGATGCCGGCGAGAAAGGCGGCGTGCGCCTGACCAAATCGGTGGAGGAAGCTGCCGAAGAAGCCAAGAAGATGCTGGGCCGCACTCTGGTCACCCATCAGACCGGCCCCGCGGGCAAGCAGGTGAACCGCATCTACATCGAGGCCGGCTCCGGCATCGAGCGCGAGCTGTACCTGGCTCTGCTGGTGGACCGCCAGACTTCGCGCATCTCTTTTGTCTGCTCCACCGAGGGCGGCATGGACATCGAGGAAGTGGCCGCTGCGACCCCTGAAAAGATCCTGTCCTTCTCCGTGGACCCGGCCACCGGCTACCAGCCCTACCACGGCCGCCGCATCGCGTTCTCGCTGGGCCTCGAAGGCCAGCAGGTCAAGCAGTGCGTCAAGCTGATGGGCCAGCTCTACAAAGCCTTCGTCGAGAAGGACATGGAGATGCTGGAGATCAACCCGCTGATCATCGCCGATGACGGCAACCTCAAGGTGCTGGACGCCAAGGTCGGCTTTGACGGCAACGCGGTCTACCGCCACGCCGACGTGGCAGAGCTGCGCGACACCACCGAGGAAGACCCCAAAGAGCTGGAAGCCTCCAAGTACGACCTGAACTACATCGCGCTCGACGGTGAGATCGGCTGCATGGTGAACGGTGCGGGCCTGGCGATGGCCACCATGGACATCATCAAGCTCTACGGCGCGGAGCCTGCCAACTTCCTCGACGTGGGCGGCGGCGCCACCAAGGAGAAGGTGACCGAGGCGTTCAAGATCATTACCTCGGACGAAAACGTCAAAGGCATCCTCGTGAACATCTTCGGCGGCATCATGCGCTGCGACGTGATCGCCGAGGGCGTGGTTGCCGCGGTCAAGGAAGTCGGCCTGAAGGTGCCGCTGGTGGTCCGTCTCGAGGGCACCAACGTCGAGAAGGGCAAGGAGATCATCAACACCTCCGGCCTGGACGTGATCGCCGCCGACAACCTGAAAGACGGCGCCGAGAAAATCGTGAAGGCAGTGAAGGGCTAAAGGCGTGAAACCGGCCCTGCTCCTAGCAGCTCTGACGGTGGCACTGGCCGCCGGATGCGGCAGCCAAGGGCTGGGGCCGGATGCCTACGAGCTTGCCAATATCAGGGGTAGCAATATCGTGCCGAAGAGCAGCCCGACAGCCTTTGTCAAAGCTTTTGACAAATTCTGCGCCAAGGGACCGCGCGACCCGCAGTCGGCTGATCGTCTGCTGCGGGCATCCAGCTACGTGCCTTTGCCGCGGAAAGCACGAAATGACGGACGAATCTACGTGGTCGATGACAAACGACCCGCGGTTGGGCTTTCCAGTCAAGGCTGCATGGTTCAAGCCTATTCCAGAACAGGTCAGACAGAACGGGTACGTCGCTACGTCGCCGCGAATTTCCCGTCTGCGACACCGGTCACAGCGAACCTTCTAGCCCGCCACAAGCTTGAACAAGCTTGGGTCATCTCTGGCGATCAGCACGGTATCGTTGCAACCCGCCGGACACTGGATGGTGGCAACCATAGCAGCTACACGCTGCTGCTCTACCGGACTAACGGCCCCGTACAGTGGAATTCGCCCCAATGAAAGCCGCCGTCTACCTCATAGGCTTGCAGCAGGCCACCGGCCGGGCAGCGCTGATGCAGCAGGAGCTGGATCAGGCCGGGCTTTCGGCTGTGCGCATTGATGCGGTAGACAGTACCCAAGTCAGCCGCGAGGAAATGCTCAGGCAGTGCCGGCCTGAGGGCAACTGGGGCTATTTCCAGACCAAGGACATGGCCTGCACCCTCAGCCATGCCAAGGCCTGGGAGGCGTTTCTGAGATCAGATGCCGATGTGGCGCTGATCCTGGAAGATGACGTCTTTTTGTCGCCCGACACCGGTGCCTGGCTGGCGGATCTGTCCTGGTGGCCTGCAGACGCCGGCATCGTCAAGTTTGAACGCTGGCGGGCCAACAGGCTGCAGGTGGCGCTTGGCAAGGATGGTTTCACCCATCTGGGCCGCGAGGTGCGGCAGATGCTGTCCCGCCACGCCGGCGGGGCGGCTTACGTGATCTCGCGCAAGGCTGCACAGCACCTGCTGGACAGCCGCCCGTTCTGCATCACGCTCGACAACCTGCTGTTCAACTTCGACGCCTCGCTGCCTGCACGGGGCATCACCGTCTACCAGGTCCAGCCCGCATTGGCCGAACAGGGCAATGAGGCACCGGGCGAGGTTGGCGTCGGCCCGCCACGCCACCGGCCCAGGGGCTGGCCGCTGATCCGCCAGAAACTCCGGCGCGGAATCTGTGAATTCCGCGGCGGCTTCCGAATACTTCCCCATGTGGTCCTGGGGCGGGCCACCCTCGAAAAAATCCGCTTCGACGGCCAGGCACTGGCCACCCCGCAGACCCAACACACACATACCGCTTGAAGGAACCGAAACATGGCAGTCCTCATCGACGAAAACACCAAGGTCATCTGTCAGGGCTTTACTGGCTCGCAAGGCACTTTCCACTCCGAACAGGCCATCGCCTACGGCACCAAGATGGTTGGCGGCGTGACCCCCGGCAAAGGTGGCCAGACCCACCTGAACCTGCCGGTCTTCAACTCCGTGCACGAAGCCAAGCACGTGACCGAGGCCAATGCCACGGTGATCTACGTGCCGCCGCCGTTTGCCGCCGACTCGATCCTGGAAGCGATCGACGCCGAGATGGAAGTGATCGTGGCCATCACCGAGGGCATCCCGGTTCTGGACATGATGAAGGTGAAACGGGCACTGGAGAACTCCAAGTCGATCTTGATCGGCCCGAACTGCCCCGGCGTGATTACGCCCGATGCCTGCAAGATCGGCATTATGCCCGGCCACATCCACAAGCGCGGCACCGTCGGGGTTGTATCGCGCTCCGGCACGCTTACCTACGAGGCCGTGAAACAGACAACCGACGTTGGCCTGGGCCAGTCCACCTGCGTCGGCATCGGCGGCGACCCGATCAAGGGCACAGAGCATATCGACGTCTTGGAATGGTTCCTGGCGGATGACGAAACCGAGAGCATCATCATGATCGGCGAAATCGGCGGCTCTGCCGAGGAAGAGGCCGCGCAGTTCCTGGCCGATGAGGCCAAGAAGGGCCGCAAGAAGCCGGTTGCAGGCTTCATTGCCGGCCGCACCGCCCCTCCGGGCCGCCGCATGGGCCACGCGGGCGCGATTGTCGCCGGCGGCAAGGGCGGCGCCGAGGACAAGATCGAAGCGATGAAATCCGCAGGCATCGTGGTCGCCGAAAGCCCGGCCGGCCTGGGTGAAGCGGTGCTGAAAGCGATCGGCAAGTAAGATGTCCTGGTTGCGCGTTCCTCAAAAGAAAAACACCCGCCAATCGGCGAGTGAGGAGGAATGCGCACTCCATTCCGCAGGTGACCCTTTTTGGGTCGCAGCATCATTGGCTCGCAGAATAGCAAACTCCCATCCTGCGAGTTCATTCCGCGAATTGCCTGTAGAAGATCTTCAAGAAGCCGGGTTTACGCGTGACGACGACCCCGTTTGGCAGGCAATTATGAGGGACGCGGTCTACTATGCAGACGAGCATTTGCTGCCGAATGTCCGTGGAAGATTGCTAAAGGACATCACCGACGAGAACAATCCCAGCTCACACCGGACGCGGAAGTCGAATCCGACGGAAGGCAATGCAACGTCACGACAGTTCCTCAGTGATTTTGAAGACCCGGGCAGTTCGCTATGGCGGGACAAATGTGGCAAGACACTTGCTCTGTTGAAGCCCAATACTGAGCGAACTGTCTCCGGTGAGGCTTTTGCATGGGTAATTTCTTTGCATGACTATTCCAGTTCGGAAACCCGAAACAATGCTGAGAAACTGGAAACCTTCGGGCTCGCATCCTCTTTGTCAGATACTGAAGCGAACTCAGTTTCGGACTGCATTCTGTTAACGGAGGGCAACTCCTGCCACGGAGAAAAGATGCTGTTTGGGCGAATGACAAAGGGATTACCCCGAGAGCACTCCAATGTTGCAATGAAAGCCGCCGCCTTCGGAGATCCCTCCGGATATTATCAAAGCATCAATTCACTGCCATCATTGTTCGTGTGGGTTGAGCACAACTATATCGCAGCTTGAAAAGACCGCCAGTCTGTAAAGGCCGAATGACATGACCGATCAAAGCCCCAACGACCTCTTCCACGCCTCCTCTTTCATGCAGGGGCACAATGCGGAGTATCTGGAGCAGCTCTATGCCCAGTACGCCAATGATCCGAACGCGGTGGATGCCGCCTGGGCGGAGTTTTTCCGCCAGATGGGCGATGCCGAGCTGGACGTGAAGGCCGAGGCCACCGGCCCCTCCTGGGCGCGCAAGGACTGGCCGCCGGCACTGGATGATGATCTGACCGGCGCGCTGACCGGTGAATGGCCGGCCCCGGCCGAAGCCAAGGGCGCGGGCAAGAAGATCCGCGACAAGGCCGCCGCCAAGGGTGTTGAGCTGACCGACGATCAGGTGCAGCGCGCGGTGCTGGATTCGATCCGCGCCCTGATGCTGATCCGCGCCTACCGGATCCGCGGCCATCTGGCGGCAGACCTCGACCCGCTGGGCATGCGCGCCGCCACCCCGCACCCCGAGCTGGACCCGAAATCCTACGGCTTCACCGGCGCCGACATGGACCGGCCGATCTTCATCGACAACGTGCTGGGCCTGCAGGTCGCGACCATGCGCCAGATCGTCGAGATCGTGAAGCGCACCTACTGCGGAACCTTCGCGCTGCAGTACATGCACATCTCCGACCCCGAGCAATCCGCCTGGCTGAAGGAGCGGATCGAGGGCTACGACAAGGAAATCACCTTCACCCGCGAAGGCCGCAAGGCAATCCTCAACAAGATGGTCGAGGCCGAGGGCTTCGAGAAGTTCCTGCACGTCAAATACACCGGCACCAAGCGGTTCGGCCTGGATGGCGGCGAGAGCCTGATTCCGGCGATGGAGCAGATCATCAAGCGCGGCGGCGCCCTTGGCGTCCGCGACATCGTCATCGGCATGCCGCACCGCGGCCGCCTGTCGGTGCTCGCCAATGTGATGCAGAAGCCCTACCGCGCCATTTTCAACGAATTCCAGGGCGGCAGCTTCAAGCCCGAGGACGTGGACGGCTCCGGCGACGTGAAATACCACCTCGGCGCCTCCTCCGACCGGGAATTCGACGGCAACAGCGTGCACCTCAGCCTGACCGCCAACCCCTCGCACCTGGAGGCGGTGAACCCGGTGGTGCTGGGCAAGGTCCGCGCCAAGCAGGACCAGCTGGGCGACGGCGAGCGCACCCAGGTGCTGCCGATCCTGTTGCACGGCGATGCCGCCTTTGCCGGCCAGGGCGTGGTGGCGGAATGCTTCGCGCTGTCCGGCCTGCGCGGCCACCGCACCGGCGGCACCATGCATATCGTGGTGAACAACCAGATCGGTTTCACCACCGCACCGCATTTCTCGCGCTCCTCCCCCTACCCCACCGACAACGCGCTGGTGGTTGAGGCGCCGATCTTCCACGTGAACGGCGACGACCCGGAGGCAGTGGTGCACGCCGCCAAGGTGGCCACCGAATTCCGCCAGAAGTTCCACAAGGATGTGGTCATCGACATCTTCTGCTACCGCCGCTTCGGTCACAACGAAGGCGACGAGCCGATGTTCACCAACCCTTTGATGTACAAGAAGATCAAGGGCCACAAGACCACCCTGACGCTCTACACCGACCGGCTGGTCAAGGACGGGCTGATCCCCGAGGGCGAGATCGAGGACATGAAGGCCGCCTTCCAGGCCCATCTGAACGAGGAATTCGAGGCCGGCAAGGATTATAAGCCCAACAAGGCCGACTGGCTGGACGGGCGCTGGTCGCACCTCAACAAAAAAGACGCCGACTACCAGCGCGGCAGCACCGCCATTGCGCCGGAAACCATGGCCGAAATCGGCACCTCCCTCAGCCGGGTGCCGGACGGCTTCCCGCTGCACCGCACGGTGGGCCGCTTCCTGGACGCCCGCGGCAAGATGTTCGAGACCGGCGAAGGCTTTGACTGGGCCACCGGCGAGGCGCTGGCCTTCGGCTCGCTGCTGCTGGAAGGCTACCCGGTGCGCCTGGCGGGCCAGGACGCCACCCGCGGCACCTTCTCGCAGCGCCATTCCGGCATCGTCGACCAGGAGACCGAGGAACGCTACTACCCGCTCAACAACATCCGCGCGGGCCAGTCCCAGTACGAGGTGATCGACTCGGCGCTGAGCGAATACGCGGTGCTGGGCTTTGAGTACGGCTACTCGCTGGCCGAACCCAACGCGCTGACCCTGTGGGAAGCCCAGTTCGGCGATTTTGCCAACGGCGCCCAGATCATGTTCGACCAGTTCATTTCGTCCGGCGAGTCCAAATGGCTGCGGATGTCGGGCCTGGTCTGCCTGCTGCCGCACGGGTTCGAGGGCCAGGGGCCGGAGCACTCCTCCGCCCGCCTCGAACGCTTCCTGCAGATGTGCGGCCAGGACAACTGGATCGTCGCCAACTGCACCACGCCGGCGAACTATTTCCACATCCTGCGCCGCCAGCTGCACCGCACCTTCCGCAAGCCGCTGATCCTGGTGACCCCGAAATCGCTGCTGCGCCACAAGCTGGCGGTCAGCAGCACCGAGGACTTCACCACCGGCTCCAGCTTCCACCGGGTGCTGTGGGATGACGCGCAGAAGGGCAACTCCGACACCCAGCTGGTTGCGGACTCCAAGATCAAGCGCGTCGTGATGTGCTCGGGCAAAGTCTATTACGACTTGCTGGAAGAACGCGACGCCCGTGGCATCGACGATATCTACCTGATGCGGGTGGAGCAGTTCTACCCGTTCCCGGCGATCTCGATGGTGAAGGAGCTGGAACGCTTCAAGGGGGCCGAGATGATCTGGTGCCAGGAAGAACCCAAGAACCAGGGGGCCTGGACCTTCATCGAGCCCAACATCGAATGGGTGCTGACCCGGATCGGCGCCAAGCACACAAGGCCGATCTACGTTGGCCGCGCCACCTCGGCCTCGCCTGCAACCGGCCTGGCCAGCGAACACAAAGCCCAACAAGCAGCCCTCGTGAACGAAGCGCTGAGCATCTGAGGATAAAGAGACATGACAACCGAAGTCCGCGTACCCACCCTGGGCGAATCCGTGACCGAGGCCACCGTGGCCACCTGGTTCAAGAAACCCGGCGACTCCGTCAATGCCGATGAAATGCTCTGCGAGCTGGAAACCGACAAGGTGACCGTCGAGGTGCCCTCGCCCGCGGCCGGCACCCTGGGCGAAATCGTGGCCGGCGAAGGCGAAACCGTCGGCGTCGATGCGCTGCTGGCCACCCTGACCGAGGCCAACGGCACCGCCGCAGCCCCGGCCGCAGCGGAAACCAAGGCCGCGGCAGCACCGGCTCCGTCTGATGCGTCCTCCGGCGGCGGCAGCGCCCCGGTGCCGGTCATGGTCCCCGCGCTTGGCGAGTCGGTCTCCGAGGCGACCGTCTCCTCCTGGTTCAAGAAGGTGGGCGACAGCGTCGCGCAGGACGAGATGCTGTGCGAGCTGGAGACCGACAAGGTGTCCGTCGAAGTGCCCGCGCCCGCGGCCGGCGTGCTGACCGAAATCCTGGCCGAAGAAGGCGCAACTGTGAACGCAGGCGGCAAGCTGGCGGTCATGTCGGCGGGTGAAGCCGGCGCTGCGGGCGGCACGGATGCCGGACCCGCCGCAGAAGCTGACGGCGCGACCCGCACCGGACAGGGCACAGGCGCCAAAAACGCCCCCTCGGCGGAAAAGGCAATGGCGGAAGCCGGCATTGACGCCAGCCAGGTCAAGGGCACCGGGCGCGACGGGCGCATCATGAAGGAAGACGTCGCGGCCGCCCTCGCCGCTGCCAAATCCGCACCGGCGTCTGCCCCGGCGCCTGCCCAGGTGCGCGGCCCGGTCACTGCGGATGACGCCGCGCGCGAGGAGCGGGTCAAGATGACCCGCCTGCGCCAGACCATCGCCAAGCGCCTGAAGGACGCCCAGAACACCGCCGCGATCCTGACCACCTACAACGAGGTGGACATGACCGAGGTGATGGCGCTGCGGAACCAGTACAAGGACCAGTTCGAGAAGAAGCACGGCGTCCGCCTAGGCTTCATGTCGTTCTTCACCAAGGCCTGCTGCCACGCGCTGAAGGAAGTGCCCGAGGTCAACGCCGAGATCGACGGCACCGACATCGTCTACAAGAACTTCGTGCATATGGGCGTCGCCGCGGGCACTCCACAGGGCCTGGTGGTGCCGGTGATCCGCGACGCGGATGCGATGTCCTTTGCCGAGATCGAAAAGGCGATCGCCGAGAAGGGCAAGCGCGCCCGTGACGGCAAGCTCAGCATGGCGGAAATGCAGGGCGGCACCTTCACCATCTCCAACGGCGGCGTCTACGGCTCGCTGATGTCATCGCCGATCCTGAACCCGCCGCAGTCAGGTATTCTGGGCATGCACAAGATCCAGGACCGCCCGATGGTGATCAACGGCGAGATCAAGATCCGCCCGATGATGTACCTGGCGCTGAGCTATGACCACCGCATCGTCGACGGCAAAGGCGCCGTGACTTTCCTGGTCCGCGTCAAGGAAGCCCTCGAGGATCCGCGCCGCCTGCTGATGGATCTGTAAGTCAGAACCGGCTTCAGTTAAGTGGTGCAGCTTTGTCTCTAGACGTCTACCAACCATCTGAACACCGCTTCCGGTTCGCTGCTTGGGCAGCGGGCCGGGCAGCGAGCCGTCAGATGCAGGGATTCACTGGCAAAATAGCTGCCTCTTTGCTTCAAGCAACCGGCTTTAAAAATTTTTGCGACGGATCCAGCAGCTTGCCCGAACCGTCGCATTTCGATGCCTGCCACGCCCGCTGGCGGCAGCAGGTGATCGACAGCGCAGAAATAGCTGGCTTGACAGGTTTCTCCCACGGTCGAGCAGCCAAATTGATTAACGTATTTTTGAAGTCGATCTATCTAACCGACTTCCAACGCCCCGTAGAAGGTGTGCATCAAGAGCTTTCTAAGGTTGACGCCATACACCCGCCAATTGACCGAGTGCTGCTTTCTGCTCTGGAGACGTGCGGATCTCCCGGCCTGCAAATCGCCCTGCGCACATGCGGGAAATGCAGTTGGACCAAAATGGGCTCGGATACTTACCAGCACCTCATCGACGCGATCAGGGAAGAGACTGCAGGTCGCCTCTGGACGATTGAGGCTTACTGGCAAGGGTACCAATGACCCCCGAACTCACCGCCCTCACCCTCGCCGCGCTCCTGCAGGTCTTCCAGATCGCCCTGATGGCGGTGCCTGCCAACCTGGAACTTGGCCAGGGCAAGACGCTCGGCCCCCGCGACCGGGACCGGCTGGGCGGCGACTTGCAGGATCAGGTCTCCACCCGCACCGCGCGGCTCTACCGCGCGATGAACAACCACTTCGAAGGGCTGATCCTCTTCACCATCGCCTGCCTCGCGGTCACGCTGGCGGGTAAAAGCTCGCCCCTCACCGCGGCCTGTGCCTATGCCTACCTCGGCGCGCGCCTGCTCTATATTCCGGCCTATGCTTTCGGCTGGGTGCCCTGGCGCAGCCTGATCTGGAGCGTGGGCTATCTCGCCACCGCGCTCATGCTGCTGGCGGCGCTCATATGACCATTCACCTTTGCCCAAATACTCCGGGGGAGGCCCGCCAGGGCCGGGGGCAGCGCCCCCATTTCGCAAACTTCACCGTTGAAGCCGCCCTTATTGAGGGGAATCAAAGCATTCTCCAGCCGCTTCAGGGCATCCTGCCGGCACTGAGATTAAAGGAGTAACACCGATGGCAACCCACGTACTCTGGCAGGCCGATGTGGCCGATTTCGACGCCTGGCTCACCGTGTTCCGGCAGGACAAGCGCAACCGTCAGGCCTCTGGCATCACCGACATGAACGTCTGGAGCGACCCGGACAAGAAGAACCACGCCGTGGCGCTGTTCGCCATCACCGATCTGGACAAGGCCCGCGCCTTCTTCGGTTCGGAGGAACTCGCCATGCATCTTGAACGCGACGGGGTCACCAATATCTCGATCAAGATGTTGACCCCGGTCTGATCATAAAACAACCATCCCCTAGCGCGTGTTCCGGCAAACGGAACCGGGGAGAAAAGAGGAAAACCGACCCATGTCCCAATATGACGTCATCGTAATCGGCGCCGGCCCCGGCGGCTATGTCTGCGCCATCCGCTGCGCCCAGCTGGGACTGAAGACAGCTGTTGTCGAGGGCCGCGAAACCCTCGGCGGCACCTGCCTCAACGTGGGCTGCATCCCCTCCAAAGCGCTCTTGCACTCGACCCACCTGCTGCATGAGGCAGAGCACAACTTTGCCCATATGGGCCTCAAGGGCAAATCGCCATCGGTCGACTGGGACCAGATGAAGGCCTACAAGGACGAGGTGATCGGCCAGAACACCGGCGGCATCGAGTTCCTGTTCAAGAAGAACAAGATCGACTGGATCAAGGGCTGGGCCTCGATCCCGGCAGCGGGCAAGGTGCAGGTCGGCGACGACGTGCATGAGGCCAAAAACATCGTGATTGCCTCCGGCTCGGTGCCGTCCTCCATTCCGGGCGTCGAGATCGACGAGAAGATCGTGGTCTCCTCCACCGGCGCGCTGGAACTGCCGAAGATCCCCAAGAAACTGGCGGTGATCGGCGCCGGCGTGATCGGACTGGAGCTGGGCTCAGTCTATGCCCGCCTCGGCTCGGAAGTCACCGTGGTGGAATACATGGACGCGGTCTGCCCCGGCATGGACAAGGACGTGCAGCGCTCCTTCAAGCGGATCCTGGAAAAGCAGGGCCTCAACATCATCCTGGGCGCCGCGGTGCAGGGGGTCGAGACCTCCAAGACCAAGGCCAAGGTCAGGTACCAGCCCAAGAAGGGCGGCGGCGAGGAGACGCTGGACGCCGATGTGGTGCTGGTCGCGACCGGCCGCAAACCCTATGCCGAAGGGCTGGGGCTGGATGCCCTGGGGATCAAGATGACCGAGCGCGGCCAGATTGCCACCGACACCCACTGGGCCACCAACATCAAGGGCATCTATGCGATTGGCGACGTGATCGAAGGCCCGATGCTGGCGCACAAGGCCGAGGATGAGGGCATGGCGGTCGCCGAGGTGATCGCGGGCAAGCACGGCCATGTGAACTATGGCGTCATTCCGGGTGTTGTTTACACCACGCCGGAAGTGGCCACCGTGGGCGCGACCGAGGACGCGCTGAAGGCCGAGGGCAAGAAGATCAAGGTCGGCAAGTTCATGTTCATGGGCAACGCCCGCGCCAAGGCTGTGCACCAGGCCGAGGGCGGCTTCGTCAAGATCATCGCCGACAAGGAAACCGACCGCATTCTCGGCGCCGCGATCATCGGCCCGGCGGCGGGCGACCTGATCCACGAGCTTTGCGTGGCGATGGAATTCGGCGCCTCTGCCGAAGATGTGGCGCTGACCTGCCACGCGCATCCGACCTACTCCGAAGCCGTGCGCGAAGCGGCTCTGGCCTGCGGCGACGGTCCGATCCACAGCTAAGCTGGGCTGATCAGGGTACGGAAAAGGGCAGCTGGCCGCAGCTGCCCTTTTTCAATTGGCAAGGCACTCCAACCCCGCTCTACTGCCCCAAAGTTTATAACCCGCAGGAGACACCCATGCCCGTCACGTTGCAAGTCATCTACCCCGTCACAGAGGGAACCAAGTTCGACCACGCCTATTACGCAAAGACCCACATGCAGATCGTGGACCAGCACATGGGGCCGCATATCCAGTCCTCTGTGGTGGCCAAGGGACTGGCCGGCGGGCCGCATGTCCCGGCGCCGTTTTACGCCATTGCCACTTTTGTCTTTGCCGATCAGGCGGCGCTGGACGCCGCGATGCAGGCGGCGGGGCCTGCGCTGGAGGACATTCCGAACTTCACCGATGTGCGGCCGCAGATCCTGATTGGCGAGGTCATCAACTGACCGCCGCCGCGGCCCGCCGGCCGGGTTTCCCCGGGCTCAGGCCGCGCGGCGGTGAAAGTCTTCAAAGACTTTTGCCAAGGACGTCTGCACGTCCTTGACCGCCGCGCCGCCCGCTCACCACATGGTTTCGGCGGCGCGGGCGTTCCAGCTTTGATCGTATCCGGCACCGCCCTCCTCGCCTGCTGTCTGCTCCGCCAGGATGTCGCCCAGGGTCGGCAGGCCTGCGCTTTCGTCAGCACCGCTCCAGGTGCCCGCCCGCAGCATCGCGCGCGCGCATTGGGAATAGATCTCGCCGATCGAGACCACGATCACCGTGGCCGGCAGCTTGCCTTTCTTCTCGAAACGCGCGCGCAGATCCGGGTCGGCGGTCAGCCGGGCGGTGCCGTTGACCCGCACCACATTGTTCGATCCCGGCACCAGAAACATCAGTGACACCCGCCCGTCGCGCACGATGTTTCGCAAGGAGTCCAGCCGGTTGTTGCCGCGCCAGTCCGGCAGCGCCAGGGTGCCCGGGTCCAGCTCTTGCACCACCGGGCCGTCATCGCCGCGCGGGCTGTCGTCGGTCCCTTCCGGGCCGACAGAGGCCAGCATGCACAGCTTCGACGCCATGATCCACTTGCGGTAAAGCGGCGTCATCTGCCGCGCCACCTTACGTAAAGAAGGCGCTCCCGGTTCCCCGTAAAGCGCCTCTAAGTCTTCAATGCTGCTGAGGTATTGCATCTGGTTCAAATCCCGCTTCTCTCATCAATTCGTCCGAGCGCCGCTCGACCCGGTTTTCCAATTGCACCATGAATTCGTCGCGGTCCATCCCCGGCAGCATCGGCTCCAGGAACTCCACCACCGCCAGCCCCGGCTTACGGTAGATGCCGGTGCGCGGCCAGAACACGCCCACATTGGTGGCGGCCGGGACGCAGGGCTGGCTCAGGCCCTGGTACAGCACCGCGGTGCCGATCTTGTAGGGCTTGCGGGCGCCGGGCGCCACGCGGGTGCCCTGGGAGTAGATGATCAGCTGGCCCGGCTCACGGCTTTGCAGCGCCACATCCTTGACCATCTTGGCAATCGCCGCGCCGCGCTTGCCGCGGTCCACCGGCACGCAGCCCAGGCGTTTGGCATAAACCCCGATCACCGGCGTCCACATCAGCTCGCGCTTCATGATGAAGCGGGCGGACGGCACCGCGTTGAAGATGATCAGGATGTCCAGGAAGCTCTGGTGCTTGGCCGCGACGATCACCTCGCCGGAGGGCACCTGGCCGCGCACCTCGGAGCGGATGCCGACCATCCAGCGCGCGGTCCACAGCACCCAGCGGGCGTAGGACTTGCAGGCCAGCCGCGCCCCCTTGGGCGAGACTGCGGCCCAGGGGGCGAAGACCACACCCAGCACCAGCATCGCCAGATACATCTGCACCAGAAAGACCGCCGAGCGCAGCCATTGGACCGGGTTCTTCAAGACAGCTCTCCCAAACGTTTGGTGGCGGCACGGGTGGTGGCGGCAAAGGCCACCAGCGCGCCCAGCGGCGGGATCAGCAGCGGCACCAGCCAACCCCAGCCCTGAAAACCGAGGCCGGTCAGGAAACCGCCCTCATCCGAAGCTTCCGGCATCAGCCAGACCCCAATCATGCCCAGAACCACACCCGCCGCGGCGCCGGTCAGCGCCCGCAGGGTGAAGCGGCGGATGAAGGCCTGGGCGATATAGCTGTCAAGCGCGCCGACCAGCCGCAGCACCTCGATCACCTGGGCATTGGCCGCAAGCGCGGCGTTGGCCGCCAGGGTGATCATTGCCGCGGTGGCGCCGCCGATCAGCAGGATCGACACCCAGGCCAGGCGCCGCAGCGAGCGTGCCGCGTCCACCAGCGGCTCGCGCCAGCGGGTGTGATCGTCCAGCACCGCGCCGGGCACCTCGGCCTGCAGCCGCAGCCGCAGCCCCGCCGGGTCATAGCCGGGATCATCCGCGGTGACCTCGATCAGCTGCGGCAGCGGCAGGCTGCCCGCAGGCAGGCTGGAGCCGAACCAGGGCGCCAGCAGCGCCGCCTGCTCCTCGCCGCTCAGGGCTCGGGCGGTTGCGACGCCCGGCGTCTGGCGCAGGATTTCCAGCGCCGCCTCGGTCTGCGCCACGCGCTGCTCTGCCGGGGCGTTGATGCGCAGGGTGGCGGCGCGCGCCAGCTCCGAGGCCCAGCGGTCGGCCAGGCGGCCGGAGGCCATCGACAGTGCCAGGGCAAACACCGCCAGAAACCCCATCGCACCCGCCACAAACAGCGTCAGCTGGGCGGTGAAGCCGGTGGGCGGCACCACCCGGTTGGCCTGGGTGTCGCCCAGGATCAGCTTGTGCAGCTTGCTGTCGGTCATAGGTCCGCCCCCGCCAGCTGCAATTGCCGGTTGGAGATCCGCAGCACCCGCGCCTGCACCTGGTTCTTGGCGGCCCGGATCAGCGACAGGTCATGGGTGGCGACCAGGATCGTCTTGCCCATCCGGTTCAGCTCCACCAGAAGCTGCAGCAGCCGCTGCGACATCTCCCAGTCGACGTTGCCGGTGGGCTCATCCGCGATGATCACATCCGGCGACAGGATCACCGAGCGCGCCAGCGCGGCCCGCTGCCGCTCGCCGCCCGACAGCTCCGGCGGCAGCGCATGGGCGCGCTCGCTGAGGCCGACCCAGTTCAGCAGCTCATGAAGGTTGGCTTCCTCGTGGCCCAGCTCGCGGCCCGACACCAGCAGCGGCAGGGCGATGTTCTCGATCACCGGCAGATGGTCCAGGAACCGGCAGTCCTGATGCACCACGCCGACGCGGCGGCGCAGATAGGCCATCTGGTCGCGGTCCAGCCCGTGCACATCCATATTGAAGGCGCGCACCCGGCCCGAGGTCGGGGTCAGCGCGCCGTAGCAGAGTTTCAGCAGCGTCGTCTTGCCCGCGCCGGACGGCCCGGTCAGGAAGTGGAACGAGCCCGGTGCCAGCTGCACCGACACGGCATCCAGCAGCTCGCCGCCGCCGTAGTTGTAGCCCACATTTTCCAGCTCGATCACTGCCGCCCCCTGAATGCGCCCCGGTTTGGCGCCCCGGTATTTTGCTCCGGTGTTTTGCCCCAAGGGGCCGGCAGTTTCAATGGGGGCTCTGTTGCCGGGAAGCCAAGGGCTGCGGCGTCCGGCCGATTGTCTCTTTCGCCGCCGGACGCGGACCCATATAATCCGTTGAAAAACAACCCGCCCGCCCGCCGGGCGGCGGGATGGTGCCGAGGAGAGCATGATGCGCCTGACCTGCCCGAATTGTGCAGCCGAATACGAAGTGCCGGAGGATGTGATCCCTGCGGAAGGGCGGGATGTGCAATGTTCCGACTGCGGCCAGACTTGGTTCCAGGCCGCCGCTGCGGAAACGGCGGCTGCCCCGTTGGCAGAGGACGCCGCCGCCCCGGCTGAGGCCGCAGAAGAGCCGGAGCAGCACGCAGCGGTCAGCGCCCTGCAGCAGGCCGCTGAAGAAGCCGCCGAAAATGCCGCGGAACCTGCCTCAGAGCGCAGCGGCATCGAAGATGAGGCGGCAGACTTTTTCGCAGGCAGCCGCGCAGACACTCCGGACGGTTTTGCGCAGGACGCAGCCGAGGACACACCGCCTCAGCAGGCCGAACCGCAGCCGCAGCGCGCGCGCGCACTTGATCCGGCCCTGAGCGGCATCCTGCGCGAGGAGGCCGAGCGCGAAGCCTCGCTGCGGGCGGCAGAAAGCCAAAGCCTGGAGACCCAGCCCGACCTGGGGCTGGAGGAGGCCATCGCCCCCGAAGACGAGACCGCCCGCCGCAGCCGTCAGGCCCGCGACCGGATGGCCCGCATCCGCGGCGAGGATCCGCGCCAGCTGGCCGCCGCCGAGAGCGGCTCCCGCAAGGAGCTGCTGCCGGACATCGAAGAGATCAACTCCACCCTGCGCTCTGCCGGCAGCGGCGCGCCGGCCCAGTATGCGGCCACAGAAGAGCTGCCGCTGCGGCGCAAGAACAATTTTGCCCGCGGCTTTTCGCTGTCGCTGATTGCGGCGCTGGTGATGGTGATTGTCTATGACAATGCCAGCCTGATTGCCGAGAAACTGCCGCAGGCGGAGCCCGCGCTCAGCGGCTATGTCAGCTGGGTGGATCAGATGCGGCTGTGGCTGGATGCGCAGGTGAAAACCCTGACAGCCGCGCAGTAACGCAGCCGGCCTCTTATATACCCCTCTTGAACTGACAGATTCTCCGGCGCGCCCGCCCGGCTCTCAGAACCGGTCCAGCAGCCGCTGCAGATAGCTGCGCTCGCGCTCGGTGCGCTCGCGCTCGCCGGCCCGGCGGCGGATATCCTCCAGCAGGTCCCAGGCCCGGCGGTAGGCGTTGCCCTCGCCGACCTTGCCGCCGTCATCGACCGAGCCGTTGCTGCGGCCCAGCGGGTCCAGCCGGTCGCCCTGCGCCGTCGACGACGGCTGCCCCTGGCCGTTGCGCTGGCCGTCGTCGCGCTGCGCCAGCGCCTCGCCCAGACTGCGCATCCCTTCGCGCAGCGCCTCCATGGCGTCCGACTGGCGGTCGATGGCCTCGGCATTGTCGCCGCCGCGCAGCGCGTCCTCGGCGCCCTCCATGGCGCGGCCAGCACGGTCCAGCGCCTCGCGCGCGGCCTCTCCGGCCTCGCCGCTCAGATACGGCAGCCCGTCGCGCTGCTGCTGCAGCTGCTGGCGCAAGGCCTGCTGACGGTCCGCCAGCGAGCCGCCCTGCCCCGGCTGTTCGCGGCCGCTGCCGCCCTGGCCGCCCTGTCCATCCGGGTTGCGGCTGTCCGCCCCCTCGCCGCCTTCACCCGCGCCGCTGTCGCCGCCCTGGCCGCCCTGGTGGCTCTGGCCGCGGCCCAGGCCGCCGTCACGGCCCTCGTTGCCCTGGCTCTCGCCGCTACGGGCGCCGGGGTTGAACTGTTCCTGCAGGTCGCGGAAGGCCTGATCCGACAGGCCTTGCTGCTCGCGCAGGGTCTCCGCCAGCCCCTCCATCGCCTCGCGGCCCTGATCGCCTTGCCCCTGGCCCTGCTGCGAGCGGGTCATCCGCATGTTTTCCATCATTTGCTGGAATTCGCGCAGCGCCTGCTCGGCCTCGGCCATGCGGCCCTGCTCCATCAGCTCCTGGATGCGGTCCATCATCGCCTGCAGATCATCCTGGCTGAGCGTCATCATGTCCTCGGGCATGTCGCCCTGGTCCATCATCTCGCCATTGGATTCCGCCATCCGGCTCAGCTGGCGCAGATAATCCTGGGTCGCCTCGCGCAGCTCCTGCATCAGGCGGGCGATCTCCTGCTCGCTGGCACCGTCGCGCATCGCCTGGCTCAGCCGCTCCTGCGCCCGCCGCATCCGCTCCAGCGCATCGCCCACGTCGCCCTCTTCCAGCTGCATCGCCAGATCCCACAGCGCGGCGGCGATCTCCTCCTGCCGCGGTTCGGGAAGGGAGCCCTGCACGGTGTAGCTTTCCAGCCGCCGCAGGATGGTGCGCAGCCGCAGGTAATCGCCATAATCGCGGAACAGCCCGTCCGGGCGGTGCGACAGGGTGCGCAGGATCTGCGCCACCCGCACCGCATTCGCGCGCGCCCACAGCAGGTCGCGGCGCTGTTCGATCACCGCCGCGGCCAGCGGGTCAAAGAAGCGGCGGGACAAGAGCTCTGTGCCAAAGCCTGCGGCGGCGGAGGACTGCCCGGCCTCATCCATGGCCGACAGGGTGAACACCACCGGCAGGTTGGCCCAGGGATGGCGGGCAAAATCCTCGATCAGCTTTTCGGTGAAGTCCTCGCGCGAGCCGGACAGGGGCAGCGGCAGGTCCAGCACCAGCGCCTCGCGCGGGTCCGGATCGGCGGCCAGCCCGTGCTGCCGCTCCACCGCGGCCAGATCCAGGGTGATCCGCACCTGCCCGCCTGCCACGCCGTAATCATCCCGGGCGCTGAAGGCCAGCGAGGTGAAGCCGTCAGTCTCCAGCTCCGGCGGGCCGGCCACCGCGATGCCGGGCGGGTGATCCGGGACCACCTCCACCCGCCAGCTGCGCCCGCCGTTCCCTTCGATGGCAAAGCCGCCGTTGCGGGTCACATCGAAGGCCATTGCGCCCTCCGGCGCCGGCGGCTGCTCCGCGGCGGGGTCAGAGATGGCTTCCGACAGGGTTAAAGCTCCCGTTTCGCCATAGAACCGCAGGGTGACACGGCTGCCTTCGGGCAGTTTCAGTACCCCCTCGGGCTGATCGTTCAGGTATAGCACCGGCAGGCGGGTATAGGCGGGCGGCTCCGCCCAGCCCTCCCAGGCCGGACCGCTGAGGGCCGCCGGGCCGCCGGTGCCCAGATCCTTGACGGTGGCCACCTGCCAGATCGATCCGAACAGGAGCGCAACCGCCAGGAACAGCATCGCCATATAGCGCAGCGCATAGGGGTCGGCGGACGCGACGTTCAGGTCGGGCGCAGGGGCGCGGGCCTGCGCGGCGGCGGCGGCCATCCGGCGCTGGTGCGCCTGCCACAACGCGACGGAGGCGGCGTCCTCAGCGCCAATGGCCTGTGTGTCCAGCAGGGCGCTGACCGGACGGCCCGGCAAGGCGGCGTCCAGCCGCTCCAGCGCCGCGGCCCGGCTGGGCCAGCGGAACCGCCAGGCGCCCCAGCCGCAGGCGGCCGCGGCGGCTAGCACAGCCGCAATCGCACCCATCCAGACCGCGCTGTCCGGCAGCAGCTGGTGCAGCCCCAGCATCAGCGCCGCCAGCGCCGCCATCAGCACCGAAACCAGCGGCCAGAAGGCGCGCACGGCCCGTTCGGCCACAAGCCCCGCCTGCGTCAAAGCCACAGGCCAGCGCAGTTTCCTCAGGACCGGATCGGCACGTCTGTCAAAGGGCATTCGGGCCTCATGCTGTGATGGCCCGCGCCGGATCGCGTCCGGACCGCTTCAGAGCCACTCCGGGATGGTATCGCGGTTTATCATCTCTTCATAGTCCGGCCGCCGGCGAATAACCGCGAATTGATCCCCGTGCACCAGCACTTCGGGGATCAGCGGGCGGGAGTTGTACTCGCTCGCCATCACCGCGCCGTAGGCGCCGGCGCTGCGGAAGGAGACCAAATCGCCCGCGGCAAGCGGCGGCAGATCGCGCTGCTTGGCAAAGGTGTCGCCGGTCTCGCACACCGGGCCGACGATGTCATAGGGCCGGCTTTCCACGCCCGCTGCGGGCTCCTCGACCGGGATGATGTCGTGATGCGCCTCATACATCGCCGGGCGGATCAGGTCGTTCATCGCCGCATCGAGGATCACGAAATCGCGCCCCTCGCCCGATTTGACATAGATCACTTTCGACACCAACTGGCCTGCGTTGCCCGCGATCAGGCGGCCCGGCTCAATCTCGATCTCGCAACCCAAGTGGCCAAGCGTTTCCTTGACCATTGCGCCGTATTCCACCGGCAAGGGCGGCGCGGAGTTCGAGCGCTCGTAAGGAATGCCCAGGCCGCCGCCGAGGTCGAGGCGGCGGATGTCGTGGCCGTCGGCGCGCAGGGCGTCCGTCAGCTCCGCCACCTTCTGGTAGGCCAGACGGAACGGCTCCAGGTCGGTCAGCTGCGAGCCGATGTGGACGTCGATCCCCACCACCTCCAGTCCCGGCAGCGCGGCGGCGCGGGCATAGACCTCGCGGGCGCGGGCAATCGGGATGCCGAACTTGTTCTCGGATTTGCCGGTGGCGATTTTAGCGTGGGTCTTGGCATCCACATCCGGGTTCACCCGGATGGTGATCGGGGCCTTGGTGCCCAGCTCCTCTGCCACCGCGCTGATCACCTCCATCTCCGGCTCGGATTCGACGTTGAACTGGCGGATGCCGCCAGTGAGCGCCACGCGGATTTCCTCTGCCGTTTTGCCGACACCGGAGAAGACGATCCTGTCGCCCGGAACGCCCGCCGCCCTGGCCCGCAGGTATTCGCCCTGGCTGACCACATCCATGCCCGCGCCGGCCTGCGCCAGCGTCTTCAGGATCGCCTGGTTGGAGGCCGCTTTCATCGCAAAGCAGACCAGGTGATCGGTGCCCTCCAGCGCCTCGTCGAACAGGCGGAAATGACGCAAGAGAGTGGCGGTGGAATAGACATAGAACGGGGTGCCCACCGCCGCGGCGATCTCGGAGATGGGAACGTCTTCGGCGAAAAGCGCGCCGTCGCGGTAGAGAAAATGGTCCATGGCCCAGCGTTTAGGGCAAAAGGGGCAGATGGATCAAATGATTCCGCCCAGCCCTCCGGCGTCCTGCCAGCGGCCGCGCCGGGATTTTTGAGTATTTGGAAGAAAGATGAAAACAGGATGCCGCGCCTTCATCTTTCCCCAAATACTCACTGCGCAACCGCGGCCTCCGGGTGCCGCGGCCCCGGGGGTTGCGCCCCCAGCGCACGCTGCCCTCACCCGATCTTAAGCGGCGTGCGGCATTCTTTTCCCTGATCGCGGTCACTGCCGGGCCTGACACCCCCGGCATCCTGGAACAGGGCCCTTTGGCACGGGCACGCAAAGACGACGTTCAGCGTGCGGGAGGAAGCTCCCGTCCCGCCTCCGCCCCTTGGCGGCGCCGCCATTCCTTACGTCTGACAGCTGCAGAACCGGCAGCAGGTCAGGACAGGCAGAATAAGACTGGCAGATCTAGGCAAGCAGATCAGGGCTGGCAGAACAGCAACGCAGCAAAGCGCACCCGCCCGGGCCGGCTGGCCGGACGGGCAAAAGCCGTGCGCCTAGAAGCTATGAGACACCCCAACCCGGGCCGAGCCGGACACTTTCACACCGGGTTTGGCAGGCGCACTGGACTTGGCGGTGTCATGCTGTTGCGGCCGCCCCGCTGCCGGCGCCCCGGTCTCGCAGGCTGCAAGTGCAAGCAATGCCGCAAACATAACAACAGGCTTCATCGCGCAATCTCCAAAGAAAAACCGCCCCGGCTGTTGCAGAGGGGCGGTTCTCAGATGGTGGCTGAGCGGTTGCGCATCAAGGGCACGGCACCGCTAGAACCCCAGATAGACGCTGACCGGCCCCTTATGCAGCCCGACCGCGCCGCCGACATGAACACCGCCTCCGCCGCCGACACCAACGCCGGCGTTCAGCGTCGGCTGCACCGGCTCGCCGTCGACGCCGCAGGCGGCCAGCACCGCCAGCCCGATCAAGGCAAAAATCACGTTGCGCATTGTCTGCCTCCTTGCAGCAGCCCCGCCCGGACGGCCTCAGCCGCCCAGAACCTCTTTCCAGCGGGCAATCTGCGCGCGCACCTGGGCGGGTGCGGTGCCGCCATAAGACATGCGCGAGTTTACCGAGTTTTCGACGCCAAGCACAGAGAAGATGTCCTCGGTGATGCCGGCATGCACGCCCTGCATATCCGCAAGCGAAAGATCCGGCAGGTCGCAGCCGCGCTTTTCGGCCATCGCCACAAGGGTGCCGGTCACGTGGTGCGCATCGCGGAACGGCACCTTCAGCACCCGCACCAGCCAGTCGGCCAAGTCGGTGGCGGTGGAGAAGCCGGAGCCTGCCGCGGCCGCCAGCGACTCGCGGTTGCCGGTCATGTCCTTCACCATGCCCTCCATCGCCGCCAGCGCCAGCATCCAGTTGTCGGCGGCGTCAAAGACCTGTTCCTTGTCTTCCTGCATGTCCTTGGAATAGGCCAGCGGCAGCCCCTTCATCACCATCATCAGCGCGGTATTGGCGCCAAAGATCCGGCCCACCTTGGCGCGGATCAGCTCAGCCGCGTCCGGGTTCTTCTTCTGCGGCATGATGGACGAGCCGGTGGAGAAGCGGTCGGAGAGCGTCACGAAACGGAACTGGGCTGAGGACCAGATCACCAGCTCCTCGGCAAAGCGGCTGAGGTGCATGGCGCTGATCGAGGCACAGGACAGGAACTCCAGCGCGAAGTCACGGTCAGAGACGGCATCGAGCGAATTTGCCGCCGGACGGTCAAAGCCCAGCGCCTTGGCGGTCATTTCCCGGTCGATCGGGAAGGAGGTACCCGCCAGCGCCGCCGCGCCCAGGGGCGATTCGTTCATTCTTGCGCGGGCGTCGCGCACCCGGCTGAGGTCGCGGCCGAACATCTCCACATAGGCCATCATGTGGTGGCCCCAGGTGACCGGCTGCGCGGTCTGCAGGTGGGTGAAGCCCGGCATCACCCAATCGGCGCCGGCCTCGGCCTGCGACAGAAGCGCGCGGATCAGCGCCAAGAGGCCCGATTCCGCCGCGTCCAGCTGGTCGCGCACCCAGAGTTTGAAATCGGTCGCCACTTGGTCATTGCGCGACCGGCCCGTGTGCAGACGGCCCGCAGGCTCGCCGATGATCTCTTTCAGGCGGGCCTCCACATTCATGTGGATGTCTTCAAGTGCCGTGGAAAACTGGAAGGTTCCGCCCTCGATCTCTGACAAAACGGTGAGCAGCCCTTCCCGAATGGCCTCGGCATCATTATCCGTAATGACGCCTGTTGCGGCCAACATCGCCGCATGGGCCCTGGAACCGGCAATGTCCTGCGCCGCCATCCGCTTGTCGAACCCGATCGAGGCATTGATTGCCTCCATGATCGCGTCCGGGCCAGCGGCAAAGCGGCCGCCCCACATCTGGTTCGAGGATTGATCTGTCATGGTGTGGAACCCCGGAGATAATATGCGTCTGTTTCGTCAGCTTTCCCTTTATATGGCCCTCGCCTTGGGTGCAAATGCCGCTGTTGCGGCGGATCAGGCGCAGCTGGAGGCTCTGCGCGACGGCTCGATGAAGAAGCTGGTGGTGCATGCCGAGCCGCGCGATGTGTCCGCGGCCGCGTTTGACCTGGCCGACGGCGCGGGCACCGCGACCCTGGCCGACTACAGGGGCAAGATCGTGCTCTTGAACTTCTGGGCCACCTGGTGCGCCCCCTGCCGCAAGGAGATGCCGCAGCTGGAAGAACTGCAGCAGGAGTTCGGCGGCGCGGATTTCCAGGTGCTGACCATCGCCACCGGGCGCAACTCGCCCGCGGGCATCCAGAAATTCTTTGATGAAAACGGCATCAACAGCCTGCCCCGCCACCAGGACCCGAAACAGGCGCTGGCCCGCGAAATGGCGGTGATCGGCCTGCCGATCACGGTGCTTTTGGACCGCGACGGCAAGGAGGCCGCGCGGCTTTTGGGCGATGCCGAATGGAACTCGGACAGCGCCAAGGCGATTATCGCGGCGATGATCGCTGATCCGGAAGGCAGCTGAGCGAAGCACCCGGGACGCTTGGGCTGAGGGCTGGCCGGCGCTGCAAACGAGAGAGTTTCTTTGCCGCGCCGCCGCTCACCCCGTGGCCCTGACCCAGCAGAGATTCGCACTATTTCACTCCTGAGGGACGCCCCGGTAAGGCGCCCGCGTTTAGGGTGGAGCGTAATATGAAACCTGTTGTGTTACTGATCGGCAAGCTGCCGAATGTGATCGGCAATGTGGCTGAACAGCTGGACCATCTGCCGATCCAGTGGCTGGGCGCGCATGACCAGCCCGAAGTGGTGCGCCAGCTGGAAACCGAGCCGCGCATCGAATGCGTGATCATGGGCGCGGGGCTGGACGACCAGATCCGCGGCGATCTGATCGGCATCATTGCCGCCCTCAGGCCGGACGTCTGCATCCACCTCAAGGACCGCGCCTCCGGGCCGGAAGGGCTGGTGCCCTTTGTCGAGCGGGTGGTGCAGATGGAGGTTCTGGCCCGCCCGGGCAGCACCGCAATGGCGGGATAGCGGCAGCCGGGCTTGACCCCACGCCACCTTTGACAGCCTTCCGGCGGGCCGCCAGTCTGCCTGCGGGAGGACGTGATGCCGCTGGAACTGCTGCTGGCCCTGGTCGTGGGCGGGATATCCGGAATTGCCGTGCTGCTGCACTTGACGGGGCGGTCCCGGCAGGCTGTTCTGACCGCCGGCAGCGCCCGCTCCGCCTGGCTGCGCCATTTCCCCAACGACTGCGTCACCAAGGTTCTGCCCGCCGCCAGCGGGCAGGCGGCGCTGGTGCTGACCGAGGGCGGCATCGGGCTGCTCTGGGCCTTTGGCGCCGATACGGTGGGCCGCCCTCTGGCCGCGGCCCGGGTTCGCGAAACCGCCAGCGGGCTGCGGTTTGAGTTCAACGACTTTTCCGCCCCCGGACTCTCCCTGTCCTTGCCAGACGGCGAGCGCCGGCAGTGGCTGGAGCTGATCAACACCCCGGCGGAGGCTGCATGACCGGACAGATTTCCTTTCCCGACGTGACCCAGCTGGCGGTGCCGTTTTTCATCGCCGCGATCCTGGCCGAGTTCTTGTGGATCGCCCTGAAAAAGCGCGGCGGGCGGTATGAGACCCGCGATGCCGTCACCTCGCTGATCATGGGCGCGGGCAGCGTCGCCGAGGGGCTGCTGCTGGGCTTCATCGCCTGGGCGCTGCTGATGTTCCTGTGGGAGCTGACGCCGCTGGACATGGGCACCTCGCTCTGGGCGGTGCTGGCCTGTTTCGTGCTGGACGACCTGCGCTATTACTGGGTGCACCGCCTGGGCCACCGGGTGCGCTGGGTCTGGGCCTCCCACGTGAACCACCACTCCAGCCAGCACTACAACCTGACCACCGCGCTGCGGCAGACCTGGACCGGCACCTTCACCTTCATGATGGTGGTCAAGGCGCCGATGGTTCTCTTGGGATTTCACCCGGCGCTGGTGCTGTTCTGCGGCGGTCTGAACCTGATCTACCAGTTCTGGATCCACACCGAGGCGGTTGGCCGCCTGCCGCGCTGGTTCGAGGCGGTGATGAACACCCCCAGCCACCACCGCGCCCACCATGGCCGCAATCCGCGCTATCTGGATTGCAACTATGCCGGGGTGTTCATCATCTGGGACAAGCTGTTTGGCACCTTCGTGCCGGAACAGGACCACGACCGGCCCGATTACGGGCTGGTGCACAACATCGCCAGCTTCAACCCGCTGCGCGTGGCCTTTCATGAATGGGCTGGCATCTTCAAGGATATGGCCCAGCCCGGCCTGACCCTGAAACAACGGCTGCTCTATGCCTTTGCGCCGCCCGGCTACAGCCACGACGGCAGCCGCGAGACCTCTGCCGGGATCAAGGCCGCCCACTTGGCCCGCCACCCCGAAGATGCGGGCACTCCTGGCTTTGGCGGTTGAGCCGGACCTGGGCCGGACCTGGGCCAGCAGCCCGATAGCTCAAATTTGAATTTTAATCCCGGCTCAACCCTTTTGCGCGACGCTGCCGGGAGCATCATATTGAGTCAAATCTTTGCCGGAACAGGGCCCCAGCAGCACATGAACAGACGAAACGCGATGGCAGATCTGCCCGAAGGATCCGATAACCCGCTGAGCGCGGCCGTGGCAGGCCGCGACCGGTCCACTTTGGAAATGGTCGGCGAAGCGGTTAAGCACGGTCAGACCGTATTAGCCTATCAGCCCGTCATGCAGGCGATGGCGCCGCATGGCGTCGCCTTTTACGAGGGTTACATCCGGGTGCTGGACCCGACCGGCCGGGTGATTCCCGCCCGGGAATTCATGCATGTGGTCGAGGATAAGGAAATCGGCCGCGAGATGGACTGCCTGGCGCTGCAGCACGGCTTGCGCGCGCTGGAGAAATTCCCGCAGATCCGCCTGTCCGTCAACATGTCCGCCCGCTCCATCGGCTATCAGCGCTGGACGCAGGTGCTGCACCGGTTTCTGAAAGGCGACGCCACGCTGGGCGAACGCCTGGTGCTGGAACTGACCGAGGCTTCGGTCATGGCCGCGCCGGAGCTGGTGCTGGATTTCATGGGCCGGATGCAGCAGCACGGGATTGCCTTTGCGCTCGACAATTTCGGCGCCGGCACAACGGCGATCGGCCATTTCCGCCAGTTCTTCTTCGACGCGGTGAAAATCGACGGCCAGTTCGTGCGCGGCATCCACGCCAGCCATGACAACCAGTCGGTTGTGCGGGCCCTGATCGGCATTGCCAAACAGTTCGACATGTTCACCGTCGCCGAGTCGGTGGAAAGCCAGGAAGATGCCGCCTTTCTGGTGGATAACGGGGTGGATTGCCTGCAGGGCTACCTGTACGGCGCGCCGTCAGTGTCGCCGCCCTGGATCGAGGACATGAAGCAGCGCCAGCAGGCCGGATAAGAACAGGGGCGCGCACAGGTCCCGCCCGCTGACGCCCTGCCAGCGGAATACGCTCCGCCGCCCGGCGCACGCGCGCGGCTCCCCGGGGGCTGGGCGGCAGCAATCGTTCTGACCGCCGCAGCCGTCAGCGGCCGGCCCCGGCATGCCGCGCCGGTCCAGCGGCCTCCAAGCGTTTACCCGACTCAACCTCGCCTTGTGTCACGAGACAGGCCGGATGCGGATCAAAGGCGGGCCGCGGTCCTGCACGCCGCCGCCTCTGCGGCCCTCCGCGCCGGATGCCGGCGGTGCCGCACCGCAAATCTCCCCGGCCGCAGACCGGCTGCCCCTGCGTTAGCGCGTTGTCTTTGCAGCCGCTTTCCAGCCCGCCCCGCGCCGCGGTCCCGCGTCCGGGTCCGCGGCCCGCAGCCCCCCGCCCCGGCGCTGACGGAAATCCTCCGGCAGAGGACGTTTCTGGCGGTTGACTCTTGCGCTCCGACTGGGACACCCTGTCAATTGCTGCACGCGCAGCAATAGATTATGCCGGGACCCGGAGGATACGGGAAAGATTGTTGCGCAGGCACGGCCCGGCCGTTTGCGCGGCGCTTTTCCGAAGACCAAAATGATGGCAGAGGACCAGAAATCAATGACCAATGTTGTAATCGCATCGGCCGCACGCACCGCCGTCGGCTCCTTTGGCGGCGCGTTCGCCAATACCCCTGCCCATGATCTGGGCGCCGCGGTGCTGGAAGCCGTGGTGGAGCGGGCCGGTGTCGACAAATCCGAGGTGTCGGAAACCATTCTGGGCCAAGTGCTGACCGCCGCCCAGGGCCAGAACCCGGCCCGGCAGGCGCATATCAACGCGGGCCTGCCCAAGGAAAGCGCCGCCTGGAGCATCAACCAGGTCTGCGGCTCCGGCCTGCGCGCCGTGGCGCTTGGCGCCCAGCACATCCAGCTGGGCGACGCCTCCATCGTGGCCGCCGGCGGCCAGGAAAACATGACCCTCAGCCCCCATGCCGCGCACCTGCGCGCGGGCCACAAAATGGGCGACATGCAGTACATCGACACGATGATCCGCGACGGCCTGTGGGACGCTTTCAACGGCTACCACATGGGCCAGACCGCCGAAAACGTGGCCGAGCAGTGGCAGATGTCCCGCGACATGCAGGACGAGTTTGCTGTCGCCTCGCAAAACAAGGCCGAAGCGGCTCAGAAGGCAGGCAAGTTCGCCGATGAGATCGCTGCCTTCACCGTGAAGACCCGCAAGGGCGAAACCGTAGTGGACCAGGACGAATACATCCGCCACGGCGCCACCATGGAAGCGATGCAGAAGCTGCGCCCGGCCTTCACCAGGGACGGATCGGTCACTGCGGCCAACGCTTCCGGCCTGAACGACGGCGCCGCCGCCACCCTTCTCATGAGCGCTGACGAGGCCGAACGCCGCGGCATCGAGCCGCTGGCCCGCATCGCCTCCTACGCCACCGCCGGCCTGGACCCGGCGATCATGGGCGTCGGCCCGGTCTATGCCTCCCGCAAGGCGCTGGAGAAGGCCGGCTGGTCGGTCAATGACCTGGATCTGGTCGAAGCCAACGAAGCCTTTGCCGCCCAGGCCTGCGCGGTGAACAAGGACATGGGCTGGGATCCGGCCATTGTGAACGTGAACGGCGGCGCCATTGCCATCGGCCACCCGATCGGCGCCTCGGGCTGCCGGGTTCTGAACACGCTTCTGTTCGAAATGAAGCGCCGCGGCGCCAAGAAAGGCCTGGCCACGCTGTGCATCGGCGGCGGCATGGGCGTTGCCATGTGCGTGGAGCGCCCGTAAGTGGCGCAAATCCGCTGATATCGCAGGGCGCCCTTTCGGGGCGCCCTTTTTCTTTTACAATTCAGCGGTATTCCGCGGGTGCGACAATTTAATTGCGGCAATGCAGAAATTTCATGACGCAATAATGTTGCGCCCGCATAAGCAAAACTGTAGCAAGATTACCAAAGCAAAAACTCATCTGGAGGATTCTTGAATGGCACGTACTGCACTCGTCACCGGCGGTTCCCGCGGCATCGGCGCAGCAATTTCCCAGGCGCTGAAGGCGCAGGGCTGCAATGTGGCCGCGACCTATGCCGGCAATGACGAAGCCGCGGCGAAATTCACCGACGAAACCGGCATCAAGACCTACAAATGGAATGTTGGCAGCTACGAGGAAAGCGCCGCCGGCATCGCCAAGGTCGAAGAGGAAATGGGCCCGATCGACATCGTTGTGGCCAACGCCGGCATCACCCGCGACGCGCCCTTCCACAAGATGACGCCGCAGCAGTGGCAGGAAGTGATCGACACCAACCTGACCGGCGTGTTCAACACCGTTCACCCGGTCTGGCCGGGCATGCGCGAGCGCAAGTTCGGCCGCGTCATCGTGATCTCCTCGATCAACGGCCAGAAGGGCCAGTTCGCGCAGGTGAACTATGCCGCCACCAAGGCAGGCGACCTGGGCATCGTGAAATCGCTGGCCCAGGAAGGCGCGCGCGCCGGCATCACCGCCAACGCGGTCTGCCCCGGCTATATCGCCACCGAGATGGTGATGGCAGTGCCGGAGAAGGTGCGGGAATCGATCATTGCCCAGATCCCGGCCGGCCGCCTGGGCGAGCCGGAAGAGATCGCCCGCTGCGTGGCCTTCCTGGCGTCTGACGAGTCGGGCTTCATCAACGGCTCGACCATCTCCGCCAACGGCGCGCAGTTCTTCGTCTGACACGCTGAACCGATGACAGCCCGCACCCCGCCCCGGCGGGGTGCGGGCCCCCGCTTAGGCGGCGGCAACCGCCTTGAACCGCAACTGGTTGCGGGCGCGAAAAGCACTACCCTCATACGTGCAGCAAGGAGGGAGTGCAGATCATGCAATTCGTGATGTCCAACCGGCGCGCCGGCAAATTCCAGGACGCCGAAAAGACCGCCTCGCGCGCGGCGCTGGCCGAGGCGCTGACGGTGCTGCCCGCCACCGCCCATATCCGTTCGGAATCCCGCCCTGCCGATGATCTGGCCCGGCGCAGTGTGATCCTCGAAGGCACCCCGGCCGAAATGCTGGCGCTGGATGCGGCCACCTCCAGCGACGTGATCGTCGAGCCGCTGATCCTGCACCAGCGCGAGGGCGCTCTCTCTATGTTCAATCACGCCCGGGTGCCGCTGGCGGGGCTGATGCGGGCCGCGCCCGCAGGTGCTGCGCCGCTCGAATTCCACGTGCGCGGCGGCGGCGCGCCGCTGGCGCAGGCCACCGTCATCCTGTTCCTGCGGCGGCTGGACGGCGAGGTGATGCGGGAGGAGAGCCTGACAGGGGCAGACGGTATCGCCGCTTTCCCCAGCAACCCGGCCTTCCAGCCCCTGGCCGCCATCGTCAAACCCTATGCGGGCTTCTGGGCGCGGTGGGCGCAGGTGTCGGGGCAGAAGACCACGGTGGTCTGCAGCAAGCTGCCGGGGAACCGGCGGCTGGACTGGTGGCACCATGCCAGCGGCATCAGCAGTTTCGCTCCGGACGCAGGCGCAGGCATCAGGGTGGGCGTCATCGACACCGGGCTTGGCCCGCATCCGCATCTTCAGGGCACCGATCATGGCGCCTTTATCCTCGGCATTCACGACCCCGATGGCGGGGCGGATGCGGATGTGCATGGCACCCATGTGGCTGGCACAATCGCCGGGCGCCCGGGGGAGGTGCTGGCGCATGGCGGCATCGCGCCGGGCGTTGAACTTCACACGGCCCGGGTGTTCCCGCCCGGCGAAGGCGCCGCGAATATCGACATTGCCGATGCAATCGACAGCCTCAGCCGCGCGGGCGCGGATCTGATCAACCTGTCGCTGGGCGCGCCGGTCAAGTCAGAGGTGGTCCAGGATGCGGTGCAGGACGCAGCCGAGCGCGGCACGCTGTGCCTGTGCGCCGCTGCCAATTCCTTTGAGTTCGTGCATTTCCCCGCTGCCCTGCCCGAAACCGCCGCGGTTTCCGCCGCGGGCAAGCTGGGCACCGCGCCGGAGGATTCCGTTTCCGGCGGCCAGCTGCCGGATCAGCCGGAGCTGTTCGGCCTTGACGGGTTCTACTTTGCCCGCTTCTCCTGCTTCGGGCCGGAGATTGACGCCATCGCGCCGGGGGTCGGCATCATCGCGCCGGTCCCGGCCCGGCACGGGCTCGCCGTGCCTTATGCGGCGCTCGACGGCACCTCGATGGCGACACCGGTGGCCTGCGGCGTGCTGGCGCGGATGCTGGCGGAAGATGCGTCTTACCTAGCGATGCCGCGCAACATCTTCCGCAGCGACCTCGCCCGCCACCGGCTGCGGGAAATTTGCAGGACGATCGGTCTTGCTGCCATATATGAAGGGCACGGAATGCCCCGAAGCTGAAGCGGAGGCCGGGCCGATGGCCGATTATGTGATCGCGGTAAAACGCACGATGCGGGAGGAGCTGCCGCAGAACTGGCAGAGCCAGCTGGAAGACATTGACGGGCTCACGCTGCTCAGCCCGCCTGCCCGGGAGCGGGTGCTGGTGTCTGCCAGCCCGGACGCCTTGCGCCATCTGGACGCGCAGCTGGGCCGCTACCTCAGGATCGAGCCGCTGATCCGCCACCAGACCTCCCGCTGAAGCGGCTCGTGGCAGAAACGGCAAGGGCCAGCCCCGCAAGGCCGGCCCTCTTCCTATCCCGTAAGAACCTTTTCTCGAATTAGAGCGCGCTCAGGCCCAGCGGGAAACCTTGGGGCGGAGGGACGGCACCGGCTTCTTGCCGAACAGCCATGTCCAGGCCAGTTTCAGCACCTGACCGCGTTCGGCGTGGGCGCGGGCCATGGCAGACCTCACGGCGGCATCAGCAGAATATTCCAGCATCTTCGGCCTCCTTTCGGATCAGTATCCTTTGCCTGCATCCAATATGAGGGTATGTCCGGAAACGCACAAACGAGACTTTTCCAGCGTTCAGTTAAGGTATACTTATGTGGTCATGTCTGACCGCCTGCCCCCCCTCACCGCCTTGCGCGCCTTTGATGCCGCCGCCCGCCACATGTCCTTTGCCAAGGCAGCGGAGGAGCTGAACGTGACCCCTGCGGCGCTGTCGTTTCAGATCAAATCGCTGGAGGAGCATCTGGGCCAGCCGCTGTTCCGGCGCCTGAACCGCGCGGTGGAGCTGACCGAAGCGGGCGAGACGCTGGCGCCCGGCGCCGCCGAGGGCTTCCGGGCGCTGGGCCAAGCCTGGCAGAGCACCCGGCGGCTGCTGGATGAGACCACGCTGACGGTAACTGCCGGGCCTGCGCTGACGGCGAAATGGCTGGCGCCGCGGCTGTTCGAATTCGCCCGCAGCCACCCGGAAATCGAGCTGCGGCTGTCGGCCTCGCTCAAGGTGGTGGACCTGCGCCGCGGCGGTGTGGATGTGGCGATCCGCTTTGGCGTCTCCGACGATGCCGGGCTGGCGTCCTACGGCACGCGCCCCGACTGGCTGACACCTGTGATGACGCCGGAGATGCACGCGCAGTTTCCGACCCCGGAGTCGCTGCGCCGCGCGCCGCTGATCTTCGACGATTCCCTGAGCACCGTTGCGCCGGGCTGCGACTGGCCTGCGTGGTTTCAGGCAGTGGGCGTGGAATTCGCCCCCGGCACCGGCACCCATTTTTCGGCGCCCGATCACGCCATTGACGCCGCTTGCGCGGGCCTGGGCGTGGCGCTGGGGCGGCGGCCGCTGATCATCAAGGACGTCCGGGAGGGGCGGCTGGTGGCGCCGTTCAAGGTGGCGATCCAGACCGATGCGCGGTTCCGCTTCCTGTGCCTGCCGGAAGCCAGGGACCGGCCCCAGATCGCAGCCTTCCGCGACTGGTTCTTTGCAGAAATCGAGAAAACCGCGCATATGTGGGGCGATTTCGACATTATCCCTGTTCAGGATCTGCAACCCCAATGACCAAGACCCGCGCAACCGCCATTGGCTTTATCGCTGTTTTGCTGTGGGCGCTGCTGGCGCTGCTGACCGTCGGCTCTGAACCTGCCCCGCCGCTGCTGCTGAACGCGCTGTGCTTCACCATCGGCGGCACCCTGGGGATCATCTGGACCGCAGCGTCGGGCAAACTGGGCCAGCTGCGCCACGTGCCGGTCAGGGTCTACATCTTCGGCACCCTGGGGCTGTTCGGCTATCACGCGCTGTATTTCTCGGCGCTGCGGCTTGCGCCCGCGGCGGAGGCCGGGCTGATCGCCTATCTGTGGCCCCTGCTGATCGTGCTGCTGTCCGGCCTGCTGCCCGGCGAGCAGCTGAAGGCGGGGCATCTGATCGGCGCCGGCTTGGGGTTTGCCGGGGCGGCGACCATCATCTCAGGCGGCGGCGGCGGGTTTGAGGCGCAGTATCTGCCGGGCTACGGGCTGGCGCTGCTGTGCGCGCTCACATGGTCCGGCTATTCGGTGCTGTCGCGGCTGGTGGGCGGCGCGCCGACCAGTTCGGTCGCGGTGTTCTGCCTGGCGACCGCCGTGGCCTCCTGGGGGCTGCATTTTTTGCTGGAGGAGACGGTGTGGCCCGCAGGCACGCTGGGCTGGGTGTCGACCCTGCTGCTGGGGCTCGGCCCCGTGGGGCTGGCGTTCTACGTGTGGGACATTGGCGTCAAGCAGGGCGATATCCAGATGCTTGGCACCAGCTCCTATGCGGCGCCGCTTTTGTCAACGCTGATCCTGGTGCTGGCGGGGATTGCCGCGGCCTCCTGGGGGCTGGCGCTGGCGGCGGCGCTGATCACCGGCGGCGCGCTGATTGCCGCCCGGGCCAGCACCGGTGCCGCAAAGCCCCGCAACTAAAAAGAGGGCCGCCGCAACCGGGCAGGCCCTCCAAACCTCATGCCGGGCAAGGCCCCGGCAAGCCCCCTCAGACCGCTTCGGCCGTCAGGCGCTCAATCTCTTCCTTCAGTTTGAGCTTCTGCTTTTTCATCGCTGCAATCTGCAGCCCGTCGGTACTGGGTGACCGTTGGGCCTGTTCCACTTCCATGCTCAGGTGCTCGTGCTTCTTCTTAAGTTCGGTCAGATGCGAGCTGAGGCTCATGGCAACCCTCCTTCTTTGAGCTAGATGTGTTTGACGAATATGAGTGGAGCACAAGTTCCCGCATCTGTCACGCTGCAGCCGCAGTATTTTTGTCATGAAATTTTCATATCGGCTATGCGCCGCGCATTTTGCCGCAGACGCCGGCGCATAGCAGCAGAAACCCGCGGATCTGGATTCGCCAAAGGTTGAAACCAGCCGGCCGCGCCCCTAAGTTCGCGCCGCTGGGAAACGGCGCCTCAGCCCGGCCAGGGCAAGGCGGCGCCGTCGCGCAGAACCGCGCGGATTTCCGGCCGGTAGCTCTCGCCATCGCGTTCGTGCCGGTCGCCTTCATGCAGAATCAGCGGTGCATGCAGACGGAAGCCGGCCCGCCCGCCCTTGCGCGCGCGCAGGATCACCAGTTCCGCCGCGCGGGCCTGGCGCGGGGCCAGCGGCAGAACCTCCAGCGAGCCAAGCACACCGGAGCAGCCTGCCAGCATGTCCGGCAGCCGGTCGGCGCGCTGGATCATGTGCAGATAGCCCTTGGGCGCGAGGCGCCGGGCGGCGGCGGCGATCCAGTCTGCCAGCGGCGTGCCCTCCCCCAGGGCAATCTTGCGGCCCGCGTCGCGGGCCTGGCTGTGGGCGCCTGCCCTGTAATAGGGCGGATTGGCGATGACGTGATGAAACTGGCGCTGCTTCAGCGCCTCCGGCATCGCAGCGAGATCGGTCTCATAGACATCAATCGCCTGCCCGCTGGCGGCAGCGTTGCGGCGGGCGAGGTCCGCATAGGGCGCTTGCAGCTCCACGCCCGCCAGGGCCAGCCCCGGCACCCGCGCCGCCAGGCACAGCAGCGCCTGGCCGGCACCGCAGCCCAGCTCCAGCACCGCCTCCCCGGCCCGCGCGGGGACCGCCGCCGCCAGCAGCACCGGATCCACCCCGGCGCGGTAGCCGCGGGCGGGCTGCCACAGCTGCACCCTGCCGCCGAGAAAGCCGTTGCGGGTCAGCTCGTCTTCGCGGAAGCCGCTCATCTGCCCAGCGGGATTTCATTGTCGCGCATCACCACCACGGCGGCGTCGTAATCGTCGGTGCGAACCATCAGACGGCGCGGGAAAATTCCGATCCCGCCTTCCAGGACGCTCATATTTACGTCCATTTGAAAGCAGTCTATATCCTCTCCCTCAAGGAGGGCGGAGGCAAAGGCGATGATCGTCGGATCGGTGCTGCGCAGAAGCTCTTTCATGGATTTGGATCTAAGGGCAAGGCCCGCGCCTTGTCGAGCCTTGCAAGCGGGAAAGTGATGGACCAAGTGATGACCCGGAAGCCGCATGAGATGCTGGCCGCCACGCTGAGCCAGGAGCTGGAGGCGGTGAATGCGCTGATCCGCACCCGGATGGCCTCCGAACACGCCCCGCGCATCCCTGAGGTGACCGCGCATCTGGTTGAGGCGGGCGGCAAGCGGCTGCGGCCGATGCTGACGCTGGCGGCGGCGCGGCTGTGCGGCTACGAGGGCGACCACCATCTGAAGCTGGCCGCCACGGTGGAGTTCATCCACACCGCCACCCTGCTGCATGACGACGTGGTGGACGAAAGCGCCCAGCGGCGCGGGCGGCCCACGGCAAACCTGCTGTGGGACAACAAAAGCTCTGTCCTGGTGGGCGACTACCTGTTTGCCCGCAGCTTCCAGCTGATGGTGGAGACAGAGAGCTTGCGGGTGCTGGACATTCTCGCCAACGCCTCCGCCACCATCGCCGAGGGCGAAGTGCTGCAGATGACCGCGGCGTCGAACCTGAAGACCGATGAGGGCATCTATCTGCAGGTGGTGCGCGGCAAGACCGCGGCGCTGTTCTCGGCCGCGACCGAGGTGGGCGGTGTGATTGCCGGCGCGCCGGAGGCACAGGTGAAGGCACTGTTTGAGTATGGCGATGCGCTGGGGATTGCCTTCCAGATTGCCGATGACCTGCTGGACTACCAGGGCGACAGCAAGGCGACCGGCAAGAACGTCGGCGACGACTTCCGCGAGCGCAAGCTGACCCTGCCGGTGATCAAGGCGGTGGCGCAGGCGACGGACGAGGAGCGCGCCTTCTGGACCCGCACCATCGAGAAGGGCAAGCAGCAGGACGGCGATCTGGAAGAGGCGCTGGCACTGATGGCGAAATACGGCACGCTGGAGGCCACGCGGCAGGATGCGCTGGGGTGGGCGGCCAAGGCCCGCGCGGCGCTGGAGGTGCTGCCCGATCACGAGATCCGCACCATGCTGAGCGATCTGGCCGATTACGTGGTGGCGCGGCTGAACTGATGCCCGGAGGGGCTTTGCCCCTCGCGCCTGCGGCGCTCACCCCAGAGTACTTTTGCAAAGATGAAAAGGCGAGCCCGCGGAGTGCGCCCGTCAGGTCAAAGTGACGGCGCTGCACCACCAGTCGGGATGCTCCGCCCCGATCTCATAGGCCGCCATATGGGCGGCCTTTTTCGTGGGGTAGAGCGCAAAGCAAGTGGCGCCGGAGCCGGACATGCGCGCAAGCATAGCCTGGCGGGAGCTGCGCAGGTCCGAAAGCACCCGTTCGATGTCCGGTGCGGCGGTGATGGCCGGGGCCTCCAGATCGTTGCGCTGTTCGCCAAGCCAGGCGGCGCAGTCTTCGGCAGAGGCGAAGGACGGGATGTCTGGCGGCATCGGCGGGTTGTCACGCGAGGCAAGCGCGGAGAAGACCGCGCCAGTGGGCACATGCACGCCCGGATTGACCAAGAGCGCGTGCAGTTCCGGCAGCGCCACCCGCGTGACCTGCTCGCCGATCCCCTGCATCCGTGAGGCCCGCGCCGCCATGCAGACCGGCACATCGGCGCCAAGCGACAGCGGCAGGTCTTCGGGGATACCGGTGCCCTGTCCGGCCAGTGCGCGCAGGACGGCAGCGGCATCCGATGACCCGCCGCCGATGCCGGCGCCGTGGGGCAGCTGCTTGTCCAGGCTGATGCGCCCGGTCCAGCCCGCTCCGGCAGCGGCCTGCCACACCAGGTTGCGCTGATCGGCGGGCACGCCGTCCGCAAACAGGCCGGAGACCTCCAGCGCCAGCTCCGGGCCGGGCTCAAGCCGCAGCCGGTCGCCGGTGTCCGCAAAGACCACCAGCGAATCCAGCAGGTGATAGCCGTCCGCGCGGCGGCCGGTCACATGCAGGGTCAGGTTGATCTTGGCAGGCGCAAAGACCTCAGCCGCCATTGGCGACCTTCAGGGGTTCTGCGCCCTCTTCGGCCAGAACCGCGTCCAGGCCGATGTCAAGCTTGCGGCGGATGCGCTCAGGGTCGGCCTCGCCGTCGGTGTCTTCCGGGTCGATGAAGGAGAGGGCGCGCTTCCACTGGAACTCCGCCTCGCGCGCGCGTCCCACGGCCCAGTAGACATCGCCCAGATGGTCATTCACCACCGGGTCCACCGGCATCAGTTCCACCGCACGCTCCATATGCGCCACTGCCTCGTCAAAGCGGCCCAGGCGGTACAGCACCCAGCCAAGGGAGTCGACGATATAACCGGAGTCGGGCCGCGCGGCGACCGCGCGCTCGATCATGTTGAGCGCCTCATCCAGCTTGCTGCGCTTTTCTACCAAGGAGTAGCCCAGGTAGTTCAGCACCTGCGGCCGGTCCGGCTCCAGCGCCAGAGAGGCACGGAAGTCCGCCTCTGCCTGCTCCCACTGGTTCAGCCGCTCGTGGCAGATGCCGCGGGCATACAGCAGGAACCAGCGGCTGCCGTCATCCTCCGGCGTGTTTGCCAGCGCCTTGTCATAGGCGCGGGCCGCCCCTGCATAATCCTCCTGCTGGCGTAACAGGTCGCCGAGGCTGACGTAGACGCCGGGCTGGTCCGGGAATTGCCGCGCCAGCTGCTCCAGCACCTCGATTGCCGCATCCGGCTTGGCCGCGCGGCGCAGTGCCTCGGCGCGCCCCAGTTCCGCGGCGTGGTAATCCGGATGGCTGCGCGGCACCTGCTTGTAAGTCGCCACTGACAGCTCGTAGCGGCCCAGCTGGTCCAGCAGACTGGCGCTCAGCAAAATGGCGTCCACGTGGTCGGGCCGCACCGACGCCGCCATGCGGGCATACATCAGCACGTAATCATTGGCGGTATCGCCATTCAGCGCCGCCCCCAGGGTAAAGAAGACCTCGGCAATGCCTTCGCGCGGGCCCGGCGCGATGGTGTAGGCCAGGGTCTTGCCGTCCTGCAGCTGCGCATCCAGCGCTTCCAGCCCGGGGTCAAGGCGGCTGCCGAAAGCCGCCTGCAGCGTCTCGCGGGCCTCTGCGTTGCGGCCCAGCTGCGACAGTATCTGCACCCGCGCCACCGCAGCGCGGCGGCTGAGGCTGGCCAGGCGCCCGTCCTCGGCGGCGAACAGCGCCTCGGCGCCGCCGTAATCGCCGGCGGAGGCCAGCGCCAGCGCCCGGTGATAGAGCACGAAAGGCTTCAGGCTGCTGTCCTTGGCCATCCGGTCAAAAGTCTTGAGCGCGCTGGACACCGACCCGGTGCCGATATGCGCCCAGCCTTCCAGCAGCCCGTCCACCAGCGGGTGGATCGCCTCGCGTTCGAGATCGCGCTCCAGCAGCGCCTGGAAATTCCCGCCGGAAGCATGACCGCCGGCAATGACGATGCTGGCCACCTGGCTGCGCGCGCCGATCTGGCGCAGGCGCTCCGCCACCGGCACGGCGAGTTCCGCCTTGCCCATGGCGAGCTGGGCAAACACCACGTTTTCCATCAGCAGCGGATTTTGAGGGTCGCGCGCCAGCGCCTGGGTGTAATAAAGCGCCGCCGCGGCAAAATCGCTGTCATAGGTCGCGGCGCGCCCGGCCAGGTAGGATCCTGCCAGCCCCTCTGCCTGCACGACAGGGGCGGCGGCGGCCATCAGGGCCGCACAGGTCAAGCTGCGAAGAATGGATACGGGCACGCGGGGACCCCCTTACGATTTACTGCTCTTGCTCTTCTAAGAAAGGGTAGTGCGGCGGCCGTCAACACGCAATGGGGCGGCCCGGCGGCCGCCCCATAAAATCCGGCGAAAGCGCGCCGAAAATTTAAACTTCCCGTTACATGTTGGGGTAGTTCGGGCCGTCGCCGCCCTGGGGTGTGGTCCAGGTGATGTTCTGGGACGGGTCCTTGATGTCGCAGGTCTTGCAGTGGACGCAGTTCTGGAAGTTGATCACGAACTCCGGCTGGCCGTCCTTTTCCACCACTTCGTAGACACCGGCCGGGCAATAGCGCTGCGCCGGTTCGGCGTATTTCGGCAGGTTGACCCGGACCGGGGTGTCCTCGTTGCCCAGGCGCAGGTGGCAGGGCTGGCTTTCCTCGTGGTTGGTCATCGAGAAGCTGACGTTGGTCAGGCGGTCAAACGACAGCACGCCATCGGGCTTGGGATAGTCGATCACCTTGTGCTTGGAGGCTTCCTCGGTCGCCTCGGCATCGTTCTTGCCGTGGCCCAGGGTGCCGAAGAAGGAGAAGCCGAGGAGGTTGTTGGTCCACATGTCGAGGCCGCCCAGCGCCAGCGAGGCAGTGAGGCCCCATTTGGACCACATCGGCTTCACGTTGCGGACCATCTTGAGATCCTTGCCGATGGCGCCGTCGCGCACGTCGGCTTCATAGGCGGTCAGCTCATCACCGGAACGCTCTGCCTTGATCGCGTCAAAGGCGGCTTCGGCTGCGGCCTTGCCCGACAGCATCGCGTTGTGGTTGCCCTTGATGCGCGGCACGTTGACCATGCCCGCGGAGCAGCCCAGCAGCGCCACGCCCGGCGCCACCAGTTTCGGCATCGACTGCCAGCCGCCTTCGGTGATGGCACGGGCGCCATAGGCCACGCGCTTGCCGCCCTTCAGCAGCTCGGCCACCACCGGGTGGTGCTTGAAGCGCTGGAATTCCATGTAGGGGAACAGGTGCGGATTCTTGTAGTTCAGGTGCACCACGAAGCCCACGTAAACCTGGTTGTTGTCCAGGTGGTAGATGAACGAGCCGCCGCCCGCATTGGAGCCCAGCGGCCAGCCCATGGTGTGGGTGACGGTGCCTTCCTTGTGCTTGGCCGGGTCGATCTCCCAGATCTCTTTCATGCCGACGCCGTATTTCTGCGGCTCCTTGCCGTCAGACAGGCCGTATTTGGCGATCACTTCCTTGGACAGCGAGCCGCGCACGCCTTCGCCCAGGAAGACATATTTGCCGTGCAGCTCCATGCCGGGTTCATAGGCCGGGCCGGGGGTGCCGTCGGGGTTTTTGCCGAATTCGCCGGCAACCACGCCCTTCACTTCGCCATTGTCGCCATAGACCAGCTCGGAGCACGCCATGCCCGGGAAGATCTCGACGCCCATTTCCTCGGCCTGCTCCGCCATCCAGCGGCAGACGTTGCCCATGGAGACGATGTAGTTGCCATGGTTGTTCATCAAGGGCGGCATCGGGAAGTTGGGGATGCGGACGTGGCCCGCCTCGCCCAGCATGTAGAAGTTGTCTTCCTTGACTTCCACGTTCAGCGGCGCGCCCTTTTCCTTCCAGTCGGGGATCAGCGCATTCAGGCCGCAGGGATCCAGCACCGCGCCCGACAGAATATGCGCGCCCACCTCTGAGCCCTTTTCCAGGACCACGACCTGCAAGTCGGCGTCCAGCTGTTTCAGGCGGATGGCCGCAGACAGACCAGCAGGGCCGGCCCCGACGATCACCACGTCGTATTCCATCGCTTCGCGTTCAATCTCGGCCATCTGCGGCGCTCCTTGGCTAACTTTTGCTACCGGCCCCGCAACAGACTGCGGGCGCAATATTCTTTCGCGGTTGCTTAGCGTTCGGCGCCCCCATGGGTCAATCCAAACTCCGCGTCAAACACCTGTAAAACAGGCAACTGAGACAAAAAGTGCGTCCATTATCGTCACTCAAGGATCATTTTCCGCCGCCATCTCTGTCTCGGGCCGGTCTCCCATCAGGTACCGGGGTCCCTGCCCCTTCTGTGCCGCCCGGTCCTCGGGGTTGTAAAGCTTGCAGTTCGGCAGCGACAGGCAGCCGCAACCGATACAGCCGTCCAGATTGTCGCGCAGCTTGACCAGGGTCTCGATTCGCTGGTCCAGGTGGCTGCGGAAGTTCTCGGAAATGCGCGCCCAGTCGTCTTTGGTGGGGGTGCGGCTGCCCGGCAGGCTTTTTAGGAAGCCGCGGATTTGCGGCAGGGAAAAACCGAACTGCTGCGCGATCATGATGAAGCTGAGCCGCCGGATGTCGGCCCGCTGGAACCGCCGCTGGCCGCCGGCGTTGCGCCAGGGCTCCACCAGGCCTTGCGCCTCGTAATAGCGGATGGCGGACACCGCGAGGCCGGTGCGTTCGGCCAGATACCCGATGGAAATCCCGGCAGACTGGGGCATGGGGAACTCCCTGAAGAAATCTCTTGAGCTAAAGTTAGGTTTAGGACCTAGGGTGAGTCGCATCAACAGGTTTGCTCAGGCAAAAGGAGATTTCCGATGAGCGCAGTTCTGGAACATGCAAATGTCACCGTCGCAGACCCCCATGGCACCGCGGCCTGGATGGAAAATGTTTTCGGCTGGCATGTGCGCTGGCAGGGCGAGGCCAAGAACGGCGGCTACACTGTGCATGTGGGCGGGGAAAACAGCTATCTGGCGCTCTACACGCCGCGCACCTCTGCAGGCAAAGCGCCGGAAAGCTACGGCATTATCGGCGGGCTGAACCACCTGGCGGTGATCGTGGAGGATCTGGACGCCACCGAGGCCGCGGTGAAGGCTGCAGGCTTCACCCCGATGAACCACGGCGACTACGAGCCGGGCCGCCGGTTTTATTTCCACGATGAAAACGGCATCGAATACGAGGCGGTGCAATATGATTGATCTCCTGTGGCAAGCGGGGCTTCCGCGGCTGCCCGCGCACGGCATTTTCTTGCGCATTCCTGTGGAAAAGCCGGCCAAAGCACGCAGTTAGGCGGATTTGCGGGCCAGCAGCCCCCGCGGCCACTTGAAATCAGGCACCGGATTGGGTCAGGTAATTGTCAACCGGACCGGACGCCCCGCGGCACATGCTGCGGGGCTCCGGCTTTCGTACTGACAAAAACAAAACATAAAGAGCGACCTGGACCAACCACATGGAAAAGATCCCGATGACCCCGGCGGGTCACGCTGCCCTGGAAAGCGAACTGAAAACCCTGAAATCCGTCGAACGCCCGGCCATCATCCAGGCGATCGCCGAAGCGCGCGAGCTGGGCGACCTGTCGGAAAACGCCGAGTACCACTCTGCCCGCGAGAAACAGTCCTTCATCGAGGGCCGCATCAAGGAGCTGGAGGGCATCCTGTCGCTGGCCGATGTGATCAACCCGGCCAAGCTGAACGGGGCGATCAAGTTCGGCGCCAAGGTGACCGTGGTGGACGAGGACACCGACGAGGAAAAGACCTGGCAGATCGTCGGCGAGCATGAGGCCAACATCGAAGCGGGGCTGTTGAATATCAAATCCCCCATCGCGCGCGCCTTGATCGGCAAGGACGAAGGGGACAGTGTCGAAGTGCGCACGCCCGGCGGCGAACGGTCCTACGAGATTCTCAAGATCGTCTATTCCTGATCTGCAAGGCGGTGAATGGTCATGACAGGCTCCAGCAGCAGCCCGGGCTCCAGCCCGACCTCCGCAGGCGGACGCCCGCTGCGCAGCTATGACGCGCCCGCGGGCAGCGGGCTGGGCGGGGCCGAGCTGGTGGCCATCGGGCTGGGGGCGCTGTGGCTGCTGGCGGCAGTGGCGTTCTATGTCTTTGCCCCGGATGGCGCGGGCCTGTCGCAATGGACCGATCTGATCACCGGTGTGCTGGCGGTGGTGCTGCCGCTGGCGATGCTGTGGGTCGCCGCCTCTGCCGCGCGCTCGGCCCGGGTGATGCGGGAGGAGAGCGAACAGCTGCAGGCCGCCATCGACGGGCTGCGGCAGACCTATTTGGCCCAGGCCCAGCAGCATGCCGCGGTGGCCGAGCCGTCGATGGCCAAGCGGCTGGAGGAGATCGCCGAGGCGACCCGCAAGACCGAAACCGCGCTGGCCACCTTCCACACCAGCCGCCGCGCCAATCCGGTGCGCCCGGCAATCCCCGCCGAGGCCGCCGAGATGACTGCCGCCGGCCAGGGTTCGCTGGCGCTTGGCACCCAGGCCACGGACACCGCGCCGCCGCTGCCTGCGGATCAGTTCATCCGCGCCCTGAATTTCCCGGAAACCGCCGAGGATGAAGAAGGCTTTGCCGCGCTGCGCGCCGCGCTCAAGGACCGCAAGGCGGCGCAGGTGATCCAGGCCTCGCAAGACGTGCTGACGCTGCTCAGCCAGGACGGCATCTATATGGACGACCTGCGGCCCGACATGGCCCGGCCCGAGGTCTGGCGCCAGTTCGGACAGGGCGCGCGCGGCCGCGCGGTGGCGGCGCTTGGCGGCGTGCGCGACCGCACCTCGCTGGCGCTGACCGCAGCGCGGATGAAACAGGACCCGATCTTCCGCGACGCGGCGCACCACTTTCTGCGCCGGTTCGACCAGATGTTTGCGGAATTCGAGGCCGAAGCCACCGACGGCGAGATTTCCGCCCTAGGCAACACCCGCACCGCCCGCGCCTTCATGCTGCTGGGCCGGGTGGCCGGGACGTTTGATTGATCGGGCGGCCCTGACGGGCCGCTGCCTGCGGCGCGAGTATTTCTGGAAAGATGAAAGAGCGGAGCGGCGCCGGGCGTCAGCGCGGCGCCGGGCCCAACGGCGGGCAAGCATCTTTGATGCGCCGGGCCGCGGGCGGGAGGGCGCCGTTCACATCGCAAAGCTGCCGTAGGGGAGGAAGCGGACCAGATCGCCCGGCTTGATCTCCGCGGCGCTGTCGCCAAGCTCCACCAGCCCTTCCGCCCAGCTGAGGCCGCTGATGCGGCCGGAGCCTTCGGATTTGAACACCTCGGCGCGCCCGTCCCGCACCCGCGCCCGCAGGTATTCGCGGCGGCCCGGTTTCTTGCGCTTTTCAAAACCGGCCGGGACTTCAAACGCCTGCGGCTCCTGCCAGCCGGCGCCTGCCATCAGCCCCATGGCGGGGCGGGCGAAGATCAGCGTGCAGACCAGCGCCGCCACCGGGTTGCCCGGCAGTCCGAACACCGGCGTGCCCTGCCACATGCCCAGCGCGAGCGGGCGCCCGGGTTTCAGCGCGATGCGCCATTCCTGCAGCGCGCCCGCCTCGCGCAAGAGCGCCGACATATGATCCTCATCCCCCGCCGACGCGCCGCCTGATGTCAGGATCACATCGGTTTGCGCCGCGGCGCCGTCCAGATGCGCCCGCAGCGCCGCGCGGTCGTCTGCGGCTTTGCCCAGATCCACCGGCACAAAGCCCAATTGGCGGATCAGCGCCAGCAGCATCGGGCGGTTGGCGTCGAAGATCTGCCCCTTGCCTGCGGTTTCTCCCGCCTCGACCAGCTCATCGCCGGTGGAGAGCACGCCCACCCGCAGCGGCAGCCGCACCGTCAGCTGCGCCAGCCCGGTGGCGGAGGCCAGGGCCAGATCGGCCGGGGTGATGACCCGGCCTGCGGGCAGGATGCGTTCGCCCGCGCAGACATCCTCGCCCGCCTTGCGGGTGTTCGCCCCCTGTTTCAGCGGGCCGTTGAAGGCGATCCGGGTGCCGTCGGTGTTGACGTCTTCCTCCAGGATCACGGTATCCACGCCATCGGGCAGCGCGGCGCCGGTCAGGACGCGGACGGCGCTGCCTTTGGGAACCGTGCCGCCGAACGGCACGCCGGCGGCGGCGCGCCCCGGCACCAGCGGCAGCTCATGCGGCCCCTCTGCCCTGCCGCCCACAAAGCCGTAGCCATCCACCGCCGTATTCGGCAGCGGCGGGTTGGCGCGTTTGGCCAGCGCATCCTCTGCCAGCACCCGGCCTAGGGCGTCTGCCAGCGGCACGGTTTCAGCACCGGTGACCGGCCCCAGCCTGTCCCGGAGCAGGGCCAGCGCATCATCCACCGGAGTCCAGTCGACGCCTGCGGGCAAGGCAAAACAATCGTTGCTGAGCGGCGGCGGTGTCAGCCCGCCCGGCTTATCCCAGGCCAGCGCGTTCAAGCGGTCATCGTGTCCCGTGCCCAAAATCCAAGCCTCCTCTTGCGCTTCCTCAGGCACTGCGGCCAGCATTTCACTCAGCTCATCCGCCGGCACGCGGCTGAGCGCTTGCGACAACAGCCGCATCTGCACCCGGTCGCGGATTTCCTCCGGGCCGGAAGCAGCCATGGCAGCCTTCACGGCGGGTTCGATCAAACCTGGCCAAATTTCCGCGAACACAATTTGCGCGGCCGCAATGTTTTCGAAAGGCCAGACAGCCGCCTTGTGCCGAAGACGCAGCCGCTGCAGGACCGGCAGCCCCATCAGCACCTGGCTGCCAACCGTCGGATTGAAAAACAGCTGAAAGCAGGAGGAGGCCGCCTTGGCTGCCAGATCCGCGCGGCGCCGTTCCGGCACGTCTTTGTAAGCGATACCGGCCTTGCGGTAGGGAATATCCGGCCAGCGTGTCTGGTGCGGCTTGCCCCAGAACGGGCCGGTGCCGGCAAACAGCCGGTTCATCTCGGAAGCGACGTCAAACCGGTTGTTGCTGCCGTCCTCAGCGTCTTCGATGCGCTCTTCCAGCCAGTGCCAGACGGCGAAGGGGTCATCCGATCCAGTGATCCGGCGCGCGAAACCGCGCGGATAGCCGAAGGGAAAGTCAAAGGCTGCAAGCACCCGCCGCCGCGCGGCCTGCTCTTGCTCCAGGAAGCGGCTGATCCAAGCCTCCGCCTCCTGCCGGCTGCGGCAGTAAATTTGCTGTTCCGCGACGCCGCCGCGTGCCACGCCGAGCCAGATCGCGTCCTTGCTTTCCCGCGGCGGTTTACGCTTGGCGGCAGACCAGTCGACGGCCAGAACGGTGTCGAAAACGCTCACAGATCCAGTTCCGCCTGAATGAAATCAGCTATCGCGGCGGTGCCGTCCAGATCGAAGACAGGGCGGTCCAGCTCTAGCGCCGTGTCGCTGGCAACGGCACGGATGCTGGGATCCTGCGGCGCAATCAGATCGGTGCCGGCAGACTGCCGGTAGGCCTCGATCTTGGGGTGCGGTTCGCGTTTGTAGCCCTCGACCAGCACCAGGTCGACCGGGAGGAGACGGGCCAGCAGCTCCGCCAGCGGCGGTTCTGCTGCGCCGCGCAACTCCTGCATGATGGCCACGCGCCCGGCAGAGGCCAGCACCACCTCCGCCGCGCCGGCCTGGCGGTGGCGGTGGCTGTCGGTGCCGGACTGGTCCACGTCCGTTGCGTGATGGGCGTGCTTGATGGTGGAGACGGTGTATCCGCGGGCGCAGAACTCCGCCACCAGCCGCTCCATCAGCCCGGTCTTGCCGTTGTTCTTCCAGCCGGTGACGCCATAGATCTTCACTTCAAGAGCGCCTCGGCGCGGGCCAGGTCCTCTGGCGTGTTGATGTTGAAGAAGGGGTCGAAGGGATCGGCCTCAAACAGCGCCTCGCGGCCACCGTGCTGGTCGGTCCACAGCACCACCTTGCGCAGCCCGCCGTTCAATGCGGCGCGCAGGTCGTCGCGCAGAGCGACGGGCCAGAGGCCAAAGGCCGGGTGCCGGTTCACTTTGCTCCGCCCGCCGGATTTCAGCGCCTCATCGCCGGTGCGTGGGGTGGTGGCGAGGACCAGAGGGTGCTCCATGCCCTGTGCAGCGGCGGTCAGCCGGGCGACCAGATCCTGCGGGAAGAACGGCGTGTCGGCGGCGGCGGTGACGATGGTTTCAACGCCCTGCTCTGCCGCCCAATCGAGACCTGCCAAGACACCCGCCAGCGGACCTGCAAAGCCCTCGATCGAGTCGGCAATGACCGGCAGGCCCAGGTCGGCGAACCGCTCCGGGTCGCCATTGGCGTTCAGCGCCAGGCCCGCGACCTGAGGGCCGAGCCGGTCGACCACGCGGGAGAGGAGGCTCTGGCCGCCGACCTGCAGCCGCCCCTTGTCGCCGCCGCCCATCCGGGTGGCGAGGCCGCCTGCGAGGATTACGCCCAAAGGCTTCTGTTCTGTCATGCCTTCTCCTCCTGCGGCGGAAAACACGTGTTTTCCGGGCCGGATTTCACGCGAAATCCGGTTACCCGTCCGCACCCTTCCGCCGGTGCTTCTTCTCTTCCACCGGCGCGTCCTTCGGGTCCATGTCCCGCACCAGCCGTTCCTCACCGGACAAGCAGATGAACCGCTGGCCGCGCATCCGGCCGATCAGGGTGAGGCCAACCTCGCGGGCGATCTCCACGCCCCAGGCGGTGAAGCCCGAACGGGACGCCAGCACCGGAATGCCCATCATTGCCGTCTTGATCACCATCTCCGAGGTGAGCCTGCCGGTGGTATAAAGGATCTTGTCCGCGGCCTCCGCCTGCTCCGACAGCATCCACCCGGCGATCTTGTCCACTGCGTTATGGCGGCCGACGTCTTCCATATAGACCAGCGGGCGGTCCTGGCGGCAGAGCACGGTGCCGTGGATGGCGCCGGCCTCCAGATACAGGGACGGCGTACGGTTGATCTTATGGGCCAGCGTATAGAGCCAGGAGGTGCGGACTTTGGCCTCGGGCAGGCGCACGTCCTCCAGCCCCTCCATCATGTCGCCGAAGACGGTGCCGACCGCGCAGCCGGAGGTGCGGGTCTTCTTCTTCAGCTTTTCCTCGTGGCTGGTTTCCACCGCAGTGCGCACCACCACGGTTTCCAGGTCCTCGTCATAATCGACGCGGGTCACCTCGTCCCCGTCGCGCAGCATCCGCTGGTTGCGCAGGAAGCCAAGCGCCAGATATTCCGGGTAATCTCCAATGGTCATCGCAGTGACAATTTCCTGCGAATTCAGGAAAATGGTCAGCGGGCGCTCCTCGACCACGGCGATCTCAGCCGCTTCGCCGTTCTGGTCGGTGCCGGTGACGGCGCGGGTGAGCCGCGGGTCTGCGACGCCGGGGGCGATCAGATATTCTGACGTGATATCAATGCTCACCAATTGCATTCCTTCTGCGTCCGCCTTAGGGCGGTTCAACGCAATCTAGGACGCGCAGATGGCAATCACCACCACCAAATCGGCCTTCTGGAAGGGGTTTCGCGACAGCGCGCCTTTCATTTTCATGGCCTCGCCCTTCGGTTTTCTGTTCGGGGTGCTGGCGGCAGAGGCCGGGCTGATCGTCCCGGAGGCGTTCGCCTTCTCCCTCGCGGTCTTTGCAGGCGCCGCCCAGTTCACCGCGCTGCAGCTGATGCAGGAGAACGCGCCGCTGATCATCATCCTGATCTCGGCCCTGGCGGTGAACCTGCGGATGGCGATGTATTCGGCCTCGCTGACGCCATACCTGGGCGATGCGCCGATGTGGCAGCGGGCGCTGGCGGCCTATTTCGTGGTCGACCAGTCCTATGCGCTGTCGATCGTCAAATTCGAGACCGAGCCGGAAATGCCGCTGGCGCAGCGGGTGGCGTATTTCTTCGGCACCAATGGCATTGTGGCACCGGCCTGGGTGATTGCCACGGCGCTTGGCGCGCTGGTCGGCACCCGCATTCCGGAGAGCTGGGGCGTGGATTTCGTGCTGCCGCTGGCGTTTCTGGCGATGATCGGACCGATGCTGCGCACGCCGGCGCATATCGCCGCCTGTTTCGTGGCGGTGGCCGCATCGCTGCCGGCGGCCGCCCTGCCCTATAACCTGGGGCTTATCGTGGCGGGGATTGCCGGCATGGTGGCCGGCGCCCAGGCGGAACTGTGGCTGGACCGGCAGAAGGTAAAATCGGAGGCCGCGAAATGAGCAGTATTCCCGCACCGCTGCTGTGGACCGTGATCATCGGGCTGGCGCTTGGCAGCTACGCCCTGCGGTTCGCCTTCATCGGCTTCATGGGCGGGCGCGCGATCCCGGAATGGCTGATGCGGCATCTGCGCTATACCGCGGTGGCGATCATTCCGGCGCTGGTGGCGCCGCTGGTGGTCTGGCCTGCCCCCGCCGGAGGCGAGCCCAGCCTGATGCATTTTGCTGCCGCGGCCGCGACCTTTGCTGCGGGCTATCTGACCAGAAACGTGCTGTTTGCCCTGGGCACCGGCGGGCTGTCGCTGCTGCTGTTGTATATCGCCGCCTAGCGCTGCGCGCCGGGCGGCACGATCACTCTGAAGCGGCGCTGAGCGTGGCGTTGCTTTTGGCGAGGCCCGCCTGCAAATCGCCGCTGTCGTTTTCATAATAGCGCTCTGTCACCACCCCCGGCAGCTGGCCGAACTGCTCTGCCAGTTTTTCCGGATAGAAGGTGCGGTCCAGGCTTTCAAACCCCGGAACCTGCTGCAGAATGCCAATCGTCGCCTGCGCGCAGAATGCCCCCGGAACCCGGCCGTTGCTTAGGGCAAGCCGGTAGGCTTTCTCCGCCTGTTCCGGTGTGACCTCAATGCGCTGGATGACAACGTGATAGGTGCTGCGGGCGTGGGCGCCGCGGTAGGCCTTCTCGACAGCGGGCGTGATGCCGTGGATGACATCGTCCCGCTCGGGCACCACGGAGGCATAGAAAGACCCTGCAGGATCGAAAATCACCCGCTCAGAAGCGTTGATCATCAGCGACGTGTGGCCACCCCGCCCGGTGCGGTTGTTGATCATCGTATAGAGGGTGAGCGCGGGCGGTCCGGGGTGGCGGTAGGCCACCCGGGCCAGGGTTTCAGCATCCGCGTTGGGCTGCTGCGGCGCAGCGCAACCCGCGAGCGCGGCCAGGACCGCGCCAAGGCAGAGCAGATTGCGCATCGAAGCAATCCCCGTTCAATAAATCAGGACGCGAAGACCGCCAGGAAAATGGCAAAGATGACCAGCGCAATGCTGAAGCGGGTCACGAAGGTCAGGAAACCGGAATAGGTCTTTTCCTGAACGGTGGTATCCATGGTGCCGTGCTGATGTTCAGCCATGTGAGTTTTCCCTCAATTCACGTGCATTTTTCCGGTGATTACTGGATTTGCGCCGCTCTGTCACCACGTCAATCGGGCGCATCTGACAGAAATGAGACGCGAATCCTGCTGCCGCAGCGGCAATCCGGGCCGCTGCTGCGCTGCGTCCGGTTGCGGCGCCGAATCGGCGCCGGGGCGCGGGCCTCAGTCCTGCTGCAGGTCGGAGGCCAGGCGGAAGCCGATCCGGTTGGCGGGGGCCTCCTGGCGCGCCTTGGGCACCGCGCGCAGCATCACGTTCAGCTGGCTGACATGCTGCACCAGCTGGGTCCGGGAGCCGCTGCCCTCGCTGCCGTAGAAGGTGATGATGTCGGGATCGAAATAGCCCATGCCCTCGATCCGCAGCACCCCGGCATTGCCGCCGGCAAAGCCCATCGCCACCTCGTGTTCGGCATCCAGCTGTTTCTCGAAGTTCTGGATATAGAGGATCAGGCGCTCATAGGCCCAGCGGGCGGGGCTTTTGGAGGCATCGGGTTTCTGCAGTTTCTCGGGCACCTCGGTCAGCCCTGCGCAGGCATCGGGATCGGAGTGAACTTCATGCACGCACGGCAGCACCGCCGCTTCCGCTGCCTCGGCGCTGGTTGAAATCTCGTCGGTCATGCTTCCCCCTTGTCCGGGGTGCGTCACCCCTTGCGCTGGTAGAGCCAGGCGCCGTCTTCGCGCTCCCAGCGCGTCACCTGACCGGTATGGTACAGATGATTTACATGGGCCACCGCCTCCACCAGTGCAAGGCCATACTCGCCTTCGCCGATTGTGCGCTTGAACAGGGGGGCAAAGCAATCTGCGGCCGTGCGCGGCTCTGACAGGTGGTCCATCAGCCGGTCCAGCGCGCCGTGGTGGTTGCCGATCAGCTGCTGCATCCGAAGCGGCAGGCGGGTGAACGGCAGCTTGTGGCCGCCCAGGGCGAGGTGATCGGGGCGCGCCAGCTTCGACAGCCGCTCGCAGGACTCCAGCCATTCGCCCAGCGGGTCCGCCATCGGCTCGGTTGCGTAGACGCCGATATTGGGGCTGATGGTCGACAGGATCTGATCGCCGGAGATCACCAGATTGTCATCGCGGCTCCAGAAGGTAGCGTGCTCCGGCGCGTGGCCGTTGCCGATGTGCACATCCCAGTCGCGCCCGCCCATGCGGATCACGTCGTCCTGCTTGATCCGGGTGAACCCCAGCGGCATCGGGTGCACAGTGTCGGCAAAGTTGAAGGGCCGGTCATTGACGCGCTTTTCATAGAACTCCGGCGCCATGCCCGCGCTGCGGTAATAGGCGAGGGTTTCTTCCGGCCAGACCTCCTGCACGTCCAGCGTCAGCATCCGGGCAAACAGCCAGGCGGTGCGGGTGGTGACCAGCTCAGCCCCATGTGCGCTTTGAAACCAGCCGGCCAGTCCGATGTGATCGGGATGGTGGTGGGTGCCGACGACACGCCGCACCGGCTTGCCCTGCAAGGGGCCGGCCATCAGGCTGTCCCAGATCGCGCGGCTTTTGCGGGTGTTGAAGCCGGTGTCGATCACCGTCCAGCCGTCGCCGTCATCCAGCGCGTAGATGTTGACGTGGTCCAGTTTCATCGGCAGCGGCTGGCGCATCCACAGGACGCCCTCGGCCACCTCGATCGCTTCGCCCTGCGCAGGCGGCTCCTGCCACGGAGTGCGGGGCGAAACGTCGGGGATGTCGGTCACGGCGTCAGCCTGCCAGCTCATCAAGGCTGAGGGCAAAGGTGCCCGCGGCCCCCGCCTGAGCGTGCGCCAGAAGCGAGGCATGTTCCGGCAGCATCCGGGTGATGTAGAAGCGGGCCAGTTTCTCGCGCGCACCGCCCTGGTCCGCCATCGCCGCCGCCAGATGGTAATGGCCGCCCAGCACCCGGGCAAAGGCCCGCAGATACGGCACGGAGCCGGCAAAGCGGTCCTGCATGTCCTCTTGCGCCACCAGCCACTCGGTGGCCTCACGCAGGGATTCGCAGGCCTGCCAGACGGATTCGGCCATGTTGGGATGCGTGGCGCGGGCGCGCTCGGCCTGCTCCTCGATCTCGTCGATGAGGGCAAAGGCGGTCTCGCCGCCGTCCATCATCTTGCGCGCCACCAGGTCCATCGACTGGATGCCGTTGGTGCCCTCGTAGATCGCCGTCACCCGCACGTCGCGGTAATACTGCGCGGCGCCGGTTTCCTCGATAAAGCCCATGCCGCCATGCACCTGCACGCCGGTTTCCGAAACCCGGATGCCGGTGTCGGTGCCAAAGGCCTTGGCAATCGGGGTCAGGAACGCAGCGCGGGCGGCCCAATCCTTTTCGCCGGTTGCGGTCTGCAGGTCGATCGCCTGAGCACAGGCCAGAAGGATCGCGCGGGAGGCGAACAGGTCCGCCTTCATCTCCATCAGCATCCGGCGCACGTCGGCGTGGTCAGCGATGAAACCGCTGGCGGTCTTGCCCTGCTTGCGCTCCAGCGCATAGGCCAGCGCGTGCTGATAGGCACCCTCACCGGCGCCAACACCCTGCCCGCCGACGCCGAGGCGCGCGTTGTTCATCATGGTGAACATGGCCGCCATGCCGCCATGCTCCTTCCCGACCAGCCAGCCGGTGGCGCCGTCATACTGCATCACGCAGGTGGGAGAGCCGTGCAGGCCCATCTTGTGCTCCAGGCTGACGACCTTCAGGCCGTTGGCCTTGCCCGGGTTGCCATCAGCGTCCGGCAGGAACTTCGGCACCAGGAACAGCGAGATCCCCTTGGTGCCCGGTGCCCCGTCCGGCAGCCGCGCCAGCACCAGGTGGCAGATGTTTTCGCAGAAATCATTGTCGCCCCAGGAGATATAAATCTTCTGGCCGGTGACCGCATAGGTGCCATCGCCGTTCGGCTCTGCCTTGGAGCTGAGCGCGCCCACGTCGGAGCCAGCCTGCGGCTCGGTCAGGTTCATGGTGCCGGACCATTCGCCGGAAATCAGCTTGGGCAGGTACAGTTCCTTGATCGCGTCGGAGGCGTGATGCTCCAGCGCCTCGATCTGGCCCTGGCTCATCAACGGGGCCAGCTGCAGCGACAGGCAGGCGCCGGCCATCATTTCGTTCACCGCGGTTGCGACCGTCAGCGGCAGCCCCATGCCACCGTGCTCTTCCGGCGCGCTCATGCCGATCCAGCCGCCTTCGGCGATGGCCTTGAAGCCGTCGGCAAACCCCGGGGAGGTCCGCAGCACGCCGTTCTCCAGGTAAGCGGGCGTCAGGTCGCCGTTGCGCTGCAGCGGCGCCAGCACCTCGTCGCACATTTTGCCCGCCTCGTTCAGGATGGCGCTCACGACATCCGAAGGGGCCTCGGCAAAGCGGTCGGTGGCGGCGATTTCGTCATATCCGGTCACGTTGTTCAGCAGAAACTCGTACTCGGAAACGGGGGCACGGAAGGTCATGGGCGTCCTTTAGCGGTGTTTCGGGGGCGTCCTGGCGCGGGCAGCCTTGGCTTCCCGGCACGGGCCTATTATGGTCAGTGGCTTGACCGATTACCTAATCGCACGCCTGTTCCAATCAACCAAAACGCCGCGTCACCCGGAATGCCCCAGCACAGCACCGAAATCCTTGCCGCAACGGAAGCGGGCATCGCCCGTGCCGCCCAGCTTTTGCGGGAGGGCAAGCTGGTCTCCTTCCCGACCGAAACGGTCTATGGGCTTGGCGCCGATGCCCGCCAGGGCGAAGCGGTGGCAGCGATCTATGAGGCCAAGGGGCGGCCGTCCTTCAACCCGCTGATTGCGCATGTGCATTCGGCGGAGGCCGCGCAGCGCTATGTGGAGTGGAACGGCATGGCGGAGACGCTGGCGCAGGCGTTCTGGCCCGGCCCGCTGACCCTGGTGCTGCCGCTGCGCGAGGGCCACGGCATCTCGCCGCTGGTGACGGCCGGGCTGGACACTTTGGGCGTGCGCGTGCCTGCGCATCCCGCGGCCCAGGCGCTGCTCAGGGCGCTGGACGGCCCGGTGGCGGCGCCCTCGGCCAACCCCTCCGGCAAGATCAGCCCGACCACTGCGGCGCATGTGAAGGCCGGTCTGGACGGGCGCATCGCTGCCATTCTGGACGACGGCGCCTGCGGGGTCGGGCTGGAGTCGACGATTATCGGCCTGGCGGGGCCAGAGCCGGTGCTGCTGCGCCCCGGCGGATTGGCGGCGGAGGAGATCGAGGCGGTGCTGGGCCGCAAGCTGGCGGTGCGCGATGTGCATGATCCGCTGACCGCGCCCGGCCAGCTGCTGTCGCACTACGCCCCCGGCGCGCCTGTCCGCCTTGATGCCGCCGCGCCTGCCGAGGGCGAGCTTTACCTCGGCTTCGGCCCCGGCGCGTGCGACCTGAACCTGTCCGAGCGCGGCGACCTGGCTGAGGCGGCGGCCAATCTGTTCGGCCACCTGCACCGCCTGGACGCGCTCGGCAAGCCGATCGCCGTGGCGCCAATCCCGGAGCACGGGCTGGGCGAGGCCATCAACGACCGCCTCCACCGCGCCGCCGCGCCGCGGGATTGAACGGCGGGTTTGCAGCCCCACGCGGGGCTCCCGCCCCTTTGAGGCCCATCCCAGATGGGCCGCAAAGCGTTGGGCCAAGCGCCGCGCAAGCGCGGCGGGCGTTGCGGCCTGTCCAAGCGTTGCCTCATGGGCTGGAAGGCCGGCCGCCAGTTGGAATTGGAAACCGTCCTTAAGGCTCCGGGACGCCAGCCGCTGCGCCGGGCCCAACCTTTTTCCGGTCATCTTTGATGATTGGAACAAAGGGCGGGAGCACTCCCCCTGCCCTGAAGCACATCGCCCTTTCGACCGCGGGTCAGGCGTGGCCCGCGCTGGCCGACAAGGTCAAGGGATCGACGCCCAGCGTCTTCAGCGCGGCTTCCCATTTGCTGTCATCAGCCAGGCTGAAGACCAGTTCAGGGCTCGCCTCTGCCGTCAGCCAGCCGTTCAACGCAATCTCCGACTCCAGCTGCCCCGGCCCCCAACCGGCATAGCCCAGCAGCACCAGCAGGTCCTTCGGCCCCTTGCCGCCGGCAATATCCTCCAGGATGTCCAGCGTCGCAGTCATCGAAAAGCCGCCCGGCACCTTCAGCGAGCTGACATCCGATTCGTAGTCCGGCGTGTGCAGCACGAAGCCGCGCTGTGTCTCCACCGGGCCGCCAAAGCGCACCGGCAATTCTGCCGCGGCGCTGCCTTCGCCGCCCATGTCCAGCTGTTCCAGCAGATCGCCCAGCGCCACGCCGTCGGCGGGCTTGTTGACGATAAGCCCCATCGCCCCCTCTTCGCCGTGCGAACAGAGGAATACCACTGCGTGCTCGAACCTCGGGTCGCCAATTCCAGGCATTGCAATCAAGAGCTTGCCGGTCAGATCCATGAACTTCCATCTTTCTGCTGCCTGTCCCCACCATGACGCGCAGCCGCCCGGCACGCAAGGGGCGCAAACGCGCAGGGCGGTGAAGCCTCCAGCAAATTTGCCGCAAACACAGGGTGATGAGCGGCGCATGACCGGATCGTGACTTGGCAAACCGCGCTGCCGGGCGCATGTATTTGTGCATGAGGAAGACACTGACCAAAGCGGCTGCCTGCGCGGCCTCCCTTCTGGCCCTTGCCGCTGGCTCCCCGGCCCTGTCCGGCGCCGCCGAAGGCGGCATCGTGGAGATCGAGGTGCTGGACGGCGGCATGACACCGCGCGGCACCTATATGGGCGCGCTGCGGGTCAAGCTGCAGCCCGGCTGGAAGACCTATTGGCGTGCGCCCGGCGATGCCGGTATCCCGCCCAGCTTTTCCTGGCGCGGCGCGCGCAACGTGGGCGCGCTGTCGATCACCTGGCCTGCTCCCGAAGTGTTCCTGACCTCCGGCTACCGCACCATCGGCTATCACGATCAGCTGGTGCTGCCACTGGAGATCACACCGGAGACCCCGGGCAAGCCGGTGCGGCTGAAGGGGCGGATGCAGCTGGGGGTGTGCAAGGATGTCTGCGTGCCGGCTGAGCTGAAATTCGACCATCAGCTGGACGCAAGCGCGGGCCGCAACCCGGCGATTGCCGCCGCGCTCGCGAGCCGCCCTTGGTCGGCCAAGGAGGCTGGCGTGCGCCAGGCGGCTTGCAGCCTGCGCCCGTCTGAGTACGGCATGAAGGTCACCGCCCGCATCTCGATGCCCCCGGCCGGCGGCGAGGAGATCGCGGTGATCGAGCCCGGCAACCCCAAGCTTTACGCCGGCGAAACCACCACCCGCCGCGAGGGCGGGCTGCTGGTGGCGGAAACCGAGTTTCTGCCTGCCGACAACAGCGCCTATGCCATTGACCGCTCGAAACTGCGGATCACCGTGCTGGGGCAGAACCACTCTGTCGACATTCAGGGCTGCAGCGCCGGATGAGCTCAGCTGACAGCCCGCAGCGCCCGGTGCTTGGCACCATTGCCGTGGTCTGCCGTCATTTCGATGGCCAGGACCACGTGATCCTGGTGCAGCGCGGCAAGGAGCCGAACGCAGGCTGGTGGGGCTTTCCCGGCGGCCATGTGGAGATGGGCGAGACCGCCCTCCAGGCCGCCGCGCGCGAACTGATGGAGGAAACCGGCGTCTCCGCCCGGCCGCTGGAATATCTCACCAATGTGGATGTCATCGTCCGCACCGCGGCGGGCGGGGTGGAGCGCCAGTATCTGCTGACCGTGGTCCTGTGCGCGCACGCCAGTGGTGATCCGCTGCCGGATGATGACGCCGAACAGGCGGAATGGATCCCCATCGCGGAGATCGAAAACCGCGGCCTGCAGCTGCTGGATCAGGTGGGCGAGGTCGCCCGGCTGGCTCAGGCCCGCTGGCGGGCGCTGAACCGGTAGGCCGCGCCGCCAGCCAGATAGGCCAGCAGCGCCAGCACCAGCGCCCCGGCCAAACAGGCCAGCAGCCCGGCCCGCACCGGCTCCATCGACGCCAGCGCAGGCACTGCCCGCAGCAGCGGATGCAGCGCCCCCGTGGCCATCGCCCAGCCCAGCGTCAGCACCAGCCAGCCCAGCTGCGCCAGCGCGGTGCCCAGCACCAGCCAGCGCAAACGCCCTGCCCCGCGCCGCAGGGCCCGGCGCAGCGCTGTCATCGGCCGCGACAGGTCCCGCTGCATCGCCACCAGGGCAGGCACCACCAGCAGCACCAGGAACATGCCAAAGCCCAGGCCGTAGACCAGGGTGATCACCGTCGGCTTCAGGAACTGTGCTTGCTGCGCGCGTTCGAACAGCAGCGGCGCCAGTCCCAGCACCGTGGTCATCGTCGTCAGCATCACCGGCCGCAGCCGGTCCGCCGCCGCGTCGATGATCGACGGGATCAGCCCGCGGTCTTTGGCATACTGGTCGATCGTGGTCACCAGCACGATGGAATCGTTGATGATGATGCCGGTCATCCCCAACAGGCCCACCACCGTGAACATGGACAGCGGCACCTCCCAAATGTAGTGGCCCCAGATGGTGCCGACGAGGCCAAAGGGAATGATCGCCATCACAACCAGCGGCCGGGTCCAGCTGGCGAAGATCCAGGCCAGCACCAGGTAAATCCCGGTGAGGCAAAGGATCAGGCCGGTACCCGCCTCCTGCAAAAAAGTCTGCTCCTGCTCCGCCAGCCCCGACAGGCGCCATTCGACCTGCCGCTCGCTGGCGATCTTCGGCAGGATCTCCTCCTGCAGTGCCTGCATCACCGCCTCGGCGCGGGCCGGATCGTCCTCGGAGATGTCGCCGGTCACGCTGATCACCCGGATGCCGTTCTCGCGGCGCACGGTGGAAAACCCGGTGCGCTGCGTGACCGAGACGATATCGGCCAGCGGCACGTAGATCCCGCTGGGCGCCCGCATCAGGGTGCGTTCCAGGAAATCGGCGGTCAGTTCATTTTGCGGCAGCTCCACCCGGATCGCTGCGCTGCGCGGCCCGTCGGGATAGGTTGCTGCCTCAATCCCATTCAGCCGCGCCCTGAGCGCACGGCCCAGGCTGCCGATGGTGAAATTCAACGCCTGGCCGTGCGGGGTGAGGTCCAGGATCACCTCCTCCTTGTCGTAGGCCAGGTTGTCCTCAACCGCGGACACCTCGGGGAAGCGCAGCAGCGCAGTTTTCAGGTCCTCTGAGGCGGTCTTGAGCGTCTGCACGCTGGCGCCCGCGAACTGCACGTCCAGCGCATCGCCGCCCGGGCCAGAGCGCCAGCTGCGGAAGGACACCGTCTCGACCATTGGGTGGCGCGCAACCCGTTCCTGCAATTCCGCCACAAAGGCGAAGCTGGAATAGGGGCGCAGGTCGGCGTCGATCAGCTCGATCGAGATCCCGCCCAGCAGGTCGGCTTCCTTGCCTTCAACCCCCGACAGGCCGCGGCCCGCATTGCCGCCGGTCTCGGCCATCACGAAATCCAGCGGGTTGCGGCCGTAGCGTCCGGCGTATTCGGCGCCCAGCGCCTCTGTCGCGCGCTGCATCTCCCGCATCATCGCAAGGGTATCGGTGCGGGTAGCCCCCTCGGCCATGACGAAATTGCCGGTGATTGAGCCGCGCTCCGGCGCGTTGAAAAAGCGCCATTGCACATCGCCGTTGATGAACAGCGCCGCCTGGCTGGCCAGGATCGCCAACGCCCCGGCCAGCACCGCATAGCGCGCGGTGACGATCAGCCCCATCAGCGGGCGGAACGCATGGTCGCGCAGCCAGCGGAAGCCGCGGTTCACCATCCGGTTCGGCCAGTCGTACCAGTGCCGCGCCTGCGCATGGGTCAGCGCATGGGCCAGGTGGTTGGGCAGGATCAGGAAGCATTCGACCAGCGAGGCCGCCAGCACCGCGATCACGGTGAAGGGGATGTCGCGGATCAGTTCGCCGAACCGCCCGCCCACCAGCGTCAGTCCGAAGAAAGCAATGATCGTGGTCAGGGTCGCCGCAAAGACCGGCATCGCCATCCGCCGGGCGGCATTCTCGGCGGCCTGCACCGGATTTTCGCCGAGTCGGCGCACCCGGAAATCGGCGTGCTCCCCCACCACGATGGCATCATCCACCACGATGCCCAGTGTGATGATCAGGCCGAACAGGCTGACCATATTGAGGGTGATCCCGGCCGCATACATCAGAGCCACCGCGGCAAACATCGAGGCCGGTATCCCCACCGCCACCCAGAACGCAATGCGGGTGTTGAGGAACAGGAACAGAAGGCACAGCACCAGCGCAAGCCCCATCAGCCCGTTGTCGACCAGCAGGTTCAGCCGGTCGGTGATGTGTTCAGCGCGGGTGCGGATCAGCTGCGCTGTGACCCCTTGCGGCAGGCTGGCCTGCATTTCCGCGACCACGTCCTGCACCTGGCCCTGCAGGCGGATTGCATTGCCCTGGTCAGAGCGGTCGACCCGGATCGACATCGCCGGATGGTCACCTACGAAGTAAGAGCGGTTGCGGTCCACCCCCTCGACCCGCACCGAGGCCACATCATCAATGGTCAGGACGGAGCCGTCGGGGTTGGTGCGCAGAACGATGGCTTTCAGCTCATCCGGCTGGCGTTTCTCGCTGCCGGTGCGCACCCGGGCATTGGCGCCGCTCACGTCGCCTGCAGGATCCGCGTCGACCTCGGCGGCAATCGCTTCGGCGATTTCGCGCATGGTGATGTCATGGGTGATCAGCTGGGCGGTCGGCACCTCGACGATGGTTTCCGGCGCCGCCACCCCGCGGATGGTGGTGCGGGTCACACCGGCCTCGAACAGCCGCACCACCAGCTCATCCGCAAAGAGGCCCAGCTGACCAGGCCCCACCGGGCCGGTGATCACCACATCTGTCACCCGGTCGCGCCAGGCGCCGCGCCGCACCTCCGGCTCCTCCGCCTCTTCCGGCAGCGAGGTGATGCCGTCCACGGCGCTTTGCACGTCATCGGTAGCCTGCCCCATGTCGGAGCCCGGCTCGAACTCCAGCGTCAGCGTTGCCAGCCCTTCGCGCGAAATGGAGGACGTCTTCTCCACCCCATCGACCGCCAGCAGCACCGGCTCCAGCACCTGGACGATGGCGTTGTCCACGTCCTCCGGCCCGGCGCCCTCCCATTCAACCGAGACAGTCACCCGCTCGACGATAACATCCGGGAAGAACTGCGCCCGCATATTGGGCATCGCCGCCGCCCCCAGCACCAGCATGATCACCAAGAGCAGGTTTGCAGCGGTGCGGTGGCGGGCGAAGTAACTGAACAGCCCGCGGGCCGGACGGGGGAGCTTGCGGACCACGGCCCTCAGCCTCCCATCCGGGATTCAATGCGGGTGACCAGCTGCGCGGGCACCCGCGCCTCGGCCAGCTGCCGCAGCATCTGCGCCTTCACCTCTGTCGGCATCGCACTGCTGCCCTCGACAAAGGCCACCAGCCGGGCGCGGCGCTCGTCGCTCAGCTCGATCAGCTCGGGCAGCGCCTGCACCCCGGCGCCCTGGCGCAAGGGGCGCACCTTAATGCCAGCGCCCAGCAGCGGCGTGCGGCCGGTAACGACTTCGCGGCCCTCCAGCCCGGCGCCGCGGATCAGCACATCATCGCCCTGGCGGCGCACCAGCTCCACCGGCAGCGCCTCCAGCCGCCCCTCCTCGCCCAGCACCAGCACCTTGCCATCGGCGCCCAGCGCCGAGGCGGGCACACGGGCCACCGCCGCGACCTCTGGCTCAGTTACCTTGACAGTGACAAAATCCCCGGGCTCGAACCCCGGCGCGGTTTCCAGGCGCGCGTAGACCAGCCGCCCGGTTTGCCCGTTGCCCGCCGCGCCGCTGGCGCGGGAGATCCGCCCGGCGGCGCTCAGCCCCGCCCCGTCGGCATCCAGCGACACCCGCACCGGTGCTTGCAGCAGATGCCCTTCGGCGTCCAGCAGCCGGGCGTATTGCGCGGTCGAGACCCGGAAAGCCACCTCCAGCAGGTCCGGATCGACCAGATCCGCGAGCTTCTCATTGGCCGAAACCAGCCGTCCCTGCACCAGGTTCACCGATTGCAGGGTGCCGTCGAAGCGAGCCTTGATCGTGGTGTCGTCCAGATCCCGCTGCGCCTCATCCAGCGCGATCTGCGCCCGTGCCACCCGGGTTGCGGCCTGATCGGCGCGGGCCTCTGCCTGGTTCACCGCCTGCCGGCGCGAAATCACCGCCTGGCGCGCCTGCACCGAAGCCAGTTCTGCCGTTTCCACCGCCGCCGCGGTGCCGACGCCCCGGCTGGCCAGATCCACCTGCCGCTGAAAGGCGCGTTCGCGCAGCTGCGCCTGATCCTGAGTGGCTTGCAGTTCATCCTCGGCCAGAACCAGCGCGCGGCCTGCATCGCGCTCCTCGGCGCGGGCGTCCATCATGTCGGCCTCAGCCCGGTCCAGCGCCGACTGGGCATCCGCCGGGTCAATCTGCACCAGCACCTCGCCCGCGCGGACCGTGCCGCCGTCCTCGAAATCCTCAGAAAGCTGCACCACCCGTCCGCCGACCGCGGTGCGCAATTCCAGCGCGCGGCGGCTCTCAACCCGGCCAAAGGCAGTCAGCTCCGGTGCCACTGTCTGCAGCTCCGCCGTCACCACATTGACCGCGAAAATCCGCTCCCGCGCCGGGGGGGCTGCCTTCTCCGCGTTCAGCTGCGCCTCGATTGCGCCGAAGATCAGCTGCCCGGCATAAAGCAGCAGGGCCGCCGTGACCGCCGCCAGGAAAACCCCTGTCACACTCTGACGCAAAAAGCGCATGTTTCTCCCTTCCGGTGGCGGCTGCTGCCGGGACCGCGCAGGCGGCCTGCCAAAGCGTAAAATGCCTTGTGCCCGCTTGGAAATATATGAATTTCCGCACGGGTTTGCGAGGTTACACGCCGCGCGCGCTTACTTCCGGCGCAGATGTTCCTCCAATCTGGGCATGATTTCCACGAAATTGCAGGGCCGGTGGCGGTAATCGAGCTGTTTTGACAGGATTTCATCCCAGCCGTCCTTGCAGGCGCCGGGGCTGCCGGGCAGCGCAAACAGGTAGGTGCCGCCCGCGACCCCGCCAGTGGCGCGCGACTGCACCGCGCTGGTGCCGATCTTCTGCATCGAGACCCAGGTAAAAACGGTGCCGAAGGCCTCGATCTCTTTCTCATAGACGTCGCGGTGCGCCTCCACCGTCACGTCGCGCCCGGTCAGGCCGGTGCCGCCGGTGGAGATCACCACATCCACTTCCGGATCGGACACCCAGGCGCGCAACTGCGCGGCGATCTCCGCCCGCTCGTCGGGGATTATCTTGCGCGCGGCCAGCACGTGGCCCGCCTCGCCGAGCCGGTCGACCAGCACCTGACCGGAGCGGTCATCCTCCAGCTTGCGGGTGTCCGAGACCGTCAGCACCGCGATGCGGACGGGGATGAAGTCCATGTTTTCGTCAATCCGGGACATTGCCTGTCACGTCCTCTCCGTAATCGCCTGCCGCATGGCCAGCGCTGCAAAAATTCCCGCCGGGGCGCACGCCGGCAAACCTGCACCAGCACTCATGGCGCCACCTCGAACCAGCTTACGCCTGGGCCCAGATTGGCCACCTGCGTCTTGCCTAATGTGCCGCGAAAGCCCCAGCAATCATGCACATGGCCGCAGAGCAGCAGCTGAGGCCGGATCCGCTCCGCCGCGGCCCGGATGGCGGTGGAGCCGACAGACTGCCCGCCGGAGGTCAGATCCCCCAGCCCCTTGGGCGGGGAATGGCAGATCAGGATGTCCGCGCGCTCACAGGCCGCCAGCATCGCTGCCGCCTGCGTCTCGCTCAGGTCGCAGGACCAGCTGCCGAAAGGCGTTTCCGGCACGCCGTAGCCCAGCCCGAACAGGCGCAGGCCTTCGAACACCCCGCCTTCTCCATGCAGCACCGTGGTATCCGGCAAGCCCGCCGCCCGCAGCTCATCCGCGCTTTCGCCGTTTCCGGGCACCGCGGCCATCGGCGCCTGCAAACCGGCCAGCATCGCCACTGCCCGGTCCATCCCCTGCCGGCAATTGCAGAAATCGCCCGCGCCGATCACCAGATCCGCACCGGCGCTGGCCGCCACGATATCCGCCGCATGGGAGGCCGAGAGATGCAGGTCGGAGAACGCCAGGATTTTCATCGCTTTACCTCAGGACAAACTGCCCAGCCGCGCCTTGAGCTCCAGCAGGTCTGCCCAGGCCAGCCGTTTCTGCGCTGGCTGGCGCAGCAGATAGGCGGGGTGGAACATCGGGATCACCGGCCTGTTCCAGGCCTGGTCCCATTTGCCGCGCAGCCGGGTGATGCCGCGCTTGCCCAGCACCGCCTGGCAGCTGATATTGCCCATCAGCACCAGAACTTCCGGTTCCGCCAGCGCCACATGCCGCTCCAGAAAAGGCGTCAGCATGGCAATCTCTGCCGGCAGCGGGTCGCGGTTCTGCGGCGGCCGCCAGGGCAGCACGTTAGAAATATAAACGCTTTCGGCGCGGCTGAGGCCGATCGCCTCCAGCATCCTGTCCAGAAGCTGCCCGGCCCGGCCCACAAACGGCTTGCCCTGCAAATCCTCGTCCCGGCCCGGCGCCTCGCCGATGATCATCACCCGGGCTCCCGGCTGGCCGTCCGAAAACACCAGATTGCGCGCGCCGCGTTTCAGGTCGCAATGATCGAAACCCGCCAGCGCATCCCGCAAGGCGGGCAGCGACGCCGCCCCCTTGGCGGCCCTCTGCGCCACCTCCACGGGATCCGCTTCCTTGGGCTTGGGCGGCGGCGCGGGGGCAGCGCCCGGCTTCGGCTTGGGGGCCGCCTGCTCCAGCGCATAGCGGTCGACCGGCGCGTCGCACAGCGCTTCGGTCGCGCCAAGCTCCGCCTGCCACTCCAACAGCGCCCGCGCGCTCCAGTAATCCAATGCCGATTCCATGCGCCCAAGCTACTCCGCCCAGCCGGCAAGCGGAACACCTCACCGGCCCTGCCCTGCAAATTCAAGCCATTCATCTGTCTGAAAATACTCCGGGGAGCGCGAGGGGCCGGCCCCTCGCCTGCGCGCCGCCAGCCCCGCGGCTACGCCTTGCCGCAACCGCGCACGCCGCCTATAAGAACCTGCAAATCAAGCGGAGCCGCCCCCTATGTCCTTCGAACACCGCCATTTGCTTGGCATCGAACCGCTGAAACCGCATGAGATCACCGCGATCCTCGACCTGGCCGACGACTATGTGGCGCTGAACCGCCGTCCCGAGAAGCACTCCGACGTGCTGGCGGGCCTCACTCAGATCAACATGTTCTTCGAGAACTCGACCCGCACCCAGGCCTCGTTCGAGCTGGCGGGCAAGCGGCTGGGCGCCGATGTGATGAACATGGCGATGCAGGCCTCCTCGATCAAAAAGGGCGAGACCCTGATCGACACCGCGATGACGCTGAATGCGATGCACCCGGATCTGCTGGTTGTGCGCCACCCGCATTCCGGCGCCGTGGACCTCTTGGCGCAGAAGGTGAACTGCGCGGTGCTGAACGCGGGCGACGGCAAGCATGAGCACCCGACCCAGGCGCTGCTGGATGCGCTGACCATCCGCCGCTCCAAAGGCCGGCTGCACAGGCTGAACATCGCGATCTGCGGCGATATCGCCCACAGCCGTGTGGCGCGGTCCAACCTGATCCTGCTCGGCAAGATGGAAAACCGCATCCGCCTGATCGGCCCGCCGACGCTGGTGCCCGGCCAGTTCGCCGAATTCGGCGCCGAAATCTATGACGACATGCGCGAAGGGCTGCAGGACGTCGACGTCGTGATGATGCTGCGCCTGCAGAAGGAGCGGATGGACGGCGGCTTTATCCCGTCGGAGCGCGAGTATTACCACCGCTATGGCCTCGACGCCGAGAAGCTGGCGCTGGCCAAGCCCGACGCCATTGTCATGCACCCCGGCCCGATGAACCGCGGGGTGGAGATCGACGGCACGCTCGCCGACGACATCAACCGCTCGGTCATCCAGGAACAGGTGGAAATGGGCGTCGCGGTGCGGATGGCGGCGATGGACCTGCTGGCCCGCAACCTGCGCGCCGAACGCCAGGCGGAGGCAGGGTGAGCGGCATGGACGGCGTGATCCATATCCCGGCAGGCGAACGCGGCGTGATCCGGCTGTTCGAACTCGCCATGCGGCCGGAGCAGGCGGCCTTCCTGAAGGAACCTGGCGCGCTGGCGCAGGTGCTGGGGGCCGAGACGCTTGACATGGAGCAGGTGGAAATCTTCCCGGTCTCCGATCTGGAGGACATCGGTCTGACCGGTTACCTCACCGAAGGCTGCGGCGTGCCGCGCGCGCAGGTCGAGGCGGACCGGGAGGTTCTGCAGGCCCAGGAGGGCCATGTGCTGCTGATCCGCTCCCGCGCGTTTGACGGCAAGGAGACCCGGCTGACCCCGGCGGATCAGATCAAGCTGATCGGCACCTATGGCGAGCGGCAGACCAATTGGAGCGCGCCGCCCGCAACAGCTGAGAGCGCCAAGCCTTATTCTGCCCCGAAACTGACGCCGCGCGCGGCGCGGGCCCAGTCCCGCCGCATCGGGGCTGTGCTGTTTACCGTTGTCATGCTGCTGATTGCGCTGCTGATCTGGGTGCTTGTGAGCTGATGGCGGCACGCGAATTCAAACCGGACCGCGGCGCCTATGTCCGCGCTCACGCCTGGATGGCGGCCATCGGCATGGGCGGCGCCATGGCGGTGCTGTGGGTGATGGGCAGCCCGCACATCTGGACCGGAGCCATCGGCGGCCTGGCGGCAATCGCCCTGCGCGGCTGGTACATGGCCAGCGAGGAGCTGGCGGTGGTCTGGACCCTGACGGAAGATGCCCTCAGCGGCCCGGCCGGGCGCGGCGTCGCGCTCTCTCAGATCGGCACTGTCCGCACCATGGGCAGCTATGTGCAGGTGGTCACCAAAGGCGGCGACAAGCACCTGATAAAATACCAGGCCGACCCGGCCGCGACTCTCAACGCTATCGAAAGAGCCAAGGCATGAGCACTCTCTTCATCAACGCCCGCCTGATCGACCCGGAGGCAGGCACCGATACGCTGGGCATGGTTCTGGTGCAGAACGGACGGATCGCGGCGGTTGACAGGAATGGCACCGGCGCCGCCGCGCTGCTGAGCGCCCGTAACATCGGCCAGGACGGCGTGACCCAGGTGGACTGCGGCGGCAAATGCCTGGCGCCGGGGATCGTGGACATCGGCGTCAAGGTTTGCGAGCCCGGCGAGCGGCACAAGGAAAGCTATAAATCCGCGGGTCTGGCGGCCGCTGCCGGCGGCGTCACCACCATCGTGACCCGCCCGGACACCGCGCCCGCGATCGACAGCCCGGAAACGCTGGAGTTCGTGACCCGGCGCGCCCAGGCCGACACGCCGGTAAACGTGCTGCCGATGGCGGCGCTCACCAAGGGGCGCGAAGGCCGCGAAATGACCGAGATCCGGTTTCTGATGGATGCGGGCGCGGTGGCGTTTTCCGATTGCGACCACGTGGTGCAAAACACCAAGGTGTTCCAGCGGGCGCTGACCTATGCCCGTTCCTGCGGCGCCCTGGTCATCGCCCATCCGCAAGAGCCGGGCCTGAGCGCCGGTGCGGCCGCCACCAGCGGCAAGCTAGCGGCGCTGTACGGTCTGCCCTCGGTCTCGCCGATGGCAGAGCGGATGGGGCTGGACCGCGACATTGCGCTGCTGGAAATGTCCGGCGCGAAATACCACGCGGACCAAATCACCACCGCCCGCGCCCTGCCCGCGCTGGAGCGCGCCAAGGCCAATGGGCTGGATATCACCGCAGGCACCTCTATCCACCACCTGACTCTGAACGAGCTGGACGTGGCCGGCTACCGCAGCTTTTTCAAGGTGAAGCCGCCCCTGCGCTCTGAGGAGGACCGTCTGGCGGTTGTCGAGGCGGTGCGGACCGGGCTCATTGACGTCATTTCCTCGATGCACACACCGCAGGATGAGGAAAGCAAGCGCCTGCCGTTCGAGGAAGCTGCGGCCGGTGCGGTGGCGCTGGAGACGCTGCTGCCCGCCGCCTTGCGTCTGTACCATGACGGGCTTCTGGATATGCCCGTGCTGTTTCGCGCGATGGCGCTGAACCCGGCGAAACGGCTGGGGCTGGACAGCGGCCGCCTGGCCAAAGGCGCGCCGGCCGACCTGGTGCTGTTCGATCCGGATGTGCCCTTTGTGCTGGACCGCTTCAAACTGCGCTCGAAATCGCAGAACACGCCTTACGACGGCCAGCGGATGCAGGGCCGGGTGGAAGCAACCTATGTGGCCGGTGAGCCGGTTTACCGGAGGACCTGATGCCAGTTATCGACAGTTCCGCCGCCGTTCTGATCCTGTGGGCGGTGATCGGCTACGGCCTTGGTTCCGTGCCGTTCGGGCTGGTGGTCACCAGGGCCTTCGGTCTCGGCAACCTGCGCCAGATCGGGTCCGGCAATATCGGCACCACCAACGTGCTGCGCACCGGCAGCAAGGCCGCCGCGGCACTGACACTGCTTCTGGATGGCGGCAAGGGCGCGGCGGCGGTGCTGCTGGCCCGCTCCCTGGCCGGCGAGGATGCGGCGCAGGCGGCGGGGCTGATGGCCTTCTTGGGCCATTGCTTTCCGGTCTGGCTGGGGTTCAAGGGCGGCAAGGGCGTGGCCACGTTCCTCGGCCTGCTGCTGGCGCTGGCCTGGCCCGCGGGCATTGCCTGCTGCCTGACCTGGCTGGCGGCGGCGGCGGCCAGCCGGATTTCCTCGATGGGGGCGCTGGTCTCGGCCCTGTCAGCGCCGGTTTGGGCGTTTGTGCTGGGGTATCAGGCGGTGATTGGCCTGTCGGTGCTGCTGGCGGCGATTGTCTTTGTCCGCCATTCGGCCAATATCGCCCGGCTGCGCGCAGGCACCGAACCCAGGATCGGGCAGAAGTGACCACCGCAGAGCTGCAAGCCTTCCTTGCAGCTTTTGACGCGCTGCCGCTGGGGGCCTTCACCGGTCTGGCCGGCGGGCGCAAATACGCGGTCATCCGGCAGGATCTGGCCGCGGGCAAAGCGCAGAAACTGGTGGCGCGCGAACTCGGCGGCGGCGATTACATCAGCCTCAACCTCTACCGGCTGGCCTCGGGCGCGCGTCTGAAACCCTGCGAGATGCCCGCGGAGAAGGTGGTCCGCTTCGTTCTTGATCTGAACGTTATGGAATAAGACGCTTCAGCGCCCGGCCGTTGGACCAGGTGCCATGCAGCTCTCCGCTGGGCATCCGCACATAGACCACCGGATAGGTATCGCCCCAGTTCACCCAGACCACATCGCCATTGCGTGTGCCGCTGCCGGCATAGGTCTGGGTGCCGACCTGCCAATGCACCTCGATCATCCCGCCGCTGTCACGGATCTGCACGGTGCCGGAATAGCTGCTGCCGTCCGGGTTGCGGCCCTCGGCACGGTAACTGCCGCTGATGCCTTGGGCGCTGACCGGCACTGCCGCCGCCATCAAGGCCGCGGCCAGCCCGCACAGCAGCGCGCGGCGGGCGGGGAATGGGTGTTTCATGTTTGCCTCCGGTTTGCCTGCCCCTACCCTGCCCGCCGCATCGCGGCCTGTCACCTAGTCTGCGCAGGAATGCACAGCCCGCTGCCGCCCGGTGCACAGTCAAATTGAGTTGTTTTGAACGTGATCGCCCGGGTCTCCACATCGGTGCCGTGACCCGCAGGATTCCTCGGCGCACATGGTGAAACACCGGCCGGGCAAGCATTTGGGAACGCCGCGGCCAGGATTTGAAAGGACGGGACCATGAACAAAGTAAAAGCACTGATCAGCGGTGTGGCATTGTCGGTTGCGATGGCAACCTCAGCCCTGGCGGCGGGGGTTGAGATCAACGCCTCCTCCACCGGTCTGGCGCTGCAGGGCTATGACCCGGTAGCCTATTTCACGGTTGGGGAGCCGACTCCGGGCAACTGGAAAATCACCGCCACGCACAACGACGCGCTGTACCGTTTCGCGTCTGAAGAGAACAAAGCCCAATTTGAAAAGAACCCCGAAGCCTACCTGCCTGAATACGGCGGCTACTGCGCCTTTGGCGCGGCCATGGGCTTCAAATTCGACGGCGACCCGACCCTGTGGAAGATCGTCGACGACAAGCTGTATTTGAACCTCGCCAAGGATATTCAAACCCGCTGGGAAGGCGACATTCCCGGTTTCATCGAAAAAGCCGACTCCAACTGGGACGGCATCGCGGACAAGGATCCGGCGGAACTGCAGACCCAGTGAGGCTAAAGCCACCACTCACAAGCGAGCAGCCGGCGGCAGGACATCCTGCCGCCGGGTTTTTGATGAGCGGCCGCGGCTGATACCACGGGCCTGCCCTGCCCGGGCCCCAATTCCGCCGCAGTTTCCTGCGCAACCCAAGGGAGATTAAAATACAGCAGGTTTCCAATGATTTCCCGTATTCTTCCCGCCTTTGAAAGCTTTGCTTTCAAGTTTCTCGACTTTGACGGCCGCACCACCCGCCTGGAGTACTGGTGCGTTATCCCGCTGGTCTGGCTGTTTATTTTCCTGATGCTGCCTGGTGATGCCTCGGAAGTCTGGGGACACCTCTTGCGCCGCGAAGTACCGCCGCTGAACCCCTTCCACTATGGCTCGCTCGGGTTGTTCCTGTTCACCTTCATTCCGCGGCTGTCGCTGACCGTGCGCAGGCTGCATGATGCCGGGCGCAGCGGCAGATGGGCCAAGCTGCCGTTCACTGCAGTTTCGCTGGGGCTGGTGTTGAGCGTTGGCCTTCTGACAGCAATTCCGATGAGTGATCCAAGCGGCCTTGGCCCCGGGCTGATGGTCGCCGGGGCAGTGACGGCTTCCCTGTCCGGCAGCTTCTGGGAGGCGCTGTTCAATCTGGCAGCCATCGCCAATGCACTGGACTGGGACGCCATTCTGGCCATGCTGCTGGGCGTTGCAGCGCAGGCCGATCCGGGCGGTGTGCTGGATCAGACCGGCGTTATAGCGGCGCATGATCCCGTCCTGGCGTTTCAGTACTTGTTCCACTTCACGCTGATCGCGCTTGGGCCATTCATCGCGCTGTTGCTGCATCTCTATTTCATGCTGCTGCCCTCGGAGCGCGGCGGCAATACACACGGCACCAGCCCGGTGCCCCCCGCACGCGCGAGGCCCGCGGCGGTGAAGGAAACGCCTATGCGGGCTATGCCTGTCTGGCCAAGCGCACGGAGGAAGAGGAAAGGAAGCTGCAGGCGGCGCGCAAGGCGCAGGTCCGGGAATTGTATCAGCGCCGGGTGCTGGGCAAGCCGGGCAGCTGAGCCCGGCTTTGGAAACCAAAGGACCGCGTCGTGAACGCGGCCCTTGCAGTCTTAATAAGCGAATTCGCTGTAAATGCGGTTGAGGTCCCCGTCCCAGGCGCCGTGATAGCGCTCCAACAGCTCATCTGCCGGGACCTTGCCGCTTTCGAGGCTGTCTTTCAGGGCATTCAGGAAATGGGTCTCATCCGGCACCAGGCCGCCCGCGCCGGGCTTGTGCCGCGCCTTGAGGCCGCTTTCCGAAATCGCCACCACCTCCCGCGCCAGTTCATGCATGCTGATGCCGTTCACCTTGGCCTGCAGCCCTTGCTCGGAGGCCGCCACGCGCAAGCCCTCGCGGGTCTCGGCGTCCCAGCCCTTGACAAGATCCCACGCCGCGTCCAGCGCGCTCTGGTCGTAGGTCAGGCCGACCCAGAAGGCGGGCAGCGCGCACAGGCGGCGCCAGGGGCCGCCGTCGGCACCGCGCATCTCGATGAACTTCTTGATGCGGGCCTCGGGGAAGATGGTGGTCAGGTGGTCCGCCCAATCGCTCAGCGTCGGGGTTTCCCCCGGCAGCGCGGGCAGCTCGCCCTTGAGGAAATCGCGGAAGGACATGCCTAGCGCGTTGATGTACTCGCCGTTGCGGTAGACAAAGTACATCGGCACATCGAGCGCATATTGCACCCAGGCCTCGAACCCGAAGCCGTCCTCGAATACAAACGGCAGCATGCCGGTGCGGTCGGCATCCAGCGAGCGCCAGACGCGGGAGCGCCAGGATTTGTGGCCGTTCGGCTTGCCGTCCAGAAATGGGGAATTGGCGAACAGCGCCGTGGCGACGGGCTGCAACGCCAAGGCCACCCGCAGCTTCTGCACCATGTCGGCCTCGGAGGAGAAGTCGAGGTTCACCTGCACGGTGCAGGTGCGGCGCATCATGGTGGTGCCCATGGTGCCGACTTCCTGCATGTAGGCGTCCATCAGCTTGTAGCGGCCTTTGGGCATCAGCGGCATGTCTTCATGGTGCCAGACCGGAGCAGCGCCCAGTCCGATGAAACCGACGCCGATCTTATCGGCGATGTCCTTGACGTCGCGCAGGTGGGCGTTCACCTCGTCGCAGGTCTCGTGGATGGTTTCCAGCGGTGCGCCCGAGAGTTCCAGCTGGCCGCCCGGCTCCAGGCTGATGTTGGCGCCGCCTTTTGTCAGGCCGATCAGGTTGCCGCCCTCGATCAGCGGCGCCCAGCCGTGGCCGTCGCGCAGGCCTTCCAGCACCGCCTGGATCGAGCGCTCGCCGGCATAGGGCAGCGGCTTCAGCGTGTCCTTGCAATAGCCGAACTTCTCATGCTCGGTGCCAATGCGCCAGGCGTCCTTGGGCTTGCAGCCGTCGGCAAGGTATTCGGCAAGCTGCTCATGACGTTCGATCGGCCCGCCGCCGGACTGGGGAATGGACATGCCTGGCACTCCGTCCTGTTAGGTCTGTGTTGAAGGGTCAGTCGTGGGCGGAATCGCCGCCGGTGTCAATGCAGGCGCAAATGTTCCGGCCGGCTGGATCTGCGCTCCCAGATCACGACCTGGTGAGCACCTTTGCGCCGCAGCTCGGTCAGCATGCGCTCGGTTTTGAGGCCCGGCAGCGCAGCAAAGACGTCAAACAGCGCCTCATAGCCTTCGGCATTCACCGGAATTGCCAGCGGCGGCTGGCCCGGCTGCTCCAGCAGCCAGTGCGGCGGTTTCGAGGAATGGTCGAGCGCCAGCCGCTCCAGCTCGGAGGCCGCCACCGCACCGCCGGTCAGAGGACCGAAATAGGCAATCTGCCCCTCGTCCACCTGCACCACGCCCGGCCCGGCTGTGCCGCGCCGGAACCGCATCCGCTGCGCGCCGATCACTGCGGTCACCAGGCCGGTGGCCACAAGGGCCCAGCCGGTGATGGCTGTGAACCCGGCCGAGGAAAACGCCCATTTCAGCCCGAGCAGGAACATCAGCACGGCGGCCAATACTTCGCGCCATTGCCACAGGGTGGCACGGGCTTCGGGGCGGATGAAACTCATTTGCTTCGCCTTATTCCAACGTCGGGCGGGGCAGCGTCCCGCCACACCCTTCTTATTTGAGCAGCCAAGCCGGCGGATGCAATGGGCAACGCACCGATCGCCGTGCGGTTTTAGCCGCAGCTGCCCGTGACGGGCTCCTGAAACCCGGCAATCCAGTACTCGTCGCAGGCAGTCCTGCCCCTCTGGCCGGCTCGCACCACGCATTTTCGCCCGGCCCGGCACGCTGAACCGGAAGCTGCAGCCGGTATAACAGGATCCGGTTAGCAGAATCTGATCTTGGGGCAGACGAAAGCGATCCGCACGCCATGCAGGAAAATGCGGGGTTCGGGGCTGATGAAAGTCATGCTCTGATTCCAACGCCTCGCCTCAGGTCGTTGAGATAAGCCCGGATTCTGCGGCGCCTCATCTTCATGGGCCGCCCGCGCCTCGGTTTGGTAGAGTACATTCTGAGAAGAGTGAGACCGATAAAGAAAATCAGAACTGTATTGGTTTCGTCCTCTGGCACGCTCGATTGGGCCAGAAACTGCAGCATCTCACTTTGGTCCAGCCCGAATAGCAGCGCGCCGTCTGCGCTCTCGCTCTGGAAGTCTTTGGACACGAGAAATATGGCCGCCTGACGGGACTGGAAGAAGGTGCCGCTGCGATGGATATCGACTGCCGTAACGCCGCCGTCCGGGCGCAGAATCAGGTTGCGGGGGGCGAAGTCGGGATGCCCGGGCGCCCGCGCGGCCGGCTGGCCGTCGAGCAGCGGCAGCAACCGCAGCAGCTCATTGCCTAGCTCGGCCAGCAGCGCGGCGTCCGGGTGCCGGGCACTGGCGCCGAGAATGGTGTGGATTTCAGCTTCGATCAGGTTCGAAGGCAGGGCGGTACGAATGATTTCGCCCTGTCCCGCCCAGCTCTGCCACGCGCAGCATTGCCGCAGGATTTGCGGCCGGTTTGCGGCGGTCTGCTTGAGCAGCTTGTCCACCGGCGTTCCGGCCTCGAAACTTACCACCACAAGGCCCAGATGGCCGGAACTGGCGAAACACCTGTTGACGGAGAAGTCCGGATGGGCGCCAAGGCGCTCAAAGCGGCGGAGCGCTTGCACAGTGCCGCCGACAAAGCCGCGCCGTGCGCTGAGATCCCAGAATTTCTTCACGACCACCGGGTCCTCGCCGCGATAGCCGCGGAAGACCGAGGTCTCTTCGGAGACTTTCAGCGCAGTTTGCAGCCTGATGCCGGCGCCGGGCCATTTCAGCTGCGCCTGAAGTTGCACCCGTGCCATTTGGCGGGCGGCGCCCTTTGGGCGGGCAAAAAACGGCAGCGGTTCAAGATATCCCATTACCAGTCCCCCAGTGCCTGCTGCCACAGCGTCATGGCCGCCACCGCCGCCGTATCGGCCCGCAGGATGCGGGGGCCAAGGCTGACGACGTGGGATTGCGGCAGCGCGTGCAGGCGCTTGCGCTCAGCCTCCGAGAACCCGCCCTCCGGGCCGATCAGGATGGCCCAGGGCGCGTCCTTCTGCGTCTGCGCCGCCAGTTGCAGGGCATTGCCCACCTCAGCCTCGTCGCAGAACATCAGCTGCCGCCCGGCGGGCCACTGGTCCAGGACGCGGGGGAGCTTTTGCAAGTCCGCCACTTCCGGCACATAGGTACCACCGCATTGTTCCGCGGCTTCGACCGCATGGGCCTGCAGCCGGTCCTGGCGGATACGCTCGGAATTGGTGAATTCGGTCTGCACCGGCAGGATGCGGGCAGCGCCCATCTCGGCCGCTTTCTCGACAATGAAATCAGTGCGCGCCTTCTTGATCGGCGCGAACATCAGCCACAGGTCCGGCGGCAGCTGCAAGGGCTTGGTCTGCTCTTGGCAGACCAGCGTGCCGCCGCGTTTGCCGGCCTCGGCCACTTCGGCCAGCCATTCGCCATCCTTGCCGTTGAACAGCGCCACAGCAGCGCCCGCTGCCAGCCGCATCACCCCGAACAGGTAATGCGCCTGATCCCGGTCCAAAGGAACCGTTTGCCCTGCCCCCAAGGGGTGCTCTACATACAGTCTGATTTTTGCACTCATGGGGTCCTACATATGCAAGGCCAGAAGCCAGCGCCAGAGGGTCAGGTCGCGGATGCGGTTACCGGAAACTGGGTCGACACACATGCCCCGGAATGGACGCGCCCCTACCTGCGGCTCTCCCGCGCCGACCGGCCGATCGGCACCTGGCTCTTGCTGATCCCCTGCTGGTGGGGGCTGGCCTTGGCGATACTGGCGGATCAGAGCCTGCGCTGGCAGGATCTGTGGATCGCCATCGGCTGCGCCGCCGGCGCCTGGCTGATGCGCGGCGCGGGCTGCACCTGGAACGACATCACCGACCGCAACTTCGACGGCCAGGTGGAGCGCACCCGGTCGCGCCCCATCCCTTCCGGCCAGGTGACGGTAAAGGGCGCGCTGGCCTGGATGGCGCTGCAATGCTTGGCTGGACTGATGATTCTGCTGACCTTCAACCAGGCGGCCATCGCCATGGGCATCCTGTCGCTGCTGCCGGTCGCGGTCTATCCCTTTGCCAAGCGGTTCACCTGGTGGCCGCAAGTGTTTCTGGGTCTCGCTTTCAACTGGGGCGCCATGCTGGCCTGGGTGGCGCATAGCGGCTCCTTGGGCTGGCCGCCGGTGCTGCTGTATCTGGCCGGGATCGCCTGGACGCTGTTCTATGACACCATCTATGCCCATCAGGACACCGAGGACGACGCGCTGATCGGGGTGAAATCCACGGCCCGCTTGTTCGGGACGCAGACACCGGTGTGGCTGCGCCGCTTCATCGTGGCCTTTGTCAGCCTGATGGCGCTGGCAGTCATCGGAGCGGTGCTGGAGAGCGCTTCGGTGCTGGCCCTGGTGCTGGCGCTGGCCGGGCCTTGGGCGATGGGCTGGCATATGACCTGGCAGCTGCGCGCCTTTGACGCAGAGAACAGCCAGCGGCTTTTGCAGCTGTTCCGGCTCAACCGCGATACCGGCCTGATTCCGCTGATCTTCTTTGTCCTGGCCATGTTCGTGTGATTGAATCGCGGCCGCTCGCGGGGTAAGAGCCTGTAACGCAAACTGGGAATGTGCCGCCATATGCGCTTGTCTAAGCTGATGATCCCGGGCCTGGCCTTTGCCGCCGCAGCCGGGCTGAGCCTTGTTGCCGCCGGATTTGCCGTCACCGCCGTGGAAGAGAGCACTGAGCGCGGCGTGCGCGCGGCGCTGGACGGCGGCCGCTATACCTGGGCGGAGGTGACGGCAGACGGGCTGCAGGTGCTGCTGGAGGGCACCGCCCCGGATGAGGCCACGCGGTTTTCGGTCAAATCGCTGGTGGGCACAGTTGTCGACGCGGCCCGGATCGTGGACGGGATGGAGGTTCCGCCTGCCGATGGCCTCGCGCCGCCGCGGTTCTCGGCGGAAATCCTGCGCAATGACGGCGGCATTTCCATCATTGGACTGATCCCCGCAGGCTCCGGCCGCGCCGCGCTGGTTGAGGAGCTAGAGAGCCTGGCCGGGCCGGAACATGTGGCCGACTTCCTGGAAACCGCGAAATACGGCATTCCCGAAGGCTGGCCGGAGGCGATGGGCTTTGCTGTGGAAGCGCTGAAACTGCTGCCGCGCGCCAAGATTTCCGTTGCGGCGGGAGAGGTCTCGGTGACGGCCATTTCCGGCAGCGAGGAGGCCAAGGCGCAGTTGGAAGAGCGGCTGGGCCGCACCGCGCCGCCGGGACTGCGGCTGGCGCTCGACATCGCCGCACCGCGGCCGGTGATCACCCCGTTCACCCTGCGTTTCCTGCTGGACGGCAACAGCGCGGAATTTGACGCCTGCTCTGCCGAAAGCGAGGAAAGCCGCGACCGTATCCTGGCCGCCGCCCGCAAGGCCGGGCTGCAGGGGGATGCGGATTGCGTGATCGGCATGGGTGTGCCCTCGCCCAACTGGGCCCGGGCGGCAGAGCTGAGCATTGCCGGCCTTGCTGAGCTGGGCGGCGGCTCGGTCACTATCGCCAATGCGGATATCACGCTAGTGGCCGCCGAAGGCACCCCGGAGGCGCGCTTTGATCACGTGGTGGGCGAGCTGGAAGGCGCCCTGCCCCGGGTGTTTGCCCTGCACGCGGTGCTGCCGGTGCCAGAGGCGCAGGATGCCGGCGGCGTGCCGGAATTTACCGCCACCCTCAGCCCCGAGGGGCAGGTGCAGCTGCGCGGCCGCCTGTCCGATGCCGCCCTGCGCAAGGTTGCGGACAGCTACGCAAAGGCGCGGTTCGGCTCCGGCAATGTGCATACAGCGGCGCGGGTCGCCGCCAACCTGCCCGCTGACTGGCCGGTGCGGGTGCTGGCGGGGCTGGAAGCGCTGTCTTATCTGCAGCGCGGCGCGGTCACGGTGACACCCGGCAACCTGGAACTGCGCGGCATGAGCCACCGCAAGGACGCACCGGCGGAAATCGCCCGCTTCCTGTCGGCCAAGCTGGGCGAGGCCGAGACTTATGGCCTCGACATCACCTATGAGAAGCCGCCGGAGCCGACGGACAAGCCGCTGCCGCCGGAACTCTGCGAGGCGCAGCTTGCCAGCGCCCAGAGTGACGGCAAGATCACATTCGAGCCCGGCTCCGCCACCATTGCGGCGGACAGCGCCGGGACAATGGACCGGATCGCGGACATCCTGGGCCGCTGCGGCCCGGTGCGGCTGGAGATCCAGGGCCACACCGACAGCCAGGGCCGCGAGGCGATGAACCAGAACCTGAGCCAGGCGCGGGCGCAATCGGTGCTGAACGAGCTGCGGGCGCGCCGGGTTGTGACCTCGACCTTTGCCGCCAAGGGCTATGGCGAGAGCACCCCGATTGCCGGCAATGACACTGAGGAAGGCCGCGAGGCCAACCGCCGCATTGAATTCAAGCTGATCCGCCCTGCCGCACAGGCGGGGAGCGCAGAAGACAGCACCGGTGACGAGAGCGCCGGCGGCGAGGACGCCGAAGGCGCAGAGGACGCACAGGAGACCACAGAGTAATGAACAGAACCGAGTTCATCATCACCACCGCGATCATCCTGTTTGCGGCCTTTGCCATCGGCTGGTTCGCCAACTGGCTGGTGCACCGCTTCACCCGGGTGCGCCAGAGCGACGTGGCCGACCTCGACCGGATGAGCCAGGAGCTGCATGAGGCAGAGGAGACCCGCGACCAGGCGATCACCTATCTGCAGCAGCGCGAGGCGGAGCTGACCAACCAGCTGACCCAGACCGAAGCCGAGTTGCGCGCGGCAATGGACGGCCTGCGCGAGGCCCGCCGCGAGGCCGAAGAACTGCGCAGCCAAATCCCGCACTAAGGGTCCAAGCGGGGCACTCCCGCGCCTGCAGGCCGTGATGGCTGCGCAATCACAGCCTGAGAAGCCTTGGGCCTGGCGCCGCGCTGACGCGCGGCGTTTTCATTATGCTAAGAAGGCCTGAACGGGCAGGTCTGCCCATCTCGGCCTCATTCGATTGTATTTGAAGGTTGGCGCGTCAAGGTCAAGCCGCTTCGCGGGGCCTGCGGCCTCCTTGACCCGCCGGCTGCTGCAGGCGGCCGCCGCCGCGCGTCAGCGCGGCGCCGGGCCCAACAGGTGGAGATCATCTGTGATGATCGAACAACTGGCGGGAGCTCCCGCCTTGGTTCTGCAGACTACCAGCGCTTCAATGCGTCTTCGTCGGCGTCCTTGGCAGCCACCCAGTCCGAGCCGCCGCCTGCCAGGATTTCCTTCTTCCAGAACGGCGCGCGGGATTTTAGGTAGTCCATCAGGTATTCCGCTGCCTCAAAGGCATTCTTGCGGTGCCGGGCGGCGGTGGCGACCATCATGATCCGCTCGCCAGGGGCCAGGCGGCCGTGGCGGTGGATCACCAGCGCATCGGCCAGCGACCAGCGCTTCATCGCCTCTTCCGCGATGGCGGTCAGGGCTTTTTCGGTCATGCCGGGGTAATGCTCGATTTCCATCGCGGCAAGCCCGCCCTGATCGGCGTCCCGGACAACGCCGGTAAAGGTCACCACCGCGCCGGCCCCCGCAACGCCCGCGGCGAAAGCGTCGCTCTCGGCGCCCAGCTCAAACGGGGCCTCCTGGACGGAAATCCGCATCGCCTCAGCCCCCGGTCATCGGCGGGAAAAAGGCCACCTCGCGCACACCAGCCAGGGGAGCGTCGAACTCCGACAGTTCCTGGTCCAGCGCCACCCGCAAGGCGGAGAGGTCCGCAAAGGCGGCAGCATAGCGTTCTTCCCGCGCGCGCAGTTCATCGACCAGATCCGCCACCGTGGCGGCAGAAGTCTCCACCTGCTCGCGCGGCAGTCCGATACGCTCGCGCACCCAGGCAAAATACAGAATGTCCATCAATGCGCCTCCTTCAGATGCGGCATCGCCTTGCGCAGATAATCCAGTCCGGTGATCGCGGTCAGCGCCGCGGCGATCCACAGCAGCCACAGGCCGATGCGGCCGGTCCAGAACACCCCGGCCTCCTTCCAGCGCAGTCCGAACAGATCCTCCAGCTCGCCTGCAATGACCTGGCTGTAGATCTGATCATCCATGCCAAAGGAGGACATCACCAGGTAATGCTCGAAGATGCCCTGCGAGAACAGCGTGGCAATAGCGAGCATCTGGGCGGTGGTCTTCCACTTGGCCAGTTTGGTGACCTTGAGCGTGCCGGCGGTGTCGCCAAGATATTCGCGCAGGCCGGAGACAAACACTTCGCGGAACAAGATCACGGTCGCGGGCAGCACCAGCCAGGGGGTCCAGTGCTCAGCCGAATAGCCCACCAAAATCATCAGCGCGATCACCACCATCGCCTTGTCGGCAATCGGATCCAGCATCGCGCCAATCTTGGTTTCCTGCTTCCAGGCCCGGGCCAGATAGCCGTCAAACCAGTCGGTCACCGCGGCGGTGATGAACAAAAGCAGCGCAAACCAGTCTGCATAGGGCCGCGAGAAGTAAAGGAACATCACCGCAAGGCCGGGCGCAGCGACAAGCCGCAGCAGGGTGAGGATATTTGGCAGGGTCCATTTCATGCGGGCACATTATCCGGCTGGCTGGCGTGTGGAAAGCAGATGGCAGACAAAAATCCGCCCCCTGGGGGCGGATGCCTCCGGCGGGGATATTTCCGGCCAGATGAACAAGGGAGTGGTCCGGTTTTCAAGGGCTTATTTCACCCGCTGCCGTGGAAGTGGTCATAAATGCGCTCCGCCAGCGCCTCGGAGATGCCCTCCACCGCCTTAAGGTCGGACAGATTTGCGCGGCTTACCGCCTTGGCGCTGCCGAAATGGGACAGCAAAGCGCGTTTGCGCGAGGCCCCAACGCCGGGCACTTCGTCCAGGGGCGTGGCACTGACCGCCTTGGCGCGTTTGGCGCGGTGGGTGCCGATCGCAAACCGGTGCGCCTCATCCCGCATCCGCTGGATGAAATAAAGCACCGGGTCGTTGCGCTGCAGGGCAAAGACCGGCGCGCCAGGGCGGTAGAACTCCTCCTTGCCGTGATCACGGTCGACCCCCTTGGCCACCCCTACCATCGGGATGTCCTGCACGCCGTGCTTCTCCATGATCTCTGTCACGGCTGACACCTGGCCTGCGCCGCCGTCGATCAGCAGCAGATCGGGCCACAGCCCCTTGTCCCGGTCCGGGTCTTCTTTCAGAAGGCGCGAGAAGCGGCGATGCAGCACCTCTTTCATCATGCCGAAGTCATCGCCCGGCACCAGGTCATCCCCCTTGATATTGAACTTGCGGTAGGCGTTTTTCATGAAGCCTTCCGGCCCCATCACGATCATGCCGCCTACGGCATTGGTCCCCTGGATATGGGAGTTGTCGTAAACCTCGATCCGCTGCGGCGGGCCTTCGAGGCCAAAGGCCTCTGCCAGCCCGCGCAAGAGCTTGGCCTGGGTGGCGCTTTCGGCCATCCGGCGGGCCAGGCTTTCGCGGGCGTTGCGCACGGCAAAGGCCACCAGTTCGGTCTTTTCGCCGCGCTGAGGCACCAGCAGTTCAACCTTGCGGCCTGCCGTCCCGCTCAGCGCCGCCTCCATCAGGTCGGCGTTTTCGATGGCGTCGGACAGGATCAGCTGCCGCGGTGGCTCCTTGTTGGCATAGAACTGGCCGAGGAAGGCCTCCATGATCTCTGCCGGGCTGTTGTCGGCATCCACCCGCGGATAGAAATCCTGGTTGCCCCAGTTCTGGTTGGCGCGGATGAAGAACACCTGCACGCAGGCCTGGCCGCCCTCCATGTGCAGGCCGATCACATCGGCCTCGGCGACGCCGCGGGGGTTGATGCCTTGGGAGGACTGCACCTGGGTCAGCGCCTTGATCCGGTCGCGCAAGGCGGCGGCGCGCTCGAATTCCATCGCCTCGGAGGCGGCCATCATCTGCTCTGCCAGCTCCTCCTGCACTTTGGTGGAACGGCCGGACAGGAATCGCTCGGCGTCGCGCACGCTGGCGGCATAGTCCGCTTCAGAAATCAGCCCGGTGCAAGGCGCCGAGCAGCGCTTGATCTGGTACTGCAGGCACGGCCGGGTGCGGGTTTCGAACATCGAATCCGAGCAGTTGCGCAACAGGAACGCCTTTTGCAGCTGGTTCAATGTCCGGTTCACTGCGCCGGCGCTGGCGAAAGGGCCAAAATAGCTGCCCTTCTGCTTGCGGGCGCCGCGGTGCTTCTTGATCTGCGGAAAGGCGTGATCCTTGGCCACCAGAATATTCGGGAAGCTTTTGTCGTCGCGCAGCAGAACGTTGTACTTGGGCTTCAGCTGCTTGATCAGGTTCTGTTCCAGCAGCAGCGCCTCGGTCTCTGTCCGCGTGGTCAGGAACATCATCGAGGCGGTGAGCGCGATCATCCGCTCGATCCGGGGACTGTTGCCGGGGCGGGTATAGTTTGACACCCGCGCCTTGAGATTGCGCGCCTTGCCCACATAGAGCACCCGGCTGTCCGCATCCAGCATCCGGTAAACCCCGGGCGAGGCGTCCAACGTCTTCACGTAATCCTGGATCACGGCATAGCCGGTTCTGGGCTTTGTGGCGGGCGAATCCGGGGATGTTTCGGCAGGCTGGTCGTTCATGTGCTCAGACATATGATTCCCCGCTCCTGGCTGCAATGTTTGCCTGTCCGGATCAAGAGCGGTAAAATCCACGGAAGTTGTGGATAACTACGAAGATATCTTTGGGCTATCCCGCGTTTTTCCTTATTTCGAGATGGTTTCGGACGGATGCCTAAAATTTAGGCACATTGTTAAGGTGCTGATTTGACTATTTATTTTTTAGGCAGCCTGTCAAGGTTCTGAAAAGAAAGGCACTTTTGTAACGCTTCCGTGACGGCAGGCACACCGGTGCAAAACTTGCGGCGAAAGGTATGGTTTCGCCCCTGTTTGCGTCACTCCAGCCCGTCACTGTCGGGTGTTTGCCAGGCCAGGTGCTGGCCGCCGTCCACACAGATCATCTGGCCGGTCACCGCCTTGGCCTGCAGTAGATACGACAAGGCCGCGGTGATGTCCTGCGGGTCGGCGCCGCGCTGCAAAATCGTGGCCTGGCGCTGGCGGGTAAACTGCTCCGCGCTTTGGCGCGGCCCCTGCAGCGTCGGCCCCGGACCGATGCCGTTGACGCGGATCTGCGGCGCCAGCGCCTGGGCCGCGGTGCAGGTCAGGGTCCACAGCGCCGATTTCGCCAGCGTGTAGCTCATGAACTCCGGTGTCAGCTTGCGCACCCGCTGGTCGATCATGTTGACCGCCAGTCCCCAGGCACAGGGCTCGCCCCGGGCGTCTGTCTCCAGCGGCACGTCCTGCGCCGCCATCGCCTGCAGCAGCACGAAAGGCGCCCGCAGGTTGCTGCCCATGTGTCGGTCCCAGCTGTCCCGGGTGGCGCTGGCCAGCGTGTCATGCTCGAAAATGGACGCGTTGTTGACCAGGCAGGTGACGGGCCCGCCCAGCGCCTCAGCCGCCCGGGGCAGCAGCGCCTGGGACTGCGCCTCGTCCAGGAGATCCGCCTGCAACACCGCCGCCCGGCGGCCCTGTGCGCGGATTTCCACGGCAGTTTCCTCGGCATCCTGCGCGGATGTTGCATAGTGGACGGCGACGTCATGGCCGCGCGCGGCCAGTTCCAGGGCCATCGCCCGGCCCAGCCGCCTGCCCGCTCCTGTCACCAATGCCCGCATCTGCGCCTCCCCTGCTGCTGCCGGCCTAGAGTTAGAACAGGACGACCATATAAGCCAGATAGAGCGCGCTGAGAATGACACCCCAGGTCCGGGTGATGTCCTGCTTGAAGAAGACAAAGGGGATCAGCAGCAGCGAGGCCGAGAGCATCACCCAGAGGTCGAACTGCAGGAACTCCGGATCGACGCTGATCGGACCGACAAAGGTGGCAATGCCGATGATGGCCAGGAGGTTGAACATGTTGGAGCCGATCACGTTGCCCAGCGCCACATCCGCCTGGCGGCGCATCGCCGCCATTGTGGTTGTGGCCAGTTCCGGCAGCGAGGTGCCCACCGCCACCAGCGTCAGGCCGATCACGGTTTCGCTGATCCCGTAAAGACGCGCGATGATCGAGGCGTTGTCCACCAGCAGGTCGGCGCCCAGCGGCAGGCCGATCAGGCCCAGCAGCAGGTAAATTCCGACACGCCAATACGGCATGTCTGGGTCGGCCTCTTCGATCTCTTCCAAGTCCGCATCCGTGGCGCAGCCATTGCCTTTGCCATTGCGGCGGTGTTTGCGGGCATCGCGGAAAGCTACACCCAGCACCCCGGCCAGTGCGGTCAGCAGGATCAGGCCGGACCAGACCGTGAAGGTACCGCTGAAAGCCAGACCGATAAACAGCACCGATGCGCCCAGCATGAAGACATAGTTCCTGCGGGTGCTGCATTCGCTGGTGTGCAGCGCCCGCAACAGCGCGGGGATGCCAAGCACCAGCAGGATATTGGCGGTGTTGGACCCGACCACATTGCCCATCGCGATGCCGTCTGCGCCTTCATGCACTGCACTGACGGCAATCAGCAATTCCGGCGCCGAGGTGCCAAAGGCAACGATGGTCAGGCTGACGATCAGCGCAGGCACCCCCAGCCGCAGGCTGAGGTTTACCGCGCCGCGCACCAGCGCATCGCCCGCCAGCAGCAGGATCACCAAACCAAGCGCCGAATACAGCCATGGCATCATTTGCCACGATCTCCTTTTTTACAGGCGCACGGCCCCTTGCCGATCCGGAAGCGGCCGCAGGCCGGGCAGCGCCTGGAATTGATGTGCTTCTGGCCGGGAAACCGCAGCTTGCCGAACATCGCAAGCACAGCCATCACCACCAGAAAGAGGGCAACGATCTTGAACAGCACGTCAGAGCCCGAAACGCGCGTATTCGGCACGTTCCTCGATCCCGGCCAGCGCGTCCTGGGCAACCCGCATGCCGAACCGGCTCCAGAACGGCTTCTTCAGGCCGTAGCGGCGGAAGCGGACCTTCTCGCCGAACCGCTCCTGCATCTTGGGTTTGAGGTGGCCGATACCGTCGATCAGGCCCAGCTCTTCAGCTCTGCGCGCCAGCCAGATCTCGCCGGTGAACAGATTTTCATCGTTCTTCAGCTTGGCGCCGCGCCGTTCTGTGACGTGGTCGATGAAATTGGCGTGGATGTCGTTCAGGATCACCTTGAGGCGCTGCACGTCCTCGGGATTTTCCGGACGAAACGGATCCAGCATGGATTTGCTTTCGCCCGCGGTGTAAACCCTGCGCTCCACACCCTGGCGGGCCAGCAGCACATGGGCGCCGAACCCGGCGGAGATCACCCCGACCGAGCCCAGCACCGAGCTGGCGTCGGCCCAGATCTCATCCGCAGCGGCGGCCAGCCAGTAGCCGCCGGAGGCCGCAACGTCCTCGACAAAAGCATAGACCGGGATGCCCAGTTCCTCCGCCAGGAGGCGGATGCGGGCACCGATCAGCGAGCTTTGCACCGGCGAGCCGCCGGGGGAGTTGATTTCAAGCGCGACGGCGGCCGGCTTGCCCTTGCGGAAGGCGCGCTCCAGCACCGGGGCCAGGGCGGCATCGCTGAGCGAACCGCGCCCCGGCATGCCAATGGCGCCGTTGAGGCGCACCACCGCCACCAGCGGCTGTCTTTTCAGGAAAGGCAGGTGAATTCTCATGGCGCCGATGTAGAGGGCCGCCCGGGGTGAAACAAGATGCACCCCCCGGGGTTTTCCCGCGAAACGCAAAAACCGCCGCCTCCACGGGCATAAATGCAACGCTGATTTGAGCTGGGAAAATGGGTTCCGACGACTGCGGAGGAGGCTCCCGCCGGGCAGAACAGCAGCTTGCAATTGCGGCCGTCCCGCCCTGCTTCCGGCCCCCGATCAGGCCCGGATGCGCCAGCCGGTTTTGAAGATCCACCAGATTACTGCCATGCAGGCCAGGGTAAAGCCGCCAATGGCACACAGGCTCAGCAGCACCGGCACATCCGCCTGACCGAAGAACGCCCAGCGGAAGCCCGACACCAGATAAACCACCGGGTTGAACAGGGTGATGGTCTGCCACACCGGCGGCAGCATGGAGATCGAGTAGAACGACCCGCCTAGGAACACCAGCGGCGTCACTACCAGCAGCGGCACCAGCTGCAGCTGCTCGAAATTCCCGGCCCAGATGCCGATGATGAACCCCATCAGCGAAAAGCTGAGGCAAGTCAGCACCAGGAAGGCGACCATTGCAACGGGATGCTGGATCGGGAGGTCCACAAACAGCGAGGCGGTGCACAGGATCACCACGCCGATGAACAGCGACTTGGTCGCTGCCGCCCCGGCAAAGCCCGCGACCACCTCCAGGAAGTTGATCGGCGCCGACAGGATTTCATAGATATTGCCGATGAATTTCGGGAAATAGATCCCGAAGGAGGCATTGGATATGCTCTGTGTGATCACCGACAGCATCACCAGTCCCGGCACGATGAAGGCACCGTATTCGACCCCGTCGACCTCCTGGATGCGGCTGCCGATGGCGCTGCCGAACACCACGAAATAGAGCGAGGTGGACAGCACCGGCGAGATGAAGCTTTGCAGAAAGGTGCGCCAGAACCGCGCCATTTCAGCCTTGTAGATGGTGGCAACCGCTGTCCAGTTCATGCCGCGTCCCCCTCGGCTGCGCCCTTCGAATCCCCGCCCGTCGAAACGAGGCCGACAAAAATGTCTTCCAGGCTGGATTCGCGCGTCTGCACATCCGACAGCACCAGACCGGCCTGCGCCACATCATTCAGCAGCGTGGTGATGCCGGTCCGTTCCGCCCTTGTGTCATAGGTGTAAAGCAGCCCGCCGCCGCCGTTGACCAGCTGCAGGTTGTGCTGCGACAGCGCCTCCGGAACCGCCTCGACCGGCTTGGCCAATTGCACTTCCAGCTGTTTCTGGCCCATCCGCGCCATCAGCTGCTCCTTCGCTTCGACCAGCAGCAGCTCGCCGCCCGTGATCACCCCCACCCGGTCGGCGATGGCCTCTGCCTCCTCAATATAATGGGTGGTCAGAATGATGGTAACGCCGCCGGCCTTCAGTTCGCGCACGATTTCCCACATGTCCTTGCGCAGTTCGACGTCCACTCCGGCGGTGGGTTCATCCAGGAACAGGATGCGCGGCTCATGCGCCAGCGCCTTGGCGATCAGCACCCGCCGCTTCATGCCGCCTGACAGGTCCATGATGCGGCTGTCGCGCTTCTCCCACAGCGACAGCTTGCGCAGAATGCTCCCGATCAGTTCCGCATTGGCGGGCTTGCCGAACAGGCCGCGCGAGAATGTGACCGTGTCGAGCACCTTGGTGAAGGGCTCCAGGGTGATCTCCTGCGGCACCAGCCCGATCAGCGCCCTGGCTGCGCGGAACTGGGAGACGTTGTCGAAACCGCCCACCCTGATGCTGCCCGAGGTCGCAGTGGTGATGCCGCAAACGGTTGAAATCAGGGTTGTCTTGCCCGCGCCGTTGGGGCCGAGCAGGGCCAGGATTTCGCCCTCTTCGATATCGAGCGAGACGCCTTTCAGCGCCTCGAAACCGCCATCGTACATTTTGCGCAGATCGCGGATGGACAGGATGGCCGCCATGATGCCTCCGGGATGGTCTCAGATCCCGGCTACCCTAGCGGCGGTGTGCCGCGTCTGCCAGCCCCGTGCCGCACATCGGGCCGCAGATTGGCCTGTGCGCTTGCGCAGAGTTCCGGGCAGGCTCAGCCGCGGCCGGTCACCTTGCTGAACCAGCCCTTCTTTTCGCCGTCCTCCGGGGCATCGCCGCCGTCGTCTGCCGCGGCCTCCGGCGCCAGATGCGCCTGCAGGTTGGCAAAGAACTGGTCCGCCATCTTCTTGGCAAAGCCGTCGATGATCCGGCTGCCCAGCTGCGCCAGCTTGCCGCCGACCTTGGCTTCGACATCATAGGACAGCAGCGTGCCGGAGCCCGATGGCGCCAGGGTCACGATGGCGCCGCCCTTGGCAAAGCCGGCCGCCCCGCCCTTGCCCTCGCCGCTGATGGTCAGTTTCTCGTTTTCAACCAGGTCCGACAGGGTCACCTGCCCCTTAAAGGTGGCTTTGACCGGGCCGACCTTCTGGGTGACCGTGGCCTGGAACCCCTCCTCGGGTGTGCCCGTCACGTCCTGCGCGCCGGGCACGCAGGCTTGCAGCACCTCAGGCGTCAGCAGCGCCGCGTAGACGGTTGCCGGATCGGCGGCGATTTCCTTCTGGTCACTCATCTGCATGGGCTGGGCCTCCCTGGCGCTGTGTCGTTGGCTCCCCAAGACCTAGCCGCCCGGCTCCGCCCTGCCAAGTCCGCAGTGGCCCAGAGGGCGGCGGCGGGTACCCCGGGGCAAGGGACCGCCGCAGGAAATCTTGAAATTCATCTTGACGTCAAGATTTATTGTGAACTATCTTCACGTCAAGATAAATGAAAGGACCCACCCATGAGAATCATCCTCTTTGGCGCAACCGGCGATGCAGGCAGCGCAGCCCTGAGGGCCGCGGTAGCGCGCGGCCATCAAGTGACGGCGGTGTCCCGGCAGCCGCAGGCGCTGGCGGGTCTCAGCCCCCTGGTCACCCCGCAGCCCTTGGACTTGATGGCGGACCCCCAGGCAGCGGCAGAGACCGCCCGGGGACACGACCTAGTGATCAGTGCCCTGCGGCCGCTCGCGGGGCGGGAAGCCGATCTGGTGCCGCTGACCCGTGCCGCGCTTGATGCGGCCCGGCTGGCCGGCATTCCGGTGCTGGTGACCGGCGGTGCCGCGACATTGAAGCTGGCCGACGGCAGCGGCTACACAGTGCTGAGCGCGCCGGGTTTCCTCCCGGAAAGCGTCCGCCCGATTGCCGAGGCCTGCGCCGCGCAGGACGCGCTGCTGGAGGCGGAGACCGAGACAGAATGGACCTGCCTGCGCCCGCCTGCGCTGCTGACGGAAGGCCCGCAGACCGGCCGCTACCGGTTCGGCACCGATACGCTGGTAACGGATGCGGATGGCGCTTCGCAGATCTCCTTTGCGGATTTCGGTGCGGCTCTGCTGGATCTGGCGGAGCACCCGCGCGGCAGCCGGCAAAGGCTGACCGTCGCCTGGGGCGCTCCCGCCCCCGCCCTGGCGGCCGGCTGACGCCGGGCCTTGGCCGGCGTTGGGCCGGGCAGCGCGCCTTGCGCGCTGCGGCCGCGCAGCAGCGCATGCGCTGCCCTGTCACACGAAGCGTTACCGTGCCCCAAACGCCCCGGCGCCGCGCGTCAGCGCGGCGCCATGCCCAAGGCTTTGCCTTGCATCTGCGATGCATGGCACAGGCGCGGGAGCCCTCCCGCCTTGCTCCGGTCAGCGGTTGCGCTTGGGGAGCGTCTCATTGGCTGTCCAGTCGAAAGTGCCCTGATCCCGCTCCTGCACCGCTTGCTTCCAGCCCGCCTCCTCCGCTCTCGCCTTGAAGTTCAGCCCCTCGGGCGAATGGCGGCTGATCCCGTCAAAGACCGTGGCCAGCCGCTGGGTCTGCATCAGCCCGGTCTGCTCAATCGCCTGGTTGATCACCAGTTTCTGCATTGCCAGCTGATTGATGGGCACCGAGGCCATCCGCGCCGCCATCTCCTCGACCGCATCGTCCAGCTGCTCCGCCGGCACAGCCTGCAGCACCAGCCCCATCTCCGCCGCCCCCCTGCCGCTGATCCGGTCGCCGGTGAACAGCATCCGCTTGGCCCGCTCCGCGCCCAGACGGTAGACCCACATCGCCGTGGTCGGACAGCCCCAGACACGTGCGGGCATGTAGCCGATCTCCGCATCCTCCGCCATGAACGTCAGGTCCGCGCACAGCGCGATGTCCGACCCGCCCGCCACCGCAAAGCCGTGCACCTTGCAGATCACCGGCTTGGCCGCCCGCCACAGGGACATGAAGGCCTGGGTGTTCTCCCGCATGAAGCGGTAATCCTTGATGGGGTCCCAAGGCATCGGCTGGGTCACCTCGCCGCTGCCGTTGCCCTCGGCGTAATAGGTCAGATCATAGCCCGCGCAAAACCCTTTACCCGCGCCGGACAGGATCATCACATGCACCTGCGGGTCCGCATCCGCCTGCGCCACCGCCGCGGCCAGATCCCGCGGCATTTCGTCATTGATGGCATTCATCACGTCTGGCCGGTTCAGCGTGATCCGCGCGATCCGGCCGTCTTTCTCGTACAGTACCGTGGACATGGGCTCCTCCTCCGCTGCGCAAAGGAGATCACAGGCCGCGCCCCCCGCATAGACGGGCCGACGCAGCGTCAGCCTGCCCAGCTGCGGCGCCTAGTACGGCAACCCGACGTAATTTTCGGCCAGCGACGCCTGCGCCGCATCCGAGGAGAACAGGTAGTCCAGATCTGCACGCTGCAGCCGCAGGTCGGTCTCGCTGCCCTCCGGCGCCCGGTGCAGCAGGTTTGTCATCCACCAGCTGAAGCGCTCCGCCTTCCAAACCCGCGCCAGCGCCTTTTCCGAATAGTCGTCCAGCCCGGCGCTGTCGCCTTTCAGATAGTGATCCAAGAACCCGTGATAGAGGTAATAGATGTCCGAGGCGGCCAGGTTCAGCCCCTTGGCACCGGTGGGCGGCACGATGTGGGCGGCGTCGCCTGCCAGGAACAGGTTGCCATAGCGCATCGGCTCCGCCACGAAACTGCGCAGGGGTGCGATGGATTTCTCGATCGACGGACCGGTCTGCAGGCCAGCCGCAACCTCATCCGGCAACCGGCGCTTCAGCTCTTGCCAGAACGCCGCATCGCTCCAGTCCTCCACCCGGTCCGTGAGCGGCACCTGGATGTAGTACCGGCTCAGCACCCGGCTGCGCAGCGAACACAGGGCAAAGCCGCGCTCATGCCGGGCATAGATCAGCTCCTCAGAGACCGGAGGCGTTTCCGACAAAACCCCAAGCCAGCCAAAGGGATAGACCTTCTCGTATTCCTTCAGCACATCCGAGGGAATCGACTTGCGGCTGACCCCGTGAAAGCCGTCGGCGCCGACGATGAAATCGCACTCGGCCCGCTGCGCCTCGCCGTCCTGCTCCCAGGTCACAAAGGGGCGCGCCTCGGTCAGCGCATGAGGCTGCACGTTCTGCGCTTCGTGGATCACGACACCGCTCATCGCATCGCGCGCTTCATACAGGTCGCGGGTCACTTCGGTCTGGCCGTAGACCATCACCGTGTCGCCGCCGGTGTGCTTCGCCAGGTCGATCCGGTCCAGCTGCCCCTGATGGGCGATGTGGAAGCCTTCGTGGATCTCGCCCTCCCGGTCCATCCGCGCGCCGCAACCCGCCTCGCGCATCAGGTTGACGAAACCATGCTCCAGCACGCCCGCCCGGATCCGGCCCAGCACATGGGCGCGGGTGCGCTTTTCCAGCACGATGGAGCTGATCCCCTTGCGGTGCAAAAGCTGCGACAGCAGCAGCCCGGACGGCCCGCCGCCAATGATAACAACCTGCGTCTGATGCGTGGACATGCGCGCTCCCCTGATCGTTCGGTATATTCGTGCAAGGGGGATTATGCGCCGGGCGCACCTGATTGCGAATGGACCAACCGTGCCATCTCTTGTATATTTCGCACATGCATTCCTCAGCCCGCATCGACAGCTACAACCTGTTCGGCGAGACCGCCGAATTGGCCGATGTGCTGCATGTCGAGACGATTCGCGCCCGATCAGAGCTGCATGACTGGGAATTGCGGCCACACCGGCACGCCAGGCTGCATCAGCTGCTGGTGCTGACCAGCGGCGGGGGAGAGGCGGATCTTGACGGAAACAGACCTAACCTGGCCCCGCCCTGCCTGATCAATGTGCCCCGCGGCGTGGTGCATGGCTTCCGGTTTGGCAATGGCACCGGCGGCTGGGTGATCACCCTGACCTCCGATCTGCTGGACCAGAACCTGGCTCCGGGTGAGGGGATCCGCGCGCCGCTGGACCTGCCTGCCGTGCTGCCGCTGCCAGAGGGGATGCAGGACTTGGCGGAACGGCTGTTCCATGAATACCGCGCCAAGGCGTTCGGGCGGGCGCAGATGCTGCGCGGGCTGGCACTCAGTCTCACCGCGCTGGCCGCCCGCGCCGCGGCGGCCGGGCAGGAACCCAGTGTGCAATCCCAGACCGGCACGCTGTTTGCCCGGTTTGAAGCGCTGGTCGAGCGCGATTTCCGCCTGCGCCGGCCGCTGGCGGACTACGCGGATGAACTGGCGGTGTCAGCGACCCATCTGAACCGGATCGCCCATCAGGCCACGGGCCAGCCGGCCTCGGCGCTGGTCGGCGCCCGGGTGCTGCGGGAGGCGCGGCGGCTGCTTATCTACACAAACATGACCGCGGCGCAGATCGGCTATGAACTGGGCTTCAACGACCCCGCCCATTTCAGCCGCGTCTTTGCCAAGGGCACCGGAATGCCGCCACGGAAATTCCGCCAGCAGCTTGCCGGAAGCGGCTGAGCCGGAGCAGACTGGCCTTTGCAAAGACATCGCAAGGGGAACGCAAATGCTGCAGGGGATCCGCATTCTGGAGGTCGAGGGACTGGGCCCCGGCCCCTTTGCCGCGATGACACTGGCCGACCTCGGGGCGGAGGTGATCTGCGTGCACCGGCCGTACACCGGGCGTACACCGGGGATGCCAGACAACTCGCTGCTGGACCGGGGAAAGCGGTCGATTACGCTGGACCTGAAGGCACCCGAGGACGCCGAAACCTTCCTGAAACTTGCCGAAACCGCACATGGGCTGATCGAAGGATTCCGCCCCGGTGTGATGGAGCGTTTGGGCCTGGGGCCGGCAGAGTGCCACGCGGTCAACCCGGCCCTGGTCTATGGCCGCATGACCGGCTGGGGCCAGGACAGCCCTCTGGCGCATGCGGCGGGGCATGACCTCAATTACATCTCGCTGTCGGGTGCGCTTTGGTATGCCTCAAACCCTGGTGACGTGCCACTGACGCCCGCCACACTGGTCGGCGATATCGGCGGCGGCGCGATGTATCTGGTGGCAGGGATGCTGGCGGGTATTCTCAAGGCCAAGTCCACCGGCGAGGGCTGCGTTGTCGATGCCGCGATCTATGACGGCTCGGCGCATATGATGAACCTCTTGATGAGCATCCGCCAGGCCGGGAACTTCGGCGTCACACGTGGAGCAAATCTGCTCGACGGGCCGCATTGGAGCCGCACCTATGCCTGCGCCGGCGGCGGCTATGTCTCGGTGCAATGCCTGGAGCCGAAGTTCTATGCGCTGTTTCTGGAGAAGCTGGGGCTGGCGGAGGAAGCGGAGTTCCAGCAGCAGTTCAACAAGGCGCTCTGGCCAGCCTTGACCGGCCGCCTTGCGGGAATCTTTGCCAGCCAGCCGCGCGATCACTGGGAGGCGCTGTTCGACGGGAGCGATGCCTGCGTCGCCCCGGTGCTGAACCCGGAGGAGGCCCAGGCGCATGCGATGAACGCCCGCGGCACCTGGGTCGAAGACCAAGGCGTGCTGCAAGCCGCCCCTGCCCCGCGGTTTTCCGGCCAGCCAGAGTGGGTGCCGCCGGAAATCCCGCATCGCGGCCAGCACACAAGGGAAATCCTGGCGGAGCTGGGCCGGAAATAGGGTCAGTCTTCTTTCTTGGCCTTTTCGGCGGCAGCTTTCATCCGCTTAAGCAGCTCAGTCTTGTCCGCCTGCTTGCCAAAGGGGTTCTTCTTGGTGCCCTTGGCGTTATGTTCGGCGTGACGAGGTTTATTCTTGCCCATTTTGGGTGCTCCAGATTTACCGTAATCCACCGTTATGTCCTCTTTCGCGGCGCGTCGTTCTGCGCTGATGCCTGAAACAGCCACCCGGCACAAGGCCGGGCAGCGCGCAGCAGGTCAGCCGCCCCTGACCGTGTCGATCATCAGCTGCACATTGTCCGGGTCCGCGTCCGGCGTGATGCCGTGGCCCAGGTTGAAGATATGCGGGCCGTTCTTGAACGCCTCGACAATGCGGCGGGTGTCATCCACAAGATCCTGCCCGCCTGTCACCATGTGGCGGGAGGCCAGGTTGCCCTGCACGCAGCCGTCCACCTGCACATTGGCGGCGGCCCATTCCGGATCCACCGAGTTATCGAGTGCCACGCAATCCACACCGGTTGCCTTTGCGAAACCCACGTATTTCTCACCCGCCTCGCGCGGGAAGCCGATGACGGGGATGCCCGGGTGGCGTTCCTTCAGCGCCGCGGTGATCTGGCGGCAGGGCTCCAGCGCGTATTTGTCGAAGTCCGCGCCTTTCAGCGAGCCGGCCCAGCTGTCGAAGATCTTCACCACCTCGGCGCCCGCCTCGATCTGCTTGGAGAGATAGTCGATGGTCGCCTCTGTGATCCGTGCCAGCAGCGCCTCGAACAGGGCAGTGTTTTCTTCGCGCAAAGCGTGGGCAGGCCCCTGATCCGGCGTGCCGCGGCCCGCGATCATATAGGTCGCCACGGTCCAGGGCGCACCGGCAAAGCCGATCAGCGTGGTCTCGGACGG